>NZ_JALGRO010000009.1:108009-194101 GCF_022815645.1 Curtobacterium sp. VKM Ac-2922 | reverse complement strand
CGGGGGGGGGGGGTGCCCGGGGGCCCCGCGCCTCCTGTCCGTCAGTCAGCCGGTTTCCGGTCGGCGTCCCAGACCAGGTCCTGCGCATTCCCCGCATGCCGCGCGCCGTCTTTCGTCGTCCAGCGCAGCTGCACCTGACGCAGGTCCATCGCCGCGCCCGATCGCGACGCCGGCCACCAGAGCGACCAGATGCCGTCGTCGACCGCAGTCGCTGTGGCCGGCCGGCCGGGCACGGTCACGGTGAGCGCCGTGACGTCCGAGCCCGCTTGCCCGTAGGCACTCATCGTCCCGGTGTCGTCGTCGCCGTGTTGCTGGAACGTCTCCAGCTCGACCCGGTCAGCACTGATTGCCGGAAGGGGGTTCTTCGTCGTGTCGATGAGCTCGACCGTGACCACGCCTGACGCGTCGGCGAGGCACCAGACCCGTCTGCCCTGGGTGCTGCTCGCGGCGATGAGACTGGTCACCGACCCGCGCTGCTCGACGTTGGTGATGGTCGTGTCGGCGCGGGTCGCCGCAGGTGTGGTCGTGTCGCTGGGCCGCTCGAGGCACTGCAACGCAAGCCCGTGCACGTCGACCCGACTGGGGACAGTTGACGGCGTGGGCGTCCAGCTTCCGATGTCCGCACTGGTGAGCGACGGGTTGGTGTGCGAGCCGCCCAGGACGTGCACCAGATCCGTGAGCGGCCCCCCGTTCACCATCGCGACACCGCCGACCGCGGCCGTCGCCGTGATCGCGCCGACGAGGACCCACGTGCGGACACGACGTGGCCCGGAGCGTGACGAGCCGAGGGTGGTGACGGCCAGCGCTGGCGGGCTCGCGATGATCTGGCGGAGCAGTCGCTCCGCTCGGTCAGCCTCCGCCGGGGTGAGCGACCTGGCCGGGTCGGGGTCGTGGCGGCGCAGGGTCTCGAGGACGTCAGACATGGGTGTCGGCTCCGTTCGTGGCGGTGGATGTGGATGTGGATGTGGACGTGGAATGGTTGCTGGTCGGTGCCGGACGGTCGGTCGGGCGCTGAGAGCCAGACGCGTCCGCATCCGCGGCGGCGAGCAGGGTCGCCAGCCGCCGGCGTGCCCGAGACGAGCGCATCGAGCACGCGGCGCGGGAGATGCCGATGACGGCTGCCGACTGTGCGGCGGTCATGCCCTCCCACGCCTGCAGCGCCAGGACCTCACGATCGAGCGGATCGAGGTGACGCCAGGCCTCCGTCAGACGCTGCCGTTCGCCGAGGAGTACCGCCGGGTCGCGGACGACGTCGATCGCCGCGTCCTGCGCGAGCTGCACGTGCAGTGCTGAGCGTCGTCCTGCTGCACGCGCTGCGTTGAGCATCGTGTTGCGAGCGGTCCGGTAGAGCCAAGGGAGCGGCGCGACGGCCAGTTCGTCCTGCTTGCGCCAAGCGGTCGTGAACGTCACGGCGACGATGTCGTCGACTTCGGCGAGCGCTGCCCGACGCCTGACGAAGCGCAGGACGGCCGGGTAGTGCTCACGGTAGAGCGCTGTGAAATCGGGGGCCAAGGGGGGTTCCTTTCGGTCGTTCACCTGTTTGTGTCCGGCCGACGGCGATGTGCAACGTGGCGTGTCGGAGTCCGTCTGACCATCCGGGTCGTGGGCGACCAGGTTCAGGGTCACGAACGACGGCCGACCCCGCCCCGCAAATCCGGCCCACAACCGTCGGGAACGAGCCACCGGCCGGACATGGCCAGATGTGTGGGATGCCTGGCCTGTCGACTGGTGCGCCCGCTGGCCCGCCCGAGCGATCGTGGCCATGGTCGATCACCGCGGCACCGTGCCCGGAGAGACCACCAGCGGAAGTGGACCACCATGCGCACGACCATCGCAGGCATCACCATCCCGGACTCGACCCTCGCCGCCGAGGCCACGCAACTGGTCCGGGACACCACGCCGGACCTGTTGTTCCACCACTCCAGCCGTGTCTTCCTGTTCGGCAGCCTGCAGGCCGAGGCGCTCGGCATCGCTCCGGACCCGGAGCTGCTGTACGTGGCCGCGCTCTTCCACGACCTCGGACTCGTGCCCCAGTACCAGGACATGACCCAGCGTTTCGAGATTGACGGCGCCGACCATGCGCGAGACTTCCTCCGCCGACAGGGTCGGGGCTACGCTGATGCGTTGACGGTATGGACGGCCATCGCCCTGCACACGACTCCAGAGGTGCCATACCACCTGGCGCCGGAGATCGCGGCGACCACCGCGGGCGTGGAGACAGACGTGCTCGGCCTGCACCTCGACCGCATCCCCGAAACACACATCCACGAAGTCACGGCTGCGCACCCGCGTCCCGACTTCAAGCGGCAGATCCTTTCGGCCTTCAACGACGGTTTCCAGCACCGCCCGGACACGACCTTCGGCACCGTGAACGCCGACGTCCTCGAGTACTTCGACAGCGGCTTCCGCCACGTCGACTTCGTGGACGTCATCACGAACTCCGCCTGGGCCGACTGACCGCCGCCGCGAGAGTGCCGTGACGACCACGTGGTCGGGCGGGCGTGCGAGGATGACCCTCCTGCTGCACAGACCGGGCAGCCCGAACGAGCCGACGACAGCGCGAGAACGGAGTGTCCGGAGATGACCGACCACCACGGCACGTCCCGCCGTCACCGCGTCGGGATCCTGGTCTTCGACGGCATCAAGATGCTGGACGTCTCCGGACCTGCCGAGGTCTTCGCGGAGGCGAACGCGTTCGGTGCTCGGTACGACGTGGTGATCGTCTCGCCCGACGGCAGGCCGGTCAGCACGTCGATCGGCATCGAGCTGCCGGTGGCGGCGGCCGCAGCGGACCTGGACCGCGTCGACACGGTCCTGGTCTCCGGAGGGGACGTCTTCCCGACTGCACCCGTCAGCGACGAGCTCCGGAAGGCGACGCGCCTGCTCGCCGAGACGACGGACCGCTTGGCCTCGATCTGCACGGGTGCATTCGTCCTGGGGGCAGCCGGACTGTTGCACGGACGGCGGGCGACGACCCACTGGCGACACACGCAGCTGCTCGCGTCGCTCTACCCTGACGTTGACGTGCAGCCCGATTCGATCTACGTCCGTGACGGGCAGGTGTACACCTCGGCCGGGGTGTCCGCGGGGATCGATCTGGCACTGGCGATGGTGGAGGACGACCTGGGGTCCGACCTGGCTCGGCGGGTGGCGCAGTCCCTCGTCGTGTTCATGCAGCGGTCCGGCGGCCAGTCGCAGTTCTCGGCGTCGTTACAGGGTCCGGCTCCGCGCTCGTCCGCGCTCCGTGACGTGACCGACCTGGTGAAGAGCGACCCTGCTCGGGAGTACTCGGTCGGCATCATGGCGGAGCTGGCGAGCATGAGCGTGCGCCAACTGAACCGGGTCTTCCGCGTCGAGCTTGCGACGACTCCGTCGAAGTTCGTCGAGAGCATCCGCCTGGACGCCGCGAAGGCCGCCTTGGCCTCTGGGTACTCGGTCACCGAGACGGCACAACGGTCCGGCTTCGGCAATCCCGAGACGCTCCGACGGATCTTCGTCGCGCGCGTCGGTGTCCCGCCGACCACGTACCAGCAGCGGTTCGCGACTGCCAAGCGCAGCTGACCCGGACTTCCTGTTTGTCCTGCCACCGGACTGACACACGGCTGCCGCGGTCGCGCCACGCCCACCCGGCAGGGTCGGAGCATGACCACGAAGCGAACGCGCATGATCCTGCCGGCCATCGGTGTCGCCGCCCTGACGGTCTTGCTGACCGGGTGCTCCGGCGCCGATGCCGGCGCGCAGCCGACGACCACACCGCCCGCAACCGCCACCACCGCAGCGAGCACGCCGACCCGCACTCCCACTGCCACCCCGACGGCCGGCCATTCAACTGCGGCAGCGCCGACGACGGCGACGCGGGGCTCGACGTCGTCCAGCGCCCAGGGCGGCTCGTCGTCCGGCGGGTCCTCGACCACCGGGCGGTGCGCCACGTCGCAGCTGTCCGGCTCCGTCGCCGACGGCGGCCCGGCGACGGCGGGTGCGCAGCCCGTCGCGATCATCCTGCACAACACCTCGACCGCGACCTGCACCCTGCAGGGGTGGCCCGGGATCTCGTTCGTCGGCGGCGGCAACGGCACCCAGATCGGCACTGCGGCCACCCTGGACCGATCGACGCCCCACACCACGCAGACGCTCCGCCCGGGTGGCGAGGTGCAGGCGATCGTCACCGTCGCGCACGCCGGCAACTGGGACTCCGCCACCTGCGAGCCGCGCGTGATCGACGGCTTCCGTGTCATCCCGCCGGGGTCGCGCCAGGCGCTGTTCGTCGGCGCGTCGGGGTCCACGTTCGAGGCGTGCGCGTCCACCGGCGTGCACCAGCTCAGGACGAGCGCGCTCGCGTCGTTCTGACGCCGGGCGATGCTCTGACCCGGTGATGCGACGGACGGGCGGGGGGGCGCGGGCCCCGCGGCCCCCGCGCCTCCCGTCCGTCGCGTCCACGTCAGTGACTGTCGGAGAGCCCGCCGCCCAGGAACGTGGACTGCGCCGTGTCGTCGGTGAGCCCGCAGTTGTAGATCGCCCACGGATCGGTGTGCCCGTCGTTGAACGTGAACGGGTAGACGAGCTGGTAGTGGCCGTCTGCTGCCGTGTACCCGGAGGGGTTCGCCGTGAAGGTCAGCGTGACACCGGCGTCCTCTGCGCCCTTGCTGCACTCCTGGTAGACGTGCTGCGCGAGCGTCGGGACAGCGGCCGGGGCCGCCGGTGCCGCAGTCGGCGTCGGTGCGGACACGGGAGTCGGGGTCGGCGGCGTGCTGGGGCGCGCCGTCACCGGGTCTGCCGCCGCGGTCGCCGTCGGGGTCGCGCTGTCGGCGTTGGAGGCGGTCGGTCCGGAGACTGCCGCGGTCGTCGTGGCGCAGCCGGCCAACGCCGCGAGCAGCGCCACGGCGGACAGTGCGGTCAGTGTGCGAGTGGTGCGGTGCATGGCGGCCCTCCGGTGATCGAGACGAGATGTGCTCACTTGGGGATGTCGGACCGCGGCGGATCCTGACAACCAGTCGTCAAGTGATCGTCCCTCGGCGGACCCGGATCAGCGAGTGCCGCGACCACCGGTGATCGGGTCGTCGTCCCACGGCACCGGGGTCGTCGTGCCGGACTCCCAGTCCGCGCGGAGCATGCCGTACCCGACCGAGGCGAGCGCGGGACCGCCCTCGACCGGCCATCCCGCTCGGTAGTGCGCCTCCTTCACCCACCCGGCGCCGAGGAACGTGCGCCGCATCGCGGTGTTGTCCTCGCGCGTCTGCCCCTCGAACCGCTCCGCGTCGACCATGGTCCGGAACACGTGGTCGGTGGTCGCTCGGAGCGCGGGCACCCCGAGACCGCGGCCACGATGCGTGCCCGAGATGCGCAGGTCGAACAGCGGCACGGGGTCGGCGAGGTCCTCCAACCGGACCACACCGAACCGGCCGTGCTCGTCGGAGTCGAGCCAGAACGAGTCGTGGTCGTCGTCGCGCCAGGCACCGTCGTCGATCGCCCGCTGGGCATCCTCGACGCTGATCGTGCGCCGGACGTGGAACGGGAACTCCTCGGTCGTCAGGAACGCGACCAGCGCGTGCCGGTCCGCGCCGGCCGGGTCCATCCGGGTGAGCTGCACGGTCATCCCGCCACGGTAGCGAAGCCGTTCCGGTCGTCTCGGTGCAGGGGACGGCGACGGCGGACCGCGTGCGAGGATCGTGGGATGGGGGAGACGATCGTGGTGCCGGCGCAGAGCGTGGAACACATCACGCGGGAGTCACAGGGGTGGGTCGTGGTCGCGCGGTCGTTCGGCGCGCACCTGGATGCGGCGCGCATCGACCGCCCGCGATTCCGACAGCTCGTCGCCGACGCGGTCTGCACCGTCCGCGAGCTCGGGCCGGCAGACGTCGACGCCGTGCTCCGGCTCGACCGCGCGACGATCGGGGACTACCCCGGCAGCGTGGCGACCCAGCACACGCCGCTCGACCAGCGGAGTGCGACGCCGTCGGCCTCCCGGCGGGCGTTCGGCGCCGTCGAGGCGGACGGCGAGCTCGTCGCGATGACGTACGTCGACGTCGACGTCGATCAGACGCGTCGGCGGGCTGAAACGGACTTCACGGTGGTGCATCGCGACTGGCGCGGGCGGGGCCTGGGGACGGCCGTCAAGGCGGCGTCACTGCTTGCGCTCCTGGACGACGGCGTGGTCCGGTTCCGCACGGGAGGATCGATGGACAACGCCGCGATCCTGGCTGCGGGCGACACGCTCGGGTACGTCCGCGACGAGGAGTGGGTCACGCTCGAGGACCACGCGACCTGACGTCAGGCCCGGGCGTCGATCGTGTCCTGCGCCGGCTCGCCAGCGGCGGCACCACGGCTGTCCCGCAGCGCGACCCGTGCCAGCACGAGCGTCGGCACGACGGTCAGCGCCACGATCACCGCGCCGATGAGCGCCGGCCCCGCGACCCCGAGTGCGCCGAGCGTCGCGCCGGCGATCGCGGTGCCCACCGCGGTGCCGAGGTTGAACGACGACACCGTGAACGCCGACCCGAGCGTCGCGGCTGACCCGGCAGCGCGGACCGCCAGGTGGATGAGCACGCCGTTCGCGCTGAGGCCGAACAGCCCGAGCACGACCATGAGCGCCGTCGTCACCCACGGCAGCCCGGACACGGTCCCGATGCCCAGCAGCAGCACCGTGCTGACCGCAGGCGTGATGACGGTCACCAGGTGCGGGTGCCGGTCGCCCAGCCGGCCGCCGAGCACTGTGCCGACGAAGGAGCCGACACCGAAGCCGGTGAGGACGAGCGGTACGGCGGCCGAGGTGACTCCGGCCTGGTCGGTGAGCAGCGGCGCGATGTACGAGTAGGCCGCCACCACACCACCGGACGTCGTCGCGCAGGCGGCCAGCACGAGCCACAACCGCCCCGACCGCAGCCCGGCGAACTGCCCACGGATCGACACCGTGCCCGTCACGCGGCTGTGCGGCACGAACCGGGCGACCAGCACCGCAGCCACGACGGCGGCTGCGGCGATGGCCCAGAACGTCCCGCGCCACCCGAGCAGCTGCGCGAGCACCGCGCCGACCGGCACGCCGATGACGGTGCCGAGCGACCCGCCCGCTCCGACGATCCCCTGAGCGCGTGAACCGAGCCCAGGGCCGGCGGCGTCCGAGGCCACCACGGCGGAGACCGCCCAGAACGCCCCGGCAGCCAGTGCCGTCAGGAACCGGGCGGCGAGCAGCGTGCCGAAGTGCGACCCGGTCGCGACGACGACGTGGCCGATGACGAACACCACCAGGGCGAGCACGAGCGTCAGGCGCTTCGGCATCCGCAGGGTCAGCAGCGTCATCGTCGGACTGCCGACGATCATCCCGACGGCGAACACCGTGATCAGCAGACCGGTGTGCGCCAACGAGATCCGCAGGTCGCCGGCGATCTCGGGCAGGATCCCAGCCACGACGAACTCCGACGTGATCATCAGGAACGTGCCGAGCGCCAGGACGTAGACCAGGAACGGCAGCCGCGTCACGACTGCGCCCCGGTGACGGCCTCGGTCCGACTCCAGTTCGCCAGCAGCTGCAGGGCCTCGGCGTTCCGCGATCCCGGCTCGGCGGTGTACACGAGCAGGTTCAGACCGGCACCCTCGATCGGCGCCAGGTTCTCGAAGGACAGCTCGACGTCGCCGACCAGCGGGTGCCGGAACGTCTTCAGCCCGGAGCCGTGCAGCCGGACGTCGTGCTTGGCCCACTTCGCCCGGAAGTCGTCGCTGCGGGTGCTGAGCTCACCGATCAGCTCCTGCAACCCCTTGTCGTGCGGGTTCTGCCCCGACGCAGTCCGCAGCATCGCGACCGAGGTGTCGGCAGCGCCGTCCCAGTCCGTGTAGAAGCGGCGCGAACGGTCCTGGTGCAGGAAGTTGAAGCGCGCGAAGTTCGGCTGGTCCGGTTCGGCCGCGAACACGTCCGCGTACAGCGCCCGGCACAGCGGGTTCGCGGCGACGATGTCCAGCCGGCCGTTCTGCACGAAGGCGACGGCGTCGGTGATCGCGTCCACGACGAACCGCATCGACGGGCGCAGGGCAGCAGCACCGGACGCCGCACGACGCTGGCGGACCGGCGAGCTGTTCGCCGTCCGAGCCAGGTCGAACAGGTGCGCGCGTTCGGACTCGTCGAACCGCAGCGCTGCGGCGATCGCCTCGAGGACGACGTCCGTGACCCCGCCCAGTTCGCCGCGCTCGATGCGGGCGTAGTACTCCACGCTGACACCGGCGAGCATCGCGACCTCGCCGCGACGCAGCCCCGGCACGCGTCGTCCGGGGCCGCCGGGCAGGTCGACCTGTTCCGGTCGCACCCGGGCGCGACGCGACGTCAGGAAGTCGCGGACCTCTGGGTTGTTCGTCATGCCACCGACCGTAGGCCCGATGCGGGTCCGGAAGGGTGCCACGACGGGGAACCCCAGCACCCGCTGGCGCACTCCTACCGTGGACGCATGACCCCTTCCCGTCACGCTCGGACCCTGTCCGCCCTGTCCGTGGCCGCCGCATCGATCGCTGTCGCCGGGTGCTCGACCGCGAGCGGTTCGTCGCCGAGTGATCCCGCCACCGGTGCGCCGTCCTCGAGCGCGTCACGGAGCGGCAGCGCGGCTCCCGAGCCAGGAGGCACCACCCCGATCCGCCTGACGATCGGCGGCACGACCACCACCGGCACGCTGGCCGACAACCCGACCGCGCGCGACCTGGTCTCGCGACTGCCGGTGACCCTGCGGTTCGGCCCCCACGACGACCTCGAGAAGACCAGCCACCTCGACACCCCGCTCGACACGACCGGTGCCCCCGAGCGCGGGGATCCCGAGCCGGGCGACATCGGCTACTACGCACCCCAGGCCGACCTGGTGCTCTACAACGGCGACGTCGGAGCGTTCCCCGGCATCATCCGGATCGGCACCTTCGACGGCCCCACCGACCTGGTCGCGGACCAGCAGGGCACGTTCTCGGTCCGTATCGAACGCGACCGGTGATCGGGTCGCGCTGACCACCGGACAGGAGGACCGGTGCCAGCTGGCACCGCGCCTCCTGTCCGTCAGCTGGTCGCGGTCAGCGGCCGCTGCCGGACCCCGACAGTGCGCGCGCGTAGTCGACCGTCGGCAGCGCCGTGAACCCGAGCGACTCGTAGAGCGCTCGGGCCGGTGCGTGGAAGTCGTCGCCACCGGTGCCGATGTGGACGACCTCGACGCCGCGCTCCTGCAGGCGGTCGATGACGGTCGCGCACAGCGTCCGTGCCACACCGGTGCGCCGAGCTGCGGGATGGACGGCGACCATCTCGAATCGCCCGGAGGTGCTGTCGATGACGTCCCATCCGACGAACCCGGCGATGCGACCGTCGACCTCGGCGAGCGTGATGAAGCGCTCGTGTTCGGGGTCGAGCAGGGACGGGACCTCCGCCCGGTAGTCGTCCTCCCACTGCCCGTGGTCGTGCCGGGTGACCTCGGGACGGAGTTCCAGGAGCGATCCCGTGAAGAGCGGCCGGAAGACCTCGATCGTCAGGTCGACGAGCGCTGGCAGATCGGACGTCGTGCTGTCGCGGACGTGCATGGGGGTGTGCCTTTCGTGAGCATGCTGAAGGAGTCCTCCCGGCGGGGTCGTGGGGAGGGTGTGCGGCCGGGACGGCCGTTCCCTCAGCGGCGGGTGCGCCAGCTCGCGAAGCAGTCCATGCTGAGGACGGTACCGCCGTCCTCGACGCCACGGAAGGACTCGACGCGATGCGACCGTTGATCCTGACCGGGGGTCCCGCCGTCGGGAAGACGACCTGCGGGAGTGCCCTGGCCCTCGAACGTGAGCGCGCCGCGTTCATCGACGCCGACGACGTGCGACAGTTCGTCGTCGCGGGCGATGCGCCGCTCTGGTCCGGGGACGAGGGCCGCGCGCAGCACCTGCTGGCGACGGAGAACGTCAGCGCCGTCGCGCGGAACCTGCTCAGGGACGGGTTCGACGTCGTGGTGGCGGACGTCGTGACGCATGCAACGCTCCCGCGCTACCGGAGCGCTCTGCCGGGGTGCCTCGTCGTCCACTTGGCCATCACGCTCGACGCTGCCCGCGAGCGTGCGGCGACCAGGCCGGTGTACCTGACGGACGACGAGTTCACGCTGCTGCACCGGATGACGGCTGCGCCGCCGCCCGTCGACGTGGTGCTCGACGTCGGGGCCCTCAGCGTCGACCAACAGCTGGACCGCGTCCGCGCGGTGTGGCTCAGCGCCTGAGGGCGGTCGGGTCAGGCGGCGCGCTGGCGGAACCAGCGCACCAGCTGACGGACCGCGGGAACCGCGGACATCGCGTCGCCGTCGTGCGCATCGAGGTCGTCGAACGTCGCGCGGTACCCCGGCACGTCCTCGAGCTCCTGCTCGGACGGGAAGCCCATCGTCCACTCTGGGAACTCTCGGTCCTGGATGACCTCCTCCAGCAGCACGGTGACCTTGGTGTGCCGGGGGTCGTCGCGGATGGTGCGCATCTTCTGCCGGACCTGGGCGTCAGGCCCCTCGAGCACCTGCAGGAAGTAGCCGTTCCGGAACAGCAGCATGCCGGTGATGCCGGTGTGCTCGTTCGACGCACGGCTCTGCGTGAGCAGCGCGGTCAGGTCGGCGGGTTCGAGGGTGCTCGTGGCGACGCTGGAGTAGGTCAGGGACAGCATGCGGCCCATCGAACACCGTCCGTCCAGTGCGACGCCCGGTGCAGGACGATCCCCGCACGCGGCGTCCGCGCGGTGTCAGCTGCCGCTCGTGACGGGCACCCGGTGCGCGGAGCCGGCCGCGGTCACCGAGCCGGTCAGCGGCGGTCGGCCGCGGCGGACGAGTGCTCCGGGTCGACGATGGTGCGGACGGCCTCGGTCGAGATCCGTTCTCCGGCAGCACCGGGGGTGGACTCGGTGTCGGTCGGTGTGCCGTGGTCGTCGGCCGACATGGTGCGCTCGTCGAACGGTGCCGTCCCGGACAGCACGCGCTCGACCTGGTCCTTGTCGATCTGCCGGGTCCACGTGCCGACCAGCACCGTGGCGACCGCGTTGCCGGTGAAGTTCGTCAGCGCCCGTGCCTCGGACATGAACCGGTCGATGCCGACGATCAGGCCGACGCCGTTGACCAGGTCCGGGCGGTGCGCCTGCAGGCCGCCGGCCAAGGTCGCGAGTCCGGCCCCGGTGACGCCGGCGGCACCCTTCGAGGCGATGATCATGAAGACCAGCAGCGAGATCTGCTCGGGGATGTTCAGCGGTGTGCCGAGGGCGTTCGCGATGAACAGCGAGGACATCGTCAGGTAGATGGCCGTGCCGTCGAGGTTGAACGAGTAGCCGGTCGGGACGGTGACGCCGACGACGGGCTTCGAGACGCCCAGGTGCTCCATCTTCGCGATGAGCCGGGGCAGGCTGACCTCGCTCGAGGACGTCGACACGATCAGCAGGTACTCGCGGCCCAGGTACTTCATGAGCCGGAAGATGTTCACGCCGGTGACGACCCGCAGCAGCGTGCCGAGCACCCCGACGACGAACACGATGCAGGTGATGTAGAAAGCGATCATCAGCGTGCCGAGGGCGACGAGGGCCGAGACCCCGGTGGCGCCGACCACGGCCGCGATCGCGCCGAACGCACCGACCGGAGCGACCCACATCACCATCGCCAGGATGCGGAACACCAGCGCCTGCAGGTGGCGCACACCGGTCAGGATCGGTGCAGCCTTGGGACCCATCGCCTGGAGCGCGAACCCGACCAGCAGCGCGACGAACAGTGTCTGCAGGATGCTGCCGCTGGTCAGCGAGGACACCAGCGTCGCGGGGATGATCCCGAGCAGGAAGCCGCTCGTCGAGGACGCGTCCTCGCTCGTGCCGGCCGGCAGCTCGTACTGCGCGTTCGACATCTCCAGGTGGTCGCCGGGGTGGATGAGGTTGCCGACGACCAGCCCGATCGCGAGCGCGAAGGTCGACATCACGACGAAGTACCCGAGCGCGAGGCCGCCGACCTTGCCGACCGTCGCTGCCTTGGCGATCGAGCCGACGCCGAGCACGATCGTGCAGAAGATCACCGGCGCGATCATCATCTTGATCAGCGCGATGAAGCCGTCGCCGATGGGCTTGAGCCCGACGGCGAACGTCGGCGCGGTGAGTCCCACGACGATGCCGGCAGCGACCGCCACGATGACGGCGATGTACAGCCAGTGCGAGCGGTCCAGCCGGCGGCGCCGACCGGGCCGTGCGGGGGACGAGTGCATCGATGCCATGAGACTTCCTTGTCGTCAGGACCGGGGCTGCGTCGCTCCGGTCGGCTCGTGCTCTTCGGGAGCGCGCCCACCTTCGCGCGGATCGGTCCTGTTCCGTGACTTGCGTTCATTGCGTTCACGGATCGCAGCAGGAACGTCCGTCATGCACGAGGATGGTGGTCCCGCAACGGAGCGAGGAGGGTCGCACAGTGGCACCGAGACGATGGAGCATCGCCAGACGGCTCTTCGCGCTGCAACTGCTGTTCGTCGTCGTCGGGGTGGCGGTCGGCGGGGCCTGGAGCTGGCACTCGGCCCGCGCGGACCTCGCGGCGGATGCTGCCGACCGGTCCACCGTCGTCGCGGTCGCGATCGCCCGCAACCCGTTCGTGGTCGACCAGGTCGAGGGCAGCGACCCGTCCGCCCGGCTCGAGCCCTACGCGCTCGACCTGATGCGGACGACGCACACGGACTTCATCACGATCATGGCGCCGGACCGCACCCGGTACACGCACCCGGACCGCTCCGAGATCGGTCGGCCGTTCCAGGGAACGATCGCACCCGCGCTTGCGGGTCGGACCTTCACCGAGACGTTCGCCGGCACGCTCGGGCCCTCGGTCCGCGCGGTGACACCGATCACCGACTCGGACGGCCGGGTGGTCGGGCTGGTCGCGGCCGGGGTCACGGTCGCGAACATCGGCGCCGCGCTGGTGCCCCGTCTGGTGTCCGTGATCGCCCTGGCCCTGGCGATCGTCGCGGTGTCGGCGCTGTTCTCGTGGCTGCTCAGCCGGTACCTCAACCGGGTGACCGCGGGACGTGGCCCCGAAGAACTCGCCCGGGTGTTCGCGTCGTACGAGGGCGTGTTGCACTCCGTCCACGAGGGACTCGTCGTGATCGACCGAGCCGGCCAGGTCGTGCTGTACAACGACCGGGCCGCCGAGCTGCTGCACCTGCCGGAGCCCGCCGATCCCCAGCAGCCGATCCCGGCCGCCTCGCTCGACGTCCCCGAGGGGCTCCGCGACGTCCTCGGTTCCGGCGACCGTGCCGTCGACGAGACCCACGTGTCGACGGACCGCGTGCTCGTGGTCAACCAGGAGATGGCGTTCGCGCGCGGGTCCGCCCGACCGATCGGCACGGTGGCGACGATCCGCGACCACACCGAGCTGCTGCACCTGTCCGGCGAGCTCGCCGCCACACGGACCCTCACCGACGCCCTGCGGTCGCAGACGCACGAGTTCGCCAACCGGATGCACGCCGTCGTGGCGCTCATGGAGCTCGGACGTGTGGACGAGGCGATCCGGTTCGCGTCCGACGAGATCGACCGGAACGGCGACACCGACCCCCGCGCGGACGCGAAAGCACGCGACCACACCGACGCCCACGTGGACGAGCGCCCCCACGCCGGCTCCCACATCGACGACGTCACCACCGCCGACGTCGTCGTCGCGGTCCTGCACGGCAAGCGCGCCCAGGCGCACGAGCGCGGGGTCGACCTGGCGATCGACACGACCGCCCTGCACGGCGCGCTGCCGATCGCCGCGGCGGACTTCATCACCGTGGTCGGCAACCTCATCGACAACGCCCTCGACGCCGTCACCGATCAGCAGCACCTGCCGACAGGGGGCCGCCCCGGCTCGCGCGTCACCGTCACGGTGGCGACGACGACGGACGGCGGCACCCGGCTCACGGTCGCAGACAACGGCCCGGGCATCGACGACGTCGACACGGCGTACGAACGCGGTTGGTCGACCAAGCCGGCGGGCCCGGAGGGCCGGGGGATCGGTCTCGACCTGGTGCGCGCGACGGTCACCCGGATCGGCGGCGACATCACCGTCGTCACCGGCCCCACGGGCAGCAGCTTCGTGGTCGACGTCGCGGCGAAGCAGGTGCCCGCATGACCGAGACGATCCGCGTGCTCATCGTCGAGGACGAGCCGCTCACGGCCGAGGCGCACGCCGCCTACGTGGCGCGACTCGAGGGGTTCACCGTGGTCGGGTCCGCGGCCACCGGACGTGCCATGCTGGCGGCGGTGCAGGCCGAACAGCCGGATCTCGTGTTGCTGGACTTCACCCTGCCCGATGCCCACGGCCTCCAGCTCGTCCGCGCCCTGCGGACCGCCGGGTCCGCCGTCGACGTGATCGCGGTGACCGCCGCGCACGACGCACGGGGCGTGAAGAACGCGATCGCGTTGGGCATCGTGCAGTACCTGGTCAAGCCGTTCAGCTACCGCACCTTCGCCGAGCGGTTGACGACCTACCGCGAGTTCCGGCGCGGCTTCGAGGACCGCCGGTCACTGTCGCAGGCCGACATCGACCAGCGCCTGGGCAGCCTGCGCTCGTCCGTGCCGTCGGAGCTGGCGAAGGGGATCGCGCGCGAGACCCTCGAGGCCGTGCAGGCGGTGCTGATGGCGTCCGCCGCTGGCGTCTCGGCGACCGAGGTGGCGGACGCGACGGGCACGTCGCGCGTGACGGCGCGGCGGTACCTCGAGCACCTGATCACCGCCGGGCAGGCCGACAAGGACGTCCGGCACAGCGGCCCCGGCCGCCCGGAGTACGAGTACCGCTGGCTGCGCTGACGCGCCGTCGGAAAGGAGGCCCGGCTCGGCTCCGGTGGGTGGGCACCTGTCCGGCTGGCTGCCGGCCTACAGGCCCTGCGCCGTGGAGGGCGCCCAGCTCCGGAACCGCGCGGCCAGCCGGTCACGCATCGACGAGTCGGCCACGATCACGTCGGCACCGCCGTCGTACGGGCAGTACACCCACGTGGCGTCCGGACCGGTCGCCACGAACTGCGCACGGTCGTCAGCCGCTGCCACCAGCAGTTCGGTGAGCGCGTCGACCGACGGCATGTCCTGCACCCACAAGTACCGACGCACGTCGTCATCCTCGTCGAGCCCCCAGTGGTCATCGGACCTGCGCCACGGCCAGCGGTCCGGCAAGGCCGACCGTGTCCAGCCGCTCTCGATGTCCTCTGCGCCGAAGTCCGCGGCGATGACGGTGGCCGATCCGCCTGGGGGCAGCAGCGCCTCCAGGACCGTGCGGTGCCGGCGGAGCACCTCGGCGTGTTCGTCCGCGGTGTCGGCGTACCGCTTGCCGTCGGGCAGGCTCCACACTCGGAACCAGCGGTCCTCGTGGCGCTGACGCAGGAGGTGTCCAAGCGGCGGGACGTGCCAGGCAGCGTCCCACCGTGCGCCGAGCTCCACCGCCCGGGCGCTGTCCTTGCCGCGACGGAACGATCCGCGCCTGGACAGCGCGCGGCGTACCGCCCCGACGGTCAGCACGGGGTCTCCGTCAGCGGCATCGTCCACGCGATCTCCCGATCCAGCTGCCCGGTCTCCGCGAACAGCCGCACCTGCTGCGTGTCAGCCAGCCTCGACGCCAGTTCGTCGCGGTCGGCGGGCACGAACCCGAGCGACTTCCAGAACGGACCCGACCGGCGCGAGAAGAGCCACGCGCGTTCCGCCCCACTCCGGGCGGCCTCGGCGAGGGCGAACCGTGCCAGCCGTGTTCCCGCGCCGGCGGCACGTGCGTCCTCGGCGACCGCGACGCTCCGCACGAGCACGTGCTGGCCATCGGCGCTCCGTTCGAAGCCGGTGCTGCCCGTGATCGCGCCGTCGGTTCCGTGCTCGACCCACACACGCAGGCCCGGGTCGTCGAGTCCCGCGATGGTCAGGTCCGCCAGCTGCAGGAAGGCCCGCAGCTCGTCGACGTCCGCCGGGTTCACCGGTTGCAGCGGACCAGCGCCCGTGGCGATGAGTCCGAACCGGCGGACCGCGACGCCGTCATGTCGGTCGGATGCCGTCCACGCCGAGGCGAAGCGCTCGAGCACGGCGACCGAGCCGGCGTTGTCGGCGAGGCACACCGCGACGACGGGGTCGATCCCGAGCGACGCTGCGCGGACGAGCACCTGCCGCACGGCCCACGAGGCCACGCCACGACCACGCGCCGACGGACGGATGCCGTAGCCCAGGTGGCCGTCGCGCTGGACACGAGGGTCGTGGGCGGCGCGCAGCGCGATGCCTCCCACGACCGTGTCGCCGTCGACGATCCACCACGTCGCGGTCGGGTCGCGCCGGAGCAGGTCGACCCAGCGGCGGAACCCCTGCTCCGAGTCGACGTCGTCCTCGGCCGCGATCCCGAAGCCGTCCTCGTGCAGGCCCGGACCCCACTCGCGGTGAGCGGCTAGCCACTGCTCGCGCAGGTCGGTTCGGGGTCGGACGAGTTCCAGCACGGTCATAGTCTCGCCTGGACCGTCATGCCGGGGCGATGGTCGTCAGCGTCGGACGGTGTAGGGCTCCGGAACGGTCTTCGCTGCGGATCACGGTCCAGCTCGCCGCGTGGCCTGTGGACGAGGTGACGAGCGTGTGATCGAGCGGCATGCCGAGGACGGGTGGCAGCGACGTCGGCCAGGTACCGATCCCGGCTGCATCGACTTCCGACGCTGCATCGGTGCACGACCCGAGTCGGCGCGTCGCGGTGAAGGCGTCGACCGAGGTGTTGAGGTCGCCGGACACCATGACCGCACGCCCTGGGCGACACTCGGACGCGATCCAGTCCAGGTCTCGCCGCCAACTGCGCAGACCGCTCGACAGGGGTTGGGAAGCGTGTACCGCGACCACCGTGGGGCGGCCAGCCGCGGTGAGGACGAGCGTACGGTCCGGGTCAGGTCCCGGCCGCTCGGTGTACCCGTGTGCCAGATCGGTCCGCATCAACACGACGACCTGCGCGCCGCTCCCGGCACGGAATAGACGCATCGGCGTGCCGTGCCTGCGCAGCACACCGACCACCCCGTCGGCAGCGTCGGCCCCGTCCGGCAGGACGATCACGTCGGCGTGCGCGACGGCAGCTGCGTTGGCGATGACATCAGCGCTGACGAGACCTCCGTTGGTGTTCCACTCGAACACCCGGATCGAGGCTTCGGGGCTGTCCGTCAGGCCAGCGTCGAGCCCGCGGAACCCGACGACTGCCCCACTCACGATGGTGAGCACGGTGAGGACGGCTGCGAGCGGTCTGATCACCCGACGCCTGCGCGGAGCGACGGCGAGCAGCAGGCCTGCCGTGACTGCGGTGATCGCGAGGCCTGCGGTGATCGCTCCGCGTGCCGGGACGAGCGCGGCGATGAGCGGCGCCCGGCCGAGGCCGATCCACGGTGCGACGACGATCATGCCGCCGAGCAAGGCCACCGTGACCGCGGGTCCCCGCGCCGCGGCTGCCGCTCGTCCGTGCCGGGTCGCCGGACGGGTCACGTGGTGTCCTGCGCGAGCGAGCGCGCGCGGTCCGGCGTGACACCGAGCAGCAGCAGGGTCGAGTGGACCGCAGCGCCGACGGTGACGGTGCGGTCAGCGCGGTCACCGTCAGCGATCGTGAACACCGCGGACCAGGCCAGCTGGCCGAGGACGTCGGCGGGCAGGTGGTCCCCGAAGTCGCCCGCTCGCTGGCCACGTTCGACGAGTTCGGTGAGCCGGGTCTCGATCGGTCGCAGGATCGCGTGGATGTCGGCACCGAACTCGCCACGGCGCAGCACGATGAGCACCCGGTACCGGTGCGCGACCGGCCACAGCCGACCGACGAAGTCTGCCCATGCCGCGTCGGCCGCCACCTCCGGCGGGTGGGACGTGGTCAGCACCCGAGCGATCTCGTCGACGGCGCGTCGGGCCAGGGCCGTCACCAGGTCCGCCCGGGTGGGGAAGTACCCGTAGACCGTGCGTCGCACCACTCCCGCCGCGGCAGCCACGTCGCCCATACCGGCATCCGGACGTGCCCCGAGCACGTCGATCGCCACGTCGAGGATGCGCTGTTCGGTCTCGGGCGCGCCCGGACCCGTGGTGCTGGGCGTCATGGACCCCATCATTGCACACGCCTGTGCAACGCACTACGCTGCACACCGGTGTGCAACCCGACACCGACCACCGCCATCGAGGAGTCATCATGACCGAACCGGCAGCACCCACCGCCATCCGTCCGTTCCGCATCGCGGTTCCGGACGCGGCGATCGACGACCTGCACGCACGCCTGGACCGGACCCGCTGGCCCTCGGTCGAGACCGTAGGGGACTGGTCGCAAGGGGTCCGGACGGCGAACCTGCGTGCGCTGGCCGAGCGCTGGCGTTCCGGGCACGACTGGCGTCGCTTCGAATCCGCGATGAACGCGATCCCGCAGTTCGCGACGCCGATCGACGGTGTCGACGTGCACTTCCTGCACGTCCGCTCGGCGGTCCGCGGCGCGATGCCACTGCTCCTGACGCACGGCTGGCCCGGATCGAACGCGGACTTCCTCCGTCTGGTCGGACCGCTCACCGATCCCGAGGCGTTCGGCGGTGACCCGGCGGACGCCTTCGACGTGGTCGTCCCGTCCCTGCCCGGAGCAGGGTTCACCACCGCGCCGACCGACACCGGGTGGACGGTCGACCGGATCGCCCGGACCTGGACGACGCTCATGGAACGGCTTGGGTACGAGGCCTGGGCGGCTCACGGAGGGGACTGGGGAGCAGCAGTCACCACGGCGTTGGGGGCCCAGCGGCCGGATGGACTGCTCGGCATCCACCTCAGCACGCCCTACGCGTTCCCGTCGGTTCTGCCCGAACAGATGACCGCCGACGAGCAGCGCGCGGTCGACGGGCTTGCGCGGTACGCGGGGGAGCTCGGCGGATCGAACCACCTGCAGGGGACGAAGCCGCAGACGGTCGGATTCGCTCTGGCCGACTCGCCCGTCGGACAGGCGGCGTGGCTCTACGAGAAGTACCAGTCCAAGACGGACAACGCGGGACGCGCCGAGGACGCGATCGATCTGGACACGATCCTCGACCAGGTGTCGCTCGCGTGGTTCACGAACAGCGCGGCGTCGTCAGCGCGGATCTACTGGGACAACCGCACCGCCACGATGGCCGGACCCAGGCTGTCGTTGCCGGTCGCGGTGACCGTCTTCCCACACGACGTCCCGCGGCTGCCACGGAGCTGGGTCGAGCAGGCGTACACCGACCTGGTCCACTTCGCCGAGGCCGACCACGGGGGGCACTTCGCCGCGCTCGAGCAGCCCGCGGTGCTCGTCGACCAGCTCCGGACGGGTCTGGCCGGTCTGCGATCGTCCGTCTGACGCCATCGACGCGATCGAAGGTCGGTACCCAGGTGCCACATCGGTGCGACCGACGACCGACGCTCAGGCCGGCGCCGGCACAGGACACTGCCGTCATGGACACCCGCACCCAACCCCTGCCCGTCGTGGTCGCCCCGCACCCGGCTGCGGACTCGCAGCACCTCCGCCCGACACCGAGCGCCGGCCGACTCTCGGTGGTCGCCGGCGTCGTCGCCCTGATCGCCCTGGTGGTGGTCCTCGCGCTGAACTGGGCGACGGTCGTGTCGGCGATGACGGTGGTGGGGCTCATCGCCCTCGGACTGCTCGTGCTCACGGCTGCCCTGCTCCGCCTGGCTCTCGGCAGCACACGGGGCGTGCTGCTGTTCCTGCTCGGCGTGGTGGTCGGACGGGTCACTGGTCGTCGACGCACCCCGTAAGCTGCCGCGGTGGATGCAACGCTGCCCTCGGGGACGACGCGACGACGCGTCGAGCTCCGACTCGTCCGACCGCTCCTGACGTGGTTCGCCCGCCCGACCGTCACGATCGACGGTGTCGGCCACCCCGCGCAGTGGGGCGACGGCACCTGGGCGGTGCCGGACGGTGGTGGCACCGTGATCGGCGTCTACCTGTACAACCGTGCCTGGCGGTTCGGTTCGGCGTCGGTCGACGTCCCCGCCGCTGCTGACGGTGACGCGTTCGAGTACCGCGTTGGTCTGCTGCCGGTCGGTTCCGGGACGATCCGCCGGCGCTGACCTGCTGGACGCCCGACACCGTGCGGCAATACTGTGGCGGCATGTCGACGGTCAGGGTGCACAACTTCGCGGTCTCGCTCGACGGCTTCGGTGCCGGTGCGGACCAGTCGGCCGACCGGCCCTTCGGGCACGCCGACGGCCGGCTGATGAGCTGGTTCATGCAGACAGCGACGTTCCGCGGGATGCAGGGAGCGTCTGGAGGCTCCACCGACGTCGACGACGTCCACGCCCGCAGGTGGACGCCCGGCATCGGCGTCGAGATCATGGGCCGCAACAAGTTCGGCCCGCAGCGTGGCCCGTGGCCGGACGACGGCTGGACCGGCTGGTGGGGGGACGAGCCACCGTTCCACACGCCCGTCATCGTGCTGACGCACCACCCGCGCGAGCCGATGGTGATGCAGGGCGGCACGACCTTCCACTTCGTCGATGCCACCCCGGCCGAGGCGCTCGCACAGGCACGTGCGCTCGCGCCGGACACCGACGTCCGGATCGGCGGCGGGGTCGAGACCGTCCGCGAGTTCCTGCAGGCAGACCTGGTCGACCACCTGCACGTGGTCGTCGTGCCCATCGTGCTCGGTCGTGGCGAACGTCTGTGGGACGGTCTCGAGGGAATCGAGGGCCGCTTCGACGTCGTCGCCGAGCCGTCCCCGACCGGCGTCGTCCACCTGACCTTCGACCGCCGCGCCGAACCGCCCGTCAGGGGCTGAAGGGCAGCTGCCCGGGCACGACGAGCTGTCCACCGGTCACGGACAGCGCGATCGCCAGACCGAGCGCCGAGGCGACGACGACGGTGAGCGCCACCCGCCGGACGCGTCCGGACCGCCAGCCTCGTGCCACTGACGCGAGCACGACGATCCCGATCACGTGCACGACCACGAGCGGCGCGACCATGAAGGTGATCGACGCGCCCTGTGTCGCCCCGCTCGCCGCTCCCCGTGTGGCTTCTTCGGAGACGCCCCACATCCACAGCCATCCGAGCGCGGTGACGGGAACACCGAGCGCTCCGCAGAGCCAGAACGCGATCGCCCGCCCGGGCGAGGACGATTCGGGAACGGCGGTCATGGCGCGATGCTAGCGCCCCGTCCGGCCCCGGACCCGAGCAGTGGCGTCAGGCCTGTTCGGCAGCTGCCGCATCGGGCCCCTGCTCGGCGGCCTTCGGGTCCATCCACCCGAACTCCAGCACGTTGCCGTCCGGGTCGGTGAGCTGCCGTTGGTACATGAACCCCAGGTCGGTCGCGGGCCGGGCCTCGGAGCCGCCGGCACCGACACCGGACGCCACGATCTGGTCGACGGCGTCGCGCGAGTCGAGCATCACCGCGGTCAGCACGGACACGGCCTGGGACGGGTCGCCCGCCGGCCGGTCGGTGAAGCTCTGGAAGAACTCCCGCCGCAGGATCATGAACGCGCTGTGGTCTTCTTCGACGATGACGCACGCGGCGTTCTCGTCCGTGAAGAGCGGGTTGATCGTGAACCCGAGCGACGCGTAGAACGCCTTCGCCCGGTCCAGGTCGGTGACGGGCAGGTTGACGAAGACCATGGGCATGTGGACGCTCCTCCGCGCGGTGTGAGCACACCTTGGCACCGCGGACGCGTGCCTGCAAGCGGGTGGCGGGGTGACGTCGGACGGGAGGCGCGGTGCGGGCCCGCACCGTGCCTCCCGTCCGACGGTCCAGCCGTCCGCAGGCTCAGCGCCGGGTCGCGCCGATCGCCCAGACCCGCGGCGGCTCGACGCCGTTGACGGCGTGGTCACCGACGATGCGGGCCTTGAAGACCCACGGGTTGTGGCTGCCCGCGGTGCGGGCGTTCCGCCAGTGCCGGTCGAGGTTCTTCGTTGTGCTGACGCCGGACGCGGCCAGCGCGTCGAACAGGTGCGACGTTGCCTGGGTCGCGAGCGACGTCAGCGCGACCTGTGCCTGCGCGGTCGCGAGTTCGGCGCGGTCGTTGCGGCGCTCGTCCTCGGCCGGGTCCAGGAACGCGCCCTCGTACGCACCCTGCAGCGCCTCGGCCGCGCGGGCGACGATGGCCTCGGCCGCGAAGCCGGCGGCCGAGACCTCGCCGACGACCTGCAGGATCTGCGGGTCGGCGGCGAAGGTGTCGGCGTTGCCGTGCGAGAACACCCGGGTGCGGTTCCGGACCTCGAGCGCGATCTCGCGCTCGGCCGCCAGCACGGACCCGGCGAGCACGCTCAGCAGGACCGCTTGGTAGAACGCCGTCTGGTACTTGAACCGCTCGTCGAACAGCACGACGTCGTCGGCCCCGACCCGGGCGTCGCGGAACGTGCTCGTGCCGGACCCGGTGGTCTGCTGGCCGAACCCGTCCCAGTCGTCGGTGTGGCTGACGCCGTCCTGGTGGGCGTCGACGATCGCGATGACCCGTTCGCCGGTGTCGGTGCGCTCGGCGTAGGTGTCGATCCAGTCGGCGAAGATGCTGCCCGTCGAGTAGTACTTCTGCCCGGTGATGCGGAAGCCACCCTCGGGGTCGGGCGTGACCTTCGTGATGACGTCGCCGATCTGGACGGTGCCGACCTCGGTCCACGAGTTGCCGGCGATCTCACCCCGGCCGAAGCGTTCGAGCCACACGTCGCGTGGGCCGGATCGAGCGACCAGGCGGTCCTCGACCAGGGCGAAGTGGCCGCGCAGGGCCTGCGGGATGTTGCTGTCGGCGGCCGCGAGCTCGGTGAGCAGGCGGAACAACTGGGGGAGCGTCGCGCCGGAGCCGCCGAACTCGACGGGGACGCGCAGGGCACCGAACCCGGCGGCGGCGAGCTCGCGGATCTCGGCGGTGGGCAGGCGGTGCTCGCGTTCGCGCTCCGAGGCTCCGGCGGCGATGCGGTCGAAGACCGATCGGAAGCGAGCGGACAGGGCCTCGTCGCTCGGGGCGTCCGTGGTCGCGGGGGCGGGAGTGGTGATGGTCATGGTGGAGTCCGTTCTCGTCGTCAGGCCGCGGCGGGTGCCGTGGCGGGGGAGGCGGTGACGGTGTCGCCGTCACCGGGTGTCGTCGTGGTCAGGGCCGTGCGAACCGCGGTGCGTCGTGAGAGCAGGGCGGCGCCGCCGAACACCGCGACCAGCACCACAAGCGCGGTGCTCGTGGCGATGGGCCCGGTCGGCCAGTGCCCGGTGAGTCCGAGCACCGCCGGCACGGTCGTGGTGACCTGGCTGGCCAGCACGAGCGCCCAGCCGGTGTAGGTCGTGATCGCGCTGCGGCCGAGCGCGAGCAGGACGAAGAACAGCGTCCAGAGCACCGCCCACCCGGCCCACAGCACGGCGAGCACCGGGTCGTCGCTGACGTGGACGACCGCGAACACGACGGCGAGCGCGGCGACCAGGCCGCAGAACCAGCCGAGCCCGACGGAGCCGAGCGCGAACAGTGCGTCCAACCCGACGTACAGGTAGGTGAGCCCGAACAGGAAGGTGCCGGCGATCGCGAAGAGCGCGGGCAGGGAACCGTCGGCCGACACGGCGACGGCGATGCAGAGGACGAGTTGCAGGCCGCCGATCAGGACGTTGAACACGCCGCTGTCGCGACCGGGCACGTGCCCGAGCAGGGTGAGACCGTTGACCAGGAGTGCTGCCCCGGACAGGACCAAGCAGATGAGCGCCATGCGGGGGACGCTAGCGAGCGGATCACGGCCGTCGGAAGGCCTGCGGCGCCAGGTGACGAAGGTGGTCGCCCCGTGACGTTCCGTGTCGTCGATCGGCGTCGTCATGTGACGCCGTGTGTCGCTGCGTGACGGATCAGGCGGCGGTGCGTTGCGCTCCGGCGGCGCGGGCGACGACGACCGTGACGGCGAGCAGGACGGCGGGGACGAGCATCGCCAGACGCAGACCGAGGTGCTCGCCGAGGAACCCGAGCGCTGGCGGGCCGACCAGGAACGCCACGTACCCGGCGGTCGCCACGACCGACACGCGCCGGTCGCCGTCGGTCGGGTGATCGCCGGCAGCCGACACGGCGAGCGGGAACCCGAGGGCGATCCCGAGACCCCAGACGACGGCGGCGGCAGCGGTGACGATCGGCGTCGGCGAGACGACGACCGCGAGCACACCGACCAGTCCGACGACGCCGCACGCCCGGACGACGGCACCGCGCCCGAAGCGGGTCACCAGCGGGGTGCCGGCCGACCGGCCGATCAGCATCGCGAGGGCGAAGCCGGTGAACACGAGCGACCCGAGGACCTCGGGGGCGTCGTGGTCGGTGGTCATCAGCAGCGGGAGCCAGTCGCTCGCGGCGCCCTCGGCGAAGGCCATCGCGAGCGTGATCACCGCGATCAGGAGCAGTTGGACGGTGATGACGGACCGGCGCGTGGACGGTGCGGGGGTGCTGGTCGCGGCGCGGTCGGTCACTGGCTCGTCGAGCCGGGGCATCGGGCGGATCGTCAGCACGGCCGTCAGGGCGAGTGCCGCCATCACACCGGCCGCGATCGGCAGGTGCACCACGACCGGGACGCGCCACGCGGTCATCGCGATCCCGACGATGCCGCCGGCGACCGAGCCCAGGCTGAAGCACGCGTGCAGGACGGGGACGACGGGCCTGTCGATGACGCGTTCGACCGCGGCGGCCTCGACGTTGAGCCCGATCTCGGCGATCCCGGCGCCGAACCCGATCAGGAACAGCCCCGCCCAGACCCCGGCCGCCAGCTGCGCGGGTGCGAGCAGCCCGACCAGCAGCGTGCCGACGACGGGCAGGGCGCCACCGGCCAGGATGAGCGGCTTCGGGCCGATCCGCCGCAGCAGGACGCCGGCGCCGAGGATCCCGAGCATCGACCCGATCGACAGCCCGAACAGCACGAAGCCCATCGCCTCGATCGACGCCCCGAGGTCGGCGCGCACCGACGGTGTCCGGGTGATCCAGGACGCGATGCCGAACCCGGTCATGGTCGACGTCGCGAAGAGGGCGACTCGGTGCAGTCGGGTCGAGGGCAGCGTCGCCGGGATGTCCACACGTCGATCCTGCTCCCCGTGCACAGGCACGGCCTGTCAGGCTGACCGGAGACATGGAACTCTTCGCACCCGAACTCGTCGTCGTGCTCGCCACGGCGATCGCCGTCACCGCCGCCGTCGCCGGGCGTCTGAAGATCGCCCCACCCGTCCTGCTGCTGGCGTTCGGCGCCGCCATCGCCTTCATCCCGGTGTTCGGGAAGCTCGAACTGCCCGCCGACGCCGTGCTGCTGCTGTTCCTGCCAGCGCTGCTGTACTGGGAGAGCCTGACGATCTCGCTGCGGGAGATCCGCGCGAACTTCCGCGGCATCCTGCTCATGGGCACGCTGCTCGTCGTGCTGACCGCCGGCGGGGTCGCGACGCTGCTGCACCTGCTCGGCATGCCGTGGGGGCCGGCGTGGGTGCTCGGTGCCGCGGTCGCCCCGACCGACGCCACCGCCGTCGGTGCCCTGACCCGCTCGCTGCCACGGCGGAACACCACCGTGCTGCGCGCCGAGAGCCTGGTCAACGACGGCACCACCCTGGTGATCTACGGCATCGCGGTCGCGGTCACCGCCGGCGAGCAGACCCTGACCGTGTGGAACGTCTCGGGCATGCTCGTGCTGTCGTACGCCGGGGGCATCGCCGCCGGACTGGTCGTGGCGTGGCTCGGGATGCTCGTGCTGCGACGGATCTCCGCCGTCGTGCTCGAGAACCTGCTCACCCTACTGGTGCCGTTCGTGGCGTTCCTGGCCGCCGAGGCGATCGGGTCGTCCGGCGTGCTGGCGGTCGTGGTCGCGGGCCTGGTGGTGAGTCAGGTGGCGCCGAAGCTCGACCGCGCCGAGACCCGGCAGCAGACCCGGCAGTTCTGGTCGTTCGCGACCTTCCTGCTCAACGGTGCGCTGTTCGTGCTGGTCGGGATCGAGGCGACGATCGCGGTGCGCGAGCTGCAACCCCGCGAGCTGCTGGTCGGCCTCGGCATGATCGGGCTGGTCTCGCTCGCGGTGGTGGTGCTGCGGTTCGCGTTCCTGAACCTGTCGTGGGGAGCGGTCCGCCTGGTGACCCTCCGCACCGGCGGGTCTCCGCGCGAGGGACACCGGGACCGTGTCGTCAGTGGCTTCACCGGATTCCGGGGCGCCGTGTCACTTGCTGCCGCGGTCGCCGTGCCCCGCATGGTCGAGAGCGGCGCCGCGTTCCCCGAACGCGACCTGATCGTGTTCGTCGTGGCCGGGGTCGTCGTCGTGACGATCGTGGCGCAGTCGCTCGTGCTGCCCGTCGTCGTGCGGTGGGCGGACTTCGGCGGCAGCCACGAGGTGATCGAGGAACGCCGGACCGCCGAGCGACGGGCGATCGAAGCGGCACTCGACGCCCTGCCCCGGCTCGCGAAGCGCTCCGGTGTCGACGCCGAGCTCGTGCAGCGCATCCGCGACGACTACGAAGGACACCTGGCCCTGGTCCGCGCCGAGCAGAGCGACGACGACGACCACCCGCTGCTGCAGCAACGCGGCGCGGCCGTCGAGCTCGAGCTGGAGCTCGTCCGGCTCAAGGCCGCCACCGTGCTGCGCATGCGCGACGACGGGGACATCGACGACCTGGTGCTGCGGCAGGTGCGCGCCGAGTACGACGCCGAGGAGACCCGGCTGCTGCGCCAGGGCGAGCGCGACTGAGCGTCCCGGCGCGCAGCATCGCACCGCGTCGCGTCGACGCTCAGGCCGAGCGTGCCCGCTGGAGTCCTGCGCGGCGCGCCCACGCCCGCCACGGCAGGGACGACGCCAGGGCCGACCCGATGACGACGGTGCCGAACCACCCGACCAGCACGCCCGGGATCGGCACGAGCAGGCTCGTCCACAGCAGGACCGCCAGCACACCGAGCACGTAGGCCGCCCCGGCCTTCAGGTGGCGCAGCCGCTTCAGCCCCGCCGCCTGGTCCAAGCGCGAGGTCAGCCGTGCCAGGAACAGCGCCCCGACGCCGATCGCCGCCGCACCGACGGCCGCCTGCTCGAGCGCGCCGAGCCCGTCCGACCCGAGCACACCCGACCCGGACAGCGAGTACACGCCGTCCAGGATCTCGAACAGCATGAACACCACGAGCCCCCGCTCGAACACCACCGTCGACGCGTAGGTGTGGACCCGCCACGAGCGCAGCGAGGACCCGGAGCCGAGCGACCACGCGGCGATCCGCTTCGACGTCAGGTACGCCCCGATGCCCGCTGCGCCCCCGATGGCGACCGGCAGCACCGCGCCGGCGGCCCACGCCGTGTCGGACCCGACCAGCAGGCCCGTCAGCACCACCCCGGCCGTGGCGGTGACCAGCGACCAGGCGCGCGGCCGGGCGACGGCGGCGAGCCGGGCCTCCAGACGGCCGAGCCACGCCCTGCGCGCCGCACGGTCCGTGTTGAACAGGTACTCCGCGAACACCATCCAGATGAACGACGCGCCGAAGGCGGCCAGTGCGGGCCGGACCTCTTGCAAGTGGGCGCTGAAGGCGCCGGGGGCGACGACGGCCTCGGTGACGGCCTGGGCGGGGTCCGTGGCGTCACCGACCGCGACGGCGGCGGGCGGCAGCATCAGCCGCATCGCGAGGACACCGGCGACGATCCCGAGCGACAGGAACAGGCGTCTGGCGGGGGAGTGCAGGCGGCCCGCGATGCCGGCCATCGGCACCGAGGAGTCGGCCGCCATCGCGATCTCGAGCATCGCGAGGGCGACGAACGCGACCGCGGCGGCGGGACCGAGGACGGTCCACGCCAGCGCGGCGCACGCGACGGTGACGAGGAGCGGGAGGGTCAGCAGGGATCTGGCCATCGCCCCATGGAGCGCTCCCGAGCTGGGCAGGACGTGCGGTGGTGCTGGGCGCGGGCCGGGAGGTCCGGGCCGGTTCCCCGGATCGGGTGACGCCCGGTCCCCCCTTGCGTGGACGCGGGTCGCGCGCCCCGCGCGCGGGTCAGGTGCGCAGGGTGCCCCGGACGACGGAGTCGCCCGAGTGTGTGGGGTTGCCGTCGTCGGCCTCGGCGGAGACGTCGACCACGGGGTACCGAGACGGGTCGACGCCCGAGGGCACCACGAACCGTCCGGTGTCGCCGTCCAGGAACCCGACGCTGACCAGTCCGCGCAGGTCCGAGCGCATCATCCAGACCTCGCGGAGCGGTGCCTGGCCCTCGGTCGCCTTGTGGTCCAGGTCGACGACGAGCATGAGTCGGCCCTGGGCGTCGCGTTCGAGTTCGGCGCTGCCGGCGGCACCGTTCCACCCGGGCAGCGGGTCCAGGGCCGTGCGCGACACGACGGTGGCCGCGGGGTCGTCACTGCGGAACAGGACCGCGCCCACACCGATCCCGGCCACGAGCGCCACGATCCCGACCCCCGCGGTGAGCAGGGCGACGGTGCGGCGGCGGATGCGACCACGGCGTCGGGGTGCGACGTCGGACGGGGGTGCCGGTGTCGCTGCGGGGGCGGCGTCGGTCGGTTCCTGTTCGACGGGCGCCGGGACGACGGGAGCGGGTTCCTCCCACGCCGTGTCCGTGCGGTGGGTGTCGAAGCCGAGGTCGGTGGCGATCCGGTCCCACACGGCCGGGGCCGGGCGTTCCATCGCGACGCCCTCGGCACTGCGTGCAACGGACACCACGCGTCGGAGGTCGTCGAGTTCGTCCCGGCACGTGGGGCATGCCGCGAGGTGCTCGGCTTCCGCGCCGGACGGGCCCACCTCGCCGATGGCGAGCAGCGCGAGGGTCTCCTCGTCGATGTGGTTCATTCGATCACCTCCAATCGCATTCGGAGCCGAGCCAGACTTCGACGGATGTGGCTCTTCACGGTGCCGAGCGGCAGGTCGAGCCGTTCGGCGATCTCACGGTGGCTGAGTTCCTCGTAGAACGCCAGTCGCATCACCGTGCGGGGGACCTCGTCCAGCCGGTCGAGCTCCCCGGCGACCATCACCCGCTCGGCGAGTCCGTCGGTGACGTCCTCGGCCGTGGGGGCCGCGGCTTCTTCCCCGGCGACCGCCAGGGTGAGTCGCAGGCGCCGGGTGCGTTCGGTGTGGGCGTCGGTGATGCAGTTGCGGGCGATGCCGACCAGCCAGGCGCCGAGTGGCGCCTTGGCCGGGTCGTAGGTGGAGCGACTGCGCCAGGCACGGACGAACACCTGCTGGGTGACGTCCTCGGCCGCGGCGACGTCGGCGAGCGAGCGGAGTGCCAGCGTGTGCACCAGGGGCGACCAACGCTCGTACACCGAGCGCAGGACACGCTCGTCGCCGCTGCCGAACGCGTCGGCGAGCGCGGTGTCGTCGGGTGGTGTGATCGTCACGTCGTCGTGGGGCCTTCCGGTGACCGCGATGGGCACCTGTCCCGATGCTAGGGCGTCGGGCCGGGTCGCGGTCGGGAGTCGGGGATCGGTCACTGCGGTGTGGCGGTGACCACGAGGTTGCTGTCGTAGTGGTGGGTGGTGGTGTTGAAGGCCCCGCCGCAGGTGACGAGCACCAGTCGCCGAGGTCCGTCCTGGTCGAAGATGCTCGCCCAGGGCACCCCGGTCTTGCGGATCAGGTCGACGCTCTGCACCTGGTAGCGGGTGGTCGAGCCATCGGCGCCGGTGAGGGTGATGACGGTGCCGCTCGGCACGTCGACCAGGTGGGCGAACGGGCCGATGCCGTACCCGACCGCGTCGACGTGTGCCGCGATGACGGTCGTCCCGGTGGTCGAGGTCGGTCCGGGGCCGAACTTCCACCACCCGGCGATCGCGGGGTCCGCCGGCAGGGACATCGCGCCGGTGTCGTCGACCCCCTCGGGCTGCACGGGTTGGTCGATGGGCAGGCCGGCGACGGCGATCCGTGCAGGAGCGACCGTCGGTGCCACGTCACGCGGGAGTGCGGCGCTCTGCTGGGGCACTGCGGTGGAGAACGCCGACGGGACGGGAGTCGGTGTGCTGGAGGCCATCGCGGTCGGCAGCGGGTGCCCGCCGGGGGACGGAGCCGCCGACGAACACCCGGTCAGGCAGGTCAGGGCGACGGCGGCGGCAAGGGGTACCGCCACCGCCGCCCCGACCCGGAGCCGCACGGTCAGCGCCGTGCTGCCCGGTCGCCTGCGCCACGACGACGCAGGACGACGACCACGAGACCGGCGAGCAGCACCGCTGCGCCGCCGCCGATCGCGAGCGGGGTGGTGCTGTCGGGACGGTTCGTCGCGACGAGTCCGGCGTTGCCGGCCGGAACGCCGTTCGGGTTGCCCAGGCCGGTGATGGTCTGGGTGGCGAGCGCCAGGTTCTTGTCGTTCAGGCTGCCCCACGCGTACACGATCGTGTCGGTGCCGGACTGCACGGCGACGTCCGCCGGGCCGATGACCGGAGCGGTGGTGCCGGTCGCTGCCACCGAGGCCGAGACGGTGCCGGCGGGGAGCACGAGCGCCTTCTCGTCCGGGTTCGACAGGTTGGACACCACGGCCTTCCCGCCCGCGAGCACGTCGACCGCGGGTGCTGCTGCGACGTGGCGGACGATGAGACGACCCTGACCGGCGGGGACGGCCGAGGTGTCGTTCGTGAAGACCGTGGCGGTCGGGGTGCCGTCGGCCTTCAGGTGCGCGACGGCGGTGTAGTTGCCACCGGCGGTGAACGAGACGTCCGCCGGGCCGATGATCGGCTTGGAGTCGTCGGTGGCGTCACTCGCTGTGATGGCCAGCGTGTGCGCTCCGGCGGGGACCATCATCGGGCCCGCGAGGGTGCCGGGCTTGAAGTCGTCGATGGCGCGCTTGCCGTCGAGGTAGACGTCCACGGTGGTGTTCGGGACCGCGTGCAGGACGGAGAGCGTGGCGTCGGACGTCGCCGCGGACGCCGTGGCCGTCGGGACCGCGAGCGCGAGGGCTGCGAGCAGGGCACCGGCGCTGATGCCGGTGACGAGGTTCTTCCGCATGGTGTTCCTCCTGGTGGTGGGTTCGGGGACGTCGTCGTCGACGCCCCACTACCCCCACTACCGGCGCACCACCCTGATCGGATGCACCCGGTCGTGACTTACGGCGTGGCGGTCCCGGCCGATAGAGCGCACTGACCACCCACGGACGGGCGGCCAGCAGGACCTGCCCCACGGACGGTGGCGGGAAGACACACCAGGGACGGACCAGATGATCGTCGTCACTCGACTCAACGACAGTGCATTCGCTGTCAACCCCGACCTCGTGGAACGCATCCAGGAGACGCCGGACACCACGCTCATCATGGTCGACGGGGCGAAGTACATCGTCCGCGAGTCCATGGCCGAGGTCATCGACCGGATCGCCGCGTACCGCGCCCGGATCGTCACCATGGCGTACGGCACGGACGTCGGCACCGCCACCGGCCCGCAGCCCACCCTGGCCGCGGTGGCCCCGCTGCACGCCGCTCCGGCCCCGCGCTCGCTGGACGGGGGGCGCTGACGTGGACATCGCGACGATCATCGGGATCCTGCTCGCCTTCGGTGCCCTGTTCGGCATGATCGAGATGGAGCACGTCGAGCTCGGCGGACTGTTCCTGCCGGCCCCGATCCTGCTCGTCTTCGGCGCCACCATCGGCGCCGGGGTCGCGAGCACCACGCTCAAGGACGCCATCGCGAGCTTCAAGGCCGCACCGAAGGCGTTCACCGGCAAGGTCACGCCGCCCGCCGCGGTCATCGACGACGTCGTCGGCCTGGCCGAGGTCGCGCGGTCCAACGGCCTGCTCGCCCTGGAACAAGAGGCGGACAAGCACGACGACCCGTTCATGAAGAAGGCGCTGCAGAACATCGCCGACGGTACCGACGGTGACGAGCTGCGGATCCTGCTGGAGGACGAGATCGAGTCGAACGCGGCACCGATGCGCAGCGCGAGCTCGTTCTTCATGGGCCTGGGCGGCTTCGCCCCGACCGTCGGGATCATCGGCACCGTCGTGTCGCTGACCCACGTGCTGGCGAACCTCGGCAAGCCCGATGAACTCGGCCCCCTGATCGCGAGTGCGTTCGTCGCGACGCTCTGGGGCCTGCTGACCGCGAACTTCATGTGGCTGCCGATCGGCGGCAAGCTCCGCAAGCTCGCGCAGCTGGAGTCCGACCGGCAGACCCTGCTGATGGAGGGACTGCTCGCGGTGCAGGCCGGCAGCCAGCCGCGCCTGCTCGGGGAGCGCCTGAAGGCCATGGTGCCGCCGGCCGCGCGGAACGAGGCGGCGGCAGGCAAGGGCAAGGCGGGCAAGGCCAAGGCCGGCAAGGGCGGCGGCAGCGCCGACGCCGACGACGAGCAGCTGGCGGCCTGACGATGAGCGCGAACCCCCGCGGGCACGGACGCGGTCGCGGCGGCCGGAAGAAGGGCGGCCACGACGACGCCGAGCACCCCGACGAGCGGTGGATGGCGTCCTACATGGACATGATCACCGTCCTGATGTGCATGTTCCTGGTGCTCTTCGCGATGTCGACGGTGGACCAGCAGAAGTACATCGCGCTGAAGAACTCGTTGGCGACGGGCTTCGGCGAGGTCAAGACGGCCAAGATCGACACGGCCAGCGGCACCGTCGTCAAGGCCGACCAGGTCAAGGACGGCAAGGGCTACTCGACGGACGACGCGAAGGCCGACCACTCGACCGCCGCGTCCGGAGCGAAGGACACCAACGTCGACCCGGCGTCGACCGCGGTGCCGGCCACGGCCAGCAAGCAGGACGTCGCGGCTGCCACCAAGGAGCTCGACGACCTGAAGGCGATCCAGAAGGCCATCACCGGCAACCTCGACAAGGCCGGGCAGACCGCGAACGTGCAGTTCACGGTCGACTCCCGCGGGCTGACCGTGCGGCTGGTCGGCAGCGAGACGTACTTCGGCACGAACAGCGCCGACCTGTCCGCGCAGGCGAGGACGATCATGGACGCCATCGCCCCGGTGCTCAAGGGCGCCGGCCACGACGTCAGCGTCGAGGGCCACGCCGACCAGCGGAACTCGACCGCGCCGTACGCGACCAACTGGGAGCTCAGCGCAGCGCGGGCGACCGGGGTGCTCCGCGACCTGGTCGAACGCGGCGGGATGCCGGGCGAGCACGTGCAGAGCGTCGGCTTCGGATCGAGTCGCCCGCTGGCCAAGGGCGCGACCGACGCCGACAACGCCCTGAACCGCCGGGTCGACATCGTGGTGCTGTCGAACCAGGACCAGGACGTCAGCGCGCTGATGCCCGCGCTGGCCCAGGCACAGGACACGGCGAACGGGAGCACGACCGGGTAGCCCGGGCGACGACCCCACCACCCGGACGACGGCCCCACTCCGGGGTACAGCACTGACGGGTGGCACTCAGGGGACCGATAGGCCCCTCCGTGACCGACATCCTGCCCGCGCCCGAGGTGTACGACTTCGCGCGCCCGTCGACGCTCGCTCGCGAGCACGCCCGGGTGCTGGAGCTCGCCTTCGAGACGTTCGCCAGGCAGTGGGGCACGCAGCTGACCGCCAAGGTCCGCGTCGTGAGCCAGGTCACGAGCGAGCAGGTCCAGATGATGACGTACGACGAGTACGCCGCCTCGCTGCCCGCCCTGACCGGCATGGCGCTGCTGCCGATCGCCGACACGACGCCGAAGGGCGTGCTGCAGGTGCCGCTCGACGCCGCCCTGACCTGGGTGTCGCACGCGCTCGGCGCCGCGAAGCCGCTGCCGACGCCCGACCGCACGTTCACGCCCATCGAGCAGGCCCTGGTCCGCAAGATCGTCGAGGACGCCCTCGACGACCTGCGCTACTCGTTCGGCGGGCTGCTCGTCCACGACGTCACCGTCGGCGGGTTCCAGTACAACTCGCAGTTCGCCCAGGCCGCCCAGAAGGGCGACCTGATGATCGTCGCGTCGTTCAGCATCCGCGTGGGGGAGCGCATCGCGCCCGGCACGCTCGCGCTGCCCGCCGAGACCGTCCTGCCGCAACTCGGCGAGACCGCCGCCACCGTCACCCCGGCCGACGCCCGCGCCCTGCTCGACGCGCAGCTCGCCGGGGTCCCCGTCGGCGTCTCGCTGCGACTCGCGCCCGCGTCGGTCCTGCCGTCCCAGGTCCTCAGCCTCGCCGTCGGCGACGTGCTGCCGCTGCCGCACCCGCAGCACCGCCCCCTCACCATCGCGGTCGACGGCGAGCCCGTCGGCACCGCCGCCGTCGGCGCGAACGGCTCGCGCCTCGCCGGCATCGTCGTCACCACCACATCGGAGCAGCCCGCATGACCGCCACCACCACCCTCCACACCGCGGCCGCCGAGGCGCTCGCGCTCCAGCTGCCGACGGCGGCTCCGCTCCGTGCGCTGACGCTGCCTGGAGGCGCCACCTCCGCCGTCCTCGAGGCTGCGGTCGACGGCGTGGTCGCGTCCTTCGTCGGCGGACTGTCCGCCGACCTCGCCCTGGTCCTGACCGACCTGGGCACGATCACCGCCGCCGGCGGCACCGACCACGGACTGGTCGACGTCACCGACGTGCTGCGCCCCTCGCTCGAGGCCGCCGCGTCCGTGCTCGGCGTCGGAGTCCTCGGCGATGCTCGCCGCGAGTCCGCCGCATCGCTGTTCGCCGACCCCGAGACCGTCGTCTTCGAGCTCACCGCGGGCGGACAGCCGAGCGGCTGGTTCGGGCTGCGGGTCCGCCAGAACGGCACCGTCGGCGCCCCCGCCGGGCGACCCGCGACGAGCATCCCGACGGGCAACCTCGGCCGCATCAACAACGTCGAGATGACGCTGACCGTCGAGATCGGGCGGACGCGGATGTCCGTCCGCGACGTGCTCGGCATGGAGCCGGGCGCTGTCGTCGAGCTCGACCGCTCCGCCGGGGCACCCGCCGACGTCCTGCTGAACGGTCGGCTCATCGCGCACGGCGAGGTCGTCGTCGTCGACCAGGACTACGCCGTCCGCATCACCAAGATCCTCGACGTCGCAGAGAGCCTCTGAGCCCGGCTGTGGACACGCTCGTCATCGCCCTCCGCGTCGCGCTCTCGCTCGGCGTCGTGCTCGCCCTGATGTGGGTGCTGCACCGACGCGTGTCGAAGGGGCAGTTCGGCGCGGGGAAGAAGACCCGGGGCCGCCGCTCGGCGTCGGTCGAGGTCGTCGGCCGCCAGGGCATCGGCGGCAAGGCGAGCGTCGTCGTGGTCGACGTCGAGGGCGAGCGGCTCGTGCTCGGGGTCACCGAGGCCGGCGTCAGTCTGCTCACCAGCGGCGCCGCACCGGCGCCGGAGCTCACCATCGTGACCGGTCCCGTGACGCTGCCGGTGCGTCCGACCCCGTCGGCCGAGCAGTTCCGTCAGGAACTGGACCGACAGTCCCAGGCCGCGCCGGGCCTCCCGTCCGACGCGGCGGAGCCGCTGCCCATGCGCCCCCGCAACCGCAACCGCGACCGCCGCACTGCCGTGCCGGCCGCCACCAGCCTGCAGGGCTCGATCCTGTCTGCCGGAACCTGGCGCCAGGCCGCCGCTGCACTGCGCTCACGGCGGGCCGGGTGACCGCCGCGCGCGGCCGCGTCCTGCTCCTCGCGATCCTCGGGGTGGCCACGGTCGCCGGCTTCCTCATGCTCACGGCGACCGGCGCGCACGCCGCCGGGGTCGTCCAGCCGACCGCTCCCGCGACGCCCTCCGCACCAGCGGGGCCCGCGACCGGCGGCTTCAACGTCAACGTGAACGGGCCGGACGGCACCCCCTCGTCGGCGGTCGTCACGCTGATCGGCATCACGCTGCTGAGCATCGCGCCGGCGCTCATGCTCATGATGACGTCGTTCACGAAGATCTTCGTCGTCCTGGCGATGACCCGGAACGCGCTCGGCCTGCAGTCGATCCCGCCGAACCAGGTCATCGCGGGACTGGCCCTGTTCCTGTCGCTGTTCGTGATGGCACCGGTCATCGGGCACATCAACGACGACGCCCTGCAGCCCTACCTGGCCGGACACCTGGACTTCCAGCAGGCCGTCGACATCGGCACCAAGCCCCTGCGCACGTTCATGCTGCACCAGACGCGCGAGGAGGACGTGGCGCTCATCACCCGCGCCGCCGGCCTGCCGAACCCGAAGGACCTGGACGCCGTCCCGATGACGACCGTGATCCCGGCGTTCATCATCTCCGAGCTGCGCAGCGCGTTCATCATCGGGTTCGTCATCTTCATCCCCTTCCTGGTCATCGACCTGGTCGTGTCCGCGGCGCTGATGTCGATGGGCATGATGATGCTGCCGCCCGTGATGATCTCGCTGCCGTTCAAGATCCTGCTGTTCGTGCTCGTCGACGGGTGGGGGCTCATCATCAAGTCGCTCATCGAGAGCTACCAGGTGGTGCACTGATGGACCAGCAAGCGGTCATCGACCTGGTGCTCCAGGCCCTCATCGTCGCCGGCAAGCTCGCCGCCCCGGTGCTCGTCACGTCGCTCGTCGTCGGGTTCGCGATCTCGCTGTTCCAGTCGGTCACGCAGATCCAGGAGGTGACGCTGTCGTTCGTGCCGAAGGCCCTGGCCGTCGCCGTCGCGCTGGTCGTCTGCGGCAACTGGATGATCTCCGAGATGATCGGGTTCACGCACTTCGCGTTCGACCAGATCCCGAAGCTGCTCGGGGTGGGCTGATGGAGCTCGCCATCGACTTCAACGCGCTCGAGGGCACCATGCTGGCGGGCGTGCGCATGATCGCGTTCTTCATCATCGCGCCGCCGTTCTCGTACAAGGCGTTCCCGGCCACGGTGAAGCTCATCCTGGCGCTCGGTCTGGCCATCGGGGTCGCCCCGAAGGTCACCGCCGGGTACGTCGCGCTCGACACCGGGGCGTTCCTGGTCGCGCTCGTCACCCAGCTGGTGGTCGGTCTGGTGCTCGGGTTCCTGGTGTACCTGGTGTTCGCCGCGGTGCAGTCCGCAGGTGCGCTCATCGACCTGTTCGGCGGCTTCACCCTGGCGCAGGCGTACGACCCGCAGTCGCAGGTGAACGGCGCCCAGTTCACGCGGTTGTTCCAGATGGCGTCGCTCGCGCTGCTGTTCGCCAGCGGCGGCTACCAGCTGATCGTCGGTGGGCTCGTCCGGTCGTTCGACGCGGTGCCGCTCGTCGACGGTGCGTTCCGGATGGACGGCGTCGCGTCGATGCTCGTCACCGCGCTGTCGCAGATGTTCCTGTCTTCGCTGCAGATCGCCGGTCCCCTGGTCGTCGTGCTGTTCCTGGCCGACGTGGGCCTCGGCCTGCTGACCCGGGTCGCCCCCGCGCTGAACGCCTTCCAGATGGGCTTCCCGATCAAGATCGGGCTGACCGTCATCTTCGCCGGGGCGCTGTTCATGGCGCTGCCCGCCGTCGTGTCGAGCCTGACCGGAGACGCCGTGCAGGCGATCTCGGGGCGGGGGTGAGCATGTCCGACAGTGGTGAGAAGTCGGAGAAGGCCTCTGACAAGCGGATGCGCGAGGTCCACAAGAAGGGCCAGCTCGGCCGTTCCCAGGACCTCGGCGCGTGGATCGGCATCGCCGTCGCCGCGCTCATGGTCCCGTCGACGATCGGCCGCGCCGCCGCGGCCGGGCAGTCGCAACTCGACGGCGTGCGGGTCGTCATCGCCGACCCGACGATCGGCACCATGCGCGGCGTGTTCGACGACGCGATGGGCTCGATCGGCGCGACCATCGGCCCGATGCTGCTGGTGGTGCTGGTCGGCGTCGCCGCGGCTGCAGTCGCGCAGGGCGGCGTGCACTTCCGGTCCCTCGCCCCGACGCCCGAGCACTTCGACCCCGTGCAGGGCATCAAGCGGGTGTTCGGCACGCAGGCACTGTGGAACGGCGTCAAGGCCCTCGTGAAGACCGTCGTCGTGGGCCTGGTGCTCTGGACCGCGGTGCAGGGGCTCGTCCCCGTGCTCATGACCAGCGGCTCGCTGCCCCTGACCGCCGTGCTGTCCGCCGCCGGCGAGGGCGCCGGGACCCTGCTGCGCGCCGCGATCGCCGCCGGCCTGGTGCTCGCCGCGCTGGACGTCTTCGTCGTGATCCGCCGGAACCGCAAGCGCACGATGATGACCAAGCGCGAGGTCAAGGACGAGAACAAGCAGTCCGACGGCGACCCGCTCGTCAAGGGCCAGCGGCGTTCGCGCCAGCTCGCGATGAGCCGCAACCGGATGATCCAGGCGATCCCCGGAGCCGACGTCGTGATGACGAACCCCACGCACTACGCCGTCGCACTGACGTACGAGCCGGGCAAGTCGGCGCCCCGCGTCGTCGCCAAGGGTGCCGGTCCCGTCGCCGACATGATCCGCGAACGCGCGCTCGAGGCGAGGGTGCCGATCGTCCGCGACGTACCGCTCACCCGGGCCCTGCACGCCGCGTGCGAGCTCGGCCACGAGGTCCCGGTCGACCTGTACACCCCGGTCGCCCGCGTGCTGTCGTTCGTCATGACGCTCAAGGCCGCCGGCACGCACGCCGGCACCCACGCGCCACCCAGGCCCACCACCCCGGACGAGGTCGCCACGGTCATCGACCCGGCCACCCTGACCGGGGACCTCCGGCCCCGCCGCCTCCGGCCCGCCCGTCACCAGCCCGAACCCACCCAGGGAGTCCCCGCATGAACCGCAAGGACCTGCCGAAGCTCGCCGTGCCGATCTTCATCGTCGGCATCATCCTGCTGCTGATCCTGCCGGTGCCGTCGTTCCTGCTGGACTTCCTGATCATCTGCAACATCCTGCTGGCGCTGGTGATCCTGCTCACGACGCTGTTCGTGAAGAAGCCGCTCGACTTCTCGGTGTTCCCGTCGCTGCTGCTCGTCGCCACGCTGTTCCGGCTCGGGCTGAACGTGGCGTCGACGCGGCTCGTGCTCGGCGAGGGCTTCGCCGGCGACGTCATCCAGGCATTCGGGCACGTCGCGGTCTCGGGGTCGATCATCATCGGCGCGGTCATCTTCCTGATCCTGATCGTCATCCAGTTCGTCGTCGTGACGAAGGGCGCCGAGCGCGTCGCCGAGGTCGGGGCACGCTTCACCCTCGACGCGATGCCCGGCAAGCAGATGGCGATCGACGCCGACCTGAACGCCGGACTCATCACCGACGAGCAGGCCAAGGAGCGCCGCGCGGCGGTGTCCGCCGAGGCCGACTTCTACGGCTCGATGGACGGCGCCTCGAAGTTCGTCAAGGGCGACGCCATCGCCGGCATCCTGATCATCGTCATCAACCTGATCGGCGGCATCGCGATCGGCATGCTGCAGAACGGGCTCTCCGTCACCGACGCCCTGTCGAAGTACGGCATCCTGACCATCGGCGACGGCCTGGTCACGCAGATCCCCGCGCTGCTGATGGCCGTCTCGACCGGTATGATCGTCACCCGCTCGGGCGCCGAGTCCGACATGGGTTCGTCGGCGGCCGACCAGCTCGGGCAGTCGAAGAACGCGCTGCTCATCGCCGGCGTGGCAGCGATCGCGATGGGCTTCATCCCGGGCATGCCGATCCTGGCGTTCCTGCTGGTCGGCGGCACGCTGCTGTTCACCGGGTGGAAGATCGGCCGGAACGCGCAGCGCGCCGCCCAGGCCGCCGACGCGCAGCAGGCCGTGGCCGCCGCGGCACCGTCCGGCGACACCCCCGAGGACCTCATCGAGCAGATGCGGGTCCACGCGCTCGAGATCCTGCTCGCCCCCGACCTGGTCGACATGGTGTCGGGTGCATCGGACGACCTGCTCGGCCGCGTGCGTGCCCTGCGCCGCAAGATCGCGCTCGACATGGGCGTCGTCGTGCCGCCCGTGCGCACCCGCGACAGCATCGAGCTGCCGCCGTCCACCTACGCCATCCGCATCGCGGGCGTCGAGGCCGGCCGCGGCACCGCCCCCGCACGCAGTGTCCTGGCGCTCGGCGACCAGCTCGAGGGCCTGCCCGGTGACGCCACCGTCGAGCCCGTGTTCGGTCTGGCGGGCAAGTGGGTCCCCGCCGAACTGCGGTACGCCGCCGAGATGACCGGGGCGACCGTCATCGACCGCGTCTCCGTGCTCGTCACCCACCTGCAGGCGGTCATCGGTGACAACGCCGCCCGCCTGCTCACCCGCGAGGACGTCAAGGTACTGACCGAGGGGGTCAAGCAGGTCAACCCCGCCGCGGTCGAGGAACTCGTTCCGGGCATGCTCTCGATGGCCGAACTGCAACGCGTGCTGCAGGGGCTGCTGGCCGAGCGGGTGCCGATCAACGACCTGGGCCGCATCTGCGAGGCGCTGACCCTGCGCGCGAAGGTGTCCACCGACCCGGAGGGCCTGGTCGAGGCCGCCCGTGCCGCCCTCGGCCCGGCGCTGCCCGCACGGCACCTGGACGACGGCGTGCTGCGCGTCATCATGATCGACCCGCTGCTCGAGCAGTCGATGCTCGAGGGGCTCCGTCCGTCCGAGCAGGGATCGCAGATCATGCTCGACGCGCACCGGATCGAGCAGGTGCTCGGCTCCGTGCGTGACGCCGTCCGCAGCGTCGAGGAGCAGGGGCTGTCCGCCGTGCTCGTCTGCGCACCGCAGCTGCGTCCCGCCGTGCACCGCATGGTGTCGGCCCAGTCCAACGGCCTGTCGGTGCTCTCCTACCAAGAGGCGACCGCCGCGGGCTCCACCATCGAGACCGTGGGAGTGGTCCGTGCCGCCGACCCGATTGCAGCGTAGCGCCGCGACGCTCGAGGGCGTCCGCCAGGCCGTCCGCGCCGAGTTCGGGCCGGGCGCCCGCATCGTCAGTGCTGAGCGGGTCACCACCGGCGGCATCGGCGGCCTGTTCCGCAAGGCCCACGTCGAGGCCACCGTCGAGGTGCCCGCGCCGTCCGACCCGCCGGTCGCGCGGGTCGCGATCGCCGACGGCCCGGTGCAGCGCATCGGCATCGCGGCGCTGCTGGCCGACGCCGAGGAGACCGAGGCGCGCATCGCGGTGGCCGACGGCACGTCGACGGCGCGCGCCGACGCGTTCGCGTCGGTGCTCGACGGCTTCGTCGCCGACGGGATCGCGCCGACACCGGCGCCCGCGCTGGTCGCCCTGGACGCGCCTGGTGCGTCCGATCTGTCGGACGTGGGATCGCCCGTGGGTGGCGAGCCGGGCCTCCCGTCCGGTGTGCCGTCCGGTCCGCTGGCCGGTCCGCCGGCCGGTGCGTCGTCGGGTCTGCCGTCCAACCGGCCTGGAGGCGCGTCCACGCTCGCCGACGTCATCGCACTCGTGCCGCGTCCCGCGCCGGCCGCGGTGCGGGCGCCGGTGCCGGCCGTCCTGTCGGCCGACGGCGACCTCGTGCTGCTGGTCGGGCGGATGCGCGACGTCGATGCGGCCGCGGGGGCGTTCGCCGCGCGTCACGGACTGCGCGGCACCGATGCCCAGGACCGCCGCGCCGGGATCCTCGCGCGCGCCGAGGGGGTCCGCGAGGGCCACGCCCTGCTCGGGTTCGCCGGGTGGGACGACCGCGCCGCGCTGGCCGGACTCGTGCCGGACCAGGTGTGGGTGGTCGTCGACGCGGGACGCAAGCACGAGGACAGCCTGGCGATGGTGACGGCCGTCGTGTCGGCGGTCGACGTCGCGGGCATCGTGGCGATCGGGACGTCGGAGACCGCGACGCCCGACACCGTGCACGCGCTCGGGCTGCCGGTGCACGTGCTCTGACGTGCCGTTGCGGCGATCGGTGCCCCGCGGTGGTTAGGCTGAGCGGGTGCTGGTACTCACGCGGAAGGTCGGCGAGCGGATCCTCATCGGTGACGACATCGTCATCACGGTGCTCGACTCCCGGGGGGACGGCGTGCGCATCGGCATCGACGCACCCCGCGGCGTGAAGATCCAGCGCGAAGAGGTCGTCCGTGCCGTGACCGAGGCCAACGTCGAGGCAGCGCAGGCCGCTGACGTCGACGCCGAGGCGCGTCTGCGTGCCGCGCTGGGTGGTTCGGTGGGGACTTCGTCGTCGGCGTCAGAGGACCACTGACGCGTCGCACCCCCTGACGGACATCGCGCCCCGGAGGACCGGGGCGCGATGTGTGCGTCGGGGTGCGATGCCGCCGCGGTGCTACGCGCGGGGCTTCTTCTCCTGCTCGGGCAGGCGTCCGGCGGCCCGCTCGGCAGCGAACCAGGCGTGTGCCTCGTCCTGCCGGGCCTGCTCCTCACCGAGGGCGATCGGTGCGCGGACGTGTCCGGGCTCGTAGCCGAAGGTGTCGAGCAGCTGCGGCACCAGCGGGCGCAGGCGGGCGATGAGCCGGTCCATGTACGCCGACACCGCGCGGGCACGCTGCGCCGACAGGCGCCCGTGCACCAGGTACCACTCCAGGTGCGACTCGAGCAGGCCGAGCGCGAACAGGTCGCGCAACCAGACGAGCACGCGGCGGGTGTCGCCAGGCGCGACCTCGTCGATCGCCGCGGTGAACGCGTCCCACTGCATGAGCTCGGCGTGGGCCTTCGCGGCCTCGATGAGCTCGTGCTGCGAGCGGTTCAGCAGCTTCGCGGCCCGAGCGCGGTCCTTGCCCGCCGTCGCCAGACGCATCCCGATCTCGGTCACCATCGAGTCGACGCGACCGGCCAGCAGCTCGCGCTGCACCGACGGGTCGCGCAGGTCGGCCACGCTGGCGGCGAGTGAGCCGCGGTCCTTCGCGGCCTGCCCGAGTCGGCGGATGCCCGACGCGTCGGCGAGCTTCGCCCCCACCTGCGCCGCGACGAACTTCGCCGTCGACGTGGCGTCCCGCGGAGCGCGCTTCCGGAAGTCGGTCAGCAGCCGCTTGCCGACGAGCTGCAGCAGCACGGTGTTGTCGCCCTCGAACGTCACGTAGACGTCCAGGTCGGCGCGCAGGCTGGTCAGGCGGTTCTCGGCCAGGAAGCCGGCGCCGCCGCAGGCCTCGCGGCACTCCTGCAGGGTGTCGAGCGCGTACCAGGTCGACATCGACTTGAACGCTGCGGCCTGGGTCTCCAGGTCCTCGCGGCGCTCGGGGGTGTCGAGCCGGCCGCTGAACACGTCGTCGAAGGTGCGGAGCAGCTGCTCGTGGGCGAACGACTGCGCGAACACGGTCGCCAGACGCGGGATCAGTCGCCGCTGGTGCCGGCCGTAGTCGAGCAGGACGCCCTCGTCGCCGCCGTCGGTCGGGAACTGCCGGCGCTGCATGGCGTACGTCAGCGCGATCTGCAGCCCGATCTTCTGGGCAACGACCGCGGCGCCGTCGAGCGACACCCGGCCCTGCACGAGCGTGCCGAGCATGGTGAAGAACCGGCGTCCGGGGGAGTCGATCGGCGACGAGTAGGTGCCGTCCTCGGCGACGTCGCCGTAGCGGTTGAGCAGGTTCGTGCGGGGGACCCGGACGTGGTCGAAGTGCAGCCGACCGTTGTCGATGCCGTTCAGGCCGCCCTTGACGCCGTCGTCCTCGCCGCCGACACCGGGCAGGAACGCCCCGTCGTCGTCGCGCAGCGGGACGTAGAACGCGTGCACGCCGTGGTCGACGCCGCGGGTGACGAGCTTGGCGAACACGACGGCCGCCTTGCCGTGCAGGGCCGCGTTGCCGATGTAGTCCTTCCACGCGCCGCGGAACGGCGTGTGCACGACGAACTCCTGCGTGTCCGGGTCGTAGGTCGCGCTCGTGGCGATGCTCTGCACGTCCGAGCCGTGGCCGGTCTCGGTCATCGCGAAGCAGCCGGGGACGTCGAAGTCGATGATGCCGGGCAGGAACTCGCGGTGGTTGCGCTCGGTGCCCAGGTGGTGGACGGCCGAGCCGAACAGGCCCCACTGCACGCCGGCCTTGATCTGCAGCGACGGGTCGGCGGTGGTCAGTTCCTCGAACGCGGCCAGGTTGCCGCCGTGGTTGTCGTGGCCGCCGAACTCCGGCGGGTACGGACGCTGGATCGCTCCGGCCTCCTGCAGGATCCGGAGCTGGTCGAAGGCGCGTGCGCGGTGGTCGGCGTTGGTGAGGCCCTCGACCTTGTGCAGCGCGGGGTCGAGCACGAGCTTGCGCGAGATGCGACGGTCCTCGGCCCAGCGGCCGAGCAGGTGTTCGGCGAGCAGGTCGACGTCGATGTGCAGGTCGGTGTCCGTGCCGGCGACCGGGGTGCCGGCTGCCGGGTCGCCCGCAGCGTCGGCCTTGGGTGCGCCAGCGGCCGGTGCGCCGGCGGCCGTCGTCGCGTGCGTCGGACGGGTGGTGGGTGCGGTGTCGACCATGGGTGTCCTCCTGAACAGCGGTGTTGCTCCTGCCAACGCTAGGCGCGGTGTCCGAGCACCGCATGCGAGCGGTGTCTCGCCGACAACGCGCGGCGGTCACGTCCGCGGGAGACTCGTGGGAACCCTCCAAGCCCATCGTTGAGCGTCCCTCAGCGAGTGGGCGCGACCACGGCTCGGCGGGCACACTGGACCGCATGTCACGTACCACCGCGTCCGAGCCGCCCACGAAGCGCGAACGGACCTTCTTCGGCCAGCCCTTCGAGCTGTCCACACCGTTCGCCGTCGAGCTGTGGGAGCGGTTCTCGTTCTACGGCATGCAGGGCATCGTCCTGCTGTACATGTACTACACGGTCTCCGAGGGCGGTCTCGGCATCGACCGCACGGTGGCGGCCGGCATCATGGGGGCCTACGGCGGTGCCGTGTACCTGTTCACCATCCTGGGCGCCTGGATCGCGGACCGGCTGATCGGTGCGGACCGGACCCTGTTCGGCAGCGCGATCGTCGTGATGGCCGGACACATCGCCCTGGCGCTCATCCCCGGTGTCGCCGGGGTCGGGGTCGGCCTGGTGCTCATCGCGGTCGGGTCGGGTGGCCTCAAGGCGACGGCCACCACGATCGTCGGCAGCCTGTACACGAAGGACGACCCCCGCCGTGACGCCGGGTTCTCGCTGTACTACCTGGGCGTGAACATCGGCGCCTTCTTCGGCCCGATCCTGACCGGGCTGCTGCAGAGCTCGCTCGGCTTCCACTTCGGGTTCGGTCTCGCCGCGGTCGGCATGGCCGCGGGCCTGGTGCAGTACGGCATCCGCCGCCGCAACCTCCCCGACGCCGTGCACCACGTGGCCAACCCGCTCGACCGTCGCCGCTACCCGGTCGTCGCGATCGGCGTCGTGATCGGTCTGGCCGTCATCGTGACGGCGGTGCTGACCGGTCTGCTCAACGTCGGCAACCTGCCCACGGTCGTCGTCGCGATCGTCGTCGTCGCCACGATCGGGTACTTCGTCGTCATCCTGACCAGCGGCATCACCCGTGACGAGCGCTCCCGCGTGCTCGCGTTCATCCCGCTCTTCATCGGCAGTGCCGTGTTCTGGTCGCTCTACCAGCAGCAGTTCACCGTCGTGACGATCTACTCCGACCAGCGGCTCGACCGGTCGATCGGCACGTTCGAGATGCCCGTGTCGTGGGTGCAGTCGATCAACCCGATCATGATCATCATCCTGTCCGGGGTCTTCGCCGCGCTGTGGACCCGACTCGGCGACCGTCAGCCGTCCACCCCGATCAAGTTCGCGCTCGGCACCGGCATCATGGGCATCGCGTTCCTGCTGTTCCTGCCCTTCGTCGGCACCGGGCGGAACGGCACGCCGGTCCTGGTGCTGGTCGGGATCCTGCTCGTGTTCACGATCGCCGAGCTGCTGCTGTCGCCGATCGGGCAGTCCGTCGCCACCAAGCTCGCACCGCCGAAGTTCCAGACGCAGATGGTCGCGCTGTTCTTCCTGTCGGTGTCGCTCGGCACGGCCGTCACGGGTGTGCTGTCGAAGTACTACGACCCGAAGCACGAGGCGCCGTACTTCACCGTCCTCGGGCTGGTCGCCGTGGTCGTGGGGGTCGTGCTGCTGGTCATCGCGAAGCCGGTGCTGCGTCTGATGCGCGGCATCCGGTAGCCGTTCCGGTAGCCTTGACACCGCCACGTCGGCCCCGAGACCACAGGAGACAGACCATGCTCGAACTCGTCGGAGCGATCATCATCGGAGTCGGCGTCCTGGGTGGCGTCGGCACGTGCATGGCCCTGGGCGCCATGGCCAAGAGCGGCTCCGAGGACTACTAGGCCCGGGCCTACTCGGCCCCGGACCGCTCGGGTTCCACCGGGACCAGTTGACGACTCAGGACGGTCGCGCGCTCGAAGGGGCCGCGGCCGTCCTTCGTGTACACGGGCTCGTCGAACGCGACGGTCCACGACAGGGGCTCGCCGACGCCGGGGTACCCGACGATCTGGTTGCCGCCGGGAGCCACGATCAGGCCGATCGGCTCGGCGCTGCCGTCGGACTCGACCCACTCCTCGCCGCCGTCCGACACCGACACGATCCGCACGAGGGCGCCGATCCCGAGCGCCCCGCGGGGCTGATCGGCGCCGGGGTCGGGTCGCCGCTTCCGGTTCCACATCACGCCCGTACCGTACCGTGCACGCCCGACGACGACCCTGGGCCGAGCGACCGACAGCACGCGTCCCTTCCTCGAGTCGACTGGTCACGACACCCCGAGCGCCACCCGTCGGCTGGTCGCAGAACGTCGGTGTGGGCGCCGCCCACCGACGGGATGTGACCACTCGGCGGACCTGAGCGGAGTGTCGTGACCAGTCGCGCGCACGCGCACGCGGCCGCCGGCGCCCGGGCCCGACGGAACGCGACCACCTGGCGCACGTGAGCGGAGTGTCGTGACCAGTCGCGCGCGTCGGACCGGGCCCGCCACCGGGCGGGAGGCTCGGGGCGGCCGGGCCACGACCCTCCCGTCCGGCAGTGGTCGCGCCCCACCCGCGCCAGACCGCCGTCGACTGGTCACGACACCCCGAGCGCCACCCGTCGGCTGGTCGCAGAACGTCGGTGTGGGCGCCGCGCACCGACGGAACGTGACCACTCGGCGCACGTGAGCGGGGTGTCGTGACCGGTCGCGCACCCGCCACGCGCCCGCGCACCCACACTCCCACCCCGGCGTCAGGCCGGCACGGGCTCCGTGCGCCGGATCTCGGTGATCGACGAGTGGCCCGTGTCGGGGTGCTTCCGCATCGACAGCAGACGCTCCATCGAGGGCTCCAACGCCGTGACCTTGTCGAGCGGCGCACTCACGACGAGCTGGAAACCCAGCCGGAGCCACGCCGTGACGGCACGCCCGGCGAACTCGGAGTCCGCCTTGATGAACGCCTCGTCCAGGAACACCGGCGCGAACCGGGGTCGCGGTCGGGTCTCGTCGCCGAGCTGGTACCGCAGCGCGGCACCGACGATGAACGCCACGAGCTCCTGCGTCTCGCCGCCGGACTTGTCGCCGAGCGACGAGTACACGCCCAGGTCGTTGCCGTCGGTGTCGTACCGCACGGCCGTGATCTCCATGTGGCGTCGGACGTCGAGCACGGCGTCGCGCTGGCTCGTCCCGGACCGCCGGGGCGCCGAGGGGTCCTGGCGGATGACGGCCATGAACCGCCGGAGGCGCCGGAAGCGGGTCTCGAGCACGTCGTCGGTCAGCTCGGTGTCGACCGACGCGGACAGGGCCCGGAGCTCACGGCGGAACTGGGTGACGTCCTCGCGCGTGACGCGGCGGATGACGATCTTCAGCCGATCCCGGTTCGCCCCGAACGGCAGGTCCCGCAGGATCTCGTTCACCGGTTCGAGCCGCTCCTCGATCGAGGCGTAGGCGCGGTCGAACGCCCCGGCGAGCGGGACCAGGTCCTCGCCGCTCCACTGCGACAGGCGCCGACGCCACTCGCTGCGGCGGGCGTGCAGGCCGGTGGCGACGATGTCGTCGAGGATCGCGCGGTAGTCCGGGTACGACGCGACGCCGGTGCCCAGGTTCGGGTCGGGCCACGCGTCCTGGTAACGCTGGAACGTCATGGTCAGCGCGTTCGACGCCGATGCCGCGCCGTCGAGCGCCTGGGAAAGCCGTTCCTCCAGCCGACGTCGGAGCCGCTTGGTCGCGTCGTCGAAGCCGTCGACCCCGTCGGGCGCGCCGACCTCGTCGAAGGTCTCGGCGAGCAGCTGCTCCTGCTGCGGGTCGGGCGTGAGCGCGGGGGAGTCCTCGAACCGTGCCAGGATCTCGGCCGCGGCGTCCTGCCCGTCGACCAGCACCGCGTGTCGCTCCTCGAGTCGCTGCACGGTCAGGCGGGCAGCGGCGCGTCGGTCGGCCGCCTCGTCGAGCGAGGTGCGCAGCCGGGCGACGGATGCCCGCAGCGAGCGCAGTCCGTCGTCTGCGGCCAGCAGGGCCTCGCGCTCGGTCGACAGGCGTGCCAGGGACTCGTCGACGCCGGCCAGGTCGATCGCCTGCCACGTGGTGTCCACCAGGTGCTGGTGTGCTGCCCGCAGCTCGTCGAGTGCGGTGAGGTCCTGCGCGACGTCGGTGCGACGGGCTTCGAGCGTGGCGAGGTCCGCAGCGATCGCGGACAGCTCGGCCTCCACCGCGACGACCCGGGCCTCGTTCGTGAAACCGATCACGTTCGCCTGACGACGGTCGCCGTGGGCGCCGCGCTTGCCGTCACGGAGCTGGCCCGCTTCGGTGACCCGTCGTCCGCCACCGCCGAGGTCTGACGCGGATGCCACGCAGCGGGCGTCGATCCGGTCGGACTCGATCCGCGACCGCACCCACGTGCTGAACGGGGACTCCTTGACGGCGAGCTTGCCGGACACCATCGCGGGGTCGCCGTCGATGTCCAGGTGCGGACCCGACGGCACGCCCTCGAACAGCACGCGGACGGGGATGCGCACCGCGTCGATGGCGGCACTGAAGGCGTCGAGGCGGTCCTGGTCGACCAGCAGCGTGCGGGCGACGGGGGCCAGGACGGACTCGATCGCCGTGCGCCAGCGTTCTTCGCCGGGCAGCACGTCGAGCAGCTCGGCGACGAACGGCAGGTCGTCCGGATCGATGCCGGCGGCCTGGGCCATCGCGACCCGCGCTTCGTGCATCGGCAGCGGCATCGCCCCCTGCCGGTGCTCGAGCGACTGGCGCTCCTGCCGCAGGGACCGTTCGCGGTCGAGCAGCGGGTACTCCTCGCGTGTCAGCGCATCGCGGCGGGTGTCGAGCGCGGCGCGGGCGTCGGCGTAGGTGCCGAGGAACTCGTGCGACGCTCGCTGTCCGGCGGTGAACGCCGACTCCGTGGTGAACGTCCCGAGGACGGCCGTGCGCTCGTCGAACGACCCGCGGGCACGCTCCACCGTGGATCGCTCGCGCGTGCGCCGGTCGATCCGGTCCTCGAGCTGGGCGAGCGCGTTGCCGCCCGAGTCGCGCAGCCGGCCCTCGGCCTCGCGCAGTTCGATCTCGACGGCGGCGTGCCGGGCGGATGCGGCCTCGACCTCGGCGCGCGCGGCCGTGCGGGACCGGGCGTTGCGGTCGACCTCGTCGTCGAGCAGTGCCCGCTTGCGGGTGGCGGTCCAGTGCGCGAACGGCGACACCTCGGAGCCCGTCGCGATGCCGTCGAGGGCGGCTGCGGCCGAGCGGGAGCGTTCGATCTCCAGGTGCAGCTCGGTGATGGGCGACAGGATGCGGACCTTGCGCTCCTCGGTGTCCATCGCCTCGTACGCCTCGTCGAGCGCCGAGAAGTGCGCGAGCGCCCGGTCCGCTGCCTCGTACGTGGCGGGGGTCTCGAGCACGAGCGACTTGTAGAGCGAGTCGACCGTCGGCATGTGCTGCCCGGCCTGGATGCGCGCGAGCAGCCGCATCGCCCGGTTGCCGCCGCCCGAGTCGCCGATCCCGAGCCGGGTCTGCAGCGTGTACGCCAGCTCGTGGTAGGTGTCACGGATGACGAGCCCGGGGACCCGTCCGGTCAGCTCGAGGTGGCTGAACCGACCGGGCACGAAGTCCTCGAGCCGGCGCAGGTCGAAGTCGTCGTCGACCGTCGCCATGGTCATCTGGATGTCCCCGACGCCGCGCGCCCGCTTCGGCACGACGTACGCCCGCAGCACGGTGAATCGCCGTTCGTCGTCGTTCCGGAAGGTCACCGCGACCGCACCCCACGTCATGCTGTCGTCGCCGCGCAGGTTCACGTCGCGCAGCGCGCCCGACTCGGGGTCACGCCGGGTGTCCACCTTGCCGCGCAGGTACGTCAGCAGGTTGCGCTGGTCGGCGCTCCGCGCGCGCCCGGTCGTCGCGTCGTTCGAGGCGCCGTTGAACGGCACGTCGGACGGCATCATCACGGCCAGGTAGGCGTCCATGAGCGTCGACTTGCCGGTGCCGCTCGCGCCGGAGATCAGCGTCGCGGTGCCGGACAGCTCGACCTGGCGGTGGCCGTGGAAGCCGCCCCAGTTGACGACCTGCATGGACTCGGCGCGCCACTGCGCGACGGTGTCGAAGAGCGCCGGCATGCCGGCGGTGTCGAGCCGGTGGTCGCTCACGCCTGGTCCTCGTCTTCCTCGGTCGTCGTGTCGGCTTCTGTGTCGCTGTCGCTGTCGCTGTCGCTGTCGGACAGGAGGCCCGGCTCGGCTCCGTCGAGCGGCCCCATCGGTCCGCTGGTCGCGTTCGCCAACCACTGATCGAGCTCGAGCAGCCGCTCGAGCGGCAGCAGGACCTCGACGACACTCGCGATGCGGAAGCGGTCGGGGTCGGTCGTGCGCAGCAGGATCCGCGCGGTGACCAGGCGCTCGACGGCCTTCGCCACGCGGCCCTCGTCACGGGTGCGGTCGGTCGCGGTGGCCGGACGGAAGCCGGCCACGTGCCCGAGGATCTCGGACCGGTCGACCACGACCTGGTCGGGACCGGGCCGGGCGTCGGCACGCAGGCGCATCCGCAGGTAGACCAGCACGATGGTCTCCTCGCGGGTGTACGGCACGTCGCGCAGCAGCGTGGGGAAGGTCCGGCGCTGGCTCTCCGAGCGGGCCTGACGCTTCCACGCCACCTCGCGGTCGCGGTCGACGTGCAGTTCGAGGAACAGGTCGTTCAGACGCGAGCGCAGCTGACCTTCGGCGTCGAGGACTGCACGCCACTCGTCGGCGTGGGTGCGGGCGCTGACGTACGAGTGCCGCAGCAGGGCGACGAAGGCGCGGCGCTGGGGCTCGTCGAGCCGACCCTCGTCGCCCTCGAACAGCGCGAAGCTCGAGTCGTCGCGCTCGTCCGCGTCCAGCGGGACCGACGCGTCGGCGTCGAAGGGGTCCACGCCGTCGAACCGGTCGGTCACGTCGGTCGTGGTTCCGGGGTCGGACGCGGCCGTCTCGTCCACGTCGGTCGACGTCGTGTCGCTCACCGGGCCTCCTGGGTGGTGTCGTCTGCCGTGGTTTCGTCTGCCGAGGTGTCGGCTGCCGGACGCACGCCGAGCAGGTCGGCGGTCGGCATGGTGAAGGTGACCGTCGTGCCGTCCGGCCGCACCGTGACGTGCGGGACCGTGGTGTCGGCGGTCTCGAAGTCGGGGCGGCCGGTCAGCAGGTGCGCCAGGCCGAACAGCTCGACCGGTCGGCGCTGGTCGGCCGGCAGCGCGTGGAAGGCCGCTGCGCTCGTGCCGGCCGTGCCGCTGGCGAGCACCGCACGGAGCTCGGCGAGCAGGGGCCCACCGTGGCGCCGGAGCGACTCGACGTCGAGGTCGTCGAACACGTTGTCGTCGGGTTCCTCGATGGGTGGCGGGACGGCCTCGGCGTCGGGGTCGAACAGGCGCTCGCGCAGGGTGCCGACCTCGGCCACCGGGGGGAGCAGTTCCAGCGGGACGCGGTCGCGCGCGCCTCCGGCATCCATGAGGGTCGCGAGTCGGCGGTTCACGCTGCGCAGGACGGCGTCGAGTTCGCGGTCGCGCACCACGTCGTGGGCGACGATCTGGTCGCGCAGGGTGCCGGTGAGCAGGCGTCGCTGGGCCAGGACGTCCTCGATGCCCTGCCGGAGGATGGCCACCGTGTTGCGGAAGGCACGACGTTCGGTGCCGCTCAGGGACTCGGCGAAGGGGTGGGCCAGGATCGTGGTGATGTCCTCACGCAGACGCAGCAGCAGGGCGTCGTCGCGGAGCAGCTCGAAGGCGCCCTCGAACGCGCGGCCCTCGGGCGTGGCCTGCATCAGGGTGTCCGTGCGCGCGAGGTAGTCGTCGAGGATGTCGCCGATCGGGCGGACCTCGTTCCGGAAGTCCTCGACGATCTGCCGGTGCATCGTCGCGACCGCCTCTTCGACGCGCTTGAAGTCGCTCGGCAGCTGGCGGATCAGGTCGGTGATGTTCGTGTAGCCGTCCCGCATCCGCTCGTCATCGACCGCGGCCGGTTCGTCGCCGCTCGCCAGCCGGTCGCGTTCGGCCTGCAGCTCGGCGATCTGCGCGTCGAGCCGGCGGATCTGCACGTCGGGGTCGGGCTCGGCGCGGGCGGCCCACCGGTGTACGGCGTCGACGATCATCGCCAGACGGCTCTCGCTGATGAGTGCCCGGTCCGAGGACAGGGCGTCGACCAGGCTCAGGGCCTCGAGGGCGTGGCTCGTCAGCGAGTACTGCTCGTCGCCGTCGGGGGAGTTCGAGCGGACGAGCCACTGCGCGGTGACCCATTCGCGGCAGAGCGCGCGGCCGTTCGCCCGGGTGCCGGACGGTTCGTCCGGCTGCGTGTCACCCGCGGGGACCCGGGCGCCCGTCGCCTGCAGCCGGGTGACGTGCTCCTCGACCTGCAGGTGCATGCGCTCGGCGGGGACGTACTGCACGTCGCGGTCGAACACCGTGCGGAAGACGGCGAGCACCACGGCGCTGGTGGGGCGGGACATCAGCCGGAGCGTCGGACGGTCGAGCACCGCGCGGACGCGGGCGTACTCCAGGTCGACGTCGGTCATGCTGCCCTTGCTGGTCTGTGCTGTTCGGGTGCCGGGATGCAAAGAGCCCGACGCGCTGGCGTCGGGCTCTTGGACTGCGGATGTTCCGCAGCGAGGGTGTTCTACAGGCACTGCTGATGTTCTTCAGGCAGTGAGTAGATACGTGGGCGATACCAGACTCGAACTGATGACCTCTTCGGTGTGAACGAAGCGCGCTACCAACTGCGCCAATCGCCCCCTGCACTTGCGTGCGGATCGATAGTAGCGGATGTCGCGGGGACTGCCGAACCGGGCGCCCTGCTCGCGCGCGTCGCGGGCCGTTCGACAGCCCCGTTCCGCGTGGACTCGGGGGACACGCCCGGTGAACGAGAGCGATTTTGGCGAAAGGGCTCGGAGTCGGATAAGGTTCATGAGTCGCCGCGAGAGCGGGCCGACACGGATGTGGCCTCGGTCACGTCTTGCGGATGTGGCGCAGTGGTAGCGCATCACCTTGCCAAGGTGAGGGTCGCGAGTTCGAATCTCGTCATCCGCTCGAGTACCGGTTCCCTCGGGGGCTGGTTTCTCACCAGAGGGTATCCCACCGTTCGGGTACTCACGGAGACGTGAACCTCGATGGTGGGGTGGCCGAGAGGCTAGGCAGCGGCCTGCAAAGCCGTCCACGCGGGTTCGAATCCCGTCCCCACCTCCAGCAACACCCTCCAAGGCTCTGCCCCGCAGAGACTCTGGGCGATTGGCGCAGCGGTAGCGCGCTTCCCTGACACGGAAGAGGTCACTGGTTCGATCCCAGTATCGCCCACCAGCACGAACGCCCCGGCAGGTCCACCAGGACCGGCCGGGGCTTCGTCGTTCCCATCTGGTTTCGGTGACCAGCGCGGGGACGGTGGGGCGATCCTCCTGGCCCGGTCAGGACGACCGAGTACTCGCCTGCACCAACTCCGGGATCTGGCCGCGGAACGGGAAGAACCCACGCGACGCGTGCGGCCAGGCGCGGCTGTCCCACCGTCGTCGCACCGTGACGAGCGCGATCCCCTCGGCGTGCAGGGCCGGCCGCGCGGCATCGAGCCGCTCGCTGACCGGTCCGACGGGGGCGTACGGCACGACGACCGTGTCGAGTCCCGCAGCGGTAGCCCACCGGACCAGGACGGTCAGGTCCGCCCCACCGAGTACTTCGGCCGGCCGGCCCTGCGCATCGAGGGTGTGCTCCGCTGCGTCCGCTGCGGCTCCGGTCGTGAACGCGGTCACCAGCGACGAGGCGGGCGCAGGAGAACGCCCGTCGGGATCGACGGACACCGCCGTCGCGGTCAGCGACGACACGAGCCCCGGTTGCTCGGCCAGCAGGCTCGCGGCGTCCAGGTCCTCCTCGTGCAGGAGCAGCCCGACGCGGTCGCCGACCGTGCCGTCGACGTCGTCGGGTCGGATCGCCGTGGGCCGGGGGAACGGTTCCTCGTCGAGCGCCCGAGCCGTGGTGGCCAGCCCGGAGGGTGCGAAGCGCCCGTCGGTGTACTGCGCGATGTTCGCCGCCGTCGCCAGGTACGTCTTCCCCCTGGTCTGCAGCCCGGCGACCCACCGCCACGACAGCGTGTTGGATGCGGCATCGCCGTCGAGCAGGTGCCGGAGGAAGAAGTCCGCACCGAGCTGCCACGGCAGCCCGAGCGTGAAGACCCAGATGCTCGCGAACCACATCCGGACGTGGTTGTGCAGGTAGCCGGTGTCGACGAGTTCCCGCACCCAGGCGTCCATCGCGTCGATGCCGCTCCGCCCGGCGACCGCGTCCGCGTACCCGCCGGGCGGGTCGGCTGCCAGCAGGTCGCGGACCTCGGCGCGGTACCGCCGCCAGACCTCCGGCCGCTGCTCGAGCCACCCCTTCCAGTAGGTGCGCCAGAAGACCTCTTGCACGAACTTGTCGGCGGCCGACAGGCTGTGACGGGCGAGCACCGCGTCGACCACCTCGTGCTCGGTGATCAAGCGGTGCCGGATGTACGGCGACAGCCCGGAGACGTTGGTCCGCGCGGGGCCGAGGTCGTGGTTGCGGTCGCGGCGGTATTCGGCGCCCGCGTGGGGCACGAACTCGTCGAGTGCTTCGAGGCCGGCTGCTCGGGTGGGGATGAACACGCCTCCCATCTTGCGCGTACCGCATGGGATGCTCCCCGGACTCAGCGTCCGGCGAGCTCCTCGTCGGTGACGTGTTCCTTCCAGGTGGTCGCCACGCTCGGGTCGTCACCGAGCTCGAGGAACGCGATGTGCTCCATGAAGCCGTCCTCGGTCGAGGCGTGGAAGTGCTCCTGTCCGGGCGGGGTGTAGAGCGTCTGGCCGGGGTGGACCTCGATGACCTCGCCGTCGCGGGTGCCGAAGCGGGCGACCCCGGCGGTGACGTGCAGGTACTGCCCCTTCTCGTGGGAGTGCCACGCGGTGCGGGCACCCGGTGCGAAGCGGACCAGGGCGGCGGTGGCGTGCTGGCCGTCCTCGTGCGGGGTCACGATGCTGTCGACCCAGACGTCGCCGGCGAACTGCTCGGGCGGGTTCTTGCGGGTGGGGGTGCGGGGCTCGATGTTCATGCGTGGTCCTCTCCTGCGCCGGCGGGGGCGCCGTCGTTGATGGCCGTCAGGCCGTTGAGTGTGCGGGGGTACCCGACGTACGGCACCAGGACGGTGAGGACGTCGAGCAGGTCCTGTCGGGTGTTCCCGACGTGCAGGTTCATCGCGACGTGCCCGGCCACCTGGGCGTCGGCGCCGCCGAGCCCGACCAGGATCGCGAAGGTCAGCAGTTCGCGGCGCTGCACGTCGAGTCCGGTGCGCGTGTACCAGTCGCCGAAGCAGTTGCCGGACAGGAACTCCTGGAAGTGCAGGGCGTCGGCCGGAGCCTGGTCGTACATCCGGTCGACCGCCTCGGTGCCGACGATCTCGCTCTGTTTCGCCCGGCCGACCGGCAGCCGGTCCGCCGCGGACGTGGTCGACTGCCCCGCGAGCGGCAGCGCGACGCCGCGCTCGGTCAGCAGCTCGTTGAGGACCACGAGGAAGTCGGTCGAGCGTGCCGACCCGACGTACGCGGTCGCCTGGTAGACGACCTCCTTGGCGACGATGGGGCTGACCCCGGCGTCGAGCGCGGCCACGACCAGTGCCCGGAACTCGGTCCGTCCGCCCACGGCGACGACCGCGCCGAGCTGGACGACGAACCGGTCGGCCTGGGACAGCGACGTGTGCGCGAGCACCTCGTCGAACGCGAAGTGCTGGTGGATCGCGACGAACTCGGGGTCCGTCACGGTGAGGTCACCCGGCGCGAGGTCACTCGTGGTCATCTGCTGCGTCCTTCCGTCGACCGCCGATCCGGCGGCACGATCGACGCTAGGCCGGTCAGAGAACCCGAGGGATGCACTGGGGGAGTACCCCTCGCCGGGCCGGCGTGGACGCCGCGACTCAGCCCCGCCGCCGCCGCAGCGTCTCGCTCGGCCGCTCGCCGAACCGCTCACCGTAGGCACTCGCGAACCGACCCAGGTGGTTGAACTGCCAGTCGCGTGCGACCTCGGCCACGGCGGACGCCTCGCCGTCCTCGAGCTCGCGCCGGGCACCGTCCAGGCGCAGGTCGCGCAGGTACTTGGTCGGGGTCGTGTCGAGGTCGCGGGAGAAGGCGTTCTGCAGTCCGCGGATGCTCAGTCCCGACGCGTCGGCCAGGTCCTCGAGTGTCAGCGGAGACCGGGCGTCCAGGTGCATCAGGTCGACCGCACGCGAGACGGAGGGCGAGGCGAGGCTCGGGGCGGCCCGGACCGGGAACGTCCGGACGACGGCATCCGCGACGCGCGCGTCGAGCAGCGCCCGCTCGGCTCCGGTCACCTCGGCGTTGACCAGGTCGGGGGTCGACCGGCGCAGCTCCGCCTGCAGATCGCGCAGCGACGCGATGCCGTCGGGCTGCTCGTCGAAGACCAACGGCCCGCGCAGCACGACACCGCGGGCGGCGAGACACCGGCGCAGCAGTGCTTCGGACACGTGCAGCATCGTCACCTTGCGGGTGTCGGCCGTGAAGTCGTAGGCCACGCTGCCGGAGAGCATCATGGGTCGTCCCGGGACAGCGGTCAGCGTCTCGCCGGACTCCGGTGTGAGTGTCGCGGTGCCGTCGCCGATCCAGAACACGATGTGGTCGCGCCGGTGCCGCATACGTCCGGTGCGCGTGCCCTCGACCGTCGCGCCGCGCATCGACAGGTCGGCGTCACCGGCACCCGCGTACTGGAACTGGTCGAGCGAACCGTCGACGCCGTCGGACAGCCCGTAGGTCGCCTCGAGCTCCGCACCGCGGTGTTCACTGATGGTCACCACCCGGTACCTCCGGAACGTGGGCTGCCGTTCCGGGAGCGGCATCGCCGTCACGGCCTCATCCTGACACGGCCCGAGTACGGTCCGCGACCCGTGTCCACGGGGTGTCGGCGGGCTCCCAGGGGCGGTGGACGCGACCAGGACACCGGACGGGAGGCGCGGTGCCGGCCGGTCCCGCGCCTCCCGTCCGGTGGTCAGCCGAACCGCAGGGCCGCACACGCTCCGCCGTCGGTGGTGCTGAGCACCAGGCGCGCGCCCATCGCCTCGGCGTGGTGCAGGGCGATGGCCAGGCCGATGCCCGTTCCGCCGGCCGTGCCGAGCGCGCCGAACCGGCGCGGTCCGTCGCGCAGGATCGCCTCGGGGAATCCCGGGCCGTCGTCGACGACACGGACCTCGTGGCCGTCGACCTCGACGACCACGTGACCGCCGCCGTGCTGCCGGGCGTTCTGCACCAGGTTCGTCAGCGCCCGGGCGAGTCGGTCGGCGTCGAGCGGCACGGTCGCGTCGGCGAGCACGCGCAGCGGGACGTCGCCGGTGGCCTGGTCCTCGAGGACCTGTTCGACGGCACCCGCCATCGACGTCGGTCGGACCTGCACCGCGGGTGTGTCGTGCTGTGCCTGGGCGAGTCGCAGCAGGTCGTCGACCAGGTCGCGCAACCGCCGGACCAACCGACGGATCCGTGCGGCGTCCTCGTCGTCGCCGAGCAGGGCGGCCGCGCTGCTGAGCGCCGTCAACGGGGTCTTCAGGTCGTGGGCGACGTCGGCGCTGACGGCGCGTTCCCGCTCGAGCCGGGCGGCGAGCGCGGCGGCCGTGTCGGCGATGCCGCGGGACAGCACGCCCACCTCGTCGTCCTCGGCGGTTGCTGCCGGCGCCGCCTGCCGCCCCCCGATCGCGTCGTTGACGGTGCTGGCGGTACGTCGGAGTCGCCCGGTCAGCCGCCCGGCGACGAACCACGAGGCGACGGCCGCGATGAGCGCTGCCGCTGCGCCACTGACCGCGAAGGTCTCGACGAGCGCGTTCCACTGCTGGCGGACCGGCGCTGCTGACACCCGCGTCGCGAGCAGGTCGTCGCCCTGCCCGCGCGCGGCCCACATCGCGTCGCCGTCGTCGTACGTGACCACCTGGTCGCCGGTGAGTGCGCGGCGGAGGGGACCCGGCAGCGCCGCCGGGTCCGAGGTGGCTCGGGACGGCAGCGCACCGCCGAACGCGTCGGTCGCCGCGGTCTCGCGCAGCTGCGCGACGGCCTGCGCCCGGAGCTGTTCGCGCGCACCGGTGATCGAGGTGTGGGCGAACACGGCACCCGCGGCCAGCACCAGGGTGAGCGCGAGGAGCGCCATGGCCGTGGCCGTCCGGACGCGGAGGGACCGGTACCAGGCGACCCGTGTCGTGATGACGGGTCGCGCGGCGGGAGCAACGGGTCCGGACGTCCAGGTCGTCACGGTGTGGCCGCCGCGATCCGGTAGCCGAAGCCGCGGACGGTCTCGACGGCGTCGCTGCCGAGCTTCCGCCGCAGGCGCTGCACGTTCGTGTCGACGATCCGCGGGTCCTGCCACGTCGAACCCCAGACGATCGCGACGACCTGCTCGCGCGACAACACGGCGCCGCGGTTCGCCAGCAGGGCCTGCAGGACGCGGAACTCCGTCGCACTGAGCGGCACCGGCGTCGAACCGCGCAGCACCCGCTTGGCGTCGTGTTCGACGACGATGGTGCCGATCCGCTCGGTCCGCACCGGGCGCGTCCCGGTGCGTCGGAGCACCGCGGTCAGCCGAGCGGCCAGGACATCGGGGTCGAACGGCTTCGTGACGTAGTCGTCAGCGCCGGCGAGCAGCCCGCCGGCGATGTCCGTCGGCAGGTCCCTGGCGGTCAGGAACACCACGGGCACGGACAGCGCCGTGAGTTCCCGGGCCAGCGCGAAGCCGTCCATCCGCGGCATGGCGACGTCGACCACGGCGATGTCCGGCAGCGCCGCGCGGGCGAGGTCGAGCGCGATGACGCCGTCCGCGGCCTCCTGCACGCGGAAGCCCCGGCGGAGCAACAGCAGTCGTGTGGTCTCACGGACGTCGTCGTCGTCCTCGGCGAGCAGGACGGACGCGCCACCCTCGACGGGGTCGGTCACGACAGGACCTGGTCGGTGACGAAGCCCTGGTCACTCCATCGGAAGGACATCGTCGGGCGTGAGGCCCACCCCGGACGACCGTTGGCGAACGTGATGCGGAGTCGCTCGTACCGGGTGGTGCCGGCGACGGCGACCTGGTCGTCCAGCGAGACGGCGACGGCGTACCGGTGCAGCTGCCCGCTCGCGCAGTCACACGGGTTGTCGACGAAGCTGCCGACACCGCGGGCCGACGTGCCGCCCCAGGCGGACCACGTCAGGTCCTGCAGCACCTGGTCGGACGAGGCGCACCAGATCGGCACGGTGAGCGGCGACGCGACGGCCTCGCTGCCGCACCCGGCCAGGAAGGCGCCCGAGGCGCTGGCCGCCTGCGCGACCGGTGCGGCGTCGGCCGAGGGGGTGCCGAGGGCACCCATGCTGAGCGACGCCGCGACACACGTGGCCACTGCCAGTGCGACGGCGATCGCCGTGGCGGCGGCGCCGCGCCGCGGGCGGGGATCGAGGGGTGCTGCGGTGGTCATCGTGGTCCTCCAGGTGGGTTCGTCCCGATCCTGGGACGCCGCGGTGGCTCGTCGGCGGCAGTCGTGTGACAGTTCGGTGACGACGAGATCCGCGTGGGCACGGTCGTCCGGACCTCGTCAGGGCCATCCTGCCGCGCCGGGCGTCACGGCGTCGACACCCGGGCTCCGTAGGTTCCGTCGTCGGGAGCACGCACCGGATCGCGCTCGACGAGGAGGATGAGGACATGGAACGCACGAGGACCACCGCGGGCGTCGTGGCGGCAGCACTGGTCGTCACGGGACTGCTGGCGGGGTGTGCGCAGTCCCCGGCGCACGACGCAGCGCGGACGGGGAACAGCCGCGAGAGCGTCCGGCCGTCCACCACGGCCGGCGACCGGGCGTCGTCACCGGCCTCGCCGTCGACGGCGAGCGCGACGCCGGCGGACTTCCCGTCCGGACAGCCCCCGCGGCCCGGAGAACAGGCCGCTCACCCGTCGACCGACACCGTGCCCGGGCTCACCGCGGCAGTCCGTGCCGCCGAGCACCCGGGGCTGCAGATCTGCGGCGACGACGTCGTGTCGAGCGTCATCAGCGCGAGCGACCTGCGCGGCATCGGCACGACGCAGTGGCTCGTCGACAGCACGTGCGCCGGTGCCACGGGGACGTCCCCGGACGAGGTGTCGCTCTACGAGGAGCGCGGGTCGTCGCTCGCCCGGACGGCCGTGGTCTACGAGTTCACCGCGAACCGCCCCCGCCTGACCGCGTCGCCGTACCTGTTCGGCCCGCACACGGTCGTACTCACGTTCGACGACGGCGCGTCCTACCGCCTGGTCGCGATCCAGCCGCACGCGGTGGTCCCCGGCCTCGTGGCACGGTTCTCATGAGGACACGACGGCAGCACGGGCCGGTGGACACCGACGACGTACCCGAGGACGACGTCATGGTCGGGGTGCTCGTCAGCGCGATCGCCCTGACCTTCTCGGGGCTGGTCGGACTGCTGGTGCTCTGGCACTGAGAAGGCGGGCGGGCGGGTCCTGGCCAGAGCCGACCGGGGGCAGGATGGACCCGTGGAAGCACCTGCACCGACCCCGCGTCCCGACGTCACGACCACCGAGATCGTCGGCGGTCCGGAACCCCTCGTCGTCGGCCTGCACGAGTACGACGAGGCATGGCCCGCGACCTACCGCGACCACGAGCAGCGCATCCGTCGCGCAGTCGGGGCGTTGCCGGTCGTGGTGGAGCACATCGGGTCGACCGCGGTGCCGGGGCTCGCTGCCAAACCGATCATCGACGTGGTCGTCGCGGTGCCGGACGTCACCGACGAGGCCGCGTACCTCGAGCCGCTGCTCGTCGCCGGGTACCAGCTGCGCGTGCGCGAGCCCGGCCACCGTCTCGTCAGGACGCCCGAGCGCGACGTGCACGTCCACGTGTACGAGCAGGGCACCCCGGCCGTCGACGCCTACCTGCTGCTGCGCGACCACCTGCGCGCCGATGACGCCGATCGCGCGCTGTACGAGCAGACGAAGCGTGCGCTGATGACCCGGCAGTGGGACGACATGAACGCGTACGCCGACGCCAAGACCTCGGTGATCGAGGCGATCAAGCACCGGGCGCATGCCCGGCGGGCCGGTGGCCGCGGCGCCTGACCGCGCGCACTCGAGGGTGTGGAAGGATCGTCGGGTGGACGATCGGGCAGCACCGGTCGCCGTGGTGATCGCGGCGATGAGCGAAGAGGTGACGGCCTTCGCGGACCGCATCGGCGGGGTCCCGTCCGAGTACGGCCCGGTCGGTGGCCACGACGGACACCAGCTCCTCGACGTGGACGGTGCGACGATCGCCGTCCGCCGCAGCGGCATCGGGTTCACCAACGCCACCGCCGCGGTCGCGCACTGCTTCCACGACTTCGGGGTCGTGCCGGTCATCAGCGTCGGGACCGCCGGCGGGCTGATGCGCGGGGTGGCCATCGGCGACGTCGTCGTGGGGGACCGCTACGTCAACCTCAACGCCGACGCCACGGCCTTCGGGTACGCGCTCGGCCAGGTCCCCGGCATGCCGACGGGCTACGCCCCGGACGACCGGATGGTGCGGCTGGCGCTGGCCTCCGGCACAGCCCATCCGCTCCGGTCGGCGACGATCGGGTCGAGTGAGGTCTTCGTGACCGAGGACCGTGCCCGTGTGCTGCGCGACGCGTTCCCGACCGTCGCGGCCGTCGACATGGAGTCCGCCGCGATCGCGCAGTTCGCCCACGTGCACGCGATGCCGTTCGTGTCGGTCCGGGGCATCAGCGACCTGTGTGCGCCCGACGGCGACGAGTTCCGCCTGCACCTCGACGATGCCGCGGCCCGCGCTGCCGAGGTCGTCCACGACGTCGTCCGGGGTCTGGCCGTCTGACGCCGGAGCCGTCCGTCGGCACCCGGGGGCTGGTTGACTCCAGTGCGGTGCGCCGGTCGGTCGTCGCCGGGTCGACGAGAAGCTGGTGGTGTCCGTGCGGATGGTGGCGTTGCGACTGCGGGAGTCGTTCTGGTTCCTGCCCGCACTGTTCGGCGTCGCGGCCGTGGTGCTCGCCGAGGTGCTGGTGTCCGTCGACCGGTCGGTGATCGACGGGGGTGTCCGGATCGCCGTGCTCGATGCGTTGAGCGCCGGCGGTGGACGATCGATCCTGACCACGATCGGCACCGCGATGCTCACCGTCGCGGGCACCTCGTTCTCGATCACGATCTCGGTCCTCGCGACGACGTCCTCGACCTACGGGCCACGCCTCGTGCGCAACTTCATGGCCGACCGCGCGAACCAGTTCGTCCTGGCCGCGTTCACGTCGACGTTCGTCTACGCGATCGTGGTCCTGCGGTCGGTGCACACGGCCATCGACGACGGATCGGCCTTCGTTCCGGTGATCGCGGTCCACGTCGCGGTCCTGATGGGCATCGTCGACGTCGGTGTGCTGGTCTTCTTCATCCACCACATCGCCACCAGCGTGCAGATCTCGTCGTTGCAGAAGCAGGTGCAGGTCGACCTCGTCGCGGCCGTGGACCAGGCGTTCGTCGACCGGGACGAGCCCCACGACGACGTGACGGTCGCGTCGCAGAACGCCGATGCCGACCGGGGACGGACGGTCCGCGCGGCCGACGACGGGTACGTGCAGTCCGTCGACTGGCACCGTCTGGTGACCTGGGCGAGCCGGCACGACCGGGTCGTGGTGATGCGGGTGATGCCGGGGGACCACGTGATCGTCGGCGACCCGCTTGCTGTGGTCACGGGGGCGGACGTCGCCGCGGGCGAGGACGACGGCACCGCCCGTCAGGTCCGCGCGTGCATCGCCACCGGGACCGCACGCACGCCGTTCCAGGACGTGCGGTTCGCGCTGCAGCAGCTGGTCGAGATCGCCGTCCGGGGCCTGGCGAGCGGGACGAACGACCCGTACACGGCGGTCAGCGCGCTCGACCTGGCCGGCGCGGTCCTGGTTCCCGCGTGGCGCGACCGCCAGGCCGTCACGGGCTACCTCGACGACGCGCACGTGGCGCGGGTGCTGCCGCACTGGCCCGCGCTGGAGGACCTGGTCGACACGGTCTTCGAGGGCGTCGGCACCTACGGCCGAGACCACCCCATCGTGCTGCGCGCGGCGCACCGCCTGGCGGAACGGCTGGCCGAGGTCGGAGCGGACGACCGTGGGGCTCGTGCCGCGCGTGCGGCCCGGTCGATCGCGCTCCGACTGCAGCAGTCGGAGCACGTCGACCAGCAGTGAGGACCTGGCCGGCGCGGGGGTCGTGCAGGGCGGCCCGACCCCCGTCGCGGGTCAGGACCCGGAGGTCGGGGCCCCGGTCGGCGCGGACGGTGCACCGGACGGCTTCGGTGCGTCGGTCGGCGGGGTCGGCGCGTCCTTGCCGGCCTTCCCGCTGCCGTCGGCCTTCCCCGACGCGTCCGGTGCGGCCGGGGGCTTCGGAGCGTCCTTCGGCGGTGTCGGCGCGTCGCCGCCCGCCGCGCGAGCGCCGCCGGCAGCCGGCCCACAGGTCGCGCCGGCCCCTCCGGCGGGTCCACCAGTTGCGGGGCCACCGGCCGCGGGACCGGCCGGGGCGCCGCCAGCGCCGGGCCCATCGGTCGGGGCGCCGGTCGGGGCACCCGAGGGCGCTCCAGTGGGGGCACCGGACGGAGCGCCCGAGGGCGCGCCGGTCGGCGCGGACACCGGCGTGCTCCCGCCGTTGCCCGCTGCCACGGCCGCGGTCACGCCGACGCCGCCGATCAGCACGGCGACGATGGCCGCACCGATCCCCAGGCGTCGACCGAGTCCCGTGCGGCGACCGCCCTGCCCGGCAGGCGCCGACGACGCGAGCGGCTCCGGGCGCGGCGTCTGCTCGTACCGGGCGAACTGCTCGGTCGGCTGGTGGTCGGGGTCGTGGCGGGGGAACTCGCGGGTCGGTTCGTCGTTGTTCGTCATGGTGTCTCCAGTTCGTCTCCGGCGACTGCCGGTCCGGCGTTCCTGCCGGTGACGACCACGCTCGAAGTCGAATCTGAAGCATCACTGAAGCCCAGGTTCTCCCCAGGTCGTTCCATGCTCGGTGATTGCTGCGGCGACGTACGGTGTCCGCCGTGTCCACCCCAGCCCGCGTCCTGCTCGTCGACGACGACGAGACCATCCGTGTCTCCGTCGCCCGTTCGCTGCGCGACGAGGGACTCGTCGTGCTCGACGCTCCGGACGGGTCCGAGCTGCAGCGTGACCTGACGCAGTTCGTGCCGGACCTGGTCGTGCTGGACTGGATGCTGCCCGGTGCGAGCGGCATCCAGCTCGCCGCCCGGGTGCGGACCAGCTCGGACGCCGCCATCGTGATGCTGACCGCCCGCGACGAGGTGGACGACCGTCTGCGTGGGTTCGCCGAGGGCGCGGACGACTACGTCGTGAAGCCGTTCGCGATGGCCGAGCTCGTCGCCCGGGTCACCGCCGTGCTCCGACGCCGTGGCCGGATCCCCGCCGTCGTCGAGGTCGGCGACCTGGTGCTCGATCCCGACGCTGCCCTCGCCCGTCGCGCCGGGGTGACGCTCGACCTGACCGCGACCGAGTACCGGTTGCTGGCGTTCCTGGCCGAGAGCCGCGGGCGCACCATGTCGAAGGGGCAGATCCTGACGCAGGTGTGGGGCTACGACAGCGTCGACCCGAACCTGGTCGAGGTGCACCTGAGCGCCCTGCGCCGCAAGATGGAGGCGCACGGGCCCCGCCTGGTGCACACCGTCCGGGGCATCGGGTACCGCCTGAGCGCGGTGGCCGCGTGACCGCCCGCCCGCTGCGTACCGGCTCCCTGCGAGCGCGCACCGTCGTCGCCGTGCTCGTGTTGCTCGCGCTGCTGCTGGGCGGCCTGTCGATCGCGGTCGAGGCCACCCTCGGCGGCCGCCTGCGAGCCCAGATCGAGGACCGCCTGCGCGACCGGGCATCGGCGGCAGCCGCCCTGGTCGGCACGGTCGACGCCGACGACCTGGCCGACCGGCTCTCGATGCAGGGGTTGTCCGTGACGATCACGACGCCGGGCGGCGGTTCGGTGCAGGCCGGGCCGACGCCGGACCAGCTCAAGCAGGGGCCACCCGACCCGGGCGGGTTGCCGGGTCCGGCTGGCACCCGGCCTGGAGGCTCGGCCGCCGCCGACACGTCGGCTTCCGGCAGCGGAACGGCCGGCACCACCGCTTCGGGCACCGCCGCAGCGCGCGTCACGATCACGTCGTCCACGGTCACCGAGCAGGACCGGTTGGTCACCCTGGTCTCCAGGTTGAGCGATGGTTCGACCATCCGGCTCACGGCCGGCACCGGCTCGGTGGACGAGGTCCTCGGCGAGCTCCGGTGGGTCATGCTCGGCGCGTCCGCGGGCTTCATGCTGCTGGCCGCCGGCGGTCTGGTGCTCGTCGTCCGACGGACGATGCGTCCCCTCGACGAGATGACGCAGGCCGCACGATCGATCGCGCACGGCGACCGTGGGCGGCGGCTGCGCCCGGGCCGGCGCACCACCGAGATCGGTCGGGTCGCGGTCGCCTTCGACGAGATGCTCGACGCGGTCGAGGGCGCCGAACGGCAGGCGCTCGCGGCCGAGGCCCGGATGCGCGAGTTCCTGTCCGACGCCGCGCACGAACTCCGTACCCCTGTCGCCGGCATCCGCGCCGCCGCCGACACCCTGGTGCGTGCGCCGCTCGACCCGGTCGAGCGCGAGGAGCTCGCGGTGCACGTCGTGCGACAGGCCGGGCGGGCGTCACGACTCGTCGACGACATGCTCCTGATGGCGCGGGTCGACCGGGGGCTCGTGCTCGAGCTCGGTCCGGTCGACCTCGGCGCGCTGGTGCGGCTCGAAGCCGACCGCGCCCGACTCCGCGCCCCGGCTCTGCGCGTCGAGGTGATCGAAGCGGAGTCGCCCGTCACGGTGCCGGCGGACGGCGACCGACTGGCGCAGGTGATCGGGAACCTGCTCGAGAACGCCGCCCGGGCCACCGGTGGCACCGGCACGGTCACGATCGCGGTCGATCGTCCTGGGGAGCAGGCGTCCGTCCACGTGACCGATGACGGGCCGGGCGTCCCCGAGGCCGACCGCTCCCGCATCTTCGACCGTCTTGTCCGCCTCGACGCCGCGCGCGACGACCGCAGCGGCGGCGCGGGACTCGGGCTGCCCATCGCCCGCGGCATCGCCCGCGCGCACGGCGGTGACCTGGTCTGTCCGCCGGGTCCGTCGACCGCGTTCGTGCTCACCGTGCCGACCGTCGGCGCACCGGCAGCCCGCGTCGAACCCGTCCCGGTGCAGGGGGAACCGGCCCCCGTCGTCTGACCCGGTCGGCCACGCGCCGATTCCGGACAGGTCTCGGCGGAGCGCGCCCGTCGGCGTAGGCTCCGCCGGAGCAGAGCACCATGCCGCTGCCTCGACGACGAGGTGGTGGGTTCTCAACGACGAGAGCGAGACACCGTGCGCCGAGCACTGACCGCACTGATCGCGGTGGCGACCCTGGTCATGGGACTGACACCGGCCCTCCCGGCGGTTGCACTGTCGCCGAGTGCACTGTCGCCGGGTGCCGCACCGGCGTCGCGGGGCGGTACCGCTGCGCCCACGCACCAGAACCCGATGGCACTCGCGCTGCCCGACGGCCAGACCGCTGCCAGCTGCGCGGACCCGAGCGCCGTGCACGGCGTCGGCCGCGACCGGAACTGGTACCTCTACTGCACCTCGGACGCCCTGACCGCGACCGAGAAGGCGGCGGACGGGTCCCTCGTGCAGCACGTCGTCCCGACCTACCGCTCGACGGACCTGACGCACTGGACGTACGTCGGCGACGCCTTCAGCACCAAGCCGGCGTGGGTCGGCGACGCGAACGGCATCTGGGCGCCGGACGTCGTGTCCCGGAACGGCCGGTGGTACCTGTACTACGCGGCCTCGGACACGCCGTCGGCGACCGCTCCGACGGGTGGTGGGTCCGCGGTCGGCGTCGCGACGAGCAGCAGCCCGACCGGACCCTGGACCGACTCCGGCGGGCCGGTCGTCGCCCCGCAGGCAGCGCAGAACGGGGCCGGGCAGCGGTGGGAGTTCGACCCCGAGGTCATCACGGACCGCGGGACGACGTACGTGTACTTCGGCAGCTACTTCGGTGGTGTGCACGTCCGGACGCTCAGGCGCGACGGGCTGCGTTCCGACCCGGCGAGCGAACGGCTGATCGCGATCGACAACCGGTACGAGGGGGCGTACCTGATGCGGCACGACGGGTGGTGGTGGTTCATGGGCTCCGCCACGAACTGCTGCAACGGCGCACTGACCGGGTACGGCGTGTTCGTTGCCCGGTCCCACAGCCCGCTGGGTCCGTTCACCGACCGCGACGGCGTCGCGATCACCAGCACCAGGGTGGGCGGCACGCCGCTGCTCGCGCAGAACGGCAACCGCTGGGTGGGCACCGGGCACGACACCGTGGTGACCGACTTCGCCGGGCAGGACTGGATCATCTACCACGCGGTGGACCGGAACGACCCGTACTACGCCGGGCAGGCGACCTACACCAAGCGGCCGGTGCTGATCGATCCGCTCGACTGGCAGGGCGGGTGGCCGTCCGTGCGCGGGGGAGCCGGTCCGTCGGACACCGTGCAGCCGGGACCGGTCGCACAGCCGGGGGAGCGTGCGACCTACCGCGCCTCGACGGCGCCGGTCGACGTGCCCGGACGGCTGATCCGCTCCGCATCGACCTCGTTCGACGGCACCGCACTGCCGTCGCAGCTGACCTGGACGCGCGAGCCCGACCCGTCGACCTGGACGGTGTCCGGCGGGGCGTTCCGGTGGCAGACGCAGGCCGCAGACCTGCACCCGCCGGCGACGCCGCTCGCCTCCGTGCTGGCCGAGCCCGCACCCCGCGGTGACTGGGTCGTCGAGACGACCGTGGCGGTGGACACCCCGGCGAGCGGCGACAGCGTGCAGAACTACGTGCAGGGCGGGCTGATCGTGTACGGCTCCGACGGCGATTACGTCCGTCTGGTGTCCAACTCGATCTACGACACCCGGCAGACGGAGTTCGGCAAGCAGGCCTCCGGGCAGCCGGCCGGAGCGCCGACGTACGGCAACATGGTCGTCGGTCCCGTGGGCGACACCACGACGCTGCGGATCGTGCACCGGGTCGTCGGCGGCGAGGACCGGTACACGGCGTACACCAGCGCGGACGGACGGCACTTCGTGCGCGGTGGCACCTGGACCGCGGACCTCGGGGACGCGCCGCGCATCGGGCTGATCTCGCTCGGTGGTGCCGGGTTCACGAGTACCTTCGACGACCTGCGCGTCAGTACGGTGGTGTCGTCGAGGGGGTGAGGGCGGGTCAGGCTGTGGGCTGGCTCATGACCTGTCAACCTGACGTCTCGCAGGCGTTCACCGTGGCGACCTCCGGCCTCGGGAGCGTGCTCCTCGTCCTGCCCGCGCTGCGACCCCGCACTGCGCTGTGAGCAGGGTTCCCGAACGAGGAGACCCGTGTCGAACCACCCCACCCGTGCACGTGCGCTGTTCCACGCAGCCACGATCACGCTCGCGTCCGTGGCCGCTCTCGGCGTCATCGGCTGCTCTGCGACGGCCGCACACGCCGACTCCGCGCTGCAACCCGCGATGACGACGACCGACCACCCCGTCACCGACGTCCCGGGCATGGTGAACGGCCGAGCGCTGGGCTCGTTCACGGGTCTCGGCGGGCAGACGGTCGACTCCTCGCGGCTGATCCGCTCGGAGTCGCTCGACAAGCTGACGACCGCCGGAGCACAGACCCTCGCGAGCAAGTACCACGTCGACCTCGTCATCGACCTGCGGACGCCGGGACAGATCGCGGCGAAGCCCGACGTGCCGATCCCCGGCGCGAAGGACGTCGCCATCTCGATGTTCGGCGCCGACGGCGACTACAGCGACGACACCGCGATGTACCACGACCTGGTCGACAAGGGGTACGTCAGCGCCACGGACCGTGGCCCGATGATCACCGCGTACGCGCAGGTGCTGCAGATCCTGGCGACGCACACGAGCGGCACGGTCCTGCTGCACTGCTCGCACGGCATGGACCGCACCGGCACCGTGATCGACCTGCTCGACCGGGTGCTCGGCGTCGACAGCGCGGACATCCTGCACGACTACCTGCTGTCGAACACCCAGCTCGGCGTCACCTGGGCGACACCGGCGCTGCTGCAGGGGACGTTCGAGAGCGACGTCGCGACGAAGTACGCCGGGATGGACTCCTACCTGACGAAGACGATCGGGGTGACGAGCAGCGAGATGACCGCGCTGCGCAGCCGGTTCCTGGTGTCGGACGACGCGAGCGCCTCGGCGATCTCCGTCGCCGGCGTGCCCGTCGCCCTCGACGCGGCCTCGACCACGGCAGGTGCCACCGTCACGGCACCGATCGCGACCCTGTCGAGCAGCGACGTACACGTCACGACGACGAACGCCGCCGCCACCTCTGCGGTCTCCGTGCAGGGCGACACGGCCGTCGTCACCGTCACCGCGCAGGACGGCACGACGACCCACCAGTACCGGATCGCACTCCGTCGCCCGGTCGTGACGCTGTCGGGCAGCAGCAGCGTCCCCGCCGGTTCCTCGGTGACGATCAGCAGCAGCGGGCTCACCCCGGGGTCGGTGTACGGGATCGTCCTGCACTCGGACCCCGTCACCGTCGGCCACGTCACGGCAGCGGCGGACGGCTCCGTCACCGCCACGGTCACGGTGCCGGCCGGCCTCGCCGCCGGGACGCACGCACTGTTCCTCGCCGACCCGACCGGTGCCGCGGTCACGGTGCCGGTGTCGTTCACCGTCACGGCGCCGGGTGCCACCACGAGCACGACCGCAGCGACCGTGACGGCAGCAGGGCGGGCCTCCACGGCGAGCGGACCCGCGGTCGCGACCGGCGGCACCGTCGTCACGGCCCCGAGCTCCGCGCCGTGGCTGGCCCTCGGCGGACTCGGTCTGGCGATCCTTGCAGGGCTCGGGACGCTGCGGCTCCGGACGCGCCTGCGCACCGGGCGCTGAGTGTCGACCACGACCACGCGGTGGCGGCGGGGCAGTGTCCTCGCCGCCGTCGCGGCCGTGCTCGCGGCCGGCATGGTCACCGTTGCGGCGATCATGCTGACCGTTCCGGGCGCGCAGCAGCGCGGCGGATCCGGCGGCGTGGACCTGGCGGGGAACACCGTGCAGCTCGACGGCCCGCCACCCGCCCCAGCGGCGTCCGCCGCACCGTCCGGTCACGGACGCTTCGCGGCCCCCTCGGTCGGACTCGACGTGCCCCTCGGTGCGCTGGACGTCGTCGACGGCGTCATCGAACCGCCCGGGTTCACCTCGGCCTACTGGGTGCGGAACCTGGGCGTCGACCCGACCGCACCCGCGAGCGGCACGGTGTTCGTCGCGATGCACTCGCTCCGCGCCGGCGGGCTCGGACCCGGCAACGCGCTGATCGACGTCGCGCATGCCCGTGCTCGCATCGCCGTCGGTGCACCGATCACCGTCGACGGCACGACCTACCGCGTCACGCGCACGGAGACCGTCACCAAGCAGGACATCCGCAGCGATGCCGGCGTGTGGGCGGACGTCCCGGGACGGCTCGTGGTGGTCACGTGCCTGCAGCGTCCCGACGGCCGGCGTTCGGTCGACAACGTGGTGATCGAGGCGACGCGGGGGTGACGCGGGTGGGCGCGGCACGCTGGTGGACCGGTTCGACGTCGAAGGACCCGATGCTCACCGGACGAGCCGCACGGCGGTCTCGATCGGGCCGAAGCTCGAGGTCGCGCCGTCGGCGACGAAGCCGTTCCGCCGGTAGAAGGCATGCGCTCGGGGGTTGTCCTGCGCGACGAAGAGCGACGCCGGACGGTCGCCGAGCACCGCGTCGAGGAGTCCTTGCCCGACGCCCGACCCGTGGGCACGGGCGAGGACGTAGAGCATGGTGAGTTCCTCGGGCCGAACGGCGTCGGGTTCCGGCGTGGGCCGGACCGCGGCGAAGCCGATGATGCCGGTGTGGTCCGCGGCGACCACGGTCTCGTACAGTCGCTGGTCGAGGTTCGTGCGCCACATGGCGATGCGTGGGGCGACCTCGAACCAGGGGTCCGTGTCCGGGTCGTCGACGAACCGGCCGTAGGTCTGCCGCCACGACGTCGCGTGGACCTGCGCGATGCCCTCGACGTCGTCGATCGTGGCGGCCCTGATCGCCCACGCAGGCACCTCGTGATCGCTCATGCCCTGACCGTACCGGCCGATCGCCGAGCGGATGCGAGGATGCCGACGTGACCGTCGACCTCCCTCCCGGGCTGCGCTGCATCGTGTTCGACGTCGGCGAGACCCTGGTCGACGAAACGTCGTCGTGGTCGTCCCTCGCAGTCGCGGCGGGGATCACGCCGTTCACACTCATGGCGTCGCTCGGGGTGCTCATCGACCGCGACCAGGACCACCGTCGGGTGTGGTCGATGCTCGGGGTGGATCGACCGAGGACCGAGCACAGGCTCGCATCGGTCGACCTCTACCCGGATGCCTTGGCCTGCCTCCGTGCGGTCGGAACGGCGGGGCTGAAGGTCGGGATCGCGGGCAACCAGCCGACTCGTGTCGAAGCGGAGCTGCGCGCGGTGGGCTTCGCCCCGGACTTCATCGCGTCGTCAGCGAGGTGGGGCGTCGAGAAGCCCTCGCCCGAGTTCTTCGAACGAGTCGTCGCAGAGTCGGGACTCCGGCCGACTTCGATCCTGTACGTGGGAGATCGCCTCGACAACGACGTCCTTCCCGCGCGACGTGCCGGCATGCGCACCGCACACCTGCGGCGTGGCCCCTGGGGACACGTCCACGCGGCTCGCCCGGAGGCCGAGCTCGCCGACCTCCGGCTCGGATCGCTCACCGAGCTGACGGCGACGCTGACCGACTGAGCACCGGGACGTCAGGCGAGGCGGACGAACGATCGCAGCCCGTGGGGGCGGACGTCGTGCACCTCGACGAGACCGTGCGCCTCGTAGAAGGACCGCTGCTGTGGTTCGTCGTCCGTCATCAGGACGACCTGCCGGATGTCGGTCGCCCGGCGCAGGACCTCGTCCAGCAGAGCTCCGCCGATGCCCTGGCCCTGTGCGGCGGGCGTCACGAGGAGGTCCTGTACGCAGACGATCGTGACGCCGTCGGACACCGTGCGGACGAGCCCGACCAGCGCGCCCGTGTCGTCGCGCGCCGTGAGCACGAGGAACGACCCGTCGACGGCGCGTTGGAGCTGCCCCGGCACGTCGGTGTAGGCGGTCCAGCCGACCGCGTCGTAGAGCACGTGCAGTTCGTCCGGCAGGGGGCGTTCGGCTCGGACGTGGCATCGCATCGTCAGAGTCTGGCAGCGTCCTGCAACTGCGCCGTCGTCTCCTCGACCAGGTGGTCGACCCGTCCGCCCCACCGCTTGCCGAACGCGATGCTGTCGATCCCCAGGCACAGCCAGCATCCCGCAGTGACGACGTTCAGCACCAGTGCGCTGTCGTGGTAGAGCGCGCCGACGAAGGCGAGCAGCAGCCAGAGCCCAGCCAGCACGAGGTAGAGCCGGCCGAAGGCGACACTGCGCCGTTCGAGCCGTCGGAGGAAACGCAACCGGATCGCAGGCGAGACCGACTGCGGCTCCGGCCCGTTCCGCACCCAGCGATGCAGCGCTCGGTCGTTGCGGAACCCCCCGACGCGCCACCACATCGTCAGGATCACGGCGACGATGCCGGCGGCGATGAGTGCGGCGATCGCGACCACGGCGGCGGTCGGCGTCGTCGGGAAGTCGACGTGCACGAGCAACAACCACAGCGCGACGACCACCGCCGGCGCACCGACCGCCTGCACGGTCGCGATGGCCACGTCTCGGTGAGTCCGCATGATCAGAACCTACGCCGCGCCGGAGCGCATGGACGGTCGCGGGGCTCGGTCCCGGGCCGGCCGAGTGAGAGGACACGCAGGTCTCGCCGGTCGGACCAGGGTGCACCTAGTGTTGGCCGGATGGGGAATCAGAACGGATCCGGTCGGCGTCGAGGCGGACTGATCGGCATGGCCGTGGTGGGGGCGTACCTGGTGCTGCGCTTCGGCTACCTGGCGTGGCGCGAACACGAGGACGGCATGTCGACGCCCGCGGTGATCGGGACGCTCGTGCTCTACGCGGTCGGCATCTTCGTGATCGTCGAGATCGTCCTCGGGGTGCAGAACGCCGCGACCCGTCGTCGTGAAGCCGCACTGGCGCAGCAGCACCCCGGCGCGCACCTGGTGCCGATCCTGCTGCAGAAGGACGTTGCGACGGACATCCGCCGCACGGCCGCGATGCTGAACGTGTCGCTGACGGAGACGGTCCCGCGGCGCGGGCACGCCACCGCGGTCGCGGACCACAACGGCATCGGCATCTACGTCGGCGGCAGCACCCCACGACTGGTGCTCGGCATCCCCCGCGCGGCCATCCGTTCCGTGGGCGACGGCGAGACCAGCGCCACCGGCCGGTACCGGTTCGGCAAGGTCGACGCGCTGCGGATCACGGTCGACAACGGGCAGTGGACCACGGTCGACGTGCCCGTCTACCGGACGGTGATCGGCTTCGCGAAGCACCTGCGGGACGAGGAGCTCACTGCGCAGGTCCGTGCGGTCGCGGTCGCGGCCGGTGTCCGCCAGGACGACCTGCAGAACCGGCTGAACTGACCGGCACCCCGGCACCCCGGCACCCCGGCACGACGACCCGTCGGGTCAGACCAGCGGCCGGAACACCCGGATCGCCGGAGCGCCGCCGGCATCGTGCGTCTCGTCGGTCGCCCGCCACGTCCGGCCCTCGTGCTCGATCCTCGTCGGCAGCTCGCCACGCACCAGGATGCGGACCGCCGGCTCGTCCCCGTCCACCAGGTCCACGCCGTGCGCGTCGGGTTCGTTCGGGTTCTCGTCCGGGACTTCCTTCACGAACTCGCTCATGCTCGTGATTCAACTCGCTCGGCCCGTGGACACGCCCGGAACAGCGGGGGGTCCGTCGAACGGGACGAACACGGGTACACTCGACGCAGCACGTTCGGAAGAGCGTGCGATGCGGATGTGGCGCAGTGGTAGCGCATCACCTTGCCAAGGTGAGGGTCGCGAGTTCGAATCTCGTCATCCGCTCGGGAACAACCGGCTCCACCCGGCCCTCACGACAGCCTCGACCTCGGTCGGGGCTTTCGTGGTTCCCGGGCACGTGCATCCAGGGACGGACCCGCCCCCGGCAGCACCGGGGACGCCGGTCAGGTCGGGGAGACCACCCGCACGCCGGGCATCCCGACCCACCGGTGCGGGCCGTTCGTCACCACGGTCACGAGCACCTCGTCGCACCCGTGACACCGCGCGACCGCCCCCATCGCCGTGCGGTACACCCGGGTCTCGCCCAGCGCGCCGACCGAACCGCACCCGCGGCACCGCATCTGCGCACGGGTGGCGTCGGGACCGAGCACCTCGGCCAGCTCCCCAGCCAGCGCGTTGCCGTCGAGGACCGTCATCAGCTTCCTCCGAACCGTTCTGCACGGACGTCACGCGTGTCGTGCCCGAGCTCGCCGAGCCAGCTCAGCACCTGCTCGACGAACGGCGTCGAGCCGCAGACGTAGACCAGCGCGCCGGCCTCGGGCGGCAGCACCGCTCCGGCCAGGGTGTCGCGCGTGAGTCGACCTGCCGGTACGGTCGAGCCCTCGGGAGCGCGACGGCTGTGCACGATGGTCAGGGCGAAGGGCGCCGTTGCGGCTCCGGCGGCGTCGAGTTCGTCGCGGAAGAAGACGTCGTCGGGCGTCCGGACGGCGTAGAGCACCCGGAACGGCTGTGGGTCGTCGACCTCGGCGTGCGCCGTGACCATCGCCAGCAGTGGCACGATGCCCGATCCACCGGCGATGAGCTGCACGGGCCGCGACGACCCGGTGGGACGCCAGACGAACCACCCGCCGAGGGGTCCGTGCACCTCGAGTGTGTCGCCGACCTCGACCGCGTCGACCAGGAACGGCGAGACCTCGCCGTCCTCGACCCGGTCGACGGCCAGCATCACCCGGGTGTCGTCGCCCGAGGACGCGATCGAGTACGAGCGGGTGGCCTGGTAGCCGTCCTCGGCCGTCAGGCGCAGGTCGAGGTGCTGGCCGGCGTCGTTGCCGGGCCAGGTCGGCACGTCGAGCACGATCCGGCGGGCGTTCGGGGTCTCGGTGGCGACAGCGGCCACGGTGGCGTCGTGCCAGGCCGGCCGTCTGCGGGGCGGCGCCGACGAGGAGGAGTCGGCCCGGGCCTCCAGACCGGAGACGCCGGCGACGGACACAACAGCAGGGACGGTCACCAGTACCGCTCCTCTTTCCAGGGGTCGCCGTGCATGTTGTAGCCCGCGTTCTCCCAGAAGCCCGGCTCGTCGTCGGACTGCATGACGATGCCGCGCACCCACTTGGCGCTCTTCCAGAAGTACAGGTGCGGGACGAGCAGGCGCGCGGGGCCACCGTGCTCGGGCTCGAGCGGCGCACCGTCGGCTTCGAACGCGACCCAGGCCCTGCCGTCCAGCAGCTCGTCGAGTGGCACGTTCGTCGTGTAGCCGCCGTAGCTGTGCACCATGCAGTAGTCGAGCGAGGTCTCGACCTGCTCGAAGAACGCGTCGAGCGGGACCCCACGCCAGGGCATGTCGAGCTTGGTCCAGTGCGTGACGCAGTGGATGTCGACCGTGACGTCCTGCACGCCGAGCGCCTGCACCTGGTCCCAGGTCCACTCCGTCAGCCCGGACTCGGTCTGGATCGAGAAGCTCCACTCGGCGGGCTCGATGTCGGGCGTGGCACCGGCGGACAGGACGGGCCAGTCCCGCACGAGTGTCTGACCGGGTGGGATCCGCGCGTCGTCCTGGTCGCGTCGGCGTCCGCCGAAACCGCGTGTGAAGGTCGCCATGGCCGTGCTCCCGATCCGTCGTGTGTGGTTCGATCATGGCCCGATCCGGCCGCGGCCGCGTGTAACGGCTCTGTGAACTCTGCTCGTGGAGGCGTCACAGGATTCGCCAGGGCCGTAGAACCCCTCTATCGTTCACCGGAACGATTACCAGGAGGGGTCACCCCGAATGCAGCACGTCGTCCGTCCACCCGAAGACCACCATCGCGGTCCCAGCCGTCGCACCCTGCTGACCGGAGCCGCCGGGCTCGCCGGTCTCGGCCTGCTCACCCTGACCGGCTGCAGCTCCGGGGCCAGCGCCGGCACGTCCGAGTTGCCCGAACAGGCGGCGACCGGCACCGCCCGCCGCGGTGGCCGGCTGCGCATCGCCCGTCCGGCCGCGTCCGCCGCCGAGACGCTCGACTCCGCCAGCTCGCTGTCCGCGTACGAGTACCTCGGCGCGCTGTACAACCGGCTCGTCAAGCTCGACGAGTCCGGCACGACGGTGCCCGACCTGGCGAAGGAGTGGTCCGCCAACGCCGACGGCACCGTGTGGACGTTCCACCTGCGCCAGGACGTCCGGTTCCACGACGGCTCCCGCTTCGGAGCCGATGACGCGATCGCCAGCATCCAGCACATCCTCGACGAGGCGACCGGTTCACCGCAGGCCGGCGTGCTCGGCGAGGTGATGACGGCGAAGTCCATGCGCGCGGTCGACCGGTACACCCTGCGCTTCGACCTGACGAAGCCGAACGCCGAGTTCCCGTCGTTGCTGACGGCGTACCAGTGCTACATCGTCCCGGCGTCCGCGGTCAGCACGATCGGCCGGACCGGGATCGGCACGGGCCCGTTCCGGCTGTCGTCGTTCACCCCCGCCGGTGCGGGCAGCGTCGAGGCGTTCGACGACCACTTCGCCGGACGTCCCGCGCTCGACGGCATCGACTTCTTCTCGATCCAGGACACCACCGCGCGGGTGAACGCCCTGCTCGCCGGGCAGATCGACCTGATCTCGCAGACCAACCTGGACTTCGCGACCGCACGGGTCGTCGCCGCGTCCGACCGCGCCACCGTCGCGCGCTCGGTGAACGCGCAGTGGTACACGATCCCGATGCTCGCGACCAGCAAGGAGTTCAGCGACGTCCGGGTCCGGCAGGCCATGAAGCTGGCGTACGACCCGAAGTCCATCGTGCAGACCGCGTTGCAGGGCACCGGTTCGCCCGGCTGGGACAACCCGGTGCCGCCGCAGCTCGCCGCCTTCGTCGACGTCCCGCGCGAGCACGACCCGGACAAGGCGAAGCACCTGCTGCAGCAGGCCGGACGGGAGGGCCTGGCCACCTCGATCTACACGTCCAGTTACGAGTCGGTCTTCACCCCGCTCGCGGTCGCGTACCGCGACCAGGTCGCCGAAGCGGGCATCGACCTGACCATCAAGAACGCGTCGTCGGACTCGTACTACACGCAGATCTGGATGCAGAAGCCGCTGATGGTGAGCTACTGGTTCACCGGGCGGCCGATCGACCAGCTGCTCAACCAGATCTTCCGCACCGGCTCGTCCTACAACGAGAGTGCGTGGTCCGACAAGGGCTTCGACACCATGCTCGACCAGGCCCGCGCCGAGATGGACGACGCCAAGCGCCGGACGCTCTACCAGGATGCCCAGCGCCTGGTCGTCGAGAACGGCGCGGACATGACGCCGATGTTCGGGGACCGCCTGGTCGGGCTGTCCCGCGACGTCGTCAACTACGCCGAGTTCGGCTTCGAGTTCGACTACCTGCGGATCGGACTGCGCCGATGAACGTCCTGCTCCCCGTCCTACGCCGCGTGGGGATCGCCCTGCTGACGGTGGTCCTCGCCTCGCTGTTCGTGTTCCTCGCCGTGCAGGCGCTGCCCGGGGACGTCGCCCAGCAGCTGCTCGGGCAGAACGCCACCCCCGACGCCGTCGCCCAGCTGCGGAAGACCCTCGGCCTCGACCAGAACGTGTGGCTCCGCTACGGCCAGTGGCTCGTCGGTGCTGCCCACGGCGACTTCGGCACCTCACTGGTGAGCGGGAACCCCGTCGCGCCGACGCTGTTCACCGCCTTCCGCAACAGCATGCTCATCGCCGTCCCCGCGATGCTGGTCGGTGTCACGCTGTCCCTGACCCTCGGCGTCGTCGCCGGTGTGCGCCGCGGTCGTCCGGCCGACCGGGTCATCTCGATCGTCAGCCTGGTCGTGATGAGCGTGCCGGAGTTCATGGTCGCAACCGTCCTGGTGCTGCTCTTCGCGATCGGCATCCCGCTGTTCCCGGCCGTCGTGCTGCGCGGCAGCGACGCAACCGTCGGTGAGCTCCTGCCGTCGATCTGGTTGCCGATCATCGTGCTGACCCTGGCGATGGCCGCGTACATCGTGCGGACCGCCCGGTCGTCGACGATCGACGTGATGGCGTCCGAGTTCGTCACGACGGCCGAGCTCAAGGGCCTGACGCTCCGCCGCGTGGTCTGGAAGCACGCGGTGCCGAGTGCGCTGCTGCCGACGCTCAACGTCGTCGCGCTCAACGTCGCGTGGCTGCTCGGCGGCGTGGTCGTCGTCGAGAACGTCTTCAACTACCCGGGCATGGGCAAGCTCATGCTCGAGTCCGTGTTCAACCGCGACCTGCCGACCATCGAGGCGATCGCCCTCCTGAGCGCCGTCGTGTACGTCGTCTGCAACCTCGCCGCCGACCTGGTGGCGCTCGCGCTCGACCCCCGACTGCGCACCCGGCAGCGACGCACCCGGGTCCGCCCCGCAGCGCGTCGAGCCCGTGCGCGCGGGGACGCCACCACCCGCGCGGCCCGTCGCGCGGACGAAGGGACGGCAGCATGACCGCCGTCGCCCCCCGCCTGGGACGCATCACCACGCCGCTGCGGTCATCGACGGCGCTGTCCGTCGGCCTCGGCCTGATCGCCCTGCACCTGGTGCTCGCGATCGCCGCGCCGCTCATCGCCGGACACGACCCGGTCGCCACCGACTCGGGCAACGTGCTGGCCGGTCCGGAGTGGTCGCACTGGCTCGGCACCGACCAGTACGGCCGCGACATCCTGTCCCGCACGTTGAACGGCGGTCGGTACGCGCTGCTGGTGACCTTCCTGGCGACCACGATCGCCGTCGCGGTCGGCACGGTGCTCGGTGCGGTCACCGCCTACGCCGACAACTGGTTCGACGAGGTCGTGATGCGGGTCGTCGACGCGCTGCTGAGCGTGCCGTCGATCCTGGCGCTGCTGGTGGTCGTGACGGTCTTCGACGCCGGGCTCTGGGTCATCGTGCTCGCGGTCACGGTCGTGTACGCGCCGGCTGTCACCCGCGTGGTGCGCGGCGCCGCCCGGACCGTCATCACGCAGGACTACGTCACGGCAGCACGGGCCCGGGGTGAGAAGCCGCTGTCGATCGTGTTCCGCGAGATCCTGCCGAACGTGCTCGACGTCGTGCTGGTCGAGTACGCCATGCGCGCCTCGTGGATCGTGCTCCTGGTGGCATCGCTGTCGTTCCTCGGCTTCGGCGCGAACCCACCCACACCCGACTGGGGCCTGATGGTGCAGGAGAACCGCACCGCCTTGACCGTCGTGCCGCTCGGCACGCTGGCGCCGATCGTGGCGCTCGCGACGCTCGTGGTCGGCCTGAACCTCGCCGCGGACGGGCTGAGCAAGTCGCTCGGCGTCGACCGCGCCACCCAGGGAGCGACGAGCGCATGACCGCCACCCACACCGACGCGCACAGCCAGGTCCTGACGGAGACCCCGCCCGTCCAGGTGCAGGACCTCGCGATCTCGTACGCCGCAGGCCGGACCGAGGTCCCCGTCGTCCGCGGTGTCTCGTTCACGATCGCCGCCGGCCGGACCCTCGGCCTGGTCGGCGAGTCCGGCAGCGGCAAGTCCACGGTCGCCCGGACGCTGCTGGCGCACCTGCGCACCGGGTCCCGCATCGTCGCCGGCACGGTCACGGTCGCCGGACAGGACGTCTTCACGCTGTCCCCGTCTGCGACACGACGCCTGCGTGGCGGCACCGCGTCGGTCGTCGCACAGAACGCCGGACAGGCCCTGACGCCGTCGATGCGCGTCGGCGAGCAGATCCGCGAGGCCCTCCGCGCCCACGGCGAACCCGACGGGCCCGAGCGCGTCGCCGAGCTCGTCCGGATGGTCCGGTTGCCGGATCCGGACACGATCGTCCGGCGCTGGCCGCACCAGCTGTCCGGCGGACAGCAGCAGCGCGTCGCGATCGCGATGGCCGTCGCCGCACGTCCGAGCGTGCTGGTGCTCGACGAACCGACCACCGCGCTCGACGTCGTCACGCAGGCGGCCGTGCTCGACCTGGTTGCCGACCTGGGGCGCGAGCTCGGCATGGCCGTCCTGCTGGTCAGCCACGACCTGGGTGTCATCTCGGCGATGGCGGACGAGATCGCCGTGATGCGTCGCGGCGAGGTCGTCGAACACCAGGCGACGGCCGAGCTCTTCGCGGACCCGCAGCACGAGTACACGAAGGCGTTGCTGGCGGCGGTGCCGGACGGCACCCGACCAGGAGGCCCGGACCACCACCGTCACGACGCGACCGTCCCCGAGACGGTCACCGACGCACCCGCCGCAGCCGGTCCTCCCGTCCGGCACGGCCGCCCCGTGGTCGACGCGCGCGACCTGGTCATCCGGTACGGACGCGGCCTGCCGGCCGCGGTCGACGGTGTGTCGTTCACGATCGGTCCGCGGGAGACACTCGCCGTCGTCGGCGAGTCCGGTAGCGGCAAGTCGACGCTCGCGACCGCCCTGGCAGGGCTGGTCCCCGCGGAGTCGGGCACGTTCACCTACGACGACGGCACGACCTCGGGCGACCTGCGCGTCCCGGTCGCCGCACGCCGTCCGGAGCTCCGCCGCGCAGTGCAGCTCGTGTTCCAGAACGCGGACACCTCGCTCAACCCCCGGCGTACGGTCGGTGCTGCCGTCGCACGACCGCTCCGGCTGTTCACCGGCTCGACGTCACGCGCCCGGGTGGACGAACTGCTCACCAAGGTCGGCCTCGGACCGGAGTTCGCCGACCGGCTGCCGGCACAGCTGTCCGGCGGACAGCGACAGCGCGTCGGGATCGCCCGGGCGCTGGCGGCCGGGCCGCGCCTCGTGATCGCGGACGAGATCACCACGGCGCTCGACGTGCAGGTGCAGGCCGGGATCCTGGCGTTGCTCGCCGACCTGCAGCGTGACGACGGACTCAGCTGTCTGTTCATCAGCCACGACCTCGCCGTCGTCCGCGGCGTGGCCGACCGGGTCGCGGTGATGACCGGCGGGCAGATCATCGAGGTCGGCCCGACCGAACGCGTGTTCAGCGGCCCGAACCACCCGTACACGCGGACGCTGCTGGCGGCGACGCTCGAACCCGGGATCACCGAGCTGCCGGACGTCGACGACGGTGTCCAGCACTGGCGGCACGCCGACGGGTGGACCGACCAGGGGAACGGCCACCACGTCAGGAACTGGGAGGACGCATGACCACGACGTTCACCGGGATCGGTGTGCCGGACGGGCTGCCCGACGGCGTGACGGTCCGCGACACGTGGATCCCGATGGCCGACGGCGTCCGGCTGCACACCCGGATCTGGGCCCCGGCGTCGGCATCGCCGGACGCGCCGGTGCCGGTGCTGCTGGAGTACCTGCCGTACCGGCTCGACGACTGGACCGCGCCGCGCGACTCCGAGCGCCACCCCTGGTACGCCGCGCACGGGTACGCGTCGGTGCGCGTGGACATCCGCGGGACGGGCTCGTCCGACGGGGTCTTCGACGACGAGTACAGCGAGCAGGAGCTCCGCGACGGCGAGGCCGTGATCGCCTGGCTCGCCGCGCAGCGGTGGTCGACCGGCGCCGTCGGCATGTTCGGCATCTCGTGGGGCGGGTTCAACGCGCTGCAGCTCGCCGCCCGCGCACCGGACGCCCTCAGGGCGATCGTCACCGTGTGCTCGACGGACGACCGCTACGACAACGACGTGCACTACATGGGCGGCGCGGTGCTCGGCATCGACATGGCCGCCTGGGGCGCGACGATGTTCGCGTTCAACTCCCGGCCGCCCCGACCCGAGGTCGTGGGTCCCGGTTGGGTCGAGCGCTGGCGCGAGCGCCTCGACGCGAACCGGCCGATGACGCCGGTGTGGTTGTCGCACCAGACGCGCGACGACTACTGGCGGCACGGCAGCGCGACCGAGGACATCGGCGACGTGCGTGCGGCGGTGCTCGCCGTCGGCGGGTGGGCCGACCCGTACCGCGACGCGGTGCTCCGACTCGTGCGCGACGTCGACGCGCCCGTGCGCGGCATCATCGGGCCGTGGTCGCACCAGTACCCGGACCGCGGTCTGGCTCCCGGTCCCTCGATCGGGTTCCTGCAGGAGACCCTGCGCTGGTGGGACCGCTGGCTGCGCGGCACCGACACCGGGGTCGAGCAGGACCCGGCACTGCGGGCGTGGATCAACGACCCCGAGCCGCCGGCTTCGTTCTACGCCGAACGCACCGGCCGGTGGGTCGGCGCGACGTCGTGGCCGTCGACCTCGACCGCGCCGCGGGTGCTGTCCCTCGACGCCCTGCGCGGCGGCCGGGACGGCAGCGTCGTCGTCGACTCGCCGCAGGAGACCGGTGCCGACGCCGGACGGTTCTTCCCGTTCGGCAACGCGACCGACCTGCCGCCGGACCAGCGCGCCGAGGACGGACGGTCGGTGTGCTTCGACCTGCCCGTCGACACCGACTTCGACCTGCTCGGGAACGTCGAGGTCGCGCTGGCCGTCACGAGCGACCAGCCCCGCGCGACCGTCACCGTGCGGCTGTGCGACGTCGCGCCCGACGGCAGCTCGACGCTCGTCACGCGCGGTGTGCTGAACGCCGCACGACGACAGGGCATGGACCGTGACGACCCGCTGGCGCCCGGCGTCCTGACCACGCTGCGCGTCCGGCTCGTCGCGACCGGGCACCGCTTCGTCGCGGGCCACCGCCTGCGCATCGCCGTGTCGACCGCGTACTGGCCGTGGGTGTGGCCGCACGGCACCGCCGCCAGCCTGGTGGTCGACCCCGCGGCGAGCACCCTCACACTGCCGGTCTGGACCGGCGGCGCCGACGACGCGATCACGTTCGCCGAACCGGACCGGTCGACCCCGCTCGCGATCACCCGGGTGGCACCCGTCGACCCGCTGCCGCAGCGCACGGTCACCCACGACGTCGAGACGGGGGAGTGGACGCTCGACGTCGACCCCGGGTACGGCGGTGGACGAGTGTACCCGGACGGGCTGGTCTTCGACGAGGACGCCCGCGAGACGTACCGCATCCGGTCGGGCGACCCGACCTCGGCGCTGGCGGACTCCCGGTGGCGGATCGGCCTGACGCACGACGCTTGGGCCGCGCGTCTGGAGACGTCGTCCTCGGTCACCGCGACCGCCGACGCCTTCCACGTCGTGAACACCGTGCGCGCGTTCGCCCGGGACGGCATCGGCGCTGCCGAGCAGCTGGTCGCCGAGCACACCTTCCACGACGACGTGCCGAGGACCTCGGCGTGAGCGACACCGCAGCGGCGGCAGCCGGTCGTCCGGAGACCCCGCGGACCCGCCAGCGGCCCGAGGTCCGGCGCGCGATGATCGTCCGCGCCGCACGATCGGTGATCGTCCGGAACGGTCTCGGTGCGACGGGTCTGCGGGACATCGCGGCCGAGGCCGGCGTGTCCGTCGGCACCGTCACGTACCACTTCGCCAGCGTCGCCGAGATCCTCAACGAGGTCGTCGTGCTCGAGACGGAGCGCTTCTACGGTGCGATCGTCGAAGCCGTCGACGCGGAACCCGATGCCGTCCGGGCACTCGGCATGCTCGTCGAGCCGCTGTTCGACGACAGTGAACAGGTCCGGCAGCACTGGCGGATCTGGTCGGACTACTGGACCGCGGTCGCACGTCGACCCGAGGTCGCCGAGGAGTACGCCGAGCGCATCCGCGTGTGGGAGGCCTGCCTGGTCCGGGTCATCCGCCGCGGGGTCGCCGACGGCACGTTCCACCGCGGGCCCGACGGCATCGACCCGTCGGCGGTCGCGCTCAAGACCGCGGCCTACAGCGACGGCGTGGCGACCCAGATCGCGCAGAACGCGCCGGGCCTGACGAACGCGGTGGCACTGACGTGGATGTGGGAGTTCCTGACCCTCCAACTCGGGCTTGTCCGCACATCAGGAGGGGCCTAGCGTGGACACCATGGCGATGACGGGCGACCAGCCCACCGAACGGGTCATGCTCGCCGGCGCCGTCGAGGACCTGACCGAGATCCACCGCCGACTGGCCGCACTGCCGGAGACCGCCTACGGGCAGGTCTTCGTCGAGGTCGCCCTCGCCGAACAGGTCCGCATCCTGCCCGCCCCGCCGCGCGTCACCGTGTCGTGGCTGATCCGCACCGAGCGCCCGTCGGTCGTCGCGCCGCTGTGCTTCGCCGACCACGGCGAGGCCCTGGCACGCGCCGTGATCGGCTGGGCCACCGAGTGGTGCCGTCCCGACTGCGCGCCGCCCACGAGCGTGTGGATCGGCTGCTCGGACAGCGTCTGGATCGACCAGGCCCGTGCCGCGGTGCAGCTCGAGCTCTCCGACGCCGGCGCACAGGTCCAGGTCGAGTTCGGCGAGTAGCCGAGCCGTTCACGGACCGGACGTCTCCGGTTCACCTCGCTGTACCTCCGTACAGCCATCCTCGGATGGCACCCGAACGGGGGCACATGACGAGGGGAACCGACATGGAACAGCACCACCCGAAGCGGCGCCGGACCGCACTGACGCTGGGCGCCGTGCTCATCGCCGGTGCACTCGCACTGCCCGGCACCGCCGAGGCCGTCGGCCAGCTGGCCCTGAACCAGCACGGTGGCGCTCAGCGTGCCGCGGGCGACCAGACCCAGGCCGTGCGCCAGGCGATCAAGAACGCGAACGCGAAGAACGTCATCCTGCTGATCGGCGACGGGATGGGCGACTCCGAGATCACGGTCGCCCGCAACTACCAGTACGGCGCCGCCGGTCGACTGCCCGGGCTCGACGCGCTGCCGCTGACCGGCTCGTACACGACGTACTCGCTGGTCAAGGACGGCTCCGACAAGGGCAAGCCCGACTACGTCACCGACTCCGCCGCCTCGGGCAGCGCCTGGGCGACGGGCACGAAGACCTACGACGGCGCCATCTCCGTCGACATCGACAACACCCCGCAGAAGACGCTCGTCGAGCTCGCGAAGGCGAACGGCCTGCGCACCGGCAACGTGTCGACGGCGGAGATCCAGGACGCCACCCCGGCCGTCCAGGTCGCCCACGTCGGCGCCCGCAGCTGCTACGGCCCCGACACCGCGTCGTGCGGCACCGACGCGCTGCAGAACGGCGGCCTCGGCTCGATCAGCGAGCAGCTGCTGAACACCCGCCCCGACCTGACCCTGGGCGGCGGCTCGACCAGCTTCACCCAGACCGCCAAGGCCGGGCAGTACCAGGGCAAGACCCTGTTCGACCAGGCATCGGCGCGCGGGTACCAGGTCGTCGGCGACGCAGCCGGTCTGGCCGGCGTCCGCCGTGCGGACCAGCAGCACCCCGTCCTCGGGCTGTTCACGCCGGGCAACTTCCCGACGCGCTACGCACCCACGACCGCCACCGTCGGCGGCGCGGACCAGGCAGCGGTCCGGTGCACCCCGAACCCGGCACGGCTCGACACCGGGCTGTCGCTCGCATCGCTGACGAACAAGTCGATCGGCCTGCTCAACCGCCCGCAGTCGAACGGCAAGGGCTTCTTCCTGCAGGTCGAGGGCGCGAGCATCGACAAGCAGGACCACGCCGCGGATGCCTGCGGCCAGATCGGCGAGACGATCGACTTCGACGAGGCCGTGCAGTCGGCACTCGCCTTCGCCAAGAAGGACGGCAACACCCTGGTCATCGCGACCGCCGACCACGCGCACTCCAGCCAGATCGTCGACAACACGCCGCCGACCTCGCTGTCGACGGCACTCGTCACCGCTGACGGCACCACGATGAAGGTCTCGTACGGCACGGCCGGCGCGGGTTCCTCGCAGCAGCACACGGGCACGCAGGTCCGCATCGCCGCCTTCGGTCCCGGTGCCGCGAACGTCGTCGGGCTGACCGACCAGACCGACACCTTCTTCACGGTGTCCGACTCGTTGCGCCTGAACGACGATCTGGCAGCGCTGAGCCGCGGTGCCCGGATCGACCTGTCCGTCGGCGCACCGCGTCCGAACCAGCGCGTGACCCTGACCGGCAGCCGCTTCAACGGCGACCGGCAGGTGCGCGTGCGGATCGGCTCGACCGACCTGGGAACCGTCGACGTGATCGACGGCACCGCTGCCGTGCAGTGGAGGGCCGTCGCCGGCAACCAGACGGCCACCTTCACCGGGGTGCAGTCCGGCAAGCAGGCGGCGACGCAGGTCCGCGTGCGCTGACACGCGACCACACGCAGACAGGAGGCTCGGCGCCACCAGGCACCCAGCCACCCCGTCGT
>NZ_JALGRO010000009.1:0-107999 GCF_022815645.1 Curtobacterium sp. VKM Ac-2922 | reverse complement strand
GCTGCCCCCGCGCCTCCCGTTCGTCATGGGTCCCGCCCCGATCGTTGTGGATGTAGAATATCACCTTCTGATCTGACCGGAAGGCACTCATGCACACCCGCACCCCGCGACTCTGGATCGCTGTCACCGTCACGGCCGTGGTGGTGGTCCTCGTCTACCTGATGCAGTGGCTGATCGCGCCGCCGGGCGGGACCGCCGACTACTCGTTCCAGACCGCCGCCGGCGTGCTGCACTTCGGCGTCCTGCCCGAGGCGATCCCGCTGGTCGTGCTGCTCGCCGCGGTCGTCGCCCTGCCGTGGCGCCGTGACACCCTGTTCGAGGCCGACACACCTCGCCGGTCGTGGTGGCTGGTCGTGCCGGTGCTGCTGTTCGTGCTGATCTGGGTGAAGTACCCGTTCACGGACATCGCACTCGACGTTCCGGGCCTGGCGTCATTGGCACTCTGGGCGCTGTGCATCGGCCTGCTCGAGGAGCTGCTGATCCGCGGGGTGCTGCTCACCGGTCTCCGGGTGCACGTGTCCGAACTCGTCGCCTACGTGGTGTCGACCCTGGCGTTCGCGGTGATCCACGCCGGCAACGTGTTCAACGGGCAGGAGATCGGCGACACCATCGGACAGATCGTCCTGTCGGTCGGGATGGGCAGCGTGCTGTACGTGTCACGTCGGGTGACCGGGACCCTGATCGTGCCCGTGGTGCTGCACGCGATGTGGGACTTCTCGGTGTTCAGCCTGCCCGACGACTTCGATGGCACCGGGCCCGCCGGGATCCTGCTCCTCGCAACGGTCGCACTCGCCGTGGTAGGTGGGATCCCCGCCGCGATCGTCGTGGCACGTCGTCGCGGCAACCCGCTCCGTGCTGCGTCGTCACACGTCGTCTGAGCATCCACGGAGCAGAAGACGTCGGTTTGATGCGCGCGGCCCGACGTCTTCTGCACCCTCGAGCGGCCGTCAGTCGACATCGCCGCGCGAGGTCTCGCGGATGCGGCGGACGACCGCGCTGGTGGAGTGCTCGGGGACGTAGTCGACCATGACGACCTCGCCGCCGTAGGCCCGGACGACCGCGGTCTCGCTGAGCATCTCGGGGGAGTAGTCGCCGCCCTTGACGTACACGTCGGGGCGCACCCGTTCGAGCAGCGGGATGGGGGTGTCCGTCGCGAAGACCGTGACCAGGTCGACGCACGCCAGCGCCGCCAGCACTCCGGCGCGGTCCTCGGCGGTGTTGATCGGGCGCTCCGGGCCCTTCAGCCGGCGGACGGAGTCGTCGTCGTTCAGGGCGACGACGAGCAGGTCACCGAGTTCCTTCGCCTGCCGCAGGTACGAGGTGTGGCCGCGGTGCACCACGTCGAAGCACCCGTTCGTGAAGACCACACGACGCCCCTCGCGGTGTGCGGCGTCGACAGCTGCGGCCAGGTCGTCATGGTCGACGACCGTCTCCGCCGGAGCCTCGACCGACCGGAGCAGCGATGCGGTGTCGCACGTCGAGGTGCCGGCCTCGCGGACGACGACGTCGGCAGCGGCCTGGGCGAACTGCACGGCCTCGCGCGGGGTCGAGCCGACGGCCAGGGCGACGCTGGCTGCGGCACAGAACGTGTCGCCGGCGCCGGAGGCCTGTTGCTCGGAGGCCGGGGTCGCGCGGGTGCGGAAGCCGCGGTGATCGTCAGGTCCGTCTGGCCGCGCGTCGTCGCGTCCGACGCTCGCCTCGAGCAGGATCGTGCCGTTCCGGTCCAGCGTGACGACGGCAGCCCGGGCACCGGTGACGCGGAAGAGCGTCGCACGCTGCGCGACCACGGCGTCAGCCCGGTCGGCACCGATGCCAAGGTCGACACCGAGCACCGCGGCGGCCTCGCCGGCGTTCGGCGTCACGAGGTCGGGGTGCAGATCGTGCCACCCGCGCAGGTCGTGCGCGTCGACGACGACCACGTCGGGACGGTCCCGGTCGAGCACGGAGAGCACGGACTCCGGCGTCACGCCGAGCCCGTAGTCGCACACGACGGCGGCGTCCGCCCCGCGGAGCGCACGCGCCACGGCTGCTGCGAGCTGGTCGGTGTGGCCGGCTGTCGGGAATCCGGCCAGGTCGTCCACGCGGACGACGACCCGGTCCCCGCCGACGATGCGCGACTTCGTGGTCGTCGTGGCTCCGGGCACGGCGATCAGGGACGTGGTGTCGACACCGGCCGCGGCAAGACGGTCACGGAGGACGGCACCGGCCTCGTCGTCCCCGATCAGTCCGACCATGCGGACGCGGGCACCGAGCGCGCGGGCGTTGACGGCGGTGTTGGCGGCGCCGCCCGGCACCGCGATGGTCTCGGTGACGCGGACGACCGGAGCGGGCGCCTCGCGTGAGACGCGCTCGGCCTCGCCGATGGTCCAGCGGTCCAGGATCGGGTCGCCGATCACGACGACGAGTGGCTCGCGGTCATCGATGCGCGCGACGACGTCGCGGACAAGGCGGACGTCGGCGGTCATCGGTCGAACCCCTCCGCGGCAGCGGTGCAGGGTGCGTCGACGGTGTCGGGTGCGTCGATGGTGTCGGCGTCGCGCGTCGTCGCTCGGGCGGTCGCCGCCTCGAGGTGCACCACGGTCGTCGTCGTCATCTCGTCCAGCAGGTGGGGGCCGTAGCCGAACCCGGCGCCGGACGCTCCACGCGGTTCGGCGCTGCCACCGGGTGCTCCACCGAACACCGCGTTCACCTTGACGGTGCCGACGGGCAGTGTCGCCGCCGCCCGCAGCGCCGCACCGGTGTCGTTCGTCAGCACGGTGGCGGCCAGACCGTAGTGGTCGGCGGCAGCCAGGCGGAGGCCCTCGTCGAAGGAGTCGACCACGCGCACGGGGGCGATCGGTCCGAAGGTCTCCTCGGTGAGCGCGAGGGCGTCGTCCGGCACGTCGGTGAGGACCGTCGCCGGGTACGCCGTGCCGCTGCCCTCGGGGACGACGCCGCCGGTGCGGATCGACGCTCCTCGGGCGACGGCGTCGTCGACGTGCTGCTGCACCGTCGTCCGCAGACGCTCGTCCACCAGGGGGCCGTACTCCGTCGCGGGCGATGCGGTGCGCCGGTCCGCTTCGGCCACGAGCGCCGTGACGAACTCCTGGGCGATGGCTCGGTGCACGTAGACGCGCTCCACACTGGTGCAGATCTGGCCGGTGTTCGCGAACGCACCGAGCGCGGCCTGACCGGCGGCCCACACCGGGTCGACGTCGGCGTCGATGACGATCGCGTCGTTGCCGCCGTTCTCGCGGATCACGTGCGCGCGGGTGCTCGTCGCGACCGCAGCGAGCCGGTCGCCCGTCGCCGTCGAGCCGACGTGCGCGTAGACCGCGATGCCGTGCTCGGCCAGCGGCGCTTCGCCCGTGGTGGCGTCGCCGTCGACCCCCACCAACACGCCGTCGGGCAGGACCTCGGCCAGCAGCTCGTTCAGGCGGGCGATGGTCGCAGGGCACCGCTCACTGCCCTTGTGCACGACCGTGTTGCCCGTCACGACGGCGGCACCGAGGATGCCGAGCGCGACGGCCACCGGGTCGTTCCACGGCGTGAGCGCCAGGACGACGCCGCGCGGGTGCGGGATCGTCCAGTCGGCAGCACCGTGCTGCCCGCGCAGGGCCTCGCCACGGTGCAGCGGACCGAGCTCGGCGTCCTGCAGGAGCGTGCCGATGCCGGCCTCCACACCACCCAGCGCGTCGCCCGGGGTCTTGCCGGTCTCAAGGGTGTTCAGTGCGGCGAGCTCGTCCGCGTGCGCACGCAGGTGCTCCGCGGCTGTGCGGAGGAGTGCCCCGCGGTCGGCCGGGGCGGTTCGCGACCAGGTCGGGAACGCGGCACGAGCGCGGCTGACGGCGTCATGGACCTGTTCGGGAGTCGCGACCGCCGTGGTCGAAGCGACCTCGCCGGTGACCGGGTCCAGGACGACGATCTCGGTGGTCGAGGTGGGGGCTTCGAGCGTCATGTGGGTCCTTCCGGGACGACGGTCGGGAGGGGGAGGTCCGACGGTGCTCCTCGGTCCCTGGGCGGGGGCACGGGCTCCGCGTTCCGCGGCGCACGAGCGTGCTCCCGGGTGCGCGTCGGTAGACAGGAGCGACGGCAGGACGAGGGAGACGACGGGCGTGATGCAGATCGGACAGGGCGGCGAACGGTTCGAGGGGGTCCGCGAGATCGCGGTGCTCCGGGGCGGCGGGCTCGGTGACCTGATGTTCGCGATGCCGGCGATCGAGGCCCTCGCGGCGACGTACCCCGACGCACGGCTGACCCTGCTCGGCACGCCGGCGGCGAAGGCCCTGCTCGACGGCCGGACGGACGCCATCCACGCGGTCGAGGAGCTGCCCGTGCACCCCGGCGTCCGTGACTCGGGCGCTGACGCCCCGACCCTGGCCGACTTCGAACACCGGCTGCGGGGTCGCTTCGACCTGGCGGTCCAACTGCACGGCGGCGGCCGCAACTCGAACCCGTTCCTGCTGCGGCTCCAGGCACCGCACACCGTCGGCACCGCGACCGAGGACGCCGAGGTCCTGGAACGCTGGGTCCGCTACGTCTACTACCAACACGAGGTGCTGCGCGGGCTCGAGGTCGCCGCGTTGGCCGGTGCCGAGCCCGTGACGCTCGACCCGCGGATCACCGTCACGGACGACGAGCGTGCAGCGGTCCGCACACGGCTCGGCGTCAGCGGGACGCTGATCGCCATGCACCCCGGCGCGACCGACCCTCGACGCCGCTGGAGTCCGGACCGGTTCGCCGCCGTCGCGGTCGCCCGTCTGGCAGCGGGGGACGACGTGGTGCTGGTCGGGGACGCCTCCGACCGTCCGGCAGCCGACGCGATCGTGGCCGCGGTGCGGAAGCAGGAGACCGGTGGCACGGCGGAGCGTCTGCACGACCTGGTCGGCACGCTGCCGCTGTCGGAGCTGCCCGCGGTGCTCGGCGCCGCGGACGTGATGGTCGGCGACGACTCCGGCCCGCGGCACCTGGCGGTCGCGGTCGGCACCCGCACGGTCGGCGTGTTCTGGTTCGGCAACGTCGTCAACGCCGGGCCGATGGACCGCGGCCGACACCGCGTGCACATGTCCTTCGTGACCCGCTGCCCGGTGTGCGGGATCGATGTCACCCAGGTCGGCTGGACCGCCGAGCGGTGCGAGCACGACCCGTCCTACGTCGATCAGGTCACGCCAGAGCAGGTGCTCGCCGACGTCGAGGACCTGCTCCGCACGCGCTGACCGGTCACGACACCCCGCCGCCGACCCGCCGACAGGTCACGAACCGTCGTTCATGCATCCGGCGCAGGTGTCCCGACCGGTCAGGACACCCCGCCGCCGATCCGGCGACCGGTCACGAATCGTCGACCGACCGGGCTCTGAGCGACGGTCCTCGACCAGTCGGCAGAACTGAGCGGGGAGTCGTGACCAATCGCGATGCGCGGGAGGGGGCGGCGCCGGGCGCGCGACGCACGCGGCCGGGCCCCGCGACGGACGGGAGGCCCGGTGCCAGCTGGCACCGGGCCTCCCGTCCGTCAGCGGGGTGGGCTCACGGCCAGCTCGGCTCGGTGGCCGGCATGATCGAGAGCTCGCGGATCTCGCAGCCGGCAGGCTGCGCCAGCGCGAACAGGATCGCGTTCGCCACGTACGACGGCTCGATCAACAGCGCGTCAGGGCCCGGCTTGTACTGCTCGGTGCGGTCGGCGAAGAAGTTCGTCCGCATGCCCGCCGGGATCACGTTGGTCACACCGACCCGGCCGGCGGTCTCGGCGGCCAGCGCCTGCGAGAAGCCGCGCACGCCGAACTTCGACGCCGAGTAGGCGGTGCCGTCGCCCACACCACGCAGTGCGAGGGAGGACGCGATCGTGACGACGCGGCCGTGGTTCGCCTCGAGCGTCGGCAGGGCAGCGCGCACGACGGCCGCGGTGCCGAGCAGGTTCACGCCGACGATCTGCTCCCAGTCCGTCGCGGACAGGGCACCGATCGGCGCGGGCTTGTCGATGCCGGCGGCGGTGACGACCGCGTCCAGGCCGCCGTGACGCTCGGCGGCGTCGCGGACGGCCTGTTCGGTGGCGGCGGTGTCCGTCACGTCGACCGCGACCGCGTCGACACCGTCTGCCACGTGCTCGACCCGCAGGTCGAGGACGATCGGGGTGCCGCCGGCCTCGAGCACGGCGTCGACGACGGCCGCTCCGAGTCCGCTGGCGCCGCCGGTGACGAGGACGCGGCCGATGGGGGTGGTGGGGACGGGCATGGAGTTCCTTCCGTGGTGGATCAGGTGTGTGGGGCCGCGGCTACGCCGGGACCGCGCTCAGCCGACGGCCGCGAGCGCGGACGCCAGGCGGGTGGTCGACCGGCCCGGGTGGAACGGCACCGTGACCACGCGTCCGCCCCACTCCGCGAGCGTGACGGCCTCGGGCAGCTCGTCGGCGGTGTAGTCGCCACCCTTCGCCCAGACGTCGGGACGGAACCGCCGTAGGGCCTGGTCGGGCGTGGTCTCGTCGAACACCACGACGGCGTCGACGCAGTCCAGCGCCAGCAGCAGCTCGACGCGGTCGTCCTGGGTCATGATCGGGCGCTCGGGCCCCTTGATCTGCCGGACCGAGTCGTCCGAGTTCAGGCACACGACCAGGCAGTCACCCAGGGCCCGCGCTGCCGACAGGGTGCGGGCGTGTCCGGCGTGCAGCAGGTCGAAGCAGCCGCCCGTCGCCACCACGGTGCCCCCGTCCGCACGGACCCGGTGCACGACCCGCAGCGCGTCGCGGTCCGCTCCCGGGACGGCGAGGACGGTGGCAGGAGCACCGGCGAGCAGTGACGTGACGCCGCCGGCCGCCAGGTACGCGGACGCGTCGGCCACACCGGCGGCGACGGCGTCCGGGACGTCGGCGCCACCGGCGAGGGCGACCGCGACTCCGGCCGCGAGCCGGTCGCCCGCGCCGCACGGGTCGCCGGCGGTGACGGAGGGAGCCGGCAGGAACCGGGCGTCCAGGCCACGGGGCGTCCGTCGGCCGACCAGGGCGCCACGGTCACCGAGGGTGATCGCGACGGCCCGGACGTCCCACGCGTCGACCAGTGCGGCGGCCGCGTCGGTCGCGAACGGCACGCCGTCGCCGGCCAGGTCGGTGAAGCGGCGGGCCTCGGACGCGTTCGGCGTGGCGACGGTGATGCCGGGCACGGGCACCGCTCCCCGGGGGTGCGGGTCCCACACGACCGGGGTGGTCACGGCGACGGCGGCGATCGCGTCCCGGAGCGCCGGGGCAGCGGCGACACCGCGGCCGTAGTCGGCGACGATGACGGCGTCGACGCCGGTCAGCGCAGCGGTCATGGCCGCGGTGACGGTCGGCACCGGCGGGGTGTCGCAGCCCTCGTCGATCCGGACCAGCGCGTGGTCCCCGACCCGGACGCGGGTCTTGACCGGGGTCGCGACGCCGGACGGACCGGCGACGACGCGCACGTCGGGCAGCAGCGTGTGGAGCTCGTCGGCCCGGGCGTCGTCGGACAGGACGGTAACCAGGGTGACCTGGTGGCCGTCCTTCGCGAGCATCGTGGCGACGAGTCCGGCGCCCCCCGCACGACGATCGTCCGTCCGGACGTCCACCACGGGCACGGGCGCGTCCGGGCTCAGGCGTTCGCTCGTGCCGCTGACGTCGACGTCGAGCAGGGTGTCGCCGACGACGGCGACGCGCAGCCGTGTCGCGGCTGTGGCCGACACCGGTGCCGCGATCATCGCCGGCCCCCGCGGCGGAGCGCCGGCTCCATCGCCCGGCACAGCGCGTGCACCAGGACCAGCTGCGCCTCCTGCACGTTCGCCGACGGTCCGTCGATGCAGATCGCGTCGTCGACCGCGTCGGCCAGCGGGTTCGGTCGTGACCCGGTCAGCGCGATCGTGCGGGCACCGACGACGCGGGCGGCCTCGGCAGCACGCAGCAGGTTCGGGCTGCGACCGCTGGTGCTCAGGAGCACGACGACGTCCCCGGCGCGTGCATGTGCGCGGACCTGCCGCGCGAAGACCTCGTCGAACCCGTAGTCGTTGCCGATCGCCGTCACGGCCGAGCTCTCGGCGTGCAAGGAGATCGCGGAGTACGCGGGTCGGTCGCCGTCGAACCGACCGGTCAGCTCCGACGTCAGGTGCTGCGCTTCGGCCGCCGAACCGCCGTTACCGGCCGCGAGCAGCCGCCGACCGGCAACGAGTCGCGCGGCGATGTCGTCGGCCCACGCGGCGATGTGGTCCCCGTGGTCGACGAGCGAGGCCACGACGGGCACCGAGGCGGTCACGTGGTCGTGCACGGCGCGGGCGCTGTCGCTCAGCTGCTCGGTCGTGCCGAGTCTGCTCTGTCCGATGGTCATCGTGCTGTCCTCTCGGTGGCGCGGGTCGAGCGCGATGCCCGGCCCGACGTCGTGGACCTGGTGGTGAAGCCCGGTCCGGTGACCGCTGCCCCGTTGACCAAGCGCTCGTAGACGCGCTCGGTGTCGGCGGCGACGCGGCTCCAGGCGTAGCGGGACTCGACCCGCTCGCGTCCGGCGGCGCCGTACGCCGCAGCGCGGGCCGGGTCGTCGAGCAGTCCCGCGATCGCGGCGGCGACGGCGTCCTCGTCACGCGGCGGCACGTGCAGCCCCGTGGCGTCCTCGACGACGGTGTCGATGAGCCCGCCGACCTGTGAGGCGACGACGGGCCGGCCGCACGCCATCGACTCGAGCGGCACGATGCCGAACGGTTCGTACCACGGTGCGCACACGACGACGTCGGCGCTGCGGTACACGGCGGGCATGGCGTCCTGGCTGAGCTGCCCCCGGAACGACACGTGGTCGCGCACGCCGAGGGAGCGCGCGAGGGCGTCCAGCCGCTGGTACTCGGGGTCGTCGGCCAGGTCGGACCCGGCGGTGCCGGCACCCCCGACGACGACCAGCTCGACGTCACGGCCCGCGGCGACCAGCTGTGCCAGGGCCGCGATGGTCGTGCCGACGCCCTTCCGGCGCACCAGACGGGACGCGGTCAGGATCCGGTGCGTGCGACCGCGTTCCTCGACGGCGCCGGACGGACGGAAGCGGTCGACGTCGACCCCGCAGGGCACGACCGAGATGGCGTGCAGCGGGACGCCGAGCGACTTCAGCTCGAACGCCTCGTCGGAGCAGGTCGCGACCACCTGGTCGACCCCGCGGCCGACGGCGGGCTCCAGCCACGCGCGTTCCTCGGGACTGGTGTCCGCTGAACCCTGGTGCCGACGCTTGACGACACCGAGTGCGTGGAAGGTCTGCACGATCGGGATCCGGATGCCGCCGGTGCTGGCCTGGACCTGCGTCACGGCCTGGAGTGCGGCGTGTCCGGACATCCAGAAGTGGCCGTGCACGACGTCGGGTCGGTCGACGAACCAGGTCGCTGCGAGCACCTGGGCGAACGTCGCCATGTACGGCAGCAGGCTGTCCTTGGACACCACGCGGGCCGGGCCGGCGTCGACGTGTACGACCTCGACACCCGGACGCAGCGCCACCCGAGCCGGCAGTTCGGCGTCGTCGCGGCGCGTGTACACGGTGACCTGGTGACCGCGGTCGGCCAGGGCGCACGACAGCGCGGCGACGTGGACGTTCTGCCCGCCGGCGTCGACCCCGCCCAGCACAGCGAGGGGACTGGCGTGTTCGGAGACCATCGCGATCTTCATCGGGTGCTCCCTTCCAGGGTCGGCCTCGGCGCGCGTCGCGCACGCGCGTGGCGGGTCACGACGTCGTCGAGCAGGTCGTCCCAGTCCGCCAGGAACCGGGCGAGCGAGTGGCGGGCCAGCGCGGCCTCGCGGGCGACGGCGCCACGACGGCGCGCCTCGTCCGGGTCGTCGAGCAGCACACGGGAGGCCCGGGTCAGCTCCGCCACGTCGGTCGCGATCGCACCGGCACCAGCGGGCACCGTCCGGGGCGCGTCGGTCGTCGCCAGCACCAGCACCGGCATGGCCAGGTGCATCGCCTCGATGAGCGACAGCCCGAGCGAGGTCCAGCGGTTCGGGTGCAGGTAGGCGCGACGCTCGGCCAGCGCAGCGTGCATCGGGGTCGGCTTGACGTCGCCGAGCCCGACCAGCCGGTCGCCGTGACCCAGGTCGGCGAGTCGCTCGGTGCCCATGCCGAACACGTCGACGGGGGCGACCTCGGCGAAGCGGGGGAGCAGGTCGGTGCCGACGACGCGGTTGCGCCGGACGGGCTCGTTGATCACCGCGCCGAAACGCTCGAGGCGGCCGGAGTACAGCGGGCCCGGGTCCACCACGCCGTGCTCGACGACGGTGGTCCGCGCGGAGCCGCAGTCCCACATCAGGGCGTTCCAGTGCGTCACGTGCGCGATCGTCATGTCGGCGTGGTCGCGGAACGGGTGCAGGCTGTCCGGCACGTCCACGCGCGGGGCGTTGTGCTCGACGAACACGGTGGGGATCCGGCGCCCGCGCAGCAGGGTCGCAGCGACCTCGGCCTCGTCGGTGCGCTGCAGGACCACCAGGTCGACCTCGGCGTCCGCGACGTCCTCGGGTGCGAGCTCGACCACGTTCGGCCAGTCACGACCACCGGCGCCCAGGCCCCAGCCGTCGCGTTCGTCCGTGGTCGGCACCAGGTACTCGTGCTGGCCGCGGACGAAGGCGTCCATCCAGCCACCGTGGACGTGCCAGACGAGGATCCGCATGCAGTCCCTTTCGGTCACGCTCCGTCACGGTCGCAACAGGGCGCTGGACCGTCGACAGCAGGAGCAGGAGGAGCAGTGCCGGACGCTACGCAGCGCCTTCTGCGGTGCTTCGCAGACTGCTCGGCTTCATCCGCAGAGCGCGTCCGACCAGGCGCTCGTGCGCCGCGAGGACGTCCTCGGGGCGGACGGACGACAGGCACGGGTGCCCCGGGACCGGGCACGCACGGGCGCGGCTGAGACGACACGCGGCACCCTGGTCGCCGAGCAGCTCGACGTGCTCGGCGTACGGCGCCCACTTGGTCGCGGGCACCACCGGCGAGAACAGACTGACGATGCGGGCACCGACGGCGGCAGCCAGGTGCGCCGGTCCGGTGTTCCCGACGACCACCACCTCGGCACCGGCCAACACGGCTGCGAGCTCGGCCGGTGACGTGCGTCCACCCAGGTCGATCACCGCTGCACCGTCGTCGGTCCTGCCGGCTGCGACCGTCGCGGTCAGTTCCCGTTCGCCGGCAGCACCCGTGACGACGACCGGGATCCCGAACGCGCCGTAGGCCGCCACGAGCGCGCGGTGGTGTGACGGCGGCCACGACCGTGCCGGGACGCTCGCGCCGGGGTGGACGACGACGTACCGGTCCAGGGCGGCCACCTCGGGTGGCACGGCGGCGTCGTGACGAACCACGAGCCTCCCGTCGTCGTCCGGCGGCAGCCCGAAGCCCGCAGCCGACGCGATCTGCAGCGCACGCTCCGGTTCGGGCAGGTCCTCGGGCAGGTCCTCGCCGGGGCGCAGACGCACGTCGAGCAGCGAGCCCGGGTGGTCGACCGAAGCGCCGGAGACCCGCCGCACGCCGGCCAGTCGCAGCAGCATCGCGAGGGGGAGCGGGGACTGGTGGAACGACGTCAACACGACGGCCTCGTCGACGTGCTCCTCGGCGATCAGCGCGCGGAACTCGTCCAGCACGGTGTCGTCGAGCGGTCGGGCGGTCTCGGTGACCCACGGCGCCGCCCACACCCGCACCCGGTCGATCCCGGGCAGCAGGTGAGCGGCAGGGGCCCCCTGCGGACCGCAGAGCATCGTGACGTGGGACGCTGTTGCCGCGACCGCGCGCACCGCTGGCCCGGCGACCAGGACGTCGCCGAACGAGTCCAGACGCGCGACCAGCACGCGGGGGCCGCGCCCGGGACGGCTCATGCCGAGGCCGCCGGCACGTGGTCGAGCGCCAGTGCGACGGCCGCCTCGATCGTGTCGGCGACGGTGTCGGCCGCGGCGACCTCCTCCGGCCGGGTGCGCGGGGTCGGCACCAGGATCGCCTGCGCTCCCGCGGCCCGCGCGGCGCCGACGTCGGCACCGATGTCGCCGATCACGACCAGGTGCTCGGCGGGCACGCCGAGTCGGGCAGCGGCCTCCAGGACCAGGCCGGGCCGGGGCTTCCGGCACGCGCAGTCGTCATCCGGGCCGTGCGGGCACACGCACCAGACGTCGAAGGGACCGACGAGGTCGTCGACACGGGCGTTGGTGGCGTCGACCTGCGAACGGGTCGCCCCACCGCGCGCGATGACCGACTGGTTCGTCACGACGCCGACGGGCAGTCCGGCAGCGCGGGCACGGTCGACCGCCCGTCGGGCACCTGGCAGCGGTACCACCTGGTGCGGGTCGGCGTTGTACGGGACGTCCACCACCAGGGTGTCGTCCCGGTCGAACAGGAGACCGCCGACGGCGCGGTCCGCGAGGAGAGCCATGGCCCAGCCCTACCGGAACCCGGCCGAGCACCACGCCAGGAAGGTCGGCGAACGCGGTGCTGGTCGCCCGGGTGACGGGCACGGCTACGGTCGGAGCGGTGACCGCCCTCGATTCCCTGCCCCCGTCCGACGGCCGCCCCGAACTGGTCGTGCTACGCGCCATCAAGCTCGGCGACCTGCTGGTTGCGGTGCCCGCGCTCCGCGCCCTGCGTAGCGCGTTCCCGGACCACCGAATCAGCCTCGCCACCACGGCGTGGCTCGCCCCGGTCGTCGACCTCGTGCCCGCGGTGGACGTCCACCTGGCGCAACAGGGCTTCGACCACCCGATCCCGGTGCCCGCCGGCGTCACCGACGTCGCCGTCAACCTGCACGGCGCCGGACCGGAGTCCGAGGGCCTGGTCGCCGCCCTCGACGCGCGCCGGGTGATCGGCCACGGCAGACCCGACGGCCCGGCCTGGATCGAGGGTCCGGTCAACGAACGCGAACGCTGGGTCGGTCTGCTGCGGGCACACGGCATCGCCGGCGACCCCGACGACGTCGCCATCGACCGTCCGGCCGACGCCGCAGTGGTCGAGGGCGCGGCCGTCGTCCACGTCGGCGCCTTCCACGGCGCCCGGCACTGGCCCGTCGACCGCTTCGCCGAGGTGGTGCGCGGGCTGCGGGGGCGCGGAGAGCACGTGGTCCTGACGGGAGGCTCGGCGGACGTCGCGCGCGCCACCGCCGTCGCCGACGCGGCCGGCCTGCCGCCGGAGGCGGTCCTGGCGGGCGTCCTCGACCTGCAGCCGTTCGCGGCGGTGGTCGCCGCGGCCCGCGTCGTCGTCACGGTGGACACCGGCGCGGCGCACCTGGCGTCGGCCTACGGCATCCCGTCGGTGGTGCTGTTCGGTCCTGCGCCGCCCGAGTCGTGGGGCCCGCCGACGTCCGGCCCGCACGTCGTGCTGACCGACGCGTCCGTCCGTCGCGGTGACGTGTTCTCGGAGGTACCCGACCCGGCGATCCTGGCCGTGCACCCGGCCGACGTGCTGGCGGCCGTCGACGGGCTCGGCGTGGGGCGGGCGGCACACACGGCTCGTCGGTAACGTCGTCGTGACGGCCCCGGAACGACCGGCGTCGTGGAAGGAGCACCGTGTTCGAAGCGGCCAACATCCGGGACTGGATCGGCCTGCCGGTCGTCGACGAGCGCGACGACAAGGTCGGCACGCTCGAGAGCATCTACTACGACACCGCGACGTCCGACCCGGCGTTCGGCTCGGTGACGACCGGCATGGTCGGCTTCCAGAAGCTCGTCTTCGTGCCGCTCGTCGGGGCGACGGTCGCGCCGAAACACCTGCGCGTGCCGTTCCCGAAGAAGCTCATCAAGGACGCGCCGTCGATCGCGACCGACGGCGAACTCGAGGCGGACACCGAACCGGTGCTGTACCAGCACTTCGGGCTCGAGTACACGACCGGCAGCGGTGGAGAGCGGCGACTCGGCCGACGCTGAGCCCGCAGGCGGTAGCCTGATCGCTCCCGTCGCCCGCGCCCACCCGGAGGTCGCGTCCTGCTCCGATCCGTCCGTTCCACGCTGCTCGCCGCAGCGGTGGTCGTCGGCGTCCTGGTGTCCGGTCTCGGCCCGACGACCGCGTCGGCGGCGCCGCTCTGGCCGGTCCCACAGCCGTACCGGGTGACTGCGGACCCGCCCGAGACCCTGGCGGGACTGCCACCGGGCAGCGAGTACGTCGCGCTCGGTGACTCCTACTCCGCCGGGTACGGCCTGGGCGACCCGACCGGGTTGCCGGTGTCTGCGTGCGCGCAGTCCGCCGAGGACTACCCGCACCGGATCGCGGCCCGCTTCGGGCTCGCCCTGCACGACGTCACCTGCGCCGGGGCGACCAGCGCGGACATCTTGGGCGGACACCAGTTCAAGGGTGTCGACCCACAGATCCAGGCGCTGTCGGAAGACACCCGCCTGGTGACCCTGACGATCGGCGGCAACGACGCCGACCTGTTCGGCACGGCCGCAGCCTGCCTGGCACTCTCGCGGTCCGGGCCGGTGTTCTCCGGTCGTGACGCCCCGTCGTGCCGCAGCACGCTCGTGCAGGACGGCGTCGACCAGCTCGGAGTGAAGATCCGGTCCCGGGTCGCGCTCGGCATCGCCACCACGCTGGCCGCCGTCAAGACCGCCGCTCCGAACGCCGAGATCGTGTTCCTGGGCTACCCCGCGATCTTCCCGGACGCCGCGCACACCCCGGCGAAGGGCTGCTTCCGGTCGGCGCTCGACCTCGGGACCCTGGCCGGCTCGTTCCCGAGCGACGCCTACCCGTTCACCGACACCGACGTGCGGTACCTGCACGGCGTGCAGCAGGACCTGGACGACGTCGCACGGTCCGCGTCGACCGCGGCAGGCGTGCGGTACCTCGAGGTCTTCACGGCGACGCAGGCACGGTCGGCGTGCGCGCGGAAGGGCGCCCTGGTGTCGGGCGTGACCCTCGACTCGCGGGACGGGCTGCAGCGGATCGACATGGAACCCGGGGCTCTGCACCCGAACCCCGCGGGGGTCGCCTACCTCGCCCGACGGGTCGCGGCGACGCTGCGGTCACTCGACGGCTGAACCGACCGCGACGGGGCGACGTGCGCCGTCGCCGGCACCACGCACACCGGCGAGACCGTCTCGCGCAGCACGTCGTGCAACACCGATCCCGACAGCACGTGCACGTGGCCCTGCCCGAGCACGACCAGGGAAGCCGTCCGGGTGTGGTTGGCGATCGCGCGACCGGGGTGCCCCTCGACCAGCAGCGGCCGGAGGCGCAGGTCCGGGAAGCGTGCGACCAGCCGGTCGGTGGCACGCTGCAGCAGGGCCTCGTTCAGGCGGCGCCAGCGGAGCGGGTCCTCGGCGAAGTCGGTCAGGCCGGTCCGGGTCAGCACGGGCATCTCCCACGCCCGCAGCAGTGTGAGCCGGCGGTTCCGTCGGAGCGCCTCGCCGACGGCGATCGCGACGGCGCGCTCGTCCAGGGGCTCGTCGACGGCCAGCACGACGTCGCCGTCGATCGGGTGCGCACCGTCCGGCACGACGACCGTCGGCACGGCTGCCCGTTCGGCGACCCGGGACGGCGCGTTGCCGATCGTGGAGCCGCGCCGACTGCGGAACGTCCCGACGACCAGCAGGTCCCCGGCGTCCGACTCGGTGACGAGCGCGGCAGCGAGCGGCCCCGCGTGCCGGACGATCCGGACCTCGACGTCCGGCAGCGCCGTGCGGGCGGCATCGGCGACGTGCTCGGCGACGCGCTTGCCGTCCGGACCCACACGCCCCTCCAACGCCGGGTCGACCCCGACCACCCGGATCCGCTCGATCCCGGCCGAGGCGTGGGCCACCACCCAGCGCAGGGCTTCCTCGTGCGGTCGTGCGGCGTCTGCCGCCAGCGTGACCGTGGTCCAGTGCTCGTCCATCCCGATCGACCTCCGTGCTGAGATCCGACGGGGCGTCTGGTGGCGCTCCTGCCGCGAAGCTACGCCCACCGCGCCGCCCGGACCGGTCGATCCGCTGTGGGTCGCCTGCGAGGACTGCGAGCGTCACGTCGACGCCGTGACACTGAGTGCCGCGATCGACACGGTGTCGGGATGACCTGCCGGCGGTGGCGCGGACGTGTTCTGGATGACGTCGACGCAGAGCGGACAGTGCTGCCGGACGCTGGATAACCTGAGCGAGTGTCGAGGCAGGTCGGCACCGCAACAGGGGAGTCCACATGCGCCGTTGGCGGATGGTCACAGCCGGGTTGACCGGGATCGTGCTCGGAGCCGGGTTGGCGCTGGGCGGCGCGACGAGCGCGTCGGCAGCCACCGTCGGGCACTGGGGTGCCTTCGAGGTGAGCGGGTCCGCCCGGGCGTACACCGGCGCAGTCGCACTGCCGGGGTTCCCGGAGACGACCTTCGCGTCCACCTCGCGGCAGGCCCAGGTGATCAGCGGCGCGACGACCGGCCAGGGACCCGCGACCCCGCCCGGCGCGGTCTACGGCAACAGCCGGAACAACACCTACCTGAACCAGCGGCCCGCGTTCGACCAGACGAACGCGCAGAGTGCCGCCGTGACGACCTACACCTTCGCGGGCGGTACACCGGGTGCCGGCGGGTGGTCGTTCGTCCTCGGGGACATCGACGCCGACCAGGCCACCATCTCGGCGACGCTGGCGAACGGGCAGCCGGCGTCGATCGCCCAGCTCGGCTACCAGGGCTCGTACAACTCGTGCTCGACCGTGTCGCCCGGCGGGTGGAGCTGCCCGGCCGACCCGGGTGGGGTCGCCCCGGGTCAAGACACCCCGACCTGGAACGCCGGCACCGGCGTGCTCGTCGGCAACGCGGCGGCCAACGACACCTCGGGTGCCTCGGCGTGGTTCACCCCGACCGTGTCGCTCGGGACGCTCACCATCACCTACCAGCAGCGCAGCGGGCTGCCGGTCTACCAGACCTGGTTCGCCAACCGGACCTCGTCGCTGTCGGGGGTCGCGACGCTCGACGGGGCCGCGCTGCCGAACACCACGGTGACCGTCACCGCGCCGAACGGCACCGAGTACACGACCACGACCGACGACCAGGGCGCCTACACGTTCCCGGCGCTCACCCAGGCGGACGGCTACCAGGTCGCGATCGCCACGCCGGACAACGCCACCCTGCAGAGCACGCCGGGGACGATCTCCCTGCGCGCTGACGTGACGGACGCCGACGTCGCCTTCGTCACGCCGCCCGGCACCGTCGCCGTGTCGGGCACGGTCGTCGACACGGCGGGCACCCCGGTGGCCGACGTCCCCGTCACGATCACGGACCCGGCGACCGGGACGGTCCTGGCCGAGGTGGTGACCGACAGTGACGGCGCGTACACCGCGTCCGGGTTGCCGGCCGCCACGCCCGTCGAGGCGAGCACGCCGGGAGCCACCACCGTGCCGGCGACGACCGGTGCCGACGGAGCGGCGACCGTGGTCGTCCAGCCGCTCGTCCTCCAGGCCGCGCTCTCGACGATCTCCGGACGGGTCACCCTGGACGGCGCGGCCCCGAGCAGCGCCGTCGACGTCGAACTCGTGCAGGACGGCGAAGTCGTCGCGACGACCCAGGCCGCCGCCGACGGCACCTACGACTTCCGCGTGCTGCCCGGGACGTACACGGTGCGGACCACGGCCCCGGTGGCAGGCGCGGACGGCGCCACCGAGGTCGCGGTGACGACCACCGCGGGCGGGACCTCCTCCGCGGACTTCCCCTTCGTCACGCCCGTGCCCGTCACGGTCACACAGGCCGGGTCGGTCACGTACATCGACGGCACGCCCGTCGCAGGCACCACCGTCACCGCACGACCGGTCGACGCCGGGTCCGGAGCGGTCATCGTCGTCACCACGAACGCCGACGGGTCCTACGACCTGACGGGTCTGACCCCGGGCACCGACTACCGGATCACGGTCGCCGGGACGGACCCGCAGCTCGTCACGAGCGTCACAACGGGCGCTGCCCCGACGCCGGTCGACTTCGTGCTGCCGCTGCCGACGGTCGACCAGCCCGGCACGGTGACCGACAGCGACGGCGTCGCGGTTGCGGACGTGCCCGTCGTCGCCACGCCGACCGGCGCCGGTGACCCGGTGTCGACCACCACCGCGGCCGACGGCACGTTCGACCTGACCGGGCTGGCGCCGTCGACGGAGTACTCGGTCGTCGCGGGCACCGGCGACCAGGCGAGTGCGCCGCAGGTGGTCACCACGGTGGCGACCGGCTCCGGCACGCCGCTGTCGATCGTGGTCCCCGCGGCCGTCGTCACCCCGACGCCCACACCGAGCCCGACGGCCCCGCCGGAGTCGAGCGGGGGCACGGGAACGCTGCCGGGCTCGTCCGTGGGTGGCTCCACCCCGGGTGGCCCGCTCGCGTTCACCGGCGCGGAGATCACCCCTGCGGCCATCGCTGCGGGCATCCTCGTGCTGCTGGGCGGCGGGCTGCTGACCTTCCGGGCGGCACGCAACCGTCGCCGGACGGAGCACCTGCAGGACTGAGCCCGCAAGGCGGACCCGCACCGGGCCTCCCGTCCGCCGGCCGGCGCGGCCCGCCAGCCGTCCGCCGGCTGCCGGGCCCGCTGCTCGCACAACGGAACGCCATCCGAACCGCGGATCCCCGTGGTTCGGATGGCGTTCGGTTGTGCAGACGCACGCGACGCAAGCAGCGCACGCGGCGGGCAGCCAGCCCGGCCGGCCAGCCGGGCGGCCAGCCGCACCGCTCAGCGCGTGCGGTGCGTGCGCGTCGTGCCGGTGATCGTCGCGACGGACCCCGTCATCGTCTGGATCGCCCGACTGATCGTCGGGATGGACGTGGTGACGACGGCGAGCGAGGACGTGATCGCCTCGATGGACGAGGTGGACAGGTGCTCCTGGTGGGTCGAGTGCACCGGGAAGCCCCGACGCGCCGCCACGACCACGCCGAGCGACCCGAGCAACACGACCGCGCCCGCGATCGGCAGCGACTGCATGCCGGTCAGCCCGAGCACCTGTCCGCCGATGGCCGCACCGCCCGCGATCCCGATGTTCGACGCGCCGTTGACGAGCGCGCCGGCGATGTCGGGGGAGACGCCACCCGCGCGGATCGCCGCCGCCATGAAGAGCGTGCCGGTCGTGCCGTTCGCGGCCATCCAGACGCCGGCCACCATCATGGTGCCCAGGAGCGACCCGTGCACGAAGGGCAGCGCGATGAAGGCGGCGGCCATCGTGGCGACGGCGACGACGAGCGTCTGGCGGGGGGCTCGGTCGACGAACATGCCGGCCAGCCAGAGCCCGATCACGCCGGTCCCGCCCAGGACGAGCAAGGCACCGCTCACCAGGCCCGCGTCGAGTCCGGCGTCGATCGTGTACGGACCGATGTACGTGTAGACGATGTAGTGCCCCGCGAACAGCAGCAGGTCGGCCACGACCACGGCGAGCAGGCCGGTCCGCGCCCAGGCCCTGGGCGACCCGATGTGCGGCGACGAGGTGCCGCTGACCGCCGGCAGGAACGCCGCCGCGACGACGGCCAGCACCGCGGCACAGACCGCGACGGCGCCGACGGCCGGACGCCAGCCGATCGACTGGCCGACGCCCGTGGCGAGCGGCACGCCGATGACGAAGCCGAGCGAGCTGCCCGAGTACACGAAGGCGATGGCCCGGCCGGCCAGGCGGGGTGGCACGATCCGCGTGGCGTAGGCGGACGCGACCGAGAAGAACAGCGCGTGCGCGACACCACCGACGACCCGGCCCGCACAGACCACGGCGAACGACGGAGCCAGCGCGACCATCAGGTTCGACACGGCGTACCCGATGAGCGTCGCGACGAGCACGCCCTTGCGGGGGAGCCGTGCGGTCAGGGACGTGAGCGGCAGTGCCAGCAGCGCGACGGCGGTGGCGTACACCGTGATCACGATGCCCATGGTGGACTCGCTGACCCCGAGATCCGTGCTCATGGTGCCGAGCAGTCCGACCGGCATGAGCTCGGTCGTGATGGCGAAGAACGTCGCCAGCCCGAGCACGGCGATGCCGATGACCGCCTTCGAGGTCAGGACCGACGGTGTCCGCACGGACGCGGTGTCGGACGAGACGGAACGGTTCGACGCGGTGGTGATCGACGCGGTGTTCGTCGGCATGGGCTGACCTCCTCGGGGCGTGGTGGAGCGCGCGACGGGCGACGTCGTCGACGACACCACGACCGGATCGGTCGGGCTGCGCGCTCGGTGTGGAACTGGTGGTTGGTCACTCCACGGCGAGTGCGATCAGACCAGTCTGACACGACCTCCGACGATTGTCACGGGAGCGCTCCAACGCACTGCGGACACTCAGAACGCCTGCGCGACACGCCCATCGACACCGCCACCGGACAGCTCCAGCGTCAGGGTCCCGCTCAGCGACTGCGCGGTCATCGACACCTTGCCGTGCAGGGCGTCGTCACGCGGGAAGCACGAGGTGGACGCCTCCATCCGGTTGGCGGTCGCCACCAGGCAGACCATCGACCGGTCGGCCCCGACACCCGCCCAGACGTTCCACGGCGTCGCCGCGTCGTCGCCGCTCAGCGACCGGTTCGTGAAGATCAACCGCGTGGAGTGCAACCGCACCGGTGCCTCGATCGAACCCGGGATCTGGTCGGCGTACGTCTGCGGCGCGTCGAGCAGCTGCTGCAGCGTGACCGTGCCGGCCGTCGGGGTGACGGACGGCGAGCCGGGCACCGCGGGGTGCACGGTCCCGATGACCAGCCCGGTCCCGAACGCGACGACGATCGCCGCGGCGAGCCCCCCGGCCAGCCAGGGGCGGGTCCGTGCGCTGCGGACCACCCGCAGGACTCGGTCGCGCCCGCGGACCCACCGGCTGGGCGCGCTCGGTCCGTCAGCCGACCCGGCCGGCTGGGTCGTGTCGACCTGGCGGGTCGCGTCGGCCTGCCGGGTCGTGTCGACCAGGGCGGTCGCGGGAGCGGACTCGGTCGCGTCGACCGGCTGGTCCGGTCGCTCGGACGGGAGGCCCGGATCACGCTGGCCGGGGACCGCCCCGTCCGCCAGACGGTCGCCAGACGACGACACACTCGCCACGGACGCACGCGTCGCCCCTGGCGTGGCCGCGGGGGCTGCCGTCGGCCCTGCCGTGGGCGCGGCGGCCACGACTGGTCGGCTCGCCCCCTCGGGCTGCGGCGGTGTGTCGGCCGCGGTCGGTCCGCGCCGTCCGCCACGACGACCGAGGTCGGCCAGGGTGATCCGCGCCCGTGCCGCCTCGGCCGGGGTCGACCCGGAGCCCCAGGCGATCTCCTGCAGGCGCGCGCGATCGCGCTCGGTGTCGCGGTCGTCGTCGGCCATGCGCACTCCCGGTGTCCGGTCGATGCTGTCTCGGTGTTCATCGTCGCACTCGGCGCGGTGCGGTGCGCACCCAGTCCGGGGGACTGTCCGGATCCGGGCGGTGTAGGCCTGGTGCATGACAGACGCACGCGAACCCGACCCCGAGGTCGTCGAACCGGTCAGCCACGACGCGACCTCGGGCGAAGCCGACTACGTCGCGACGAACCCCGGCGGCAGTGGTGTCGAACGGCGCAACCCGCTGCCCGACGAGGAACAGGGTCGCGGGACCGAGTACGACCCGGTCGACCAGGGCCCCGAGCACGAGGGCTGATCCGCTCAGGCCAGCACCCGCCGCAGCACGGCCCGCTCCCCGGCGGCCCACGACACGCTCGTCACGACGTACAGCGCCGCTGCCAGCGGTGCGATCGCCGCGAACACGACGGTCACGAAGGGCACCCACCGGGTGATCGCCGTCGTCGCGGCCGATCCGGGGACCGCCCCGTCGGCGGCTGCGGGCGGGTTCCACCGCAGGTTCGCGCGCCGGGTCGACTCGACCACCACGGCCAGTGCAGCGAGCAGCAGCACGACGACCCAGGCGTGCACCCACAGCGGCGAGGTGAGCACCGCGACGAACGAGTGCCCGAGCGGGATGCCGACGAGCGTGGCCTCGAGCAGGGTGTTCGTCGCGCCGGCGATGGTGGCGTGGGTGAACAGGGCGTACACGAGCGACAGGACGGGTGCCTGCGCGAGCACGGGCAGGCATCCAGCCAGCGGGGAGACGTGCTCGGACGTGTACAGCTCCTGCACCGCGCGCTGCAGCCGTGCGGTGTCCGTGCCGTACCGCTTCCGCAGTGCGGCGAGCTGCGGAGCCAGGCGGCGGCGGTCCCGCTCGGCCCGGACCTGCAGCACGGACAGGGGGACCAGCAGCGCGCGGACGGCCAGGGTGGCCAGCACCACGGCGAGTGCGGCGGCGAGGGGGCCCGCGACGGGGTCGAGTGTCGCGGTCAGGGTGGCGAGCAGGTCGGCGCCGAGGTGCAGCGCGCCGCCGACGAGCGGCCCGACGAGGGGCAGGGTGGACAGGTCCATGACGATTCCGATCGAGTGTGGTGGCAGGGGTCGACGAGCGACCCGCACACCGATCGGTGTCAGGTCGCGGGGACGACTCCCGGTGCCCGCGGTCGGGCGTGCCCGTCGGCGTCGGGGTGGCTCCATGCGATCCGGGTGACCAGGTCGCGCGGCGCACTCGGCACGCGGAGCCCCACCGTGCCGGCAACGCCGAGCACGAGTGCCAGCACCTGGGCGACGAGCACGGCAGCGGCGACGACCACCGCGCCGAACCCCGCCAGCGCGAGCAGTGGCAGCGCTCCGGAGACCGGGTCGACGACGACCAGCGCGGCGACTGCGCGCAGGAACACCTCGATCACGGCCATGGTCGGTTCAGACTAACGCCCGCGTGCCGCTCGGGACAGGTGGCCCGGGCGGGGGATGATCGCCGCATGACCGCCGCTGCCCCGAGCACCCCCGCGACCCTCGCGTTGGAGCGCGCCGGGGTGCCCTTCACGCCCCACGTGTACGAGCACCACGAGACCGCGACGAACTTCGGTGAAGAGGCTGCGGCTGCGCTGGGTCTGCGCGAGGAGCAGGTCTTCAAGACCCTCGTGGTGTCCGTCGACGGCGCCCTGGCGGTCGCGATCGTCCCGGTGGCGAACCGCCTCGACCTCAAGGCCATCGCCGCGGCGGTCGGTGGCAAGAAGGCCACGCTCGCCGACCCGGCGCTGGCGGAGAAGCGGACCGGGTACGTCGTCGGTGGGATCAGTCCCGTCGGACAGCGCGCGCACCTGCGCACCGTGCTGGACGAGTCGGCGACGGCCTACCCGACGATCTTCGTGTCCGGCGGCCGCCGCGGGTTCGACATCGAGATCGCTCCGTCCGACCTGCTGACGGTGACCGAGGCCACCACGGCGGCGATCGCCCGGACCTGAGTCGGGTCCACGCAAGTTCTTCCGCCGCCCGGGAATGAGCCGGCTCCTCCTGCGTTGCATTGAGTCGAAGGCACTCAAGTTCCCAGGAGGTCCCTTTGCCAGCACCGTCCGGTCCGACCAACGGCAACGACTCGTTCGACGAGTTCCTCGCGCGTCTGCTCGCGGCCCAGAACACCGGCGCCCAGCGATCCACACCGCTGGGTCGCCCCGTCGACATCACACGACTGCTCAGCCGCCGCACCCACGATCTGCTCCAGCGCACCGCCGAGTACGCGGTCTCGCAAGGGCAGCGTGAACTCGACGCGCTGCACGTCCTGCACGTGCTCGTCGAGACCGAGCCCTTCGACGCGGTCATCCGCTCGGCCGGGGTCGACCCCGAGCACCTGGCCGACGAGGTCGAGCAGCGCCTGCCCGCTCCGTCGTCCGAACGCGTGCAGGGCCGACCCGCGCTGACGCCCACCGCACAGCGGATCCTCGTCGAGGCCACCCAGGCCGCGCGGGGCTTCGGCAGCACCTACACCGACCCCGAGCACGTCTTCTTCGCGCTCGTGATGGACCAGGAGACCGTCACCGGCCAGCTCCTCGCGAGCGCCGGTGTCACCCCGCAGGTCATGCAGACCTACGCGCAGCAGGCCGCCGAGGCGGCACGAGAGGGGCGCCCGATGCCCGGCACCACCGAGGCCGACCAGCAGCAGTCCGAGACGCCGACGCTCGACCAGTTCGGCACCGACCTGACCGAACGTGCCCGCCAGGGCGGCATCGACCCGGTCATCGGCCGCGCGGACGAGATCGAGCAGACCGTCGAGATCCTGCTGCGCCGGTCCAAGAACAACCCGGTGCTGATCGGCGAGCCCGGCGTCGGCAAGACCGCGATCGTCGAGGGCCTGGCGCAGCGCATCGCGGACGGCGACGTCCCCGCGCTGCTGCAGGGCAAGCGTGTCGTCGCCCTCGACCTGCCCGGCATGCTCTCCGGCACCCGCTACCGCGGCGACTTCGAGGAGCGCCTGACGAACGCCATGGACGAGATCGCGGCGCACGCCGACGAGCTCATCGTGTTCGTCGACGAACTGCACACGGTCGTCGGCGCCGGTGGTGGCGGCGAAGGCGGCTCGATGGACGCCGGCAACATCCTCAAGCCCCGCCTGGCCCGCGGTGACCTGCACATGGTCGGTGCGACAACGCTCAAGGAGTACCGCCGCATCGAGAAGGACGCCGCACTCGAGCGCCGCTTCCAACCCGTCACGGTGGGGGAGCCGAGCGTCGAGGACGCCGTCGCGATCCTGACCGGCCTGGCCCCGCGCTACGCCGAGCACCACGGCGTGACCTACACGGACGACGCCCTGCGCGCCGCCGTCGAGCTGTCGCACCGCTACGTCACCGACCGGCACCTGCCGGACAAGGCGATCGACCTGATCGACCAGGCCGGTGCCCGCCGCCGCCTGGCACGGTCCGGTGACGTCGACATCGAGGCCCTGCGCGACCAGGTCGCCGAGCTGCACGCCGACAAGGACCGTGCCGTCGCCGCGGAGCAGTACGAAGAAGCGTCGCGCCTGCGCGACCAGGCGGCCGAACTGGAGGCGCGGATCACCGCCGCCGCACAGGCGGACGCAGGTGGGGCCTCCAGTCCGACGGCCGTCGACCAGCACCGCGCGACGACCGAGATCACCGAGGCGGACATCGCGGCGGTGGTGGCGCGCGCCACCGGGATCCCGGCGACCCGGCTGACCCAGGGCGACCGGACCCGTCTCGCCCGACTGGAGGACGAGCTGCACGAGCGGGTCGTCGGACAGGAGGATGCGGTGCGCGCCATCGCGACCGCCGTCCGGCGCAGCCGGACCGGCATGGGCGACCCGGACCGACCGGTGGGCAGTTTCCTGTTCCTCGGGCCGACCGGTGTCGGCAAGACCGAGCTGGCGAAGTCGCTCGCGGCGTCGCTGTTCGGCGACGAGTCGGCGATGCTCCGGTTCGACATGAGCGAGTTCGGCGAGCGGCACACCGTGTCGCGGCTGGTCGGTGCCCCTCCCGGGTACGTCGGCTACGACGAGGCCGGCCAGCTGACCGAACGCGTCCGTCGCAACCCGTACTCGGTCGTGCTGCTCGACGAGGTCGAGAAGGCGCACCCCGACGTGTTCAACCTGCTGCTGCAGGTGCTCGACGACGGACGGCTCACCGACGGCCAGGGCCGCACGGTCGACTTCCGCAACACGGTCGTCATCATGACGTCGAACATCGGCTCGGAGTTCCTGACCTCGCGGTCCGGAGCGCTCGGGTTCTCGGCGTCGGCGGACGGCGGGTTCTCGGACGACGACCTGCGTCAGCGCGTGATGGGCAAGCTGCGCGAGGCGATGCGGCCCGAGTTCATCAACCGCATCGACGACATCGTGCTGTTCCGCAAGCTCGACCGCTCGCAGATGCGCGCGATCGTCGACCTGCTGCTCGGCGAGACCTCGATGCGGCTCATCGCGCAGGACATGGTGCTCTCGGTGTCCGACCAGGCCGTCGAGTGGCTCGCCGAGCACGGCTACGAGCCCGAGTACGGCGCTCGTCCGCTGCGTCGCCTGATCCAGCGCGAGGTCGACGACCGCATCGCGACCCTGGTCGTGGACGGCGTTGCCGGGTCCGGTGACACGGTGCAGGTCACGGTGGACGGGGAAGCCCTCGTCGCCCGCGTGGCCGGGGTCACGGCGCCCCTGGCCGGGTAGCGTCTCGACCCCACCAGAACGCCCCGGGACCCGATCGGTCCCGGGGCGTTCTGCATGCGTCGGAATGCATTCCGAGGAATTCCGGCTGAACGCTTGCGGCGGCGTCGAGAATGCCGATATGGTTCACGGACCACAGCAACTCGTGCCGAAAGGGGGCCGACCATGATCACCATGACCACCACACGTGCAGTCTCCACGCAGACGCCGTTCCGTGCAGTCCGTGGCGCTTTCGGCGCCCCGTTCGCCGGTTCCTGCTGACGCGGGACGTCCCGTCCCATCTCGTCGTCGTGCCGCGGTTCGTCTTGAACCATTCGGCCACGCTGCAGCCGCTCACGTCCGGTCCGCCGGGCGCGGCACCCTCGCGCTGACCTGATCCAGGTCGGACGCCGTTCCTCCGGTCGATGCTTCGATCGGTCTGCTCGGGCGTTGCCCGGGGCGACCGTCGCCGTCGCGCGGAATGCGGGCCCGTCGGAATGCGCGCGGGGAATGTCGATCGCGACCGGGACGATTCCCGCACCAGGTCATTCGTCGACCGTTCTCCCATGCCATCCGCACTGTTTCGTGCGAATGCATCGAGCGGTTGTTCCCTCCGGGGCACGGATCATTCCGTCGCGCCCGTTTCTCCGCTCGCACTCCTCTCCCTGAACGGTGACCACGATGTCGACCAAGTCCGTCCTCCGACCCCCCGACGCTGGCGTCGCACCCCGCACGGTCTCGCTGACCGACCGGATCGCGCTGCGTATCGGGATGTCCCTCATCATCTGGAGCCGCCGTACCCGACGACCCCAGACCGACCCCGCGCTGCGCGAGCAGCTCGACCGCGAGCGTGTGCAGCGCGAAGCCGAGTGGGCCATGCTCGGCATCGGCCTGCGCGCCTGGCGCTGAGGCGCTGCCGCGCTGCCCTGCCGCGCTGCCCTGCCGCGCTGCCCTGCCGCGTCGTGCCGGGTTGATCGCCCCGTGCGGGGATGGTTCCTCGCACGGGGCGATCGTCCTCGCACGGGCGGTCGACCTCGCACCGTGCGCACTCGCCAACCCCGCACCGTTCGTGCCTGCGCGAGCACGAACCCCGCACGGTGCGAGGTGCCCGCCGACCGCCCGTACGGTTGACGCATGACCGAAACCGCGTCCGACCTCGTCCAGCGCCTGACCGCGATCGTCCCCGACTTCCCGAAGCCCGGCATCCTGTTCCGCGACGTCACGCCGGTGTTCGCCGATGCCGTGGCGTTCGGTCGTGCGTGCGAGGCCCTGGCGGCACCGTTCGCGATCGGCGCCGGGTTCGACGCCGTCGCCGGCATCGAAGCCCGTGGGTTCGCGCTGGCCGGGGGCATCGCCGCGCAGCACCAGGTCGGCGTGCTGACCGTGCGCAAGGCCGGCAAGCTCCCCGGCGAGGTCCTCAGCGAGCAGTACGCGTTGGAGTACGGCGAGGCCGAGCTCGAGCTCCGGCCGGCCCAGCTCCCCGCGGGCACCCGGGTGCTCGTCGTCGACGACGTCCTGGCGACCGGGGGCACCGGCGCCGCCACCATCACCCTGCTCGAACGTGCCGGGTACCAGGCGATCGGGTTCGCCGCGCTGCTGGAGCTCGACGGCCTGCAGGGACGGGAGCGTCTCGAGCCCCGGCTTCCCGTCACCACGCTCGGCGTCGTCCCGGCCTGAGTCGACCCGCCCGCCGACTAGCATTGCTCCACCACCAGAACGAGGAGTCCCACCACGTGACCGAGTCAGTCGCCCCCGCACCCGACGAAGCGCCCGCCGCGCCCGAGCCCGTGACCGCGACCACCGCGACGACGGGCACGGAGCTCTTCGACGGTGTCCGCGGCGTCGTCGCCATCCGGGTCGCCGGTGTCCTGAAGGACCTGGCTGCCGAGGTGCAGGCCGGTGAGACCGCCGAGCCCGTCACCCTCGACGAGCAGGACGGCCTGGACATCCTGCGCCACTCGGCCGCGCACGTGCTCGCGCAGGCCGTGCAGCAGATCAACCCGGATGCCAAGCTCGGCATCGGTCCGCCCGTCACCGACGGTTTCTACTACGACTTCGACGTCGCCGAGCCGTTCACCCCCGACGACCTCAAGGCGATCGAGAAGGGCATGGACCGGATCATCAAGCAGGCCCAGCGCTTCCGTCGTGTCGTGGTGTCCGACGAGCAGGCCCGCGAGCTGATGGCGGGGGAGCCCTACAAACAGGAGCTCATCGGCCTGAAGGGCGCCGCAGCCGACGGTGACTCCGGCGAGAGCGTCGAGGTCGGTGCCGGCGAGCTCACCGTCTACCAGAACGTCGACCCGAAGTCGGGTGAGGTGCTCTGGCAGGACCTGTGCCGCGGGCCACACGTGCCGCACACCCGTTGGATCGGCAACGCCGCCAAGCTCATGCGCGTCGCTGCTGCCTACTGGCGCGGCTCCGAGAAGAACCCGCAGCTGCAGCGCATCTACGGCACGGCCTGGCCCGACAAGGACCAGCTCAAGGCGTACCTGGTGCGGCTCGAAGAAGCGGCCAAGCGCGACCACCGCAAGCTCGGTGCCGAGCTCGACCTGTTCTCGTTCCCGGACGAGATCGGCTCGGGCCTGGCGATCTTCCACCCGAAGGGCGGCATCATCCGCCGCGAGATGGAGGACTACTCGCGTCGCCGGCACGAGGAGAACGGCTACTCGTTCGTCTACACGCCGCACATCACCAAGGGCGACCTGTTCGAGCAGTCCGGCCACCTGGGGTGGTACAAGGACGGCATGTTCCCGCCCATGCACATGGACGAGGCCCGCGACGAGGACGGCAACGTCACCCGTCAGGGCGCGGACTACTACCTCAAGCCGATGAACTGCCCGATGCACATCCTGGCGTACCGCTCGCAGGCCCGGTCCTACCGCGACCTGCCGCTCCGGATGTTCGAGTTCGGCACGGTCTACCGCAACGAGAAGTCCGGCGTCATCCACGGCCTCACCCGCGTGCGCGGCATGACCCAGGACGACGCACACATCTTCACCACCAAGGAGAAGATGAAGGAAGAACTGACCACGACGCTGCAGTTCGTGCTGTCGCTCCTGCGCGACTACGGTCTCGACGACTTCTACCTCGAACTGTCGACCAAGGACCCGGAGAAGTACGTCGGCGACGACGACGTCTGGGACGAAGCGACGAACACCCTGCGCGAGGTCGCCGAGGAGTCCGGCCTCGAACTCGTGCCGGACCCCGCCGGTGCGGCGTTCTACGGTCCGAAGATCTCGGTGCAGGCTCGCGACGCGATCGGCCGCACGTGGCAGATGTCGACCGTGCAGCTCGACTTCAACCTGCCCGAGCGCTTCGGGCTGGAGTACGCGGCCGCCGACGGCACCCGCCAGCAGCCCGTCATGATCCACCGCGCGCTGTTCGGCTCGATCGAGCGGTTCTTCGGTGTGCTGACCGAGCACTACGCCGGCGCGTTCCCCGCCTGGCTGTCCCCGGTGCAGGTCGTCGGCATCCCCGTCGCCGAGGAGTACGGCGACTACCTCGACCAGGTGGTCGCGAAGCTCCGGACGCACGGTGTCCGTGCCGAGGTCGACCACTCCGACGACCGGATGCAGAAGAAGATCCGCACGCACACCAAGGCCAAGGTGCCGTTCCAGCTGATCGCCGGTGGTGACGACCGCGACGCCGGTGCGGTGAGCTTCCGCTTCCGCGACGGCCGTCAGGACAACGGCGTGCCCGTGGACGACGCGGTGGACCGGATCCTGACCGCGATCCGCGAGCGCGCGCAGGTCTGATGCAGCTGTCTGGAGGCCCGGAGCAGGTCCCCGGGACCGGTCACGTCGACGACGTGACCGGTCCCGGTTCGGCGACCACGGCCTCCGGTCCGGATCCGCTGGTCATCCGCGACGCTGCCACCGGCGCCGCGGTGCCGGACGCCTTCCAGCGCCTGTGGAACCCGCACCGGATGGCGTACATCGACGCCGGCCGCGAGGGCGAGGGCCGCGGACACAAGGACGACTGCCCGTTCTGCGAGGCACCCGCCAAGTCCGACGAGGACGCCCTGATCGTCGCGCGCGGCGAGCACGCCTACGTCCTGCTCAACCTGTACCCGTACAACAACGGACACCTGCTGGTCTGCCCGTACCGCCACATCCCGCTGTACGACGACGCCTCGCCCGACGAACTCCGCGAGATCGGCGAGCTCACCCAGACGGCCATGCGGGTGCTGCGGCAGGTCTCGCACTGCGACGGCTTCAACATCGGCATGAACCAGGGCGAGGTCGCGGGCGCCGGGGTGGCCGGCCACCTCCACCAGCACATCGTCCCGCGGTGGCAGTCGGACTCGAACTTCTTCCCGATCATCGCCCGCACCAAGTCGATGTCCCAGCTGCTCGGCGAGACACGACGGCTCGTGGCCGAGGGCTGGCCGTCGGGGGACTGACCGCGGCGCACACGGCCGGTCCAGCACTAGGATGGACGGCATCATGAGCGACAGCACCAGCACCCCGGACCCCAGCACCAACGGCACCTCGATCACCGGTTCCTCCCGGGTCAAGCGCGGCCTGGCGGAGATGCTCAAGGGCGGCGTGATCATGGACGTCGTCGACGCCGAGCAGGCACGCATCGCGGAAGAAGCCGGTGCGACCGCGGTCATGGCGCTCGAGCGCGTGCCCGCCGACATCCGTGCACAGGGTGGCGTCGCCCGCATGTCCGACCCGTCCATGATCGAGGAGATCATCGCGTCGGTGTCGATCCCGGTCATGGCCAAGGCCCGCATCGGCCACTTCGTCGAGGCCCAGGTCCTGCAAGAGCTCGGCGTCGACTACATCGACGAGTCCGAGGTCCTGTCGCCCGCCGACTACGTCAACCACATCGACAAGTGGAACTTCACCACGCCCTTCGTCTGCGGCGCGACCAACCTGGGCGAAGCGCTCCGTCGCATCACCGAGGGCGCGGCCATGATCCGCTCCAAGGGTGAAGCCGGCACCGGTGACGTGTCCGAGGCGACCAAGCACATCCGCACCATCGCGAAGGAGATCGCGGCGCTGCGCCACCTGAAGGAAGACGAGCTGTACGTCGCGGCCAAGGAACTCCAGGCGCCGTACGACATCGTCAAGGAAGTCGCTGCGACCGGCAAGCTCCCCGTGGTGCTGTTCACGGCCGGTGGTGTGGCGACCCCCGCCGACGCCGCGATGATGATGCAGCTCGGTGCGGACGGCGTCTTCGTCGGATCCGGCATCTTCAAGTCCGGCGACCCGGCCAAGCGTGCCGCTGCGATCGTCAAGGCGACGACCTTCCACGACGACCCGAAGGTCATCGCCGAGGTCTCCCGCGGACTGGGCGAGGCGATGGTCGGCATCAACGTCGCCGACGTCCCCGCGCCGCACCGCCTCGCCGAGCGTGGCTGGTAGTCCGACCGCTGGTGCGGCGCCCCGCATCGGGGTGCTCGCACTGCAGGGTGACTTCCGTGAGCACATCGCGTCGCTGACGGTGCTCGGTGCCGAGGTCGTGCCGCTGCGGCGTCCGGAGGAGATCGCGTCGCTGCACGGTGTCGTGATCCCCGGTGGCGAGTCGAGCGTGATGGACAAGCTGTCCCGTGCGTTCGGTGTCGCCCAGCCGCTCAGCCAGGCGATCCGCGACGGACTGCCGACGTACGGCACGTGCGCCGGCATGATCATGCTGAGCGACAGGATCACGAACGCGATCGCCGGGCAGCACACGCTCGGTGTCCTGGACACCACGGTCCGGCGCAACGCGTTCGGCAGCCAGAACGACTCGTTCGAGACGGACATCCCGATGCCCGACCTCGGCGACGCCCCGGTGCACGCGGTGTTCATCCGCGCGCCCGTGGTCGAACAGCACGGTGCGGGGGTCCACGTGCTCGGTGCCCTGGCCGACGGGCAGGTCGTCGCCGTGCAGCAGGGCAACGTCATCGCCAGTGCCTTCCACCCCGAGGTCGCCGGCGAGGACCGCTTCCACCGGCGCTTCCTCGACCTCGTCCACAGCGCCTGAGACCTTACCCGCCTGTCCACCGGGCCAGCGCGCCGGGAGCACACCGCGCCTCCAGGCCGGTAAACTGAGGTCGACTTTCCGCAAGACGCAAGGAGAACCGTGTCCGGGCATTCCAAGTGGGCGACGACGAAGCACAAGAAGGCCGTCATCGACGGTCGCCGTGCCAAGTCGTTCGCGAAGCTCATCAAGAACATCGAGGTCGCCGCGAAGATGGGCGGCGCCGACATGTCGGGCAACCCGACGCTGGTCGACGCCGTGCAGAAGGCCAAGAAGACCTCGGTGCCGAACGACAACATCGACCGCGCGATCAAGCGCGGTGCCGGTCTGACCGGTGAGTCGATCGAGTACACGACCATCATGTACGAGGGCTACGCCGCCAACGGCGTCGCGATGCTCATCGAGTGCCTCACCGACAACAAGAACCGCGCGGCCGCCGAAGTCCGCACGACGATGTCGCGGAACGGCGGCACCATGGCCGACCCGGGCAGCGTCGCCTACAACTTCGCGCGCAAGGGCGTCATCTCGGTCACCAAGGTCGACGGCCTGTCCGAGGACGACGTCATGACAGCGGTGCTCGACGCCGGCGTCGAGGACGTCATCGACCAGGGCGGTGGATTCGAGGTCATCTCCGAGGCGTCCGACCTGGTCGCGGCCCGCACGGCGCTGCAGGATGCCGGCATCGACTACGACTCCGCCGACGCCGAGTTCGTGCCCGGGCTCAAGGTCCCGATCGACGCCGAGACGGCCCGCAAGGTCTTCAAGCTGATCGACGCGCTCGAGGACTGCGACGACGTGCAGAACGTCTACGCGAACTTCGACATCCCCGCCGAGGTGCAGGCCGAGCTCGACGAGGACGAGGACTAGCCCTCGTGCTCCGCGTGCTCGGGGTCGATCCCGGGCTGACCCGGTGCGGTGTGGGCGTGGTCGAGGTGACGCCCGACCGCCGCGCCCGGCTCGTGCACGTCACGGTGGTCCGCACGCCGTCGGACATGGCGCTCGAGCAGCGGCTGGTCCTCATCGCCAGCGGCATCGCCGAACAGATCGAACGGCACCACCCCGACGCCGTCGCGGTGGAGCGCGTGTTCGCGCAGGCGAACGTCCGCACCGTGATGGGCACCGCGCAGGCGTCCGGCCTGGCACTCCACGCCGCTGCCTCGCGCGGGATCCCCGTCGGGCTCCACACCCCGTCCGAGGTCAAGGCCGCCGTCACGGGGTACGGCAACGCGGACAAGGCGCAGGTGCAGACGATGATCGCGCGGATCCTCGGCCTGGCCGAAGCGCCGAAGCCCGCCGACGCGGCCGACGCGCTCGCGCTGGCCGTGTGCCACGCGTGGAGGCTCGGCGCACCCGACGCGGTCGGCGCGAGTTCCGCGGTGCTCACGCCGGCGCAGCGCGCGTGGCGGGACGCGCAGGCCGGCACCGGCGGGCGCACGGCCGCGTCACCCCTGGCACGAGCCGCAGCAGCCGCCCAGCGTGGTGGCTCTGGCGTTCCTCGCGGCCCGTCGGGCGCACCGCGCGGCGGGTCCGGCGCGTCGGCGGGTGCCCGTAGGCTCGGGGCATGATCGCGAGTCTCCGGGGCACCTGCATCGACATCGCGGGGTCGTCGGTCGTGATCGACGTCGGCGGGGTCGGCTACCTGGTCACCGTCACGCCCGCACACGCCCTCACCATGCGCCACGGCTCCGAGGTGTTCGTCCGCACCGCGATGATCGTGCGTGAGGACGAGCATCTGCTGTTCGGGTTCGAGTCCACCGACGCACTGCGCGTCTTCGACCTCCTGCGCAGCGTGTCCGGTGTCGGCCCCAAGTCGGCACTGGGCGTCCTCGGTGCGATGGACCCGGCCCAGATCGCCAACGCGGTGGCGAAGGACGACGACGGGGCGTTCCGCAAGGTCTCCGGCATCGGCCCGAAGACCGCCAAGCTCATCATCGTCGCGCTCTCGGGCAAGCTCGCCGCCTTCGAGACGCCCACGCTGCCCACGGGTTCCCGGGGCACGACCGCGCACCCGGCCTCCGAGGACGTCGTCATCGCCCTCGTCGGACTGGGCTGGCGCGAAGACGCTGCCCGCAGCGCCGTCGACGACACCATCGCGAGCGAGCCCGGTGTGGCGGCGATGGGCACGCAGGCGCTGCTCCGTGCCGCGCTCGGCGCCCTCCGTCCCACCGGAGCCGGCCGGTGAGCGGCGGCATCACGGCGGCCGACGCGCAGTCACCCGAAGAACTCGCCTTCGAGGGTGCCCTCCGCCCGAAGTCACTCGCCGAGTTCGTGGGCCAGCGCAAGGTCCGGGGCCAGCTCGACCTGTTGCTCAAGGCGGCGGCGATGCAGGACCGCACGCCCGACCACATCCTGATGGCGGGGCCTCCCGGTCTCGGCAAGACCACGCTCGCGATGATCGTCGCGCACGAGTCCTCCCGCCCGCTGCGCATGTCCAGCGGGCCGGCGATCCAGCACGCGGGCGACCTTGCCGCCGTGCTGTCCTCGCTGATGCCGGGCGAGGTCCTGTTCATCGACGAGATCCACCGCATGGCGCGCTCGGCAGAAGAGATGCTCTACCTGGCGATGGAGGACTTCCGCATCGACGTCATGGTGGGCAAGGGTGCCGGCGCGACCAGCATCCCGCTCGAACTGGCGCCCTTCACGCTGGTCGGTGCCACGACACGCGCCGGCCTGCTGCCCAACCCGCTGCGCGACCGCTTCGGATTCACGGCCCACCTCGAGTTCTACGAGCGTGACGAGCTCGAACAGGTCCTGATCCGGGCGGCCCACCTGCTCGAACTCGACTTCGACCGCTTCGCGCTGCGCGAGATCGCCGGGCGGTCGCGGGGGACACCCCGCATCGCGAACCGGCTGCTGCGCCGCGTGCGGGACTACGCGCTGGTGCACGGCACCCGCGACGGCATGACCGCGGTGCAGGGCGCCCTCGAGCTGTACGACGTCGACGAGTACGGCCTCGACCGGCTCGACCGTGCCGTGCTCGAGATCATGCTCACCCGGTTCGACGGCGGACCGGTCGGCCTGAACACCCTGGCGGTCTCCGTCGGCGAAGAAGCCGAGACCATCGAGTCGGTCGTGGAACCGTTCCTGGTCCGGATCGGGCTGGTGACGCGCACGCCGCGCGGGCGCATCGCGACACCGGCGGCCTGGCGGCACTTCGGGCTCACCCCCGGCGCCGGGGGCGTCGGCCCACAACCCGGGCTGTTCGACGACGACCAACCCGGCTGAGCCGTCAGCCACAGCCACGTGCCCTAGACTGCTACGGCCCGAAACCGAAATACCAGAGAAGGCATCGCAATCATGGGTCAAGAAGTCATCCTCATCGTCATCGTCGTGGCGTTCGCGGCCTTCATGTTCTACAACAGCCGCAAGCGCAAGAAGCAGCAGGGTGAGCTCGCCACCAAGATGGTGCCGGGTGCTCGCGTGATGCTGTCCTTCGGTCTCTACGGCACGCTGCTGTCCGTCGACGACGAGAAGGTCACCGCCGACGTCGAGATCGCACCGGGCACCGTCGTGACCGTGCACCGCCAGACGCTCTCGCGCGTCGTGGACGACAGCGCATCCGACATCGAGACCACCGCCACGCCGGAAGACGAGCACAAGCCCGTCGCCGAGCTCAACGGCGAGCCCGTCTACGGCGAGCGTGCCGACGACGCCGAGCAGACCAAGCGCAAGACCGAAGACTGAACCACCGGGCCGCCGGGACACGACCGTGACCCGGCGGTGACACCGCTTCGTCCGGCGTGCGCGCCGACGAACTGACAGAAAGACGAGACTGCCGGTGGCACGACCGACCCCCGTCAAGAAAGCGCTGCGCTCGCTCACCTGGTTGGTGATCATCATGGCGATCCTGGCCGGCCTGAACACGGCGGCCTCGATCCTCGCCAGCACCACCAAGGACACCACGGGCAAGTGGTTCGCCGGGGCCAGCTGGGTCCCCGAACTCGCGCTCGACCTGCAGGGCGGCACGCAGCTGACCCTGGCGGCGCAGAGCACCAGCGGCGACTCGGTCACCTCCGACCAGCTCAAGCAGGCCGTCGACATCATCCGGCAGCGCATCGACGCGACCGGTGTCTCCGAGTCCGAGATCAACACGCAGGGTGCCAACAACATCGTCGTGTCGATCCCGGGCAAGCCGGACCAGCAGACGATCTCGCGCATCGAGGCCGCTGCCAAGCTGACCTTCCGTCCGGTGCTCTACACCGAGGCGGCGACCGACACCTCGGTCGGCGGGAAGTCCGGGTCCACCGCGTCCCCGACGCCGTACTCGCCGCCCGCGTCGCTGCCGGCCACGCCGACCGCCAAGCCGACCAACGCGAGCGACCTCAACTGGGCGTCGCCGCGACTGCAGGACCTGTACACGAACTACAACTGCAAGGCGCCGGACGACGTCACCGCGGCGCGCGACGACCAGCCCCTGGTCACGTGCGACCAGGACGGCACGTCGAAGTTCATCCTGGGGCCGGTCGAGGTCTCCGGGGCGGACATCAGCAACGCGACCTCCGGCCTGGCGACCTCGTCGCAGGGCACCACGACCGGCGAGTGGGCCGTCAACCTGACGTTCAACGGTGCCGGCACCAAGGACTTCGCCACGGTCACGAACCGCCTGGTCAAGCTCCAGCAGCCGCAGAACCAGTTCGCGATCGTGCTCGACGGCAACGTGATCACCGCGCCGACGACCAACAGCGCGATCACGAACGGCAAGGCGCAGATCAGCGGGTCGTTCACGGCCGAGTCCGCCAAGACCCTCGCCGACCAGCTGAAGTACGGCGCGCTGCCGATCAACTTCAAGGTGCAGTCGAACGAGAACATCTCGGCGACCCTCGGCACCGCGCAGCTCATCGGCGGACTCGTCGCGGGCCTGATCGGGTTGATCCTGGTCATCATCTACTCGGTGATCCAGTACCGGGCGCTGGCCTTCGTCACGGTCCTCTCGCTCGGAGTCGCTGCCGCGCTGACGTACCTGGTGATCGCGATCATGTCCTGGCGGGTCGACTACCGGTTGTCGTTGGCCGGTGTGGCGGGGTTGATCGTCGCGATCGGCATCACCGCGGACTCCTTCATCGTCTACTTCGAGCGCATCCGCGACGAACTCCGCGAAGGCCGTGCGCTCGAGGGAGCGGTCGATGCCGGGTGGCGTCGCGCCTTCCGCACGATCATCGCGTCCGACTCGATCAACTTCCTGGCCGCGATCGTGCTCTACATCCTCGCCGTCAGCGACGTGAAGGGCTTCGCGTTCACGCTGCTCCTGACGACGCTCATCGACGTCGTGGTCGTGATCCTCTTCACCCACCCGATGCTGCAGCTGATCTCCCGCCGCCGCTTCTTCAACGAGGGGCACCGGTTCTCCGGACTCGATCCGTCGGCCCTGGGTGCCGTGTACCGCGGTCGTGCGCAGTTCCGCGCACCCGTCGTGGACGGCAAGCGCCAGCGCAGTGCCGGCGAGGCACAGCGACGACAGACCATCGCCGAGCGCAAGGCCGGCAACGGCGAGACGCCGAACGGGAAGGACAGCTGATGGCGAGCTTCAGCCAGTTCGGGAACGACCTCTACACGGGCAAGCGGTCGTACGACATCGTCGGGCGCCGTCGCCTGTGGTACCTGATCGCCCTGGCAGCGATCGTCATCTCGCTCGCGGTGCCGTGGCTCCGCGGCGGGTACCAGCTCGGCATCGAGTTCACCGGCGGATCCGAGTTCACCATCTCGGACGTCAAGAACCTCGACCAGAACCTCGCGACGAACACGGTCGAGAAGATCGTGCCCGACGAGATCCCGCGCGTCTCGCAGCTCGGGACGCACGGCATCCGCGTGCAGACCGGTCAGCTGACCGACGCGCAGACCACACAGGTGCAGGGCGCGCTCGCGGACGCCTACAACGTCGACTCCGGCGAGGTCGCGTCGACCTTCATCGGCGCGACGTGGGGTGCCGACGTGCTGTCCCAGGCCGTCCGCGGTCTGATCATCTTCCTCGCGTTGGCGGCCGTCTTCATGGCGCTGTACTTCCGCACCTGGAAGATGTCGCTGTCCGCCATGGCCGCCCTGCTCCACGACCTGCTGATCACCGCGGGCGTGTACGGGATCGTCGGCCTCGAGGTCACCCCGGCCGCGGTCATCGGGTTCCTGACGATCCTGGGCTACTCGTTGTACGACACGGTCGTCGTGTTCGACAAGGTGCGCGAGAACACGGCGCAGGAATCGCACCGCACGTTCGTGCAGTCGGTGAACCTCGCGGTCAACCAGACGCTGGTCCGGTCGATCAACACCTCGGTCGTCGCCCTGCTGCCGGTCGCGGCGATCCTGTTCATCGGGTCGTACGTGCTCGGTGCCGGCACCCTCCGGGACATCTCGCTCGCGCTGTTCATCGGCATCATCGTCGGCACGTACTCGACCATCTTCATCGCGTCGCCGATGTACGCGCACCTGCGCGAGGGCGAGCCGAAGATCAAGCAGGCGGACGCCAAGAAGCAGGCGGCTGCGGCGAAGCGCGCCGTGGCGGACGCTCCGGCCGAGGTCTGAGACGACATGGACCAGATCACGACCGACCAGGCGCTCGCGCGGATCGCTGCCGGCGCCCGGCTGTACGACGTGCGTGAGCAGCACGAGTGGGACGAGGTCCACGCGCCCCAGGCCACGCTCGTGCCGACGTCCGAGTTCGCTGAACGGTGGACCGAGATCGAGTCCGCCGACCAGCCCGCGATCGTCGTGTGCCACTCGGGTATGCGGTCGGCGCGGGTGGTGCAGGCGCTCGAACAGCAGGGCGTCCCCGCGGTCAACCTGTCGGGCGGCATGGTGGCCTGGGAAGCCGAGGGCGGCCCGGTCGTGCGCCCGGGCGCCCACGACGCCGCGGGCGAACGCGGTCACGGGCACTGACCCGACGCGCGTAGTGTTGTCGGATCAGGTCCCTGGAGGCGCAGCATGACGGACATCCGTGAGTCAGCGAGACAGGACGACTCGCTCCCGAGCCGCCCCGGATCGACATCGCTGCCCACCAGTCCGCTCGGCCCGAACACCACCGGCAACCTCAGCGCACTCCGCGGCCTGCTCCCGCGCCTCTTCTCGCGAGCGCAGCCGGCCGGCGCGGTCGACACCCTGATCCGTACCGTCCGGTCGCACCACCCCAAGGCCGACATCACCCTGATCGAGCGGGCGTACTCCGTCGCCGAGCGCGCGCACGACGGGCAGAAGCGCAAGTCCGGCGAGCCGTACATCACGCACCCGGTGGCCGTCGCGCAGATCCTCGCCGACCTGGGCATCGGGACGATCACGATCGCCGCCGCGCTGCTGCACGACACGGTCGAGGACACCGACTACCAGCTCGACCAGCTCCGGCACGACTTCGGCGACGAGATCGCGATGCTCGTCGACGGCGTCACGAAGCTCGACAAGGTCAAGTACGGCGACAGCGCCCAGGCCGAGACCGTCCGCAAGATGGTGATCGCGATGTCGAAGGACATCCGCGTGCTCGTCATCAAGCTCGCCGACCGCCTGCACAACGCCCGTACGTGGGGGTTCGTCGAGTCGACGTCGGCCACGCGCAAGGCCAAGGAGACGCTCGAGATCTACGCGCCGCTCGCGCACCGCCTGGGCATCCAGATGATCAAGCTCGAGCTCGAGGACCTGTCCTTCGCGGTGCTGCACCCGAAGCTCTACGTCGAGATCGACAGCCTGGTCAAGGAACGGCAGCCCAAGCGCGAGCAGTTCGTGCAGAACGTCATCGGCACGCTGAAGAAGGACCTGAAGGCCGCCAAGGTCCGCGGCGACGTGATGGGTCGTCCGAAGCAGTACTACTCGATCTACCAGAAGATGATCGTGCGCGGGCGCGAGTTCGACGAGATCTACGACCTGGTCGGGATCCGCGTCCTGGTGCCGACCGTGCGCGACTGCTACGCGATGCTCGGCTCGGTCCACGCGCGGTGGACGCCGCTGCCCGGTCGGTTCAAGGACTACATCGCCACACCCAAGTTCAACCTCTACCAGTCGTTGCACACCTCGGTCCTCGGACCGCAGGGTCGCCCGGTCGAGATCCAGATCCGCACCCACGAGATGCACCAGCGTGCCGAGTTCGGCGTCGCGGCCCACTGGAAGTACAAGCAGCGCGCAGCCGGTCGTGACGTCGACAGCTCGAGCCAGACCGACCAGGACATGGCGTGGCTGGCGCACATCACCGACTGGCAGGCCGAGACCAGCGACCCGGGGGAGTTCCTCGACTCGCTGCGGTACGAGATCGGTGCGAAGGAGACCTACGTCTTCACGCCGCAGGGCAAGGTGATCGGTCTGCCTGCCGGGGCCACCCCGGTCGACTTCGCGTACGCCGTGCACACCGAGATCGGGCACCGCACGATGGGCGCCAAGGTCAACGGCCGGCTCGTCCCGCTCGAGAGCTCGCTGTCGAGCGGTGACGTCGTCGAGATCTTCACGTCGAAGAACCCCGACTCCGGCCCCAGCCAGGACTGGCTGACGTTCGTCCGCAGTCCCCGTGCGCGCAACAAGATCAAGCAGTGGTTCACCAAGGAGCGCCGCGAAGAGGCGATCGAGCAGGGCCGCGACGCGATCGCACGGGCCATGCGCAAGCAGAACCTGCCGCTCCAGCGCATCATGAGCCAGGACTCCATCTCCGAAGTGGCGTCGGCGATGCGGTACGACGACGTCGCCGCGCTCTACGCCGCCATCGGCGAGGGACACGTGTCGACGCAGTCGGTCATCGAGAAGGTCCTGGCCGGCGTGCAGACCGAGACCGAGACGGACGAGCCCGAGCTCGCCTTCCCGCGGCAGATCACCAGCCGGCAGCTCCGCAACAGCGACAGCGGCGTGCTGGTGCGCGGGGCACCCGACATCCTGGTCAAGCTCGCCAAGTGCTGCACGCCCGTCCCGGGGGACCAGATCGTCGGGTTCATCACCCGTGGCCAGGGCGTCTCCGTGCACCAGGCCACGTGCACCAACGTCAAGTCGCTCATGAACGAGCCGGACCGGATGATCGAGGTCGAGTGGGCGCCGTCGTCCAAGTCGGTGTTCCTCGTGCAGATCCAGATCGAGGCCCTCGATCGGTCGGGCCTGCTCAGCGACGTCACCCGGGTGCTGACCGACCACCACGTGAACATCCTGTCGGCGACGGTCTCCACCTCGTCCGACCGGCTGGCCCTGTCACGGTTCGTGTTCGAGATGGGTGACACCACGCACCTGGACCGCGTGCTCAACGCAGTGCGCCGCATCGATGCCGTCTACGACGTCTACCGTGTCAGCGCCGGGTGACCGGAACGTCGGCTGACCCGCACGTCAGCTGACCGGCACGTCAGGTCACCGGCACGCCGACTGACCGGCACGTCGACCGGGTCACAACCCGCCGGACGTCAACACCTCGCGCAACCGCCGCTCCGCCTGCCGCACCATCGGCGCCGTGCCGAGCGCCCGCAGCCGTGCCCCCAGTTCCGGCGGCGTGACCAGTCCGACGTCGAGCAGCCCGCGCACCACCTCGGAACGCGATGCCCAGGCCGACGGCCCCGCGACGCGCAGCAGGTCGAGCGCGGTCCGCACCGGGGTGGTGACCGTCGCTCCGCCGATCCGCACCGTGTCTGCCGACGTGATCGCGACCTCCCGGACCGGCTCGCCGCCGTTCTGTCGGATGCGCTGCCCAGCCGGCACGCACGCGTCGTGGGGGAGCGGCGGACGCGAACAGGCGCCCCAGATCCAGGCGGCGCTCCGCCCGGCGGCGACGACGCGCTCGTCGCCGGCGCTCCATGCGAAGGACGCCGCACGCAGTGCCGGGTCCTGCGGCTCGGCGACCGACGCCCAGCAGGCACCGACCATGACGAGCTCCCCGGCCAGCACAGCGGCGCGGAGCTCGGTCTCGGGCCAGTCGTCGGTCGTCAGCAGCCGCGAGGAACACACCCGCACATCCTGCCGCACACGGACCAAGAACGTGCTGCGCTGTGCACAGGCCCGGGCTCAGCGCAGCACGTGCGCCCGGTGGACGAGTGCCGCGGCACCGATCAACGGTCCGTCCTGGGACAACCCGGTCGGGACGATCCGGACCTTCGTCACGAAGCCGAACTCGACGCGCTCGGCGACGGCCTGACGGGCGTACTCGAACAGGTCCGGGGTGACGTGCGAGAAGCCACCACCGATCGCGACGACCTCGAGGTCGACCAGCGACGTCGCCGCGGCGATCGCCTGCCCGAGTGCCCGACCGCTGCGCTCGACCGCAGCCACGGCGACCGAGTCGCCGGCCGCGTACGCGGCTGCCAGGTCCTCACCGGTCTCCCCGGCGAACCCCTGCCGCTTCGCCCACGCGACGGTCTTCGGACCACTGGCCACGGCCTCCAGACAGCCCGTGCCACCGCACGCACACGGGTCGTCGTACCCACCGCACTCGACGTGGCCGATGTGCCCGGCGTTGCCGGTCGGGCCGCTGACGGTCCGGCCGTGCAGGATGAGACCGCCACCGACGCCGGTCGACACGATCATGCCCATGACGTGGTCGGACCCCTGCGCGGCGCCGAGCCAGTGCTCGGCCAGGGTGATCGCGAGCCCGTCCATGCGCAGCGTGACGGGCGTGCCGGCGGGCACGTGCGCGGCGATCCGGTCGCGCAGGGGGTAGCCCCGCCACACGGGCATGTTGAGGGGCGAGACGAGCCCGTGTTCCTCGTCGACGGGTCCGGCCGAGCCGATGCCCACCCCGACGAGTGTGGCGCCGTCGGGCATCGCGCCGAGCGCGCTGGTCACGGCCTGGTCGACCGCCGCCTGCAGTTCGTCCGACGTCCGCTGCGGTCCGGTCGGACTGCGGAAGCGTGTGGCTGGCAGCACGACCCCCTGGTCGGTGACCAGGGCGGCCTCGACCTTGGTGCCGCCGAGGTCGACGGCGAGGGCCAGGGCGGTGGTGGATCCGGTGTTCGACATGCGCGCTCCGATGCGGCGGTCGGGAGGCTCGGGGTCGCGTCCCCGACGCGGCGTCGCGTCGGGTGCGTCCCGGCTCGGTGGGGGTGGTCGGGGGGGGGGGGGGACCGGGAGGGTCAGTACGAGGTGGCGTCGTCCCCGGCGCCGGAGGCGGCACCGGTCTGGGCGCGGTGCGCCACCTCGTCGAGGATGCGTGCGGAAGCGCTGGTCCCGATGCGGTCGGCGCCCGCCTGCACCATCTCGAGCAGGGTGTCGAGACCGCGGACGCCGCCGGAGGCCTTGACACCGGTGTCGGCGCCGACGGTCCGGCGCATCAGGGCGATGTGCTCGGCCGTGGCACCGCCACCCGCGAAGCCGGTCGAGGTCTTGACGAAGGACGCGCCGGCCGACTGTGCGGCGCGGCTCACGGCGACGATCTCGTCGTCGGTCAGGAAGGCGGTCTCGAGGATGACCTTGACGACGGTGTCGCCCGCGGCGTCGACGACCGCACGGACGTCCTGCTCGACCCGCGCCCAGTCGCCGGACCTGGCGGCGCCGATGTTCTGGACCATGTCGAGTTCGAACGCACCGTCGGCCAGGGCCTGCAGCGACTCCGCCACCTTGGCCTCGGTCGAGGTCGTGCCGTGCGGGAACCCGATGACCGTGCCGACGCCCACACCGGTGCCCTGCAGGCGTTCGACGGCGTGGCGGACGTCGCTCGGCCGGACGCACACGCTGAACACGCGGTACGCGGCAGCTTCGTCCAGTTGGGCGTCGACGTCGGAGCGGGTCAGCTCCGGCTTCAGGATCGCGTGGTCGATGAGCCGACGGACGGCGTCGGCGGTGACGGGGAGTGCTGCGTTGTCCACCCGGCGAGCCTACCCTCAAGGGCATCGGCGTAGCGTGCGGGGCATGCGCGTCCTCGTCACCGGGGCCACCGGCTACATCGGCGGTCGCCTCGTCCCACTCCTGATCGACGCCGGCCACTCCCTTCGGGTGCTCGTCCGCACACCCACCAAGCTCGACGACGTCCCCTGGCGTGACCAGGTCGACGTGATCCAGGGCGACCTGCAGGACGTCCGTGCCGTGACCGAGGCCGTCGACGGCATCCAGGCCGTCTACTACCTCGCGCACGCGATGGGGGCGGAGGGCGACTTCGAGCAGGCCGAGCGGACCGCCGTCCAGACCATGGCCGATGCCGCGGTCCACGCCGGGGTCGGCCGCTTCGTCTACCTGGGCGGCCTGCACCCGGACGGCGAGCTCTCGAAGCACCTGCGCAGTCGCAAGGAGGTGGGGGACGTCCTGCTGGGCTCCGGCGTGCCGACCATCGCCTACCAGGCCGGCGTGGTGATCGGTTCCGGCAGCACCTCGTTCGAGATGATCCGCCACGTCACCGACGTGCTGCCCTGGATGCCGACGCCGCGCTGGGTGCGCAACCACATCCAGCCGATCGCCGTCCGCGACGTCCTGTACTACCTGGTCGCCGCGCTCGACATCCCCGCGGACGTCAACCGGACCTTCGACATCGGCGGGCCCGACGTCCTGCGGTACGGCCAGATGCTCAACGGCTACGCGGTCGAGGCGAAACTGCCCCAGCGGGCGATCTCGCCGCTGCCGGTCATGACGCCGGGTCTCGCCGCGCACTGGTTCAACATGGTCACGCCGATCCCGCGCAAGCTCGCGACCCCGATCATCGAGTCGCTGCAGTTCGAATGCGTCCAGCGCGAACACGACATCGACGACGTCGTGCCGCGGCCCGAGGGCGGCCTGACCGGCTACCGCCGAGCCGTCCGCCTGGCGCTGACGAAGATGCGCAAGGGCGAGGTGACGACGAGCTGGCGCAGTGCCACCCTCGCCCGGACCCCCGCCGACCCGCTGCCGAGCGACCCGGACTGGGCCGGGCACACCGTGTACGTCGACGACCGGCTCCGGCACACCTCGGCGCCGCCCGAGGCGGTGTGGAGCGTGGTCGAGTCGATCGGCGGCGAGAACGGCTGGTACTCGTTCCCGCTGGCGTGGGTCGCCCGTGGCTGGATGGACAAGCTCGCCGGGGGCGTCGGCCTGAACCGCGGACGACGCGACCCGAAGCGCCTCGAGCAGGGTGATGCGCTGGACTGGTGGCGGGTGGAACGGCTCGACCGTGGTCACTACCTGCGACTCCGGGCCGAGTTCAAGTCGCCCGGTCGCGCCTGGCTCGAGATGACCGTGACCCCGTCGGACGACGGCGGCTGCGACTACCACCAGCGGGCGATCTACTTCCCGCAGGGACTGGCCGGACGCCTGTACTGGTACGGCATCCTGCCGTTCCACGGGGTGATCTTCCCCGGCATGGTCGAGCGCATGACCGCACGCGCCGAGCGGGAGGCCCACCGCACCGACTCGACGCAGGCCAACAGCACGCAGCAGAATGGGTCCCGCGCGTCAGCGCACGAGGAGGCAGCATGAGCGACGACGAACGCGGACTGGTCCTGTTCCTGGGGGACAGCGTCACCGCAGGCGGATCCTGGGCCGAGCGGCTCCCCGACGAGCGCACCGACAACCGCGGGGTGAACGGCGACACGACGGACGGTGTCCTCGAGCGACTCGACGACATCGTGCAGGCAGCACCCGACGTGATCGTCCTGTTGATCGGGACGAACGACTTCGGCAACCACCGCAAGAGCGCCGAGCACGTCGTCCGCAACGTCGAGACGATCCTCGTGACGCTGCGACGTGAGCTTCCGGGCGTGCGGTTGCTGCTCGTGTCGGTCCTGCCGCGTCAGGCCGAGTACGCGCCCCGCATCGAAGAGGCCAACCGGCACCTGCGGCAGTTCGTGGCGACCTGCCACGCGCAGTACCTCGACGTCTGGCCCGCACTGGCCGACGGCGACCACCTCGCCGCGCAGTTCACCGACGACGGACTCCACCTGACCGACGAGGGCTACCGCGCCTACACGGCCGAACTCGTGCCCGCGCTCGAGCGGCTGCGGGGTCTGCCGCCCATGTCCCGCCCCATCACGGCGATCGAGCTGGACGAGGCCTCGGCCTGATGGCCGGCCGGAAGGGGCGGCCCCAGGTCGGATCGTCCCTGCGGCCGTCCGGCGGGTCCGGGTCTCGTTCGGGCTCGCCGTCGTCGACGGCTGGGTCGGGCGCGTCCTTCGGCGCTGCGGCCTCCCGTGGTCGCGGTGGCGGGAAGCCGGACCTGCCGGACTACACCCGCCCGGCCCTCGCGCCGTCACTGCTGGCGGCGATCGTGCTGCTCGCCTGCGTGGCGCTGCTCGACGCACCCGCCTTCGTCGCCGTGCGCTGGGGGATCACCGTCCTGGCCCTCATCGTGCTCGTGTTCGCGCTCCGGGGTCGCACGTGGTGGGCGATCGCGGTGACGGCCGCCGTGGCCGTCTGCTGGAACCCGCTCGTCACCGTCCCGATCCCGGGGCAGGTGTGGGCGGCGCTGCAGATCGTGGCCGCTGCGGTGTTCATCGTGGTCGGCATCGCCGTCAAGGTCCCTCGATCAGCACACGACACCCCCGCCCGGTAGGATCACAGGGGCGGACGCAGGGTCCGACCACCTGATCAGATGGGCATGGATGAGCAACGAGACCAAGCCGGAGACCGAGAGTCCTCTGCTGAACCCTCGACCGTCCTCCGGCGGTCTCGACCGGCCCGACGTCGTCCTCCGCAAAGGCCGTTTCACGCTGCTGAACGGCCACCTCACGCCGCAGCAGTCGATGATCGAGGACCTGCTGTTCCTCGACGACGCGCTCACCGCCGGCGACGTCGACCACCTGCTCATCCGGGGCAACGACCAGCGCCCCGTCATCGCGATCGACGAACGCGACCGCCAGCGTGCCGAGTCGGCGATCATGGACGCCGCCGTCGGTGAACCGTTCTACGCCAAGCCGCCGGGCGAACCGGCCGTCCTGGTCGTCGACGACGGGCTCGGGCCGGTCGACCAGCCCGTCCTGCGGGTGTTCCGACCCCGTCTCGAGCCGCTCGGCCGGCTGCGCTACGGTGCCGAGACCAGCGTCCAGCTCGAGTTCTGGCGGGTGACCGAGACCGAGGTCCTGGCACCGGTCGAGAACGCCCTGATGCGTCGCAGCCTGCCGATCGAGGAGTTCGACCTGGTCGACATCGAGCGCTACGGCCGCACCTGGCAGACCGTCGAGCACATGTTCGACGACCACGTGTCGGACATCCGGTTCCCGATCGACATCGTCTTCTCGTGGGTCGACGGCAACGCCGTCGAGTACCAGCGCGCACGCCAGGCAGCGCAGTCCTCAGCCGTCCTGGGCGAGGGCGACGACGCACCCGCCCGTTTCCGGCAGATCAACGAGCTGAAGTACGCGCTGCGCTCGGTCTACATGTACGCGCCGTGGGTCCGGACGATCTACATCGCCACCGACTCACCGGCACCCGAATGGCTGGCCGACCACCCGCGGGTCCGGATCGTGCGGAGCGAGGAGTTCTTCGCCGACCCGTCCGTGCTGCCCACGCACAACTCGCAGGCCGTCGAGTCGCAGCTGCACCACATCCCGGGCATCAGCGAGCACTTCATCTACTCGAACGACGACATGTTCTTCGGGCGCCAGGTCGACCCGTCGGTGTTCTTCAGCCCGGGCTCCGTGAGCAAGTTCATCGTGGCGATCACCAGGATCGGACTCGGCTCGAACAACCCACGACGCAGCGGCTTCGAGAACTCCGCCCGGGTGAACCGTCGTCTGCTGCAGCAGCGGTTCGGCGCCGTGACCACGCGCCACCTCGAGCACGCACCCACACCCCTGCGTGCCAGCATCATGACCGAGATGGAACACGAGTTCGCGGACGAGTTCCGCGCCACGGCGGCCTCACGCTTCCGCGCGGCCGAGAACATCTCGGTGACGAACTCGCTCTACCACTACTACGCGCTGTTGACGGGTCGGGCCATCGTGCAGGAGAACGCGCCGGTGCGGTACATCGACACGACGATGGTGGCGGGTCTGCGCGAGCTCGAGGACCTGGTGAAGAAGCGCAACGCCGACTTCTTCTGCCTGAACGACGGCAGCTTCCCCGAGGTCAGCGACGACGAGCGGATGACGAAGGTCACCGACTTCCTCGAGCGGTACTTCCCCTTCCCAGCACCGTGGGAGCGGCCGAGCGTCTAGGGCGCGTCAGCGGCCGGCTCGAGCGCTCCTGGCGAGCCTGCGAGCCCGGCGCCGGAGCCCGGCCCTGGGGGCGGTGCCAGCGGATACCGCCCGCGCGACACCATCGCGTCGTTCGACATCGACCACGTCGCCCCACCGGCACACATCCGCCCGTACGACACCACCGCTGTCGTACGACATCGACCACGTCGCCCCACCGGCACACGTCCGGGTCGCGGGCCGACGTCGGGCGCAGCGCCTCAGCGGTGGACGGGGGAGACCGGCACCGAGTCGAGCGTGAAGACGGGGATGCTCGACGTGACCGGAGCCGGCTCGACCGCAGCGGGGATGACGACACCGGCCGCCGCGAGCTTGGCGGCGGTCTGCTCGGCGGAGACCGGCTCGCCGACCGTGGCGTACTGCCCGATCGGCACGACCGAGTGCACCACGTTGTGGCCGTACACGTGCACCAGGTTGAAGGACTGAGCACCGTCACGACCGCGGGTCCCGCGCTGGAACTCGTTGAGGTCCTGCGTGTAGCACGTGGCGCTGGCGACCGAGACGGGGATGCCGGCGAACACGGCGCTCGTCGAGTAGTGCAGGTGACCGGCGATGATCGTCAGCACGTCGGAGCCCTCGACGACCTCGGCCAACGACCGCTGGTCGCGGAGCTCCACCAGAACGGTGAGGTCCTGCACGCTGGGGACCGGCGGGTGGTGCATCGCCAGGACCGTGCCGTGGGGCGCTGCCTCGGACAGGACCTCGGCGAGCCAGTCGAGCTGCTCGGGCGTCACGATGCCGTAGTGCTCACCGGGGACGCTGGTGTCGAGCGTGATGACCCGCAGCCCGTTGACGTCGTACACGAAGTCCACGGGGCGGTCCGTGGGGTGCAGGCCGAAGAGCTCCTGCCGGAAGGCGCCCCGCTCGTCGTGGTTGCCCATCGCCCAGATGACCTGGGCACCGATGCGCTCCGCGGCCGGCTCGATGATCTGCCGCACCCGAGCGTAGGCACCGGGCTCGCCCTTGTCGGCGACGTCACCGGTCACGACGATCGCTTCCGGGCGGGCGCCCGAGGCTTCGATGTCGTCGATGATCTGCTGCAGTCGCGCAGCGGAGTCCACCGCTCCGTACAGGTCACCATCACCAGCGATCAGGTGCGTGTCGCTGAGGTGGAGCAGGAAGTGGTTCGGCCTGGGGTGTTCGGCCGTCCGGGCGTCCATCGGGTTCTCATTCCGTTGGTGGTTCCTCGGCAGAGGATCTCCCGCTGGGGGAGTGCACGGTGCAACACCTTGCCACATCGTCCTGGAGCAGTCCAACACAGAGTCCTGAACCGGAGATGAACCGGAAGCGGCATTTCTCGAAATGAGGCGAACGAAACAGCCCCCCGACCACGAAGTGGACGAGGGGCTGGTTCGTTCTTGCCGAGAAGTGTTACCGGCCGACCTGGGGTGCCTGGTGCGCGCCCTCGACCTCGGGGCCGTGGTGCGCGGCGTGTGCTGCCTCGAGCTCGGTCTTCGAGACCGGCGCGATGCGGTCCTCGAAGAAGAAGCGCGACACACCTGCACGGACCTTCTGCACCGGCGTGATCTGTCCCTTGGCGTTCGGACGGATCATGAGCGGCTTGTACTCCTCGAACTGCAGGAGCTTCCAGCGCTCGTACTCGTCGAGCTGCTCGTGCACCTCGATGTACTCGCCGTGCGGCAGGCGGACGATGCGGCCCGACTCGTAGCCGTGCAGCACGATCTCGCGGTCCTTCTTCTGCAGCGCCAGGCAGACGCGCTTGGCGATCCAGAAGGCGACGAACGGACCGAGGACCGTCGTGGCCTGGATCACGTGGATCACGTGGTCGATCGACACCATGAAGTGCGTCGCGATGATGTCCGAGCTCGCCGCGGCCCACAGGCTTGCGTAGAGCGTGACACCGGCTGCGCCGAACGCCGTACGCGTCGGGGCGTTGCGGGGACGGTCAGCGATGTGGTGCTCACGCTTGTCCCCGGTGACCCAGGCCTCGACGAACGGGTAGACGAACATCGCCACGATGAGGCCCATGAGGACCGCGATCGGCACCAGCAGGTTGAACGACACCGTGTAGCCGAACCACACGACCTCCCAGTGCGGCGGCACCAGACGGAGCGCACCGTCGGCGAAGCCGATGTACCAGTCAGGCTGCGTACCGGCGGACACCGGGGACGGGTCGTACGGGCCGTAGTTCCAGATCGGGTTGATCGTGAACAGCGACGCGATGAGGGCCAGGATGCCCGCGACGATGAAGAAGAAGCCACCGGCCTTCGCGGCGAACGCCGGGAGGATCGGGACACCCACGACGTTGTCGTTCGTCTTGCCGGGTCCGGCGTACTGCGTGTGCTTGTTGATCACGACGAGCACGAGGTGGACACCGAGCACCGCCACCAGGATGGCGGGCAGCAACAGGATGTGGAGCGTGTACAGGCGGCCCACGATGGCGGTTCCGGGGAACTCACCACCGAACAGGATGTAGCCGATCCAGACGCCGATCACCGGCACGCCCTCGATCATGCCGACGATGATGCGCAGACCGTTGCCGGAGAGCAGGTCGTCGGGGAGCGAGTAGCCCGTGAAGCCCTCGGCCATGGCCAGGATCCACAGCACGAAGCCGAAGACCCAGTTGAGCTCGCGCGGCTTGCGGAAGGCACCGGTGAAGAACACGCGGGCCATGTGCAGCATCACCGAGGCCACGAACAGCAGGGCTGCCCAGTGGTGGATCTGCCGGACGAAGAGCCCACCGCGGATGTCGAACGAGATGTTCAGCGTCGACTGCAGCGCCGTGGACATCTCGACGCCCTTGAGCGGCACGTAGGAGCCGTTGTAGACGACCTCGGTCATCGAGGCGCCGAAGAAGAACGTCAGGAACGTGCCCGAGAGCAGGATCACGACGAACGAGTAGAGCGCGACCTCACCGAGCATGAAGCTCCAGTGGTCGGGGAAGATCTTGCGCCCGACCTCTTTCACCAACCCGGAGATGCTGGTGCGCTCGTCGATGTAGTTGGCGACCCCGCCGATGATGCGGGATCCACGCTCCGGTGCCGGCTTGGTGGTGCTGGTCGTCGGTGCGCTCGTGGTGGTGGTGCTGGTCATCAGCGTTCACGCTCCCAGAATGACGGTCCGACCGGCTCGTGGAAGTCGCTCTGCGCAACCAGGTAGCCGTCGTCGTCGATCGCGATCGGAAGTTGGGGGAGGGGGCGTGCCGCCGGGCCGAAGATGACGTCGCAGTTGTTCGAGACGTCGAAGGTGGACTGGTGACAGGGGCACAGCAGGTGGTGCGTCTGCTGCTCGTAGAGCGCGACCGGGCAACCGACGTGGGTGCAGATCTTGGAGTACGCGACGATGCCGTCGTACCCCCAGTTCTCACGACCCTTCGAGGGGTTGAGGTCCTTCGGGTCGAGGCGCATGAGGAGCACCGCGGCCTTCGCCTTCTCCTCGAGCATGTGCTCCTTGTCGAGGAGACCGTCGGGGATGACGTGGAAGACGGAGCCGATCGTGACGTCGGACGCCTTGATCGGGAGACCCGTCGGGTCCTTCGTGAGCCGCGTGCCCTTGGCCCACATGGTGTGGCGGAGCAGCTCGTTCGGGTCGGCAGCGGGTGCGAGGTCACGCACGAGCACGATGCCGGGCAGGGGGAACGCGACGAGCGCACCGATCATCGAGTTGCGGATCAGCTTGCGACGGCTGAAGCCGGACTCCTTGTCGGCGAGCTGGAAGGCCTCGACGGCCTTCGCCCGAGTCGCTTCGGTGCCACGCGTGGGGTGGCGCATCTCGGTGATCTCGCGGTCGCTGACGAGCGACTTCGACCAGTAGACCGCGCCCAGGCCCAGCGCGAGCAGGGCGAGCGAGATGGACAGGCCCAGCCACAGGTTGGCGCTGCGGACCGTGCCGAAGTCGTCCGAACGGATCGGGAACGCGACGTACGCGGCGATCGACAGGACACTGCCCACGATCGACAGGTAGAAGAACGTGGCGACCTGACGTTCGGCCAGGCGCTGCTTCTTGGGGTCGACGTCGGTGCGACGCGCGCGGTGCGGCGGCTCGCCCGGGTTCTCGAACGGTTCCGCGGGCAGGACCGCGGTGCCGACCGGCTCCGTCGAGTCGTGCTTCTCGACAGCCGAGGACGAGGTCACTGCCTCGTCGTCGTGCTCTGCCATGGTGTTCCCTTCAGTGTCGTGCGACACGGACGATCAGTTGGACTTCGCGGTGAGCCAGACGGTCATCGCGACGACCGCGCCCAGTCCGAAGATCCAGATGAACAGACCCTCGGCCACCGGACCGATGGCACCGAGGCCGAAGCCGCCGGGCGAGGAGTTGTCCTGCACGTACTTGAGGTACGTGATGATGTCGGCCTTCTGCTGCGGCGTGATGTTCAGGTCGTTGAACACCGGCATGTTCTGCGGGCCGGTGAGCATGGCCTCGTAGATGTGCTTGCCGGAGACGTCCGTGAGCTTCGGCGCGTACTTGCCCTCGGTCAGCGCGCCACCGGCGCCGGCCACGTTGTGGCACATGGCGCAGTTGATGCGGAAGAGCTCGGCACCCTCGGCAGCGTCACCGCCGCCCTTGGTCAGCGAGGTGGACGGCACGGCGGGACCGGGGCCCAGCGAGGCGACGTACGCCGCGAGCTGGTCGACCTGCTCGTTGGTGAACTGCGACGGCTTCTCTTCGGCCTGCGGGCCCGATGCTGCCATCGGCATGCGACCGGTCCCGACCTGGAAGTCGACCGACGCCGCACCGACACCGATGAGCGAGGGGCCTTCACCCGTGCCCTGCGCCGACAGGCCGTGGCAGGTCGCGCAGTTCGAGGCGAAGAGCTTCTCGCCCTGGTTCACCTGGGACTGGCTCGACGCCGCGACCGTGCTGACGCTGTCGTCCGCGTTGGCCGACGAGCTGAACAGCGCGTACGCCCCGCCGGTGGTCATGAGACCGACGACGATGAGCGAGACGGTCGCCATCGGCGAGCGACGGCCCTTCTTGTTCTTGGTTCTGTTGAACATGCTGTGGGTGCTGTCCGTTTCCTACTTGAGAAGGTAAATGACGGCGAAGAGGCCGATCCAGACCACGTCGACGAAGTGCCAGTAGTACGACACGACGATCGCGGTGGTGGCTTCCTTGTGACCGAAGTTCTTGGCAGCGAAGCCGCGGCCCAGGGTCAGGAGGAACGCGATGAGCCCGCCGGTCACGTGGAGTCCGTGGAACCCGGTGGTGAAGTAGAACGCGGAGCCGTAGGCGCTCGAGGAGAGCGTGATGCCCTCGTGCCACAGGTTGGCGTACTCGAAGATCTGGCCGCAGACGAACAGTGCGCCCATGCAGTACGTGACGAAGAACCACTCCGTCATGCCCCAGTCGGTCGGCTTCCAGCTGGTGCGGTGCACCTGGAACCGCTCGGCAGCGAAGACCGCGAACTGGCAAGCGAAGCTGGACAGCACCAGCACGATCGTGTTGACCGACGCGAAGGGCACTTCGAGGTGGGACGTCTCGGTCGCCCAGAGCTCGGGGGAGGTGCTGCGCAGCGTGAAGTAGATCGCGAACAGGCCAGCGAAGAACATGACCTCGCTGCCGAGCCACACGATCGTCCCCACGGCAACGGGGTTCGGCCTGTTGAGGACCGTACCGCTGGCTGGTCTGGAGAGAGGGGTGCTTGTCACAACGTCCATTATGGCCGAAACCACCGACAGTGTTTTGCCAGCCAACTGGCGGGTCGTTCGAAAACACTACGATCGAGGTCATGTCCGACCTCCTGACCTGGCCCGCCGTCATCAGCGCCCTCATGGCGCGCGAGGACCTGTCGATCAGGCAGTCCACATGGGCCATGGAGGAGATCGTCCGCGGACAGGCCACGCAGGCGCAGATCGCGGCCTTCGCGGTGGCCCTCCGCGCCAAGGGCGAGACCGTCGACGAGGTGGTCGGCTTCCGCGACGCCATCCTCGACGCCGCCGTCCCGCTGGACGTCGACCCGATGGCGCTCGACATCGTCGGCACGGGCGGGGACGTCGTCGGCACGGTCAACGTCTCGACGATGGCCGCGATCGTGATCGCCGCAGCCGGTGTGCCCGTCGTCAAGCACGGCAACCGCGCGAGCTCGTCGAAGTCCGGTTCGAGCGACGTGCTCGCCGCGCTCGGGCTCGACCTGTCGATGGACGCGACGCGTGTTGCGGACACCTTCCGGCGCGTCGGACTGACCTTCGCCTTCGCCAGCGCGTTCCACCCCGGGTTCGCCCACGCCGCTCCGGTGCGCCGTGAGATCGGGGTGCCGACCGTGTTCAACTTCCTCGGCCCGCTCGTCAACCCCGCGCGGTGCGAAGCGAACGCGGTCGGCGTCGCCCAGCTCGAGCTGGTGCCGATCATCACCGGCGTGTTCCAGACCCGCGGCGCGACGGCCCTGGTGTTCCGCGGCGACGACGGCCTCGACGAGCTGACCACCACGGGTCACAGCCACATCTGGGAGGTCACCGGCGGCCGCGTCACCGAGCACGACCTCGACCCGCGCGACCTCGGCATCGCCCGCGCCGTGACCTCGGACCTGCTGGGCGGTGAGCCGGCCGAGAACGCCGCGATCGTCCGTCGGGTGCTCGCCGGCGAGACCGGCCCCGTCCGCGACATCGTGCTGCTCAACGCGGCAGCCGGCCTGGTGTCCTTCCGCCTGGCCGAGGACCCGGCCGAGTGGGACCGGCCGATCCTGCAGCGCTTCCGCGAACAGCTCACGGTGGCCGCCCAGGCCATCGACTCCGGCGCGGCCGAGCGCAAGCTCGCCGACTGGGTCGGTGCCGCCCCGGCACAGCAGTAGCCGGGCGCGCGGCATGGGCGTTCCCAGGCCAGCAGCAGCAGCACGACCAGGGCGTCCCGAGGGGGTGCACCGGCGACACACCGGAGGCCCGGTGCGGTGCGGTTCAGTGCAGGACTACTGCACGTCCTCGTCGACCCAGTCGAAGGTCTTCGTGACGGCCTTCTTCCACAGGCGCAGCGTGCGCTCGCGCTCGGCGGCGTCGAGCTGCGGCTCCCAGCGACGGTCTTCCTGCCAGTTGGCACGGAGCTCGTCGAGGTTCGCCCAGAAGCCCACTGCCAGACCGGCCGCGTAGGCGGCACCGAGCGCGGTGGTCTCGGCGACGACCGGTCGGACGACCGGCACGTCGAGCATGTCCGCCTGGAACTGCATGAGTGCGTCGTTGGCGGTCATGCCGCCGTCGACCTTGAGCTCGGTCAGGTCCACACCGGAGTCGGCGTTGACGGCGTCCAGGACCTCGCGGGTCTGGAGTGCCGTCGCCTCGAGCGCGGCGCGGGCGATGTGCCCCTTGTTGACGTACCGCGTGAGGCCGACCAGGGCACCACGCGCATCCGGACGCCAGTACGGCGCGAACAGACCCGAGAACGCCGGGACGAAGTAGACGCCACCGTTGTCCTCGACGGTCTTGGCCAGGGCCTCGACCTCCGGGGCGCTGCCGATGATGCCGAGGTTGTCGCGCAGCCACTGGATCAGCGAGCCGGTGACGGCGATCGATCCCTCGAGCGCGTAGTGCGTGTCCTGGTCGCCGAGCTTGTAGCCGACCGTGGTCAGCAGCCCGTTCTCCGAGCGGACGATGTCCGTGCCGGTGTTGAAGATCAGGAAGTTGCCGGTGCCGTACGTGTTCTTCGACTCGCCCTTGTCGAAGGCGGCCTGACCGAACGTCGCGGCCTGCTGGTCGCCGAGGATGCCCGCGATCGGGACCTCGCGCAGCAGGTTCGACGACTCGACGTGGCCGTAGACCTCGGAGGAGCTGACGATCTCGGGGAGCATCGACTTCGGGACACCGAAGTCGGCGAGGATGTCGTCACGCCACTGCAGCGTCTCGAGGTCCATGAACAGGGTGCGCGAGGCGTTCGTGACGTCCGTCTTGTGCACGCCGCCGTCGACGCCACCGGTCAGGTTCCAGAGGACCCAGGTGTCGGTCGTGCCGAAGAGCAGGTCCCCGGCCTCGGCCTTCTCACGGGCACCCTCGACGTTCTCGAGGATCCACATGATCTTCGTGCCGGCGAAGTAGGTCGCCAGGGGCAGGCCGACGATCGCCTTGTAGCGGTCGGTGTCACCGTCGGCGAGCTTGTCGACGATGGACTGCGTGCGGGTGTCCTGCCAGACGATCGCGTTGTAGACCGGCTTGCCCGTGGTCTTGTCCCACACGACCGCGGTCTCGCGCTGGTTGGTGATGCCGACCGCCGCGACGTCGTGGCGGGTGATGTCGGCGCGGGACAGGGCCTGGCCGATGACCTCACGGGTGTTGTCCCAGATCTCGGACGGGTCGTGCTCGACCCAACCGGCACGCGGGAAGATCTGCTCGTGCTCCTTCTGTCCGACCGAGATGATCGAACCGGAGTGGTCGAAGACGATGGCTCGGGTGCTGGTCGTGCCCTGGTCGATGGCGACGATGTAGTCGGCCATGGGTGCTCCTTACGGGTGTTCGGTGCCGGCCGGACCCGACGATGGGTCCGGCCGCCGTTGGCGGGTGGGGGTCAGGCGAGGGGGAGGAGCGCGTACGACAGCCCGGCGGCGATGGCGCCACCGACGAGCGGGCCGACGACGGGGACCCAGGCGTAGGCCCAGTCGCTCGAGCCCTTGCCCTTGATGGGCAGGAAAGCGTGGGCGATGCGCGGGCCGAGGTCACGGGCCGGGTTGATCGCGTAGCCGGTCGGGCCACCGAGGGAGACACCGATCGCGATCACGAGGAAGGCGACGGGGATCGCGCCGAGCTCGGAGGGGGTCTTGCCGTTGGTGAAGGCGATGACGACGAAGACCAGCACGAAGGTGCCGACGATCTCGGTCACCAGGTTCCAGCCGTACGAGCGGATCGCGGGGCCGGTCGAGAACACGCCGAGCTTGGCGGCGGGGTCGGGCTCTTCGTCGAAGTGCTGCTTGTAGGCGAGCCAGACGATGACGGCACCGATGACCGCACCGATGAGCTGGGCGAGCCAGAAGAGGAACATCTCGCCGACGGTGATGTTGCCGAGGATGGCCTGGGCCAGGCTGACGGCCGGGTTGAGCTGACCGCCCGACTTGTACGACACGGTCACACCGGCGAAGACGGCGAAGCCCCAGCCGATCGTGACCATGAGGAAGCCGGCGCCGAAGCCCTTGGACTTCTTGAGGGAGACGGCTGCGACCACACCGCCACCCAGGATGATGAGCATCGCGGTGCCGACGAGCTCGGACAGGAACTTGACGCCGATGTCGTCCATCGGTGACCTCCAGTGCTGTGAGAGGGGGTCCGGGCTGCTCCGGCACTCCCCATCGAGTGATTGGGGCGAGCATACTGCTGGGTTTTCACCCGGGGCGACGGGCACGTGAGCGATCGACGGGAATCTGCACGAACGTGCAAGCGGGGTGTGCGCAGCCCCTCCCTGCGGCCGTCGCGGACGGGATCCGCGGTGCACGAACGTGCATCGCGAGGGAACGCCCGCCCGTTGTAGATTGGCCGCACTCCGGACGACGTCGGCGGTGTGCTGACCTGTTCCGCGTGTGGAGACCCCGTGGAGGCCAGCTCATGAAGAAGCTCATCAACGACCCGCAGGACGTCGTCATCGAGACCGTGCGCGGGTTCGCCGCGGCGCACGCCGGTCACGTCGTGCTGGTCGAGGACCCGATCCACCTGCACCGCACCGACGCCCCGGTGGCGGGCAAGGTCGGCATCGTCAGCGGCGGCGGCAGCGGCCACGAGCCCCTGCACGCCGGGTTCGTCGGCGTCGGCATGCTCGACGCGGCCGTTCCCGGCCCGGTCTTCACCAGTCCGACCCCGGACCCGATCGTCGCGGCGACGAAGGCCGTCGACGGTGGTGCCGGTGTGCTGCACATCGTCAAGAACTACACCGGCGACGTGCTCAACTTCGAGACGGCCGCCGAGCTCGCCGGCATGGACGACGTGCGGGTCGAGACCGTCGTGGTCGACGACGACGTCGCCGTGCAGGACTCGCTGTACACCGCCGGCCGACGCGGGGTCGCGGGCACGGTCGTCGTCGAGAAGTGCGCGGGCGCCGCCGCCGAACGCGGCGACGACCTGGACGCGGTCGCGGCGGTCGCCCGCCACGTCAACGCGGTCACCCGCTCGATGGGCCTGGCGATCGCGCCCGGCACGGTCCCGCACGCGGGCGAACCCTCGTTCACCCTGGCCGACGACGAGGCGGAGCTCGGGATCGGGATCCACGGCGAACCGGGGCGCGAGCGCATCGCGATGGCCCCGGTCGACCAGCTCGTCGACCGCGTGCTCGAGCCGGTGCTGACCGACCTGGACGCCCCGGCCGGCTCGCGCCTGCTGCTGTTCGTCAACGGCATGGGCGGCACGCCCGAGTCCGAGCTCTACATCGTCTACCGGCGCGCCGCCGAGGTCCTGGCGGACCGGGGCTTCGAGGTCGCGCGTAGCTTGGTGGGCGACTACGTCACGTCCCTCGAGATGCAGGGCTTCTCGATCACCGTCACGGTGCTCGACGACGACCTGCTGACGCTCTGGGACGCTCCGGTCGAGACCCCGGCACTGCGCTGGGGCCGCTGAGACCGACACACCGCGCACGAAGGGACACGCATTGGCGCTCGACACCGCATGGGCCATCGACTGGGTACGCCGCACCGCCGCGACGATCGACGAGCACCGGGCCGAGCTCGTCACGCTCGACCGCGAGATCGGCGACGGTGACCACGGCGAGAACCTCGACCGGGGCTTCCGCGCCGTCGTGCAGGCGATCGACGCCGGGTCGTTCGACACCCCGGGAGCGGTCTTCAAGACCGTCGCGACGAAACTCATCTCCACGGTCGGCGGTGCGGCCGGCCCGCTGTTCGGCACCGCGTACCTGAAGGCCGCCCAGGCCGCGGGTGACGCGACCGAGCTGGACGCCGACACGCTCGTCGCCGTGCTGACGGCCGCTCGGGACGGGGTCGTCTCGCGTGGCAAGGCGGCCGTCGGTGACAAGACCATGATCGACGCCTGGACCCCGGCCGTCGACGCTGCGGCCACCGCGGCGGGTGCGGGGGAGTCGCCGGAACGGGTCCTCGCGGCGGCAGCCGACGCCGCGGTCACCGGTGCCGAGTCGACCGAACCGCTCGTCGCCCACAAGGGCCGTGCGAGCTACCTCGGCGAACGCGCCGTCGGCCACCGCGACCCCGGAGCGCAGTCGACCGCGTACATCCTCCGCGCCGCGGTGGACGCGGCGTGACCGTCGGCATCCTGGTCGTCTCGCACAGCGCGGCGATCGCCTCGGGGACCGTCGAACTCGCCCGGCAGATGGCCGCGGACGTCCCGCTCGTGGCCGCGGGTGGCACCGACGACGGCGGCATCGGCACCTCGTTCGACGCGATCACGGCCGGCATCGACGAGCTCGCCAGCGCCGACGCCGTGGTGGTCCTGTGCGACCTCGGCTCGGCGTACCTGACGACCGACACCGCGCTCGACTTCCTCGACGACGACCTGCGGGCACGCGTCCACGTGTCGGACGCCCCGGTCGTCGAAGGCACGGTCGCGGCTGCCGTCGCCGCCCAGACCGGCGGCGACGTGCAGGCGGTGCTGGCCGCCGCGGACACGGCCGCAGCGTCCGAGGCGGACGCGGGGGGAGCCTCCCGTCCGGACCAGACAGCAGGACCTGTGCCGGTGACCGGTACCGCCACCGGTCCCCGCGTGGCCGCGTCCACGACCGTCGAGCTGGTCAACGAGACCGGCCTGCACGCCCGGCCCGCGGCGGAGTTCGTCAAGACGGCCGCTCGCTTCGACGCCGCCGTCCACGTCAACGGTGTCGACGCGAAGAGCCTGCTCGGCATCATGGCGCTGGCACTGCCGAAGGGCGCGACGCTGACGATCGAGGCGACCGGGGACGACGCGCAGGACGCCGTCGACGCCCTGGACGCCCTCGTCCGGTCGGGGTTCGGCGAGCACTAGGCCCGGTCGCGGGCCCCGTCGCGGTGACGGTCAGCGGATGCTGATCGTCGCCGCGACGTCGACGTCCGAGGGGCCCCCGACGGCGCCGGCCGTGGCGAACAACACCGCACCGAACACCGCGCTCCAGAACGTGCGTGCGTCGCGGGGGATCCCGTGCTCGCTCGTCCAGTCGTGCTCGGCGACGACCCGCTCGAGGTAGCGCTCGGACTGCCGGAACAGCACCGCCAGCAGCGTGCCGGTGCGCTCACGCAGTGCGTCGTCGTCCTGCGCGGTCCCGAGGGCGGCGACCAGCAGTCCGGTCGACGGCATCGCGAGGGCCGTGCGGGCCAGGACCTGGCGGAAGGCCTCGGGCGAGGACGCGCGGCGCCCCGCAGCCTGCAGCCGCGTCGTGTCGCGGAGGAACCGGACGAAGGCCGCGTCGACCACCAGCCGGTCCTTCGACCCGAAGTGGTGCGTGATCTGGTTCGGGTACACGCCCGCTGCCCGTGCAACGTCACCGACGGTCATCGCGCGGACACCCCGGTCTGCCAGCAGGTCGGCGGCCGCAGCCAGGATGCGCGCCCGGGTGGCCTGACCTCGTGTGCTTGCCATCCCCGAATTGTACGTGGTACAACTCAATTTGTGCAGCATACAAATCAGGACCGCGACGACATCGTCATCACCGGCCTCGGCGCCGTGTCACCCTTCGGCCACGGCGTCGACCCGCTGTGGGACGCGCTGGTCGCCGGCCGGTCCGGCGTGCACGAGCTCGACCGCCCGGGGGACCTCTGGGCGTCGGTGCCGATCCGGGTCGGGGCGGACGCAGCGCTCGACGCCGATGCGGCGCTCGGACGGGTGCGAGCGCAGCGCCTCGACCGCAGCCAACAGCTCGCGCTCGTCGCCTCGGGCGAGGCCTGGGCGGACGCGGGGCGTCCCGACGTCGACCCGGAGCGGTTGGCCGTCGTGCTGGGCACCGGGATCGGCGGGATCGAGACGCTGCTGGACGCGCACGACGAGCTCGGGCGCAACGGCGCCCGCCGGGTCTCCCCGCGGGCGGTGCCGATGCTCATGGCGAACGGCGCCGCGGCGCAGGTCAGCATCGAGCTCGACGCCCGCGCCGGTGCGTACACGACCGTGTCGGCGTGCGCGTCGGGGGCCGAGGCCATCGCCATGGCGGCGCGGCTGATCCGCACGGGCGAGGCCGACGTCGTGGTGGCCGGCGGGACCGAGGCCGCGGTGACCCCCGTGACGATGGCGTCCTTCGCGCAGTCGCAGGCACTCGCGAAGCCGAACGGCGACGACCCGACGACGCTGTCCCGCCCGTTCGACCGCGACCGCCGTGGCTTCGTGCTCGGGGAAGGTGCCGGCATCGTGGTGCTCGAGCGTGCGTCCCACGCCCGGGCCCGCGGCGCCCGGGTCCACGCCGTGCTGGCGGGATGGGGCATCACCGCGGACGCGTTCCACATCACCGCACCGCGGGCGGACGGCTCCGGGCAGGAGCGCGCGATGACCCAGGCGCTGCGCATGGGTGGGCTGACCGGCAGCGACGTCGACCACGTCGATGCCCACGCCACCGGCACCCCGGTCGGCGACGCGAGCGAGGCGGCGGCGATCGCCCGGGTCGTCGGGCGCGGTGCCGTCGTCACGGCGCCGAAGAGCGCGATCGGGCACATGTTCGGCGCGGCCGGTGCGGTCGAGACGATCCTGACCGTCCGGTCCCTCGAGACCGGGATCGTGCCACCGACGCGCAACCTGCAGCACCAGGACCCGGCGGTCGACCTCGACGTGGTGTCCGGCACCGCCAGGACCCTGCCGATTCGGGCGGCGCTCAACAACGCGTTCGGGTTCGGCGGGCAGAACGCGTCGCTGCTGCTCACCCGGGCGTGAGCTGCTGCAGTCCCGTCACGCGCAGCAGGTCGAGTCGTGCGGCCGACTCCGACCCGGGCACCACGGTGTAGACGACGATGCGCAGGTCGCCGCCGGTCACGGTCAGTGTGTCGCAGTCGACCTCGATGCCGCCGACCGGCGTCCGGACGGTCTTGCGGCTCGCCCGGTGCTCGGCCACCCGGGCGACGGCCCAGCGCCGCTCGAACTCCGGCGACTCCCGACGCAGCCGTGCCACCAGGTCGGCCAGGGCCCGGTCGCCGGGGTAGCGGCCGAACGCCAGGCGCAGGTCGGCCACCAGGTCACCGGAGAACTCCTCGTGGTGGTCGTCGTCGTACTCGACGCCCTCGTGGCCGGCCGTGAAGTACCGCCACACCAGGTTGCGGTCGAGGCCGACCAGCCGCGCGGGGTCGCCGTTCATCGCGGCCCACAGCTCGTTCCACAGCAGGATCTCATGGGTCGCCGTGAACACCGCCAGCGGCACGTCGCCGAGTCGGTCGATCAACCGCTGCACGCCCGGGGTGATGTGCCGCGGCACGACACCACGCGACGGCGGAGCGGCATCGGCGACGCGGAACAGGTGGTCACGCTCCTCGGTGGTCAGGCGCAGCGCGGTCGCCAGCGCACCGAGCAGCTGGGGCGACGGGTTGACCGAGCGGCCCTGCTCGAGCCGCACGACGTAGTCGACGCTGACACCGGCGAGCGCCGCGAGCTCTTCGCGACGCAGACCCGGCGTCCGTCGACCGGGGCCGGCGGGCAGCCCCACCGCCTCGGGGGTGACGCGGTCGCGCCAGGCGCGCAGCACGGTCGCGAACTCGTCCATGCGACCATCCTGCCGCCCGACAGCGGATGTCGGGTGGTACTCCGGGTCCCACCGTCGACGGGCACCTGGGAGCGGCGGGTCTGACGGGGCATGGTGGGCACATGACCACGACACTCATCACCGGAGCCAACCGCAGCCTGGGGCTCGAGACCACCCGCCGCCTGATCGAGGCCGGCCACACCGTGTACGCCGGCATGCGTGACACCGCGAACGGCGACGAGGCCCGGGCCCTCGGCGCGCACGTCGTCCAGCTCGACGTGACCGACCAGGACAGCATCGACGCCGCGGTCGCGTCGCTGCCGTCGCTCGACGTCCTCGTCAACAACGCCGGCGTACTCGGCACCTCGTTCGGCGTCGACGACCTGGACGCCGCCGCGATGGCGTCGGTGCTCGACACGAACGTCACCGGGATCGTGCGCGTCACGCAGGCGGCGCTGCCCGTGCTGCGTGCGTCGTCCGCACCGGTGATCGTCAACGTCGCGTCCGGGGTCGGGTTCGCCCGGTGGCTCACCACGCCGGGGCACGACGAGTTCGCCGTGCCGTCGATCCCGTACGCCGCGTCGAAGGCCGCGGTGATCGTCCTGACCGTGCAGTACGCGAAGAACCTGCCGAGCTTCCGCATCAACGCGAGCGACCCCGGGTACACCGCGACCGAGTTCAACGGCTTCGGTGGACACCAGACCGTGACCGAGGGCACCGATGCCACCGTCGCGCTCGCGACGCTGGTGGCCGACGGCCCGACCGGTGAGCTGCACGACCGGAACGGCCGGGTCGCGTACTGACGTCGGGGCGGACGGGAGGCGCGGTGCTGGCCGGCACCGAGCCTCCCGTCCGGTGGGGCGTGCGTCGGTGACGCTGTCGGTTCCGCGGTGAGTCGGGGCTGGGTCGGTGCCCGCGTCAGTCCTCGTCGGGCGCGCGACGGCGGCGCGACGCGGCGATGACCACGACCGTTGCCAGCAGCACGAGTGCGCCGCCGCCGGCCCACAGCGCCGGGGCGACCGGAACCGGGGTGTCGTCGTCGGCGGTCGGCTCCGCGGTGGCCTCGATCGTCACGTCCGTCTCGGTCGCAGTGGAGCCGGGTCCGGCCGACGCGCTCGGCGTGCTCGTCGGCGCCGCTTCCGGCAGCGCGACCGTGAAGCCGAGCTGCCCCGTGATCGGGTGCCCGTCGGGGGAGACGTACCGCCACAGCACCGTGTAGGCACCGTTGTCGGGGGTGACGGCCTTCGACATCGTCGTGCCGTCGACCAGTACCTCGCCGGTGGAGACGTCCTGTCCGGCGGCGTCGCGCACCTCGATGCGCAGACCGGCGTCGAGGCCGGTGAGCGGCGCCTCGGAGAACGTCAGGTCGACGCGGTCGATCGGCTCGGTGAGGGTCTGACCGTCGGCCGGGGTGCTGGCGATGAGGGCGGAGTGCGCGTCGGCACGATCGGCGACGACCAGGCTGGTGAGTGCGACGACGATCGCCACGACGGACATCCGGACGCTGCGGCGGACCGCGGTGGGGGACATGCTCCGATCCTAGTTCGGCGTGCTGGTCGGTGCCGCCGACCCGGCTGGGGCGGGCCGCGCTTCGGTGGCAGGATGAGCGGATGCGCGCAGTCAGCTACTCCGAGTTCGGTGCCACTCCCGAGGTCGTCGAGATGGACCGTCCCGTGTGCGACGCCGACGGCGTGGTCGTCCGCGTCGCCGCCACGGGCGTGTGCCGGAGCGACTGGCACGCCTGGCGCGGACACGACGACTCGGTCCACCTGCCGCACGTGCCGGGGCACGAGTTCGCCGGCACCGTCATCGCCACCGGCGACGCGGTCCGTGCGCACGCCGTGGGGGACCGGGTCACCGCGCCGTTCGTCTTCGCCTGCGGCACCTGCGACCAGTGCCGGTCCGGTGCCACCCAGGTGTGCACCAACCAGCAGCAGCCGGGGTTCACGCTATCCGGGTCCTTCGCCGAGGAGCTCGTCGTGCCGCACGCCGACGTGAACCTCGTCACGCTGCCCGATGCGGTGCCGTTCGTCGACGCCGCCGGGCTCGGCTGCCGTTTCGGCACCGCCTACCACGCGCTGCACGCCCGGGGTCGGGTAGCAGCGGGGGAGCACGTCGTCGTGGTCGGGTGCGGGGGCGTCGGACTGTCGGCGATCATCGTCGCCGTCGCAGCCGGCGCACACGTGATCGCGGTCGACGTCTCACCCGGAGCCCTCGAGCGCGCCCGGGCCCTCGGCGCCACCACGGTCGCGTCCGGGCCGGACGCCGTCGACCAGGTCCGGCGGCTGACCGACGGGGGAGCGCATGTCTCCGTCGACGCCTTCGGCAGCCGGGCGACCTCGGTCACCGCCGTGGCGACGCTCCGCCCTCGTGGACGGCACGTGCAGGTCGGACTGCTGCTCGACGACGAGGCAGCCCCGGCGATCCCGATGGGCCGGGTCATCGGCGAGGAACTCGAACTGCTCGGCAGCCACGGCATCTCCGTGGGGGAGTACGCCGCCATGCTCGACGACATCGTCGCCGGACGGCTGCGGCTCGACGCCACGATCGGGCAGACGATCACCTTCGACGAGCTGCCCGCGGCGCTGGCGGCGATGGACCGTCCCGCCACGTCGGCCGGCATGACCGTCGCCGTGCTGGACGCCCGGTGACACCGTGCGCCGGGTGACACCGTGACACGGACCCGCGTCGAACTCGGCCGCCGCGAGGACCTGGGCGCCGACTGCGCGAACTGCTTCGGTCTGTGCTGCGTCGCGCTGGCGTTCGCGAAGTCGGCGGACTTCCCGTTCGACAAGGACGCGGGCGAGCCCTGCACGAACCTCGACGACCAGGACGGCTGCCGCATCCACCCGCACCTGCGCGACCGGGGGTTCGCCGGGTGCACGGTGTTCGACTGCTTCGGCGCCGGACAGAAGGTGTCGCGCTCGACCTTCGCCGAGCGGTCGTGGCGCGACGACCCGGCAACCCGCACCGCCATGTTCGCGGTGTTCCCGGTCGTGCGACGGCTGCACGAGCTGCTGTGGTACCTCGACGAGGCGATCCGGCTGGTGTCGGGGTCGCGTGACCCGGCACCGTGGACGTCGGCGTTCGACCGGGTACGGGCGCTGAGCGATGCGGATCCGGAGACGCTGACGGCGCTCGACGTCGATGCGGAGTACGACGCGGCGCGGGCGCTGCTGGTCGAGGCGAGCGAGATCGCGCGGTCGGGTGCGGTCCGTGGTGGGTCTACAGCTGTGCGGGCCCAGGGGAGCCGGGTGCGTGGTCCTGGCAGCGACCTGGCGGGAGCCGCCCTGCGCGGCGCTGACCTGCGCGGCCAGTCGCTCCGCGGCAGCATCGCCATCGGCGCAGACCTGCGCGATGCGCAGCTGGGTCGGTGCGACGTGCTCGGCGTGGACCTGCGCGGGGCCGACCTGTCCGGCGCGGATCTGGTGGGCGCGGTCTACCTGACGCAGCCGCAGGTCAACAGCGCCCGGGGGGACACGCGCACGCGGTTGCCCGAGGGGTTCGCGCGGCCGTCGCACTGGACGGAAGACTGAAGGCGCGCCGACGATGCCACACCACGAACGACCGAGTGCGTTCGCACCGTACGCCCTGGGGGTGCTGCTCTCCACGATCGGCGGAGCCGCCCTGTTGGTGAACGCCATCGGAGGGTACGCCGACGACCCCGGTGGATCGCGCACGTCACTCGTCCTGTTGGTCGCGGCCCCGTGCGCGCTCGCGGTGTTCGGGTTCCTGAGCGCGGTTCCCCACCGTCGTCGGCGACGGAGGCTCGAGGCCATGTTCCCGGAGAGTCTCATCGTCGACGTCATCGTGCTGCCCACGACCCGGGCCACGTTGCAGCTCGACGACGAACTCCGACGGAGCTACACCGCGAGCTTGGTGTTCGCGGCAGGAGGGTTCACCGTGTGGAAACGCGGGACGTTCGGTGTTCGCCGATGCGGCGAGGTCACCCACCAGCTGCGGGACGTCGGGATCGGCACCGCCACGGTGTCGTCGGTCACGGTTGCCGCGCTGACCGGCACACTCGATGGTGGGGCTCCGCTGCAGCTGCCGTTGCTGAGCCCCCGGAGTCCGTTCACCATGGCCGCAGGCAGTGCCTTCGTCGACCGGGTGGTCCGGGCGATCTCGAAGACGACATGATCGGATCTGGGGGAGGGAGCGACCGTCACGCATGTCTGCGGGTGAGCGCCAGTGTGCTCCCTCGTTGAGTGGCGGCCACGGAGACGCTGCTGCGCGGATCGTTCGGCTTGTGGGGATCGCGGATGGAGGGGAGGTTCGGGATTGTCCGGGTGGTGCAACGCCGCGAAGGGGGACTCGCCACGCTCTGCCGCTACCCGCCGGCACCGTGATGAGGTCCGACTGCCTGGGAGCTGACCGGACACGATGGTGGTTCTGATCGCGACGATGACCGGGACATGACCCGATTCCATAGGTGGGCGTTCGAACGACTCAGTGCACGGAGCCAGGTGGGTGTTCGCGTTCATGGCGGGCGAGGTTGCGGATGGAGAGCACAAGGCTGGTGAATGCCCCCGAGAGGGCGGCTATCGCGGCCGTGATCACTGTCGCTGCGAGGTTGTCGGTCACGCTGACCGCGAGGCCGAGCACCCCGGCGCCTGTGATCCCGACCGCGCCAACGAACTGCGGCGCGTAGTGCAGGTCCTCCTGACTGAATCCACGACAGACCCCGGCGGTGAAGAGGGCACCGCCGACGGCGAGTCCCACGGCAAGGATCCGGACTGCGACAACGAGAGCCTTGGAGGAGAGTGTCCCGTCCTCGGCCATGTTCTGGACCAGCTGGATCATCATGAGAGCGCACGCGCTGAGAACAACGACAGCGGCATCGGCACGGAGCGCGCGGAACACAGCTGGCAGTGCAACCAACGGGAACCGCCGATTGAGGACAGTACGCACCGCGAACGCGATGAACACGATCAGGCCGCAGACGCCAACGAGTGCTGGTGCGATCGCCGCGAGGCTGTTGCGTCCGATGGTGATGGGTTCGCCGTCCTGTCGGTCCAAGCTCAGGATGCCGGGTGGGGTGCGTACCGCGAGGAAGGTGACCGTGACGGTGGCGGCGGCCCAGGTAGCCGCGCCCACCCACGGGTACGTGTACCGGGGCCGCCGCGTGTTCATGGTGTGCAGAGCGCAGCGCTGAGCGTGCTGCTGATGCAGACGGACAGGCTCACTGTGCTGATGACGATGGTCGGGGTGGAGTTCACCCCGTCGCGGCTGGGATTGCCGCCCCGGAGGGCTTGCAGATCGAGCATGTGCTTCATCAGTCGAGCTCCTAGCAGAGAGAAGGGACAGGCTGCTGCCACACACCGCGACGCTGACGGTGCTGAAGCGGGGTTCAGCACCTGTGGTGGTCGGCGTAGTGCCGTGTCGTAGCCAACATCTCACCGGATACGTTTCACGTCAAGAGGAGTTCAGGAAGAATCTCAGTCCAGTGGTACTCACCGCTGCATCAGGCGATCGACGGGTGTCTCGCAACGCGGTCGATTCAGGTCAGCCGCGGCAGTGTCAGCTGGTTTGGCGGAGACTCAGATGAGCGTGAGCTGACATAATATGCATTATCGGCGCACACGTCGATCCGGCCAGCGCGGCTCGTCGGTGCTTGTCGGTGCTTGTCGGTGCTCGAACAACGAGAAGCACGCGACACCGTGGATGATCGTGGTGCCGGGTGCTCCCGGTTGTGCGAACGCGTGGTTCAGGCGTCCGAGGTCGGGACGTCGTCCGCGTCGATCTCGAGCGCTGCGTCTTCGCGTCTGGATTCCTCCACCGCGTCGGTGTCGGTGTCGGGCTGCTCGGGAGCGTCGCTCTGGGTGGTCTCTTCCGAAGGGTCTGGCTGGCTGTACGTCATGCGCGGGACGCTACGCGCGCGGTCCTGGGACCGATGACGGGCTGGAGGCTCGGCGTCGGTCGTGCGCGGAGCCTCCGGTCCGGCGGTCTGACCGGTCCGCGGCGGCCGGTCGGCTCCGTCCGTGCGCTCGCGTCGCGGCGTCCGCTGGCTTCGCACCCCGCAGCGGACATCGCGCCCCGGCGCGCCGGTGCGCGATGTCCGCCCGTGGGTGCGACGCGCGCCTGCCGGTGGTCAGGCGCCGACGTAGGCGGCCAGGTGCTGCCCAGTGAGCGTCGACCGGGCCGCGACGAGCTCGGCGGGCGTGCCCTCGAAGACGATCCGGCCGCCGTCGTGGCCGGCACCCGGGCCCAGGTCGATGATCCGGTCGGCGTGGGCCATCACGGCCTGGTGGTGCTCGATCACGATGACGCTCTTGCCGGCATCGACGAGTCGGTCGAGCAGCGCGAGCAGCTGTGCGACGTCGGCCAGGTGCAGGCCGGTCGTCGGTTCGTCGAGCACGATGACGCCCCCGGGTTCGCCCAGGTGCGTCGCGAGCTTGAGGCGCTGCCGTTCACCACCGGACAGCGTCGTCAGGGGCTGACCGATCGTCAGGTACCCGAGTCCGACGTCGACCAGACGCTGCAGGATCGCGTGGGCGGCCGGGATGCGCGACTCCCCTGCGGCGAAGAACTGTTCGGCCTCGGCGACCGGCATGGCCAGGACCTGGCTGATGTCCTTGCCACCCAGTCGGTACTCGAGCACGGACGCATCGAAGCGCTTGCCGTCGCACTCCGCACACGTGGTGGAGATCCCGGCCATCATGCCGAGGTCGACGTAGATCACCCCGGCGCCGTTGCAGACCGGGCAGGCCCCCTCGGAGTTTGCGCTGAACAGTGCGGGCTTGACGCCGTTGGCCTTGGCGAAGGCCTTGCGGATCGGCTCGAGCAGCCCGGTGTAGGTCGCGGGGTTGCTGCGCCGCGAGCCCTTGATCCCGCTCTGGTCGATCGCGACGACATCGTCCCGCGGCGACAGCGAACCGTGGATCAACGTGCTCTTGCCGGACCCGGCGACGCCCGTCACCACGGTCAGCACGCCGAGCGGGACGTCGACGTCCACCACGTGCAGGTTGTGCCGGTCGGCACCGCGGATCTCGATCACGCCGGTGGGAGTCCTGACCGAGGCCTTGACGGCGACGCGGTCGTCGAGGTGGACGCCCGTGACGGTCCCGCTCCCCCGCAGCCCGTCGACGGAGCCCTGGTAGCAGAGCGTTCCACCGCCGGTGCCGGCACCAGGACCGAGGTCGACGACGTGGTCGGCGATCGCGATGACCTCGGGCTTGTGTTCCACCACCAGGACGGTGTTGCCCTTGTCCCGCAGGCGCAGCAGCAGGCGGTTCATCCGCTCGATGTCGTGCGGGTGGAGACCGGTGCTCGGTTCGTCGAACACGTAGGTGACGTCGCTCAGGGCCGATCCGAGGTGCTTGACCATCTTGACGCGCTGCCCTTCGCCCCCGGAGAGCGTGCCGGTCGGACGGTCGAGCGACAGGTAACCGAGGCCGATCTCGACGAACGAGTCGACCGCGTCACGGAGTCCGTCCAGCAACGGCCGGACCGAGGGTTCGTCCAGTGCGTGCAACCACGTGGCGAGGTCGGTGACCTGCATCGCGCTGACGTCGGCGATGCTCTTGCCCGCGATCTTCGACGAGCGCGCGACGTCGTTCAACCGCGTGCCGTCGCAGTCCGAACAGGTGGTGAACGCCACAGCACGGTCGACGAACGCCCGGATGTGTGGCTGCATCGCGCCGCGGTCCTTCTGCAGGAACGAGCGCCGGACCCGGAGCACGAGCCCTTCGTAGGTCATGTTGATGCCGGCGATCTTCTGTCTGACCGGTTCGTGGTACAGGAAGTCCTGCAGCTCCTGCGGCGTGAAGTCGCGGATCGGCTTGTCACGGTCGAAGTACCCGGACTCGGCGTACAGCCGGACGTTCCACCCGTCGGTGCCGTACCCGGGGATCGTGAGGGCTCCGTCGGACAGGGCCCGGCTGTCGTCGAAGAGCTGGGTCAGGTCGATGTCCGACACGCTCCCCCGGCCTTCGCACCGCGCGCACATCCCGCCCAGGCGACTGAACGAGACCTTCTCGGCCTTGGCGTCGAGACCGCGCTGCACGGTGATCGCGCCACCGGCGGTGACCGTCGCCAGGTTGAACGAGAACGCGTTCGGCCCGCCGATGTGCGGCTGCCCCAGACGACTGAACAGCACCCGGAGCATCGCGCTGGCGTCCGTGACCGTCCCCACGGTGGACCGCGGGTCGGCGCCGATGCGTTCTTGGTCGACGACGATCGCCGTCGTCAGGCCGTCCAGCACGTCGACGTCCGGGCGTCCGACCGACGGCATGAAGCCCTGCAGGAAGGCACTGTAGGTCTCGTTGATCATGCGCTGTGACTCGGCAGCGACGGTCGCGAAGACCAGCGAGCTCTTGCCGGAACCGGAGACCCCGGTGAAGACGGTCAACCGGCGCTTCGGCAGGTCGACGTCGACGTCCCGCAGGTTGTTCTCACGCGCACCCCGGACGCGGATGCGGTCGTGGCTGTCAGCAGCCGGGGCCTGGGGTGTGTCCATGCGATCAGGCTACCGACGGGTACCGACCCGGCAGAAGACCCGGACACGACCTGTGGAGAACGGCCATACTGACCCGCATGGCACTCCGCTGGTACTCGATCGTCGTCGACAGCCACGACCCGCACGCGCTCGCGCGGTGGTGGGCCGAGACCCTCGCCTGGCCCGTCGTGTTCGAGGCCGAGGACGAAGTGGTCATCGCTCCCCCGGGCTCCGAGCAGCTCGAGGGCACGGTCCCCCGCGAACAGCTGCCCCAGGGCTGGGTGTTCGTCCCGGTTCCCGAGGACAAGACCGTCAAGAACCGACTGCACATCGACCTGGCTCCGGCGCCGGACGACGACCACCAGGGGCAGGTCGACACCCTCCTCGTCCGTGGCGCGACCCTGGCCGACGTCGGTCAGGCGGATGCACCGTGGGTGGTGCTCGCCGACCCCGAGGGCAACGAGTTCTGCGTCCTCACTCCACGGGAGTGACGCCGACCCCTTCGCCCGCGCCAGCCCGACGCACCAGGTCGGGCAGCTCGGCGGGCTCGAACGGCTGGTCGGTGGTGTCGAGTTCGTCCGCGGTCCACCACCGCCAAGCGTGGATGTCGACCCGCTCGTCGTCGGTCCACTCGTCGTCGGACATCGTGAACCCCGGCGTGCGGACGACGTAGAACTCGGAGTGCCCACGGTCGTGGTCCGCCTGGTCCCAGGTGACGTCGAAGTCCCACGACCACACCGGCTCACCGGGGTCGGTGATGACGATGCCCGTCTCCTCGCGGAGTTCGCGGACCGCGGCTTCCCGGTGGGTCTCCCCCGGGTCGACGCCGCCGCCCGGCGTGATCCAGCGGTGGAACCCGTCGCTCGACGGTGCGTTCGTGTCCATCAGGAACACACGACCCCGGGGGTCGAGCAGCAGGATTCGGGAGGTTCGGCGCAGGCCGGGCTTGGCGGTCACCGGCCCGACGCTACCGCGCGGGTCAGGACTGCGTGAAGCCCGAGACGTCCCCCACCAGCCGGGTGTGGTCGGACGGGATCGGCTCGACAGCGGCCAGGGCGATCTCGGCCGCGAACTCGGACACGCTGTACAGCTTGCCCACCTCTTGCCGACGCCCCTCGATCGCGCCCGGGTTCAGGCGGTTCAGGAGCGTCGCGGTGATCGTGCCCTCGATCATGTCGCCGGAGACGACGACGAACTCGATGCCGGCTGCTTCGAGCTGCGGGACGAGCTCGCGGAGGGCCAGTTCCCCGGCACGCTTGCTCTTGGCGACGGGGAGGTACTCGTCCATCGTCTGGGCGGTCTCGACGAAGTGGGCCTGGTGGCTCGTGACGAACACGACACGCGAGCCCGCCGCCATGTGCGGCACGGCCGTCTGCAGCATGTCGACCTGCGCGTCGCGGTTCAGCCGGAGCGCGTAGTCGTCGCCCATACCCGACTCCATGCCGCCCGAGGCGTTGAGGACCAGCAGGTCGATGCCGCCCCAGGCCCCGACGACCGCATCGACCATGGCCTGCACCGAGGCGCGGTCGGTCAGGTCAGCGCCGACGGCCAGCGCGTCCCCACCGGCAGCGACGATGCCCTCGGCGATCTGCTCGGCGCGACGGGCCTTGTTGCGGTAGTTGACGACGACCTTCGCGCCGGCCTCGGCCAGGTACCCGACCGTGTCGGCCCCGATCCCGCGCGAGGACCCGGTGACGAGGGCGCGCTTGCCTGCGAGTGCTCCGGCTGCGAGGGGGTTGCTCACGGTGTCCTCCTGTGGTTCGGGCCCGCTCGTCGGGCCCGGACGAGCCTACCAATCCCCCGGAACGGCCCGATCCGCAGCCCGATGTCGGTCGTCATCAGATATGTTGAACGGACTTGAACCGGTCGAGCGCGAAGCCGCGCCGCCGAACGCGTCCGAGGGAGGGAGGACCGCGTGAACATCACCGAATGGGTCCAGGCACTCGTCTGGATCGCCCTGGTGCTGGTGCTGGGGGTCGTCGAGGTCTTCACACTCGACTTCATCTTCATCATGCTGGCCGCCGGAGCCGCAGGCGGGCTCATCGCCGCACTGATCGGGGCACCGTGGTGGCTGTCCGCCATCATCGCCGCGGTGTTGGCGCTCGTGCTGCTCGCCCTGGTGCGACCGCGCGTGCTGCAGGCACTCGGCCGCAACGCCGACCCGCACCGCACCGGCGTCGAGGGACTGGTCGGCATGCCCGGCACGGTCGCCGTCGCCTTCACCCCGTCGTCGCCCGGCCAGGTCCGCCTGGCCAACGGCGAGACGTGGAGCGCGCGCATCGACGCCGCAGCACCCGAACGCACACCCGCGCTCGGCACCCATGTCGTCGTCGAGTCCATCGAGGGCTCGACCGCCGTCGTCCGCATCCAACAGAAGGCAGCTCCATGACCCTCGCACCCGGGACGATCGTGCTCCTCGTACTGATCGTCGTCATCGTCATCTTCGTGATCACCGTCCTCGCCAAGGCGATCCGCATCGTCCCGCAGGCGACCGCGGGCGTCGTGGAACGGCTCGGCAAGTACCACAAGACCCTCTCCCCCGGGCTGAACCTGCTGGTGCCGTTCATCGACCGTCTGCGGCCGCTGCTCGACATGCGCGAGCAGGTCGTCTCGTTCCCGCCCCAGCCGGTGATCACCGAGGACAACCTGGTGGTCTCGATCGACACCGTCGTCTACTTCCAGGTCACCGACGCCCGCGCCGCGACCTACGAGATCGCGAACTACCTCGGCGCCGTCGAGCAGCTCACCACGACGACGCTCCGCAACGTGGTCGGTGGCCTGAACCTCGAAGAGGCGCTGACCAGCCGCGACAACATCAACGGCCAGCTGCGTGTCGTCCTCGACGAGGCGACGGGCAAGTGGGGCATCCGGGTCGGGCGCGTCGAGCTCAAGGCGATCGAGCCGCCCGTGTCGATCGTCGACGCCATGGAGCAGCAGCTGCGTGCCGAGCGCAACCGTCGTGCCGCGATCCTGCAGGCCGAGGGCACGAAGCAGTCGCAGATCCTCGAGGCCGAAGGGCAGCGACAGGCCTCGATCCTGGCGGCCGAGGGTGACGCCAAGGCCCAGGTGCTCCGCGCCGAGGGTGAAGCCCAGGCCATCGCGACCGTGTTCGAGGCGATCCACACCGGTGACCCCGACGAGAAGCTGCTGTCGTACCAGTACCTGCAGACGCTCCCGAAGATCGCCGAGGGCTCGTCGAACAAGCTCTGGATGATCCCGAGCGAGTTCACCGAGGCGCTGTCCGGCATCGCGAAGGGCTTCACGGCGACACGCTCGGGCGGAGCCACGGGCGGCCCGAGCGCCGGCGGTGGCGCCGACTTCCTCGAGAAGATCTCCAAGCTCGCCAACGAGAGCCTCGCCACCACCGCGGCGACCGCGGCGACGACCTCCGCGGGCCGTCCGTCCGCTGATGCCACCGCGGCCGACATCGTGCCGGACTCCGCGCTCGACGAGCGCCTGGCGGAGTCGAACCGCAGCGTCGAGGAGAAACTGGCCGCTGCGGCCGACGCCACCCGCCGCCAGCTTCGTGACGACGAGCGCCAGCGCGATGACGAGCGCCAGCGCGACGGCGAGCAGACGTCGCCGCAGCACGAGCAGTAGCTCCGCCCCCGCACGGCACGTTGAAGGCCCGCTCCCCCGATGGGGAGCGGGCCTTCGTGTTCGTCGGTCTGCTAGGCGCCGCGACGGGCACGCAGGAACGCCAAGCGCTCCTGCAGCAGTTCCTCGAGCTCTTCACGTGAGCGACGCTCGAGCAGCATGTCCCAGTGGGTGCGGGGTGCCTTGACGTCCTCTGCCGCGACCTCGACGGGGACTCCGTCGTCGCCGAGCAGTCGGCCCTCGCGCCCGCTGCGCGGGTCGTTCCAGCTCTGCGGGACCTCGGCGTCGGCCGAGAAGACCACGTCGAACGTCTCGCCGGACTCGTCCTGGTAGACCGCACGCTTGCGGTCAGAGAGCTCGACGCCCTCTTCGCTCTGGAGGCTCTGACTCCCGAGCCGCATGCCGCGGAGACTCCGATCAGCCATGGTGGACTCCTCTCAGTCGTTCACCCCTTGCAACACTGTCCCACGCGCTGCCGTTCCGACACCGGCGCATTCACAGTCCCTTCCCAGTGCCGCGCCGGACGCACACACCGTGATGCGACGACCGTGCAGCACGCGGTGGGTCGACCCGGGGTCAAGAGCGGCGGCCTCGACGCCCCCAGGGTGCGCAGGCCAGCAGCACGAGCAGCCCGCCGAGCGACAACACCAGCGCGATGAGCCCGGAGGCCACGGTCGCCGGGGTCGTCGACGTCCCGAGGGGCACGTCGGTCACCATGGACGTCGCGGTGTACTCCGGCACCCGGTCGATCGTCCGACCGCTGGGGTCGATGACCTGCGAGGCGCCGACGGTGGAGATGTTGACCAGTGATCGCCCGGTCTCGATCGCTCGCATCCGCGCGATCTCGAGCTGCTGCAGGTTCTCGTCGGTACCGGAGAAGTCCGCGTTGTTCGTCTGCGCGAGGATCACCTGCGCTCCCCCGCGCGCCATGTCGCGGGTCAGCCCGTCGTCGACGATGTCGAAACAGATCGCGATGCCGGCGCGGATGCCCGCGACCGGCAGCACGTTCGGCTTGGTCCCCGGCGTGTAGTCGCGCTGCAGCAGACCGATCAGCGACGGCGCGAGCTTGGAGAAGAACCAGCGGTCGGGCACGTACTCCCCGAAGGGCACCGGCCGCTTCTTGTCGTACGAGGCCTGCCACCCGTCGGCGGTCCACACGAAGGACGTGTTGTGCAGCACTCCCGACGGGGTCTGCGTGATGGCACCGGCGACCAGGGGCGCATCGACCGACCGGACGACGCTGTCGAGAGCGGTCGCGATGACGGGTTGCACACGCGGGTCGAACTCCGCCGAGGCCTCGGGCCACACGACCAGGTCGACGTCCTTCGCGTCGACGTCGGTCGCGGCGACCTGCGACTGCAGGACCTCGCCGGGTTGCGCGCGGTCGAAGTAGCCGGCCGGACCGTTGCCCTGCACGGACTCGATGCGGATCGTGCCCTGCGTCGCGGTCGGCCAGGCGGGCACCGCCAGCACGGCGGCGACGAGCAGGCCCGCCGTCGCGACGCGCATCGGCAGCCGGATCCCGCCGACGAGTGCGAGCGACACGACCACGGCGACGCAGTAGACGACGACGAACGACAGCCCGAGCACGCCCACGTACGCGGCCAGGTGCGCGAACGGGCTGTCGGACTGCGACAACCCGACCCGCCCCCAGGCGAAGCCGCCGTAGGGCCAGCTGCCCGAGAACCACTCACGTCCGGTCCACAGGGCGGCGATCACGGCCGGGAGGCCCCACACCCGTCCGGCGGTCGAGGGCACGACCCGCGCGACCCACCGGTACGCGAGCGCGATGACGACAGTGCCGAGCGCGAACATCGCCGCTTCGAACAGCGCCAGTGCCAGCCACGGGACGGGGCCCAGGTAGCGGCCGGCCCACGAGATGGCCGGCACCCAGAACGCGACACCGCCGAGGTACCCGATCCATGCTGCACGCCGCCAGCCCTGTCCCATGGCGGCCAGCAGCAGACACGCGACCGCTGGGTAGGCCAGGAACCACCAGCCGGGTGACGGGAAGGACAGCGCGAACAGGATCCCGCCGACCACCGCGAGCGGGAGCGCCTGGGCGACCGGCAGCGCCGAGAAGGGGCCGCGCGGACGCGCGGCAGTGTCGAGGACCTGCACCGGGCCTCCTGTCAGACCGTCGCGTAGGCAACGATGCCGCGGCGCACCGCGTCCGTCGCACGGCGGGCGGTGTCGGCGAGGTCCGGGTCGCCGGCGTTCTTGATCTGGTCGAGCAGGTCGATGACCTGCTTGGACCAGCGGACGAAGTCGCCGGCGGCCAGGTCGAGCGAGCGCAGCACGTCGTCGAGTGCGGACCCGGACGCCCAGCGGAACATCCCCAGCGCGATCGCGGGCGTGGGCGGTTGCGAACCGGCGAGCCGGGCGTCGCGTTCGACGTCGTCCAGGCGCGACCAGATGGTCAGGGTCTGGTCGAGGGCCGGACGGAACGGTCCCCGGGGCAGGGCGTGCTCGGTGCCGGGTGCGTCCTCGCGGCGGGGCTGGTAGACGATCGTCGCGGCCATCGCCGCCAGGTGGCCCGGGGTCAGGTCCTTCCAGACGCCGGCTTCGAGGCACTCGGCGACCAGCAGGTCGCGCTCCCCGTAGATCCGCTGCAGGCGACGGCCACCGGCGGCGACCACGAGCTCACCGTCGCCACGGGCGGTCGAGTGCTCGTCGGCCGGGTCTGACGGCACCAGGTACCCCAGCTGCAGGAGCACGTCGGTGACACGGTCGAACGTCGTGGCGACCGCACCGGTGCGGGACCGGATCTGTTGCAGGAGCTTGTCGTTGACGCGCTTGAGCTTGTACCAGCGCTCCGCCCACCGGGCGTGCGCCTCGCGGTCGGGGCAGGCGTGGCAGGGGTGGCGCTGCAGTGCGCGGCGGACCTCGGTGATGGCGGCCTGCCGCTCGGCGCGCGCCCCGTGCGAGGCCTCGCGCCCACCGGGGACGTTCGTGCGCTCCAGGTCGGACAGTTCGCGGCGCAGAGCAGCGTACTCGGTGAAGTCACCGAGGTGGCACGCCATCGACTTCTGGTAGCCGTCGAGCGACTCCTGCTGCGAGCGGACCTTGCGCGCCAGGTCGACGACCGAGCGGTCGGCCTGGAACTGCGCGAACGAGGTCTCGAGGACCTCACGCGTGCGCTGCCGACCGAACTGCTCGATCAGGTTGACGGCCATGTTGTAGGTCGGCTTGAACGATGAGTTCAGCGGGTAGGTGCGGCGGCTGGCCAGCGACGCGACGGCCTGTGGTTCGAGGCCGTCCGACCACTGGATCACCGAGTGGCCCTCGACGTCGATGCCCCGTCGACCCGCGCGACCTGTCAGCTGCGTGTACTCCCCGGGGGTGATCGGGACGCGGGCCTCGCCGTTGAACTTCTCGAGCTTCTCGAGCACGACGGTGCGTGCGGGCATGTTCACGCCCAGCGCCAGCGTCTCGGTGGCGAACACGACCTTGAGCAGCTTGCGCTGGAAGAGGTCCTCGACCACTTCCTTGAACGCGGGCAGCATGCCAGCGTGGTGGGCCGCGACGCCCCGCTCGAGTCCTTCGAGCCACTCCCAGTACCCCAGGACCGCCAGGTCCTCGTCGAGCAGGGTGCGGCAGTGGTACTCGGCGGTCTCACGGATCTCGTTGCGCTCGTCACGCGTCGTCAGCGACAGCCCGGACCGGACGACCTGGCGGACGCCCTGGTCGCACCCGTTGCGGCTGAAGACGAAGAAGATCGCGGGCAGCAGCATCCGCTCGTCGAGCATGTGCGCGATGTGCTCGCGGTGCGCCTTCTCGGTGCGTGGGCCCCGGCGGTCGACGTAGCCGCCGTGCCCCCGGCGGCCGCGGTGCCCGCCGCGCGCGTCGTTGCGCGACCCGCCGCCGACCAGCCGCAGCAGTTCGGGGTTCACGCGGTTCGTCGCCGCCGCACCGGACGAGTCGAACAGGTCGACCATCTTGTTGCCGACCAGCACGTGCTGCTCGAGCGGGACGGGTCGGTCCTCGGACACGATGACGTCGGTCTCGCCCCGGACGGTCTGCAGCCAGTCGCCGAACTCCTCGGCGTTGGAGACCGTTGCCGACAGCGACACCAGACGGACCTCGGTCGGCAGGTGCAGGATCACCTCTTCCCACACGGCTCCGCGGAACCGGTCGGCCAGGTAGTGCACCTCGTCCAGCACGACCCACGCCAGGTCGTCGAGCAGGTCGGAGTCGGCGTAGATCATGTTGCGCAGGACCTCGGTCGTCATGACGACGACGCGGGCGCGCGGGTTGACGTTCGTGTCACCGGTGAGCAGCCCGACCTCGGACTCGCCGTAGGCCTGCACGAGCTCGGCGTACTTCTGGTTGCTCAGGGCCTTCATGGGCGTCGTGTAGAACACCTTGGCGGTCGGCTGCCGCATGGCCAGCCAGATCGCGAACTCGGCGACGATCGTCTTGCCGGCGCCGGTCGGGGCCGCGACCAGGACACTGCGGCCCTGGTCGAGCGAGTCGCACGCGGCGAACTGGAACGGGTCGAGATCGAAGCGCAGGTCGCTGCGGAACAGCTCGAGGTTGCGCGAACGGTTCCGGATGCGCGCTGCCTGGAACCGTTCGGCAGCGCTGAGACTCGTGTCGGTCACAGGCCGTACTCGGCGTCCAGCTTGGCCTGACGCTTGGCGACGCGGCGGTCGTGGAACCACGTGATCACGCACGCGGCGACGTAGAGCACCGTCATCGGCACGGCGAGCAGGAACATCGAGATGACGTCGGCGCTCGGGGTGACGATCGCGCAGAACACCAGGATGCAGAGGATCGCCACACGCCAGGACTTGATGATGGCCGCCGCGGTGAGCACGCCGACGAAGTTGAGCAGCACCAGGAACACCGGCAGCACGAACGCGATGCCGACCGCCACGATGAGCTTGATCGTGAAGTCGTAGTAGGCCTTGGCGTCGACGATCGACGTGTCCTGGCTGGAGACGAAGCTGCCGAGGATCCCGACGATGTGCGGCAGGACGTACCAGCCGAAGTAACAGCCGGCGAAGAACAGCGGGATGGCGGTGCCCAGGAAGCCCCACACGTACTGCTTCTCGCGGCGCACGAGGGCCGGGACGATGAACGCCCAGATCTGGTAGAGCCACACCGGGCTGGCGATGACCACACCGATCGTGATCGCGATCTGCAGCTTCAGGTCGAACGCGCCCGTGATCATCGGGAAGTTCAGCTCGGCCGTGTGCCCGCCGACCTTGGCGAGCTCGGAGACCGGCGCACGCAGCGAGTCGAGCACGAACGGGGTGAGGAACCACCCGCCGACCGCCCCCACCAAGACCGCCAGCACCGCCTTGAAGAGCCGGTTGCGCAGCTCGATGAGGTGCTGCCCGAGGGACATGCGGCCTTCGGGTTCCTTGGGACGGCGACCCTGCCGCTTCTCTCGCCCGCTCGCGGTCGTCGAAGCCATGCTCCGATCCTACGGCAGCGGGACCGACAGTCCCCGGCAGCGCCACGAACGCACAGGTCGCGCGCGTCGAGTGGCCACGACACCCCGCTCACGTTCGCCGAGCGGTCGGAGAGCGTCGGCTCCGGCTCGCCGAACCGACGGCCAGTGACCACCCGGCGGTCGGCAGACGGGGTGTCGTGGCCGGTGGTCGCCGGACTGGAGGCCCGTGGCGGCGCCGCCGCGGGCCTCCCGTCCGTCACGGCCCGGCCACCTGCCCGCGCGACCGGTCACGACACCCCGCTCATGTCCGCCGAGCGCCGGCCATCTGCCGGAGCGACCGGTCACGACACCCCGCTCACGTCCGCCGAGCGGCCGGCCACCTGCCCGAACGACTGGTCACGACACCTCGCTCACTGGCGCCGAGCGGTCGGAGACCGTCGGATCCGCCAGCGCCAGCCGACCGTTCGTGACCACTCGCCGGCCACCGGCCGGGGTGTTGCGACCGGTGGACGGGCATGCCGGCCTCACCCGCCGGGCGCGAACCCGCCGGCCTCACCCGCCGGGCGCGAACCCGGCAACGGCGCGAACCCGGCGGGGACGTGCGTCGGCGACGGGGTCGTCGGCGGTGGGTCAGCCGGCGGCGAGTGCGGCCGCGGCGAACGCGCGGACCGCGTCGCGGGCCGCGGGCGGATCGAGCACGACCGCGCGGCCGGGCAGCCCCGCGACCAGCCGGACCACGCCGTCGAACCCGGCGGACGCCGCCAGACGGATGCGGACGCGGCCGTCCCCGTCGGGCGCGTCGGCGGTGTCCGCGAGGAAGTCCGCCACCAGGGGCAGCGACGATGCCTCGAGCTCCACCGTCACGATGACGTCCGTCGCCGACTGCTGGAACAGCGTGTCCGGGATCTCGACGTCGTCGATGGAGTGGGTCGCGGCGCGCTCGTCGACCCGCACGGCCGACATCCGGTCGAGGCGGAACGTCCGGAGCGCCTGGCGGTCGAGGTCCCAGGCCCGCAGGTACCAGTCGGTGTCGATCGACTCCACCCGCAGCGGGTCGACCCGACGGGTGCTGCCCTGCGTGCGCGGGCCGACGTAGTCGAACACCAGACCACGGTGACCGGACATCGCCTGGCGGATGGTGGTCAGCGTGGCGTCGTGGAGTTCCTGTCCCACGGCGACCGTGCCGGCGGCGCCGCCAGCACCCCGCGACAGCTTCGCCATGAGCGAGCGGATCGCGTCACGGTCGGCGGCCTCGGGCAGCGCGGACAGGTACTGCAGTCCGGCGATGAGCGCCGAGGCCTCGCGCGCCGACAGCCGCGGCGAGTCGTCGATCGCGACCAGGTTGGTCAGCACGATCATGTCGTTCTGGTCGAAGTCGTCCCAGGCGATGTCGAACAGGTCACCGTGCTGGTACTGCATGGTCTCGCCGGGGATCCCCGACACGGCGATGAGCTCGACGGCACGGCGGATGCGGGTCTCCGAGACGCCGAAGTGCCGGGCGGCCTCGGCCACCGAGACCCGTTCGCGATCGATCAGGTACGGCACCAGGGCGAGCAGGAACGCGAGCTTGTCCTGCGCCTGCAGGGGTTGGTTCTCAGCCACGAGCCCGCCCTTCGTCGCCGTCGGGTCCGCCGTGGTCGGCGACCAGACCGCGCAGCCGAGCGGTCACCCGGTCGCGCATGTCGTCGGGCTCGAGCACGTGGACCTCGGGTCCGAAGGCGGCGAGTTCCTCGGCGAGGATCTGCGGATCGACGTAGTGCACGAGCAGGACGCCGGGTTCGCGGGTGGTGGTGTGGCGCCGGCGACTGAGCCGCCGTTCGGCATCGGACCCGCTGGTGACGGCGATCGCCGCCGTGCGCTCGGACCAGATCCGGTCGAGCTCGGCCAGCGCGTGCTCTCCTGCTCCGGCCGGCGCCGGGTGCTTGCCGGCACCGAACTGCGACACCGTGCCGACGATCCGCGACAGCAGGTAGTTCTTGTTGCCGCCCGTCGACGGCTCGTGCGCGGTGAGCATCCACCGGCCGCCGTGTTGCACCAGTGCCAGGGGTTCGACCTCGCGGCGACGGGCCTGGTGCTCCCCCGGCGTGATGTAGTCGAACCGCACGGCCGCTGCCCGGTCGAGGGCCGAGCGCAGCGGCTCGAACGCAGCGTCGCGCGCGCGGAGCCGCGGTGCGTAGGCCGCGGTCTCGAGGGCCCCGGCAGCGGTCTCGTCGTCGCCGGCGGACCGCACCTTGAGCAGTGCTCGTCGGGAGTCCGACGACAGAGCGCCCTCGCGCCACGCCATCGCGGCGAGGGACAGCAGCGCGGACTCGTCCGGGGTGAACCGGACGTCGAGGGGCAGGTCGTACTCGCCCTTCGGGATCCGGTACCGCAACGTCTGGTTGTTGCCGGCGGCTCCGGGGGTCTCGATGGTCTCGAGCGGGATACCGAGGTCGCGGACGTCGTCCTTGTCCCGCTCGAACTGGCGCTCGAGCGACGCGTTGTCACCGCCGGCGGCGAACCGCTGCCGGTAGCCCTGCACGTTCGCCAGGATCTCGGACTTGGTCAGACCCGACTCGGTGGACAGCAGCGCGAGCACCAGGCTGAACAGGCGTTCCTCTGCCGGGACGCGCGGCACACGGGTGGTCGGCACGGCGTCCTAGGACCTGACGGATCCGAGCACGTCGATGACGTACGCGTACGCGGCACCCTGCTGGTGCACGATCGCCAGGACCTGGTCGCCGACGCGACTGCCCACCAGTGCGCTGCGGACGCCCTCGGCGATCTGGCCCTTGGCGAGCGGGATGGTCTGCGCGCCGGTCCCGTCGGTCCAGCTCGACCCGGCGACGGTGGAGTCCGCCCCCCACGAGACGGCCGTGTACTTGACGATCGCGGTGTCCTTCGCCGTGAGCCGCGAACCGGAGCCCTTGCGCAGCAGGTGGGTCTGGTCGCCGGAGGGCGCGGCCGTGGACGGCACGGTGATGCCCGGTGCACCGTCGGGAGCCAGCACGACGGCGGGCATCCCCTCGGCGGCGAGCTGCGGCGTGCCGGTGGCCCGGGCGTCGAAGGCCTTCTCGACGTCGATCACGGCGACGACGGCGGACTCGGACTTGGAATTGCTGGTGGAGGCTGCGCCGCTGCTCAGCGCGCTCTGGGGCAGAGCGACCGCGAGTCGGTCACCGACGCGGGCGCACTCGAGTGCCGTGCCGAGCGCACCGGCGTTCTTCGAGCCCGCCGTGATCGGGGCCACCTGGCCGTTGTAGCCGCTGGTCTGCGCGACCTTGCCGGTCGTGCCGTCGACCAGCGTGTACTCGATGAGCACGGGCGTGCCGTCGCCGATCTGCCGGCCGGTGCCCTGCTTGACCACGGAGACCTGCGTGCCCTTGGTGGTCAACCCCGTCGGGATCGAGACCTTCGGTTCCTTCCCGAACGCACCCGTCGCGGTGACCGCCTCGGACGCAGCCCCGGGGGCGTTGCAGCTCGACGGCGTCGACCCGGCGCCGTTCGACGCGCATGCGGTGAGCGATGCGGCCAGGGCGATGGTGACCAGGAGTGCGGGGATGGTGCGCACGGACCCTCTTTCCGTTGGGTGCAGGACGAGCGACGGAGGTAGCCTACCGGTCCTCGGCAGGGGTCTCGGCCGTCTCCACAGCCGGGTGTCCGGTGGTGTCGGCGGCCCCGGCAGCGGCGACCTTGCGGGCCTGGGCCGCCGCCTGGCGCGCCACCTTGCGGAGCTTCTTGTCGCTGGCGGACCGGTCTCCGACCGCTCCGGGCGTCCAGGCCTCGACGTCCTCGTCGGAGAACTCGGCCTTGCCTGCGCGACGCTTCAGGTTGGGCAGCACGACGCCGTCGGCCAGGCGTCGAGCGGTCACGAGGAACCCGGTGTGGGCCACCATGCGGTGGTCCGGACGCACCGCCAGGCCCTCGACGTGCCAGGTCCGCACGAGGGTCTCGCTCGACTGCGGATCCGTGAAGCGCCCGGTGTCACGGAGCGCCTCGGCCGTGCGCGAGAGCTGGGTCACGGTCGCGACGTAGCAGACCACGAGTCCACCGGGCACCAGGGCGTCGGCGGCGACGTCGACGCACTCCCACGGCGCGAGCATGTCCAGCACGACACGGTCGAGGCTCTGCGGTTCGGCGGCGGCAGGCAGCTCCTCGACCAGGTCGCCGACGGTGACGCTCCAGTTGTCCGGCACCGCACCCAGGAAGGTGCCGACGTTGCCCCGCGCGATCTCGGCGAACTCGTCGCGGCGCTCGAACGACTGCAGACGTCCGGTCGGACCGATCGCCCGGAGCAGCCAGAGCGACAGCGCACCGGAACCGACGCCGGCCTCGACCACGCGGGCCCCGGGGAAGACGTCCGCGAAGGCCACGATCTGGGCGGCGTCCTTCGGGTAGACGATCGCGGCACCGCGGGGCATCGACATCACGTAGTCGTTCAGCAGGGGCCGCAGCGCCAGGTACTCGTCGCCCGAGCTCGCCGTGATGACGGAACCGTCGGGCTGGCCGATCACGTCGTCGTGCGCGAGCATGCCGCGGTGGGTGTGGTAGATCACACCGGGCTCGAGCGACAGCGTCGTGAGCTTGCCCTTCGGACCGGTCAGCTGGACGCGGTCGCCGGCCCGGAACGGGCCGCGCGGCGGGGTGTGCGGCGCACCGCCGGCCGTGTGCGGCAGGCCGGTGGTGTCGGGCAGTTCGGCGTTCATCGCGCACCGCCGTCCGCGACGGGCGCCGACGCGTCGACCGCAGCCGGGCCTCCTGTGCGGACCTGTGCGGCACCGCGACCGGACGCGCCGGACCGTGCCGCCAGCGCGGGCGACGTCAGGGCGACCAGGCGGTCCACGTCGACGCCGGCCAGCGACGTCAGGTAGACGTCGCCGGCGGTCTCGGGCAGCGGGACGATGTGCTCGACGGCGATGGTGACGGCCCCCGAGGCCACCGCGGCGGCGACGCCCGTGGCGGAGTCCTCGATCGCGACGCACGCGGTGGCGTCGACCCCGAGCTGGGCGGCGGCGGACAGGTAGGCCTCGGGGTGCGGCTTCGGGTGCTCGACGTCGTCCCCCGCCACGACGACCCGGAACGGGTGGTCGGCCAGCGCGTCGGCAGCGACGAGCGCCATCGTCCGGCGCGACATCGTGACGAGCGCGGTCGGGATGCCGCGGGCGTGGAGCTCCTCGATGAGCTCACGGGCACCGGGCCGCCAGGGCAGGTCGTCGTGCGACAGGCGCTCCATGACGTAGGCGGTCATCCACTGGACGATCTCCTCGACCTCCATGTCGACGCCCTTGTCGCGCAGGATCTCGCCCGAGCGCTCGAGGCCGCTGCCCACCAGGGACAGCCCGTCCTCGTGGGTCCACTCGGCTCCGTACCGGGCGGTCAGTTCCACTTGGGACTGCTGCCAGATGGGCTCGGTGTCGATGATCGTGCCGTCCATGTCCCACAGCACGGCTGCGGGCTGGACGAGGGCGGGAGGATGCGCGGTCACGGGCGTCGAGTCTACCGGGGCGGACCGACCGTCCCGGGCGCACGCCGGCGGACCGACCGTCCACGACTCACGCGGGCGGACCGACCGTCCACGGCGCACGCGGGCGGACCGACCGTCCGTGGCGCACGCGGGCGGACCGACCGTCCCGGCCCCACGCGGGCGGGCCGGGCTCGGGCGGCGCGCGTCCGGGGGCCTACAGTGGATGCCTGATCGTGCGGGGCGTCCGTCGCGCCCCGCTCCACCCTCCGAGAGGTCCGCTCCGTGCCACAGCACTCCCCCTTCCAGGACGGCCGACTCCTGGTCGTCGCGTTCGAGGGCTGGAACGACGCCGGTGAAGCCGCCAGCGGTCTCGCTCGACGGATCGTCGACGCACTCCAGCTCGACGAGCTGCGCGAGATCGACGGTGAGCAGTACGTCGACTACCAGTTCAACCGACCGAACGTGGGCAGCGACGACAACGGCGTCCGCGGCATCCAGTGGCCCCGGATCGTCCTGCACGGCCCCGGTGAGCTCGGACGGCCCGTGATCGGCGCCGGCGGCTCCCCCGCGGACCGCGACGTCTTCGTCCTGGTCGGCCCCGAGCCGTCCCGCACCTGGCGTGCGTTCTGTGCCGAGGTCATCGACCTGGCCGACGTCTACTCCATCGACGCGGTCGTGTTCGTCGGCGCGATGCTGGCCGACGTCCCGCACACCCGGCCGATCTCGGTGTTCGTCTCGAGCGAGAACGCCTCGGTCCGTCAGGCCTTCGACGTCGACAAGTCCTCGTACGAGGGCCCGACCGGCATCCTCGGTGTGCTGTCCGACACGATGGACAAGGCCGGCCTGACGACGCTCTCGCTCTGGGCATCCGTGCCGCACTACGTGCACAACGCGCCGTCACCCAAGGCCACGCTGTCGCTGCTCGACAAGATCGAGGAGCTCGCCGACGTCACGGTCCCGCGCGGCACCCTGCTCGACGACGCCACCGAATGGGAAGAGGGCATCGACGCACTCGCGGCCGACGACGAGGACATGGCGTCCTACATCGGGCAGCTCGAGCAGGCCCGCGACACGGTGGACTCCCCCGAGGCCTCCGGCGACGCGATCGCGCAGGAGTTCGAGCAGTACCTGCGGCGCCGGGAGCGCAAGGACGGCAAGGACGGGGGCGGTCAGGCCGGCGAAGGGCCCTGGCGGCCACCGCAGCCGCCGCAGTAGCGGCGACCGACCGACGGACGGGAGGCCCGGTGCCAGCTGGCCCCGGGCCTCCCGTCCGTCCGCGGTGCGGTCTGGTGCGGTCTGGTGCGGTCCCCGGCCGACTGGTCACGACACCCCGCTCACCTCTGCCCACCGGTCACGGAACGTCGTTCCGCGCGGCCCCACCCGACGATCTTCGACCAGTCGACGAGCGGCGGGCGGGGTGTCGTGACCAGTCCCGACGCCCGTTCGTCCCGACGGACGCGTCGCGGTCCGGCAGTGCGCGGGGCCGACCGCCGGCGTCAGCGCCAGCCGACAGCGTCAGCCGATGCGGATGCCGAGCAGGGCGTCGACGGCGTCGACCAGCTCGGGCGTGGACCGCGTGCCACCGGCGACGGCAGTGTCGACGACCGCTACGGCCCCGGGCGTGTCGAGGTCGTCCGCCACGCGAGCCCGCAGGCGCGCGACCACGTCGTCCGCGTCGTCGGCGTGTCCCGCGCCGCCGCCCGCCCAGGCGTCCCAGGTGGCCAGTCGACGAGTCGCGCTCGACAGCTCGGTGTCGAACCACTCCCAGTCGTCCGAGTAGCGGTGCGACAGGAGCGCCAGCCGGATCGCCCGCGGGTCGGCCCCGTCGTCGAGCAGGCCGCGCACGGTCACCAGGTTGCCCAGTGACTTCGAGATCTTCTCGCCCTGGAAGGCGATCATCCCGGTGTGCACGTAGGCGTTCGCGAGCGGCTGGTGCGCCAGGGCTGCGGCGTGCCCGGCGCTCATCTCGTGGTGCGGGAACACCAGATCGCTCCCGCCACCCTGCACGCTGATCGGCAGGCCCAGGCGGTCGCCGGCGATGACGCTGCACTCGATGTGCCACCCGGGTCGGCCCGGTCCGACCGCACCGTCCCAACTGGGTTCGCCGGCACGGGCAGCGCGCCAGAGCAGCGGGTCGAGCGGGTCGCGCTTGCCCGCGCGGTCCGGGTCGCCACCGCGCTCGGACGACAGCGCGAGCATGGTGTCGCGGTCGAGTCGGCTCTCGTCGCCGAGCGACCAGGACTCGGTCGGACGGTTGACGTCGAAGTACAGGTCGTCCCCCGCGGAGTCGGGCGTGGGGACGGGGTACGCGTAGCCGGTCTCCTGCAGGAACGCGACGGCCTCGGCGATGCGCTCGACCTCGTCGGTGACGGCCACGTAGTCGTCCGGCGGCAGGATGCGCAGGGCCTCCATGTCGCGGCGGAACAGGTCGATCTGCGACGCGGCGAGGTCCTGCCAGTCGACCCCGTCGCGGGCGGCACGCTCGAGCAGCGGGTCGTCGACGTCGGTGGTGTTCTGGGCGTACTCGACGTCGAAGCCGGCGTCGCGCCAGGCCCGGCCGAGCGTGTCGAACGCCAGGTAGGTCGCCGCGTGCCCCAGGTGGGTCGCGTCGTAGGGCGTGATGCCGCAGACGTACAGCGCTGCCCGGTCGTCACCACCCGTCGGGTCGACGGGCCTGCCGAGCGCCGTGTCGTGGACCACGGGACGTGGACCAGAACCCGGGACCTCGGGGACGGACGGGGCCTCCCAGGCCCTCACGGCTGGATCACCTGGAACGACAACAACACGATGAGCACGATACCGAGTGCGATCCGGTAGTACACGAAGGGCATGAAGCTGCGCTTGCTGATGTAGTTCATGAACGCCGCGATCACGACGAACCCGACGCCGAACGCGACGACCGTGGCGATGACCGTGTCGACGACGCCGAACGGGGCGCCGGTGTCACCGAGACTCGTGGCGGCTTCGTACAGCCCGGACAGGAACACCGCCGGCACGGCGAGCAGGAAGGCGAACCGGGCGGCGGCCTCGCGGGTGTACCCGAGTGCCAGTCCCATCGACACCGTGGCGCCGGACCGCGAGACCCCGGGCACCAGCGCCAGGACCTGTGCGAGCCCGATCAGGATCCCGCCACCGAAGGTCATGTGCTCGATCCGCCGTTCCTTGCGCCCGACGCGGTCGAGCACGCCGAGCACGACACCGAATACGATGAGCACGATCGCGACGATCCACAGCGACCGGAACGTGGTCTCGATGGTGTGCTGCAGCAGGAGACCGACGACGCCGATCGGGATCGTGCCGAGGATCACCAGCCAACCGAGTCGGGCGTCGGGGTCGTTCCGCGGGACCCTGCCGGTCAACGAGCCGAACCACCGTCCGACGATGCGGACGATGTCGCTCCAGAAGTAGATCAGGACCGCGGTCTCGGTGCCGAGCTGCGTCACGGCGGTGAAGGCCGCACCGGGGTCCTTTGCGTCCGGCAGGAACAGCCCGACGATGCGCAGGTGCGCACTGGAGGACACGGGCAGGAACTCGGTCAGTCCCTGCACGAAGCCGAGGAAGATCGCCTCGAGGATGTGCACTGGCGCGGCCTTTCGGTCGTTCGGTGGTCGGTCGTGTGCGACTGCGGAGTGGACCGAGCGCGACCGCTCAGTCTGTCAGTACGAACCGAACAGGTCCCCGAGCACGCGCCGACCGAACGCGAGTGCGTCGAGCGGCACCCGCTCGTCGACACCGTGGAACATGGCCGGGAAGTCGATGTCGGCGGGCAGCTGCAGCGGCACGAAGCCGTAGCCGGCGATGCCGAGCGTCGACAGCGCCTTGTTGTCGGTGCCGCCGGAGAGCAGGTAGGGCAGCACCGGCGCGCCCGGGTCATGGCGCCCCAGCACGTCGCGGACGGCGTCGACCAGGGGGCCGCCGAAGTCCTGCTCGAGCCCGATGTCGCGGAACGACGTGACGACCTGCACGTCGTCGCCGGCGAGCTCGCGCACGCGGGCCAGCACCGTCTCTTCGTCACCTGGCAGGCACCGGACGTCGATCAGGGCCTCGGCTGCGTCCGGGATGACGTTGTGCTTGTACCCGGCCTGCAGCACGGTGGGGTTCGACGTGGTGTGCAGCGCCGCGTGGATGAACCGCGACGCCGAGCCGGTGGCCAGGGCGACCTCGTCCGGTCCGGTGACCTCGGGGTCGACGCCGAGGAACCGGGCGACCTCGGACACCATCGCCTCGGTCGTGGCGGAGAGCCGGACGGGCCACTCCTCGCTGCCGATCCGGGCGACGGCGGCCGCGAGCTTGGTCACCGCGTTGTCGCGGATGACGTGCGAGCCGTGCGCCGCGGTGCCGGTCGCGACGAGCTTCAGCCACATCAGGGCCTTCTCGCCGGTCTGCAGCAGGTAGGCACGCCGGTCGCCGAGGGTGATCGAGTAGCCGCCGACCTCGCTGATGGCGGCTGTCGCGCCGGCGAAGACCTCGGGGTGGTGCTCGACGACGTGGTGCGAGCCGAGGACTCCCCCGGCTTCCTCGTCCGCGAAGTACGCGATCACCAGGTCACGCTCGGGCGCCCCCTGCGCCGCGATGACGTCGCCGAGCGCGGTCAGCATCATCGCGTCCATGTTCTTCATGTCGACGGCTCCGCGGCCCCACAGCATGCCGTCCTTGACCACGCCACCGAAGGGGTCGACGCTCCAGTTCGCCGGGTCGGCGGGGACGACGTCCAGGTGCCCGTGGACCACCAGCGCCGGCTTTTCGGCGCTGCGCCCGCGGACTCGCGCGACGACACTGACCCGGCCGGGCTCGGACTCGAACACCTGCGGCGTGAGCCCCAGGTCCTGCAGCGCCGCTTCGACGTAGTGTGCAGCCTCGGTCTCACCCGCCGACTTGCCGTTGCCCCAGTTGCTCGTGTCGATCCGGATCAGGTCACGAGCGATCGCGGCGGTGGCCTCGAGCTCGGTGTCGGTCGTCGCCGAGTGCGCATCCGTCGTCATGCCGCCACGCTACCGGGGACCCGTGACGCCGGACGCGCCCGGGATGGCCGAACGTGTTCAACGCCTGTTCAGACCCGTGCTAATGTCTTCTCCGGCAGCAAAGCCGGGGCAACCCCGGATCAGCGGCTCGACAACAGAACAACATCTGTCCGGATGGCGGAATTGGTAGACGCGCTAGCTTGAGGTGCTAGTGCCCGTATTAGGGCGTGGGGGTTCAAGTCCCCCTTCGGACACGCAGTGTTGAGACACGCGGCGAACGGCTCACCTTCGGGTGAGCCGTTCGTTTTCGTGCGCCCGGATCCGCTCTGCGGCCGTAGCGCCCACCGCACGACATCCCCGACGTCGTACGACATCGACCTTGTCGCGCCGCTGGCACGCCGCCGCCCACGCGACAGCTCCGACGTCGTACGACATCGACGTTGTCGCACCAGCGGCAGCGCCAGCGGCAGCGGCAGCGGCACGACGCCACCACGGAACGGACAGGAGGCCCGGTGCCAGCGGGCCCCGGGCCTCCTGTCCGGTATCCGGCGCGTCACAGCACGTCGGACGTGGCGAGGCGATCGGCCAGCCACCGTCGCGCACCGGCCTCGTCGTCGAAGACGCCGTCGTCCTGCGCGTCGGCGGCGTCGGTGAGCACGGCATGGAAGACCGGACCGGGACGCAGCCCGGCGTCGACGAGGTCGCGGCCCGTCAAGAGCCGCGACGGACGCCCACTGGCGGCGTCCCTCCGCATGACGTCGATCCAGGCTGCCGCCGGACTGCCCGTCGACGCGCTCCCCCGGCCTCGTGTGTCGGCGTCGCACACACGCGCCCACTGCTCCGCCACGGCGAGCGAACCTCCGAGCCGACGGAGGAGGCGGCGCGCTGCCGACACGGACGGCCCACCGCTGGCGGTCGAGTGGACGACCATGTGCTCGCGGACGAGCAGCGCGATCCGCTCGGTCGTCGACCGGGGCGCGCCGACACGACCCAGGAGCGCCCGGGCTGCAACGGCACCGGACCGCTCGTGGCCGATGCTCCGAATGCGGGTGGTCCCACCTTGGTGCACCAACTGGGTGCCTCGGCCGGCCTTGCCGACGTCGTGCAGGATCGCCGCGAGCACGACCACGACGCGGTCCTCGCCGGTCATCCCGTCCTCGGTGCAGGCACGAGCGGCGGCGTCCCCGGCGAGACCGAGGTGGATGTGGACGGCGCCCTCCGGGTGCCAACGGGGATCCTGCGGGACATCCCGTACGGCCGCCAGCTCCGGGAAGTGACGTTCCCAGTCAGTGCGGTGCAGCACGTCCAGAGCGAGCGTGATGTGGTCACCAGATGCCAAACGGCGGATCTCCGGCCAGACACGGTCGGTCACGACCTCGTCGAACCGGTCGGACAGGGACCGGGCGACCGCGATCGTGTCCGGGTGCACGGTGAGCGCGAATCGGGCGACGAGCTGCACGGCGCGCAGGACCCGGAGCGGGTCCTCACCGAAGCGGTCCGACGTGTGACGGAGGATCCCTGCAGCGGCGTCGTCGATTCCGCCGAATGCGTCGAGGAGCACGTCCGCGGCGGGATCCCACGCGACCGCGTCGAGCGTGAAGTCCCGCCGCGACGCAGCCTGCCGGAACCCGGCGTCCTGGTCGGGCTGCCATGGTGCGACGGCGACGTCGAGATGGGTGTCGTCGATCACCACACGGAGCACCTCGAACCGGGCGCCGGCCGTCACCACCGATGCGCCAGTGGACCGCAACAGTGCGACGACCGCGTCGAGCCCGACCCCGGTGTGCAGCTCGATGTCGACGTCGGACGGGGCTTCGGGCACGAGGTGTCCGGCCGCACGGAGCAGCGCGTCGCGGACCAGACCGCCGACCACGAGCGGCCGGCCGACGGTTCGGAGGGCAGCGAGTGCTCGTCCGGCACCCGGGGTGCCTTCGACGACTCGTCGGACGTCCGCGGTGTCACAGCACCGGTGCACGCGGTCGTGGCGGGTCCGTCCGCATCGAGGACAGATCGAGTGGGTGGTCACGAGGTGGCTCCTCCGGGGACCTCGTCACGCACGGTTGCCGAGGGAGTCAGTCTGCCGCACCGAGCGGCGGAAGACCACCACGGAACGGACGGGAGGCCCGGTGCCAGCTGGCACCGGGCCTCCCGTGTGTGGATGGTGGCGGCTACGGCCGCTGGTCGCCCTGGTCCTCGACCTCGCCGTCGACCGTCTCGGGCGGGGTCTCGACGGCGACGCGTTCGGCCGTCAGGTCGGCGGCGCGGCGGGCCAGCACCCGGTCGAGGACGATCGCCACGAGCGCGCCGACGAACCCGCCGACCGCGACGCCCCACAGGCCGAAGTAGCCGACCAGGCCGCCGAAACCGACGGACTCGGTCTGCCCGCCCCGGTCGATGTCCAGGGTGAGCGCGATGACGACGACCACCACGAGGAAGCCGACCACGCCGCCGCCGATGATGAACACGCCGAACTTGGGAGCACGGCGGATGGTCACCCGGTCCGAGGACGAACCGGCGGCGGGCCGCGGATCCGGGGTGTCGTCAGGTCGGTCGGTGTTGCTCACATCCCCATTGTCCCCCACTGTGGGACGTCCCGTGGCCTGCCACCGCACCCGGTTCCGGGAGAGGATGGTCCGTACTGATCGGTATCCCACCGGGGAGGTGACGCTGGATGACACGGACGGACGAGCTGGGCTCGCGCGGTCGTCGGGTTCCGGCGCGCATCGCGTGGCCGATCGTGCAGCGTGCGGAAGAGGACCGCGCCGTCGCGGTCGTGGCCGAACACCACACCAGCGTGGCGCTCGTGGGTGCGCCGGGGCTCGGCAAGAGCACCGCTGCCGCCCGCGTGACCGATCGGGTCGCTGGGCGTGACCCCGACGGGCGCACGCTGCTCGTACCGATCACGGCGGTCGCCACGGGGACCTCGATGCCCTTCGGCGCGATCTCCGAGCGCTTCGGCGACCTGCCGGCCGAGGTGCTGTCCGACGAGACCGGGTCAGAACGACGACTGCGCGAAGCGGCTGACGCGGTCGACCGTGACCTGCTGATCCGGATCGACGACGCCGACCACCTGGACGCGATCTCCGCGCGCTACGTCGCCTGGCTGGTCCGGAACCAGCACGCACGCCTGGTGCTGACCTGCCGCGACTTCACCGCGCTGGCCGAACCGCTGCGGTCACTGTGGCAGGACGACCTGCTCGAGCGGATCGACCTGGGCCCCCTCGACCTGCAGGACACCGCACGCCTGATCGAGCAGGCACTCGACGCGCCCCTGGAGTCGGCCTCGGTCGAGCGGGTCCACCGCGCGACCGACGGCAACCCGCTGTACCTGCGCGAGGTCGTGCGCGCGGCGCTGACGTCCGGTGCGCTCGAGCACACCGCGTCCGGGTGGTACTGGCGCGGACGGATCACGGCGTCGAACAGCCTGGCCGACATGTACCGCACCGAGCTCGGGTCGCTGCCGGGGGACCTGCGCGACGTCGTCGACATCGTGGCCCTGGCCGACCCGATCCCGCTGTCCCGCCTGCTCGGGCTGGTCGGTGGCGGGGACGTCGACCACGTGGTCGCACTCGGCCTGGTCCGCATCGACAGCCTGGCGGACGGCGCACCGATCGTCCGGCCCTCGCACCCGCTGATCGGCGAGGTCGTGCGCTCCCTGGTGCCCGTCGCCCGCCGGACGACGCTCTTCGCCCGTGCCAACGCCTTCCGGGCGGACCACCACGAGGGCGCGACCCCGGCGGCCCGGCTGCGTGCTGCGCTGTGGGCACTCGAGTGCGGCGTCCGGCCACCGGTCGCACAGCTGCTCGACGCGGCACAGGTGGCCAGCGGCCTGCAGGAGCTCGAGAGCGCGATCGCCCTGAGTTCCGCAGCGCTGCGGGTGGACCTGACCCCGACCGAACGCGTCGTCGCCCTGTGCCTGCGGTCGCTCGCCCGGGGGTACAGCATCGGGCGTGAAGCCGGGCGCGCCGACGCGCAGGCTGCGTGGGACCTGGTGCGGTCGCGCCGTGGCGAGGTCGCCGACGCCGTCGTGATCGACGCGTGCGAGACCCTGGCCAACATCCGGCAGTTCCACGACGACGACACGATGGCGGCCGTGGCGATGACCGACGCCGCCGTCGACTACGTCGCGAGCCCCGACGCCGTCGAACGGCTGCGGCTGCTCGGCCTGGCGCACCTGGGGTGGGGCGGGCACTTCACCGAGGTCCGCGATGAGGTCGAGCGCTCCGGGATCGTGCACGCACCGACCGTGCCGATGGGGTTCCTGTGCCTGGCGCCGTGTGCCGTGACGGCCCTGGCGACCGCCGGTCGCCTGGACGACGCAATGGCCCTCGGGACGGCGTGCCTCGCCACCGCGACCGTGCACGTCGAGGACGCACCCTGGAGCGTCGGCGAACTGCTGTCGGTCATGCACCAGGTGCAGGTCTGGCGCGGCGACTTCGACGACATGATCACGTCGATCTCGGTCAAGCGGTCGAACCCGTTCCTGAAGTACGACTTCACGCTCGAGCTGATCGGCGCCGGCAACCTGGCGATCGGGCAGCGCCGGTGGGACGACGCGGTCAGTGCGTTCTCGGCGGCATGCGAGCGGTACGCGATCGCCGACTCCGGTGGTTTCGGCGCGTACCCCTGGGCGCGACTGGCGATGGCGCTGGCGTCCGCCGGCCGCGCCGAAGAAGCGACGGCCGCGATCGAACGGTGGCGCGCCACCCCGCAGCGGGCGATGCGCATCACGGGCGAACAGATGGCCTCGTCGGTCGCCTGGGCCGAGGTGCTGCTCGGCAACCCGCTCGGCCTCGAGCACGCAGAGGACATCATCGCCCGGTCGACCGCCGCCGGGTCGTGGACCGAGGTGTTGTCCGGCCAGATGATCGTGCACGCCGCGGCGCTCGTCCGTGGACAGGACCTCGCGCCCACGCTCGACGCACTCGGTGTCGCTGCGGGCCGCGTGGACGGCCCCCTCGCACACGCCGTGCGGGAGTACGTCGCCGCGAACCAGTCCGGGGACCGCACCCGGATCGTCGCCTCGTACGGTGCCCTGGCACGGTGCGGGCTCTACGTCACCGACAACCTGGCCCGCCCGCCGTTGACGCGGCGCGAGTACGAGGTCGCCGAGCTGGCGGCGCAGGGGCTGTCGAACCGGCTCATCGCCGAACGGCTCGGACTGTCCGTGCGGACGATCGACGCGCACCTGTCGCGGGTGTTCCAGAAGTGGGAGCTGCACGCGCGGTCGGAGCTGGCGGACCTGCTGCACGTCGCCTGACGCCCGGAGCGGACGGCCGGCGGGACGTCGTCGTCGACGCCTGGACCGGACGGCCGGCGGGACGTCGTTGTCCTGTCGGTCGAGCGGGTGCGGGGCGTCCACATCCGGCGGATTCGTTGCGCATTGCAGCACGCCACGCCGGACGGTTTGACACGGGACGCAGAACATCGCGTACCGTTGCCCCTGTTGCCGGGTTCGGACCCGTTCGGGTCGGGTCCGAATCCCGGTGACACCAACGCTATGACCGCGACGCGGATCGGCACATCGGTAGGTGCTACCTAATTCGATCCCCGCGGGTACGCACCGGCGTGTCGAGCCGGCTCGTGTTCGGATCAGCTCGTGTTCGCTCGTCAGGGTGTCGTGCGCACCGGCAGGAACGACGCCAGGTCGGCACGCGACCCCGAGGCGCTGACCTTCGTCGCCACGGCCGGGTCGTCCCAGCGCATCGCACCGGTCGCCAGCGCGATCCACGTGGCGGCATCCGTCTCGATCACGTTCGGCGGGGTGCCGCGGGTGTGTCGCGGCCCCGGGACGGCCTGGACCGCCGCGAACGGCGGCACCCGGACCTCCACGCTGTTGCCCGGCACGTCCTCGGCCAGACGCTGGAGCGTCCACCGCACGGCCGTCGCGACCGAGGGGCGGTCCGTCGCTCCGTCGACCACGGCCCGCAGCGCGGCCGACCCAGCAGCGTCGTCGATCGTCCTGCCCGGCATGTCCACAGGCTAGCCGGTGCACTGCGGCGGGGCGCTCCGTCTCGGTAGGGTGATCGGGTGCGAATCCTCGTCCTCGGTTCCGGTGCCCGCGAGCACGCCATCACCACGGCGCTCCTGGCCGAACAGGCCGGTCACGTCATCACCGTCGCGCCCGGCAACGCCGGCATCGCGGCCGACGTCGAGACCGTGTCACTCGACCCCACCAACGGCCCGCTCGTCGCCGAGTACGCGCTCGAGAACGACATCGAGCTCGTCGTCGTCGGGCCCGAAGCGCCGCTGATCGTCGGTGTCGCCGACCCGCTCCGCACCCGGGGCATCGCCGTGTTCGGGCCGAGCAAGGCCGCGGCGGCGCTCGAGGGCTCGAAGGCCTTCGCCAAGCGCGTGATGGCCGAAGCGGGGGTGCCGACGGGCCGTCCGGTCTCCGCGGGCACCCTCGACGAAGCCGTCGCCGCGATCGACGAGCTCGGTGCTCCCCACGTCGTCAAGGCCGACGGGCTGGCCGCGGGCAAGGGCGTGCTCGTGACCGAGGACCGCCAGGCCGCGATCGACCACGCCACGTACTGGCTGCAGCACGGTCCGGTCGTGATCGAGGAGTTCCTCGACGGCGAAGAAGTCTCCCTGTTCTTCCTGAGCGACGGACACGACGTCGCGGCACTCAGCCCGGCCCAGGACTACAAGCGCCTGGGCGACGGCGACGTCGGCCCGAACACGGGCGGCATGGGTGCGTACTCACCGCTGCCGTGGCTCGCCGACCGGTGGGGCTCGGAAGCCGCGTTCGTGGCCGAGGTCGCCGACCTGGTGGCACTCCCCACGATCCGCCGGCTCGAGCACGAGGGCACCCCGTTCGTCGGCCTGCTGTACTGCGGGCTCATCGTCACCGAGCAGGGCGTGCGGGTCATCGAGTTCAACGCCCGCTTCGGCGACCCCGAGACCCAGGTCGTCCTGCCCCGGCTCACCACGCCGCTCAGCACGCTCCTGCTCGCAGCCGCCACCGGACAGCTCGGCGGCGTGCCCGCGCCGGCGTTCAGCGACCAGGTGGCGGTCACCGTCGTCCTGGCCAGCGAGGGCTACCCGGAGAGCCCGAAGACCGGCCGCACCCTGACCGGTGTCGATGCCGCGAACGCCCGCCCGGGCGTCTCGGTGCTGCACGCCGCCACCGGGGTGCTCGACGGCGAGCTCGTCGCGACCGGGGGCCGGGTGCTCAGCGTCGTCGCCACCGGCACCGACTTCACCCAGGCCCGCGAGCGCGCGTACGCCGGCCTGCACGACATCACGCTGCCGGGTGGCCAGTTCCGCACCGACATCGCGGCGAAGGTCACCCGATGACCGCCCCGCACGTCGACGGCTGGCGGCACGTGTCGTCCGGCAAGGTGCGCGAGCTCTACGTGCCCGCAGACGCGGCGACCGTGGCCGGTGCAACCGAACTGCTGCTGGTGGCGTCGGACCGCGTCAGCGCCTACGACTTCGCACTCGAACCGCCCATCCCCGGCAAGGGCGAGCTGCTCACGCGGTTGTCGCGGTTCTGGTTCACCCAGCTCGGTGACGTCCCGAACCACCTGCTCGGCCCGTCGGCCACCAGCACGCCGGTGCCGTCGTCCGTCGCGGCACGCTCCATGCACGTCATGCCGCTGACGATGTACCCGGTCGAGTGCGTCGTCCGCGGGTACCTGGTCGGCAGCGGGTGGCTCGAGTACCAGCAGTCGGGCAGTGTCTGCGGCGTCGAGCTGCCGGCCGGCCTGTCGAACGGCGACCGACTGCCCGAGCCGATCTACACGCCGGCGTACAAGGCACCCCAGGGCGAGCACGACGAGAACATCTCCTACGAGCGCACCGAGGAACTCGTCGGGCCGGACGTCGCCGCGACCCTGCGCGAGGTGTCCCTGCACGTGTACTCCGAAGCGGCGGCCATCGCACTGCAGCGCGGGGTCATCATCGCGGACACCAAGTTCGAGTTCGGCCACGACGCCGCCGGACAGATCCGCATCGGCGACGAAGTCCTGACCAGCGACTCCAGCCGCTACTGGGACGCCCGCTCGTACGACGACGGCAACCGCACAAACTCGTTCGACAAGCAGATCGTGCGCGACTGGCTCAGCGCCCACTGGGACAAGCAGGGCACCCCACCCGTGCTGCCCGACGAGATCGTCGAGCGGACGGCTGCGCGCTACCGCGAGCTCATCGAGCGCCTCGGCGCCTGACCCGCACGGCGTCTGCGTCTGCGTCGCCCGGCACCCGCACGGTCGCCCGACCGGTCGCAACACCCCGCTCACGTCCGCCGACCGGTCACGTGCGAACCCTTCCGTGCCTGGCTCCGTCGCCCGACCGGTCACAACACCCCGCTCACGTCCGCCGACCGGTCACGAACCGTCGCTCGGCACGCCTCGGAACGACGATCTGCGACCACTCGGCGGCCGCCGACGGGGTGTTGCGACCAGTGAGCGGAGGAACACGCACGAGCACGCGCCCGACATCCGGCGCCCGTCAGGCGTCGCGCGCCACCACGACGACGGTCAGGTCGTCGCCCGGGTCGTGCGACAGTGCCCGCGCCCGGATCCGCCCCAGGAACGTCTCGACGTCCGCCGACCCGCGGTACAGCCCCCCGAGGCGGGACAGCGACGCCAACGTGGAGTCCCACAGCTCGAGCGCGCCGTCGCTGACCAGGATCAGGACGTCACCGGGCTCGAGCTCGAGCGACCCCGTCGAGCGTGCGAACCCGATCGGGTGCAGGCCGAGCGGCAGGTCGAGCGACCGGTGGATGGTCTCGGTGCCGTCGTGGTGCAGCTGGAGCACGAGCCCGTGTCCCGCGTCGATGAACTCGACCGTGCCGGTGGCGGGTTCGAGCACCCCGTGGAAGAGCGTGGCGAAGGACTCGGCGCGGCTGAGTTCGGGCGCCACCTGGGCCTCGACGGCGCCGATGGCCCCCGGCGCCGGCGCGGCACCGTGGGCGAGCAGCGCGCCGCGGATGTTCGCCGCCAGCAGCCCGGCGGACATGCCCTTGCCCATGACGTCGGCGAGGGTGACGTGCAGGCCCCGGTCGGAGACGTGCCAGTCGTGGAAGTCGCCGGACACGACGCCGTGGGGCACCGACATCCCGGTGACGCGGTACCCGGGCACCTCGACGGCGCCCGGCTCGAGCCCGGCCAGGACGGAGCGCACGCGGTCCTCGTCGGCGCCGGCGGCGAGTTCGCGTTCGGCCCAGATCCCGAGTTCCTGCAGCAGGGCGACGTCGTCGTCGTCGAGCGTGCGCGGTGCGGGGTCGATCAGGCAGAGCGTCCCGACCTTCACGTGCTCGTCGCCCAGGCGGAGCGGCACCCCGGCGTAGAACCGGATGTTCGGGTCGCCCGTGACCATCGGCAGGTCGCGGAAGCGGGCATCGGCGGTGGCGTCGGGCACCAGGACCGGTCCGGGGCTGGCGAGCGAGCGACCGCAGAAGGTGTCCTGCAGCGGGATCGTCGGGCCGAAGGGCTTCTCGCCCTGCTGCGACTTGATCGTCAGGTGCTCGTCACCGGCCAGGTTGAGGAAGGATCCCGAGACGCCGAACGCCTCGCGCGCGATACGGGTGATCCGTTCGAATCGTTCCTCGGCACCGCCCTGCACGACGTCGAGGGCCGCCAGGAGCGCCGCCCGCCGCACCGCGTCCGTTGCGGGAGAGGTCGACTGCACCGCGCTCGCGGTCTCGGCTGCCATGCCCTCCACGGTAACGCGCCGACCGGACAGCGCCTGTCCCCAGATCGGAGGACGTCTGCCCCCAGAAGGCGGGCCACGCGCGAGCAACCCCTGGTCACGAGGCTGCCGCCCGAGCGGCCCCGCCCGTGACAGAAGTCATGCCACATCCGTGACGGACGCCCCATGGGCGTGTTGTGGACGAGCGGGACGCTGGAGCCATGAACGAGACAGCGGCCCGGGACACCCCGGTCATCGAACTCAGCGGCCTGCGCAAGCGCTTCGGCGCCGTGACCGCCGTCGACGGCATCGACCTGACGATCCGTCCGGGCGAGGTCGTCGCCCTCCTCGGCCCGAACGGCGCCGGCAAGACCACGACCGTCGACCTGGCGCTCGGCCTGTCGACCCCCACCGAGGGGTCGGCCCGCCTGTTCGGCGCGGACCCGCGCCGTGCGGTCGTCGACGGCCGGGTCGGCGCGATGCTGCAGGGCGGGGCGTTGCTGCCCGACATGACGGTGCGCGAGGCCGTCGCCCTGGTCGCCGCGGCGCACCGCACCCCGATGCCGATCGCCGAGGCGCTGGAGCGCGCCCGGTGCACCGACATCGCCGGGCGGCGGGTGAACAAGCTGTCCGGCGGGCAGCTGCAGCGCGCACGCTTCGCCGTCGCGGTGGTCTCGGACCCCGATCTGCTGGTGCTGGACGAGCCGACCGCCGCGATGGACGTCGAGGCCCGGCACACGTTCTGGGCGTCGATGCGGGACTTCACGGACGCCGGCCGCACGGTCGTCTTCGCCACCCACTACCTGGACGAAGCCGACACGTTCGCCGACCGCATCGTGATCCTGCGGCACGGGCGGGTGGTCGCCGACGGCTCCCCCGCCGAGATCAAGGCCGTCGCCGCCACACGCACGATCCGTTTCCGCGGTGTCGCTGACAGCGAGCACGTCGCGCTGGCCGCGCTGCCCGGCACGGTCGGCCTGGAGGCCCGGCACGGCTCCGTCACGCTGCGCACCGACGACTCGGACACCACGCTCCGGGCCCTGCTCACCGCGTTCCCCGCGGCCCACGACGTCGAGGTGTTCGCCTCGACCATGGACGACGCTTTCCTCGCCCTGACCTCGGACACCACGTCCGTCGACCCGATCGGAGTCTCCGCATGACCGCCACCACCGCGACCGACGTCGCTCCCACCGCCAGCCCGGTCGCCCCTGCCCTCGGCGGTGGTCGCCTGCCGGTCCGCTACGTGCTGCTCGAGACGAAGCGCCAGCTGCGCAACGTCCGCGCGATGGTCTTCACCTTCGCCGTCCCCGTCGTGATGCTGCTGGTCTTCGGTGCGGCCTTCGGGTCGCAGCTCGACCCCGCGACGCACCTGCAGTACCTGGTCGTCACGACACTGCAGATGGCGTCGTACGGTGCGATGATGGCGGCACTCAGCCAGGCCTTCGCGATCGTCAACGAACGCTCGATCGGGTGGAACCGGCAGCTCCGCGTGACGCCGCTGTCCGGCTGGGGGTTCCTGGTGTCGAAGGTGATCGCGGCGATGGCCTTCGCGGGGATGTCGATCGTCGTCACACTGCTCGTCGCCGTGTTCGCCCTGCATGCCTCGCTCGACGTCGGGCACTGGGCCGCGGCCGCGTTCGGCATCTGGTGCGGTGTCGTGCCCTTCGCGCTCATCGCGATCCTGATCGGGCAGTTCGCCAAGCCTGCGTTCGCGCAGCCGCTGTTCATGGTGGTGTTCATGGGCCTGGCGATCCTGGGCGGGCTGTGGGTGCCGCTGTCGGTCATGCCGGCGTGGATGGGCGACGTGGCGCACCTGCTGCCGTCGTACTGGCTCAACCGCATCGGGCAGATGGGTGCTGGTGCGACCGGCACGGCGGGCATGCTCGAGCCCGCGCTGGTGCTGACCGGGTGGGCGGTGCTGCTCGGCGCCGTCATCGTGTGGCGCTACCGCCGCGACGCGGCGCGACAGTGACCGAGCGCCCTACGCTGGCCCACGTGGACGACGTGACCGATGCGCGCAAGGCCCCACGGGCCTCCCGTCCGTCACGCTCGTTCCCGTGGGCCGCACCGCCCAGCACCGACCAGGCGGAGATCGCGCACGCGCGCCGACGCTGGTACGGCGGGGCGGTCTTCGGGCTGCTGTGGCAGTCGCTGCTGATCGTGGCACTGTGGACGGACGGCGGATCGGTCGGCGACCACCTCGGTATGACCGCGGCGCTCGTCGTCCTGTACGCGCTGTACATGGTCGCGCCCGAACTGATGTGGCGCCGCGGGATCACGGGACGCCTGGTCGTCGTCGGGGGCTTCGCGCTCTGCTCCGCGCTGATGCTCGCGGTCCTCGGCCCGTTGGCGGTGTGGTCGTGGCTGCTGCTGGTGTCGCTGTCGGGCTTCGTCGCGGCGCGGCTGTGGGTCGCGATGGGCGTCACCGGGCTGACGGTCGTCGCGCAGCTGGGGGTCGCGGCCACGATGGGCTGGGACGCTGCTTCGGCGTCGGGCATCCTGTTCGCCCCCTTCATCACGGTGTCCGTGGGCGCGTCGATGCTGTTCTTCGGCCGGCAGCGCGAGGCCGAGGACCGCCTGGGCGATGCGCAGGACGAGATCACCCGCCTGGCGGTGGTCGAGGAACGCGCGCGGTTCTCCCGCGACCTGCACGACGTGCTCGGGCACTCGCTGACCGTCGTCACGATGAAGTCCGAGCTGGCCGCCCGCCTGGTCGACAGTGACCCGGCACGCGCGAAGGCCGAGATGCAGGACGTGGAACGGCTGTCGCGCGAGGCACTACAGGGGCTGCGCCAGGCGGTCAGCGGGTACCGCGAGGCCTCGCTCGACGCCGAGCTGGTGTCCGCCCGGGCCGCGCTGTCGGCGGCGCAGATCGAGGCGGACCTGCCCGCGACCGGGGACGCTGCCGCGACCGACGTGCGCAGTCTGTTCGCGTGGGTGCTGCGCGAGGGCGTGACGAACGTCATCCGGCACGCGGCGGCCTCGGCGGTGCGCATCACCATCACCCGCACGGCGCTGACCGTCGAGGACGACGGCACCGGGGCGCTCGGCTCGCCCGCCGGGCCGACGGGCGGTGCGCCCGGGGTCGGTGCGCCCGTCGTGGGTGCGCCCGTGTTCGGCGGCAACGGGCTGCGCGGGCTGTGCGAACGGGCGGACGCCGTCGGGGCCACCGTCCGGACCGGCACGAGCGACCTGGGCGGCTTCCTGCTGCGGGTGGAACGAGGACGACGATGACCGACACCATCCGGGTGCTGCTCGCCGACGACCAGGCGCTCGTGCGCGGGGCGTTGGCGTCGCTGCTGTCGCTCGAGCGGGACATCGACGTCGTGGCCCAGGTGGCGCGGGGCGACCTGGTGCTCGACGCCGCGCGGGAGAGCGGCGCGACCGTGGCCCTGCTCGACGTCGAGATGCCCGGCGCCGACGGGCTGACCGCGGCAGCTCAGCTCGCTGCCGAGCTGCCCGGCTGCCGGTCGCTCATCGTCACCACGTTCGGCCGACCGGGGTACCTGCGGCGAGCGCTGGAGTCCGGCGCGGCGGGCTTCGTCGTCAAGGACACCCCCGCCGAGCAGCTTGCCGACGCCGTCCGTCGCGTCGCCGCCGGGCTGCGCGTGGTCGACCCGGTGCTGGCGGCCGAGTCCCTCGCTGCGGGACCGTCGCCGCTGACCCCGCGCGAGACCGACGCGCTCATCGCGTTCCGCACCGCGCCGACCGTGGCGGGCGTCGCGGCTGCCCTGCACCTGTCCGAGGGCACCGTGCGCAACCACCTGTCCGCCGCGATCGGCAAGACCGCCGCACGGAACGCGACCGAGGCACTGCGCGTCGCCGCCGACAACGGGTGGCTGCTCGGGTCCGCGTAGGCTTGCGGGGTGTTCCGTCGCCCCGCCACCGTCCTGATCGTCGGGCTCGCAGCCGCCCTGGTGCTGACCGGCTGCAAGGCCCAGGACTCCACCGGGCGCGTGACCGTGACCGTCTCGCCGAACGAGGCCGAGCACGCCTACATGGTCGAGGTCCTGGTGCCGAACGGCCGGACCGCGGCGCACCAGAAGGCGTTCCCGGGCGATCGGCTCGAGTTCGCCGGCATCGCCGTGGGCAAGGTCCGCGTCCGTGCCGACGACCTGTGCACGCAGACGACGACCGTGCTGAGCGGGCAGGTCACCGACGTCACGCTGTCGTCCACGGGCTGCTGACTGGCGCGGGGGCGCTTCCCGCACCGTGCTCGGCTGGCGGCTCGTGCCCGCCTGACCGCCCCGTGCGCGGTTGTTCCGCCGCACCACCCGGCCAACCCCGCACCACGCAGCGCCCGCCCCGCAACCCCGCACCGTGCTCGGCTGGCCGCCCGTGCCCGCCTGACCGCCCCGTGCGCGGTTGTTCCGCCGCACCACCCGGCCAACCCCGCACCACGCAGAGCCCGCCCGCCCGGCCCCGTCACCCGCGGCGTGCGCGCGGCCCCGCTCAGGGCGCCGGCACCCCGTCCCACTCGTCGCCGTACCGCGACAGCACCGACCACCGACCGGCCGGCCACGTGATGACGAACGCCCGGCCGACCACGTCCGCCTCGGGCACCGTCCCGTGGACCCGCGAGTCCGCCGAGTCGTACCGGTTGTCCCCCATCACCCAGAGCGCACCGGCGGGCACCGTCACGGAGAAGTCGTCCCGCACCACCCGGTCGGACCCCCGCGAGAGCACCACGTAGGGCTCGTCGACCGCGTGCCCGTTCACCGACAGGCGGCCACGGGCGTCGCAGCACGCCACCGTGTCGCCCGGCAGGCCGATGACCCGCTTGACCAGGTCGTCGCCCATGCCCGGTCCGAGCCACCCGCCCGGGTCGCGGAACACGATCACGTCGCCTCGACGGAGTGGTGCGACCTTCGGCACGAGCTCGTTCACCAGCACCCGGTCGTTGATCATCAGCGTGTTCTCCATCGACCCGCTCGGGATCCAGAACGACCGCACCAGGTACGCCTTGACCAGGAACGAGGCCAGCAGCGCCGCGACGACGATGATCACCAGATCGCGCAGGAACGTCGAGCGGCGCTTCGGTGCCGGTGCTGGTGTCGGTGCTGTCTCGCTCAATGCGTCAACACCACCTTGACGAGCCCGATGACGAACGCGACCGCCGCCAGCGCGATCCCGCCCCACAGCGCGGCGAACGTCGGCTTCTGCCCGCTGAACCGCTGCATGAAGACGCCGACCAGGCCGATGCGGACGACCAGGATGACGAGCGCCGCGGTCTGCGCCCCGGTGCCGGGGATCCACCCCGCCCACGCCACCGCGTACAGGACGGCCGGGATGAGCCCCGAGGTGGCGATCGGGTTGGCGTTCCGTGCGATCGTCGCGAACGACTCGCGGCGGGCATCGTCGGACGCGTCGTCCGCCCCGATGCCGTGCGCCACCAGGTGCGACAGCACGTGCGCCGCGTAGGTCAGCACCGCGGTCCCGAGCACCGCCCACACCGCCGAACCGTCCTCGATCGCGTGCGGGTCCACAGCGATCGCGGCGGCGAGCACGGTGATGTTGCCGTACACGTACGACGACAGCCGGTCGCGCACGTGCTCGACGGAGAGGTCGCCCGGAGCGGGGCGGGAACGGGCCATCTGCCCATCCTGCCCCTGTGCCAGGCTGGACGGGTCGCCGCACCGTCGCGGCGGTCCGGACAGGAGGCCCGCCCCATGACCCAAGCACCCCTCACGTCGCGCAGACCGCTGGCCCTGGTGACCGGGGTCGGCCGGCGGGCCGGCATCGGTGCCGCGATCGCGGCGCGGCTGGCGACGGACGGCTGGGACCTGGCCCTGTCGTGGTGGAGCCCGTACGACGAGCGGGTGCACGGTGCCGCAGATCCAGACGGCATCGACGCCGTCGTCGCCGGGTGCGAGCACGCGGGTGCACGGGTGTCGCGCCTCCCGGTCGACCTGGCGGACCCGGAACAGGCGGCCGCACTCGTCGGCCGCGCCGAGGAGCAGGCGGGCGCACCCGTGACCGCGATCGTGATGTCGCACTGCGAGTCGGTGGCATCCGACTTCGCCACGACGACGATCGCGTCGTTCGACCGGCACCTGGCCGTCAACGTCCGCGCACCGTTCCTGCTCGTGCAGGCATACGCGGCACGGCTGCGTGCCGGGGCGGACGCGCCGATCGACCGCCGCCGGGTCGTCGCGCTCACCAGTGACCACGTCGGGTTCAACCTGCCGTACGGCACGAGCAAGGGCGCCCTCGACCGGCTGGTCATCGGCGCCGCACAGGAGCTCGGCGACGTCCGGGTGAGCGCGAACCTGGTCAGCCCGGGGCCGAACGACACGGGGTGGATGACCGACGAGATCCGACGCTCCGCAGCCGAGCAGACGCCACTCGGCCGGCCGTCGCTGCCCGCGGACACCGCTGCGCTCGTCGGGTTCCTCCTCGGGTCGGATGGCGGCTGGGTGAACGGGCAGCTGCTCAAGTCGGACGGCGGGTTCAGCGCACGCTGAGGCCGATTTAGTTGACGCGTCAACCAAATCGGCGCACACTGGTCCGATGCACACGCAGGACCTCCTCGCCGCCGACACCGGGATGGGCGCCGTCACGCTCCGGGTCGCCGACCTCGACCGGATGATCGCCTACTACCGGGACGGCATCCGGCTCAGCCTGCTGTCGAACGCCCGCGGGGTCGCCGTGCTCGGACGCGGCACGACGCCGATCGTCATCCTGGAACACGCCCCCGCGATGCAGCACGCCGGGCCGCACGAGGCCGGGCTGTTCCACACCGCGATCCTGTTCGACACCCGCGCCGACCTGGCCGCGGCGCTGTACTCGGTCGCCACGCAGTACCCGCAGACGTTCACCGGCAGCGCCGACCACCTGGTCAGCAACGCCTTCTACTTCAGCGACCCCGAGGGCAACGGCGTCGAGCTGTACTGGGACCGGGACCGCACCGAGTGGTCGTGGACGCACGGCATGGTCGACATGGCCACGATCTACGTCGACCCGAACCAGTTCCTGCAGGAGCACCTGACCGAGTCCGCGCTGTCCGGCGCCGCGGCACGGCCGGGTCGCGTCGGGCACGTGCACCTGTCCGTCGGCGACGTGGCCTCGGCGAAGGCGTTCTACGTGGACCAGCTCGGGTTCGCGACGACAGCGGGGTGGGGCGAGGCCCTGTTCGTCAGCGCCGGCGGGTACCACCACCACATGGCGATGAACACGTGGAACTCCCGTGGCGCCGGGCGTCGGCAGCTCGCACTCGGCCTGGGCCTCGTGCGCATCGAGGTGCCGGGGACGGACGATCTCGGCGCGCTGGTCGCCCGGATGCACGACACCGGGGTGCAGACCGCGGACGACGGGCGGACCGTGGCGTTCGAGGACCCGTGGGCGAACCGCATCGAGGTGACGGCGCCGGGTCGCGGCTGACGCCGCGCGCGCGTCGGCCGCGCGCGTCGGTCGCGGGCCGCGGGCCGCTCGCCGAGTCTCGGCTCCGCGGACATCCTGCGCCGTCCGCGGCCCGCAAGATGTCCGCATGGCCGAGACTCGGCCATGCGGGGATCCGGCCGGGGCGCCACCCGGGCAGGATGGACGCATGAGCGACGACATCCGGTGGGAGGTGGTCGAGGAGAGCACGCTGAGCCTCCCCGACCACGAGGCGATCGCGGCGATGCTGGGGCAGGCGTTCCCGGACTGGTCGCACTGGTACGTGGGCGGTCGGAGCTGGTCCGGCATGCAACCCGAGCGCCGGGTGATCGCCCGCGATGCCGACGGCGTCGTACTGGCCCACGTCGGGATCCGCCGGATGTTCATCGGCGTCGGCGGCCAGGACGTCCTGATCGGCGACACCGGACTGGTCGCCGTCGCACCGCGGATGCAGGGCACCGGCATCGGCCGCGAGCTGATGACCCGCACGCAGACCGTCCTCGAGGGGCTCCGCGTGCCGTACGGGTTCCTCGGCACCGGCGAGGCGACCGTGCCGTTCTACGTCCGCATGGGATGGCACCTGATGGACGACGCCGTCACCACGTTCAGCGCCTTCACCGCCGAGGGCGCCGGCGTCTCCGAGACCGAGCAGGGCGGCTGGCTGATCCTGCCGGTCACCGACAGGGTCGACGACTGGCCGTCTGGACCGATCTGGCTGAACGCGCAACAGGTCTAGGCCGAGGACTGGACGCGCTGATCAGACCTGGCCCGATCTGGCTGAACGCGCAACAGGTCTAGGCCGAGGACTGGACGCGCTGATCAGACCTGGCCCGATCTGGCTGAAC
>NZ_JALGRO010000008.1 GCF_022815645.1 Curtobacterium sp. VKM Ac-2922 | reverse complement strand
GGGGCCACGGCCGGGGCCGCGCCGCCCGTGGACCGCGGCGGGGCGGTGGGCGCGTACCCCGGCCGCTTCCGGTGCGCTCAGACCCCGGACGGGCGGCCCGGCGCGCCCCCGCCACGCCGGCGCGGCCGGGTGCGGCGCCGCGCGGGCGCGCGCCGGTGCGGGGGCGCGCGAGCTCGCGCGGCGCTCGGCCCGCCGCCGCCGGGCGGGCGGCGCGATCGCACCCCGCAACGGGCATCGCGCCCCGGTGCACCGGGGCGCGGTGTCCGCCAGGGGGCGCGATGCGGAGGGCACCGCTCGCGCCCCGGCGCCCCCGGCGCCGCCGGCGCTCACGGCTCAGGCGCGGTGCAGCTCCACGGACCCGCGGAGGTCGCCGGGGTCGGCCAGGCGGGCGTGCTGCAGCACCGTGCGCCCCCGGCCGACAGCGGCAGCCACGATCGACAGTGTCGCGAAGTGTCCTTCGGGCTCGACGGTGTCCCGCAGGATCGCGTCCGGGTCGTCGGCGGGCAGGGCAGCGGACTCGGCGAGCAGCCCGAACCAGGGGCTCCAGCCGTCGCCCGCGTCGGTCCCCGCGTCCGCTGCCCGGAGTTCGTCGAACGGAGCCAGGGCGGGCGGCCCGTCCGGTGCGGCCACGGCGCGGAACGCCCCGAGCCACCGACCGACGCGGGGCGCCGCGGGGTCGTCGGGCTCGCCGTGCGTGACCATGTGCACGCCGGGGCCGAGCTCGGTGGTGCGGACGCGCGACCCGTCCCACGACACGACCGACGCGCCCGAGGCCGTGGCGTGCACCAGGTTGAAGGCCCGCGTGGTCGGCACGGTGTCGTCGTGACCGGGGAGCGCTCCCTGCAGGGCGTCGAGGGGCAGCACCCCGCGGGTGGTCCACGTGCCGTCGGTCGCGGGCACGTCCTCCCACCGGTTCAACACGACGGCGAGCCCGGCCTGGTCCGACGCCGCGAGCCAGGCGCCGCCGGCTTCACGGTCTCGGACGCCGCGCAGGGCCGGGTCGCGCTCGGGCCACCACGCCGCGGGCGGGTCCCACGGCCGGCTCGGGGACTCGTCGCGCATCGCGAGCATGGTCACGGGCCACTCGGCCGCGGGATCGACGCGGATGACGACGGTGCACATGCGCTCGATCCTTCCACGCCGCCCCGGGTAGCGTGGGCGGTGTGAACGGAGCACCCGCAGCACGCAGGACCATCGTCGTCGGCATCACCGGAGGCATCGCGGCCTACAAGGCGGTGCAGGTCATCCGCGGCTTCGTGAAGGCGGGCCACGACGTGCACGTCGTCCCGACCGAGGGGGCGCTGCGCTTCGTCGGGCTCCCCACCCTCGAAGCACTCAGCCGGAACCCGGTCACCACGAGCGTGTTCGAGGACGTCGCCGAGGTCCGCCACGTGGCGCTCGGCCGTCGGGCGGACCTGGTCGTCGTCGCCCCCGCCACCGCCGACTCGCTCGCCCGGATGGCCGCGGGACTGGCCGGCGACCTGCTCGGCACGACGTTGCTCGCCACCGAGGCACCCGTCGTCGTGGCACCGGCGATGCACCCGCAGATGTGGGAACACCCCGCCACCCGGGCGAACCTGGCGACCCTGCGCAGCCGCGGCGTGCACGTGGTCGGCCCCGAGGTCGGCGCGCTGACGGGTGACGACGCGGGCATCGGCCGGATGTCGGAACCCGAGGACATCCTGGCGGCCGCCCTGGCGGTGCTCGACCGGACGACCACCGCGAGCCGACCCGACGGGGCCGCACCGAGCCTCCAGTCCGGCAGCACCGGAACCACCGGCGCGGTCGGCAGCACCGGTGCCCGCGGCGAACAGGGCGACCTGGCGGGCGTCCGCGTCGTCGTCAGCGCCGGCGGCACCCGCGAGCCCTTCGACCCCGTCCGCTTCGTCGGCAACCGCTCGAGCGGCCGACAGGGCGTGGCGATCGCGACGGCCGCCGCGGCCCGTGGAGCCGAGGTCACCCTGGTGGCGGCCAACATCGACGGCGGGCTGCTCGCCGGACTCGACGCGCGCATCGTCGCCGTCGGGTCTGCCCTCGAGCTCGCCGACGCCGTGCACGCCGCTGCCACCGAGGCCGACGTGATCGTGATGACCGCAGCGGTGGCCGACTACCGGCCGGCCCAGGTGCTGCCCGAGAAGCTCAAGAAGGACACCCAGGGCGAGACGATGTCGCTCGAGCTGGTGCGGAACCCCGACGTGCTGGCCGACCTGGTGGCGAACCGCCGGACCGGGCAGATCGTCGTCGGGTTCGCCGCCGAGACCGAACCCGACCGTGACGCCCGCATCGAGCTCGGCCGCGCCAAGATCGCTCGCAAGCCGGCCGACATGCTCGTGGTGAACCGGGTCGGCTGGTCCGAGGGCTTCGAGCGCGAGGAGAACGCGATCGAGGTCATCGTTCCCGGTGGCGACGTGGTCCGCCGGGCCGAGGGCACGAAGGCCGACGTCGCAGCGGTGGTCCTCGACCTGGTGGCGACGGCCCTGGTCTGACGGAGGGTCCGGCGCATCCTGGGGTGCTTCTGGATCCTGGGGTGCTACTGGGAGGAACCGGCACCGGGCGGGCCACGATGGAGCCATGGGACGACGCTCAGCACGCGCCAGACGCGCCACCAGGACCGCCGGCGCACTCGCACTCCTGCTCGGCGGCGCCGGCATCACGCACTTCGTCCGCCCGCGCGGCTACGACCGAATCGTGCCCGAAGGCCTGCCGCCGCGCACCACCACGCTGCTATCCGGGGCCGCCGAGCTCGGCATCGCGGCCGGCCTGCTGGTCCCCGCGACGCGTCGGGCCGCGGGGATGGCGGCCGCTGCGCTGTTCCTGGCGGTCTTCCCCGCGAACGTCACCATGGCGAAGCAGCTGCTCGACAGTCCCCGGTCCTCGCGGGCGATGCGCCTGGTGTCGGTGCTGCGACTCCCCCTGCAGGCCCCGCTGGTCGTCTGGGCCCTGCGCGTCGGTCGGCACGCACCCCGGCGATGACCCGACCCTCGCGCGAGCGGGCATCCGTCCCGCTGGTCCACCGGCCGGTCACCGTGCACGCCTGGCAGGACGTCGTCTTCGCGCACTGGCGGCACGACCCCGCGTCGCTGGCGCACATGGTGCCGCGGGGCACCCGTCCGGACGTCGTCGACGGCAGCGCCTGGGCCGGCCTGACGACGTACGTCTTCCGCGAGACCCGGGTGCCGCCGTTCCCGCCCTCGGGGCGTCTGGGGTCGATGACCGAGGTCACGATCGAGATCCTGACCGTCGACGACCACGGACGCCGCGGGGTGGTCTACCGCACGGTCGACACCGCGAACGTGCCGGCCATCGTCGCCGCGCACGCGCTGCTCGGCGTGCCGTACACGTTCGCGCACGCCCGTGGTCGGCGTCGCGGGGACTCGCTGCGGTACCGGTCGGTACGGCACCCGGAGCGCTCGGGTTCGCCCCTCGGCCGGTTCCGCAGCCTGCGCGACGCGCGTTCCCGGGGCCTCCGGTCAGGAGGCCCGGGTCAGCCCCGCCACGCCGCCTCGATCCGCGTCGTGGCCGGCGAGGTCGACGACGCGCCCCTGGCGACCGAGCTCACCACGCGCGCGGGGATCCACGCACGGCACCTGGCGCAGACGGTGTTCTGGCAGCGCCAGCACCCGCCGCTGACGCTGCGGCGCGCGACACTGGAACGCCTGGACGGCGACCTGCCGGACGCCGTGGGGATGTCGGGGTTGTTCGACCGGGCGCCGGACTCGCTGCTCGTGCTGGACGGCACGACCGTGCGGTACGCGTGGGGCGACGTCGTCCGCTGAGCGGTTCCGCGTCGACGCGGGGCGCCGCGGTTCCGCGGCGCCCCGGGACCCGTCGTCCGGGTGCGTGGAACGGACTGACACACCGCGATCCGACCAGAACACCGTTCGTATGTCAGGTATCGTCGGTGATGCGTCCGCACCGAACCGTGTGGCCCCACGGAACCCGAACCCGAAGGAACACGCCATGCCGGTCCCCAGCAGTGCCCCGACCGAACACCAGCTGCTCCGCGACACCGTCCGCCAGAAGATCCACGCGGCGATCATGGACGGCACACTCGAGCCCGGCGAGCGACTCAACGACGACGAACTGATCGCCTGGCTGGGTGTCTCCCGCACCCCGATCCGCGAGGCCCTCAGTCAGCTCGCCCGCGCCGGCCTGATCGAGATGGCGCCGAACCGGTACACGCGCATCACGACGCCGAACCCGGACGAGGTGATCGAGGCACTGCAGACCCTCGGCGTCCTGTTCGGCGGCGTCGTCCGCCTGGCGGTCCCCCGGCTCACCGCGACCTCGCGCAAGGCGATCCTGGCGGCGCTCGACCGGACGATCGTCGAACTCGAGTCACACGACGTCAGCGGCGTGAACAAGGACGCCCTCGGGGTCTTCGCCCGGTACGTCGCCGAGTGCGGCAACGAGAACCTGCAGCGCGTGTGCACAGACACGATGGACGGGCTGGCCTTCCGCCTGCGCCTGCCCAACCTGGACGAGCTCGTGGACTGGGACCGGATGATCGCCGACTTCAAGCGGCTGCGCACGGCGACCGAGAACGGTGACAACATCGCGGCCGAGCTCGCCACCGAGGCCATCCACCAGCTCCCCGGCGAGAAGCACTGACCGCGGATCGCCGACACGAGACTGAGCATCCACACAGACACCACGCCGCAGGTCGCCCCGGTAGCATCGTGGCGACCAACGGACGACCCCCGGAGCATCAGATGAGCAGGCGGCAGACCGACCGCAACGAGATCGCCGCACGCCTGGCTGCGGCGGTCGGGCGGATCAACCGTCGCGCCCGCTCCGACGCGGCCTCGCTGGGGTACGGCATCGTGTCCGCGCTCGCCACGGTCCAGCGCGAGGGGCCCCTGCGCCCGGGTGACCTGTCGCGGCTCGAGGTCGTCACGAAGCCCACGATGACGCGGATCCTGACCGAACTCGAGCAGCGTGGGCTGATCGAGCGCGAAGCCGATCCGACCGACGGCCGTGCGTTCATGGTCAGCATCACCGACGCCGGCGTGGCCGCGGTCGAGGACGCTCGGACGCAGCGCACCGGCATCGTCGCCGAGCTCATCCACGATCTGCCGGCCGCCGACCTCGCCGCCATCGCGGGTGCCCTCGACGCCCTCGAGCGCGTCGCCCAGGGCGAGGGGCAGCGCTCCCAGGAACAGCCCAGCTCCTAGCGTCGAACGGGCCGTTACCGAACCGTTACCGGCGGGTGGACGGACGGTTCTGCCAGGGCTCGTGGACAGGTCGCTCAGGCTCGTCCTCCATCGTGGCCCCTCCGCCGACGCGGCAGCCGCCCCACACGGTTGCCCGGCGGACGGACGGGCCCCACACCACCGTCCGGTCTCCACCATCGGCGACGATCGTGCTGCCTGCGATGCTGCAGCGCCCACGAGCGCGCCGTCCGAGCACCCGGAAACGATGTCAGCACCGCACCCGCACTCCCCCACGTCCCCGACCACCCGTCGAGCAGCGCTCGACAGCCCCTCTCGCCGCATCCGGCGCACGCTCCGCAAGCGCGGCGTGCTGCTGGCCAGCGGCGCCGCGGTGCTCGTCGTCGCCGGCGGCGCCCTGACCGTCGGCACGCAGCCGGCCATCGGCGAGGCGATCGGCATCCCGACGTCCTCGGCCACGGCAGCGCCGGCCCTGAGCGGCACCGCGCTCGACCGTGCCCAGGCCGCCGCGACCATCAGCACCGCGAAGACGGTGGTCGCCGACGCGAACGACAAGACCGACACCCGGAGCCTCGAGCGGCGCATCGCGTCGCTGTCCGACTACCAGCGCCTGTCAGGTGCGGCGATCAGCGACCGCATCCAGACGACCGTCGACACCGCGCAGGACGTCGCCCAGGCCAGCGCGGACCAGGACAAGCAGGATGCCGACGCCGCAGCCGCCGCTGCCCGCGCCGCCGAAGCCGCCGCCAAGGCCAAGGCCGACGCCGACGCCGCGGCTGCTGCCGCCGCGCAGGCCGCAGCCGCCCAGGCCGCCGCCAACACCCCGGCCGGGGCGAAGGCCACCGCGGCCGCGCTCGCGTCGTCGCAGTACGGCTGGGGCGCCGACCAGTTCCAGTGCCTGAACAGCCTGTGGACGAAGGAGTCGGGCTGGGACTACCAGGCGTACAACCCGTCCGGCGCGACCGGCATCCCCCAGGCGCTGCCTGGGTCGAAGATGGCGACGATCGCGTCCGACTGGCAGACCAACGCCACCACACAGGTCACGTGGGGGCTCAAGTACATCAAGGACGCGTACGGCAGCCCGTGCGCGGCGTGGAGCCACTCGCAGGCGACGAACTACTACTGAGCCGTGATCGTCGTGTAGGCATGCACCGTGACGACGATCGGACTCCGGCGCATGCGACCGCGCGACCCCGCCGAGGACCACCGCGCCGCCAGCCCGCTCGAGCTGCTGTTCGACCTGGTGTTCGTCGTCGCGGTGGGCTTCGCCGCGTCCAACCTGCACGAGATCGAGACCGAGGGGCACGTCACCTCGGCGATCCTGTCGTACGCGTTCGTGTTCTTCGCGATCTGGTGGGCGTGGATCAACTTCACCTGGTTCGCCACGTCGTTCGACACGGACGACTGGTTGTACCGCGTGACGACCTTCGTGCAGATGGCGGGGGTCCTCGTGCTGGCCGCCGGGGTCGGTCCCGCCATGCGCGGCGAGGCGCCGGTGGTCGTCGTGATCGGCTACGTGGTGATGCGCCTGGCGCTCGTCGCGCAGTGGGTCCGCGCGGCCGTGTCGGCCCCGCGGTACCGGTCGACCGCGACCACCTACGTGCTCGGCGTGGTCGTCGTGCAGGCCCTCTGGGTGGCCCTGCTCGCGGTCCCGCCCGCAGCCCGGCCGATCGTCATCCCGGTGTTGATCCTGCTCGAGCTGCTGGTGCCGGTGGTGGCCGAGTCGCGGGGCGAGACGACCCCGTGGCACACGCACCACATCGCCGAGCGCTACTCGTTGTTCACGCTCATCGTGCTGGGCGAGGGGCTCGTCGCATCGGCCAACGCGGTCATCGACGGGCTGCGGCACGCCGAACACCTGGGCCCGCTGCTCACCCTGGCCGCCGGCGGCCTGGTCATCGTCGCCGGGCTGTGGTGGATCTACTTCTCCCGCGAACAGCACGAGCACATCCGCGGTCTGCCGAGCGCCCTGGTGTTCGGGTACGGCCACTACTTGGTGTTCGCCGCCGCTGCCGCACTGCCCGCGGGGATCGAGGTGGCGGTCAGCGCGGATGCCGGCCAGGCCGACCTGTCCCACGCATCGGTCGCGGCCACGATCGCCGTGCCGGTCGCGCTGTTCGTCGGGGCGGTGTGGGCGCTGGCCCTCCGGCCGTCGCTCGCGCCCCGGTGGAACGTCGCCGTCGTCCTGCTCACGCTGGTGATCGTGGCGAGCACCGCGGTTCCCGCGGCGTCCCTGGCGGTGACCGCCGTGGCGGTCGTCGGCATCGTCGTGGTGCTGGAGGTCGCGGACCGCAGCCCGGTCGCCTGACGGCCTGGAGGCGCGTGGCGGCGCCGCCACGCGCCTCCAGGCCGGTCGACGGTCGCGTCAGTGCGCTGGACGGTCGGGTCGGTCCGTTGGACGATCGCGTCGGTCCGCTGGACGGTCGGGTCAGCCGACGCGAGCGACACGCACGTCGACGCGCGACAGCGTGTGGCCGGCAGCGCGGGCGGCGGCGAACGCCGCGTCGTGCACCGCACGTGCGACCTGCGGCGCCGGGGCGAACCCGTCCGTGCCGATGACCACGCGCAGCACGTCGCCGTCGACCACGACCCGTGGCGGGGTGCCCTGCTCCGAGATGCGCTGGACCGCGGCGGCGGCACTCTGCAGCGTCGGCTTCGCGCGGTAGAGCTCCGCGACGCCGGGGACCTCGAGCACCGCCGCCTCGACGGCGTCGACCGCCTGGGACGACCAGCTCTCGTTGGTCTGTTCGGTGTCGCTCGTGTCGCTCATGCTCCCGCCTCCGTCTCGGTGGTCTCGGTGGTCTCGGTCGTGGTCGCGTCGGCCTCCGTCGCGTCGCCCTCGGCGTCCTGCGCGTCCTTGCCGACCAGCAGGTCGCGGACGAGCACGTCGATCGACTCGACGACCAGGTCCGTCTGCTCGCGGAGCGTGTGGTCCACGGCGGCGCGGACCAGGTCGGCGGTCGCGTGGATCGCCGGGCCGGCCATGATCGCCACCTCGACGGTGACACGGACCGGAGCCAGCAGCTCGGTGACGTCACCCTCGATCGCGCACCGGGCGACGACGATGCCGGGGACCGAGTCACCGGCACGGCGGATCAGCGAGCGGATGGCTCCCTCGGTCATCACCGGGTGTTCGGTGACGGACTCGGAGCGCAGCGGGACGTCACGGCCGGAGCGGGCCTCGATCGAGATGTTCGCGAGCACGCCACCGATCCACGACTCGTCGGCCGGGGCCTCGGAGCGGGCGGCGGTCTCGAGCGAGCCGAGCGAGGCGTGCCGCAGCCGGATGATCGCGGACAGGGCGTTCTGGCACGCGGGCGAGTCGTCGATGCTCGGGTCGGCCGGTTGCATCCCGGCGTCGAGGTAGTCGGCGAGTTCGTCGATCGAGTGTCCGTCCAGGTCTTCGGGTTCGAGGGACGCGAGTGCGGCGTCGTCGGGCAGTTCGGTCATCGCCAGCCCTCCATCAGACTGATCATGTTCTTCCTGGCGCGGGACAGCAGCCCGCGCACGGTCGACAGCGGCACGTCGAGCTCGGCGGCGATGTCCTCGTACGAGTACCCGAGGAGTTCCTTCATCAACCAGCACCGGCGCTGCGCCTCGGGCAGGGACTCGAGGGCCAGTTCGACGGCGTGCTCGCGGTCGTGGGCTTCGGCGACGCGTTCGGGAGCGCCGTCCGCGGGGGCTGCGACCTCGATCTCCGTGACGTCGTCGTGGTCGCGACGCGCACGGATGCGGTCCAGGCACTTGCGACTCAGGATGCGCATCAACCAGGCCTTCACGTGGGCACGGTCCTCGAGCGAGTCGAGCCGGTTCCACGCGGTGATGAAGGTCTCCTGCACGACGTCGTCGAGCTCGTCCGTCGATCCGAGGGTGCGGCGCGCGTAGGCGCGGAGCAGCGGGGTGTGTCGGCGGATCAGGACCTCGAAGGCCCGGACGTCCCCGTCGGTCGACCGACCGGCGAGGACGCCGTCATCGAGGTCGACCAGGGCCGTCCGCGGTGGTTGGTGGTGCACGGTTGCTTCTCCAGGTCACAGGTGCGGGCTGGGTCAGGACACGCGCGACTCCGTCTCGGCGGCGTCGTCGGCGTCGTCCTCGGGCATGTGGACATCCTGCACGGTCACGTTCACCTCGACGACCGCCATGCCGACGATCTGCTCGAGTGCACGGCTGACGGACGAGCGGACGTCGTCGGCCAGGCGCTGCAGCGGCACCGGGTACTCGGCGACGATGACGACGTCGGCCGCCACCTGGCGCTCGCCGACCTCGACCTTGATGCCCTGGCCGTGGTCACGCTGCCCGATCGCGTCGCGGACCGCGCCGATCGCACGGGCAGTGCCGCCGCCGAGGGCGAACACCCCGGGGACCTGGCGTGCGGCGATGCCGGCGACCTTCTCGACGACGGCGTCCTCGATGACGGTGCGGCCAGCGGTGTTCGTCGTGTTCGTCATGCTCATGGTGTGCTCCTGATCGTGGGGGCGGGCGCTGCGCCGGGTGGACGCATCGGGGGCCGCGCTGTCCCTGTGACGATCGTCCCGGACGGAACGTCACGCCCGACAGGGAACTGCCAGGTTCCGCTCGCACCGCCCGGTGCGGCAAGCTGGGCCCATGTCGCTCGTCACCGCCGTCTGCCGCGTCGACCGTCTGCTGCCCGACCGGGGCACGATCGGGATCACCGCGATCGACAAGCGCCCAGTCGACGGCCCCGTGCGCGTCCGCCCGCTCGGCCTGTACGCCGACGTGCAGGCGGACCGCAAGCACCACGGCGGCGAGGACCAGGCCGTGTACGCCTACGCCGACGAGGACGCCGCGTTCTTCGAGGAGCAGCTGGACCGGCCGATCGCGCCTGGGCTGTTCGGCGAGAACCTCCGCACGTCGGCCCTCGACGTCACGGGTGCGGTGACCGGTGAGCGCTGGCGGATCGGCGAGACGCTGCTGCTCGAGGTCACGATCCCCCGCATCCCCTGCGGCACCTTCGCCCGCCGGATGGGGATCGACCAGTGGGTCAAGCGGTTCGCCGCCGAGGGCCGACCCGGTGCGTACCTGCGGGTGCTGAAGTCCGGGCCCGTCGCTGCCGGGGACCCCGTGGTGGTCGTCGAGCGCCCGGCGCACGGCGTCACGATCGGCGAGCTCTTCGCCGGACTGTCGCCGGAGCGCGCCCAGGCGGTGCTCGACGAGGCCGGGGGGCGGGCGCTCGCGCCGAAGGTGCTGCGCGAGGTGACGAAGGCGCTGGCACGGAACACGGCCGGCGTCGGGTCCGCGGGCGTCCGGTCCGCAGGCGTCGGGTCCGCGGGCGTCAGCCCCGCACGCTGAAGCGCGCCACCTCGACCACGTCGTCCTCGCTGAGAGCGGGGTAGTGCCCGCGAAGTCCTTCGCGCAGGGCCGCGACCGAGCCGGCGTCCTCGTCACGGGCATCGTCGTCGTCGATCTCCGCCACACGCTTGCGCACGACCGAGGTGACCACGGCGCGCGCGGTGTCGAACACCTCGGCGTGCTCGTCCTCGAAGACGAACGTGGTCGGGCCGGTGCCCTGCGGGTCGTCGTGGCGGATCGTCGCCGTCTTCCGGCCGGCCAGCACGGCATCCCGGTAGCGGGCGTTGAACCGGACGACCCGCGGCGCCGGGGCGTCCGGCCAGGCGTAGGACCGGGGCAGCAGCGAGCGGACCGGGACTGCCTGTGGCTCGTCCTGTGGGCCGCCAGGTCCGGGCACCAGCACGAGGGTCTGCGGCTGCAGGTCGAGCAGGACCTGCCGGCAGCGCCCACACGGAGCCAGCACACCCCGGCCGCCGTCACCGACCGCCACGATCGCCATGACCGGGTCGTCGGACACGGCAGCGGCCACCCCGAGCACGGCGAGTTCGGCGCACGGGCCGCCGGTGAAGTGGAACACGTTCGCAGCGACGTGCACGCGTCCGGACAGGTCGATCGCCGCCGCGGCGACCGTGTGCGTCGGGTCGTCTGGTCGGTGTCGGTCGCCGAGCCGGGCTGCGGCGGCGGTCGCCGCGTCGAGGACCATCGCATCGGTGCGCCAGAGCATGGCCCCAGCCTGCCAGGCACCGCACCCGCCGCGCAGCCGGATCAGGTCGCGCCGCGCCCGCGGGCCGGGTCGATCGGCCGCGCGGCCCGTGGGAGTCCGGCGACGACCAGGTCGTAGGCGTTCGCCACCAGGTCCTCGACCAACGTCTCGTCGATGCCGTCCCCCGGCGCCAGCGTGATCCAGTGCCGCTTGTTCATGTGCCACCCGGGCGTGATCTCGTCGTGGTCGCGCACCAGGGCCGCGCCGTGCGGTGGCGCGCACTTCAGGTTGACGATCGGCACGCCCCGCAGCTCCGACGTCATCACGAACATCTTGCCGACGACCTTGTACACGAACGCACCCTCGCCGAAGGGCTGCGTCTCCGCGACCGCCGGCAGCCCCATCGCCGTGCGGACCGCCACCTCGTGCAACGTCGCGCCGTCCATCCCACCAGCATGCCCGAGACCCCGGACAGGGGGTGCCGATGACCGCCGGCTCGTGGATACGATCGATCGTCACGTACCCGACGTGGCGACGAACGACCCTTGGGGGGACCATGCAGCGCATCAAGACCATCGGCGTCACCGCCACGGCGCTCGCGCTCGCCGCGACCGTCAGCCTGGGCACCGCGACCTCGGCCGAAGCCGCCGCGACCGTCTACAAGAACTGCGACGCGATCCACAAGGTGTACTCCGGCGGCATCGCGAAGAAGTCGGTGACGCAGAACCGCGTCACCTCGAACGGCAAGGTCACGTACCGCGCGCTCAAGGGGACCGTCAAGAAGGACGACGCGCTCTACAACGCGAACAAGAAGTCGGACGCCGACGGCGACGGGATCGCCTGCGAGATCAGCTGACCCCCGTGGTCAGAGGCTCGGGACGCCCTCGCCGCCGGAGCGCGGACGGGCCGTCCCGGCGACACCCGTCACGACCGACCCCGGCGGAACGTCCTTCGTGACGACGGTGTTCGCACCGACGACCGAGTCCGCGCCGACCGTGATCGCGCCGATCAACGACGACCCGGCGCCGAGCACGACGCGGTCCCCCACGGTCGGGTGCCGCTTGGCACCGGGTCCGTGCGCTCCCCCGCGGCCGCCCAGCGTCACGCCGTGGAACACCAGGACGTCGTCCCCGACCACCGCGGTCTCCCCGATCACCACGCCCATGCCGTGGTCGATGAAGAACCGCCGGCCGATCCGCGCGCCGGGGTGGATCTCGATGCCGGTGAACGCACGGGCGGTCTGCGCGACCACGCGGGCTGCGAAGCGCGAGCCGGGCAGGTCACGCGCGATCCACAACCGGTGCGCGATCCGGTAGGCCCAGATCGCGTGCAACCCGGAGTAGACCACCGCGTTCTCCAGGTCCCCTCGGGCAGCAGGATCCCCCCGGCGCGCTGCGGCGAGGTCCTCTCGCACCGTCCGCAGCACGCCCGGTCGGCGTCGCGTCACGCAGTGAGCCCCTCGAACAGCATCGTCGACAGGTAGCGCTCGCCGGTGTCGCAGACGATCGCCACGATGCGCTTGCCGGCGTTCTCGGGCCGCGCGGCGATGACCAGCGCTGCGTGGATGATCGCGCCCGACGAGATGCCGGACAGGATCCCCTCCTGCGTGCCCAGGTCGCGGGCCACACGGAGTGCGTCGTCGAGCTCGACGTCGAACACCTCGTCGATGACCGATCGGTCGAGGACCTCGGGCACGAAGTTCGCGCCGATGCCCTGGATCTTGTGCGGGCCGGCCGTGCCCTTGGTCAGCAGGGGCGAGTCGGCCGGTTCGACGGCGACGATCTGCACGCCGGGCACACGCTCCTTGAGCACCTGGCCGACGCCCGTGATCGTGCCGCCGGTCCCGACGCCCGCGATGAACACGTCGACGTGCTCCTCGGTGTCGCGGAGGATCTCCTCGGCCGTGGTCTTCCGGTGGATGGCAGCGTTGGCCGCGGTCTCGAACTGGTGCGCCAGGATCGCGCCCGGGGTCTCGTCGACGATCGACGCGGCCTTCGCGACGGCGCCCTTCATCCCCTCGGAGCCCGGCGTCAGCACGACCTCGGCACCGTAGGCACGGATCAGGGCGCGACGCTCGACGCTCATCGTCTCGGGCATCGTGATGACGACCCGGTAGCCGCGGGCAGCGCCGACCAGGGCGAGGGCGATGCCGGTGTTGCCGGACGAGCCCTCGACGATCGTGCCGCCCTGCTGCAGATCGCCGGACTGCTCGGCCGCGTCGACGATCGCGACGCCCAGGCGGTCCTTGACGCTGGCGCCCGGGTTGTAGAACTCGAGCTTGGCGAGCACCTCGGCGCCGCCTTCCGCGGGCAGCCGGTTGAGCCGCACGAGCGGGGTGTTGCCGAAGGCCTGCGAGATGTTGTCGTAGATGGTGCCCGTCATCGGATCCGTCCTCAGGTTCGTGTCGCCCGCGGTCCGTCCAGGAGGCGCGGCGTGCGCTGTGATCCTAGCCACCGGACCCGACGTGGCCCTGTCCGTGACGCGGGCGGTCGGCGCGGGCCGCGCCGCGCCTCCTGTCCGGTCAGGCGCCGCACCCGTCGAGCGCTCGGCGGAGGTCGGCTTCCGACGGCAGTGCTCGCTGCAGGTCCGGGGGCAGGAGGTCGTAACGAGCGACACCGACCGGAGCTGCGGACGACCCGAGCGCGTACCGGACCACCGCATCGCTCTTCCCGGTCACCAGGAGCAGACCGACCGTCTCCGCGTGCGGTGGGAGCCGCAGGCGGTCGTCGATCACGGCGACGTAGAACGACAGCTGACCCAGGTACTCCGGGCGGAAGTCGCCGCGCTTCAGTTTCACCACGACGTACCGCAGTTGCTCCACGTGGAAGAACAGTAGGTCGATGAAGAAGTCGTTGCCGTCGACCTCGAGGTGCACCTGGCGGCCGACGAACGCGAAGCCCGTGCCGAGCTCGCGGAGCGTGTCCGCGATGCGGTCGACCATGGCCGACTCGACCGCCCGCTCGTCACGGTCGCCGTCAACCGCGAGGAAGTCCAGGACGTAGGGATCGCGCGTGAGCTGCTGGGCCAGGTCGGCACTGTCCGGGTCGAGCAGCCGCCCGAAGTTCGTGGTCGCGGCGCCCTTGCGCCCGGCCAGCCGGTTCCTGATGGTGTGCTGCAGCGTCGTCCGCGACCATGAGTGCCGCAAGCACTGGTCGATGTACCACCTTCGGTCGTCGGCATCCCGGACGCTCAGGAGCACCGTGACGTGACCCCAGGGCAATTGGTCAACGGCCTGTTGACCTAATGACGATTGCTCAGGCCATGCGGCCGCGAGCTGACGCATGTACTTCAGGTTCGTCGCCGAGAACCCCTTGACGTCCGGGAAGGCCCGCCGCAGGTCGTCGGCCAGCCGAGGCAGCACACCGCTCCCCCATCGCCCACGTGCCGAACGATCGAGCAGGACCGACCCGATGAACCAGTACAGGTGGATGAGCTGCGCGTTCGCGGCGAGTTGCACGCGGGAACGAGCGGTGCGGACCTGGATGCTGATGAGCTCGAAGGTCTCGATGTAGTCGGAGGGCAGCGGGTGGTCGTCGGCCATCACCCGAGAGTGGTCCCACAGGGTCACGATGTGCACGTCCTCGGTATGCACGGCGGGTGCGATCACCTCAGCCCTGCAAGAGCCGTCGGCTGCCCGCTACCGGACGAAGGCCGTGCGCGCGAAGCGCTCATCGGTCGCCTCGAGTACGCGCAGCACGTTGCCGCTCGCGAGCGCCTCGAGGTCCGATGCACCCCAGCCCCGTCGCTCGAGCTCGGCCGCCAGCACCGGGTAGCGCGACACGTCGCGCAGGTCCGGCGGCAGCACGGGCGTTCCGTCGTAGTCACCACCCAGGCCGATGTGCCGGACGCCGGCGACCTCGCGCGCGTGCTCGACGTGGTCGGCCACGTCGGACACCGTCACGAGCGGGCCGTCCCCGACCGAGCCGGACTCCTCCCAGTCGGCCCACGCACGCGAGACGAACTTCGGCACGAACGTGATCATCACGACGCCGCCGTTGTGCGCCAGTCGTCCGAGCACGTCGTCGGGGACGTTCCGCGGGTGGTCGTCGACCGCGATCGTCGACGAGTGACTGAAGACGACGGGCTGTGTGGCGACGTCGAGCGTGTCGCGCATCGTGGCCGGGGCCGTGTGGGACAGGTCGACCAGCATCCCGATCCGCTCCATCTCGGCCACCACCTCGCGCCCGCGGTCGGTCAGCCCGCCGTGTGCTCGGGCACCGGTGGCCGAGTCGGCCCAGGGGGTGTCGTCGTTGTGCGTCAGCGTCATGTACCGCACGCCGAGGCGTGCCAGGTCGCGGAGCACCGCCAGGTCGTCGCCGATCGAGTGCCCGCCCTCGGCGCCGAGCAACGACGCGATGCGCCCGGAGGCCACGGCCGCGCGGACCTCGCCGGCGGTGCGGGCGAGCGCGAGGTCGTCCGGGTACCGCTCGATGATCCGGTGCGCCAGGTCGACCTGCTGCAGGGTCGTGCGGACCGGGTCGGGCTCGTCGGCGGGCACGAAGACGGACCAGAACTGCCCGACGACCCCACCCGCCCGCAGCTTCGGCAGATCGGTGTGCAGGGAGTCCCGCTCGGTGTCGATCCCCTGGACACCCGAGCCGTGCGACTCGCGCCGCTCCCACGGCAGGTCGTTGTGGCCGTCGATCACCGGGAAGGGGAAGCGCATGCCCACGACGCTACAACGCGCCCGTCACCGTCATCAGCGCCAGGCTGGACCCGGTGACGACGAGCCAGAGCACCAGGCCGAGCACGAGCGGGCGGAAACCCGCGCGGCGGAAGCCCGCGACGTCGGTGGACAGGCCGATCGCGCTCAGCGCCACGGTGATCAGGAACGCGGCGACGGTCGAGATGACGGGGTGGACCGGGCCGGGCAGGACCCCGGTGGAGTTCACCGCCGCGGCGATGACGAAGCCGATCAGGAACCACGGGACGAGTCGGTACACCCGGCGGAGCGTCCAGGGCTGTCGCGGGACCGCAGCGGCACCGTGGTCCCCGGCGCGCTCGGCGGCGAGCCGGGCCGCCGCTTCCTCGCGCCGCCCGACCAACCACGCCAGCCCGAGCACGATCGGGATGATCATGAGCGTCCGCACGAGCTTGACCACGACCGCGAAGTTCGCCGCCTGCGTGCCGTAGGTGCTGGCCGCGGCGACGACCGACGACGTGTCGTTCACCGCGGTGCCGGCGAACAGCCCGAACGCGTGCTGGCTCATGCCGAGGGCGTGCCCGACGACCGGGAACACGATCACCGCCGCCACGTTGAACAGGAAGATCGTCGACACGGCGTACGCGACCTCGACCGACACGGCGCCGATGACCGGGGTCACCGCGGCGATCGCCGACGCCCCGCAGATGCCGGTCCCGACGCCGATCAGCGTGCGCAGGTTGCCGACGACCCCGAGCAGCCGGCCGACGCCCCACGCCGCCAGCAGACACACCACCAGCGTGCCGAGCATGACCGGCAGTGACTCGACACCGACACCGACCACTTCGAGCAGGGACAGCTGCGCACCGAGCAGCACCACGGCGAGCTGCAGCACGAACTTGCTCGCGGTGGTGATCCCCGGTCGGAAGCGGTCGGTCGGACGGCGCACCATCCCGATCACGGCACCGAGCACCACGCCGCTGACGGGCGCGCCGACCACGGGCAGGAACCGGCCGATGACCGTGGCGACCACGGCGATGCCGGTGGCGACCGCGAGACCGGGGGCGAGCCTCCTGGCCGTTTCCATCGTCGACGTCACCAGGCCATCCTGCCCTGCGCCAGGATCGGAGCATGACCGTGTCGTTCCGCATCGTGACCGAGCTCGACGTGCCACCGGAGCGCGCGTGCGCGATCTCGCTCGACATCGGCGCGCACGAGCGGTCGATGGTGGACAGCGGCGAGCGCGCCGTGGCCGGCACGACCAGCGGCACGATCGGGCTGGGCGAGTCCGTCACGTGGCGCGCACGGCACCTCGGGATCGTCTGGCGGATGACGTCGCGGATCACCGCACTGGAGGCTCCACACCGGTTCGTCGACGAGCAGGTGCGTGGTCCGTTCGCCCGGTTCCGGCACGAGCACCGGTTCGAGCCGTCGGCCCGCGGCACGCGGATGGTGGACGAGATCGTCTTCCGCGCACCGCTCGGACCGCTGGGGCGGCTGGCCGAGATCCTGGTGCTCGGGCGGTACCTGCCGCACCTGATCCGGGTGCGGAACGCCTCGCTCGTCCAGCAGCTGCGGGCGGACTGAGCGCTCCTTCAGCGCCCACGGCCTGCGTGTCGATGTACCGTCGTGTTCATCAGACGATCGTCTGACGCCGCGACGATCGACAGGAGCCCGAGCGTGCACGACCGGATCGTCGCCGACGGACTGGCCGCCGTGCGCCCTCTGGTCCTCGCGCGATTGCGACTGGCGGGTCGCATCGCCGAGCACAAGTGGCTGCTCGGCCTGCCGATCTCCGACCCCGAGCGAGAACGCGCCGTCCTGGATCGTGCCGAGGCCGCGGCGTCATGCCGGGGCCACGACCCCGCGATCGTCGCCCGCGTCGTCGGGTCGCAGATCGACGCGAGCAAGTTCGTGCAGCGCGCCCTGTTCACGCGGTGGACCGACGATCCCTGGACCGCACCCACGGTCGCGGCGGACATCCGATCGCTCCGACGGCAGGTCACCGCCATCGACGATGCGCTCGTCGATGCCGTCGGTGCCGCGGCCGCCATCGCCGACGATCCCGGGTGTGCGGCACGGGTCCGCGACGAGCAGGAACGTCCCGACGACGCGCTGGACGCGGTCCACCGGACGGGACTGCGCCTGGCGTGGGCGGCGTTCTGCCGGAGGTGAGCCTCGCTTGCTCCTACACTCGGAAGCCAGGTCCGGCGGCGGTCCGGAGACGGAGAGGCAGTGTGAACCAACGGCAGGCAGCGATGGCGGCGTCGCGTGAGGCGATCGTCCTGGCAGCGGGCGGCACCTTCGCCGCGCACGGGTACGAGGGCGCGAGCTTCTCACGGGTCGCCGAGGCGATGGGCAAGCCCAAGTCGGCGGTCGGCTACCACCTGTTCCCGTCGAAGCTCGCCCTGGCGACGGCGGTGGTCGAGCGGCAGCAGGAACGCTGGGCGGCGACCGAGGCGGAACTCGACGACCCGGCCGGGATCGAGCGCCTCACGGCGATGCTCCTGGCCACCAGCATCGAGGCCCGGACCGACCCCGTCGCTGCCGGCGCCGTGCGGCTGCTGCACGAGCTGCTGCACTCCGAGCTGCCCGTGCCACGCGGCTTCATCTGGTCGACGTTCATCCGCGCGCAGCTCGCCGCCGCGGCCACCCGGGCGGGCATCCCCGAGGCGTCGCTGCCCGAGCACGCACACCACCTGCTGCTCGAGGCGACCTTCGGCCTGGTGACCACCGGTCGGCGCGAGTCGGACGCCGAACTCGCGCGACGGCTGCGTGCGCTGTGGGTCCCACTGCTGGTGTCGTTCGGCTTCACGGACGCCGAACGGCTCGTCCCCGCGGCCTGAGCACGCGGCCTGGCGTCGTCTCCGGCCTGGCGTCGCCTCCGGGCTGGCTCGTACCCCGACGCGTACCCCGTCGGCAAGTCGCCCGACAACGCTGTCCCCCGCGACCCGGCAATCTCCTGTATCACCACAGAACGGTCACTGACAGGCGCACACTGGCCCGACCGGAGAACGTTCTCACGTCGTCGACGTGCAACCCAGTGCCTCTCCCGCTCAGACAGGGGCCCACATGGCCACGTCCCGTTTCCTCCGACCCACGATCATCGCCCTCACCGGCATCGGTCTCGCCGCCTCGATGGCGATGATGACCACCTCTGCCGCCTCGGCCGCGACCGTCATCAGCGGCCCGATCAACCTCGGCACCGCCGCGACCTACGGCGTCCTCGGCGCCAGCGCCGTCACGAACACCGGACCGTCCGTCATCAACGGCGACCTCGGGTTGTCCCCCGGCACGTCGATCACGGGCTTCGGTGGCGCTCCGAACGGCACGGTCAACGGCACCACGCACCAGACCGACGCCGCAGCGACGCAGGCCCAGCGCGACACGACCACGGCGTACAACGTCGCCGCGTCGCTGTCCCCGACACAGACCGGCCTCACCGAACTGAACGGGCTGTCGCTCTCCCCCGGCGTCTACTCCGGTGGCGCGCTGGCGCTGGCGAACAACGGCGCACTGACCCTGGCCGGCAGCGCGAACTCGGTCTGGGTGTTCCAGGCCGCCTCGACGCTCACCATCGGGTCCGCGAGCGAGATCACGATCACCGGTGGCGCGAGCTCGTGCAACGTGTTCTGGCAGGTCGGCAGCTCGGCCACGGTCGGTACCGGCGCACAGTTCCAGGGCACCGTCCTGGCACAGCAGTCCGTGACGGCCACGACCGGTGCGACCGTGCAGGGTCGCCTGCTCGCCCGCGTCGGCGCCGTGACCCTCGACACGAACACGATCACCGCCTCGACCGGCTGCCCGCCCACGGGCACGACGTCCGAGTCACCGACGATCACGTCCGGTACCCCCACCACGGCCACCGCCGGCACCCCGTACAGCTTCCCGGTCACCGCCACGGGCACGCCGACGCCGACCTACACCGCGACCGGACTGCCCGCGGGCCTGACGATCAACGGCACCACGGGCGTCATCTCGGGCACCCCGACCACGCCGGGCTCGTCCACGGTCACGATCACCGCGTCGAACGGCACCCCGCCGAACGACACCCAGACCGTGGTGATCACCGTCCAGCCGACCGCCACGACGTCACCCACCCCGACGCCGTCCGCTCCCGCGACGACCCCGGCCACACCCGGGGCGACCCCGACCGCCACGGCAGGCGGCGGCGGGAACACCCCGACCGGCCAGCTCGCCTTCACCGGCAGTGACCCGACCGTGCCCCTCGGCATCGCGGGCGCACTGCTCGCGGCCGGCATCGGCATGGCCGTCATCGCCCGACACCGCCGCCGCGCGGGCCGCATCTAGCGGGTCCTGCACGACGCACACGACCCCGGTTGCCAGTGGCGACCGGGGTCGTGTGCATCCCGAGCGCGACCGGGGCGGGTCAGCTCGACCGGGGCGCGTCAGGCGTGCCGGCTGTCAGCGCGTCCAGCGGGAGCTCCCCCGTGGCCACGTCCGACGCGACGTCGCTCAAGCGGCGCTGGTTGGCACGGGCGTACCGGCGGAGCAACTCCCGCGCGGCCTCCATCTCGACCCCGAGCGCCCGTGCCAGGTAGCCCTTCGCCTGCTCGACGACCACACGGCTCTCCAGCGCGCGGCGCAGCTGGTCGGCGGTGGTCTGCGCCGTGGCGATCGTCCGCTGCTGCACCACGCTGATCGTCGCGACGTCGGCCAGCGCCTGCGCAGCACGGGCATCCGCGCCGTTCAGGGCACCCTCGGTCTCGCGGAACAGGTTGAGCGACCCGATGACCTCGTCACGCAGTCGCAGCGGGATCGCGTGGACGCCGGGGAACCCCCGCTCCTGTGACGCTGCGGCGAACCGGGGCCACCGTCGCCGCAGTCCCTCCACGTCCTCGCTCGTCACGAGTTCCCCCGTCGTGACGGCCGCGATGCAGGGCCCCTCGCCGGCGTCGAGCTGCAGCAGGCCGATGAACTCGCCGCGCTCGCTGGTGGACGCGACGACCTCGAGTCGGCCCTGTTCATCGAGCAGGTGGATCGCGCCGGCAGCGGCGTCGAAGAGCTCGACGGCCCGGTCGACCAGCGTCTGCAGGACGTCCACCACGTCGTAGTCGGCGATCAGGCTGTCCGTCAGCGTGACGAACGTGTCGACGAGGCGACCCTCGCGTGTCTGGAGCATGGGTCATGACTCCTGTCAGTCCGTGCGGTCTGACCGTACCGTGTCGGCGGGCAACCGACATCCATGACCACTGCTCAGAGTTGCACCGCGCATCGCACGCGCCATAGCGTGGTGGATGCAGCCCCAGCCCCCGGCCGCCCGACCTGCGGCCACCGGCCGGACGACGACCAGGGAGAACCATGACCACCGAGCTGCCTCTGTCCACCCAGGCTCCGGCTGCCCGCCCGTACCGGTCCACCGGTCCGGGCGACGGCAAGCGCACCGGCGGCACCTCGACATACGCCGCGCTGCTGGCCCAGGTGAAGGACGCCGGGCTGCTGCGCCGGCGCCGCGGGTTCTACTGGTCGATGTTCGCCGGCCTGGTGGTGGCACTCGCCGCGTGCTGGGTCGCGTTCGCGATGCTCGGTGACTCGTGGTTCCAGCTGATCGTCGCGGGGGCACTCGGGATCATCTTCACCCAGTTCGCGTTCCTGTCGCACGAGCTGGCGCACCGTCAGGTCTTCGAGTCGCGCAAGTGGAACGACCGCGCCGGACGCGGCCTCGGCACCTTCGTGGTGGGCTTGAGCTACTCGTGGTGGATGAACAAGCACACCCGCCACCACGGCAACCCGAACACCGTCGGCAAGGACCCGGACATCGCCCCCGACGGCGTGGTCTTCATCCCCGAGGACGCGGCGAAGGTCACGGGTCCGATGCGCGCCGTCATCCGTCACCAGGGGTGGTTGTTCTTCCCGCTCCTGACCCTCGAGGGCATCAACCTGCACCGGCACGCCGTCGTCTCCGTGCTGCGCGGCGCCGACGGACGGCCGGACCCGCGCGGCCGCATCACCGAGGGCGTCCTGCTCGTGGCACGGTTCGCCATCTACCTGACCGTCGTCTTCTGGTTCCTGCCGTTCGGCATGGCCTGCGCGTTCCTCGGCGTGCAGCTCGCCGTGTTCGGCGTGATGATGGGCGCGTCGTTCGCCCCGAACCACAAGGGCATGCCGACGATCGCCCACGACGCCAAGGTCGACTTCTTCTCGCGGCAGGTGCGCACCTCCCGCAACATCCGCGGCGGCTGGTGGGTGTCGTTCCTGATGGGCGGCCTGAACTACCAGGTGGAACACCACCTGTTCCCGTCGATGCCCCGCCCAGCCCTCCGCCAGGCCCGCGATCTGGTCCGCGCACACTGCGACACCCTCGACGTGCCGTACACCGAGACCACCCTGCTGCGGTCCTACGGCATCGTCGTCCGGTACCTCAACCGCGTCGGGCTGAGCGCCCGCGACCCGTTCGACTGCCCGATGGTCACGGAACTCCGCATCAACTGACGGAGCGGGCACGGACCGCTCACCGCCAGGGCGCGAGCGCCTGTTCCACCACGACCCGGGCGCGCGCCAGCAGCCCGCGCACCGTCGACTTGGGCAGCCCCATCGCCTCGGCGATGTCGTCGTAGGAGTGTCGCTCCAGGTGCCGGAGCTCCCAGCAGCGCCGCTGCACGGCCGGCATGCCGTCGAGCACGCGCTGCGCGGCCACGACCAACGAGGCCCGCTCCGCCACGTCACCCGGTGCGAGTTCGGACGATGCCGGCACGGACTCGTCCAGGTCGGCACGCCGCTGCACCGCCGCGCTCCGCAGGCGGTCGAAGGCCCGTCGTCGGACCGTCGTCACGAGCCACGCCGTGATCGCGTCACCGTCCGTCACGCCGTCCAGGTGACGCCAGGCGGCGATGAACGTCTCCTGCACCACGTCGTCTGCCTCACTCGAGCCCCGCAGGATCCGCGTCGCGACCCCGCGCAACAGCTCGGCGTTGCGTCGGACGATGGTCGCGAACGCGCGGTCGTCCCCGGCCACGGCGCGGCGCACCAGAGCGTCACCGGACTCCGGCAGCTGCGGCCGGGCGGGAACGCGCTGCCGTCGGACGGGAGGCTCGGGGAACGTGACCGGACCGGCGAACGTCGGGTACGGGGCAGTGATGGTCATGTGGTTCCGCTCCTCGGGGTGGTTGCGTGAGGATGTTTCGGAACCGCAGGAACTGACGGCGGGGCAGGGCAGGGCCCCAGAGCGGGGGGCGTGGCGACACTCCGAGGACTCTCATGGGCTCGCCGCCCGCGCGTCACACCAGCGCAACGCCCGGTTCAGTCCACGCCACTCTCCTGGTCGACGACGTCCCGTCCTCGATCAGGAAGGCCAGTTGCACCATGAGCACCTCCAAGCCAGAGCGCCACGCTCCCGCCGTCGGTCCCCTCGCCGCCCCACCGCTCACGCCCGACGCGACGCACCCCCAGACGGTCCGCTCCGGCCTGAGTCGTCGGACCCTGTTGCTCGGCGGAGCCGCTGCCATCACCGCCGGTGTCGCCGCGGGTGCGTCGTTCGGTCGCGGAGCAGCGCCCGCCGCAGCAGCCACGGCACGTCGGACGGGCACCGTGCGGGACGTGCAGCACGTGGTGGTGCTGATGCAGGAGAACCGGTCGTTCGACCACTACCACGGCACGATGCCCGGGGTCCGGGGGTTCTCGGACAAGCAGGCGCTCGAGTTCCCCGGCGGTGGCGACGTGTTCCACCAGCCCGCGCCCGCCCGCACCGACGGCGGCGTGATGCTGCCCTTCCGCCTGGACACCACGAAGTACAACGCGCAGAACGCCGGCGGCCTCGACCACTCCTGGTCGGGTGGCCACACCGCGTGGAACGGCGGCGCCTGGGACCGGTGGGTCGACGCCAAGAGCGCCCAGACGATGGGGTACTTCACCGACGAGGACATCCCGTACCAGCGCGCGCTCGCCCGGGCCTTCACGATCTGCGACGACTACCACTGCTCGGTCAACGGGCCGACCACGCCGAACCGCCTGTACCAGTGGAGCGCGACCGTGAACGCCAGCGGCGGCCTCGGCGGTCCGGCGACGGACAACCCGGCGGACTACGAGCCCGTGTACCGCTGGGGCACGTACGGCGAGCGCCTGTCCGCCGCGGGGGTGTCGTGGAAGACGTACGCGAACGACGAGGTCGGTGACAGCGGCAGCGACCCGTACGTCGGTGACTACGGCGACAACCCGCTGTGGCTGTTCCAGCAGTACCACGACGCCCTCGCGTCGACGGACCCGGCCAGGCGTGCCCTGGCGACGCAGGGCGGGCTGCACGACGGGTGGAAGCCGAACTCGGGCAAGGGGCTCGACGTCGGGCACCTGCTCGGGGACTTCGGGCGCGACTGCGCGACGAACTCGCTCCCCACGGTCTCCTACGTCGTCGCGCCGTACGGCTGGTCGGAGCACCCGGCCGCCAGCCCGGACTACGGCGCGCACTTCACGAACGCCGTGGTGCAGGCGCTGTTCAGCAACCCGGAGACCTGGGCCTCGACGGTGCTGCTGGTGAACTACGACGAGAACGACGGCTACTTCGACCACGTGGTCCCGCCGTTCCCCGAGCCGGGCACTCCGGACGAGTACGTCGAGGGGCTGCCCGTCGGCCTGGGTGCCCGCGTCCCGATGACCGTGGTGTCGCCGTGGAGCCGCGGCGGGTGGATCGACTCGCAGGTCGCCGACCACACGTCGGTGATCCGGTTCCTCGAGCACGTGACCGGGGTGACCGAGCCGAACATCTCCACCTGGCGCCGGACCGTGTCGGGTGACCTGCTGAGCTGCTTCGACTTCACCGCGCCCGACACCTCGGTTCCCGGAACGGACGTGGTGCCGGACCTGACGCACACCGCCACGCTCGTCGCCGCGGCCGACGCCGACGCGGCGAAGCCTCCGATCGAGCAGCCCGCTCCGGGTGCCCAGGTCATGCCGGTGCAGGAGACGGGGGTCGTCCGTCGTCGGCCGCTCCCCTACCGCCAGCGCGCGGACGTCACGGTCGACCGTGCCTCCGGGATCGTGACGGTCGTGATGGGCAACGACGGCGACCAGGGCGTCTGCCACCTGGTGTACCCGAACACCGCGCTCCCCTTCGCCGCGACACCGCACACGCTCGCCGGCGGGGCCGAGGCCCGGTGGACGTGGCAGACGGCTGCCACCGCCGGGCGGTACGACGTCAGCGTGTACGGACCGGACCGGTTCCTGCGGCGGTTCGCCGGCACCGTCGTGGCGGGGTCGGGCACGGACGTCGCCGTACCGCACGCCCAGCTGGACCAGATCCCGGGTCGTACCCCACGCCTCCGCGTCGTGCTCGAGAACGCGGGACGTCCCGAGGTGCGCTTCACCGTCGTGGCCAACGACTTCGTGACGCACCGGGCCACGGCCCGTGCCGGGCACGGTGGCCGGACCGCGATCGACTGGCCGCTCGATGCCTGGGGGTACTACGACTTGGTCGTGACGGTCGACGGCGACGCTGACTTCCGGTACCGCTTCGCCGGACGGGTGGGCGGTCCGCGGCGCTGACCACGCGCGTGCGACCCACTCCCGGGGCACCGCACGGCCGATGCGGTCGTGCGGCGCCCGGGTGTGCGGCTCAGCGCAGGGTGATCTTCGGCGAGCGGAACGTGTACACGACCCAGTGCTGGAGCCGTGTCGAGATCGGGCCGGTCGACCAGCGGTAGTCGTACCCGTTCGAGCACGCGAAGTCGCTGTAGGCCGACGTCGTGTACGTCGCCGGGTACGCCAGCCGGACCTGCAGGCTGGTCCAGACCGGCAGCCCGGACTGCGGCAGGTCGACGCAGCGCGACCACCCGGGCCGACCGGTCACGGGGTCCGGCCCCTGCAGCAGTACCGAGGTCACGACGTCACCCTGTCGACGCATCTGGGTCGACAGGGTGACCGTCACCGCGTGGTGCGCGGCGACATCGGATGTGGTCGTCGGTGCCGCCCACGCGGCCGGCGTGGCCCCCAGGACGGCGCAGGTGACCAGCAGGGGCGCTGCGCTGATCGCGACGAGGCGGGAACGCCGGAGTGGTGTGCGGAGACGAGGAACAGGCATGACGATGTCCTTCCAGAGCGACGGTTCAGGGATGTGGCTCGGTGCGTCGGGGAGGCGGAGTCGTCGGACGGCTCAGTGGTACTGGCCGTGGCGGTGGTCCCAGCTCGGGAACCGGTCGGACAGGAACCGCATGATGCGGTCGAGGTCGAGCCCCTTCCGGATCAGCGACGGCGCGGGCGTCACCGACCGGGCCCCGTGCTGCTCGGGGACCAGGTGTCCGTCCTGGTCGACCATCGAGACCATGACGCCCTGCTCCCACCGGGTGTCCGCATCACGGTCCGGCTGGATCGACGCGACGTAGTCGTCCGCCTCGACGAGCAGGTCGGCAGCGGCGGAGATGCGCTCCCCGATGCCGGCGAGCACGCCGCGGTTGCCCTGCCCGGACGGGTTCGCGGAACTGGCGAACGACAGCAGACCGTGCCGCTCCCACAGGTCGCGCGCGATCGCCTCGGCCGGCACACCGAACCGGATGACGAAGCACGACGTCGATCGGGCGTCCATCACCAGCTCGCGAGAGCCGTCCGCGGGGATGCGCCGTTCGCCGCTCGCGCGCCAGGGCAGGATGCACCCGAGCAGCACGTCCTCGTCCCAGCACCGCTGGTACAGGGCGTCGATCTCGGGATTCGTCTCGGCGAGTTCGTGCAGCATCTCGAGCGAGCTGACCAGCACGACGCCGGGCTTCGAGAGCGGCCGCTGCTTGGCGTCGAACTTCCGCTCGAGGCCGCGGCGATCAGTCGTCATGACGATGTAGCCGACCTTCGTGGGCGCGACGACCATCCCGCCGGGATCGCCGAGCCGTTCCACCGCCTGCTGGCGGACGTGGTCGTTCCAGTGCATCGGTTGTGTGGTCAAGACCGCCTCGTTCCGTTCGGGGTGACATCGATTTCGCAAGACGATCGTATGGAGCAGGACAGACACCTCCCACGGCTCCCAGGGCTTCGTCGGCACACTGCCCCGGGGCCGAGAGGACGCTCAGCCCCGAGGCCTCCGGCGGGGTGGAGTTGCACGCTGCACTGAGAGCCGTTTCATCAGACGTTCGTCTGGCCGGACCCCATGGTTCGTGTCGACGCCCTCGGCTGGTTGCCTGGTCGATGCCCGCCGACCGGACCATCGGTGCCGGGTGATCGTCACCCGATCAGGATCTCGAAGGGCTCCGATGATGGAACACTCCGTCCGACCACGCACCACCACACGCGCGCCGAAGAACCTGCTCGCGGCCGCCGTCGTCACGGCGGCAGCGCTGCTCGCCGTCCTCGTCGCGCCGGGACCCGCAGCGTTCGCTGACGCCGCCGACCACCACACCGCCGCGCAGACCGCCGTCATCACCTCGATCGAGCGTGGCACCGTCGCCGCCGACCTCGACGCCGGTCGGGTCTCGACAGCGGCGCTCGAGCAGCTCGCCACCACTGGGTTCACAGCCAACGGCCACCGGGTCGCCCCGTGGGCCGACCTCGACGCCTCGAGCACCACGGCCGCCGAGTCCACCGCGGGACACCTCACCAGGAACGACGTCCGTCAGGTCACGTCTGCACCGGCCGCGAGCACCGGCGCCGCCGGGGGCATCACCGAGAGCAAGCACTGGTGGAACAACCACGAGTACTTCATCTCCGGGCAGGTCGTCCGGGTGATCATCACCGTCGGCGCCGGCGTCTACCTGGCCGCCGTGTGCATCAGTCTCGACCTGTCGAAGGTGTCGTGCGCGGCGCTCGGCGCACTCGTGGCCGGCGCGGCTGAGTTCATCAAGAGCGGCGGATGCGGGCGCGGCTACTGGTTCGACTTCCCGCTGGTGTGGAAGTCACACTGCGGTTGATCGCAGCGTCCAGGACGAGCGGTCCGGCGGACGTCGCCGGGCCGCTCGTGCCGTCCCCCCGGTCCGCGGCGGCTGCGACCCGGGCCATCATGGTCACCATGAGCAAGCGACACCGCGACGCCCTCGCACGCGCACGACAGACAGCCGCAGTCCTGGCCGACCCGAAGCTGCGCGACGCCGTCACCCGAGCAGGGACCGCCGGTCCAGACCGTGCGCCGCAGGCACTCGCACACTTCGACTGGATCCGTACGGACGGCTCCGTGGACCAGGAATTGCTGCGCGACACCGCCGCCGGCCTGCGTGACCTGCTCGACCCCTCGGCGCTCCTGCAGTTCGAGCGCATCGACCCGCTGCCCGTCAACGAGCCCGCACGGCACCGCGTCTGCACCGCGGTCCTCGACACCGTGGCGCAGCGGCTGGGGCGACGCACGAACGTCCCCGAAGCCGTGCTGAACGCCGCGATCGCCATGTTCGCGGCCGACGTGTCGACCATCCGGCGCGACGGCGTCGACCTGGGACTGCTCGTGCGCACGCTCGACGGTGGCTCGTACGCGTTCGCCGACGGCCAGGACGACGACGATCCGGCCCGGCCCTGACCACCACGGAACACACCCGCGGCCGACGGACACGGATCAGGTCGACGGCTGCCCGGCAGCACCACCCGCGTACAGGTCCCGCAGCAGCGCCGCCTCGGCACCGTGGTGGACGAGCTCGTCGACGACGTGCAGCACGAACGACCGCCGGGTCGCATCACCGTACGGTCCGGCGACGGCGCCGATCGGCTCACCGAGCGTGCCCGCCCGCTCGCGCACCAGGTCGGTGAACGCGGCGATCGCGTCGCCGAGCGCCGCCCGCGCTGCAGCTGCCGAGGACACGGGCCGGGCCGAGTCGCCCTCGGCGCGGGTCGGCTTGCCCAGCCAGGTCCGGTTCCGCTCCTCGGTGAGCGTGGCGGTGACGTGGTCGAGCCGCCACCGGATCGACACGTCCGGGTCGCCCGGTACCGGCCTCCACGACCACTCGTCGTCGGTCAGCCCCACCATCCGCTCGACGAGACGCGCCGCCGCGTACTCGAGCAGCTCGAGCACGTCACGGTCGGCGTCCGCACTCACAGCCCGAACCCGCCGTCCGAGGTCAGCACCTGTCCGACGACCCAGCTGCCGCGCGCCGTCGCCAACCAGCCGATGAGCGCTGCCGGGTCCTGGGGCCGCCCGACCCGCCCGAACGGGGTGCTCGCGACGTACGATTCCAGGTCCTCGAGCGACCGGTCGGTGGTCTCGGGGTCCATGTAGCCCGTGTTCACCGGTCCGGGGTTGATCGTGTTGAGCACGATCCCGAGCTCGAGCAGTTCCGCGGCGACCGTGGCGGTCACCCCGGCCAGGGCGGCCTTGCTCGCCGCATAGGCCACCTCGCCGCGCATCGCACCGTGGATCTGGCCCGAGGTCATCCAGAACACGTGCCCCTGGGCCTCGGCGTACGGGCCGTTCCCCGCGATCCGGTCCCCCGGGCGTCGGGGTTCCTCGGCGACGGGTGCGCGACGTCGGGCGAACTCAGCGGTCAGCAGCATCGTCGCGCGCGTGTTGACCTCCCAGAACGCGGTGAGCCGCTCGGGCGTCATGTCGAGGATGCTGCCGTCGTCCCCGCTCTTGGCGTGGTTGCACACCAGCACGTCGATCGCGCCGGTGAGTGCCGCCGCGGCCGAGATGACCTCGGGCACGGTCGAGGGGTCGGACAGGTCGGCGGACACGTCCGCGAACCGGGCGCCCTCGACCAGTGCGCCGCGCACGCCGTCCCGGACCGCGTCCAGGTCGTCACCACCCCACGGCAGGTCGAGGTCGTGCGGCCGGTGGTGGTGGATGACGACGTTCGCCCCGAGGGTGGCGAGCTCGGTGGCGACGGCGAACCCGATGCCGCGGCGCCGTGAGACGCCGGTGACCAGGGCGGTCTTGCCGACCAGGGGCAGGTGTGCGGACATGGTGAACCTCTCGAAGGGCGCCGGGAGTCGGCGCGGGTGGGGATCGGAGACGGTTCAGCGGCACTGCATGCTCGACACCCTACCCACGGCCGCGCAGCAGCGCGAGCGTGCTGCCGAGACTCGCCCCGGCGGACAGTTTTCGGCGTCCGTACGCCGGAAACTGTCCGCCTGGCCGAGTCTCGGCGGCGGGCAGCGGGCGGCGGGCAGCACGCACGGCGCAGCGCTGCTACCCCTGCGGCACCTGCCCCGCGCGCAACATCGCGCGCTCCAGCAGCTCGACGTCGATCCCGACGTGCCGGCGCGCGATCACGCCCGCCTCGGCCGCCCGACCGTCGCACACGGCGTCGACGAGTTCCTCGTGCTCGCGCAGCGCACGCTGCTCCATGTCGGCCATGCCGTCGACCATCCCCCACAGGTGCGCCGGCGCTGCGATCGAGATCTGCGACTCCAACGTGGCGAGCGCCGTGCGCAGGGCGTCGTTGCGCGCCGCGTCGATGATCGCCCGGTGCAGCAACGCGTCGGCCTGCTGCTTCTCGAGCCCGGAGGCCGCATCACGGAACGAGGCCAGGTGCGCCCGGATGGTCCCGGCGTCCACCGCCGTCGCACGCTCGGCTGCGGCCGTCGCCAGGGCCCCGTGCAGCAACGCGATCGCGTCGGCGGTGTCCTGGATGCCGGCCCACCGCGCCAGCAGCACGCGGCCGACCGCCTGGGACGACGAGTCGGGCCACTGGGTCCGGACGAAGGTCCCGCCCCCGCGACCCCGGCGGGTCTCGAGCAGTCCGCGGTCGACCAGCCGCGCGAGTGCCCCGCGCACGGTGACGCGTGCGACGCCCAGCAGCGCCGCGAGTTCCCGCTCCGGGGGCAGCCCGGCGCCGGGCAGGTACTCGCCCACGGCGACGGCGGTGACCAGCCGGTCCTCGACCTCGTCGACCCGCGTCTCGGTCCCTCGATCGGACACCCGCACCCGCCTTCCCCTGTTACGGCCAGGTTAAAGCAGGTGAAAAGGTCTTGCCTGGGACCTTTTCCGGGTCCATGCTGACCCGCATGCCCAGCACCACCGAAGCGACCATGCCCTTCCGGGACGGCGAGACCTGGTACCGGATCACCGAGCCCGACGTCCCGACGCTCGGCGCCCTGCCCCTGGTCGTCCTGCACGGCGGCCCCGGGATGGCGCACGACTACCTGCGCAACCTGGCGGCCCTGGTCGACGAGACGGGCCGCACCGTCATCCACCACGACCAGTTCGGCTGCGGCCGGTCGAGTCACCGCCCGGACGCGCCGACGGACTTCTGGCAGCCGCAGCTGTTCGTCGACGAGTACACCGCACTCGTGGCTCACCTGGGGCTCGGGGACCACCACGTGCTCGGACAGTCGTGGGGCGGCATGCTCGGCGCCGAGATCGCGGTGCGTCAGCCCGCACACCTGCGCAGCCTGGCGATCTGCAACTCCCCCGCGTCGATGCAGCTCTGGGTCGACGGGGCCGCCGAGCTCCGCGCGCAGCTGCCCGCCGACGTGCAGGACGCCCTGACCCGGCACGAGGACGCCGGCACCACCGACGACCCGGAGTACCTGGCCGCGACCCAGGTCTTCTACGAGCGCCACGTGTGCCGTGTCGTCCCGATGCCGCAGGACTTCGTCGACTCGGAGACCCAGATGGAGGCCGAGCCGACGGTCTACCACACCATGAACGGCCCCAACGAGTTCCACGTCATCGGCACGATGCGCGACTGGACGGTCGTCGACCGGCTCGACGCCGTCACGGTCCCCACCCTGGTGGTCGCCGGCGAGCACGACGAGGCCACCCCCGCCACGTGGGCGCCGTTCGTCGAGCGCATCGCCGACGTGCACCAGCACGTCTTCGCCGGCGCGAGCCACTGCTCGCACCTGGAACAGCCGGCGGAGTTCCGCCGGGTCGTCGCGGCCTTCCTGGCCGCGCACGACGACTGAGCCGACCACCCCACCGGCCTGGAGGCCCCTGCCGGACCCCGCCACGAGCCTCCCGTCCGTCCCGTCCCACCCCCACCCCCACCCCAGCACCGTCCCTCCCACGAAACGGAACCCGACATGTCGCAGCAGCACACCGAGCTCTCCGCGCAGCAGCAGCTCGAGGCGTACGGCTACAAACAGGAGCTCAAGCGCTCCGTCTCCACCACCGACCTGCTGATCTACGGGCTGGTCTTCATGGTGCCGATCGCCCCGTGGGCGATCTTCGGCACCGTCTACAACGCGTCCTCGGGGATGGTGCCGTTGGTCTACCTGGTCGGCCTCGTCGCGATGATCTTCACCGCGCTGGCCTACGCGCAGATGGCGAAGTCGATCCCGTTGGCCGGCAGCGTGTTCTCGTACGTCGGCCGGGGCATCCACCCCACCGCGGGCTTCTTCGCCGGCTGGGCGATCCTGCTCGACTACCTGCTCGTCCCGACGCTGCTGTACGTGTTCGCGGCCGAGAGCATGGTCGGGATCTTCCCGGGCACCCCGCGGTGGCTGTGGGCGCTGGTGTTCGTGGCGATCAACACCGTGATCAACCTGCTCGGGGTGTCCTCGCTCAAGCTGGCGAACCGCGTCTTCCTGCTCATCGAGCTCGTCTTCGTGGTGGTCTTCGTCGTCATCGCCGTCACGGCCCTGACCGGCGGCACCGTCCCGGACGCGTCGTTCAGCACCGACCAGGTCTGGGACCCGGCCAAGGTGTCCGCGCCGCTCATCGCCTCGGCCCTGTCGATCGCCGTGCTGAGCTTCCTGGGCTTCGACGGCATCTCGACCCTGTCCGAGGAGTCGACCGGACGCCGCGGCGGTGCGGGCACGGCGATGATCCTGGCGCTCGTGATCGTGGCGTTCCTGTTCGTCGTGCAGACCTGGCTGGCCAGCGCCCTGGCCGGCGGCCGCGCGTCGTTCTCGGACAGCGAGGCCGGCAACGCGTTCTTCACCATCGTGCAGCAGGCGTCCTCGAGCGGGTGGGCGACGGCCTTCTTCGCCGTCAACGTGCTGGCCGTCGGCATCGCGAACGCCATGGCCGCGCAGGCCGCCACCAGCCGGCTGCTCTTCTCGATGAGCCGCGACCGGCAGCTGCCCGCCTTCCTGCACCGGCTGAACGGGCGGAAGGTCCCGCAGAACGCGATCATCGTCGTGTCAGTGCTGTCGGCGGTCCTGGTGCTGTTCTTCGTCGGCCAGATCGACACGATCTCGTCCCTGGTCAACTTCGGCGCCCTGTTCGGGTTCATGCTGCTGCACGTGTCGGTGTTCGTGCACCACATGGTCAAGGGCCACTCGCGCAACTGGCTGCTGCACCTGGTCGTACCGCTCATCGGGTTCCTGATCATCGGGTACGTGCTGCTCAACGCGGCGGTCGAGGCCAAGGTCGGCGGCATCGTCTGGTTGGTCGTCGGCGCCGGCGTGTTCCTGTACTACCGTCGCACCGGCCGGTCCACCCAGGTCGGCGCCGAGGGAGACGTCGCATGACCCCGGACCACTTCCTGCCGAACACCCTCGGCCGCCCGGGCTTCGCTGCCGATCGCCAGCCCGTGCTGCGGGTGACGCCCGGCACCGGCGAGACGATCGGCTTCGAGACGACGGACGCCGTGTACGCGGAGCTCGACGACCACCACGACCTGGCGCAGCTGCAGGCACCGATCAACCCGGTCACCGGCCCCGTGTCCGTCGAGGGGGCCGAACCGGGCGACACCCTGCTGGTGACGATCCACGCGATCGAGCTCACCACCCACGGCTGGTCCGTGTCGCTGCCGGGGTCGGGCGCGCTGCAGCACCGGATGGGCGACACGGTGTTCGCGCGCCGCTGCCCGATCGAGGACGGCATGGTGCAGGTGTCCGACCGGCACCGGTTCCCCGTCCGCCCGATGATCGGCTGCATCGGCACGGCGCCCGCCGAGGGCGAGAACTCGACGATCATGCCGGCGTACCCGGAGGGCGGGAACATGGACGTCACCGAGGCCCGCCCCGGCTCCACCGTGTACCTGCCCGTCCGCGTGCCCGGTGCACTGCTGTCCATCGGGGACATCCACGCGCTCATGGCCGAGGGCGAGTCGTCCTTCGTCGCGATCGAGGCCCAGGGCACCGCCATCGTCTCCGTCGACCTGGTCAAGGGCGGTCCGACGCTCCGGGCGCCCCGCATCGAGACCGAGGACGCCTGGCTGTTCGTCGGGCTCGGCGACCCCGTGCAGGAGAGCGTCCGCCGCGGGTACGAGGACGCCTTCGCGTTCCTGGTCGACGAGCACGGGTGGAGCGCCGAGGACGCGTACGCGGTGCTCAGCGCCGTCGGTGACTCGAAGCTCGGCGGCCCCACGGGATCGGTCGCACCCGACCCGCTGCACCCGTTCGCCGCGGTCGGGTCGGTGACGCTGCACCGGGTCCCGAAGGCCGTGCTCTGACCCGCAACGCGCCAGCCGGTTCCCGCGGACGCGTGCGCCATCGGGGGACAACGGCGGCCGATCCGGCGCACTTCTCTGGGAGAACCCTCGAAGAGTCCACGACCGTGTGACTTCCGTCGACCTCGCCCCGTCTCCCTCGTGAACAGCAACCGCTGGGAACGCCCGGCGGGTCAACGAGAGGAAACGACATGGCTGACACCACGACCACCACCCCGAGCACCGCCGCGGCCACGCGCAGCGGCCAGCACGCCGGCTCGAACGGCGTCGCCGGAGCGACCCACATCGACGAGACCGTCGTCGAGAAGGTCGCCGGCATCGCCGCCCGTGAGGTCAACGGCGTGCACGGACTCGGCTCCGGCGCAGCCCGTGCCATCGGCGCCATCCGCGACGCCATCGGCCAGCACGACCACGGCCAGGGCGTCAAGGTCGAGGTCGGCGAGAAGCAGGTCGCCGCGGACATCACCATCGTCGCCGAGTACCCCGTCGCGCTGCAGCAGGTCGCCGACGGTGTCCGCAGCTCGGTGACGCGTGCGCTCCAGCAGATCGTCGGCATGGAGGTCGCCGAGGTCAACGTCACCATCCAGGACGTCCACATCCCGGGTGACGACGACGACAACGACGACAAGCAGGAGTCGCGCGTCGAATGAGCCCGCGCAACGAACCCGTCAGCGAGTCCACCTCCGAGCAGCGGCGTGAGGACGCCGCCGACTGGAGCCCGCTCGCCCGGTACCTGTCCGAGTTCTTCGGCACGTTCCTGCTCGTCCTCGGCGGTGTGGGCACCGCGCTCTTCGCCGCGAACTTCCCGAGTGACACGAACAACTCCTCCGGTGTCGGGTTCCTCGGTGTGGCGCTGGCGTTCGGCCTGACCGTCATGGCGGGGATCGCCGCTGTCGGGCACATCTCCGGCGGCCACTTCAACCCGGCGGTCACCCTGGGGCTGCTCGCCGCAGGTCGTACCGACGCCAAGCACGTCCCCGGCTACCTGGTCTCCCAGGTCCTGGGTGGCCTGGCCGGCACGAGCGTCATCGCCATCGTGCTGTCCGGCAAGCGCGGGGCCTTCGCGGCCGCGCAGGACGCCGGCTTCGCGTCGAACGGCTTCGGCGCTCACAGCCCCGGTGGCTACGGCCTGGGTGCGGTGTTCCTGACCGAGGCCGTCCTGACCGGCGTCTTCGTCGCGGTGATCCTCTCGGTGACCGCGAAGCGCGAGTACCAGGCGCTGGCGCCGATCGGCATCGGGCTGACGCTGACCCTGATCCACCTGGTCAGCATCCCGATCAGCAACACGTCGGTGAACCCGGCCCGTTCGATCGCGAGCGCGGTCTACGGCGGCGCTGCTCCCCTCGAGCAGCTCTGGGTGTTCATCGTCGCGCCGATCATCGGCGGCGTCGTCGCCGGTGCGATCGTGCGGCTGGCCCGCCGGCGCGAGCTGGCGTGACCACCGGTCGCGCGCCCTCCTGATCCGGGCGTGCGACCACCCGCCTAAGGGGCGGCCCGGTGCCAGCGGGCACCGGGCCTCCCGTTCGTCATGTGCGTGTGTGGGTCAGAACGCGGACCGCTCCTCGAAGACCGACATCAGCATCGCGGCGCCCAGGCGCGCGGACCGCGCCGGCTTCGCCGAGCCCTGCACCGCGGACTCGACCCGCGCGCCCTCGACCAGCAGCGACAGCGTCTCGGCGATGTGGGCGGGCAGGTCGGCACGGGCGCACAGCAGCGCCAGGTGGTGTTCGACGTCGCGGAAGTGCTCTGCGGCCAGGTCGGCGATCACCGGGTCCTGACGACCGAGCTCGGCGTGGCCGTTGATGAACGCACAGCCCCGCCAGCCCTCGTCGGCGAAGCACTCTTCGAGGTAGCTGAAGATGCCGAGGATCTCGTCACGGGGGTCGTCCGACGCCTCGGCGATGTGTGCCAGCGCGCGACGCCAGGCCCCGTGCCACCGTCGCAGGACCGCGACGACGAGCAGCTGCTTGGTCGGGTACGCCGCGCGCAGTTCCTCGACGCTCAGCCCCGCACGGGTCGCGATGTCCGCCATGGTGACGGGCAGGACACCGTGCTCGGTGAACAGCTCGTCCGCCGCCTTCGACGCGGTGCGTTGCGTGCTGGTCTCGGGAGCGGGAGGTGTCAGCGTGAGGGTCATGGTGGCGGGTGCCTGGTCCTGGTTGCTCGAGCTGCGGGCGGTGGTGGACTGCCTGCCGGGGGTCACCCGGTGAAGAAGTCGGCGTAGGTCGGTTCTGCGGGCACGCCGTGGCCCACGCGTGAGCGGACGATCGCTTCGAGGTCGGCGGGTGGGGTCAGTCCCCGGCGACGCCACTCGGCCGGGTCGCGGCGGAGCTGGTCGAGCGCGATGCGGTCAGGCATCGAAGGGCTCCTGCTCGGCGAGCAGCGCGGCCATGTCGATCGGCTGCGTGAGCGTCTCGTCGTACGACCGGACGGTCGGGACGCGCGGCGGGGTGCTGGTGCTCGGCGTGGCGCTCATGCGGACAGGCCCAGCACGACGGCGGCCGAGGCCAGGACGGTGACCGAGACGATGCCGCTGCTGACGGCGGCGACCTGCAGTGCGCGGTGGCGATGCGCGTCGCGGACCTCGCTGAAGGTGCCGCGGTGGTGTGCGCGTCGCGCCCTGATCGCGACCGCGTCGAACGCGGCCTTGGGCCCTGCGGCGGACTCGATCGGTGCTGCGGTCACGGTGCTCATGGTCCTCTTCCTGGTCGTCGCGGCGGATGCCGTCGGTGTCGATCAGAACGTACGAGCCGGGGCGACACGTGTCCGGGGCGACCGCCGGACGTCTCGGATCGCGGACGTCCGGACCGTCACGTCCGCCGGATTGTGGACATCGCTTTCGTGCCGGTCGGAACGTCCGCGATGCGAGAGCGCTCAGGCGAGCCACGCTTCCCGGACATCGGGCGTGCCGATCGAGGTCGGGTCCGGCACAGTCAGACGCACGATGCCCCATGACTGACGACCGCACGCGCGTGCACGACGAGACCCGGTCGGACGACATCGAGCAGGCCCGCGACTTCCTGGTCGGCGCGTACGACGCCGACGAGTGGCGCGCCGAGACCACCGCGCAGCCGTTCGGGTTCCGGTACTCCGCCGTGGGCGACTCGGCGATGACGCTGCGGGCGATCCGGTTCGACGGACACCTCGAAGGCGTCATGGTGCCGACGACGGACTTCGTCGTGCAGTGGGTCACCCGCGGGACCGGGTCCATCGGCGACGGCGACACCCGGATCGTCAGCGAGGTGGGACGTCCCCAGCTCTGGCCGCAGCACGGTGCGACCTTCACCTACCGGGACTACGACCAGCGACTGGTGCAGGTCAACCGGTCCGCGCTCGAGGAACTCGCCGGCGAACGCGGGGTCGAGGCCGGTCAGGTGCACCTCGACCACACCATCCGGCCCGACGACCGCGCGATGGCGATCTGGAAGAACACCGTCGCACTGATCTCGCACACGGTCATGGACCGGCAGGCGTCGCCGCTGCTGCAGGCCGAGATGGGACGACTCGGTGCCCTGGCCCTGCTCGAGCTGTACCCACTCGTGACCTCGTCACTGCCCGGCGACCTGCTGCTCCCCCGGAACGCCCACATCCGGCGCGCGGTCGAGTACGTGCACGAGCACGCGCACCGACCGATCACCAGCACCGACCTGGCCGAGGTCGCCGCGCTGAGCCTGCGCGCACTGCAGCAGGCCTTCCAGCGACAGCTCGGCGTGAGCCCGAACGGGTACATCCGCCAGGTGCGGCTCGACCGGGTCCGTGATGCCCTGCGGCAGGGCGACCCGGCGACCACGAGCATCGCCGACGTCGCCCGCGCATGGGGGTTCGCACACGCCGGCCGGTTCTCGGCGGCCTACCTGGAACGGCACGGCGAGTACCCGCGCGCGACCCTGCGCCGCTGACCCCCGCCCCCAGCGTCACCCCACGTGGGAGTGGATCTGCGGGAGCGGGACGTCCGTGTCGGCCACCTGGGTGAACCGGGCGGCCACGGGCCGGAGGGCCGGCGACAACAGCACCTTGTCGGCGAGTCCGCGGACGGCCAGGCCCAGGCGCGTCTGCGGGAAGGCGAACCGGACGATGCCCTTCGGGATGCCCTGGATCTGGTCGACCAGCGGACGCATCCACCGCTCGAACCCCCCGAACGCCGCGTCGAGGTCCAGGCGACTGGGGACGTCGGTGCCGCGCGACGACAGTGCTGCGGCCAGGACGTAGCCCCCGGTCAGCGCGAGCGAGGCGCCCCCGCCGCCCATCGGCGTCACGCACCACGCCGCGTCACCCACGACGACCGTCCTGCCACGGTGCCAGCGGCGCATCCGGATCTGGGTGAGGTCGTCGACGTACACGTCGTCCGACGCCGCGAAGCCGTCGAGCACGCGAGCGGTCTCCCATCCGGCGCCGGCGTAGCGGTCGCGGAGCACCGGCAGGGCCTCGTCGCGCGCGGCACCGGCCAGGCCCTCGCCGCTGGTGAACGCCAGGATCGCCCGCGTGGTGCCGTAGGGGTCCGGACGCAGGTGGACCTGCCGCCCGCCGACGGCGTTGTGCCACCGCCACCGGTCGTCGTCCGAGGGGGTGCGCGGGATCGTCCCGAACGCCATCGTCACACCGAGCCGTCGCGGATCGACGTCGTCTGCCTGGTCGAAGACGAGGTCACGGGTCCGGGACCGCACGCCCTCGGCGATGACGAACAGGTCGGCGTGCAGGACCCGGCCCGACGTGGTCGTCAGGGTCACCCGATCGGTGCCGTCGTCTCCCGCGGGGTCGTCGACGTCGTCGATGGTCTCGCCGTAGACGAACGCGACTCCGGCGGGCAGGTCCTCGAGGACCACGCGTGCGAAGTCGCCCCGCAGGACCTCGAGCTCCGCGGTCGCACCGTCCGGTCCGTCGGACGGCAGCTCGCTGGTGACCCGTCCGTCGGCGTCCACCAGGACGGTGCCGGTCTCGGTGGTGTTCCTGCTGCGGATCGCCTCCGTCAGGCCCATCCGGTCGAGGACCTCGCGGGCGACACCGCGGACGTCGACGTTCTGGCCACCGTCACGGAAGGCGGGGGCTCGTTCGATCACGGTCACGTCCCAACCGATGTGTCGGAGCCACCAGGCGGTGGACAGACCTGCGATGCTCGCTCCGGAGATCACTGCGTGTGGTGTTGTCATGCTTTACAGTAAAGCGACTTTGCAGCAAAGGAACCTGGATGCCCGAGATCGACCCCCTGACCCACCCCTGGGCCGAGGACCAGGTCGCCGTCATGCACGGCCTGCGGGACTGGGCGGTGACCTTCGCCGAGCTGAACCACCACCTGTCGTCGTGGATCGGTCTGCCGGTGTCCGACGCCAACGCGCTCGGGCAGGTCATCTGGGCCGAGGTCGCCGGTGCGCCCGTGTCCCCCGCTGCCCTGTCGAGGCGGATCGGGATGACGAGCGGCGCCACCTCGATCCTGCTCGACCGACTCGAGCGCGCCGGACACGTCGAACGACACCGCGAGAGCGCCGACCGCCGACGCATCACCCTCCGCGCGACACCGTCGGCGCACGCCGAGAGCCAGCGGTTCCTGGCCTTCGCCGGCACGGAGATCGCCACGACCGTGCTGGCCACCCCGCCGCAGGACCTGCGCGTGGTCATCGACTTCCTCACGCGGATGCGCACCGCGGCCGCGGCGGCCAACGACCGTCTGGTCGAGCGCCGGGCCACCACGGACTGAACGACCATCCTGCACAGCCGCGTGCACGATGATGGACGGATGGACACCATCCGGTACGTCGCGATCGGCGACAGCTTCTCCGAGGGCCTGGGCGACGACGGCGACGTGCCGTTCCCGGGCTGGACGGGCCGGCTCGCGAGCGGTCTGGCGCGGATGCACCCGGGTCCGGTCGAGTACGCCAACCTCGCCGTCCGCGGTCGCCTGCTGGCCGGCGTGCTCGAGGGGCAGCTCGACGCGGCGCTCGCACTCGACCCGGCACCGACGCTCATCACGTTCTGCGGTGGCGGGAACGACATGCTCCGCCCGCGGTACGCGGTGCAGCCGCTCATCGACCTGCTCGAGGACGCCGCGGACGCCGTCGCCGCTCGGGGCATCCGGCTGGCACTGCTCAGCCCCGCGGACCCGAGTGCCGGACTCCCCCTCGGGTCGCTCATCAACAGCCGTGGCAATGCGTGGGCCGAGGCCGTCGGCGAGCTCGCATCACGACGGGACCTGCCGTTCGTGGACGTGTCCCGCGACCCGCACCTGGGGCGGGGCGAGTTCTGGTCGGCGGACCGGCTGCACATGAACCCCGTCGGACACCAGCGTGTGGCCGACCTGGCCCTGCACGCCATCGCCGACGGACCGCTCGCGACCGAGCCCGTCGTCCCCGCACTCCCACGACGCCGGCTGCGCACCGAGCTGCGCTACTACCGCGAGCACGTCGCACCGTGGCTCGGGCGGCGCATCACCCGGCGATCCTCCGGCGACGGTCGATCCGCGACGTACCCGGCGTGGGTGCCGGTACCGCCAGCCTGATCGCGCCGCACAGCAGTTTCTGAAATTCCACATGTCAGACTGGTGGCTTCTGTCCTCGACCAGGAGCGCCCATGCCTGCCATCCTCGACGCCACGAGCGTCCACAAGTCCTTCCCCGGACTCTCCGACCCCACCCCGGTGGAGATCCTCCGCGACATCTCCCTCTCCATCGAGCAGGGCGAGTTCGTCAGCATCGTCGGGCCGTCCGGCTCCGGCAAGTCCACCCTGCTGACCTGTCTGGCCGGCCTCGAACCACTCACCAGCGGCACGGTGCGGATCGCCGGCAGTGACATCGGCCGTCTGAACCGCTCCGCGCTCGCCAAGCTGCGGCGCGAGCAGCTCGGGTTCGTGTTCCAGTCCTACAACCTCATCCCCTCGCTGTCGGCCCGCGAGAACGTCGCGCTGCCCGCCCGCCTGGCCCGTGGCCACGTGCGCTCGGCGCAGATCGACGCGGCCCTGCAGGCCGTCGGACTGCTCGACCGCCAGCACAACCGCCCGAGTGCGCTGTCCGGTGGTCAGCAGCAGCGCGTCGCCATCGCCCGCGTCCTGGCGATGCAGCCCGGTCTCGTCTTCGCCGACGAACCCACGGGCGCGCTGGACACGATCAGCGGTGACGCCGTGCTGCGGCTGCTTCGCTCGCAGACCGACCACGGCCGGTCGGTCGTCATGGTGACCCACGACCTCGACGCCGCGGCGATGGCCGACCGCGTGCTCGTCATGCGCGACGGTGCCGTCCACCAGGAGCTCACGCACCCGACCGCCGACGCCGTGTTCCGCGCCGTGCACGATCGCCCCGCGGGTCAGGCCGCAGCATGATCCGCCTGACCCTGGCGGGCATGCTCGCCCAGCGGCGCATCTGGATCGGCACGCTCATCGTCGCCGTGGTGACCGGGCTGGCGCTCAGCCTCGCCGCCACCGTCATCCACACCGGCATCCACATCGGCACGCTGGACGCCGCCGCGCTCGTGCACGAATCAGGGCTGCACGGCATCCCCGCCGACGCCGTGGGCCAGGTTGCCGACGCGATCCAGTACTTCTTCGTGTTCTTCGGCAGCGTGATCGTCCTGTTCTCCGGGGTGTGCGCGATGGTCGTCGTCGCGACGACCACCAACCTCGCCGTGGACCTGCAGCGTCGCGAGTACGCGCTCTGGCAGCTCGCCGGCGTCTCCCCCGCGCGCATCACCGCGATCGTCCGAGGTCAGGTCGCCCTGGTCAGCCTGGTCGGCGCCGCCGTCGGCACAGTGGTCGGTTTCGCCGTCGCACCGCGCGTCTTCACGGCGGGCTTCGAGGCAACGCCCGGGCTCCCGCCGGTCGCGCCACTGTACGACCCGCTCGACGCGGTGCTCACCACCCTGGTCGTCGTCGTCATCGCCGTGCTCGGCGCACTCCGCGCATCGGGCCGCGCCGGTCGGGTCCAGGCGATCGAGGCACTCCGTGGTCCCGGTCGCGCCGCCGGACGGATGACCGTCATCCGGTGGATCCTGGCCGCCCTGCTGCTGCTGGCGACGGTGTCGAACGGCCTGTCGATCGGTGACCTGCAGCTCGACCAGGCCGCCGTCCCGTCGGCGATGTTCCCCCTGACGGCGGCGGTCACGCTCGTCGCCCTCGCGCCACTCGTCACGGCGCCCCTGCTGCGGCTGTGGACGTCGATCGTCCCCGCGCGACTGTCGTCCTCGTGGTTCCTCGCCCGCAACACCGCAGAGTACGACCTGACGCGCAGCACCAGCACCGTGACCGTCATGATGATCGCGATCGCGCTGCCCGGCGGACTGGCAGCGGCCAACGCGGTCTTCAACAGCACCGGAGCCACTCCGGACACGCCAGACGCCTCCCAGAGCATCATCATCGGCGACCAGACCCTGCTGCTGCTGGTCGGCGGAGCGCTCGTGATCGCCCTGGCCGGTGTCGCGGCGAACGTGTACATGGCCAGCAGCGTGCGCGACCGCGAGCACGCGCTGGTCCGGTCCGCCGGCAGCACCCCCGGCGGCGTCCTGCTGTCCGCCGTGTTCGAGGGCGTCATCCTCGCCGGCACCGCGCTCGTGCAGGCCGCCGTCGTGCTGCTGGTCACCGGTTTCGGCCTGGCCGCCAGCCTGGCCGCGCACAACCCGTCGGTCCGCCCGGACTTCGGCGTGCCACCGGCCGCCGGCGTGTTCGGTGCCGCGCTGGTGCTGGTCATCCTGGCCACGGTGGTGCCGACGCTGCTCGCGCTCCGCCAGCGCCTCGTGCCGATGCTCGCGGCAGCCTGAGGAGGGACCGACGTGATCCGCCTGACCCTGGCCAGCATGGCCACCCACCGTCGCATCTGGATCGGCGCCCTGCTCGTCGCGATCGTCGCGAGTGCGGCGCTCAGTCTGGCCGCCGGTGTCGTCCAGACCGGCGTGGACATGCTCGCACTCGACCCCGCCGACCTGGTCCGGAGTTCCGGCCTGACCGAGCTGCCGCCCGGCTTCGACCAGGCACAGGCAGCGCAGCTGTTCTTCGCCGCGTACGCCAGCCTGGGCGCGGGCGTCGTGGTGGTCACGTCGGTCGCGGTCGTGTCCGTCGTCAACACCGTGACCAACCTGACCGTCGAGCTGCAGCGTCGCGAGTACGCGCTGTGGCAGCTGGCGGGGGTGTCCCCGCGCCGGATCACGGCCGTCGTCCGGCTGCAGATCGCGCTCGTGTCCGCGGTCGGCGGGCTCGTCGGCGGGTTCTCGGGGTTCCTGTTCGTCGGGCCGGTGCTCGACTGGGCACTCGGGTCCGCGTCGGGCCTGCCGCGGATCCCGGTGGTGTACACCGCCGTCGATGCGCTCTGCTGCGTCGCGGTCGTCGTCCTGCTCGCGTCGTTCGGCGCACGCCGGTCGACGCGGGCGGCCGGCCGGGTGCTCGCCATCGAGGCCCTGCGCGGCCCGTCACGGTCGGCCACCCGGATGACGGCGACCCGCTGGGTGCTCGCGGTCGCGGCCCTGGCGGTCGCCGTCCTCGGCATCGGTTCGAGTGGGTCCGTCCCGCTCGGCGACGCCGGCTCGAACGCGATGTACGGCGCACTCGCAGCGGTCGTCGTGGTCGTCGCCGTCGCACCGGTCCTCACGCCGCTCGTCCTCCGGTCCTGGACCGCGCTGGTGCCACCGCGCCGCTCGGCGTCCTGGTACCTGGCGCGCAACACCGTCCGGTACGACCTGACCCGCAGCACGAGCACCGTGACCGTCATGGTGATCGCGATCGCCCTGCCGGCCGTGCTCACCGCGGTCGACACGGTGACCGGCAGCGCATCGGCCGCCGGTGCCGGGGATGCTCCGGCGTCAGGTGGCGCGCTCGGCCTGCAGGCGCTCGTCCTGCTGGTCGGCGGCGCCATCGCCACCGCTCTCGGCGGCGCCACGGCGAGCGTGTCCATGTCGAGCAGCGTGCGTGACCGTGAGCACGCGCTCATCCGCTCGGCCGGGGGCACGCACGGCGGGGTCGTGCTGACGGCGTTGTCCGAGGCGGTCGTCCTGACCGGGACCGCCCTGATCGAGGCCGTCGTGGTCGTGCTGGTCGTCGGGGTCGGACTGACGACGGTGCTCGCGTCGGGGCACCCGCTGGTCCGGCCGGACTTCGGCATCCCGGTGCTGTCGGTGATGTGTCTGACCGCGTTCGTGCTGGTGGCGCTCGCGACCGTCGTCCCGACCGTGCTCGCGCTGCGGCAACGCCTGGTTCCCCTGCTCGCCGCCGACTGACGGGTGCGCTGTACGCCTGCTCAGTGAGTGGTGATCACGCAGGATCACGACGGTTCCCCGCACGGCGCACCGACTCCCGTTGCCGCTCGGCGGACCAGGCGGTCTACTCGTCGAGTCCACCACAGCCGACGTCCGGGGAGACGGCCATGACGACCACTGCACCGCGCGCACCATCCACCGCCGCGTCCGCCGCAGCCGTCCCCACCGGGACGATCCGAGGCATCGACCACATCGGGCTCACCGTGCCCGACATCGACACCGCGACCGACTTCTTCGTCCGCGGGTTCGACGCCGTCGTCCTGTACGACCGCTTCCTGCGCAGCGAACCGGTCCGCAGGACACGCGACGTGCAGCAGCGTCTGGGCATCCCGCACACGATGGCCCAGGGGGCGCTGCGGATGCTCGCGCTGCCGAACGGTCCCGGGCTCGAGCTGTTCGAGTACCACGGGCGCGGCCAGCGTGGTGCCGCCCGACCGAGCGACCTCGGTTGGCAGCACGTCGCCTTCTACGTGGACGACCTCGACGCGGCACTCGCCCGGGTCGAGTCCGTGGGTGGCCGGCGCTACGCCGAGCCCCGGGACCTGGGCGGGAACGAGAGCGGCTGCGGCAACCGGTTCGTCTACGTCGGCACGCCGTGGGGCTCGACGCTCGAACTCATCACCTACCCGACGATGCAGGCCGGCGAGCTCGCCGCCCCGCGTCCGAAGTGGCGGGTCTGAGGCGTTCCGAGCGAGCTCGAAGCGATGTTCCAGCACCGTTCGAGGAACCGGATCCGCGACGGCGTTACCGTCTGATCGTGCCCGGTGACGAACCCCCGGACACCACAACTCGACATCAGGAAGGGGACATCTTCATCATGGCTGTGACGTTCGATCCTCTCTCGGAACTCGACCGCCTGACCGGCGCCCTGCTGGGTGGCCGCCAGACGCTCAGGCCGATGCCGGTCGACCTGCACCGCGACGGCGACCAGTACGTGCTCAACGCCGACCTGCCCGGCATCGACCCGGGTTCCGTCGACATCAACGTCGACGGGCAGCTGCTCACGATCCGCGCCGAGCGCACCGCCCCCGGTCAGACCGACGGCGGCGGGTGGCTGCTGCGGGAACGCCCGCACGGCTCGTACCTGCGCCAGTTCAGCCTGGGCGAGGGCGTCGACTCCGATGCCATCTCCGCGCACTACGACAACGGCGTGCTGTCCCTCGTGATCCCGGTCACCCCGAAGGCGAAGCCCCGGAAGATCCAGGTCACGAGCGGCGCGCCGACCGACCAGCAGGCCCTCGCCGGCTGATCCCGCAACCAGGGAGCGACCGTGGAACTCGTGGCAGCCGTGCAGCCGCCCGAGGTCGACGACGCGCTGCTCCGGGACGCCGAGTCCGTCATCGTCGACGCGCTCTTCGCGAAGGTGGTCCGCGACGGGTTCCGCACGACGACCGGTCTCGCGCCCCGGCCGACACCGTCGGACGGTCCCGTCCGTCCCGGTGACGGCGAGCAGCCGCCGCGGCCGGTGCGGCTCGACGACGCCTCGTCGGCGGACCGGTGGGCCAGGTCGCCCCCGGCGCGGCGCACGTGAACACGGACAGGAGGCCCGGTGCCAGCGGCCCCGGGGCCTCCTGTCCGTCAGCGGGTGACGTAGGTGCGGGTCGGGACGCCCGTCACGGCGTGCGGGAACTCGTGGCCCGTCGGGTGGAAGCCCGCGGCCTCGTAGAGCCGGACCGCACGGAGGTTGTCCGCCAGCACGTGCAACGCGACGGCCGGGTGTCCGGCGGTGTGTGCCGCTGTGACGGCCTCGATCAGCAGGCGCCGACCGACGCCGTACGCCTGCACCTCGGGCCGCACGGCCAGCAGCGACAGGTACGCGGCGTCCGCTGGGTCGGTCGGGCGTCCGGTCCCCGGTTCCGTGACCAGGACGAAGCCGTCGAGTGCACCGACGGGGCCGTCAGCGACGAGCAGTTCCACGCGCGGGGCGGCGAACTTCGACGCGGCACGATCCCGGACGGCCGGGTGCTCGGGAACACCGTCTCGCGCAGCGACGGCTGCGCACCACAGGTCGATGCAGGCGTCGACGTCGTCCGGGGTTGCGGCACGCACGACCACGGACGACTCGATCACCCGGTCAGCCTACGACCGCGTCGCTGGCGATCCGGTAGCCGGCGCCGCGGTGCTCGTCGGGCAGCCGGTCCCCGCGACCGTGCAGCTTGTGGCGGAGCGACCCTTCGACGTACTCGGTGGGGTAGGCGCCGCGGGCGCGGAGCTCGGGGATGACGAACTCGATGACGTCCTCCCACGTGCCGGGCGTCACGGCGTAGGCCAGGTTGAACCCGTCGACGTCCGTCTGTCGCTGGATGTCGAGCAGCTGCTCGGCGATGGTCGCTCCCCCGCCGACGGCCACCGGTCCGAGTCCACCGATCGCGGTGTGCCGGGCCAGGTCGCGGATCGTCCAGGCGCTGCCGTCCTCGCCGGTCGCCGCCGAGATGTTCGCCGCCGCCGACTGGATCGCGTTCGACTCGACGTCGCCGAGCGGTTCGTCCAGGTCCCACTGCGACAGGTCGACACCCATCCAGCCGGAGTTGAGCACGAGGGCGCCGAGTTCGGACGCGTACGACAGGTAGTCCTCGTACTTCGCCCGGGCGAGCTCGTCGGTGGCGTCGGTGATGACGGTGAGCAGCGTGTAGATCTTGGCCGCGTACCGGTCACGACCCGCGGCCTCGAGCGCGTCGCGGATCTTGGTGACCGTGGCGGCGAGCTGCGGCAGGGTCGGCGCCCCGACGAAGATCGCCTCGGCGTTCTCGGCCGCGAAGGCGATGCCCCGCGGCGACGCTCCGGCCTGGTAGATCACCGGCGTGCGCTGGACGGACGGCTCGGACAGGTGGATGCCGGGCACGTCGAAGTGCGTGCCGTGGTGCTCGATCGGGTGCACCTTCGCCGGGTCGGTGAAGACGCCCGTCTCGCGGTCCTCGACCACGGCGTCGTCCTCCCACGACCCCTCCCACAGCTTGTAGAGGACCTCGAGGTACTCGTCGGCCACGTCGTACCGGTCGTCGTGGCTGAGCTGGTCGGTCTGCCCCATGTTGCGCGCGGCACTCGGCAGGTAGCCCGTCACGACGTTCCAGCCGACGCGACCCCTGGTCAGGTGGTCGAGCGTCGAGACGCGGCGGGCGAACGGGTACGGGTGCTCGTACGCGGTGCCGGCGGTGATGCCGAAGCCCAGGTGCTCGGTCACCGAGGCCATCGCCGACACCAGCAGGATCGGGTCGTTCACGGGGACCTGTGACCCGGTCCGCAGTGCCGCCTCGTTCGAGTCACCGTAGACGTCGTAGGTGCCGAGCACGTCGGCGATGAAGATGCCGTCGAACGCACCGCGCTCCAGCGTCTTCGCCAGCTCGGTCCAGTACGTCAGGTCGCGGTAGTTCCGCGACCGGTCGCGGGGGTGCCGCCACAGCCCGGAGGCCTGGTGCGCGACACAGTTCATGTCGAACGCGTTGAACCGGATCTGCCGGGGCGGCTCGGTGGGGTTCGTGGGCTCGGTGGGGTTCGTGGGCTCGGTGGGGTTCGTGGGCTCCGTCACGATCGCGACGCTACGGCGGGTCGCGGCGTGCGTCACGCATGGTGACGAACGATGACGCGCCGACGTCCGGTCACGATGCCGGGGGCTGCTCGTGCTCGGCACGGTCGGGGTCGTCCCGCGAGTCGCTGCGACGGCGCTGCATGAGCTCCTTGGTCCGCACCAGCCGCAGCGCGGTGACGAGCACCAGACCGCCGAGCACGTTGAACAGCAGCGTGTACCCGAACCAGCCGAGCCACTGTCCGTACGTGATGTCCGTCCCGCCCTGGATCGCGCCGAAGACCAGCAGCGAGTCGAGGATCGAGTGGAACAGCTGCAGGCCTGCCAGCAGGAACCCGCCGGCGACGGCTGCGACGAGCTTGGCGGGGTCGGAGTCGGTTCCCTGCTGCATCCGGGTCATCAGCGTGATGGTGCTGCCACCGAGCACGGCGAGCACGATGCTCTGCAGCCCGAACGGCGCGTCGATGAAGTGGCGTCCGGCCTCGGCGAGGGTGTCGTGCCACTGGGGGAACGCCTGGACGAGCAGCCACATGAACACCCACCCGCCGGCGAGGTTCGCGAGCAGGGTCCCGCCCCAGAGCTTGGCGAGCTGCAGGACGCTCCCCTCGCGGGCGACGACCGCGGCGACGGGCATCAGGAAGTTCTCGGTGAACAGCTCGCTGTGCGCCAGGTACAGCGCGATGAAGCCGATGCCGAAGGCCAACCCCGCCAGCAGGTGGCTGTCCGTCTCGTGCAGCACCGCCAGGTAGGCCATCACCCCGAGTCCGACCTCGAGCCCGCCGAAGAACCCGGTGATGAGCGTCGCACGGAGGGTGCGCTGCAGCCGCTCCGCGCCCTCTTCCACGGTTGCCTCGAACGACTCCACGAGCTCGTCCTCGACCGGTGCGTCACGCGTGCCGAGTTCGCGTCGTCGTTCGTCCGTCATCCTGCGGAGCGTAGGCGCGTGGCGCTGACGGCACGGACGGGTGTCAACCCGCCCGCCCGTACGGTGGTGGGATGCGTTCCCTGATCCGACTGGACGACTGGACGACCGACGACATCGAGCAGGTGTTCGCACTGGCTGCCGCCTATCGCGACGGATCGGGGCCGGTGACCGAGGGATGCGCGGTCATGTTCTTCCCGCCCACGAGCCTGCGGACCAGGGTGACCTTCGAGCGTGGCGCGTCGCTGATGGGCCTGCAGCCGATCGTCCTGCCGTCGACCACCCTCGACAAGGACGAGGCGCTGTCGGACGTCGCCGGCTACCTCGCCAACTGGGTGGACATCGTCATCGCCCGGCACGACGACCTCGAGGTGCTCGAGGCGTTGTCGGCTGCTGGAACCGTTCCGGTCGTCAACGCGATGACCGGTGAGAACCACCCGTGCGAGGTGCTGGCCGACCTGTTCGCGCTGCGCTCGGAGCGGCCCTTGCAGGACCAGCGGTTCCTGTTCGTCGGCGCGGACGGCAACATCAGCCGAGCGTGGCAGGAAGCCGCCCACGTGCTCGGTCTCGACCTGGTGCAGTGCTGCCCGGACGGCCTCCAGAGTCCGAGAGCCCGCTGGAACGGCGACCTGACGACCGCGATCCGCTCGGCCGACGTCGTGCTGACCGACGGGCCCGGACGCCACGCGCAGCAGCTCGAGCCCTACCGGGTGACGGCGGATCTCCTGGACACGGCTCCGGTCGGCGTCCGCTTGGCGCCGTGCCCACCGTTCTTCCGAGGACGCGAGGTGAGCGCAGACGCGGTCGCACATCCGGCCTTCGTCGGTCATCACTTCAAGGAGGCGCTGCTACCGGTCCAGCAAGCCGTCCTCGCTCACTGCCTCGGTATCAGCGGGACCACCTCCGCCCTGTGACGATCCGCGGCATCGTGTTCTTCGACATCGACGGGACCCTGGTCCCCTGGATGTCGAGCAGCAGCTTCCTGGCTGGTCGGTTCGGTCACCAGCGCGAACTGGACGCCGCCGAAGCGGCGTACGCGTCCGGTGAGCTGTCCAACCAGCAGGTCAGTGCGATCGACGCCCGTGGGTGGCGCGGCCACCGGGTGTCGGAGGTCGAGGGCTGGTTGGCGGAGCTGCCGGTGATCGAGGGCACGGACACAGTGGTGTCGTGGTGCCGCGAGAACGCGATCGAGCCGATGCTCGCCTCGCTCGCCTGGCAGCCGGTCAGCGAGTCGATCGCTGGGCGGTTCGGCTTCACACCGAACGGCGGTCCGCGGGTGCACGTGCGTTCCGGCACCTACGACGGCACGGTCGCGGAGCACTTCGACGAGGATGACAAACGTGACCGGTCGCTTGCCCTCGCCGCTGCCCGAGGACTGACGGCAGCGAGCTGCTGCGCGATCGGGGACAGGTCTGGCGGTCCCTCGTCGTCCGTCACCCTGCGCAGTCCGCGATGAACGCCATGATCGGCGTGGCATCGTCGGTCGAGAACAGCGTGTCGAGTGCCTTGTTGAACTCGAACTGGCGCGCGAACGGGATGTTGACGGACTCGTAGCCGCCCGCCATCAGGACGCCGGACATCATCAGCCGCGCGGTCCGCTTGTTGCCGTCGAAGTAGAACTGCGATCGGGTCGCTGCGGCGAAGTACCCGAACGCGCGCTCGCGCGGGTCCCTGAGGCTGTCGAGGAAGTCCACGATGCGCTGGAACCGTTCCTGCAGCAGCGCCTGCGGAACCCCTTCGACGGAACCGCCGCTGGCGAGCCGGACGGTGCCTCCGCCGCCGACGGACCCTTCACCGTGGAACGCCCCCGACTCGATGGCCTCGTGTCGGGCGACGCGCCCGTGGAGGTCGTCGGACACCGACTTGGTCAGGGCGAACGCCCCGCGTCGCACCAGGTCGTCGACCCGCGTGTACCCCTCCGCGAGCGCGAGGACCTGCTCCTCTTCCTCGATCTTCTTGCCGCCGATGGTGACACCGTCCAGGAGCGTCCGGACCTCCGGCAGGGTGAAGGTGTTGCCCTCGAGCGCCGCGGCGTTCCACACCAGATCAGGCAACGACTGCTCGAAGCGGAACAGGGCACGGTCGACGGAAGACGGCTGGATCCGCTCGAAGTCGATCCGCGATGCGTCCCATCGCACGTGCGTCGCGGCAACGGTCTCGTCCGGCGTCGTGTCCTGGACCCGCGATGCGACGACGTCATCCGGTGTGGTGTCGTGACGCTGCAATCCTGGGCGGCGGACGTACCCACCCAGCGCGTCCCCCCACGGCGGCTCCTCGGTCATCGGCCCTCCCGGAGGTGTCCGGTCAGTCGCTCGCGGAGTTCGCCGCCGAGACCCATGCCATCGAGTGAGGCCTGCAGCGGCGACACCAGCTCGACGTCGTCGACGGTGGTGGAGCCGGAGAACACCGACGGGTGCGCTCGTACCACGAACAGGTCCGCGGTGCTCCGTCGGCCGGCGCGGAAGGAGTCGCCGAGCAGCTGCGTCGTGACCCGGACGTCCTCGACCCACAAGACCGTCGGGCCGTCCACGTCGATGCCGAGCGCGTCGAGCGCGGCCCAACCGGACAGCGCCCACCGCTGCCCTGACGCTCTGCCGGCCGACACGAGTCGATCCACGTCACGATGGTCGCCCCGCAGGAACGCCGCTCCGGGGCGGTCGGCCGGCGCCGTGGCGCGGCCGGCTTCAGCGATCAAAGCGAGGTCGTGCGGCTCGCCAGCGTTGGTCTCCACGAACCGACGAAGACGTCCCCGCCAGTCCGCGGCTTCGCGACCCCACTCGCGGGCCGTGTCGTCGCCGAGCTCGAGGCGGGCCGCGACACCGGCCATCGGGTCACTCAGCGTGCGGAGGTCGAAGTCGAGTTCCCATCCGCAGGCGATCGCGAGTTCGGCCAGGTCGTCCACTCTGGGCACCGCTCCGCCGAACAGGCGGTACAGCGTCGGTCGACTGATCCCGCTCCGGAGCGCGAGCTCACCCACGCCGTGTCCGCCAGATTCTCGGAACACGGACAGCGCTGCACGGAAGTCCATGCCGCAGAGTGTATCAACAATGAGACACCCACCACCAGCGTCTCACTCGTGAGACGCTGGTGGTGAGCGACTCAGACGGCCACGGACTCCAGCGTCGACGCCAGCGGGTCGAAGTCCTCCGGCAGCGACGGGATCGGCGCCACGGTCGACTCGACCTCGACGAACGACCGTCGCTCGACGGACTCCTCGACAGCGACCATCGCATCGAGCACGTGGTAGCCGACGTGCCCGGTCGCGATGTGCGCTCCCCCGCCCCGGATCGCCCGCGCCATGTCCAGCACGCCCAGGCCACGTCCGACCGTCGGTTCCTCGTCGAGCACCGTCTCCCACTGTTGCTCGAACGGGAACGACGCCCCGACGGGGATCGGCCGTGCGATGCGGATCGGGTGCCCGCCACCGAACGTGTTCGGGTCCGGCAGCACGATGGTGCCCTCGGTGCCGTTCACCTCGAACACCCCGTGCCGGAACAGGGGCGTGTCGAACGACAGCAGCGACTGCGCGTTGGCGCCCTGCTCGAACGAGGTCAGCACGGACACGTGGGTGGGCACCTCGACCGGGAACTCCTGCCCGGCGTTCGGACCGACGACCAGCGATCGGGTGTCGCGGGACTTCGAGCCCGTGGCGACGACGGACTCGATCGGGCCGAGCAGGTGCACGAGGGCGGTGAAGTAGTACGGGCCGATGTCGAACAGCGGACCGGCACCCTTGGCGTACAGGAACGAGGCGTTCGGGTGGAACACGTCGGGGCCCTGCCACTGCATGCTCGTGACCGCGGTCAGCGGGGTGCCGATCGCACCGGAGGCGATCGCGCGCTTGGCGGTCTGCCACCCCGGGCCGAGCACGGTGTCGGGCGCAATGCCGAGCTTGAGCCCGAGCTCGTCCGCCAGCGCCACCAGACCCGCGGCCGAGGCCCGGTCGACCCCGATCGGCTTCTCGCTCCACACGTGCTTGCCCGCGCGCAGTGCCGTGGTCGAGACCTCGACGTGGGTGGCGGGCAGCGTCAGGTTGATGACGATCTCGACGTCCGGGTCCGCCAGCACGTCGTCGCCGTTGCCCGACGCCGGCACGCCCCACTTCGCCGCCGAGGCAGCCGCCCGCTCGGTGTCGATGTCGCCGATGCGGACGACCTCGACGTCGGGGAACGTCGTCAGGTTGGTCAGGTACTGCTCGCTGATCATGCCGGCACCGATGAACCCGATGCCGACCCGGCCCGTGCGGGTCATGCGGACACCTGGGCTGCGGCCGGAGCGGACAGCGTGGACGCCAGCCACCGGTAGGACTGGGCGACCCCGTCGAACACGTCGCCGTCGAAGCCGTCGAACTCGATCACCGCGTACTCCAGCGCCGTCGCGGCGGCCAGTGCCTCGGCCAGGCGGACGTCGCCCTGCCCGGCCGGGGTCTGGTCGGTCGGGACCTCGGCGGTCGAGATGCCCTCGCGCATCGGGCCGTCCTTGACGTGCACGGCGACGATGCGGTCGCCGAGCTCCTGCACGAACGCGACGACGTCGATGCCGGCGGCGGACGCCCAGTACAGGTCGAGTTCGAGCACGACGCCCGGGTCGAGCAGCGACGCCAGCACATGCAGCGCGGGCTTGCCGTCGATGCGGGGCCGGAGTTCGTGGTCGTGGTTGTGGTACCCGACGCGCATGCCGTGCTGGGCCGCTTCGGCAGCGGCGGCGTTGAGGCGCTGTGCGACGCGCTCGACACCCTCGCGCGTGGTCCAGTGGTCCGGTCCGACGAACGGGTCGATGACGATCTCGATGCCGAGTGTCTTCGCCGCGGCGAACGTGTCAGCGTGGGACGGAGCCGTCATCACGGTGCCGTCGGGCAGCGGGATCGACTCCTCGACCAGGAACGCGTGCCCTGTCTTGGCGGCGATGCCGTGGGCGTCGAACGCGGCCTTGAGCTCGGGAGCGCGGTCGACGAACGCGAACGCCTCGACCGTGTCGAAGCCGATCTCGGCCAGGCGGCGGACGCCGCCGTCCAGGTCGGGCGCCAGGGCGGCGTTCACCGTGTAGAGCTGCAACGAGATGGCGGGAGCCATGTCGGGTCCTTTCCGTGGGTGGGTCAGGTGACTGCCTGGAGGCGCGGGGGGCGTCGACGACGCAGGTCGCGCCTCCAGGCTGGTGGCGTCGGTCAGCGGACCGACTTGATGGGGAAGATGACCAGCGCGCCGAGGATCACGGCGACGCCGGCGCCCCAGAGCATGAGCGTGTAGTTCTGCCCGGCGGTGCTGCCCACGTGGAGCAGGAACAGGCCGACGGCGGGTGCGAGCGACTGCGGCAGGGCGTTGGCGATGTTGATCACGCCGAGGTCCTTGCCGGGGCGATCGGCGTTGGGGAGCACGTCGACGATCAGCGCCGTGTCGATGGCGGTGTAGACGCCGAACGCGAAGCCCATGATGACCTCGGCGACGTAGAAGCTCTCGACGGTGTCCGAGTGCGCCAGGACGATCAGACCGACGGCGGTCAGTGCGGTGGAGCTCCAGACGAAGACCTTGCGCCGGGCGAGCCGGTCGGACAGCCAGCCCGAGATCGCCGCGGCGATCATGAGGGCGATCGTGTAGAGCAGCACGCCGAAGGCCACTGCGGCGACGGCCTTGGCCGGCTCGAGCCCGATGTGCTTCTCCATGTAGAGCACGCGGTAGGTCGTGAACATGAACGTGCCGAAGGTGATGAGGAAGCGGCCCCACCAGGCGAGCCCGAAGTCGGGGTTCTTGATCGGGTTCGTCCAGAACGACGAGATCAGGTTCAGCCAGGTGAACTTCTTGAGCGTGTAGGTCGGCAGTTCGTCCTTCGCGACGAAGCAGTAGACCAGGATCAGCACGATCGCCAAGATGCCCGGGGCGATGAACAGCAGCGGGACGTTGCCCACCAGGTACACGGCCAGGTAGATGCCGGCCAGGATCGCCAGGTTCTGCGCGAGCGCGATGACGCTCGACGCCTTCCCGCGCTGCAACTCGGGGACGTTGTCCGCGAAGCTCGCGGTCAGCGCCGCGAAGACCGCGTTGGCAGCGATCTGCGCGACGAGCCAGCCCAGCATGAGCTGCAGTTGGTTCGTCGAGAAGGCGAGCCAGACGAGCGAGACCATGAAGACGACGAGGCCCCCGACCATCCACGGGCGCCGACGGCCCCACCGGGTGCGGGTGCGGTCCGACAGCGCGCCGGCGAGCGGGTTCGCGAGCAGGGCACCGAATGCGCCGATCGGCAGGACTGCGCCGACCACGAGCTCCGGGTTCTCCGGGTTGATCTGCGATGCCTTGAGCGACATGCTCACGAACACCGGTGTGAGCAGTGCTGCGAACAGACCGAACTGCGCCAGGCTCAGCCCCCACAGGTAGCCGCGGGTGACGCGCTGGGTGGCGACCGGCTGGGTGATCCCCTCCGCCGCGAGCGCTGCTGCCGCCGCGGTGGATTCGGGGGACGCGGTTGATGCGATCCCGTGCTTCTCGTTCGACGTCGGTGTCGACATGACTCCTCCTCGAGTCATCAGGGGCATCGCTGCCCTCCAATACCTAGTGCTGGTAGGTGATCGGGAATGTAGCACCGAAAACCCCCGTGTGGAAGTTTCCGGTCGCATTGTTGCGGTCTCCATGGCCGCTGCTGTGCGGCCGGTAGGGTCGTCGCCGTGAGCTCCAGCGACACACCCGGCCCCCGAGGCCCCTACGCCAAGGGGGTGCAGCGCCGGCAGGAGATCCTCGACCAGACGCTCGAGGTGATCGAGTCGCGGGGCATCGACGGCGCCTCGTTGCGGGCGATCGGCGAGGCGATCGGGGTCTCGCACGCGGCACTCCGGCACTACTTCTCGTCCCGCGAGGCCCTGTTGGTCGAGGTCCTCCGACAGCGTGACCAGGAATCGGTGCGGGCGGTCGAGCACCTGCCGGGTGTGTTCGACCGGCTGACCGCGTCCGCCAACGACAACGTCCGCGAGCCCGCGCTCGTGACGCTGTACACGACGCTGCTCGGCGCGTCGGTCGAATCCGGGAACGAGACGGCCAGGGACTTCTTCTCGGCACGGTTCGAGCAGGCGCGCACCGACTTCGCCACGCTGCTCCGCGACGAACTCGCCGCGTCCGGCCGGCACTCCGACGCCGACCTCGACCAGGTCGCCTCGCTGATCATCGCGGCGTTCGACGGCCTGCAGGTGCAGTGGTTGCTCGACCGGCGGATCGACATCGCCGGCACGCTCCGGCTGCTCGAACGCGTGCTCTGACCGGTGCGGATGTGGCAGGGTCGAGCCCATGACGCTGCCCGCCGACGCGCACGTGCACAGCCAGTTCTCCTGGGACGCCGGTTCGGCACCCGACTCCGCAGACCTGATGTGGCGCACCTGCGCCCGGGCGATGCGCATCGGGCTGCCGGCACTGGTGTTCACCGAGCACCTGGACCTCGAGGACGCCTGGAAGGTGGACGAGGGCGACTTCACCCACCACGAGACGAAGTACGTCGACGCGGACGGCATCGTGCGACTGCCGGTGTTCGACCTGGACGGCTACCTGGAGCAGATCGACCGGTGCCGGCACGCGTTCCCCGACCTGCGGATCCTGACCGGGCTGGAGTTCGGACAGCCGCACCTGTGGGAGTCGGCGGCGTCCTCCGTGCTCGACTCGGGTGCGATCGACCGGGTGAACGGCTCGCTGCACATGCTGCCGTTCCACGACGGGCTGCGCGCAGAGCCGATGACGCTCTACCGGCACCGCCCGGCGGCCGACGTGGTGTGGGCGTACCTGGACGAAGTCCCGCGCATGGTCGACGGGTCGAGCGTGTTCGAGGTGTTCACGCACATCGACTACGCGGTCCGCGCCTGGCCCTCCGAGACCGAGGGACCCTTCGACCCCCGGGCGTTCGAGGACGGGTTCCGGGCGGCGATGCGGGCGATCGCGCGGTCCGGTCGTGCGCTCGAGATGAACACCCGCCGGCTGTGGTCGTGGATCCCGGAGTGGTGGGCTGACGAGGGCGGACGCGCGGTCACCTTCGGCAGCGACGCGCACACACCCGAGGTCCTGGCACACGGGTTCCCCGAGGCCGTGGCGATGCTCGAGCACTTCGGGTTCCGGCCGGGCCGTCGCCCCGAGGACCCCTGGACACGCTGAGCCACTCCACCGGACGACCCGTGAGCTCGATCAGGAGCGCAGGCGAGCGACGATCGCGCCGTGCGGGCGCGGCCGGTCACCCGGAACGCTGCGGGTGTGGGTCTCGAGCACCTCGAAGCCCGCTGTGTCGAGGACTGCGGCGAGCGCCGCGGGCGACCAGCGCCACGCGGTGGTGACCGCGTGGTCGAAGGGCTCCACGGCAGCGCCGGTGAAGAACCCGACGAGCAGTCCCCCACCGGGTTCGAGGACCCGCGCGAACTCGGCGAGCACGGCTGGCAGCGCCGCGGGCTCGTGGTGGATGAGCGAGTACCAGGCGAGCACGCCGGCGAACGCGTCGTCCGGAGCGGTCAGGGCGCCGAGGTCGCCCACGTCGAACTGCAGGCCCGGGTAAGCCCGACGTGCGTGGTCGACGAATGCCGGGACCGCGTCGATGCCCACGGCGTCGTGCCCGCACGCCACCAGGTGCGCGGCCCAGTGTCCGGGTCCGCACCCGGCATCGAGCACGCGACCATGCTGGGACGCCGCCCAGGACGTGACCAGGTGCTCGTCGGCGGGGTGGAGGTGCGCGATCGTGCCGAGCCGCTGTGCGTACTCGGCCGCTCGCTCCGTGTACCGCCGGACGACGTCGTGACGCACCACGGGCCTCCCGTCAGAAGTGCATGCGGCCCCGCGCCGCTTCGATCTCGGCTTGACGGAGGGCAGCGGCGACCTCGGGATCCGTTCCCTCGAACCGGCGGGACCGCGCACCGAGATCGGTGGACCAGTGCAGCAGGAACCAGAGCACCAGCAACGCCGTCAGCACGATCCCGGCCCCGATCCACCACCACATGCCGATCACAGTACGCGACGGGGCACGTCGTGCCGCACCACGGGCCGTCCGCGACCTCGCCCGGAGACGGGACGTGCACGTCCGCACCTGTGTCGTCGAGGATGCCCTGGTGGCCGATGCCGACCTCTGGCACGAGCCGACCAGCGAGATGCGTCGGGAGCTGGCTCCCGGGGACTGACCGCCTCGGGGCGATCGCGTCAGCGCAGTCGGGCGCGGAGTGCACCGTCCGGACGCGACCTGCCACGCGACGCCGCTCGGGTACCGGCTGGCCCGATCGAGCTCGTTTCCGGACCCTTGCAACGCGTCAGTCACTGACAGCTTGCGAGGATCCGTGACGAGGTGCTCGTCGGCACGATTCCGAACTGCACCGCGTGCTCGGCCGCCCGTTCCGTGTACCGCCGGACGACGGCGTGACGCGCCACGGGCCTGGCGTCAGCCACGACCCAGATCGAGCCGGCACCAACCGGACGGCAGCTCCACCGGAGCCCAGGCCGGGTCCGGCACCCAGGCCGACCAGTCGGCGGTGAAGGGGAACTCCCCCGCGGTGACCGCGGCGGTCGCCTCGGCGCCGGCGCCCTCGATCACCGAGCGCATCGCGGCGGGCCAGAGTCCGAGGTCGGCGAAGAACGCGAGCTCGTCCTCGTCCTTGTAGCGCACCGACCACCCGCCGTCGGCACCCTGTCGGGCGACCACGTCGAGCGTCCAGTCCTGGCTGTCGAACCCGACGGGCGTCCGCGCCCACGGCAGCTCGAGGTTGACGTACCAGTCGGGCTCCCAATCGGAGCCGTCGTGCCACCGCCACACCGACCACGGTGTGCCCCGGCGGTGCACGCGGACGACGGGTGCGCCGAACCAGGTGTCTTCGACGTACGAGCCGTCCCAGTCGTCCGGCGTGACCAGCCGACCGTTCGGTCCGCTGCCCACCCCGGCGCGACGTCGGACGGCGGACCGCGCCGGTGTCGCCACGACGGTCAGGTCGGCGTCATCCACGAGCACCCGTCCGGCGACGGAGAAGCCGACCGCCTCTCCGTGGTCCCCGTAGGTGTTGACGCTCCGTAGGGCGACGGGGTCGCCGACGGCGAAGGGCTGGGTCCTGGTGTCGATCGGAGCAGCGATGTCCATCCGACGATCGTGCCACGGGGTACGGGGACCGCCCGCAAGCACAGCGCCCCGTCAGTACAACTGGACCCATGACCTCTTCAACGCGATCGCCGCTCGGCGTCACGCTCGTCGACGGCGGCGCCAACGTCGCTCTCTTCTCCACCACCGCCGACCGTGTCGAGTTCTGCCGCTTCGACGACGACGGGACCGAGCACCGCACGGAGCTCACCCACCGCACCGGCTACACCTTCCACGACATCGTGCCCGAGGTCACCGTCGGCACCCGCTACGGCTTCCGCGTGCACGGCCCTTGGGACCCCGCGAACGGCCTGCGCCACAACGCCGCCAAGCTCCTGCTCGACCCTTACGCCACCGCGATCGACGGCACCTACGAATGGGGCCAGGCACTGTTCGGCCACGACATGGAGCACCCCGACCAGATCGACGACACCGACTCGGCGAGCGCGATGCCGAAGTCCGTGGTCGCCGACCGCACGTTCGACTGGGAGGGTGACACCCACCCGGGCACGAGCCTGGCCGACAGCGTCGTGTACGAGGTGCACGTCAAGGGCTTCACGAAGCAGCACCCCGACGTCCCCGAGGAGATCCGCGGCACCTACGCCGGCCTGGCACACCCGGCGGCGATCCAGCACCTGGTCGACCTGGGCGTGACGGCGGTCGAGCTGCTGCCGACGCACCAGTTCGTGCAGGACTCGACCCTGCTCGACAAGGGCCTGCGCAACTACTGGGGCTACAACTCCATCGGGTTCTTCGCGCCGCACGACGAGTACTCGTCCTCGGGCACGGCCGGCCAGCAGGTCGCGGAGTTCAAGCAGATGGTGAAGGCCCTGCACGCCGCGGGGCTCGAGGTCATCATGGACGTGGTCTACAACCACACCGCCGAGGGCAACCACATGGGCCCGACGCTGTCGTTCAAGGGCATCGACAACCCGTCGTACTACCGCCTGGTCGAGGACGACGGGTCGAGCTACTTCGACACGACGGGCACGGGCAACTCGCTCAACGTCGCGCACCCCACCGCGCTCGGGCTGATCGCGGACTCGCTGCGCTACTGGGTCGAGGAGATGCACGTCGACGGCTTCCGCTTCGACCTGGCCACCACGCTGACCCGGCAGGACAACGAGGCCAGCCGCCGATCGGCGTTCCTCGACATCATCCACCAGGACCCGGTGCTGCGGACGGTCAAGATGATCGCCGAGCCGTGGGACACCGCGGGGTACCAGGTGGGCGGGTTCCCGGCCGAGTGGTCCGAGTGGAACGGCAAGTACCGCGACGACATGCGCGCCTTCTGGCGCGGCGACGCGGGCATCCTGGGCGACGCCGTCCAGCGGTTCCTGGGCAGCCCGGACGTCTACGAGGGCTCGCGCCGCGCACCGGTCTGCTCGGTCGACTTCGTCACCGCACACGACGGGTTCACGCTCGCCGACCTGACGATGTACGCCGACAAGCACAACGAGGCGAACGGCGAGGACAACAACGACGGCGAGAGCAACAACACGTCGTTCAACGGCGGCATCGAGGGGCCGACCGACGACGGCGCCGTGAACGACTACCGCGACCGGCAGCGTCGGAACTTCCTCGGCACGCTGCTGCTGTCCGCCGGTGTGCCGATGATCCTGGGCGGCGACGAGATCGCTCGGTCGCAGGGCGGCAACAACAACGCCTACTGCCACGACGACGCGATCTCGTGGTTCGACTGGGCCGCTGCCGACCAGGACCTGCTGGCGTTCACCCGCTCGGCCATCGTCTTCCGCAAGGAGCACGTGGCGCTGCGTCCGGAGTGGTACCGCACGGCACCCGGTGACTCGCCGTCGACGGTGTCGGTGCTGCGCGCGGACGACGCGGGCTTCGAGGACGCCGACTGGGCCGACGTCGGCAACCGCGCCGTGATGCTCGTACTCGAGCAGGGCGACGACACGGTGGCCGTGCTGCTGAACGCGTCCGAGACGACGATCGAGTTCACCCTGCCCGTCAAGCCGGGCGGTGGGACGTGGTCGCTCGGGCTGTCGAGCGACCCGGACCAGCGGGTCGACGGCGACGCCGCGACCCTGCTGGTGCGCGACGCGTCGTTCACCGCGCTGGTCTAGGCGTTCCCACCCCGCGGACAGGAGGCTCGGTGCCAGCTGGCACCGGGCCTCCTGTCCGTGAGTCCGTCAGTCCGTCAGTCCCGACCGTTAGGTTCGTCCCGTGGTCCTCCTCGCGTTCGCCGTCGTCTGCGCACTCGGCTACGTCGCCCTGCGGCGACGCGACCGCCGGATGCTCCGCAACGGCGTCCTGCTGCTCGGTGCGCTGTTCTTCGGCGTGCTCGGCGTGGTCGAGGTGGTCGCGACGCGGTTCCCCGCCGTCCAGGTCCTGCTGGTCGGTGCGATCCTGCTGTTCCCCGTGGGGGTCGTCGTGCTCGCCGGGTTCCTCATCGCGAACGGCGTCCGGATGTTCCGGCGCGAGGGCCGCAGCCTCGGCAACCTGCTGTCACTCGTGGTCGGCTTCGGTCTGGTCGTCGTGATCGCCGCACTCGCCGTGCTGTTGCGCTCGGGGTCGACGTTCGGCGAGGCGGCGTTCCTGCTCGTGCTCGCCGTCGCCGGGTACGTCGGCATCGTGTTCCTCGTCTTCCTGCTCTCGGCCCTGGTGTACGGGCACGTCGACAAGCCCCGCGAGGCCGACGTGGTCGTCGTCCTGGGCTCCGGCCTGGTGCGCGGGCAGGTCCCCCCGCTCCTGCGGTCCCGACTCGACAAGGGCATCGCGGTGTGGCGGCACTCGGTCGAGCGGGGCCGGTCGACGGTGATGATCCCGTCCGGCGGACAGGGTCCCGACGAGTCCCGCGCCGAGGGAGCGGCCATGGCCGAGTACCTCGTGGCGCAGGGGGTCCCCGAGACCGCGGTCCTGCCCGAGACCCGGTCGACGAACACCGACGAGAACCTGCGGTTCTCGCAGCGCGTGCAGCAGGACGCGGGGCTGACCGGGTCGGTGGTGGTGGCGACGAGCAACTACCACGTCATGCGGGCGGCAATGCTGGCGCGGAGCATCGGCAGCGACGCCGAGGTCGTCGGGGCCCGCACCGCCCGCTACTACGTGCCGAGTGCGTTCCTGCGCGAGTTCGTGGCCGTCGTCGCCGCGCACCGGGTCGCGCACGCCGTGGCGCTGGCTGCGGTCGTGGCGTTCTGGGTGTGGGTCGTCGTCACCGAGGTCGTCTGACCCGTCACCGTCCGCCGTCGCACGTCAGTGCGCTGCGAGGAACCGGTCGATCGCCGCCCAGGTGTCCTGCGGCGCCTCGAGGTGCGGCAGGTGCCCTGCTGCCGGGACCTCGACGAAGGCCGCGCCCGGGATCGCGGCTGCGAGCGCGCTGCCGTACCCCGGCGTGACGATCTGGTCACTCGCACCCCAGACCACGAGCGTCGGGACGGTGATCGCTCGGAGCCGCTCGAGCAGCGATGGGTCGCTCATCCCGCGTCCCGCGAGGGCGGCCATCGTGGCACCGTTCGACTGCTGGACGGCACGCTGCTCGTCGGTCGCCGCGGCCGGGTCCCGGTAGCCGCGCTCGGGGTCGTGCCAGGCGGCCTCGGCCAGCCCGCGGGCGTCGAGCGCGAAGAAGTCGGCGACGGGCTCCCCCGGCACCACGACCCCGACGGCGTCGATCACGACGACCGCGCCGAGCACACCCGCGAACCGGTCGTCCGCCGCCGCCTGCACCGCGATCTCGAGGGCGATCCACCCGCCGATCGACGAGCCGACCACGACGGCGTCCCGGTCACCGTCCGTCAGGAGGCGCTCCAGGTACAGCGCCGCGAGGTCCGCCACCGAGGCGATGTCCTCGGGGCGCTCAGTGCCCTCCCAGCCCGGGTGCGTGGGCGCGACGGCGTGCATCGTCGGGGCGAGGTGCGCCGCGATCGGTGCGACGGTCATCGGTCCACCGCCCCCGTGCAGCACGAGTGCGGTCCGGGTGGGGTCCGTGGTGGTGGGGTTCATCGTCGCGTCCTATCTCAACATGTTTATCTACGTGTGTTGATACGGTAGCACCATGACGACGGACCTGGAACGACTCGGGCAGGCGATCAAACGCACGCAGTGGCGCAACCACCGCACGATGGACACGGCGCTGCACGACGTCGGCGTCACCCTGGTGCAGTGGGACGCGCTGCGGGCGATCGACCGGATGCCCGGCGCCTCGGGCCACGACCTGGCAGTCGCGACGTTCCAGAGCGATCAGGCGTTCGGCACGCTCGCCACCCGCATGGTCGATCGCGGGCTGATCGTCCGGTCGGCAGGGCAGGGCCGGCGGATCGACCACGCGCTGACGCCGGCCGGCCGCTCGGCCCTCGACCAGGGACACCGGATCGCCGGCCAGGTGCTCGACGACCTCTTCGCGCCGCTCGGCGAAGCCGAGCGGCGGACGCTGGCCGATCTGCTGGGCCGGTTGACGGGGTGAGCCGGACACCGGCGATGAGACGGGAGGCCCGTGGCGGGGCCGCCGCGCGCCTCCTGTCCGTCAGGCGGTCGCGCTCAGCGGGCCGCGGTCGCCTCGCGGGCGGCAGCCTCGGCCGCGACCCAGGCGAGCATGCCGCACTTGACGCGCATCACGAACTTCGAGACGCCGTGGAAGGCGACCAGGTCCTCGAGCACGTCCTCGTCGGGCTCGCCCACACCGCGGGAGCGCATCATCGTGCGGAACTCCTCGGTCAGGGCGAGCATCTCCGGCACGGTGCGACCGACGGCCATGTCCGTGAGCACCGAGGCGGACGCCATCGAGATCGAGCAGCCGTCACCCTGCCAGGCGATCGCCCCGATGCGGTCCGAGCCGGGCTCGAGGCGCACGCTGACGGTGATCTCGTCGCCGCAGGTCGGGTTCCGTTCGAAGTGCGAGGCATCGGCGTCGGGCAGCGCGGTGTCGCCGTGCCGGGCCTTGGCGTGGTCGAGGATCACCTGCTGGTACAGGGAGTCGAGGGCGTTCACGCGGTGACCCCCTCGGTCGGTGCGTCGGCGCCGAAGTACCCGCGGACCTCGCCGACGGCGCGGACGAACCGGTCGACGTCCTCGTCGGTCGTGTAGACGTACGAGCTGGCGCGACTGGTCGCGGTCAGACCCAGTCGGCGGTGCAGCGGTTGGGCGCAGTGGTGGCCCGAGCGGACGGCGATGCCCTGGGCGTCGAGGTACTGCGACACGTCGTGCGCGTGCACGCCGGCGACGTCGAACGACACCAGTCCGGAGCGCGGGACCCCGGCGGGCGGGCCGACGACCGTGACGCCGGGGACCTGCGCGAGCCCGTCGAGCATGCGTTGGGCGAGGTGCTCCTCGTGCGCGCGGACGCGCTCCATGCCGATGCCCTGCAGGTAGCGGACGGCCTCGGCGAGCGCGACGGCCTGGGACACGGGCTGGGTGCCGGCCTCGAAGCGCTCGGGCGCGGGCATGAAGTCGGTGTGCTCCATCGTCACGGTGGTGATCATCGAGCCCCCGGTGCGGAAGGGCGGCAGCGCGTCGAGCAGCTGCTGACGGCCCCACAGCACGCCGATGCCGTTCGGGCCGAGCATCTTGTGCCCGGAGAACGCGGCGAAGTCGACGTCGAGCGCCCGTACGTCCAGCGGCCGGTGCGGAGCGGACTGGCACGCGTCGAGGACGACGAGGGCCCCGACGGCGTGGGCAGCCGCCACGACCTCGGCGACGGGGGCGATCATGCCCGTGACGTTCGACACGTGGGCGATCGCGACGACCTTGGTGCGCTCGGTGATCAGTGCGCGGGCGTCGTCGGCGCTCCAGCAGCCGGTGTCGTCGACGGGCACCCACCGCAGGGTCGCGCCGGTGGCGATCGCGAGTTCCTGCCACGGGACCAGGTTGGCGTGGTGCTCGGCCTCCGTCACCAGGACCTCGTCGCCCACGGTGAGCCGGAAGCGCTCGGCCGCGACTCCCCCGCGCCCTCGGCTGGCGTTGGCGATGCCGTACGCCACCAGGTTGAGGGCGTCGGTCGCGTTGGCGGTCCAGACGACCTCGGAGGGGCTGGCCGCGCCGACGAAGCCGGCGACGGTGGCGCGGGCGTCCTCGTACGCGTCGGTGCTCAGGGCGGCGAGGGTGTGTGCGCCGCGGTGCACGGCCGCGTTGTCGTGCTCGAGGAACCGGCGTTCGGCATCGAGCACCTGCCGGGGGCGCTCGGCGGTGGCGCCGGAGTCCAGGTACGCCAACGGGAAGCCGTTCACCTGCTGGTCGAGGATCGGGAAGTCGCTGCGGATCCGTCGGGTCTCGGCGTCGGTGAGCGGGCGGTCTGGCGCATGGATCGTCACGGGGATGGTTCCTCCTGCTGTCGTCGGGGACAACCGCTCCATGGTCCCCGTTGTTCCGGTCGGAGTCCAGCCGGGCTGCGGCCGGGCAGCACTCGGCCCCGGTGCCGTGCTGGCTCCGGGGCCGTGTCCGTGCTGGTCGGTGCCGGCGCGACTACTGGTTGCCGATGTGCTTGTCGGCCGAGTCGCGGGCGCCGTCGATCTTGTCGTCGAACTTGCCGCCGGTGGCCTTCTTCACCGCGTCGGCGACGCCGTCGAGGACCTTGTCGCTGACGTCCTCGGCCTTCTCGCTCTTGAGCGCGTCCTGGACCTTGCCGTCCTTCAGGAACTCCTGCGCCTTCTTGGTGATGTCGTCGAACCCCGCCATGTGCGTGCCTCTCGCTCCGACGCGGGGCCCGCTGCCCCGGCGTGTGCGGCCGATGGTAGGCCTCCGGCGGCTCCCCGGTGCGCGCGCGGGTCGGCGCCGAGTCTCGGCCCCGCGGACAGGACTCGGCTTCCGGACGCCGCACCGTGTCCGCCAGGCCGAGACTCGGCGAGCGCCCGGGCCACCCGGGGCCGCGCGGGCCGCCCGGGGCCGCGCGGGCCGCCCGGGGCCGCGCGGGCGTCAGGCCATCTGGGCGCTGCGACGGCGCGCGAGCACGAACCCGACCGCGACCGACCCGGTGACCGCCAGCAGCGACGGGATCAGGATGTCGGTGCCCTGCTGGGTGAACTCCACGACGAGCACGAGCGCGGTGAACGGCGCCCGCATCGTCGTCGCCAGGAACGCCGCGGCGCCGATGAACGCGAAGGACGCCAGCCCCGGGCCGTCCGCCGGCCAGAGCAGCAGCCACGCACCGCCGAGGAACCCGCCGAACGCCGACCCGATGGCGATCGACGGCGTCAGGGTGCCCCCGACCGCGCCGGCGCCGATCGTGGCCGAGGTGGTGATCGTGCGGATGATGCCGAGCACCAGCAGGAACAGGATCGGTGCCATGCCCATCGTGGTGCCGTCGTCGAGCGAGGTGTTCATCGCCAGCACCCCGAGCGCTCGCCCGTTGCCCAGGATGTCCGGGAACGGCACGGCGATCAGCCCGACCATCGCGAACACCAGGGGCAGGACGACGAGCAGGTGCCACCCCTTCGGCGCGAGTCCCTGCAGCCGGTTCGTCAGCTTCACGAACCCCACCCCGGCCAGGCCGAGCACCGGCCCGACGACGATCGCCCAGACGAGCAACGACGGCGACATCGGCATCGCGGGCACGTGGTACAGCACCTCGTCGGGGATCGCCAGGCGTGCGACCAGTGCCGCGATCGCACTCGTGGCGAACGCCGGCAGGGCGGTCGACAGGGTGAGTTCGCCGAGCAGGACCTCGACCGCGAACAGCGCCCCGCCGAGTGGTACGTCGTACACGGCAGCCAGGCCCGCGGCGGCACCGCACGCCACCAGGATCTTCGTCTCGCGTTCGGTCAGGCCGGCCCGGCGGGTGACGACCTGCGCCAGCCAGGCACCGATCTCGCGCGGCGCGACCTCTTTGCCGATCGATGCGCCGAGCCCGACCGCCAGGATCTGCACGCCGGAGTTCGCCAGGGTCACCAGGGACGGCATCCGCTTGCCCCCCACGGCTGCCGTCACCGCGACGGTCGGACGCCCCCAGCGACGCAGCGCCCACCAGGCGAACGCGGTCAGGACACCGGCGGCGACGAGCGCCAGGAACCGGTTCAGCGCCGAGGGGGCGTCGGCTGCCTCGAGGTGCCCACCGAACGGGTACCCGAACGCGACGAACTGGATCAGCTGCAGCGCGAGCCACACCGCGACACCGGCGATGCCGCCCGCGATGCCGACCAGTGCGGTGACGACGGCCAGCTTGACGGCCCAGATCGGTGTCGCGTGTGCAGCGTGCGGCATGTCAGGAACCCTACCGGTGGCCCGCGCCGCGCCCGCACCGGGACGAGCCTGTGGGCCGCCACCGCGCCCTAGGCTTGCGACCGTGCTCGACACCTCCGACCCAGGACACCCGCGCGCCTGGCAGCCCCTCGCCGGCAGCGCGCAGGCCGTCGTGCTCGAGGTCCTGCGTGCGGGCCCGCGCCCGCGCACCGAGCTCGCCGCCCGGCTCGGCCTGTCCGGTCCGAGCCTGTCGCGCATCACCCGTCCGCTGCTCGAGTCCGGGGTCCTGGTCGAGCGGGACGGCATCCAGCAGACCGGCACCGGCCGACCGTCCATCCCGCTCGACATCGACGCGGACGCACATCACTTCATCGGCGTGAAGCTCACCGGCGACGGGCTGTTCGCGGTGTCGACCGACCACCGGGGTCGGGTGCTCACCGAACGCGAGGAACCCCTGCCGGACCGTGACGTGTCGGCCGTCGTCGCGCGCATCGCCGCAGTCGTCGCCGACGTCACCGCGACGGACAGCCGGATCCGGGCGCTCTGCGTCGCGGTCGGCGGCGCCACCGAGGGCCGCAGCACGATCCGGCGTGCACCGTTCCTGGGGTGGCAGGACGTCCCGCTCGCGGCCCTGCTCACCGCCGCCACGGGCCTGCCCGCGTCGGTGGAGAACGACGTCCGCGCACTCACCCACGCCGAGCACTGGTTCGGCGAGGGCCGTGACCACCGGTCCCTGGCGCTGCTGACCGTCGGCGCGGGCATCGGGCTCGGGCTGGTCGTCGGGGACGCCGTCGTCGACGGGGCGCACTCGACCGCGGGCAGCATCGGGCACCAGCGGCTCGGCGGTGCGGTCGGCGCATCCGACCTGCAGTGCGAGTTCGGCCACCGCGGCTGCGCGCGGGCGGTCCTCAGCGCACGCGCGCTCGCCCTGACCGGCAGCCGGGCGCTCGACCGGACGGTGACGGCCGCCGAGTTGCTCGACGTCGCGCGACAGGGTGACCCCCGGGCCCGCACGGTCGTCGACACCGCCGCCGAGGCGCTCGGCCTGCTCGTCGCCGACGTCGTCAACGTCGTGGATCCCGAGGTCGTGCTGCTGTCCGGCGAGCTGGTCGGGATCGCCGAGGTCGGCCGCGATGCCCTCGACCGCTCCGTCGAGGCGGCTCGACACTGGTCCACCCCGGCCCCCACGCTGATCGCACAGCCGTTCCGGTTCAACGAGTGGGCCCGCGGCGCGGCCGCGGTCGCGATCCAGATGCACGCGCTGGGCGCCTGACACCGCACCCCACACCGGACCACCCGCCTAGGTGAGCGCGAGCAGCGTGTTCACCTGCTCGTTCACCGCGGTGAGCGACGAGATCGGCTTGCCGTTGGCGTAGATGTCGTCGAACGCCGGCTGCACCAGCGCCTGCACGTCGGCCGGGTTGCGGGTGACCGGGAACAGGAAGGTCGTCTTGTCGTCGACCTGCTCGGTGAACGCCGCGACGTCGAGCCCGCGCTTGGCGAACGCGGCCACCGCGGCGTCCGTGCCGGCCCGGCGTGCCGGGAACACGATGCCGGCACGACCGACGATCCGCTGCGCGGCGTCGCTGCCCAGGTACGCGACCCACTTCGCCGCGGCCTCGGGGTGCTTCGCCTGCTTGGTGATCGAGTCGCCCAGGCCGTTGAACATCGACGCACGATGCCCGACCGGACCCGACGGCGTCGGTGCGATGCCGACCGTGATGCCGGGCAGGTTGGCGTACGTGCCGATCATCCACGAGCCGTTGAACGACAGTGCGACCTTCTTCGACCCGAGCTGCACGTCCGGACCGGTCGTGGTCGAGAAGACGCCGTACTTGGGCATGTAGCCCTTCTCGGCCAGCCCGAAGTACCACGAGATCGTCTTCTGGAACCCGGCGTCGTCGTAGCGGAACTTGTTCCCCCACGGGTTGCTGTTCGTGTAGTACCAGTCCGTCGACCCGGTGAACGGCGACCACTGCGTCTGCCCGAAGCCGTCACCGCCGCTGCCGTTCGCACTCATCCCGTAGACGGCGACGTCGTTCTTGTCGAAGCCGGGCTCGTCCCCGCGGCGGCCCTTGCCGTCGATGGTCAGGTGGGCGACGGCCTGCTCGAACGTGCCGCCGTCGTCCGGGTTCCACTGCAGGGCGGCCAGGTCCGCGGCGGAGTAGCCCGCCTTGGCGATGACCTTCTCGTCGTAGAACATCGCGATGGTGTCCCAGTCCTTGGGCGAGCCGTAGCGGTGGCCGTCCTTGCCCTTCCAGAGCTGTGCGAGCCCGGACTGGTAGTCGTCGTCGCGGATGGACGACGTCGCCTCGAGCTCGTCCAGCTTGTACAGCACGTCGAGGTCGGCGAACTGCGGGAACTTCGACAGGTGGTCGGTGAACACGTCGGGGGCGGTGCCGGCGATGAAGCCCGCGGTGAGCTTCGTCCAGTAGTCGGCCCAGCCGAGTTGGGTGATCTTGATCGTGATGTCCGGGTTCTCCTGCTCGAAGGCCTTCGCGACGGCCTGGTACGCGGGGAGCTGGTTCGCGTCCCACAGCCAGTACGACACGGTGCCGGTCGCGCCGCTCTTCGGGTTGACGGCACCGGGCGACGAGCACGCGGCGAGCGCACCGAGGGCCAGCGCCGAGGCGCCGCCGGCGAACAGCGAGCGACGGGTGATGGAGTTCGTCATGGTCGTGGGGTTCCCTACTTGATGCCGGAGAAGCCGATGGAGTTGACGATGCGCTTGGCGAAGACGCCGAACAGCACGATCATCGGGAGCGCGGCCACCAGGGTCGCGGCCATCAGGCCCGCCCAGTCGGTGCCGGACTGCGGGGACTGCGACTTGAAGACGCCCAGCGCGACCGTGAGCACGCGGGAGCTGTCCGTGTACGACACCATCAGCGGCCAGAAGTAGTCGTTCCAGGCGGTGATGTACGTCAGCACCGCCAGCGTCGCGATCGGGGCGGACGCGATCGGCAGGATGAGGCGGAAGAACACCCGGATCTTGCCCGCACCGTCGATGAGTGCGGCTTCTTCGACCTCGCGCGAGATCCCGAGGAAGAACTGCCGCAGGAAGAACACCGCGAACGGGGTCATGAGCATCGACGGCAACGAGATCCCGAGCAGCGTGTCGACCAGCCCGAGCGACTTGATCAGGGTGAAGTTCGGCAGGAGCGTGAAGATCGTCGGGACCATCAGCCCGGCCAGGAACACGCCGAACACCTGGTCGCGTCCGGGCCAGCGCAGGCGGGCGAAGGCGTAGGCCGCTGCCGCCGAGAAGAACACCTGGCCGACGGTGATCATCGTCGCGGTGATGACCGAGTTCAGCAGGTACTGCCAGAAGTTGATCGCCGCGCCGGAGCCGCCCTGTGCGAGCGCCTCCTTCGTGGACTGCAGGCCGAACACCCGCTCGAAGCCACCCAGGCTGAACCCGGTCGGCAACAGCGAGGTGGGGTCGGCGGAGATCGCGCCGTTCGAGGACAGCGCGGTGCGCAGGATCCAGTAGAACGGGAACAGGGTCACGGCGATCACGGCGATCATCGCGATCCAGGCGACCACGCGGCCGACGCTCGGCTTCGGACGCGGGGGCTTGGCGCCACGGGTGGTGACGGCGCGGGTGGTCGTGGGTTCGACCACCGGGGGCAGGGTGCTGGTCATCGTCGACTCGCTTCCGTGGTCCGGGTCAGTCCAGGTCGCTCTCGCTGGAGCGCGAGAGTCGGTACTGGACGACGGTGATGATGCTCAGGACGACCAGCAGTGCCACCGAGACCGCAGACGCGTACCCGAACTGGAACCGGCCGAACGCCAGGTTGTAGATGTAGTTCTGCACGACGTTCGTGGCGTTCGCCGGTCCGCCCTGCGTGGTGATGGCGACGGTGTCGAACACCTGGAACGACCCGATGACCGTGATGATGAGCACGAGCGACAGGATCGGGCGCAGCAGCGGCACCGTGATCCCCCAGAACATCTTCCACTCGCTGGCACCGTCGATGCGGCCGGCCTCGTAGACCTGCTCGGGCAGTGCCTGCAGGCCGGCGAAGATGAGCAGCGCGGTGTAGCCGACGTTCCGCCAGACGTTGATGAACGCGATGGTCGGGATGCCCCACACGTCGCTCTGCAGGAACGGGATCCGCCCGACGCCGATCGCGTTGAGGACCTCGTTGCCGATGCCGAGCTGCGTGTCGAGGATCCACAGCCAGATGAGCGCCGCGACCACGTTCGACACCAGGTACGGCGCCAGGACGATGCCGCGGACGAACGTCGACTTCGTCAGCCGGTGCATCATCACCGCGATGAACAGCGCCAGCACGGTCTGGAACCCGATGTTCAGCAGGACGTACTCGACCGTCACCGCCATCGAGTGCCAGAAGATCGAGTCCTGCAGCAGGCGCTCGTAGTTCTGCAGGCCGGTGAACACCGGCGGCGTGAGCAGGTTGTAGCTCGTGAAGCTCAGGTAGATGCCGCGCAGGGTCGGCCAGAGCAGGAACAGGGCGAACCCGATCGAGGCCGGGGCGATGAAGACCAGCGCCAGCCACAGGTCGTTCCGACGGCGGCGCTTGGGGTTCGACACCCCCGCGCCGTTCTGCGTGACCGGTCGGCTTCGCCGGGCACTCGTCGTCAGGGTTGACGACAACGGTGTTTCGGTGGCCATCGTGACTCCTTCGTCAACGCGGTTTCCTCGGGGGCGTCGGCCTCCGGATGCCCTTAGTGTTGCCGCGCAATAAAGGCTTGTCAAGACATTTCCGGCACCGAGACGGACAGGAGGCCCGTGGTGACGTCACCACGGGCCTCCCGTCCTGCAGGTGGGTCCCTGCTCCCGCCGGTGGGCGGCCGTCAGACCGCCGTCACCCGGAACGGCACGACGCGCTCGGCGGACAGCGCCGGGGCCTCGAGGCCGACCTCGGTCAGCACACGGCCGGAGAAGACGCGGTCGCCGGACCACCAGACCGGCGCCCGGACGCCGTCCGCACCCGTGCCGATCAGCAGCGGGTCCACGCGGTAGCGCGTGTCCGGGTCGAGGTCGCGGAAGGTGATGCGGCCGCGCAGGCTCACCTCGGAGCTGCCCAGGGAGGCCAGGAAGAACAGCGCATCGCGGCGGTCCGGGGCGACCACGCCGTAGACGTTCTGCGTCGCGTCGACCTGGTCGACACGCACCAGGTCGCCCCCGTGGAGCAGCGGACGGACCTGCTTGTACAGGGCGATCCACTCGGCCAGGTCACGTTCCTCGGCCTCGGTCGCCGTCGACAGGTCCCACTCGATGCCGAGGTGCCCGAAGATCGCGGTGCCGGCACGGAAGGACAGGTCGTGCCAACGCCCGGTCGTGTGGTTCACCCCGCTGGCGATGTGCGACCCGAGCAGCTCCGCCGGCAACAGCTGCATCGTCCAGCGGTTCATCTGCTGCCGCTCGAGCGGATCGATGCAGTCGGACACCCACACCCGGTCGGTGTGCTCGATCACGCCGAGGTCGACGCGGGCACCACCGGACGAGCACGACTCGATCTCGAAGCCCGGGAACCGGTCCTTGAGCTCGGCCATCAGCCGGTAGGCCGCCAGGGTCTGCTCGTGCACCGCGGCACCACCGCCCGGGCGTCCGGCCTCGACCAGGTCGCGGTTGTGGTCCCACTTGACGTAGTCGATGCGGTACTCGTCGATGATCGACGTCATCCGGTCGAGCACGTACTCGTACGCCTCGGGGATCGCCAGGTTCAACACCTGCTGGTGGCGCGAGCGGATCGGCAGGCGGCCGTCGGCCTGCATGATCCACTCCGGGTGCGCGCGTGCCAGGTCGCTGTCCTCGTTGACCATCTCCGGCTCGAACCACAGGCCGAACTGCATCCCCGCCGCGCGGACGTGCTCGACGAGCGGGGTCAGCCCGTCCGGCCACACCCCCTCGTCGACGAACCAGTCGCCCAGGCCGGCGAAGTCGTTGCGGCGGTGCCGGAACCAGCCGTCGTCCAACACGAACCGCTCGACGCCGAGCCGGGCGGACCGATCGGCCAGGTCGCGCAGGCGGGCCAGGTCGTGGTCGAAGTAGACCGCCTCCCACACGTTGATCGTCATCGGACGGTCCGAGCGCGGGTGCTGCGGGCGGCTGCGCAGGTGGGTGTGGAAGCGCCGCGCCTGGGCGTCGAGCCCGTCAGCGTAGGCGCCGTAGACCCACGGTCCTGCGTACGTCTCCCCCGTGCCGAGGCGGACCTCGCCGGGCAGCAGCAGCTCACCGCCGCCGACGACCTGCTTGCCGTTGAACAGGCGCTCGGCATGGTGGCGGTGGTTGCCGCTCCACGCGGTGTGCACGCCCCAGACCTCACCACGGGCGAAGCCGAACCCGGGCACCCCGACGCTCAGCACCGTGGCGGCGTCGGCTCCGGTGCGGCCCTTGCGTCCTTCACGCTCGTGGATGCCGACCACCAGCTCGCTGCGCTGCGGCGTGCGCTCCTTGCCCCAGCGGCCGGCGAAGTCGAGCACCTCGCGCGCCCGGGTCGGGACCGGCAGGGCGACCGTGACGTCGTCGACCGTGTACGTGCCCTGGCCGGTGTTCGTGACGGCGGCCCGGGTGCGGACCAGGCCGGCGGGCAGCAGTTCGATCTCCAGCCGGACGGCCAGGCCCGCGGTGGGGTCGGTGGCCTCGACGACGACCGTGGCGGGGCCGGCGTCGATGCGGGCAGGGATCTGGCGCTCGTGGGCGTCGTCCTGGCGCTCGGCTCCTGGTTCCGTCTGGTGCGCTTCACCGTGCACGTCGAGGCTCGTCGTCGTGAACTTCGGCGACCAGTCGTGGCCGTCGCGGTGGCCGCTGATGCCGGGCTTGCCGGACCACCCGGCGTGCGGCTCGGGCAGGACGGCCAGGCGGATCGGCTCGTCGACGGCGTTCGACACGACGGGTTCACGGCCGGACTCGACCAGGGACAGCAGGTCCGCGGTCGACAGGGCACCGAGAGCGGCGCCCCAGTGCACGACCGCGGGCAGCTGGCCGGCGGTGCAGTCGAGCACGAGCGACACCCCGGCGGCGGTCAGGTGGACGAGGGCATCGGGGCGGTCGTGCTGCGTCGGCTGCGCGTGCTGCGTCATCGGAGCTCTTTCTTTTGTTTCGCAACTATGTTCGCTCAGTATGTCAGAACCGCCGCGTCACCTTGGGTCAGAACCGGCGCTTCGCCTTGGGTCAGAACCAGCGCTGCACCTCGGTTCAGAACCAGCGCTTCACCTTGAAGACCACGAACAGGGCCGCGGCGAAGACGACCATCGCCAGGACGGCCAGCGGGTACCCCCACGTCCAGGTCAGCTCGGGCATGTGCGTGAAGTTCATGCCGTAGATCGCCGCGATCAGGGTCGGTGCGAACAGGATCGCCGCCCAGCCGGAGATCTTCTTGGTGTCGTCGTTCTGCTTCTGCGCCGCCAGGGTGGCATCGACCGTCAGGGCGTTCTGCAGCAGCTGCCGGAACGTGTCGAGCCGCTCCGCCGTGCGGATCGCGTGGTCGAGCACGTCGCGGAAGCGTCGCTGCATCTCGACCGGCAGGTGGTACTTCTCGGCCCCGCGGTGCAGGTTCTCGATCATGTAGACCAGCGGGCGGGCGGCACGCTGGAAGTCGACGACCTCGCCGAACAGCTCGTAGATGCGCTTCGACACGCCGGGCACCCCGGCGAACAGCTGGTCCTCGATCTGGTTGATGTCCTCTTCGAGCCCGTCGATCACCGGCATGTAGTCGTCGACGATGGAGTCCATCAGCGCCCAGAGCTGCGCCTGCGGACCCGCCGTGACCAGGCCGGGCTTGCCGCTCATGCGCTGCAGGGCCCGCGGGACGACCTGCTGTCCGCGCGGGTCGGCCTGCACGACGGCCAGGAAGAAGTCGTCCCCGACGAACGCGTGCACCTCGCCGAACGCCACCTCTTCGAGCCGGTCGTTGTACAGCGCCGGTTTGAGGACCGCGAACAGCGTCGACCCGTACCGCTCGAGCTTCGGTCGCTGGTGCCCCTCGGCCGAGTCCTCCACCGCGAGCTCGTGCAGTCCGAGCGCGACGGCGACGTCCCCGAGCTCCTCGGCGTCCGGGCGGTACAGGACGATGCAGGTACTGGCGTCCTGGTCGGCCATCAGCCGGAAGGACTCGTCGAGCGAGGGGCTCGCCATCGGGGCGATGCGGTCGACGTACACGGTGTTCAGCTCGACGGTCACGTGCCCAGGCTACGCACGTCCCCCGCGGCCTGAGCACTCCCTGCGAGGGCCAGCAGGTCCGGGCATAGCGTGGGGTCTTCAGCATGCTGACGACGGTGTGCCGACGAGAGGAGTGACCATGCGATGGTTCCGGAAGATCGCGATCGCGGCGAGCGCCGTCATCGCCCTGGTGGGCTCGTTCATCGGGTCGGGTGCCGCGGGCGGCACGCCGATCCAGGACGCCGCCGGAGGGGCACTGTCGGCATCGTCGACGGCGATCGCCCCCGGTGGCCCCGCGTTCGGCATCTGGAGCGTCATCTACACCGGGCTCATCGCGTTCGCGATCTGGCAGTTCCTGCCGCGTCACGCCGACCAGGAGCGTCACGACCGTTTGGTCGTGCCCGCGGTGCTGTCGCTGTTGCTCAACGCCGCGTGGATCCTGTCCGTGCAGTTCGGGTTCCTGTGGGCGAGCGAGCCGATCATCGTCGCGCTGCTCGCGGTGCTGGTGTGGGCGTTCGTCATCCTGCGGCGCACGCGACCGTCGGGCATCGTCGAGGCGATCGTCACCGACGGGACGTTCGGGCTGTACCTCGGGTGGCTCTGTGTCGCGACGGCGGCGAACACCGCCGCGGTGCTGACCGCCGCCGGCTTCCGGGGCTTCGGCCTCGGGCAGGACGTGTGGGGCGTCGTCGTGGCGCTCGTCGCCGGGCTCGTCGGGGTCCTGGTGGCACTCGGCGGACAGGGTCGACTGTCCCCGGTCGTCTCGCTCGCCTGGGGTCTGGCGTGGGTCGCGGTCGCGCGGCTCGACGGACCCCTGGTGTCGGTGCCCACCGCGGTCGCGGCCATCGTCGCCGCTGCCGTCGCGGTCGTCGTCACCCTCGTGGTGCGGGCCCGCGCGGGGTTCCGCGCCCCGGCCCCGCGCCTGACGGTCCGCTAGCCCGGGCCTGCGCGCGGCGCCGCGCGCGATCCGCCCGAGAACGCGACATTGCGCCGCTGCCCGGCCCCAACCCCAACCCCCACGCGAAAGCGACAGTTCGCCGCGGATGTTCCGCGGCGAACTGTCGCTTTCGCGATGAACCGGGAGTGAGCTCCGGCGCGGGCCGCGTCGGCGCGCGGGCCGGGCCGGGCCGGGCGCGTCAGCGCGCGGCGACGAGCAGGCCGTGGGCAGCGGCGACGGCCTCGTTCGTGACCTGACCGGCGTGCACGTTGAGCCCGCGAGCCAGGGCAGCGTCGGCCTCGAGTGCCTGCTCCCACCCCTGGTCGGCGATCGCCAGCGCGTACGGCAGCGTCGCGTTCGTCAGCGAGATCGTCGACGTGCGCGGGACCGCTCCGGGCATGTTCGCCACGCAGTAGTACACGGCGTCGTGCACGCGGAAGGTCGGGTCGTCGTGCGTGGTCGGCCGCGAGCCCTCGAAGCAGCCGCCCTGGTCGATGGCGATGTCGACGAGCACCGACCCCGGGCGCATGTCGGCGACCATGGCGTCGGTGACGAGCTTGGGCGCGGAAGCACCGGGGATCAGCACCGACCCGATCACCAGGTCGGCGTCGCGCAGGGCCGACGCGATCGCGTGCGTCGAGGACCGCAGCGTCGTGATCCGTCCGTCGAACCGGGCGTCGAGCGCACGCAGGCGGGGCAGGCTGATGTCGAAGACCGTGACCTCGGCGCCCAGGCCGAGCGCCATCGCCGCGGCGTGCTCCCCCGCGACACCGCCGCCGATGACGACCACGCGACCCTTCGGCGTGCCGGGGACACCGCCGAGCAACAGGCCACGTCCGCCGTGGGCGCGCATCAGGTGGTTCGCACCGACCTGGGTCGACAGCCGTCCGGCGATCTCGGACATCGGGGACAGCAGCGGCAGCGACCGGTCGGGCAGTTGGACCGTCTCGTAGGCGATCGCCGTCGCGCCCGATGCGATCAGCGCGTCGGTCAGGGGACGGTCGGCCGCCAGGTGCAGGTAGGTGAACAGGACCTGCCCGGGTCGGATCGACGCGTACTCGGACGCGACGGGCTCCTTGACCTTGAGCACGAGCTCGGCCTGTTCCCAGACCTGGGACGCGGACGGCACGATCGTCGCGCCCGCGACCTGGTACTCGGCGTCCGGGAAGGACGAGCCGTCGCCGGCCCCGGCCTGCACGAGCACCTGGTGGCCGTGCATCGTCAGCTCGGCGACACCCGCCGGCGTGGCGGCGACGCGGAACTCGTTGTTCTTGATCTCGGTGGGGACGCCGATGCGCATGGCGGACTCCTTCGTGGGCTGCGGTGCGGCCGAGCCGCGGTGACACCCACCATCCAGCCACTCGTGCGTTTCACGCAGGTTGCAGCCGAACATCCGGATGACGATCCCCGGATCCGTGCGATCAGATTCGGTGGATCAGCTCCGGCTGCGGAGCGACTCGCTCGGCAGTTCGCCGAACCGGGCCCGGTAGGCAGCCGAGAACCGTCCCAGATGTCCGAAGCCCCAGGCCCGGGCGATGTCCGCCACCGAGGTCTCGTCGCGGTCAGCCCGACGCAGGTCGGTGTGCGCGCCGTCGAGTCGGACACCGCGCAGCAGGTCACCGGGCGTCTGGTCGAGGTGGCGACGCAGCGACTGCTGCAGGCCGCGTGGGCTGAGCCCTGCGGCCGAGGCGATCTCGGGGGTACCGATCGCCTCGCTGGCGTGGGCGTGCACGAACTCGAGCGCACGGCGGAGGCGGTCGTGCTCGGGACCCGTGCCGGGGACCGATGCACGCCAGGTCGTGCGCTGCGGGAAGGCCCGGAGTGCGGCACTGGCGAACGCGTCGGCGACCGCACGGCGCGCCGTGTCACCGAGCGTGTGACCCATGTCGAGCCACGTCGCCGAGTGCGCACGGACGGCCTGCTGCCAGACGTGCGCGCCCTCGGCCGTCGGACGCTGCAACGGCTCGAACGCGAAGTCGGCGTCGCCCGCGAGCTCGGCCACGAACGAACGGTCCAGCTGCACGAGGTTGAGCGCGATGTCGCGGTGATGCAGCTGGTAGGCACCGTCGCTCGGCAGCACGACGGGGATGCCCGGCTGCAGGTCGATGCTGTGTCCGGCGTACGAGATCCTGCTGGTGCCCGAACGCAGCCACACGACGATGAACTCGTCCTCGACCAGGGACTCGCTGCGCAGGTCGACCTGGAACCGGGAGCTGCGCAGGGACATCCGCTCGTCACCGACGCCGGCGAAGCTCCAGCTGGCGGCGGTCGATGTCCGGCGGACGGCAGGCGTCCGCAGGTCGTAGTCGGCCGAGAAGAACGCGAGGGCCTGGTCGACGTCCGAACCGGCGAGTCGCTTCGACCAGCGGCCGTCGGCGGTCCCGCGGCGGTCCGGGACGCTCGTCACGCACCGCTCGGCACCGGGCACGGCAACGGCCGTGCGCAGCGCCTTCGGCGAGGTGGTTTCGGTGGATGGCACCATGCACCCGAACGTACGACGAGCCACCGACAAACGCGTGGCGCCCGTCAGTTCTGCAGGATCGCCTGCCCGATGCTCTCGTCGAGGATCAGGTCGGTGATCAGCCCGGCGGCCAGGGCACCGCGCAGGGACGCCGCCTTGCCACGACCGGCGACGACGCAGATCCGCCGTGGCGCACGTTTGATCGTGTCGAGGTCCGGGCCGCCGGCGCGCGCGTTGACACCGATGTCCCGCCACGACCCGTCCGCGCGGTAGAACACGGTGGACACGTCACCCACGACCTTGGCCTTCGCCAGCTCCTCGCGGTCGGCGGGGTCGAGGTACCCGCCGGAGTACACGTGCGAGGGCACCGGGGCCTGCGGCGCACCGACGCCGAACACCACCACGTCCATCCGCTCGTGCAGGTCGAGCACGCGGCGGATGGAACGTTCGCGGAACAGGGCCTCCTTCGTGGCGGGGTCGTCGAAGAACGCCGGCACCGGGAACTGCTGCACGAGCGCGCCGTACGCCTCGCCGAACCGCCGCAGGATCTCCGAGGCGTAGACGATGCCCGTCGTCCGGGTGTTGGCCGCGCCGTTCACCTGCACGACGGTCGATCCGTGCGTGGTCTTCGGCACGAGGTACCGGCTGACGGCACTCACCGTCGAGCCCCACGACAACCCGATCACCATGTTCGACTCGATGTACTGCGTCAGGATCCGCGCGGCGGACAGCGCGACCCGTTCGAGCCGGTCGACGTCGCTCGTGTGGTCAGGGACCGGGACGACGTGCGCGTGCACCCCGAAGCGGGCCCGGATGCTCCGACTGAGCGCCGCGGCCTGGTCGAGCGGCGACCGGATCTGGATGTCGACCAGGCCGGTGTCCCTGGCGTGCTTGAGCAGCCGCGAGACCGAGGACCGCGACGTCCCGAGTTCGTCCGCGATGGCGTCCATCGTCAGGTCCTGCAGGTAGTACAGGTGTGCGGCGCGCAGCGCCTGCTGCGTGCGCATCGGCTGGGCCGCGTCAGACAACCGGATCACCGGCACTCGAGGACATGGAGCAACCATGCACGGACGTGCACGGCCTCTGCAAGCCCGACCGAGCCTCCAGTGCCTGATCGGAGCCGCCAGCGGGCGTGCCGACACCGGTGCTGCACGTTCGTGCACGCAGGTTGCCCGGACTTCTCGACAGGCGCACGATCGGATGCAAGACCACAGAACCGACCCCAGAAAGCGATGCGTACGCACATGTCGAAGACGACGCAGCCCCGACGCACGGTGACCGCCCTCACCGAGCGCCCCAACGCACAGGTCCTGGTGGTGGGTGGCGGCATCAACGGCATCGCCACCTTCCGCGACCTCGCCCTGCAGGGCGTCGACGTCGCGCTCGTCGAGCGCGGCGACTACGCCTCCGGCGCCTCCGCGGCGTCCAGCCACATGATCCACGGCGGCATCCGCTACCTGGAGAACGGCGAGTTCCGCCTGGTGCGCGAGAGCGTGCAGGAGCGCAACGGCCTGATCCGGATCGCCCCGCACTACGTCAAGCCGCTGCAGACGACGATGCCGATCTTCTCGACGTTCTCCGGCATCATGAACGCCCCCTTGCGCATGCTCACGCACAAGCAGCGCTCCACCAAGGAGCGCGGCGCGATGCTCATCAAGATCGGCATGACGATCTACGACTCGTTCTCGCGCGACGGCGGCTCGGTCCCCAAGCACGTCTTCCGCACCAAGAAGGCGGCGCTGTCGGACATGCCGGCGCTCAACAAGGACCTGAAGTACACGGGCACCTACTACGACGCCAGCGTGCACGAGCCGGAGCGCCTGGCGCTCGACGTGCTCAAGGACGGCCTGGCCGCCGGCACCGGGACCGGCTCCGCCGCGACCGCCCGTGCGACCAACTACGTCGAGGCCGCCGGCACCCGCGACGGTGGCGTGCTGCTGCGTGACCTGGAGACCGGCGAGGAGTTCGCCTTCCAGGCCGACGTCGTGATCAACGCATCCGGCCCGTGGACCGACCTGACGAACCAGGCGTTCGGCGGCGAGACGAAGTACATGGGCGGCACGAAGGGCTCCCACATCGTCGTGCAGAACGACGAGCTGCTCGAGGCGACCAAGGGCCGCGAGCTGTTCTTCGAGAACGACGACGGCCGCATCGTGCTGATCTACCCGCTCAAGGGCCGCGTGCTCATCGGCACGACCGACATCGACGCCGACCCGTCGAAGCCCGTCACGACCACCGACGAGGAGATCGACTACTTCTTCGGCCTGGTCAAGCACGTGTTCCCGCAGATCGAGGTCACCCGCGACCACATCGTCTACAGCTACTCGGGCATCCGGCCGCTCCCCCGCCACGAGGACACCGCCCCCGGCTTCGTGTCCCGCGACTACCGGATCGTCGACACCCAGATCCCCGGGCTCGGCAGCACCACCGTACTGTCGCTCGTCGGCGGCAAGTGGACGACGTTCCGCGCCCTCGCCGCGCACCTGTCGACCGAGGCCACGCAGAAGCTCGGCGTCGCCCGCAAGGTCGACACGACCGGGATGGCCATCGGCGGCGGCAAGGACTTCCCGACCACGGACGCCCAGCGCGCCCTGTGGATCAAGTCCCACCGCGACGGGCTCGACGAGTCCCTGGTCGAAGGCCTGCTCGAGCGCTACGGCACCCGTGCAGCCGAGGTCGTCGACGTGCTGACCGACGGTCCGGTCGAGCCGCTCGAGTCCGACCCGGCGCTGACCCGCGCCGAGGTCGCGTACTTCGCCGAGCACGAGCAGGCCGTCCACCTGATCGACGTGGTGCTGCGTCGCACGAACCTGGCGTTCGTCGGCGGGGTCACGATCGACCTGCTCGACGAGCTGGCGGACGTGCTGGCCGGTGCCCTCGGCTGGAGCACCGAGGAGCGTGCGGACGAGATCCAGCACACCCTCGACGTGCTGCGCGAGGCGCACGGCGTGATCGTGCCGCTCACCGCCAGGGCGCCCCACGCGTCTTAGACCCGCACCCCGCGGGCGGGGCGCCCGGGTGCCAGCTGGCCCCGCGCCTCCCGTCCGTCTGTGGCGGGGTCACACCCCGCGAAAGCGACAGATCGTGCCGGAACGTCGGCGGCAGACTGTCGCTTTCGCGACAGGGTTGCGATCCACCGCTGTCGCTAGAACCGCTCGCCGGTCGGGTCCTGCGCGGTCCGGTCGATCAGGTCGTCGCCGCCGATCGGCTCACCCTCCCAGTCGACCAGGCGCCAGCCGTCCGCCGACGAGCCCTCGAGCTCGACGACACCGGTGTTCTCGAGGTGTCGATCGGCGCCCAGGTGGTTCGGGGTGTTCTGCGCGGTCGTCGCGGCCCAGATCCGGATCGCAGCGCCGTGGCTGAACGCCGCGGCGACCTGTACGCCGGTGTCCTCGATCTGCCGGACCGCATCGTCGTACCGGTCGAAGAAGTCCTCACCGGTCTCGGCGCCGGGCATCCGGGCCTCGCGCTCCCCCGACGCCCACGCGTAGCAGGCGGCCAGGTAGCGCTGCACCGAGGTCTGGTCGCGCTTGCCCTGCAGGTCCCCCGCCTCGATCTCGCGGAGCCCGGGGAGCACGACCGGCTCGAGCCCGAGCGCGGTGGCGAGTGGCGCGGCCGTCAGCTGTGTGCGGAGCATGGACGACACGAACAGGCGCTCGATCCCCCGCTCGGCCAGGGCCGCCGGCAACGCCTGGGCCTGCTGCTCACCGAGCTCGGTGAGCCCGGGACCGGGGACCTCGGCGTCCAGGATGCCGGAGACGTTGGCGGGGGTCTGGCCGTGACGGATCAGGAGCAGTCGCATGCTGCCACCCTACGGAAGACGCGATCAGCCCTGACGCGTGTTCCACCGTGGGTTCTGCTTGTTGATCACATACACCCGGCCGCGCCGGCGCACCACCTGCGATCCGGGGATCTTCTTCAGTGCCTTGAGCGAGTTGCGGACCTGCACGACATCCTCCTTGTTGATAACGGTTTTCATGTAGCGTAGTCCGCATGCGCCCCGCCGTCATCACCCTCGTCTCCGCTCTGCACCAGGCCGACGCCGATCGTGTCGCCGTCCTGCTGGCCCGCCGCGGCACCCGCGGGAGCACCGACCACCGGATGCACGTCGCCGGCAGTGCATTCACCGCCGCTCGTGCGATCGCCGCCCGCACGGACCAGCTCGACCGGGCGTGCGGACCGGAGGCCGACCACGGACTCGTCGTGACCCTGGCGCCCGGAGCGGACACCCGCGCCGTCGGCATGCTCCTGGCGAACGCCGCCCGCGCCGAGCACGGGCACGACCGGGTCCTCCGCCACGCGGTGACGGTCCTGCGCGCCGACGACGTCGCCCACCTGCTCTGGTCCGACGTCGACGACGCCTTCGTCGCCGCCGACCGCATCGCGTCGCTGGCGGAGTACGCCACGGTGATCGCCCTCGACCGGCTCGGGCCGCTGTCCGGTCGACGCCGGCGGGCACTCGTCGCGCTGCTGCACCGGATGGCGCCGTACGCGTCGATCATGGCCCTGGACCACCTGCGCGGCCCCGACGACCTGCCCGCGTCGAACGGCGGTGCCGCACGGTTGCTGGCGACCGGCGCCGGGTGGATGGTGGCGCTGTCGAGTGGCGCCGACCTGGGGCGGGACGTCGACGACGACCTGGTCACGATGCGCTACCGCGAGCCGCTGCCGTTCCACCCGGGGCGCCTGGCCACCGTGATCGCCGAGGACCTGGCCGCCGGGGTCAGCGGCCGGGTGCTGCGCTCGCGGGGGTTCTTCCGGCTGGCGTCGCGGCCGGACCACGTCGGTTCGTGGTCGAGCTTCGGCGCGATGCTCGCCCTCGACCCGACCGCCAACCCGTCCTGGGACGAGGACGCCCCGATCGGCCAGGCGCTGTGGTTCGTCGGCGAACGGCTCGACGTGCGCGGGATCGAGCGTGCCCTCGACTCGGCGCTCCTGACCCCGGCCGAACTGCTCGCCGGGCCGGACGTCTGGCGCTCGTGGGCCGATCCGTTCCCGGTCTGGCCGGCGCTGCACGACCACGGGTGAGAGAGGCCGGGGGGCTTCCGACGCGGAACGACATCGCCGCCGTCGTCCGACAGCGGCGATGTCGTTCGGGCTCAGCGGCCGGCGCGCGCCCCGGTGACCGGCTCGGCAGCAGCCTCCGCGGCGTCCTGCGCGGCGAACGGCAGGTCCCCCAGGTCCAGGTGCGGGTTCGTGTCCTGCGTCAGGACGAGCTCGCGGGCCTCGGCGGCGGTCTCCACCGCGGGCATCGATCCCGGCAGCGGCCGCTGGGACGACTCCTTCATGCAGAACACCCCGATCGCACCGAGGACGCTCATCGCCATCAGGAAGTACGCGGGGGCGAGCTCGTCGCCCGTCGCCGTCAGCAGTGCCTGCACGATGAGCGGCGTCGTCCCACCGAACACCGCGATCGCGATGTTGTACGCGAAGCCCATGCCGCCGTACCGCGTCGACGTGGGGAACAGCGCGGGCAGGGACGCAGCCTGGTTCGAGACCCACAGCGCGGTCATCAGCGCCAGCAGCGCCAGGCCGGACAGGGTCGACCACTGCTCGCCGTGGCCGATGAGCAGGAACGCGGGCACGACCAGCACGACGGTGGTGGCGGCGCCGATCCACATCACGACGCGGCGTCCGAGCCGGTCCGAGAGCTTGCCGGTCAGGGGCAGCATCACGGCGAGCAGCACGAGCACGGGGATCGTCAGGAGCGTGCCGTCGATCGCGGAGTACCCGAGCGAGTCGGTCAGGTAGGTCGGCATGTAGCTGGTCAGGGCGTAGCCGACGGTGTTCGACGCGGCGACGAGCATCACGGCGATGACGATCGGACGCCAGTGCTCGCGGACCATCGCGACGACACTCGTGGGGCGCTGCCCAGAGGCGTCGGCGCGGGCCTCGCTGGCGGCCTCTTGCGCCGCCTGGGTGGCCTGGAACGCGGGCGACTCCTCGATGCGCAGCCGGAACCAGATCGCCACGGCACCGATGACACCGGCGGCCAGGAACGGCAGGCGCCAGCCCCACGCGGTCATGGTCTCCTCGCCCAGGCTGATCTGCAGCACCGAGACGACCGTCGCGCCGAGCGCGAAGCCCATGTAGCTGCCGAAGTCGAGGATGCTCGCGAAGAACCCGCGGCGGCGGTCGGGGGCGTACTCCGTCACGAACGTGGTGGCCCCGGCGTACTCACCGCCCGTCGAGAACCCCTGCAGCAGCTTGAGCACCACGAGCACGATCGGCGCGAACACCCCGATCGTGGCGTACGCGGGCAGCACCCCGATCAGGAACGTCGACGCCGCCATCATGATGAGCGTCGTGGCCAGCACCTTCTGCCGGCCGATCCGGTCACCCAGACGGCCGAAGACGATCCCACCGAGCGGGCGGGCGATGTACGTCGCCGCGAAGACCCCGAGGCTGAACAGGATCTGCACCGCGGGTTCGGCGGTCGGCAGGAACACGCGGCCCATCGTGACGGCCAGGTAGCCGTACACGCCGACGTCGTACCACTCCATGGTGTTGCCGACGACCATCCCGCTGACGGCCTTGCGCATCATGCTCTTGTCGACGACGGTGACGTCGCTCTCGCGGAGCCGGCGGGCGGGCCGTCGGCGCTCGGTACTGCTGGGATCGGAACCCATGTCTCTCCTCGGTCGGGTGCACTGCCGACCCTCCGGTCGGACGAACAGCCGACGACGTTACCGAGCAACTGGAATGTCATTGACCGGTGATTCCCAGGGACCGGGCGTGTCATCCACCCGGCGGAGCCCGCCCGATCCGCTCGGTTCCGCGGAAGCGCCGGGGCCTGCCACGATCTCGTACGATCGGGCCATGGCGATCGAACCGGACACCAAGAACTGGACGTGGGTCATCGGGACACCGTGCCCGGACTGCGGCTACGACGGCAGCACGACGACGATCCGCGACGTGCCCGGCATCGTCGAAGCGAACGCCACCGGCTGGCCGACCGCGCTCGCCCGGTCCGACGTCCGTGACCGACCGGACGATGCGACGTGGTCGACGCTGGAGTACGCCGCGCACGTGCGCGACGTCCACCGGAAGATGACCGAGCGGCTGACGCTGATGCTGACCGAGGACACCCCGACGTTCGCGAACTGGGACCAGGACGCCACGGCGATCGAGGACGCCTACGACCAGCAGGACCCCGCGACGGTCGAGCGGGAGCTCGGCGAGGCGGCACACCGGGCAGCGCGCGCGTTCGACGACGTCCGCGACGACCAGCTCGAGCGCACCGGGCTGCGCTCCGACGGCAGCGCATTCACGGTCGCCTCGCTGGCGGTCTACTACGCGCACGACCCGGTGCACCACCTGTGGGACGTGCGGCGCAGCCACCAGGGCCGGCTGTAGTCGGACGGGAGGCGCGGGGCGGGCCCGCCCCGGGCCTCCCGTCCGGTGCCGGGTCGCGCCCACGGCGCGGCGGTCAGGCGAGCGCGTCGAGCAGTGCGCGTGCCGTGGCCGCGTCCGACACCAGCTCGTTGACCAGCCCGCCACGGACCGCGCCGATGATGCTCGGGACCTTCGCCTCGCCGACGGCCACACCGACGGCGTGCGGCACGGCGGCCAGCACCTGACGTGACGTGCGCACCATCCGGTCGCTGCCGGGGAACTCGATCGCCGAGCCGTCGGGCGCGTAGAAGTTCAGGCAGACGTCGCCGGCGGCGCGGTCGAACGCCTGGTCCTCGACCGGGACGCCTCGTGCTAGGGCGTCGCGGGTGGGTGTCGGGGCGCCGACGCCCAGGATCGCGCCCTTCGCCCGACCCCACAGGCCGATGACGTGCTGGAAGGCGGGGTCCTCGTCGAGGGTCGCGCGCATCGCCTGGGACGGCAGGGCCTGGGCGAACAGGAACGCCGGGATCGCACCGGAGTGCTCGGCGGCGGTGCGGGTGATCTCGTTCGTCTGGAACCAGGGCATCGGGTCCGCCTGACCGCCGACGGTCGGGACGAGCTGCACGCCCGGCAGCTGCGGCATGCCCGCGTGGGCGACGTCGTACACGGTGCGCCCCGACGACATCAGGACCGCGTCGCCGGGCTGCAGCCCCATCCCCTCGACCGCACTGGCGAGCGGTCCCGCCAGGTCGGCGCCGAGTGTGGCGGTGTGCGTGACCGCTGCCAGGTGCACCGCGTGCAGGCCGAGCTTCACCTGCAGGCGTTCGGCGAGCGCCACCGTCTCGTCCTGGAACGGGTCGACGACCTCGATGCGGACGAGTCCGGCGCGGCGAGCCTCGGCGACCAGCCGCGACACCGTCGGGCGCGAGACCCCCAGTCGCGAGGCGATCTCGACCTGGGTGGCGTCCTCGAGGTAGTACATCCGCGCCGCCTGGTACACGGTGTCGAGCGGGAAACGGGGGCGGGCTCCGTCCGGGGTGGGGGTCTCGGCGGACATGGGGCGATCGTAGCCGCGCCGGGTCTCAGCGGATCGTGAACCCGCCGTCCACACGGAGGTCCGCGCCGTTCACCATGGCGATCGACGCCGACGCCAGGAACAGCACCGCCGCCGCGATCTCGTCCGGGGTGGCGAACCGGCCGGTCGGGATCTCGTCCTGGTGCCGGAGGCCCTTCTCGTTCGCCCAGGCGCCACGGCCCAGGTCGGTCAGCACGACGGTGGGCGACACGGTGTTCACGGTGACCCCGCGGCGGCCCCACTCGAGCGCGAGCACGTGGGTCAGCCCGATCACACCGGCCTTCGACGCGCAGTAGGCCGCGTGGCCGTCGATGCCGACGTGCGCCGCCTGCGAGGCGATGGTCACGACGCGGCCGTAGCCGGCGGCGAGCATGTGGCGGCCGACGGCCTGGGTGACGCGGTGGGTGCCGGTCAGGTTCACCGCGATCGTGGTGTCCCACGCGGCGGCGTCCAGGTCCTCTGCCGGGGCGAGGATCGCGACGCCTGCGCAGTTGACGAGGACGTCGATGCGGCCGAAGTGCTCGGCCACCGCGGTGACGGTGGCGTCGACCCCGGCCTGGTCGGTGACGTCGCAGCCGAAGCCGGCGTGCGACGCACCGGCACCCGCAGCCGCACCAGTCTCGGCACCGGACCCGTCGGGCGGGTTGGGCAGGGCGGCCGCGGCCTCGACAGCGCCCTCGGCGCGGACGTCGACGATCGCGACGCGCGCTCCCCGTGCCGCCAGTGCGACGGCGATGGCGTTCCCGATGCCGGACGCACCGCCGGTGACGATCGCGGTGCGCCCGGAGAAGTCGTTGGTCAGGTCGACGGTGTCGGGACCCGGACGGAGTGCGTCGGTGAACTCGGTGGTGTCGGTCATGGTCGGACCGTACCAGAAATTGTGTTCTGGACAAACGTTCTGCGAGGTGTACAGTCGTCCGCGAAGCCACCCGATGAAGGAGCAGCTCATGTCGATGACGACGAACACCACCACCCAGACCACCTCGGCGATCCCCACGACGATGCGTGCCGTCGTCGTCCACGGCCCCGAGGACTACCGGCTCGAAGAGCGCCCCGTCCCGGTCCCCGGGCCGGGCGAACTCCTGCTGCGCACCGACGCGGTCGGCATCTGCGCGAGCGACCTGAAGTGCTACCACGGTGCCGCCAAGTTCTGGGGCGACGAGAACCGCGCCGCCTGGGCCGAGACCGACCGCATCCCCGGGCACGAGTTCGTCGGCACGATCGTCGCAGGCGACGACGACGCCCTGGCCAAGCGCAAGGTCGCCCTCGGGGACCGCATCGCCTGCGAGCAGATCGTCCCCTGCTGGGAGTGCCGCTACTGCCTCGAGGGCGCGTACTGGATGTGCAACGTCCACGACATGTTCGGCTTCAAGGGCTACGACGGCGCGATGGCCGAGTACGTCCTGGTGCCGGCGAAGGCCCTGACGCACCCCGTGTCGAGCGCGCTGCCCGGCCAGGTCGCAGCATTCGCCGAGCCCCTGTCGTGCGCCTTCCACGCCGTCGAGCGCGGGGACATCAAGTTCGGCGACACCGTGGTGATCGCCGGCGCCGGCCCGATCGGCCTGTCCGCCATCGCCGGTGCCCGGCAGAAGAACCCGCTCCGGATCATCGCGCTCGACGTCGTCGACGCCAAGCTCGACCTTGCGGAGAAGGTCGGCGCGGACATGACGATCAACATCGCCGAACACGACGCGGTGTCGATCATCAAGGAGCTGACCGACGGCTACGGCGCCGACGTCTACATCGAGGCGACCGGCCACCCCTCCGCGGTCCCCCAGGGCCTGAACCTGCTGCGCAAGCTCGGCACCTTCGTCGAGTACTCGGTCTTCAAGGACGCCGTGTCGGTCGACTGGTCGATCATCTCGGACGACAAGGAGCTCGACGTCCGCGGTGCCCACCTCGGCCCGCACACCTGGCCCGCCGCGATCAAGCTGCTCGAGGCCGAGACGCTGCCGATGGACGAGATCTGCACGCACCAGTTCCCGCTCGAGCGCTTCCAGGACGCCCTCGACCTGGTCGGCGACTCCGCCGGCGCCAGCGTCAAGGTGTCGATCATCCCCTCGATGTCCTGAGCCGACCTGACCCACCCGACCCGACCCCGACCACCCGGAACAGTCCAGGAGACGACGATGTCGACGACGACACAGCGCAGCGCTGCGCCCACAACACCCCGCCCCGAGGGCCGCCTCGACCGGATGGGCATCCCCCGTCCGCTCGCACTCGGGTTCCTCGCCGTCCTGGTCTTCATGACCGGCAACGGCGTCGAGTCGAACTTCATCACGCCCCACATGGTCGCCGTGCTCGGGTCTCCCGAGGCGACGGTGGCGACGATCGTGACGTTCTACAGCCTGGCCGCCCTGATCGGCAGCTACGTGTCGGGCGCCCTGTCCGACCTGATCGGCCCGCGCCGGGTGATGATCATCGGCTTCGCCGTCTGGGTCGTGTTCGAGGTGCTCTTCCTCATCGCGCTCGGTGTCGGCAGCGTGCCGTTCGCCGCGACCGCGTACGCCATCCGCGGCTTCGGCTACCCGCTCTTCGCGTTCGCGTTCCTGGTGTGGGTGAACATCACGACCCCCGTCGAGCGCAACGGCTCGGCCGTCGGGTGGTTCTACGTGGCCTTCACCGGTGGACTGCCGACGCTGGGCTCACTGTTCGCCATCGGGGCGATCCCGGTGTTCGGCGGTGGCACCGTGGGTGAGACCGGCGCGATGGTCGCCTCGATCGGCCTGGTCGTGATCGGGTTCCTCATCCTGCTGTTCGGCGTGCGGCTGCCCAACGGGTTCCGCCGGATCGCCCCCGAGGGCGAGAGCGCCTGGCGGGTCCTGACCAGCGGCATCCGGCTGACGGCCACACGCCCGAAGGTCCTGATGGGCTTCCTGGTCCGCCTGATCAACACCGCGCCCGAGTTCGGCATGTTCGTCGTGCTGCCCGCCGTGATCGCGAACGACCGCGGCTGGGGCCAGAGCCGGTGGCTGCTGATGACCGTGTGCGTCTACGCGACGAACATCCTGGTCAACGCGCTGTTCGGCTGGGTCGGCGACAAGATCGGCTGGCAGCGCACCGTCAAGTGGTTCGGGATCATGGGCTCGGCGATCGGGCTCGTCGCCTGGTGGTACGTCCCGCAGCTCGTCCCCGCCGGCTCGACCTGGGGCTACGTGCTCTCCGTGATCGCCGGATGCGTGTTCGGTTGCCTGCTCGCCGGCTTCGTCCCGATGGGCGCGATCATGCCGGCGCTCGCACCCGACCACAAGGGCGCGGCGATGGCGATGTACACGACGGCTGCCGGTGGGGCGGCGTTCCTCGGCACGGGTGTCGTCGCGGCGGTCTTCGCCCTGGGCGGCGGCGGCCAGGCGGTGACCTGGACCTTCGTCGGCCTGTACGCCTGCGCGTTCGTGATGATCCACTTCCTCAAGGTGCCGCAGGGCGAGCGCACGCACTGACCGACCCCGCCTGACCGTCGGCCCACCGGGCAGGCGCACACTGAACCCCGACACGACAGGACCCCGCACATGACCACGATCCACGACGACCCCGACGAGTTCGCCGAGGACCAGCTCGCCGGCTGGCTCGCGCTGTACGCCGACCGGGTGCGCGGTGTCCACGGTGGTGTCGTGGCCCTGCCGACCGAGCACGCCGAACCCCAGGTCGCGGTCGTCGTCGGCGGTGGCTCCGGCCACTACCCCGCGTTCTGCGGCGTCGTGGGCCCGGGCTTCGCCACGGGCGCGGTGGTGGGCAACGTCTTCACCTCGCCCTCGACGGCCCAGGTGTACGCGGTCGCCAAGGCCGCCGACCAGGGCCGGGGCGTCGTGCTGTCGTTCGGCAACTACGCCGGGGACACGATGAACTTCGGGCTGGCGGCCGAGCGGCTGAACGCCGAGGGCATCGACACCCGGATCGTGATCGTCACCGACGACGTCGCCAGCGCGGACGACGTGTCGAAGCGCCGTGGGATCGCCGGGGACTTCTCGGTGTTCAAGGCGATGGGTGCGGCAGCGGCCACGGGCGCGGACCTCGACCAGGTCGAACGCGTCGGCACGGCGGCGAACGCGGCGACCCGCACGATCGGGGTCGCGTTCTCGGGCTGCACGATGCCCGGGGCCACCGAGCCGCTGTTCACCGTTCCCGACGGTCACCTGGGCCTGGGGCTCGGCATCCACGGCGAGCCCGGCATCGAGGACGTCCCCCTGCTCCGCGCGACGGACCTGGCGGCGCTGCTCGTCGAGCGGCTGCTGGCCGAGCGTCCCGCGGGCGCGGGCACCCGCGTCGCGCCGATCCTGAACGGACTGGGCGACACGAAGTACGAAGAACTCTTCCTGCTCTGGGGCCGAGTGCTCCCCCTGCTGCAGGAAGCCGGGCTCGAGGTCGTGGACCCCGAGGTCGGCGAGCTCGTCACCAGTCTGGACATGGGCGGCTGCTCGCTCACCCTCCAGTGGCTCGACGACGAGCTCGAGACCCTGTGGCGCGCCGACGCGTACACGCCCGCCTACCGCAAGGTGGCGGCGCCGGTCGCGGCGCTCGTGCCGGCCGAGGCAGTGGCCGATGCCGAGACCGAGGCACTGGTCGCGCCGGACGCGACCGAGGCCTCCCGTCGGGCCGCGCAGACCGCGCGCGCCGCGATCGAGGCGATCGACGCCCTGCTCCGCGAGCACGAGGACGAGCTGGGCCGCATCGACGCGGTCGCGGGCGACGGCGACCACGGTCGCGGCATGGTCAAGGGGATCGGTTCCGCCCGCAAGGCGGTCGACCAGGTCGCCCAGGAGGCCGGGGTCGCCTTCGTCCTGGGCCGCGCCGGTGACGCGTGGGCCGAGTTCGCGGGCGGCACCTCCGGGGTGCTGTGGGGTGCGGCGCTCGAGGCCTTCGGCCGCTCGCTCGGCGACGACCGCGCCGCGATCGCGGCGAGCGACGTCGTCGATGCCGCCCAGGCCTTCGCGGACTCGATCGTGCACCTGGGCGGCGCCTCGCGCGGGGACAAGACGCTGCTCGACGCCCTGCTGCCGTTCGTCGATGCGCTGGACTCCTCGGTCAAGGCCGGTCAGTCGCTCGCTCCCGCATGGCAGGCTGCCGCGGAAGTGGCTCGTGACGAGGCACTGAAGACCGCCGACCTCACGCCGAAGGTGGGGCGTGCCCGACCGCTGGCCGAGAAGAGCCTGGGGACGCCCGACGCGGGTGCCACCTCGATGGGGATGATCCTCACGCGCGTCGGCGAGGTCCTCGCCGACCGTGCAGCAGACAAGGAAGGAACGCACGCATGACGTACCGTCTCGTGATCGGCTCGGACGACGCCGGGTTCGACTACAAGGAGATCATCAAGCAGGACCTGGAGCGCGACGACCGGGTGGCGTCCGTGGTGGACGTCGGGGTCGACGCGGACGGGCACACGGCCTACCCGCACGTCGCCCTCGACGCTGCCCGGCTCGTCGCGAACGGCGAGGCCGACCGGGCGATCCTGATCTGCGGGACCGGCCTCGGCGTCGCGATCAGCGCGAACAAGGTCCCCGGCATCCGGGCCGTCACCGCGCACGACTCGTACAGCGTCGAGCGCTCCGTGCTGTCCAACGACGCGCAGGTGCTCTGCATGGGGCAGCGCGTGATCGGCGTCGAGTTGGCCAGGCGCCTGGCGAAGGAGTGGCTCGGCTACGAGTTCGACACCTCGTCGGCGAGCGCCGAGAAGGTCGCCGCCATCTGCGAGTACGACGGCAGCGCCCCGGCCGGCGTCGACGCGCAGTAGCGCGGCTCGCCCGCCCGCCCCGGTTCGCACCCCCGTACGCACATCGCGCCCCGTTCCCTCGGGGCGCGATGTTCGCGAGGGGGCGCAACCCCGCACGAGCCCGGCGACTGACCGCGTCAGCCCCGCGCCGCCAGCCGGTGCACCACGGCCTTCGTCGCCTCGTACAGCTCGCGGTAGTCGCGGTACCCGTCCTCGTACGCCGCGTGCGCGACGGGGTCCGGCTCGATGCGCTCGGCGGGCGGGTTCCACGCGGCGATGTCGACCTTCGCGACGAGCGCCGCGGCCAGGAACGCCGACCCGTACGCGGCGCCCACGGTCACCGTCGGGATCGTCTGCGGCAGCCCCGTCACGTCCGACACGATCCGCGGCCACAACCGCCCGAGCAGCCCGCCGCCCGCACCGACCAGCTCGTCGACGGCCACCCCCGCACCGCGCAGCACCTCGACGTTGTGCCGCACGGCGAACGCGGTCGCCTCGAGCGTCGCCCGGTACAGGTCGCCCCGCGTGTGGCGCACGGTCAGTCCGGCGATGACCCCGCGTGCGTCCGGGTCCGCGATCGGCGTCCGCTCGCCCGCGAAGTACGGCAGCATCAGCAGCCCGCGCGCGCCGATCCCGGACGCGTCCGCCTCGTCGAGCATCGACCGCCAGTCACCGTCGACCAGCCGCCGGAGCCACTCGGTGATCGCCCCCGAGGTCGCCATCCCACCGGACACGCTCGGCTGCTCAGGGTGGGTGCCGACGGTGGTCCACATCCCCGGCACGGGGGTCGGCTCGGGGGTCGGCACGATCATGAACATCGTGGTGCCGTACTGCAGGAACATCCGCCCCGGCACGGACTCCCCCACGCTCACCCCTTCCGCCCAGGCGTCGATGGTGCCGGCGGTCACCGGGATGCCGGCCGGGAGGCTCGTGGCCGCGGCCGCCGCGTCGGTCACCGTCCCCGCCTGGTCGCCGGACCAGAGCAGACGCGGCATGGGCAGGCCGGGCGCCAGTCGGTCGCACCACTCCGGGATCCACGCGTTGGTGCGGACGTCGTACAGCGGGGTCGTCTGGCTGGCGGAGTGGTGGTCGAGGACGTACTCCCCCGTCAGCAGCTCGACCACGCGCGACGACGGCATCGTGAACCGTGCCGCTCGCCGCCACACCGCGGGCTCGTTGCGTGCGACCCACGCGAGCTTGGCGCCGGCGGCCTGGGTGCTCAGGGCCGAACCGCAGCGCTGCCGGATCGTGTCCTCGCCACCGAGCTCGGCGGTCAGGTCGTCGAGCATCGCCGACGTGCGGGTGTCGATGCCGTACAGCACGGCGGGGCGCAGCGGTTCGCCGGCGTCGTCGGTCAGCAGCACGCAGGGGCCGATGCCACTGACGCCCACCGACGCCACCTCGACGTCGGGTGCGATGGCCAGCAGCTCGCGCGTCAACGCGCCGAACTCGTCCCACCAGACGGCGCCGTCCATCTCGACCAGGCCCTGCTCGGGGCGGTCGACCTCGTGGTGCCGGACGACCTCGGCGACGACGTGTCCGTCGAACCGCACCAGCAGCGCCTTCGTGCTCGACGTCCCGATGTCCAGACCGAGCACTGCCCGCATGCCGTCTCCTTCGCCGCCATCCGACCCGACTCGGCCGCACACCCGAGTCTACGAAGGTCCACGGACCGCGTCGGACCCGGTCGGAGCACAGCGGACTGTCGGTTGCCGGACCTACTGTGCTCTCGACTCGAAGCAAGGGGATCCCTGATGAAGAAGTCCGCATGGCTGCCCGCCGTCATCGCACCCGTGGTCGTCGCCGGTGTGATCGCCGCTCCGGCCCTGGCCAACGCCGCCAGCACGCCGCTCGCCGGTGCGAACCCCACCGCGGCCGACGTGATCGCCAGCGTCGCGAAGTCGTCCGACGCGCAGTACTCCGGCAAGCTCGCGCAGACGAGTGACCTCGGGCTCCCCGAACTGCCGACCGGCTCGGGCGGGTCCTCGCTCGAGGGCAACGCCTCCGACGCGCTGAGCATGCTCACCCAGTCGCACACCGCCCGTGTGTACGTCGACGGCGCGTCCAAGCAGCGGATCCAGGTCACGCAGCAGCTCGCCGAACAGGACCTCGTCCGCAACGGCAGCGACGTCTGGACCTGGGACTCGAAGCAGCGCGAAGCCACGCACGTCACCCTGCCGAAGGACACCGCCAAGTCGCTGCAGAACGGCACGACCACCCCGGCCGACATCGCGAAGCAGGCCATCGACGCGATCACGCCCAGCACCACCGTCTCCAAGCCGATCAGCACCACGGTCGCCGGACAGCGCGCGTGGCAGATCACGCTGACGCCCAAGTCCTCCGACACCCTGGTTGGCCGCGTCCAGCTCGCCGTCGACCAGCAGACCGGTCTCCCGCTGCGCGCGACCGTCCTGGCGCAGGGCCAGTCCGCCCCCGCGTTCCAGGTCGGGTACACCAGCCTGTCGTACGGCGCTCCGGCCTCGCGCCTGTTCGACTTCACCCCGCCGTCGAACGCGAAGGTCACCACGAAGGACCTCTCCGGCGAAGCCGACCACGCGAAGCACCACGACGGCGCGAAGGGCCACGCGGGCGACCGCAGTGGCGCACCGACCACCACGGGCACCGGGTGGGCCACGATCGCCGAGCTCCCGGCCGGCAGCGCGGACACCAGCAGCCTCGACGCCGACGGCACCTCGCTGCTGAACCAGGTGACCCGAGCCGTCGACGGCGGCCGCGCGATCCAGACCTCGCTGGTGTCGGTGTACCTGACCGACGACGGTCGTGTCCTGGCGGGTGCCGTGCCGGTGTCGTCCCTGGTCGCCGCCGCCAAGTGAGCACGACGGCACCGACCCAACCGGACCGGTCAGTTCCCGTGACGGAGACGGACCTGGCGATCCGCACGACGGGCCTGGCGAAGGTCTTCCGGAAGCAGCGCGCGGTCGACGGCATCGACCTCGCGGTGCCCCGGGGGTCCGTCTACGGGTTCCTCGGGCCGAACGGCTCCGGCAAGACCACCACCATCCGGATGCTGCTCGGACTGTCGTCCGCCACGGGTGGCTCGATCCAGGTGCTCGGGGAGTCGATGCCGAAGGCACTGCACTCGGTGCTGCCGAAGGTGGGCGCGCTGGTCGAGGGGCCGGCGTTCTACCCGTACCTGTCCGGCCGGGCCAACCTGTCACGCTTCGACGCCGCCGACCCCACCTCGGACGCCCGCACGCGCAAGGAGCGGGTCGCCCGGGCGCTCGACCGGGTGGGGCTGACCCACGCGGCCGACAAGAAGGCGCACGCCTACTCCCTCGGCATGAAGCAACGGCTGGGTCTGGCGAACGCACTCCTGACACCGCGCGAGCTGCTCGTGCTCGACGAGCCGACGAACGGCCTCGACCCGCAGGGCACGCGCGAGGTCCGGAACCTCATCCGTTCCCTGGCCGACGACGGCACCACGGTGTTCGTCTCGAGCCACCTGCTGGCCGAGATCGAGCAGGTCTGCACCCACGCCGGGGTGATGCGCACGGGCAAGCTCGTCGCGCAGGGCACACTCGACGACCTGCGCTCGGCCGGTGCCCGCACGGTGACCGTCCGCACGCCCGACCTCGGGCAGGCCGGCTCCGTCCTGATGCGGCTCGGCCTGACCCCGCGGCACGACGGCGGCGCGGATGCACTGGTCGCCGACCTGCCGGCGACGCTGCTGACCGAGACCATCGTCACCGAACTGGTGCAGGCCGACGTCCGGGTGCGCGGGATCGCGGTCGGCGGCGGCACCCTCGAGGACCTGTTCGTGGCCCTGACCGGGGAGGGCTTCGATGTCGCTGCCTGACCCGACCAACGCGACCACGGCCTCCGGTCCGGACGGCGACGCGACGGCGCAGTCGGCCGCGCAGCAGTCGGCCGCGCAGCCGCAGCAGCAGGACGCGCCGCGAACGTCGCCGTCCCGAACCCGCACGCGCACCTTCGCCCTGCTCGGCTCCGAGCTCGCCCTCGTGTTCCGCCGCCGCCGCACGTGGGCGATGCTCGGTGCGCTGGCGCTCGTACCGGTCCTGATCGCAGTCGCGGTCCGGATCACCACGGGCGGCGACTCGGGCGGCCCCGCCTTCCTCGGCGACATCACCAACAACGGCCTGTTCGTGTCGTTCACCGCGCTGACGGTTTCGATCCCGCTGTTCCTGCCGCTCACGGTGGGGGTCGTCGCGGGCGACACCGTCGCGGGCGAGGCCAGTCACGGCACGCTCCGCTACCTGCTCGTCGCACCGACCGGGCGCCTGCGCTTCATCCTGGTCAAGTACGTCGGCGCGGTGGCGTTCTGCCTGGCGGCCACGCTCGTCATCGTGCTCGTCGGTGCCGCCATCGGGGCACTGCTGTTCCCGATCGGCCCGGTCACCCTGCTGTCGGGCACCCAGGTCGACGGGTGGTCCTACGCCGGCCGTGCCCTGCTGCTCGCGCTCTACGTCACGCTGTCGATGCTCGGGCTGTCCGCCATCGGGCTGTTCGCGTCGTCGCTGACGAACGTGCCCGTCGGCGCGATGGCGGCCACGGTCGTCCTCGCCGGGGCGTCCCAGGTGCTCGACCAGCTGCCGCAGCTCGACTGGCTGCACCCGTTCCTGTTCTCGCACCAGTGGCTCGGCTTCGGTGATCTGCTGCGCGACCCGATCGCCTTCGACTCGTTCGGCAGCAACGCCGTGCTGCAGCTCTGCTACGTCGCGGTGTTCGGCACCCTGGCGTACGGCCGGTTCGCCTCGAAGGACATCCTGAGCTGAAGCGGTGTCACGACGACGGGCCCCGGTGATCCGCCGGGGCCCGTCGTCGTGTGTGGCGCTACTCGGCCGCGGGCCGGGCGGGCGCGCCGCTCGACACGGGGTCGCGCAGGTCGCGGGACTTCTCCGACTTGTACCAGTGCAGGCGCGCACCGGTCTCGACAGGCTGCATGCCGACCACGACCTTGCCGCGCGAGTGCATCTCGGCCAGGTCCTCGTAGGCGTCGACGATGTACTCGAAGGGGTAGTACCCGGAGATGATGAACTGCACCTTGTGCCGCTGCACCAGGTCGCCGAGCGTGGTCAGCATCTCCATGGCCTCGTGGTCGTCGCCGGGAGCGCGCAGGAACCGGACCTCGAGCTCGCCCCGCTCCTGGCTCGTGACGAAGCGCTTGTCGTCGATCCCCAGGCGACGGGCGAGCTCGTTGTTCTCACCGTGCTCGCGGTTGTCGATGAAGGCCGTGATGGGGCGACCGTCGGCGATCTCGCGGATCCGGTCCTCTTCCCCTTCGCCGTAGGCCACGGGCAGCACGCCGATCTGCCGGAGCGCGTCGTGGTTGCGGGGGCTGCCGAGGCCGATGACCGTCGCGCCCGCCTCCTTGGCGAGCTGGCACTCGATGTGCCCGACGCCGCCGGCCGCCGCGCTGATCACGACGGTGTCCTGCGGGCCGAGCCGCAGCGAGCGCACGACACTGAGCGCGGTGCATCCCGCCAGGTACAGGCTGCCGGCGACCTCGAAGCTCATCGTCGACGGCTTCTTGACGGCGGCGCTGCGGGGCACGGTCACCCACGTCGCGTGCGAGCCACCGTGCGGTGCGTGCCCCATGACCTCGTCGCCGACCTTGAGGTCGCGGACGTCGGACCCGCGTGCGGCGACGACGCCGGCGAAGTCGACGCCCTGTCGCGCCGGGAACTCGAGCTGGATGGAGTCCTGCAGGCGCCCTTCACGCAGGAACCGCTCGATGTGGTTGAGGCCCGCGACGGAGACCTCGACGACGATCTCGTCCGGGCCGGGCTTCGGTCGCTCCTGGGGGACGACCTCGACGACGTCGAACCCGCCGTAGCGGGCGTACTGCACTGCGTTGCCGGTTCGCATGGCTCACTCCTGTCAGACCTTGTTGCACCCTGATACTCGCGCCGCCGTGCGACCGCCCGCGCGTCCCGGGGACTTCCCAGAGGGTCACGACGTGCCCGTGGTCGCCACGTCCGTCCTGGAGGCCCGGTGCCCGCCCGCCACGCGCGTCGCGGTCAGCGCGGGCCCACCGCCTGGATGATGCGCGCGACGGCCTGGGCGTCGTGGTGCACCGCGACCGTTCCGTCCGCCGGGGTGCGGACGTGCACGGGGGTCGACCACACCGTGCCGTCCTCGGCCAGGTCGACCACCAGCGCCCCCGTGCCGACGTGGGCGGTCTCGGTGCCGTAGGGGCCGGTGAGGTCTGTGTCGTTCGCGACCCCCGGCGCGACGAGCACCGGCACGCCACCGATGCTGCCCGCGAAGGGGTGGTGGTAGTGGCCGGCCAGGACGACCCGCACGTCGGAGCCCCGGATGGCATCGGCCAGGTCCTCGGGGTCCTGCAGCCGGAGCGCCTCGTGCAGTGCCGTCGGGGCGGGCAGCGGAGGGTGGTGCAGGACGACGACGGTGCCACGGGCGGCACCGGCCTCGCCGGCGTTCGCGTCGCTCGCCAGGGCCGTCCGCAGCCGGTTGAGCGACTCGTCCGTGAGCAGTCCGTAGCCGGCGCCCGGCACGCTGGTGTCGAGCGTCACGACGCGCCGACCGGCGACGAGTGACTGCCCCCACACCGGCACCGTGGGCGGGTGGTGCTCCATCGTGTGCATCACCGGGCGGCCGCCCTCGCCCAGGACGTGGCCGTTCGCCAGCACCTGTCGGAAGCCCGCGCGCTGGTCGTGGTTGCCCGGCACGGCGACGAGCGCGGCACCGTGCCGGGTCGCCCATCCCCCGACCCGGTCGAGCAGCGCCGTGTACGAGTCGGGCGAGCCGTCCTCGGACAGGTCGCCGGACACGACGACGAGCCCGATGCCCGGCACCTCGTCGAGTCGTGCGAGCAGGGCGTCGAGCGCGGCCGTGGTGTCGACCGTGCCCTGGTGCAGCGCTCCGTCCCCCGTCAGGTGGGTGTCGGACAGGTGCAGGATGCGGAGCGTGCCGGGCTGAGGTGTCTGCATGCGGCCCACGGTAGCCAACAGCCCGATCAGCCGGCTGAACCGTCAGTCGGCTGGGCCGTCAGCCGACCGGACCGTCAGTCGGCGGCCGCTGCCAGCTGGTCCTCGAGGTGGAACACCTCGGGCAGCACCCGCGCCGTCTGGTCCGCCCGGCCGGTGGCACCGTCGAACAGGTCCTGCATGTGCTCCTCCCACGCCGTCGCGACCTCGCTGGCAGCCAGCGACGCATCGGCGTCGGCGACCGAGTCGGTCTCGTAGTACCCGATCAGCAGGCCGTCCTCGTCGAGGAACAGCGAGTAGTTGCGTCGACCCGCCGCCGCGATGGCCCGGAGCATCGCGGGCCAGACCGCAGCGTGCCGCTCGCGGTACGCGTCCAGGTGTTCCGCGGCCACCTGCAGCCGGAAGCAGACGCGCGTGACGTGATCCGGGCCTCCCGTCATGACCGGGTCGCCGGCTCGTCCACGGTCCGGACGGTCCCGGACCTGCTCGTCACCGTGCCGTACCGCTCGGCCTCGATGTCGTCGAGGGAACGGCCACGGGTCGACGGCGCCCAGATCGTGCCGACCAGGAACGACAGCGCGAGCAGGCCCAGGATGAGTCCGCCGAGCGCCTGCAGACCGATGCCGTTCAGCAGCAGCGGGAACCAGATGCTCAGGAGACCGACCATGACCCGCGCTGCCAGGAACAGGACGCCCTGCGCGCTGGCCCGGTACCGCGTGGCGAAGAGCTCGCTCGTCCAGAGGCCGTAGAACGCCTGCGCGCCGATGCCCGACGAGATCCCCCACGCGATCGCGAAGAACAGCAGGGTGCCGAGATTGGCGGGCGCGTAGATCAGGACGGCCCACGCGATGATCGCCAGCGCGGCCCCGATGGCGTAGAGCACGCGGCGGCTCATCCGGTCGGCGAAGCGCATGAACCCGAAGTACGTCGCGGCGACCGTGCAGCCCCACACCAGGATCTGCAGCCCGTACTGCTCGGTGGTGCTCGTCACGCCCGTGGCCGAGTACACGCGCGGCTGGAAGATGCCGGCCTGCCCGGCGACGGTGTTCCAGAGCGCGTAGACGCCGAACAGGAACAGCATCGCGGTCAGGTTCACCTTGCGGCTGAACAGCTGCGTGATGCCGTGGAAGAAGTTCGCGGTGCCGGTCGCCGCTCGCTCGTCCTTCCAGATCGTGGACTCGGGCAGGCCGCGACGGAGCCACCACACGATCGCCGCGACCACGAACAGGTGGGCGAAGATCAGCCGACTGCCGAGCAGGCCGAGGGGCGCGGCGGCGATCGCCAGCGCGAACCCGACCATCGGGCCGATCGACCACGCCAGCTGCGCCGTACCGACGTGGGCGGCGCGCTTGTCGGCAGGCGCCTGCTCGGCGATGTACGTCCAGCTCGCGGGCACCCCTGCGCCGACGGCGATGCCGGTCAGGATGAACCCGACGAGCAGCATGCCGTAGCTGCCGGCGAAGACCGCCAGCAGGATGCCGAGCATGTAGAGCAGCAGGTCGTACGTGTAGATGAACTTCCGGCCGTAGCGGTCGCAGAGCGGACCGCCGACGATCGCACCCGCTGCCGCGCCGAAGGCGTTGGCCGACAGGCTCGCGAGCAGTCCGACCTGCAGGTCCCCGATGTGGAACTGGGCCTGCCACAGGCTCAGGCTCGTGGCGATCGCGATGATCGACCCGGACTCGATGTAGTTCGACATCGCCACCGAGACGGTGGCCTTCCAGCCGGTGGTGTTGCTGGCTCCGATACGGACCGCCATTGGTCCTCCGTTCGTGCGTGTTCGTCGGTGAATCGTTTCAACGGTGCTGCGAGGACGATACGCGCCCGCCGCGCGCGTCGCAAGCGGCGGTCCCGTGCGCCCGCCCGGGTGGTGCGAGGTTGCGCGACCCGTGCGGCGACGCGCCGGCCCGCCCGGGTGGTGCGAGGTTGCGCGGCCCGTGCGGCGACGCGCCGGCCCGCCCGGGTGATGCGAGGTTGCGCGGCCCGTGCCGGGCAACAACCGCGCACCGGGCCACCAGTCGCGCACGGACGAGCAAGCTCGCACGGTGCTCAGCCCGTCGACCCCGCACCGGGGCGGCACCCTCGCACCGTGCTCGAGCTGGGGACCCCGCGCGGCGCCGTCGACCCCGCACGGTGCGCGATGGCGGGGCTCACGCCGCGCCGGGACCCACCCCACGACCGCGGAACCACGTCGGGATGTCAGGATGACGGCATGACGGTGAGCGTTCGGGAGGTCGCAGCACTCGCCGGCGTGTCCCTCGGAACCGTGTCGAACGTGCTGAACCGCCCCGAGAAGGTGGCCCCTGCGACGGTCGAACGCGTGCAGAGCGCCATCGCCGAACTCGGGTTCGTCCGCAACGACTCCGCTCGCCAGCTCCGCGCCGGACGCAGCTCGACCGTGGGGCTCATCGTGCTCGACGGCGGCAACCCGTTCTTCACCGACGTCGCGCGGGGGGCCGAGGACGCCGCGATGTCCAAGGGTCTGGCGGTGCTCATCGGGAACTCGGACGAGTCCACCGACCGCGAACGCATGTACGTCGACCTGTTCGAGGAGCGCCGGGTCGCCGGGCTGCTGATCTCCCCCGCCGGCGACGACCTCGCCCGACTCGCCCGGCTGCGCGACCAGGGGACCGCCGTCGTGCTGGTCGACCGGCGCGCGGACGACGAACACTTCTCGTCGGTGTCGGTCGACGACGTCGCCGGGGGACGGATCGCCGTCGAACACCTGCTCGCCATCGGCCGACGCCGGATCGCCTACGTCGGCGGCCCGTTCGGCATCCGGCAGGTCGTCGACCGTCACGCCGGGGCACTCGCCGCCGCGATGGCCGCGGGGGCCACGCTCGAGGTGCTCACGACGACCTCGCTGTCGGTGCTCGAGGGCCGACGCGTCGGCGAAGCACTGCAGCGTCGTCCGGCGTCCGAGCGTCCCGACGCCGTGTTCGCCGCGAACGACCTGCTCGCCGTGGGGCTGGAACAGGCGTTCATCATGCGCGGCTCCGTCGCCGTACCGGACGAGATCGCCATCGTCGGGTACGACGACATCGCGTTCGCCGAGGCCGCCGTCGTGCCGCTCACGAGCGTGCGGCAGCCGGCGCAGGACCTCGGGCGGCAGGCGATCGAGCTGCTCGTGCGCCAGGTCGAACACGGCCAGGACGTCGAGCTGGAGCGCGTCGAGTTCACGCCGGAGCTGGTCGTGCGCCAGTCCACCGTCCGCGACCGCTGAGACCGCGCGACCGGACCGGGTCGACGGTCCATCTACGATCGAGGCATGGTGCAGCCCCCTCGTCGTGACGGGCCGCCGAGCGTGCACCACGTCGCTGCGCAGGCGGGCGTCTCCCTGGCCACCGTGTCGAACGTCCTGAACCACCCCGAACGTGTGCGCGAGGCCACCGCCGCCCGGGTCCACGCCGCCATCGCCGCCCTCGGCTACACCCCGAACCGGAACGCCAGGGCCCTGGTCTCCGGCAGCACACGGTCGATCGGCCTGGTGGTCTCCTCGTTGCAGAACTCCCTGTTCAGCGACCTGTTGAACGGAGCGCAGCTCGCTGCCCGCGCACGGGACTTCACGCTGCTCATCGCCAGCAGCGAGAACGACCTGCAGGCCCAGGGCGACCACCTGGCCTACCTCGAGAGCACCCGCACCTCGGGCGTCCTGCTGGCGACGATGCAGGAGTCCCGTGACCAGGTCGAACGCACCCGCCGCCACGGCCACCCGGTGGTCTACGTCAACTACGAGCCGACCGAGGTCGACGCCTGCTCGGTGGTCGTCGACAACGAGCAGGCCGGGTACATCGCCACCGAGCACCTCATCGAGCGCGGCTCGCGGCGCGTCGGCTTCGTCAGCGCCCGACCCGACCTGCAGCCCGTGTCCCGTCGACGGGCCGGGGTCCTGCGGGCGATCGCCGCGCATCCCGGAGTCACCCTGGTGGACGTCGATGCCGGCGAGATCGACCCACCGGGCGGCACCGACGCCGGCGCCCGGATCGCCCGGATGCCCGCGGACGAGCGCCCGGACGGGGTGCTGGGCGTGACGGACCTGCTCGCGATGGCCGTCGTCACCGAGCTGCGCGCCGCCGGCATCCGTGTCCCCGAGGACATCCCGGTCTCCGGCTGCGACCACAACTCCATCGCGTGGGGCGGGGCCGTCCCGCTGACGTCGGTGACGATGCACGGCGCGGACATGGGCCGGGTCGCGGTCGACCTGCTGCTGGCCGAGCTGACGGATCCGCCCGGGGAGCACGTGCACCGCACGGTCGTCCTCGGCAGCGAGCTCGTGCCGCGCGAGAGCACCCTCGGACGCCAGGCAGCGGCGGCGCACCGTGCTCGGCTGGCCGCGACTCCGACGGATCCCCGGCGTTCCGAGCCCTGACGTCAGACCGGTGACCGCGCCGGGTCACAGCACAAGCTCGCACCGTGCGCACTGCGGCGCTCCGTGTGCCGCTCGCACCGTGCGCGGTTGGCGCCCGGTGCGAGGTTCGCGGGGTGGTGCGAAGTTGTTCCCCCGCACGGGGCCGCCAACCTCGCACCGGCGGCAGACCTCGCACCGTGCGCACGCGCACCAGCGGCAGACCTCGCACGGTGCGCGCGCGCACCAGCGCGCCACCCACCGGACGGGAGGCTCGTGGTGGCCTGGCACCGAGCCTCCTGTCCGGTGGAGCGCGCGTCGCGCGCCGTCTGCAACGAATCGGACTCGGTGATTGACACGCTTCAATCCGCATGGTTCCATTCCGATTGAAACGTTCTAAACAGCATGACCGGCCACCACGACGACGCGGTGACCGGGTCCGTTTCCACCCGGGTCCCCATCCCCGGGCCTTACGAGGAGGTAAGGATGTCAGCACGTTCCCTGACCACGCGGCTGCTCGCCATCGGCGGCGCCACGGTCCTGATCGGCGGCCTGGCCGCGTGTTCGTCGGGCGGCTCCGCCGACACCGGCAGCAGCGGCGGCAAGGTCCAGATCACCTACCAGGCGGACAACTCGCCGGCCACCGCGGCCACAGCGAAGCCACTCATCGCGGCCTTCGAGAAGGCCAACCCGAACGTCACCGTCAAGTTCGACACCCGTCCGCAGGGCACCGAGGGCGACAACCTGGTCAAGACCCAGCTGTCGACCGGCGAGATGGCCGACGTGTTCAACTACAACTCGGGCTCGCTGATGCAGGCGCTCAACCCGGACAACACGCTCGTCGACCTGTCCGACCAGAGCTGGGCGAAGGACGTCGACAAGCAGTTCACGAAGGTCGTCAGCACCGACAAGGGCGTGTACGGCGCCCCGTTCGGCACGAGCTTCGGTGGCGGCGTGATGTACAACAAGAAGGTCTACGCCGACCTGGGCCTGAGCATCCCGACCACGTGGGACGAGTTCATCGCCAACAGCGAGAAGATCAAGGACGCCGGCAAGGTCGCACCGATCGTGCAGACTTACGGCGACACCTGGACCAGCCAGCTGTTCGTGCTCGGTGACTTCGCGAACATCTCCGCGCAGCAGGCCGACTGGGCGACGAAGTACACCGCCCACAAGGAGTCCTACGCGAAGGACCCGGCGTTCGCCGGCTTCGAGCACCTGGCCGAGGTCAAGGACAAGGACCTGGTCAACGAGGACTACGCGTCGGCGACCCAGGCGAACGGCCTGAAGATGCTGGCCGACGGCACCGGGGCGCAGTACCCGATGCTGACGAACGCGATCTCGACGCTGCAGCAGGACAGCCCGGACGCGGTGAACGACATCGGGGTGTTCCCGCTGCCGGCCGACACCGCCTCGGACACCCGGCTGACGATCTGGGAGCCGAACGGCCTGTACATCCCGAAGACCTCGACGGGTGACAAGCTGGCGGCGGCGAAGAAGTTCATCGCGTTCGCCAACTCGTCGGACGGCTGCAAGGTGCAGAACGACACCGGCGCCCCGGCCGGCCCGTACGTGATCAGCTCGTGCACGCTGCCCTCCTCGGTCCCGACCATCGCGACCGACGTCCAGAAGTACCTGACGGACGGCAAGGCGACGCCGGCGCTCGAGTTCCTGTCGCCCATCAAGGGACCGAACCTCGAGAAGATCTGCGTGCAGGTCGGCTCCGGGATCACCACCGCAGCGGTCGGTGCCAAGCAGTACGACCAGGACGTCGTGCAGCAGGCCCAGCAGCTCGGCATCAAGGGCTGGTGACGGCGGTGACCGCGACGCTCACGACGGCGGTGGCCCCGCCGCAGACGACGAAGTCCGGGCCGGGTCCGGCTCGCGGGAAGATGCGTTCGTTCTACCCCGCGTGGTTCTTCATCCCCGCGATCGCGCTGTACGTCGTGTTCTTCGCGGTCCCGACCTTCGCCGGGTTCTACTTCTCGCTCACACGCTGGACGCTGTTCGACCAGACCTTCATCGGCTTCGACAACTTCGCCCGGTTCTTCCAGGACCCGCAACTCGTCTCGGGGTTCATCCACACGTTCGAGTACGGGTTCGTGACGAGCGCGGCGAAGGTGGTCCTCGGACTCGCCCTCGCCCTGCTCCTCACGTCCCCGGTGCTCGGCCGCGGGTACCTGCGCGCGGTCGTGTTCTTCCCGGTGCTCGTGTCGACGATCGGCATCGGCATCACGTTCAAGGCGCTGCTCGACCCCTTCCACGGGATCGTGAACGGCCTGCTGGGATCGGTCGGCCTGCCCACCCCGGGCTGGTTGACCGACCCCGCCCTGGCACTCTGGAGCGTCGCCGCGGTCGACATCTGGAAGGGCGTCGGCATCGCGACGCTCATCTTCATCGCCGGCATCGTCGCCATCCCGCAGGAGTACTTCGAAGCGGCCCGGGTCGACGGCGCCAGCGCGTGGACGATCTTCCGGAACATCACGCTGCCGCTGTCCCGCCCCGCGATGGGCACCGTCATCATCCTGTCGCTCATCGGCGGCCTGCGGTCGTTCGACCTGATCTGGGCGATGACCGGCGGCGGACCGGGGTTCACGAGCGACGTCATCGCGAGTGTCATCTACAAGCAGTACCAGGCGGGCTTCTACGGCCTGTCGACCGCCGGCAACGTGGTCCTGTTCGTCGTCGTGACGGCGATCATGGTCCCGGTGTCGTGGCTGCTGAACCGGAAGGAGCCGGAACTGTGACCGCCGTCAGCACCCCGCGTCGGACGGCCACCCCGCGCCGGCGACGCCCCGACACGACCCGCAAGTGGGTCATCGGCATCATCGCCATCGTCGTCAGCTTCGTGGTGTTCCTGGTCCCCTTCGTGTTCGTCCTGCTGCAGGCGGCGAAGTCCCCGGCCGAGGCGAACCAGCTCGGCTTCACGCTGCCGACGCAGTGGCAGCTGTGGCAGAACCTGCAGGCGGTGTTCCAGAGCGGCGAGTCCGGCATCGTCCGGGCGTTCCTGAACAGCGCCGTGCTGACCGTCGGCAGCGTCGTGATCATGGTCGTGTTCTCGGCGATGGTCGGGTACGTGCTGCAGCGACGACCGGGACGGTGGAACGGGGTCATCAACTTCTTCGTCCTGGCCGGCCTGATCGTGCCGCCCGCGATCGTCCCGACGATCTGGGTGCTGCAGGGACTCAACCTGTTCAAGACGATGGGCGGCATGATCCTGATCGAGGCCACCTTCGGGCTGTCGTTCTGCATCCTGCTGTTCCGCGCGTTCGTCGCGACCATCCCGAAGGAGCTCGACGAGGCCGCGGTCCTGGACGGCGCCGGCCCGATCCGGCTGTTCTTCGGGGTCGTCCTGCCGCTGCTCAAGCCGGTCATCATCACGGTCGTGCTGGTGCAGTCGGTCGCGGTGTTCAACGACTTCGCCAACCCGCTGTACTTCCTGCCGGGGTCCGAGAACGCCACCGTGCAGCAGACGCTGTACGCGTTCCAGAGCCAGTCGGTCAGCCAGCTCAACCTGCTGTTCACCGACGTGCTGCTCATCACGATCCCGCCGCTCGTGCTGTACATCTTCTTCCAACGCCAGATCGTCGCCGGCATGACCAGCGGCGCCGTCAAGGGCTGAAAGGCAACCACACATGACCACCTGGACCGCATCGTTCATCGCGGCGGACGACGACACCGACCGCGACTCCGCACCGATCCTGCGCCGCGAGTTCACCCTCGACGACGGCCACGGCGCCGTCACCCGGGCGACGCTCGACGTCAGCGCGCTCGGCGTCATCGAGGCCTGGCTCGGCGCGCAACGCGTCTCGGACCACCTGCTCGAACCGGGGTGGACGAGCTACGAGTGGCGCATCCGCGTCGCCTCGCACGACGTCCTGTCCCACCTCGGCAGCACGGCTCCCGGCGACGCAGCCGTCCTGGCGCTCGTGATCGGACGGGGCTGGGCAGCCGGACGTCTGGCCTGGGGCGGCGGTGGCGGCTGGTACACGGACGAGCGTGCCGGGTTCGCCGAGCTCCGCATCACGTTCGCGGACGGCCACCAGCAGGTCGTCGGCACCGACACCGACTGGCAGGCACTGTCGAGCGCCATCACCGCCGACCAGCTGTACGACGGGCAGGACATCGACGCCCGTCTGCGCGACGGGTCGTTCCTGCAGCCCGGGCCGGTCACGCTGCCGAGCGTCGACGGGCACCAGGGCCGCACCAGCGCCGTGCACACCGTCGACATCGGCGAGCGTGCGCTGGTCGCCGACACCGTGCCGCCCGTCCGACCGCTCGCCGAGATCACTCCGGTGGACGTCTGGACGAGCCCGTCCGGCACCACCCTGGTCGACTTCGGCGTGAACCTGGTCGGGTGGCTCCGGGTGGTCGCATCCGGCCCAGCGGGCACGGTCCTGACGATCACGCACGCCGAGGTGCTCGAGCACGACGAGCTCGGCACCCGCCCGCTGCGCACCGCGAAGGCCACGGACCGCTTCACCCTGAGCGGCGGAGCGGACACCTTCGAGCCGCGCTTCACGTTCCACGGGTTCCGGTACGCGTCGGTCGACGGCTGGCCCGGCACGCTCGACGAACTGCGGACGGCACTGACCGCGGTGCAGGTCGGCAGCGACCTGACCCGGACGGGCACGTTCGAGTCCAGCCACGACCTGCTCAACACGTTCCACGACAACGTCGTGCGGGGCATGCAGGGCAACTTCCTCAGCGTGCCGACCGACTGCCCGCAGCGCGACGAACGCCTGGGGTGGACGGGCGACATCGCCGCGTTCGCCCCGACCGCGTCGTACCTGTTCGACACGCGGGCGTTCCTGGGCGACTGGCTGCGCGACCTGTCCCTCGAGCAGCAGCACAACCACGGGATCATCCCCTTCGTGGTGCCGGACGTGCTGAAGTACTCCCCCGCCGAGGACTTCGGCACCCCCGACGCCACCGCGATCTGGTCGGACGCCGGGGTCTGGGTGCCGTGGACGCTGTACCAGGCGTACGGCGACACCGCGGTGCTCGAGGAACAGCTCGACTCGATGGTCGCGCACCTGCGTCGGATCCGCGATCACCTGTCCCCCGAGGGACTGTGGGACACGGTGTTCCAGTTCGGCGACTGGCTCGACCCGGACGCCCCGCCCGAGGACGCCGCCAAGGCCAAGGCCGACCCGGGCGTCGTCGCGACGGCGTGCGCGTACCGCAGCGCGACCCTGGTGGCCGAGGCGGCTCGTCTGACCGGCCACCCGGCCGAGGCGAGCGAGGCCGACGAGCTGGCCACGGGCCTCCAGGCCGCGTTCCGGCAGCACTACGTGACGGACGGCCGGATCCGCTCCGACTGCACCACCGTCTACGCCCTGGCGATCGTGTTCGGGATCCTGTCCGAGGACGACGAGCGCCGGGCCGGCGACCGCCTGGCGGAGCTGGCGGCGGCATCCGGGTACCGGATCTCGACCGGCTTCGCGGGCACGCCCTTCATCACCGATGCGCTCACGCAGACCGGGCACCTCGACGACGCGTACCAGCTGCTGCTGCAGACCGAGTGCCCCTCGTGGCTGTACCCGGTGACCATGGGCGCGACGACGGTCTGGGAGCGCTGGGACTCGATGCTGCCCGACGGCACCATCAACCCCGGCGAGATGACCTCGTTCAACCACTACGCACTCGGTGCGGTGGCGGACTGGATGCACCGTGTGGTGGGCGGCCTCGCGCCGCTGACGCCCGGGTACGAGTCGGTGCTCATCGCGCCGCAGCCCGGTGGTGGGCTGACGTGGGCGTCCACCTCGCTGGACAGCGTGCACGGGCGGATCGCGGTCCGGTGGGAGCTCGTCGACGGCGAACTCGTCGTGCAGACGACCGTGCCCGACGGCGTGACCGCCGTGGTGCGGCTGCCCGGCCTGGACGAGCAGCACCTGACCGGAGGCTCGCACGAGGTGCGCGCGCCGGCTGCGGTCCCCGCGGGGTAGCGCGGGGCGCCGCGGGGCGCCGCGGCCGCCGGGCCGGCGGACGCGGCCGGGGACGCCGTCGGCGTGGGACGCCGTCGGCGTTCCAGGCCGGATCGCACCCACCCACGGACATCGCGCCCCGGTGCACCGGGGTGCGATGTCCGCACGGAGGTGCAACGCCGAGAGGTGCCGCCGGACGACACGCCCGCTTGCAAGCAGGTCCACCACGGACTACCGTATGAAACGATTCAATCACGAGGAAGTGACACGATGACATCAACCCCGAGCTTCGCCGGCATCGCCGAGCAGTTGGCCGCGCAACGGATCGAGCTGCCGAGCTGGGCCTTCGGCAACTCCGGCACCCGCTTCAAGGTCTTCAGCACGCCCGGCACCCCGCGCGACCCCTACGAGAAGATCGCCGACGCCGCGCAGGTGCACCGGTACACCGGGCTCGCCCCGACCGTGGCGCTGCACATCCCGTGGGACCTGGTGGACGACTTCGCCGACCTCAGACGCCACGCCGAAGAGCACGGCGTGCAGCTCGGCACGGTCAACTCGAACACGTTCCAGGACGACGACTACAAGTTCGGCGCGCTGACCCACGTGGACGAGACGATCCGGCAGAAGGCCATCGACCACCACCTGCGCTGCATCGACGTGATGGACGCCACGGGCAGCCGCGACCTGAAGATCTGGCTGGCCGAGGGCTCGAACTACCCCGGGCAAGAGGACATGCGCAGCCGTCAGGACCGCCTGCACGACTCCCTCAGCACGATCTACGACCGCCTAGGCCCCCAGCAGCGTCTGGTGCTGGAGTACAAGTTCTTCGAACCGTCGTTCTACCACACCGACGTCCCGGACTGGGGCACCAGCTACGTGCAGACGGCGGCCCTGGGCGACAAGGCGATGGTCTGCCTGGACACCGGCCACCACGCCCCCGGCACGAACATCGAGTTCATCGTCATGCAGCTGCTGCGCCTCGGCAAGCTCGGCTCGTTCGACTTCAACTCGCGCTTCTACGCCGACGACGACCTGATCGTGGGCGCGGCCGACCCGTTCCAGCTGTTCCGGATCCTGGTCGAGGTGATCCGCGGCGGCGGCTACGACAACCCCGACGTCGCGTTCATGCTCGACCAGTGCCACAATATCGAGGACAAGATCCCCGGGCAGATCCGCTCCGTGCTCAACGTGCAGGAGATGACCGCCCGCGCACTGCTGCTCGACCGCGTCGCCCTGACCGCTGCACAGGAATCGCACGACGTCCTCGGCGCCAACGAGGTCTTCATGGACGCGTACCAGACCGACGTCCGCGCGGACCTCGCCGCCTGGCGCGAGTCCCGCGGGCTCCCCGCGAACCCGATGCGCGCGTACCAGGAGTCCGGGTACCAGCGGCAGATCGCCGAGGACCGTGTCGGCGGCGTGCAGGCCGGCTGGGGCGCCTGACCGGCGCACGGAACGACGAAGGAACGCACAGCACCATGACCGACACCAGCCAGGAGGCCCGGGTGGACCCCGCACCGCAGCCCACGTCAGCAGACGCCACCGTCAGTGCGCTCATCGCGCGCTCGAACGCGCTCGGCTCGGATCCGCGGATCACGAACTACGCCGGCGGCAACACCTCGGCGAAGGGTACCGACACCGACCCGGTCACCGGCGAACCGGTGGAGCTGCTGTGGGTGAAGGGCTCCGGGGGCGACCTCGGCACGCTGACCCCGGCGGGCCTGGCGGTGCTGCGACTCGACCGGGTCCGAGCGCTCCGTGGCGTGTACGCGGGGGTCGAGCACGAGGACGACATGGTCGCCGCGTTCGACCACTGCCTGTTCGGTCGCGGTGGGGCTGCTCCGAGCATCGACACCGCGATGCACGCCCTGGTCGGTGCCGCACACGTCGACCACCTGCACCCGGACGCCGGCATCGCGATCGCGACGGCAGCGGACGGACCGGCGCTGACGGAACGCATCTTCGGCGCGAAGGTCGTGTGGGTCCCCTGGCGCCGGCCGGGGTTCCAGCTGGGGCTCGACATCGCCGCCATCCAGCAGCAGCACCCCGAGGCGATCGGCACCATCCTGGGCGGCCACGGCATCACCGCATGGGGTGACACCGGCGAGCAGGCCGAGGCGAACTCGCGCTGGATCATCGACACCGCCGAGGCGTACATCGCCCAGCACGGCACGGACCAGCCGTTCGGTCCCCCGCGCGCCGGCTTCGGTGCTCTGCCGACCGACCAACGACGTGCACGGGCGGCGGCCCTGGCACCGACGATCCGCGGCATCGCCGGCCACGACAAGCCCGTCGTCGGGCACTTCACGGACAGCGACGTCGTGCTCGACTTCCTGGCGAGCGAGAAGGCGCCCCAGCTGGCGGCCCTCGGCACGAGCTGCCCGGACCACTTCCTGCGCACGAAGGTGAAGCCCCTGCTGCTCGACCTGCCGACGACGGCCTCCGTCGAGGACCAGATCGCCCGGCTGCACGAGCTCCACCAGCAGTACCGCGAGGACTACCAGGCGTACTACGAGCGCCACGCGACGCCGGAGTCCCCCGCGATCCGCGGCGCCGACCCGCTCGTCGTGCTGGTCCCCGGCGTCGGCATGTTCTCGTACGGCAAGGACGCCCAGACCGCCCGCGTCGCCGGCGAGTTCTACGGCAACGCGGTCAACGTCATGCGCGGCGCCGAGTCGCTGAGCACCTACGCCCCGATCGACGAGGCCGAGAAGTTCCGCATCGAGTACTGGGCGCTCGAAGAGGCCAAGCTCCAGCGGATGCCCGCCCCGAAGCAGCTCGCCACGCGCATCGCGCTGGTGACGGGCGCTGCGAGCGGCATCGGCAAGGCGATCGCAAAGCGCCTGGCAGCCGAGGGTGCGGCGGTCGTCATCGCGGACCTCGACCTGCAGAAGGCGCAGGACGCGGCGGCCGAGATCGGCGGTCCGGACCAGGCGATCGGCGTCGCGGCGAACGTCACGAGCGCCGACGACATCGCCCGGGCGGTCCAAGAGACCCTGCTGCACTTCGGCGGGCTCGACCTGGTCGTCAACAACGCCGGGCTCTCACTCTCCAAGAGCCTGCTCGAGACCACCGAGCAGGACTGGGACCTGCAGCACGACGTCATGGCGAAGGGCTCGTTCCTGGTGTCGAAGGCCGCCGCGAAGGTCCTCATCGAGCAGGGCCTGGGCGGCGACATCGTGTACATCTCGAGCAAGAACTCCGTCTTCGCGGGCCCGAACAACATCGCCTACTCCGCCACCAAGGCCGACCAGGCCCACCAGGTGCGACTGCTGGCGGCCGAGCTCGGCGAACACGGCATCCGGGTCAACGGCATCAACCCCGACGGTGTCGTGCGCGGCTCGGGCATCTTCGCGTCCGGGTGGGGTGCGAACCGCGCGAAGACCTACGGCATCGACGAACAGGACCTCGGCGCGTTCTACGCCCAGCGCACGATCCTGAAGCGCGAGGTCGTGCCCGAGAACGTCGCCAACGCCGTGTACGCGATCTGCACGTCGGACTTCTCCCACACCACCGGGTTGCACGTGCCGGTCGACGCGGGCGTCGCGGCCGCGTTCCTGCGGTAGTCGCCGTGACGACCAGCGGCAGCGTGGCAGCGGTCGACCTCGGTGCCACGAGCGGCCGGGTCATCGTCGGGCACGTCGACAGCGACGGCGTGCGGACGGACCACGTCGCACGGTTCCCGAACGGCCCCGTGGCCCTGCACGAGCACGACCGTCAAGCCCTGCACTGGGACGTCGTCGAGCTGTACCGACAGGTGGTCGACGGCCTGCGCACGGCGTTCGGCCAGCACCACGACGTCGCCAGCATCGGCATCGACTCGTGGGCCGTCGACTACGGGCTGCTGCGCGAGGGACGGCTGCTGGGCCTGCCGTACCACTACCGCGACGAGCGGCACCAGCAGGGGGTCGCACCCGTGCACGCCGCGATCGACGCCGCCGCGCTGTACGCCCGCAACGGCCTGCAGCACCTGCCGTTCAACACGCTGTTCCAGTTCGCTGCCGACCCGCTGCTCCCCCTGGCCGACCGCGCACTGCTGGTCCCCGACCTGCTCGGGTACTGGCTGACCGGAGTCCAGGCTGCCGAGCGCACCAACGCGTCGACCACGGGGCTGTTGCACGCGACCACGCGTGGATGGGACCCGACGCTGCGGGCTGCGGCGGGCCTCCCGTCCGGTCTGCTGCCGGCGCTGCGTGACCCGGGCGACCAGCTCGGCCCCCTGCTCCCCGGCCTGCTCGAGACGTCGGCGCCGGTGACCCTGGTCGGCTCCCACGACACGGCGAGTGCCGTGGTCGCCGTGCCGGCGACCGAGCCGGACTTCGCCTACATCTCGTCCGGCACGTGGTCGCTCGTCGGTGTCGAGCTCGACGCGCCGGTGCTCACCGACGCGGCACGGCTGGCGAACTGCACGAACGAGGGCGGCGTCGACGGCCGCGTCCGGTTCCTGAAGAACGTGTCCGGACTGTGGCTGCTCTCCGAGAGCGTCCGCACCTGGGAGCGCGACGGCGACCGCGTCGACCTGGAGGCCCTGCTCGCCTCCGCCGCGGCCGTCACGGCCCCGGTGCCGGTGTTCGACGTGTCCGACGACTCCTTCACGCCCCCCGGGGACATGCCGACCCGCATCGCCGCCTGGTGCGACGCGCACGGCCTGAGTGCGCCCGCGACACCGGCGGAGTTCGTGCGGTCGATCCTCGAGTCGCTTGCCGCTGCCTACGCCGACACCGTGTCGACGATCTCGAGCGTCACGGGCAAGGACATCCGACAGGTGCACATCGTCGGCGGAGGGTCGCAGAACCGGTTGCTCTGCCAGCTGACGGCGGACCGGACCGGACTGCCCGTGCTCGCCGGTCCCGTCGAGGCCACTGCGCTCGGCAACATCCTGGTGCAGGCGCGGGCAGCCGGGTTGGCCGGACTCGGCGGTGCCTCGCTCGAAGCGCTCCGCGCCGTGGTCGCGCGCACGGTCGAGCCGGTCCGCTACACCCCGACCACGACACGAACCGCCCACCGATCCACCCCGAGACGTAGGATGTCTGTATGACCTCGACCGACGACCAACGCCGCGTGGACCCCGCCACCGGGGCCCCGGCAGCGACCCCGGGGACACCGTCGACCCGGCGGACCCCCATGAAGCGGCAGCTGCCGACGGTGCACGACCTGGCGCCGCTCATGCAGTTCAAGAAGCCGGACCTGAACGCCCGGCGCCGTCGACTCGAGTCCGCGCTGACGATCTGGGACCTGCGGGACATCGCGGCCCGGCGCACACCCCGGGCCGCGTTCGACTACACCGAGGGTGCTGCCGAGGCCGAGATCTCGCTGGCCCGCGCACGCCAGGCGTTCGAGGACATCGAGTTCACGCCGGCGATCCTGCGTGACGTGTCGACCGTCGACACCTCGCGCCAGGTGCTCGGAGCGCACGTGGCGTACCCGTTCGGCATCGCGCCGACCGGGTTCACGCGGATGATGCAGACCGAGGGCGAGCGTGCCGGGGCCCGGGCGGCCGGCCGCGCGGGCATCCCGTTCTCGCTGTCCACGATGGGCACCACCGCGATCGAGGACGTCCGCGACGCCAACCCCCACGGCCGCAACTGGTTCCAGCTGTACATGTGGAAGGACCGCGAGAAGTCGATGGCACTGGTCTCCCGCGCCGAGGCCGCCGGCTTCGACACGCTGCTGGTCACGGTCGACGTCCCCGTCGCCGGAGCCCGTCTCCGCGACAAGCGCAACGGGTTCTCGATCCCGCCCCAGCTGGGCGTGAAGACCATCGTGAACGCGATCCCCCGCCCGTGGTGGTGGTTCGACTTCCTGACCACCGAGCCCCTGGCGTTCGCCTCGCTCGACCGCTGGTCCGGCACCGTCGGCGAGCTCCTCGACCACATGTTCGACCCGACGGTCACGTACGAGGACCTGGCCTGGATCCGGTCCCAGTGGAAGGGCAAGGTCGTCGTCAAGGGCGTGCAGTCCCTGGCCGACGCCAAGCGCCTGACCGACATGGGCGTCGACGGCATCACCCTGTCGAACCACGGCGGACGGCAGCTCGACCGCGCGCCCGTCCCGTTCCACCTGCTGCCGTCGGTGGTCAAGGAGGTGGGCGCGGACACCGAGGTCCACCTGGACACGGGCATCATGTCCGGCGCCGACATCGTCGCCGCGGTCGCCCTCGGAGCGAAGTTCACCATGGTCGGGCGGGCGTACCTGTACGGGCTGATGGCGGGCGGCGAAGCCGGGGTCGACCGGATGATCCAGATCCTGTCCGAGCAGATCGAGCGCACGATGCGGCTGCTCGGGGTCGCGTCCCTCGACGAACTCGAGCCCGGCCACGTCACCCAGCTCGCGCGCCTCGCCCCGATCCCGCGTCCCTAGGCCGGGTACCCGGCCGGTGCTCCGGCTCCCGGTGCTCCGGTTCCCGGTCCCCGGCCGCGGCGCGGCGGTCCTCGTCCGGGGCCGTGGCCGTGGCCGTGGCCGATCCGGTCGACGAACACCGCTGTTCGTGAACCGGATCGGTCAGCGGCGCTCGGCGGTGTCCGCTTCGGAACCGGTGGTCGTGCCGGTGGCCGAGGACGGGTCCGCGGTCATCGTCTGCTCTGGCAGGCTCCACCGAGCACCGGGTGTCGTTCGCGGCACGGCGTCCGGGGCCGTCGGCGACAGGGGCCGGCCGCGCAGATCCGCGAGCATCACAGGAAGGGTTCGGAGGGCTCGTCGGGTCTCGAACGTCGTCCAGGCGAAGAAGCCGACGAACGCGACCACGAACAACCACCACACGGGCCCGCTCGTGACGGCAAGCCAGACGGCGAGCACCGTTGCCGAGCCGAACACGAGCGGACCGAGCCACCGGTTCCTGCGGGACTGCCGCTGCAGGCGTTCGAGCGACGGCACCCAGTTCGTGGGGTCGGCATCCGGCGGCACCGACCCGGTCTTCACCGAGCGCTGGATCCTGCTGAGCTCGGCGGCACCACCGGCGCGACGACGCAGCCGGGCGATCAACACGCCGAGGACTGCGGTCAGACCAGCGGCGTAGAACACCGCGCTCACGAGTCGTCCGACGAACCCCTCTCGCCCGCCAGTGGTGGCGAGGCCGATGACGAAGTACGCCCCTCCGGCGACCAGGAACATGACGGGCAGCAGCACGGGCAGCGGCAACCTGCGGAAACGGTCCATGAGACTCCCTCGATCTCCGCCATCGTGCCCGTCGAGGGTGCAGCGCTGCTGGGAGGCCGGGGCACAAGCGCACCCGGTATGTTCGGCGCGACGAGAAGGGGGCTCCATGGCCGGGGCGAGCATCGACGTGCAGGACTTCGTGATGCGGTTCGGGGACCGCACCGTCGTGGACGGGTTGTCGTTCGACGTCGCCCCCGGGGAGACCTTCGGACTGCTCGGCAGCAACGGGTCGGGCAAGACGACGACGATCCGTGCACTGCTCGGCATCACCTCGCCCACGGCCGGCTCCCTGACGATCGACGGACGTCCCTACCGCCCGGCCACCGGCGGCATCGGGTACCTGCCCGAAGAGCGCGGGCTGTACCGGAAGGAGTCGGTGATCGACGTGATGACGTACTTCGCGGCGCTGCGCGGCATGCCCCGGTCGGCCGCGACGGCCTGGTCGATGGACTACCTGGCCCGCGTCGGTCTGGGCGACAAGGCGAAGCTCCGCGTCGACAAGCTGTCGGGCGGACAGCAGCAGAAGGTGCAGCTCGGCATCACGATCATGGACCGCCCGCGGCTGCTGATCCTCGACGAACCGACGAAGGGCCTCGACCCGGTCAACCGTCGACTGCTGCTCGACCTGGTCGACGAGCGCAAGGCCGACGGTGCGACGGTCGTCCTGGTCACGCACCACATGGACGAGGTCGAGCGGTTGTGCGACCGGATCCTGCTGCTCAAGGACGGCACCGCTGCCGCGTACGGCACCATCCCGGACGTGCAGGACCGCTTCGGCGGCGCGGTGGCCAAGGTCGCTCTCGACGGTGCCGTCCCACGCTCCCCGCTCTACGAGCTCGCCCGACACGAGGGACACGTCGCGTACCTGGTGCCCTCGAGCACCGCTGCGGCGGACGGCTCCGACATCCTGGCGTCGCTCGTCGCCGACGGCGTGCACGTCACGGGCTTCGAGATGCGCCGGATCCCGCTCGACGAGATCTTCGTGCAGGTGTACGGCCACGACGCCGGCGCCGACGAGGCCGCGCCGGTCCCCGCATCCGGGGGCGCCCGATGAGCCGCCTGGGCACCGTGATCCGGTTCGAGTTCGTCCGCGCGGTCAAGAAGCCCGCGTTCTGGATCGGCACCCTCGCGCTGCCGCTCGTCATCGTCGTCGTGTCCCTGTTGGTCGGCGTGGGACAGAGCGCCGGGGCCGACTCGGTCGTGTCGAGCTCGTCCGCGACGAAGACCCCGTTCCACTACGTCGACCGCTCCGGCCTGGTGTCGGAGTCCGTCGCGGCGCGGTGGGGCGGGACACCGTCGACGGACGAGTCCGGCGACCGGGCGGACGTCGTCGCCGGACGCCTCGACGCCCTGATCGTCTTCCCGAAGACCCCGTCGAGCAGCGCGATCCAGGTGACCGCGAAGGACCGCGGCCTGTTCGGCAACGGCGGCTACTCGTCGCTGGCAGAGCGCGTGCTCGAGCAGAGCGTCGCCGCCGACGTCGACGACCCGGAGTCGGTGAGCATCCTGCGATCACCACCGACCGCCGACGTGACCGCCTACGCCGACGGCCGGGTGGCCCCGGGGTGGCTGTCGATCATCCCGCCGCTGGTGTACGTCGCCGCGTTCTTCGGGCTGGTGCTCCTGCTCGCGGCCCGCATGGTGACCGTCGTGGTCGAGGAGAAGGAGAACCGGATCTCCGAGATGATCCTGACCACGGTGACCGCTGGTGACCTGATCCGCGGCAAGGTCGTCGCGATGCTGCTGGTCGGGCTCGTGCAGATCGGGGTGTTCCTGGTGCCCGGGCTGCTGTCGCTCGTGGTCGTCGTCCCACTGCTGGCCGGGCGCATCGGACACGTCGTGGTCGACCCGTGGCGGATGGTGGTCGGCGCACTGCTGCTGATCGGTGGAGTGCTGCTCGCCTCGGCCCTGTTCGTGGCCGTCGGCGCGGCGGTGCCGACGATCAAGGACGCCTCGACCCTGCAGTCGGCGGCGATCTTCGCGCTGATCATCCCGGTCTACGCGGCGTTCTTCGTGATGACCAGCCCGAGCAGCCCGGTGGCCGCGTTCTTCACGTACTTCCCCACGTTCACCCCGATCACCGCGATGGTCCGGAACGCGGTCGGGGCGCTGTCACCGCTCGAGTCCGTGATCTGCATCGTCGAGGTGTTCGCCGTGGCCGTCGTGCTGCTGTGGTTCGCGCAGTACCTGTTCCGCCACTCGGTCGCGCAGTACGGCTCGAAGGTCACCGTCCGTCAGGTGCTGTCCTGGCGCCGGGGGCGTTCCTAGACCGCAGCGGGCGTCTCGACGGGCACGGGCTGCTGGACCGCGTCGACGACGGGCTGCCGGTGCGACGACGCACGAGCCGCGGGCAGTGCGAGCGACAGCGGGTCGTCCTGCACGACGTCCAGCGCCAGGGCGATGGCACCGTGCACGACGACGTCCGCGCCGAGCGTCGAGGCGACGATCTCCGGCACGGGGTCCAGGCTCCACTCGTGCAGCAGTGTCTGCGCGTGGTCGATCACGGCTCCGGCCGGCTGTGCGATGGCACCGGCGACGACCACGCGGTCGATGTCGAGCAGGCTCGCGAGCACGACGCACACCCGCGCCAGCCGGTCGCCGAGCTGCTCCACGACGTCGAGCGCCACGGGGTCACCGCTGCGTGCGGCGGCGAACACGGCCGCAGCGTCGGTCCGGCCGGCGCGCACGGCAGCCGCGAGCGGCGTGCCGGGGGCGATCCGGTCCTGTTGTCCGGCGGCGTCCACCAGGTCCTTCGCCGCGCGACCCAGGCCGTCGGCCGACCCGACGCCCGTGACCATGCTGAGCACACGCATCTCGCCGGCCCCGCCGTGCGAGCCGCGCAGCAGGCGGCCGTCGACGACCAGACCGGTGCCGAGACGCTCGCCCGCCAGCAGCGCGGCGAACGACGCATCGCCACGCAGGTCGCGCTCGGCGACCGCGGCGAGGTTGGCGTCGTTCTCGACGACGACGAGTCCGTGGCCGGTGACGCCGTCGAACCCCGGGTTCATCGCGGCCCAGTAGCCGCCGTCGCCAGGCAACGAGGTGCCGTCGGCGGCGACCGGTGCGGGGACGCCGATCGTGGTGACGAGGACCCGTTCGGCGGCGACGCCGGCCGATGACAGTGCTCGGGCGATGGTGTCGGACACGGTCCCCAGGCGGACGTCCACGTCGAGGTCGTCCGCGCCCGGGGTCCCTTCGGCGCGGGCCAGGACGCTTCCGCGCAGGTCCGCGACGAACACGGTGACGCGGTGCTGCCCGGCGTCGACACCGACGACCACGCCCGCGCGCTCGTCGAGCCCGTAGCGCTTCGCCGGACGCCCGATGCGGTACTGCCCGACGGCGCGTGCGTCGCGGAGTTCGCGGATCCAGCCGAGCCGGACGAGTTCGTCGCAGGCGGCCAGGACGGTCGAGCGCGTGAGCCCGGTGGCGTGCATGGCGTCGGTCGCCGTGAAGGCGCGCGCGGCGAAGGCGTGGTCGAGCACCGTCTCGGTGCTCGACCCACGGGCGGTGACGCGGGTGCCGGGCATGTCGCGAGGATATCGCGCCACGCATTCCTTGCGCTATTAGATTTTCTCGCTACATTTAGTCATGCGGACGGCATCGGAGCCGGACGCGGAACCAGGACGGCAAGGACGCCGGGCCCGGTCGAACGGAGACGACGTGCAAGCACACGCCACGACACGGAAGCCTGCCGGGTTCAGTCGACGCTCCTTCCTGCTCGGAGCCGGTGGCATCGCCAGCGGTTTCGCGCTCGCCGGATGCGCGCCGATGTCCTCGTCCTCGGGCGGCACCGAGACGATCACGTTCTACGTGTCGAAGCCCGAGGTCATCGGGTACTTCGACGACGTCATCGCGAAGTTCCACAAGAGCCAGTCGAAGATCCGGGTCGTCCGCGACTCGACGTCGTCGCTGCCGGCGGACTTCGTGCGGAGCTCGCCGCCGGACCTCGGGTGCCTGAACTACAACTACGCGATGGTCTCGTTCGTCGAGCACGGCGCGCTGACCGACCTGTCCGACATGGACGAGGCCAAGGCGATCAACCCGGACCTCTGGACGCTCATGGAGCAGACGGCGTCGTACCCGGGTGAGCGGAACGCGCTGCCCTACTCGGTGACCGCCGCATCGGTGATCTACAACAAGAAGATCTTCGCCGAGCAGGGCATCGAGATCCCGACGACCTGGAGCGAGCTGACCGCCGTGTGCGAGAAGCTGCTCGCGGCGGACGTCACGCCGTTCTACAACACCTACAAGGACACCTGGACCATCGCCCAGGGCATGTTCGACTACTCGATCGGCGGCATGCTCGACGTGAAGTCGACCTTCGCAGCCCTCGAGAAGGAGGGCACCAGCGTCGGCCCGTCGTCACCCGTCTCGTTCTCGAAGGACTTCGAGGCACCGATGGGCCGCGTCGAGCAGATCGCCAAGTGGTCGAACAAGAACGCCGCCAGCCGCGCGTACGGCGACGGCAACCTGGCGTTCGCCAAGGGTGAGTCGGCCATGTACCTGCAGGGGCCGTGGGCGCTCATCGAGATCGCCAAGACGTCCCCCGACATGGACCTCGGTACCTTCCCGCTGCCGGTGACCGACGACCCGAACGACCTGAAGGTGCGGGTCAACGTCGACCTGGCGCTCTGGATCCCCAAGGCGTCGAAGAAGCAGGACGCCGCGCGCGAGTTCCTGAAGTTCCTGATGTCGTCCGAGGTGGCGGACAAGTACAACGCCGACAACAACGGCTTCGGGACCCGCAAGGACTCGCCACCGGTCGCCAACCCGACCCTCAAGGGCATGCAGCAGTACTACGACGACGCCGCGTTCTACCTCGGCACGTCGCAGCTCGTCCCCGCCGAGATCCCGGTCGCCAACTACGCGCAGACGATCGCGCTCGGCGGCGCCCCCGCTCCGCAGCTCCGCACACTCGATGCCGACTGGGCGCGCGTCGCGCGTCGGAAGGCCTGACCCGGTCTGCGGACCGAGGAGACGATCACCATGGCCATCGCCACGACGTCATCCGGCGGCAACCGCCGGAACGAACCCCGCCCCGGCAGCCCGGACTCCACCCCGGACGGCCTCCCCACGGCGAGCGCACCAGCCACACGCGCCCGTCGACCCCACTCGCACCGCATCCAGCCGGTGTTCCTGGCCTTCCTGCTGCCGACGCTCGTGGTCTTCACGCTGGCGATCACCGTGCCCGCCGTGATGGGCATCGTCCTGAGCTTCACGGACTCGGTCGGGTTCGGCGAGTTCGGGTTCACCGGGCTGACGAACTACCTGGCGATCTTCTCGGACCCCGCGATCCTCAACGCCTACCTGTTCACGATGGGCTTCTCGCTCGTCACCGTGCTCGTGGTCAACGCCCTGGCGCTGCTGCTGGCGATCGCGCTGACCAGCCGGATCCGCGCGAAGGTCGCCCTGCGTGCGGTCTTCGTGCTGCCGATGGTGATCTCGGGCATCGTCATCGCCTACGTGTTCTCGTTCCTGTTCTCGAACAGTGTGCCGGCCCTGGCGACGTCGCTCGGGTTCGCGCCGCTGGAGACGAGCATCCTGGCGAACCCCGACCTGGCGTGGGTCGCGATCGTCATCGTCACCACGTGGCAGGCCATCCCCGGCACGCTCCTCATCTACATCGCGGGCGTCCTCGCGATCCCCGGTGAGGTGTACGAGGCCGCAGCCATCGACGGAGCCTCGTCGTGGCGGCAGCTGATCTCGATCACGATGCCGCTCACCGCGGGCTACATCGTGATCAACCTGATCCTCGGGTTCAAGAACTTCCTGAACGCGTACGACATCATCGTCGGTCTGACGGCCGGCGGACCGGGGACCTCGACGACGAGCGTCGCGATGTCGATCTTCAACGGCTTCAACAGCGGTGACTACTCCTACCAGATGGCGAACGCGACGATCTTCTTCGTCATCACCGTCGTCCTCGCGCTCGTGCAGCTGCGGCTCAGCCGCGGGAAGGCCCTGTTCTCATGACGCTCCAAGCACCCCTGCAGCCCGGCACCACCCAGACCGGCAGCATGCGGTCCGTCGACGCCGACGGCACGCGTGGTCGGCGGTCGAAGAACGGCGGCTGGAACTGGCCGCTGACGATCATCCTGGCGGTCTGCACGCTGACCGTGCTGGTCCCGCTGTACGTCACCGTCGTGATGGCGTTCAAGACGACCGGTCAGGCGCTCGACGGCAACGCATTCTCGCTGCCGGCTCCGTTCAGCGTCGACGGGTTCGTGCAGGCATGGAAACTGACCGACTTCCCCCGTGCGTTCGGGGTGTCGGTGTTCGTCGCCGCGATCTCGGTGTCGGGCACGATCCTGCTCGCCTCGTTCGCCGCGTACGCGATCTCGCACAACTGGCAGCACCGGCTGTTCCGCTGGTCGTTCTTCTACCTGCTGGCGGCGATGTTCCTGCCGTTCCCGGTGCTCGCGCTGTCGCAGGTGAAGCTGACGGGCATGGTCGGGCTCGACAACCCGCTCGGCGTCGCGATCCTGCACGTCATGTTCCAGCTGTCGTTCAGCGTGTTGCTGTTCACGGCGTTCCTGCGGTCGATCCCGGGTGAGCTCGAGGAGAGCGCCCGCATCGACGGTGCGAGTGTCGGCCAGGTCTTCTGGCGGCTGCTGTTCCCGCTGCTCGCGCCGATGAGCGCCACGGTCGGCATCTTCGCCTTCCTGGCGTCGTGGAACGACTACATGATGCCGGCGCTGATCACGGCGAACCCGGCGCTCCAGACCCTGCCGGTGTTGCAGCAGATCTTCCAGAGCCAGTTCAGCAACAACTACAACGTGTCGTTCGCCTCGTACCTGATGGCCATGGCCCCGTCGATCATCGTCTACGTGCTCACGCAGCGCTGGGTGATGTCCGGGGTGACCCAGGGCGCCATCAAGTGACGAGTCGGCCCGACAGCCCGACGCCCCGCACCACGGAAGGAACGCCATGACCGACACCCTGCCGGCCCACACCACCACCCGCTCCGACGAGACCTGGTGGCGCCAGGCCAGCGTCTACCAGATCTACCCCCGTTCCTTCGCGGACGCGAACGGCGACGGCATCGGCGACCTGCCCGGGATCACCGAGCGGGTGTTGTACCTGGCGTCCCTCGGCATCGAGGCCGTCTGGCTCAGCCCGTTCTACCCGTCCGCACTGGCCGACGGCGGCTACGACGTCGACGACTACCGTGACGTCGACCCGAGGCTCGGCACGCTGGACGACTTCGACGCCATGGTGTCGGCGCTGCACGCTGCCGGCATCCGGGTGATCGTCGACATCGTGCCGAACCACACGAGCGATCGGCACGCCTGGTTCCGTCAGGCGCTCGCCAGCCCGGCGGGCTCCCCCGAGCGCGACCGCTACGTCTTCCGTGACGGCACCGGGGAGCACGGTGAGCAGGCACCCGCGGACTGGGTCTCGATCTTCGGTGGTCCGGCCTGGACCGCCGTCGGCGACGGCCAGTGGTACCTGCACAGCTTCGCGACGGAGCAGCCGGACCTGAACTGGGCCAACCGCGAGGTCCGCGACGACTTCCTGCACACGCTGCGGTTCTGGTCCGACCGCGGGGTCGATGGTTTCCGCATCGACGTCGCGCACGGGCTGTCGAAGGACCTCGGCGACGTGCTGCCGACCTGGGCCGAGCTGTCCGCGATGCCGAAGGACGGGTCGCACCCGCTGTGGGACCGCGACGACGTGCACGAGATCTACGCGGAGTGGCGCCAGGTGTTCGACGAGTACACCCCGGCCCGCACCGCGGTCGCCGAGGCGTGGGTCGCCGCCGACCGCCGCGCCCGCTACGCCAGCGCCGAGGGGCTCGGGCAGGCGTTCAACTTCGACCTGCTCGAAGCCGACTTCGACGCCGGCGCGTTCCGCAGCATCATCGAGTTCAACCTCGGGCTCGCCGAGCAGTCCGGCTCGTCGACGACGTGGGTGTTCTCCAACCACGACGTCGTCCGGCACGCCACCCGGTACGCCCTGCCGCCCCGCACGGGCGACGAGAAGCAGGGCGGCGCCTGGCTGCTGGCCGGTGGGTCGCAGGACGTGCTCGACCAGCAGCTCGGCCTGCGCCGTGCCCGCGCGGCCACCATGCTCGAGCTCGCCCTGCCCGGGTCGGCGTACCTGTACCAGGGCGAGGAGCTCGGGCTGCAGGAGGTCGGGGACATCCCGGACGCTGAACGCCAGGACCCGGCGTTCTTCCGGAACCCGGGCGTCGACGTCGGCCGCGACGGCTGCCGCGTCCCGCTCCCCTGGACCCGGTCCGGTCCGAGCTTCGGCTTCGGCACCGGCGGCGCGCACCTGCCGCAGCCGGCGTGGTTCGGTGACTGCAGTGTCGAGGCCGAGGACACCGACCCCGGCTCCACACTGAACCTGTACCGCAAGGCGCTCGGTCTGCGCGGTCAGCTGCAGTCCGAGGAACACCTGGAGTGGCTCGAGACCGGCCGCGACGACGTGCTGGCCTTCCGCCGTCCGAACGGGTGGACGAGCGTGACGGTCTTCACCGACGTGCCCTACGACCTGCCGGCGGGTGAGCTCCTGCTCGCCTCGGCGCCGGTGGCAGACGGCGCCCTGACGGGTGTGGGGACGGTCTGGTTGCGCGCGTAGCACCGCGACCAGATGACGGAACGGAGGCTCGGTGCAGGCAGGCACCGGGCCTCCAGTCCGTCTCGGCGCGCGCTCAGAGCGCCGCGTCGCCCCCCGCGATCAGACGGAGCGCGTCCAGGTGCGCGCGCCAGGCGGCGCGCCCTGTGCGTGTCAGGGTCAGCGACGTGCGCGGTGTCTTGCCCACGAAGGCCTTGCCGACGGCGACGTACCCGGCGGCCTCGAGCGTCGTGACCTGCTTGCTGAGCGCCGAGTCGGTGATCTCGACGGCATCGCGGACCTCGCGGAAGCCGAGGGTGCCCGCTCGGTCGAGCGCCGCCATGACCGAGAACCGCACGGCGTTCTGCAACACGTCGTCGAGCCGGTGCCGCGGGTGGGTCCCCTGCGACACGGTCACGACCGCGACTCCCACGCGGCGCAGGCCAGCGCGACGACCAGGACCAGCCCCGACGTGATGCCGGACCACAGGACCGATCCGTGCACCCAGGCCACGACCGCGATCGCCGCACAGTAGGTCACCGTCCAGCTCGCCATGTAGACGGTCCAGCGGCGGCTGCGTGCAAAGGCGGATCGTCCCCGGATCGCGATGAGGAAGCACAGCATCAGGGCGAACACAGTAGCGAGTGTGCCGACGTAGACGGCCGCGAAGGCGGTCCCCGTGGTGAGTCCCATCGCGAGCGTGCCGAGCGCCGTCGACACGCCGAGTGCGGTGATGAAGCCGACGTACGGCCAGCGCACGGCGTCGTGCGCGCGACGACTGGTGCGGTCGGCGTGCTCGAGCAGCGCTCGTGCCTCGGTCGGACCGATGCTGCTGGTGGCGGTGTCGTCCATGGTGTCCCCTCTCGGAGACTCCATCATCGCAACTACTTTCCAGTTTGGCAAGTGGTTGCCAGACCGGGCATGCTGTCAGCCGGGTCAGACGGGCAGGATCGGCGAGGTCGGGACGGCGTCGAGGTCCCAGGCCTGGACGGACCGCGGACGGCGCCAGGCCGCACGAAGACCACGGACGGCTTCGTCCCACTCGGCGAGCACGTCGATGCCGGGGCGGACGAGCAGCTGGATCTGGAAGCCCTCGTACAGGGCAAGCAGCTGGGTGGCCGCCCGCTCGGGCGCGATCACCGACGTCTCGACGCCGGCATCGAAGTCGCGGCGCAGGGCGGTGGCGAGCTGGGTCGCGTAGTCCTCGTAGCGCTTGCGGAACAGCTCGGCGAAGCTCGTCTCGGCACCGGCGATGTTGATCACGCCGGCCAGCACCCGCACCAGACCGGGGTCGGCGATGTCCTCAGCCAGGGTCATCCGGACGTGCTCGATGGCGCAGGTGGGCTTCCGACGGCGGGTCGAGCCCCGCAACTGGGTCCAGTAGTCGTACGTCACCAGCAGCAGCGCGTCCCACGACGGGAACGCCCGGGTGACCACGTCGACCGGCACGCCCGCGACCTCGGCGACCACGGCGGCATCGACGTCCGTGAAGGCGTACATGCGGTAGGCGCGGATGGCGGCCCGGGTCAGGCGCTCCGCGATCGTCTGTTCTTCGACGATCGTGTCGTCAGTGAGGGTGTCCACTCTGTGATCTCACCGCATGCCGCTCGGTTTGTCGCGTCCCAGACCGGGGGGTCACCACTCACTGGTCGGGCAGGACGACCTTCGACCCGCGCGGCTCGGTGTTCCGTCCGGGCAGCGGTGGCGTCGGTTCCACCGCCGGCGTCATGGCGACCCGCCGGCGGGTGAGCTCGGCGCGGCCCAGCCAGGTGATCGCCGCGGCCGCGGTGCCACCCTGCAGCAGGCCGAACACCACCGGCACCAGCACGGGGACCAGCCCGTCGGTCGAGGCGAACTCGACGGCGATCACGCCGATGCAGGCGGCGAACCAGCCCGTCGGGATCCACCGCAGACGATCGATGCTCGCGATCGCCGGCTCGACGCTGCGGTCCGCGCGGTCGAGCACGGCGTCACGGTCCTCGGGGTCGAGCGCGGGCGGCCGGGCGGTGAACTGCGCGCCGATCCGCTCGTCGCGGCGCCATCCCCCGGGGAGTGGCGAGAACGGCTGCGCCTGCAGCTTCCGGCTGGTTCGGAGGAACGTGGCGACGAGGCACCCGATCGCCGCCGCGAACGCCACCGCGGCGCCGACGGCCGCCGGCTCGGACACCCCGGTCCAGTCCCACAGCAGCTGCGTGACCACGACGGCCGCGCCCGCGACCGTTGCGACGATCCCGCTCACGACCGTACGACGTCGGACCCGCACGGGGTCGAGGAACTCGGACCGACGGGCGCGGTACACCCGCCACCCGGTGACGAACGCGCCATCGCTCATCAGCCCATCCTGCTCCGGTGCAGCCTGTGGGGTCAGCCGACCGTCACCGGCGCGGCCGAGGGCTTCGTCCGCTGCTGCATCCAGACGAAGAACCCGGTCAGCGTGAAGACGCCGTAGACCACGTACATCAGTCCAGAGGCGTAGTAGCCGGCCGAGAACAGCAGCGGGACGCCGACCAGGTCGACCGCGACCCAGACGAGCCAGAACTCGACCCATCCCTTCGCCATGCCGTACGTCGCCAGCAGCGAACCGACGAAGATCCACGCGTCGCTCCACACCGGCTCGTAGGACCCGAGGGCCCGGAACAGCGGCGTCAGCAGGGCGGTGCCGCCCACCAGCGCGACAACCAGCAACGCGCGGGCCCGCCAGGAGGCCCAGTGCGGGTCGATCACGGTGGTCGCCTCGGCAGGACGATGCGTCCACCGGTACCAGCCGTAGACGCTGACGACCACGAACACCACCTGACGGCCGGCCTGGCCGAGCAGGTTCACCGGGTTCGGGGTGTCGAAGAGCGCACCCATGAAGACCGTGAAGAGCAGGACGTTGCCGACGATGCCGACGGGCCAGGCCCAGATCCGGCGACGCATGCCACCGAGCGCGCTGAGCAGGCCGAAGACGTTGCCGATCACCTCGCGCCAGAGCACCGTCTGGTCACCGATGACGATCTGCGCGTCGAACAACCAGCGCACGATGCCCATCTGGGTCCTCCTCGTTCCGTGGCCTGCAACCGGTCGCACCGTGCGCCCATTCCTGGAGCGCGGCCACCAGACCGGGGTACAGATCGTGTCCGCACTCTCGGGGACGAAAATGACCCCTGTTTTGGGTCCATGAAAAAGCATGGATCGTGTTGTCGGCCGTTTGGGGGACCTGTACCGTCGATCTCAGGAGCGACCCAGCCCGCCCGAGCGCCCCCTGCTCCGGAGCCCGGCGGTCCTCCCCGGCACCGGTCAGCCGCGACCCGTCGTTCCACGGGCTCGACAGACACCGTCCCACCGGCACCTCGACCCGAACCATCGTGCCGCTGGCTCGAAGCGCGCTCCCCTGCGCGGAAACGGACACTCCTTGCACAAGATCATCACCGGAACCATCGCCGGCGCTGCCGGCGTCGCACTGCTCCTGGGCGGCGCTGGCACGTTCGCCCTGTGGAACGCCAACGCCTCCACCGCCGCGACCGCGGTCAGCTCCGGCACCCTGACGCTGAGCGCCGCCAACGACGGCGTCTGGACGGACGTCACGAACGGCCGCTCCGCCACGATCAACCCGGCCAGCGTGCTGATGGTGCCGGGCAACAAGTACCAGTTCACGCAGACCCTCAACATCGGGGCGACCGGCCAGGACCTCAAGGCGAACCTGACCTACGCCACCCAGAGCATCACCGGCGACGCGGCCCTGGTCGCGGCGACGACGAAGACCCTGTCGGTGACCTCGGCGAGCACGTCGGTCGTGCAGTCCACGTCGAACGCCAACACCTTCGTCGTGTCACCTTCGACCGCGACCTCGGCCGTCAAGGTCCTGTTCACGATCGAGCTGCCGTCGTCCGCGACCACCGGGCAGAACGGCACCGTCAACGTCGGCGCGCTCGCCTTCACGCTGACGCAGACCGCGATCGGCTCCTGACCCCCGGCGCGGTCGGTCCCTGATCCGCCGACCGCGCCGGTCCCACCACCGTCGACCACGATGCACCGGGGGGTGAACGAGGATGACCCGCACCACGACGACGCACGGCCGCCACCGCGCGGCCCGACACCACCGGTGGCTGCTGCCCTCGGCACTCGTGCTGGTGGCCGGTGTCCTGCTGTCGCTGCTCGGCACCGGCGGCACCTACGCGCTCTGGAACGCCGCAGCCAGCACCCGGGCCGCGACGGTCAAGTCGGGCACCGCGACGCTGACGGTCGGCCAACTGTCGGCGATGAACACCACGGTGATCGGTCCGGGGTCGAGCACCGTCGGCTCGTTCACCGTGAAGAACACCGGCACGGTCCCCCTGTCGCTCCGCGTGACGACCACGGCGACCACGGTCTCGTCCGCCGGCACCACCGACGCCGTCGTGCTCGGTGCGCAGACCCTGAAGACCACCGGCGTCGCGTCGGCGTCGGCGTGCCGTGCCGGACTGGGCGGCACGAGCGGACCCCTCGCGTCGTTCGACACCGGCAGTGGTTGGTCCACCCTCGCCGCGGGGGCGAGCAGTACCGCGTGCGTCGAGGTCGCACTGGCCCAGAACGCCCCGCAGAGCGTGGCGGGTGCCGTCACCTCGTTCACCCTCACTGTGACCGGGACGCAGGTGGCACCGTGACCCGCCGGCTGCGCATCGCCCTCGCGCTCGTGCTCAGCGCGACCTTCGTCGTCGGTGGCTCGAGTGCGGCGTGGGCACTCTGGACCTCCAGCGCCGGAACGACGTCGAGCACCACGATCGGCACGCTGACCGCCGGCATCAGCGGGACCGACGCGATGACCGTGACGTTCTCGGACTCCGTGCCCGCGATGACGAAGCCCGTCACGCTGACGAACACCGGCACCCTCGCCGGCACCACCACGACCACGGTGTCCACCGTTGCCGGCAGTTCGGCTGCCCTGGCCCAGACCGTCGACGTCGTCGCATGGCCGGTGGCATCCACCGCCGCGTGCACGACCAGCGCCGCCGTCGGGACGGGATCGGTGACCGGCACCTGGGCGTCACTGCCGAGCATGACGTCGTCCCTGGCCGCCGGCGCGAGCACCGTGTGGTGCACACGGAGCACCCCGCGTGCGTCGGCCCCGGCATCGAGCACCGCGAACGTCGTCATCGGCCTGTCGACGAGCTCGGGCAGCTGGCGGTCGGCGACGGTCACGGGCGGCTTCTCGCTGACCACGCCCGCGGCCGCCGCGGCGCTGACCTGCACCGACCACAGCAACAACTACGTCGACGTCCGGTGGCCGGACTCGTCCCGCCCCGCCGACACCTGGTACGCCGCGTACGTGAACGGCACGATGGTCGGCTCGCGGGCGCAGACGTACTCCGGGTTCATCACGCTCGCCCCGCAAGACCTGGCCCCCGCCGCGACGACCGGCACCCAGACGGTCGTGGTCAAGGCGCTCGACAGCAACGGGAACCCGACCACCACGGTCGCCGGCAGCGGCACGGTCACGCTGTTCACGCAGAACAACGGACCGTCCATCCGGTGCGGCGCATGACGTCGGGTGGCGCGGCGCCGCGGACCGGGTGGCGAGCGGTCCTGCACGCCGTCCTGCTCGGCCTGAGCACCGGGATGCTGCTGATCGTGGCAGGGCTGGCCGTGGTGCTCATCGTCGTGCCGAAGGCGAGCGGCTCGACACCGCTCACGGTCCTGACGCAGTCGATGGAGCCCTCGCTCCCCCCGGGCACGCTGCTCGTCGTCCGCCCCACCCCGATCGACGACATCCGCGTCGGCGACGTCATGACGTACCAGATCGTGTCCGGACAGTCGGCCGTGATCAGCCACCGCGTGGTGTCGATCGCGTCGTCGTCGGACGGCTCGCGGACCTTCGTCGTCAAGGGCGACGCCAACGCCCGCGCCGATGCCCCCGTCGCAGCCGTCCAGGTGCGCGGCGTCGTCTGGTACAGCGTCCCCCGGGTCGGGTACGTCAACCAGGTGGTCAACGGCTCGCGGGGCTGGCTCGTCCCCCTGGTGGCCGCGATCCTCATCACCGCCGGCGCCGTGATGGTGACGAGCGGGACGGTGTCCGCCGTCCGTCGGCGCCGCGCGGGTCGTCGTCACGGACGTCGACGGGCACCCGGGCGGGCACCTACCCGGTCGGCTGCGCGGGCGACCGGCCCGCGCGTCTAGGCTCGGTGGACGTGACGGACGGTGTGGCCAGGACGCGGGAGCTGCTCGACGACGCGGCCAGGACGCTGCGGGCCGCGAACGTCCCCGACGAGGCGCTCGGCGAGTACGTCGTGCCGAAGCCGGTGCTCGGCATCCGGCGCGAGGCGTCCATGCGATCGCTCGGCCGGGTGTGGCGGGTCGGGGCCCTGCTGCTCGGGTCGTCGCTCGAGACCGGCGGCCGCGTCTGGGCGACCGGCACGATCACCCGCGTGACCGACCCAGGGCGTGCGCAGTTCCAGTCGGTGTCCATGGAGACCCGTCGGGCCTACCGGGCCGCCGCGGTGCGCGGTCACTTCGATGCGGGGGACACGGTCAACCACGGGGCCGTCCCGATCCCGCTCGACGACGGACTCGTCGGCAGCGACGGCGTGCTGTACGTCGACGTCGACGGGGACGTGCCGATGGTGCGCTGGTCCCCCACGGCCGCGACCGCGGTGCCGCTGGCCGACTACCTGGCCGACCGCGTCGGCCTGCTCGTCGACCCACCCGCCGGCGCGACGGACTGAGCACGACGCGACCCGTGGCCAGGGTGCGCCGTGTGGCGGAGGCGAGCCGGGCCTCCAGTCCGATCCCAGCGTGCGCCCAGCGCGTCCGGTGGCCACCGACCGACACGGCCACCGGCGCTCGCGTAGCGTCCCGAGGGTGACCGATGCCCCACGCGCCCGCCTGGTCCTGCCCGGGCAGTACGGCCCGCAGTTCGACGACGGCGGGCCGATGCTCGTGGTCGAGGCCCGCGAGTTCTTCACCGCCCGGCCGATGCACCGGGCGAAGGCGCACCTCTGGCTGAGCGCCCTGCGGCACCGCGTGCGCGAGCTCGGCGACCGAGCGGAACACGTCCGCGTCGACCAGTTGCGCGATGCCCTGGTCGGGCGGGACGACCTGGAGGCGATCGACCCGCCCTCGCGTCGGTTGCGCGGCCAGGTCCGGCACTGGGGCCACGAGACGCGGATCCTGCCGAGCCGCGGCTTCGTGACGAGCGAGGACGAGTTCGGCGCGTGGGCCTCGGGGCGTGGCGACCGGTTCCTGATGGAGACGTTCTACGAGCAGGTCCGGCGGCGCGAAGGCTGGCTGATGGACCGGGACGCACCGGTCGGCGGGCAGTTCAGCCACGACGCCGACAACCGGCAGCCCCCGCCGAAGGGCGCGACGACGCTCGGGCTGCCCGACCCGTGGTGGCCGACCGAGGACGACGTCGACGCCGAGGTCCGCGACGACCTGGACCGGTGGGAGCGGGACGGTGTCGCGCAGTTCGTCGGGAAGGACGACCGACGGCGGTTCGCGGTCACCGCTGCCGAGGCCGACGCGGCCCTGGCCGACTTCGTCGAGGTGCGGCTGGGCGACTTCGGCCCCTACGAGGACGCCGTGCTGACGAACGACTGGACGATGGCGCACTCGCTGCTGAGCGTGCCGATGAACCTCGGGGTGCTCGACCCCCGCGCGGCGATCGCGGCTGCGGTGGCCGCCTACCAGGACCAGGCCGCGCCGCTCGCCAGCGTCGAGGGGTTCGTCCGGCAGGTCGCCGGGTGGCGGGACTACGTCTGGCACCTGTACTGGTGGTTCGGCGAGGAGTACGGGGTGGACGCTGCGCCGCTGGGGGCACGGTCGGGGTCGGGTTCCGGTCCCGGTGCGGGTTCCGGTTCCGGTCCCACTTCCGGTTCGCGGCTGCCGCGCTGGTGGCGGGAGCTCGATGCGTCCCAGGTCGAGGCGGTCTGCCTGTCCACCGCGATCGACGGTGTCGCAGAGCACGGCTGGGCGCACCACATCCAGCGCCTGATGGTCCTGGGCAACTGGGCCCTGCAGCGCGGGTACGACCCCGTCCAGCTGACCGAGTGGTTCACCGACGTGTTCGTCGACGGCACCGACTGGGTGATGCCGGCCAACGTCATCGGGATGTCCCAGCACGCCGACGGCGGGCGGGTCGCCACGAAGCCGTACGCCGCCGGTGGCCGCTACATCGACCGGATGACCGACCACTGCGGCAGCTGCCGGTTCGACCCGACCAAGCGGCTCGGCGACGACGCGTGTCCCTTCACCGCGGGCTACTGGGCGTTCCTGGACCGCGCGGAGCCCGAGCTGCGCGGGAACCAGCGGATGATGCGGCCGCTGCAGCAGCTGCGCGGGCTGGCGGACCGCGAACAGGTCGTCGCCCAGGAGGCCCGGCGTCGGATGCCGTGAGGGCGGCGGCCCGGCGCGTGGTGGCACCGGCATGATGGGTGCGTGGTCCTGCATCCCCTGTGGCGTCCGTTCTCCCCCGACAGCAACGCTGCGCGGCAGGCGGAGCGGGTGGCGTTCCGGCAGACGGAACCCGGCCCGCTGCAGGAGCACGACCCGGGATGGGCCTCCGCGTACCTGGTCGTCCGCGCGGCGGTCCGCGCTGCCCTCGGCGACGACTGCCGGATCGCCCACGTCGGGTCCACCGCGGTGCCGGGGATGCTCGCGAAACCGATCGTCGACGTCGACCTGGTCGTCCCCGACGTGCTGGACGAGGGCGCCTGGCTCCCCGGGCTCGAGGCGGTCGGCTTCCGGCTGCTGTTCCGCGACGAGCTCGGGGGCTCGCCGCACCGGCAGCTGACCTTCACCGAGCCCAACGCGAACCTGCACGTGTTCCCGCCCGACGCCGTCGAGCCCCGGCGACACCGGGTGTTCGTCGACTGGCTCCGGGCGCACCCGTCGGACCGGTCGGCGTACGCGGCGGCGAAGCGCGCGGCGGCCGACGGCGCGGGGGTGCTGCGCTACAACGACGCGAAGGCGGCGGTCGTGTACGACGTGTACGAGCGGGTCTTCGCCGCGGACCCCGCGCACCAGCACGACCCGCAGCCGCGGGGGTGATCAGGCGTCGGCGGGCGCTTCGGGCTTCATCCAGAACGGCGACCAGTGGTACCCGTCCGGGTCGTCGAACTGGCGCTGGTACATGAAGGGGTAGTCGTCGGTGTCGCCGATCCGACCGCCGGCCGCCCCGGCACGCTCGACCAGCTCGTCGATGGCCGCCTGGCTGTCGAGGTCGAACGACACCGTCACCTTCGACGGGGTGCTCGGGCCGCCGATCAGTTCCTCGACACCGCCGACGCTGGCGTACATCTCGCGGCTGGCGAGCATGACCGACTGGGCGCCGGTCTGCTGCGCCGGTCCGATCGTGAAGCAGGCGACGCCGTCGTTCGACATCGCGACGTCGTGGGTCCAGCCGAGCGCGGTGTAGAAGGCGGTCGCGCGCTCGACGCTCTCGACCGGGCAGGTGATGAAGAGGCTCATGGCGCGATGGTCCTCGCCCGCGGCAGGGCGGTCAAGGTCCCCTTGCTCCGAACCACCGAGGGAGGCGCGTGGCAGGCTCTCGACCATGGGCAACTGGCGCAGGACCCTCGGCCTCCTGATGGCGGCCCAGACGGTCACGCTGGCGGCCGTTGCCCTGATCGGTACCCGTGCCACGCGGGCGGTGACCGTGACACTCGACGGTCGCGACCCCGTGACGCTCTCGCACGTGGACGTGGGACTCGCGATGGTCGTCGTGATCGCCCTGCTGGCCGTGGGTTGGGTACTGCCCCCGCGTCCGGGCGGCGCCGTCGACCCGCTGCTGACCACGCCGGTGACCGTGTTCGTGATCGCGCAGTTGAACGGCGTGCGTGACGTCGGCGCCCTGGTCGGCATCTACGCGCTCGCCTCGGCCGGTGTGCTGTTCGCGGTCGTGCAGCACCGGGACGACCGACTTCGGCCACCGGACGGCGAGGGGTCACGCGTGCCGCTCGGCCTCGGTTCGGCGGTCGGGATCGTGCCGTGGGGCATCATCGCGTTCCACCAGGTGGGCGCGGGCGTCGTCGGGCATCCGCTGCCGGGCATCGTCGTGGTGACCACGTTGGTCGCACTCGCGGGGGCGATCGCCGAGTTCGTCGCCACGTGGCGGCACCGGCCGGTGGCGGCGGCGGTGCTGCGGGCCGTCGGCATGTCGGTCGTCGCCTGGCTGGTGGTCGTCGGGCTCTGAGCATCCGGCCGTTCGTGTCGCTGCGGTGGAGCCGTGGGCTTCGGCGCCACGCTCTGACTGACCGCGCGGCCCACCGGTAGGGTCGGCACGTGGCACCGATCAACGACGAGTTCACCGACCGCTTCGACCTGCGCGAGTTCACCCCCGGCACCGACGCCGACGGCGCTCCCGACGCCCGGACCGCCCCGTGGATGGAGGCCGTGGGCCTCGGCTTCCACGAGGCATCCGCTTCGCCGGAGCTGGCCGCGCGGATGGCATCGCACTTCATCGCCGACAACGAGACCTTCCTGGGTGTCCACGTCAAGGACCCGCTCCCCGGGTCCGTCGACGAGACCTGGCCGGTCGGCACGTTCACCTGGTTCCGCAAGGCGCTGAGCTGGGGCGACGGGTCGTCCGTCGACACGCAGGCCATCTCCGCAGTCACGGTCCGGCCGACCGAGCGCCGTCGGGGCATCCTGCGCGCGATGATGACCCACGCGCTGCAGCGCGGTGTCGACGAGGGCTACGCGATGGCCTCGCTCACCGCGTCCGAGGGCACGATCTACCGACGCTTCGGCTTCGGCTGCACCATCCGCGAGCGTGCCGTCAGCGTGCGCCGCAACCGGTCACTGCCCTTCGTCGCGCCGACCTCGGGCATCGTGACCGTCGTGCCCACCGCCTGGCTGGCCGACGGCGTCGGCAAGGACGTCTTCGCACGGTTCCACGAACGCACGCCGGGGTCGATGATCCGGAACACCGGCACGTGGCCCGTCGTGTTCGGCGAGTACGGCCCGGACGGCGAGAAGGCGAAGGGCGTGCGCGCCGCGGTCCACCGTGCCTCGGCGTCGGACGAGGTCGACGGCTACGTCACCTGGCGCGTCGACGAGGGCGACGAGACCACCGTCAAGATCCTCGACCTGGTGTACGCGACCGACCAGGCGTACCTGTCGCTGTGGGAGTTCCTGCTGTCGATCGACCTGAACGACGTCGTCAAGTACAACCGGTCACGGCTCGACGACCCGATCGTCGCGGCCCTCGGCGACAACCGTGCGTACGACGTCGACCACGAGGAGGACCACGTCTGGCTGCGCGTGCTCGACGTCGCGGCCACGCTGTCCTCGCGCCCGTACGCCGCCGACGGCACGCTCGTGCTGGCGGTGTCCGACGCACTCGGGCACGCCACGGGGACGTACCGGCTCGACGTGGTGTCCGGTGTGGGCACCGTGACGCGGGAGTCCGACGTCGCCGACGCCCCGTCCGACGTGCAGCTCGACGTCGCCGACCTCGGCGCGCTGCTGCTCGGGTCGGTGTCCCCGGTGACGCTGGCCGCCGCGGGGCTGCTGCGTGCGTCGAACCCGGCGGCGCCCCTGCTGCTGCGTGCGATGCTGCTGCCCGCGCGGACCCCGCACGGCATCACGTACTTCTGACGCGCGATGCCCCGTCGCACCGTGCGGGGTTCGAGGCCCGTGCGAGGGTGATCGGCGGGTGCGGGGAAACGACCTCGCACCGGCCGATCAACCTCGCACCACGCGCGGCCGCGCTACGCCCGCCGGCGCACCCGGGGGTCCACGACCGCGTAGACGACGTCGACGATCACGTTCGCGGTGACGACCAGGAACGCCGAGAACAGTGTGAACCCGACGACGACCTGCAGGTCGAGCGTGTGCACGGCGTCGATCAGCAGCGCGCCGAGCCCCTGCATCGAGAACACCTTCTCGGTGATGACGGCCCCGCCGAGCAGTGACCCGAGGTCCAGCCCGAACAGCGTCACCACGGGCAGGATCGCCGTGCGCAGCCCGTGCCGCACGACGACCTGACGCTCGCGGATGCCCTTGGCGCGGGCCGTGCGGACGAAGTCCTGCGACATCGCCTCGAGCATCTCGCCGCGGGTCAGTCGGGCGTAGATCGCGGCGCTGATGAACGCCAGCACACACCACGGCAGCACCAGGTGCGTCAGCCACCCGACGGGGTCCTCGGTGAAGGGCACGTACCCGCTGGTCGGCAGCACGCCCAGGACGAACCCGAACAGCAGGATCGACAGCAACCCGATCAGGTACGCGGGCGAGGACACCCCCGCCACCGCGATGCCCATCACGGTGCGGTCGAGCACGGACCCGCGGCGCAGGGCCGAGGCCGCTCCCCCGGCGACACCCGCGACGAGCCACAGCACCGCGGCACCGACGGCGATCGACGCGGTGACGGGCAGCCGGGTCAGGATGAGCGAGGTGACGCTGTCGTGCAGCTGGAACGAGTACCCGAAACACGGGGCGGCGCAGTGGATGGCAGACGTGCCGCTGCCGAAGGTCCGCCCGGTGAAGATCCCACCCAGGTAGGCACCGAACTGCGCGATCCAGGGCTTGTCCGTGCCGAGGAACGCCTGCACCTGCGCCAGCCGATCGGCCGTGCAGGGCTTGTCGCAGATCGCCCGCGCGGGGTTCGTCGGCAGCAGCATGAACAGCGCGTAGGTCACCGCGGCGACCACGAGCAGGACGACCACGGCGCCGAGCACGCGGAACAGCAGGAAGCGCAGGGCGCTCATCGGGTGCCTCCCCGTGGGTCGAGGGCGTCGCGCAGGGCATCGCCGAGCACGTTGAACGCCAGGGTGATCAGGAACAGCGCGGCACCCGGGAACACCAGGTACATCGGGTCGGTCTGCACCCAGCCGATCGCGTCGCCGATGCTGCGGCCCCACGACGGTGTCGGTGGGGTGACGCCGACGGCCAGGAACGACAGCGCGGCCTCGGCGCCGATCATCGACGGGATCGAGATCGTGGCGTAGACGGTGATCGTCGCGGCCAGGTTCGGCAGCAGCTGCGTGCGGATGACGTGCCAGCGTCCGGCGCCGAGCGCGGTCGAGGCGACGACGTAGTTCCGTGTCCGCAGCGACAGTGTCTGGCCACGGACCACGCGGGCAACGGCCGGCCAGCCGAAGAACCCGATGACCAGCACGACCAGCAGCGGCTTCGGGAACGACGTCGGCACGATGGCGGTCAGCGCGATCATGAAGACCAGCGAGGGGAAGCCGAACATCACGTCGACCACGCGCGACAGCACGCGGTCGTACCAGCCGCCGAAGAACCCGGTCGTGACACCGACGAGCACGCCGATCACGATCGACATCCCCGTGGCGGCCAGGCCGATGCCGAGCGAGGTCCGCGCGCCGTAGGTCACGATCGCGAACAGGTCGCGTCCGGTGAGCGGCTCGACGCCGAACCAGTGGTCCGCGCTGACACCGCCGAGCGACCCACGCGGAGCGCCGAACGAGTTGAGCGCGTCGATGTTGTAGCCGTACGGGTCCTGTCCGCTGAGGCCGGCGATCACCGGAGCGAGCACGGCGACCAGCAGGAACACCACGATGACGACGGCCGAGGCCACCGCCCACCGGTCACTGCGGACCCGGCGGACGACGGCGCGGAAGCCGGTCGAGCGGGCGGCCGACGCCGAGATCGGCCGTTCGACGACGTTCGCGGTCACGAGGCAGCCTCCGTCAGTCGACGCCAGGCGGCACGACGCTCGGCCTGGCGGGTGGGGTCCGCCACGGGTGCGGCGGCCAGCAGCATGCGCGTGTAGTCCTCGTGCGGGTCGTCGAGCACAGCCTCGGTGGCACCGCGTTCGACCACGCGCCCGTCACGGAGCACGATGACCTGGTCGGCGAGCTGCCGCACGACGGCCAGGTCGTGGCTGATGAGCAGCATGCCGAACCCGAAGTCGTCCTGCAGCGCGGCCAGCAAGTCGAGCACGGCCGCCTGCACGGTGACGTCGAGCGCCGAGGTCGGCTCGTCGGCGATCACGAGTGCGGGCCGGAGGGCCAGAGCACGGGCGACGGCGACGCGCTGCCGCTGCCCGCCCGACAGCTCGTGCGGGAACCGCTCGGCCCAGGTCGGGTCGAGCTGCACCGCGACCAGCAGGTCGTGCACACGCGTGGACCGCTCGGACGGCGAGACCCCGTGCACCAGCAGCGGTTCGGCGATGCTCCAGCCGATGGTCTGTCGCGGGTTCAACGACGACGCGGGGTCCTGGAACACGATCCCGACGCGGCTGCGGACCTCGCGCAGGCGACGTCCACGCGCGGTGCGGAGATCGCTGCCGTCGACCTCGACGGACCCGGCCACGACCGGCACCAGGCCGGCGAGGGCCCGCCCGATGGTCGACTTGCCGGACCCGGACTCCCCCACCAGGCCGAGCGTCTGCCCGGCGTGCAGCGTGAAGTCGATGCCCGAGACGGTCGGCGCACCGCGCCGGTCGTAGCGGACGCTCACGTCGCGCACCTGCGCGACCACCGGACGGGAGGCCCCACTCGCCTCCGCCACGTCGCGTGGGTCGCCGAGACTCGGCTCGACGACGGCGCGCGGGTCGCCGAGACTCGGCTCGGCGGACACATTGCGGCCGTCGTGCGCCGCATTCTGTCCGGTGGGCCGAGACTCGGCGGGACCGGCCGCGGGGTGGGCCGGACCGGCCGGCGGCCGGGCAGGCGTGGCGGACGGGTCCCGAGCCTCCAGTCCGGGGACGGCGGCCAGCAGGGCACGCGTGTACGCGGCCTGTGGTGCACCGAACAGCGCAGCGACCGCGCCGTGCTCGACGGCCTCGCCGCGACGCATCACCAGGACCTCGTCGGCGACGTCGGCCACCACGCCCATGTCGTGTGTGATGAGCAGGACGGCCAGGTCGCGCTCGCGACACAGGTCGCGCAGCAGGTCGAGGATGCCCGCCTGCACGGTGACGTCGAGCGCGGTCGTCGGCTCGTCGGCGATCAGGGCCACCGGGTCGCCGGCCAGCGCCATCGCGATCATCGCGCGCTGCAGCTGTCCACCGGAGAGCTCGTGCGGGTACGCGCGGCGGATGCGGTCCGGGTCGGACAGCCCAGCCGAGCGCAGCAGCTCGTCGATGCGCGCGGAGACACCCGCACGATCGAGGCCTCGGGGGTGTGCCCGGACGGCCTCGGCGATCTGCGTGCCGATCGACAGCACGGGCGTGAACGAGTTCATCGGCTCTTGGAACACGACCCCGATGCCCGCACCACGAACGGCACGCAGCCGCTCGGTCGGCGCGCCCACGAGCTCGTCGCCGCGGAACCGGATGCTGCCCGACACCCGGGCCTGCGGCGGCAGGAGCCCGAGCACGCTCATCGCGCTGACGGACTTGCCCGAGCCGGACTCCCCGACCAGGGCGAGCACCCGTCCGGGCGTCAGGGTGAAGGAGACGTCACGGACGACGGGCTCCGCGTCGCCGAACGCGACGTGGAGCCCCTCGACCTGCAGGATCGGATCGGTCACTTGGCGAGCGACACCGTGAGGTAGTTCGGGTACGCCGGGAAGTCCGCGATGCGGAAGTCGGCGACGTTCGAGCCGGCCAGGAACGACTGCTTCGCGTAGATCAGCGGGACGACGGGGGCGTCCTCCATGATCTTCTCGTCGGCCTGAGCCCACAGCTTCTGCGCGTCCTGCTGGTCGACCGTGCCGGTCGCCTTCGCGATGAGCGCATCGACGTCGGGGTTGCTGTACTTCGACACGTTGTAGCCGCCGCCACCGATCTGCGACGAGGCGTACAGCGGCTGCAGGTTGGCGTTCGCGCTCGGGAAGTCCGGCTGCCAGCTCGACAGCGACAGGTCGAAGTCGGTGCCGTTCGTCGTCGCCTGGGTGAAGGAGTCGTAGTCGAGCGGCTTGAGCGTCACGGTGATGCCGGCACGCTTGAGCCCGGACTGCAGCGCCTGGGCCTGCGCCAGGTACGTCGGGTCGTTCTGCGTGACGAGGGTGAGCTTGAGGTCGGTCGCCCCGGCTTCCTTCAGCAGCTGCTTCGCCTTGTCGACGTCACCCGTGGCGCTCGTCTTGTACAGGTCGTAGTCCTGGCGCCCGGCGATGCCCGGCGTGATGAGCGTCGACGCGTACGACCCGGCGAGCGCACCACCAGCAGCGATGCGGAAGGACTTGCGGTCGACGGCGTACTGCAGGGCCTGTCGGACCTTGAGGTCCTTGAGCTGCCCGCGCTGCGTGTTGATCGCCATGTAGGTGATCGGGCCGGCCTTGCTCGTGGCGAGACGGTCCTGCGCGGCGGGGTTCGAGCGCACCTGGTTCAGCTCGGCGGCACCCAGGTAGATCGCGCCGAACGAGTTCTTGGCGTCACCGTTGTCGGCGATCAGGCTCTGCGTGATGGTGGAGGCGTCCTGGCCCTCCTTGAAGACGATCTTCGACGGACCGGCGGTGCGGACGGTGTCGGTCTTCGCGCTCCACTCCTTGTTGCGCACGAGCGTGACCTGCGAGCCCTGCGTGTTGGACTGGATCTGGTACGGGCCGCTCGCGACGGGCTTGGCGTCGTAGGCACCGGTGTCCGTGCCCTGCCCCTCGGGGACCGGCGTGAACGCGGGCATCGACGCCAACCACGGCCAGTCACCGTACGGCGCGTTGAGCTTGAAGACGATGGTCGAGTCGTCCGGGGTCTCGATGCTGTCGAGCGTCTTGCCCTCGAACGGCCCCTTGTAGCTGTCGCCGCCGACCAGCAGCGACTTGTGGTAGCTCAGGCCACCGGTCAGGGTCGGCGCGAACGAGCGCTCGATGCCCCACTTGATGTCCTTGGTGGTGATCGCGGAGCCGTCCTGGAACTTCAGGCCCTGCTTGAGGTGGTAGGTCCAGGTCTTGCCGCCGTCGCTCGAGTCACCCGTGTTGGTCGCCAGGTCCGGCACCACCTTGGCGGTCTTGCCCGGCTCGACGCTCCACGTGGTCAGGCGCCGCGCGACCAGGCCCATCGACGTGATGCCGAGGCTCTGGCTGGTCGCCGGGTCGAAGTGCAGCGCGGTCTGGGGCGTGAGGATGTTGAGCGTGCCGCCCTTGCTGGTGCCGGAGGACGCGTCGTCCGAAGCGCCGCCGCCCGAGCAGCCGGTGAGCACCAGGGCTGCGGCTGCGGCGACGGCTGCGGTGATGGTCAGGCGCTTGGGGCGTCTCATGACGGTGGTGCTCCTCGGAGGGGGTGGTTGCTGCGGTGCACGCGGCGGACTGCACGCCACGGCGGCGTCCATCCTGGCACCGCGCAGGGCTGGCGGCACGCGAGAGGACGCACGACGAAACAATCCAAGCCGTGCGTCCCTGCCGCCATTCCCGATCCGTGGGGCTGGCCCACCAGGTCAGCGGTCGAACAGTCCTCCGAGCAGGTCGTTGCCGAGGCCCGACGCCTGTTCTCCGAGGCCGGAGGCCTGTTCTCCCAGTCCGGAGACCTGCTCGCCGAGCCCGGAGGCCTGTTCGCCGAGCCCGTCGACGCCGGCGCCCAGGTCCCCGCCCAGGTCGGCCAGTCCGACGTCACCGAAGCCCGACGCGATCCCCTCGAAGTCCAGGCCGAGGTCGGCAGCGCCTGCCAGCACTGGTCCGGCCGCCGCGCTCATGACCGCGCCGCCGGCGACCGCCACCGCGATGCCGCCGAGCGCCATCGCGCCGGCGCCGACGGCTGCACCACCGAGGACACGGCGGGCCATGCCAGGCCGTGCGACCTCGCCGCGGGTCATCGCGCGCGCCAAGCCACCTGCCGAGGCGTCCGCGGGCCGGTCGTGCGGCGGGAGCTCGGCGTTCATGCGCTGGAGCACCTGCTGCCGCTGCTCGGGGGTGAGCCGCGCGAACGCGTCGTGGTGGACCTGCTCCAGCTGGTCGGGCGACGCGGTGCGCAGCAGGTAGTCGTACTTCGCCAGCGCCACCTTGTCGGCGTCGACGGGGCCGGGCTGCTGCGGGCGGGTGTGCTGTTGCGGCTGGCCGTACTGCTGCTGCGGCGGACGCTGGCCGTACTGCGGCGGCTGCGGCTGGCTCCGGTCGTCGCCGGTCAGCTTGTCCGCTGCGCTCCGCACCATGTCACGCCAGTCGCTGCCACCCTGCGACGGCTGCCGGTTGCCGACCGGGGCACTCCCTTGGCCGCGCTGCTGCATCTGCTTGCTGATGACCTTCGAGGCCATGCCGATGAATCGAGAGAGGTTCGCCATGCATCGACCTTTGCGTTCTCACATGTGAACGCTCAGCACCCCGACAGTGCATCACCCGGAGAACCCATCCCGATCCCCTGGGAGGCCGACTGGAACATCAGTATCGGTAGGCTGGACGCGGGGGCGCACCACCACCGGAGTGCGACCCCAGGGCGAACGAGTGAAGCCCGGAACTGCGACAACAGTTCCGGGCTTCGGTTCGCTCTCCGAGTGGAGAGCCAGGGGAAAACAGACTTCCCCGAGTCGAACACTCGGGAGTCAGTGTAGCCGAGCCCGCTCGGCTCCACACCCCTGGCCGACTGCTCCTCGTGTCCGCCGGTGATGACACCAGGAGGTACTCGATGTCCGACGACGACGAGCGCCGGCCCAGGCGTCAGGTCCCGTGGCTGGGGGTCGCGAGCTTGCTCGTGACCGTCGCACGGTTCCTGCACGACCTGTACCGCAGGGGCCAGTGAGACGGGCGGTCGCGTCGCAGCCAGCGGCGCGACCGCTCCTCGTCGTCGAACAACAGCCAAGCCACCCTGATGTCTTCGCCCGCACACCGCGCCCCTGGCATGGGCGGGACGAGATCCCCAGGCCTGCTTCGAGGAGTTCTGGCAATGACGTCGAACCGTGTGTTGTACAGCAATGTGAAGCCCTATGCCGTACCTGCGCGTCTCGAAGACCTCCACGGACCGGAACACGGCCTGCTCGAACTCCCCGTGAATGTCTACTGGGGACCGAACCCGGTGGTGGATCTCGACACGGACGACGGGGTCGACAAGGCGTACCAGTCGGTGATCCAAGAGGGCCGCATCGAGGACCTCGTCGCGATCCTCAACCCGAATCGGCTCCGCTCGGTCTGGGCCGATCTCTTGATCCCCGGACGAGCGCGCGCTGCCTGGGAGAACCGGTTCCCGGCGCTGGCCGCGTCATTTCGCGCCACGCCACTGACGGCCCGTCAGCCCAGCACGCGCTCCAGGAACGGGTTGCGGAAGCGACCGCCCGGGTCGACTTCCCGCGCCAGCGCCGCGAACGCCGCCAGCCGCGGGTAGGCCAGGTGCAGCCGATCGGGTGACGCCGCGGACACCTTGCCCCAGTGCGGCCGCGGGTCGAACGGCGCGAGCACGTCCTCGATGACCGGCAGCAGCGACACGACGGCCCCGGGGTCGCGGTGGAACGTGAAGTGGAACGCCACCGAGTCGCGCTCGGAGCTCGGCGCGAGCCAGGCCTGGTCCGCGGCGATCCGTCGGATCTCGGACACGAACAGCACCGGGGCGAGCTGGTCGCCGATCGTGCGGAGCGCCTGGATCGCGGGCACGGCGGCCTCGGCGGGCACCAGCCACTCCGCCTGGATCTCCTCGCCCGCCGACGGGGTGAACGCCGAGCGGAAGTGCGGCAGCCGCTCGTGCCACGGCCCGGGAACGCCCTGCTGGTCGGTGACCCCCGCGACGTCGGACCCCGGCACGGGGTGGATCGGCGCGGTACCGGCGACGGCACCCACGGCCTGCAGGTCGAACACCGGTTCGTCGCGATCGGTGCGGCGCTTGGTCCAGACCTGTCGGACGCCCTCGTCGGTGTAGCCCGTGAACATGCTGACGCTGTACCCGGCGGACATGACCGTCTCGAAGTGCTCGTCGACGACGTCCCACCCGAGCCCGGTGTGCACGGTCGTGGCGACCTGGAACGACGGCTCGATCGCCAGCTCCACCGTCGTGACGACCCCCAGCGCACCGAGTGCGACCCGGTGGGCGTCGAGCTCGGCACCGGCGACGGCGCCGACGTCGGCGCCGACGACGGACCCGGCGCCGACGCCGGACCCGGACACCCGCGCGAGTGAACCGTCAGCACGCACCAGCTCGAGGCCGACCACCGACTGCGCGAGCGACGGGTTGCGCACCCCGGAACCGTGCGTGCCGGTGGCGACCGCCCCGGCCGTGGAGATGTGCGGCAGGGACGCCAGGTTCGCGAGTGCCCAGCCACGAGCCTCCAGAGCGACCGCGACCTGCGCGTGCGTCATGCCGGCCGCGACCCGGGCGACACGTCGCTCGGTGTCGACCTCGACCACCTGCGGCAGGTCGGCGAGCGTCACCTGCACGGCGTCGGTGTCCGCGATCTCGTTGAACGAGTGCGTGGACCCGAGCGCCGTCAGGCGCGGCGTCGACGCGACGAGCGACTGCAGCTCGTCGACCGATGTCGGGCGTGCCAGGGCCGAGGCCCGGTACGTGACGTTGCCCGCCCAGTTGGTGCGTGCCACGGGTCAGAACCCGCGGTCGAGCCGGTGCCAGGTCTGCTGGCCCCGGACCTCGTCGCGGAAGCCGCGCGAGGTCGTGTGCTCGTCGATGACCAGGAACTCGGTGCCGAGCATCGTCGCCAGGTCCTCGACCACCTGCAGCCCCACAGCCGTCGTCATGACGGTGTGGTGGGCGGCGCCGGCGGTCAGCCACGCCTCGGCGGCGACGGGGAACGACGGACGGGGCTCCCAGACGGCACGGCCGACGGGCAGCTTCGGGAGCGCCTCGGTCGGCGGCACCACGTCGACGACGTTGGCGGTCAGCCGGAACCCGTCGCGGGTGTCCGACAGGGCGACCACGACGGCCTCACCGGAGTCGGCCGTGAAGACCAGGCGCACCGGGTCGTCCTTGCCGCCGATGCCGAGCGGGTGGATCTCGAGCGTGGGCTTCGTGGACGACAGGGTCGGGGAGACCTCGAGCATGTGGGCGCCGAGGATCTTCTCCGCACCGGGCGTCAGGTCGTACGTGTAGTCCTCCATGAGCGAGGCACCACCGGGCAGTCCGGCGCCGGCGACGTTCATCGCGCGCACCAGCACCGCGGTCTTCCAGTCACCCTCGGCTCCGAAGCCGTAGCCGTCCGCCATCAGGCGCTGGACCGCCAGGCCCGGCAGCTGCTTGAGCGTGCCGAGGTCCTCGAAGTTCGTCGTGAACGCGGCGGACCCGTTCTGCTCCAGCAGCGCGCGCAGGCCCAGTTCGATCGCGGCGCCGTCCCGCAGCGACTGGCGACGGGCGCCACCGTCCTGCAGCTCCGGCACCAGGTCGTACGACTCGTCGTACGAGGCGACGAGCGCGTCGACCGCTGCCGCGTCGCCTTCTGCATCGGACACCGCTGCGGCCAGCTCGTTCACGGCCCAGGTGTTGACCTGCACGCCGAGCTCGATCTCCGCCTCGGTCTTGTCCCCCTCGGTGACGGCGACGTAGCGCATGTTGTCGCCGAAGCGCGTGAGCTTGAGCTCGCGGATGGCGGCGGCACCGGCGGCGGCACGGCTCCAGTTCGCGACGCGCAGCTGCACGCGCTCGTCGGAGACGTGGCCGATCGCGGTGGCGTGGCGCACCCCCATGCGGGCGAGGGCGTAGCCGAACTCGCGGTCGCCGTGCGCGGCCTGGTTGAGGTTCATGAAGTCGAAGTCGATGTCCGCCCAGGGCAGCACGACGTTCGCCTGCGTGTGCAGGTGCAGCAGCGGCTTGGTCAGCGCGTTGAGGCCGCCGATCCACATCTTCGCGGGGCTGAAGGTGTGCATCCAGGCCGTGACACCGATCACCTTGTCGTCGGCGCTGGCCTCGATCAGGGCGCGGCGGATGCCGTCGGCGTCCTTGAGCACGGGCTTCCAGACGAGCTTCACGGGCACGTGTGGTGCCAGCTCGGCGTGCACGGCGCGGCTCTGCTCCTCGACCTGGCGCAGTGTCTCCTCGCCGTACAGGCCCTGCGAACCGGTGAGGAACCAGATCTCGTAGCTGTCGAGCGTTGCTCGGGGGTCCACCTGCGTCATCGCATGGCTCCTTCGGGGTTCTGTCCGTAGACGTTCTGGTAGCGATCGAAGAGTCGATCGATGTCCTCGGGGGCGATCGGCACGAGGTCGCCGCCCTGCTTGGCGATGTGCACGGTGCGCGCGACGTCCTCGCACATCACCGCGGCCTTGACGGCGTCCTTCGCGTCCTTGCCGATCGTGAACACGCCGTGGTTCTGCATGAGCACCGCACGGCTCCGGTGACCGCTGAGCGTCTCGACGATGCCGTGGCCGATCGAGTCGTCGCCGATGATCGCGAACGGGCCGACCGGGATCGGACCGCCGAACTCGTCCGCCATCGCGGTGATCACGCACGGGATCTCCTCGGCGCGGGCCGCCCACGCGGTGGCGTAGGTGGAGTGGGTGTGCACGACGCCGCCGACCTCGGGCATGTTCCGGTACACGTAGGCGTGGGCGGCGGTGTCGCTGGACGGGCCGTGGGCGTTGCCCCAGCCGTCCGCGGGGACACCGTCCAGCGTGCAGACCACCTGGTTCTCGGGGGTCAGGTCGTCGCTGGAGACCCCGCTGGGCTTGATGACGAACAGGTCGGTGCCGGGGACGCGCTCGGAGACGTTGCCGCCCGTCCAGATGACCAGGCCGTAGCGAACCAGCTCGCCGTGCAGGCGGGCGACGCGTTCGCGGGTGGCGGCGACCGCCTGCTGGGTGGTCGGGTCCTGCGGGGTCGGGTCGGTCATCGGGTCGGCTCCTTCTCGGTGCGGTCGGCCTGGTCAGCCGCGTCGGTCGCGTCGGCCGGGTCGGTCGCGTCGGTCGCGTCGGTCGCGTCGGCCTGGAGGCTCGGGTCGGCGCCGTCGGTCTGGTCGCCGTGCGCTGTCGGTCGGGTCGCAGCGACCGCCGCGGCCTGCAGGGGCAGGCCTGCGCGGAAGCGCGCCAGGTAGGCACGGAACCCGGCGACGTCGCGCTCGTCCGGCTCGGCCACGTGCACGCTGTCGCCGCCGAAGACCTGCGCGGCCAGGTAGGTCGTCAGGTCGGTGTCCCCGGCGTGCTGCAGGTACGCCGCCAGCACCGCGATGCCCCAGGCGCCGCCCTCGCCCGCGGTTTCCTCGAGCGCGACGGGCACCTCGAGTGCGGCCGCCAGCAGCTGCTGGGGCGTTTCGGGCGTCCGGAAGAGCCCGCCGTGTGCGGTCATCCGGTCGACGGCGACGTCCTCGCCGTGCAGCACGTCCATGCCGATCGCCAGGGTCGCGAACGCACCCTGCACCTCGGCGCGGACCAGGTTGCCGAGCGTGAAGCGGCCGTCGGGACTGCGGACGAGCACCGGGCGGCCGTCGGCGACCCCGGTGACGGGCTCGCCCGCCAGGTAGTTGTAGGACAGCAGACCGCCGGCGTCCGGGTCGGCGTCCGCCGCCTCGGCCAACAGGGTCGCGTACACGTCGTCGATGTCGACCCGGGCGCTCCCGGTCCGCTCGGCCGCGGCGTCGGAGAACCGGCCGAACACGCGGGCCCACGCGGCGATCTCGCTCGCACCGTTGTTGCAGTGCACCATCGCCACGGCGTCACCGGCGGGGGTGGTGACGACGTCGAGCTCCTCGTGCGGGGTGCCGAGAGGGCGTTCGAGGACGACCATCGCGAAGATGCTCGTGCCGACGCTGACGTTGCCGGTGCGGGGCGCGACCGCGTTCGTCGCGACCATGCCGGTGCCGGCGTCACCCTCCGGCGGGCACAGCGGCACGCCGGGCTCGAGCGTGCCGGTCGGGTCGAGCCACGCGGCACCCTCGGGCGTCAGGGTGCCGGCGTCCTGTCCGGCGACCAGGACCTCGGGCAGGAGCGCGCGGACGTCCGCGCCGATCAGCGCATCGGCGGTGGTGAGCATCCCGGCGTCGTAGTCGCGGGTCGAGGGGTCGATCGGGAACATGCCGCTCGCGTCGCCGACACCGAGGACGTCCCGACCCGTCAGACGTTGGTGGACGTACCCGGCGAGCGTGGTGACCCGGGCGGTCTCGGCGACGTGGGGCTCCTCGTCGAGGACGGCCTGGTACAGGTGCGCGACGGACCAGCGCAGCGGGACGTTGAAGCCGAAGCGCTCGCTCAGCTGCTCGGCCGCGGGTCCGGTCGAGGTGTTCCGCCACGTGCGGAAGGGCACGAGCAACTCGCCGGCGCCGTCGAAGGCCAGGTAGCCGTGCATCATCGCCGAGACGCCCGCGGCGCGGAACGACGTCGGGCGGACGCCGTACTGCGACTCGACGTCGGCGACCAGGGCGGCGTACGCGGCCTGCAGTCCGGACTCGACGGACTCGAGCGAGTAGGTCCAACGGCCGTCGACGAAGGCGTTCTCCCACTCGTGGTCGCCGCTGGCGATCGGGCGGTGCTGTTCGTCGATCAGGACGGCCTTGATGCGCGTCGATCCGAGTTCGATCCCCAGGGTCGTCCGGCCGTCCGCGACCTGCTGTCGGCGGTCCTCGCCCATGGTGTCCTCCCGAGACTCCGTCGTCCGTGCCACCGTCATCGGGTGAGCGCTCACATCCTGGCACGTGAGCGCTCACTCCCGCAACGCGGCGCGCACGGACCACGCCGGAGGCCCACTGAGGCCCGCCGGAGACCCCCCGGAGGCCCCCAGGAGGCCCGCCGAGCGGTCACGACACCCCGCTCGCCGGACGCCGACCGGTCACACATCGTCGATCCGGCGCTCCTGAACCGACGTTCTCCGACCACTCGACGGACACGAGCGGGGTGTTGCGACCACTCGAGAAGGGGGCGAGGGGCGCCGGGACGGGCGAGGGCGGCGCGGCGCGGGGCGAGGGCGGGACGGGGCGACCTCGGGGACCACGAGACGGCGCAGGCCCGCGCGCGTCAGGTGCCGAGGGTGCTCTCGCGCAGCACGAGCGACGGGGTCACGACGGCGGACCGAGCGGTGGAGCCCTCGATCAGGTCGAGCAGGGCCTGCCCGGCGACCCGACCGAGCTCCTCGAGCCGCAGGTCGACCGTCGTCAGTGGCGGCCGGCTCGACAGAGCCATCACGTCCCAGTCGTCGAACCCGGTCACGGCGACGTCCTGTGGGACGGACCGTCCGAGCTCCCGCAGCCGGTCGCACACGCCGCGCGCGATCTGGTCCGACCCGCACACGATCCCGTCCACCCGCACCCCGCCGCGCACCAGCACGTCGACCGCCTGCCGACCCCACCGCTCCGACCACTCGCCGTACAGCGGGGGCGCGACGAGCGATGACCCGAGCGCCCGGGACGCCCCCTCGACGCGGCGGGACGCGGAGCTGTGCCGGGCCGGGCCGGTCACGATCGCCACGTCGCGCCGCCCGAGCGTCAGCAGGTGTGACGCCACCAGGCCCGCACCGTGGGTGTCGTCGAGCGTGACCGACACGTCGGCGGGGTCCGTCGAGGGCGTGAACGCGTAGACGACCGGGATCGACACGTCGATGGGTGGGCGGGCGTCGGCGGAGCGGCCGGTGACGATGATGCCGTCGACCCCGCGGGCGACCAGCGAGCGCAGGTAGTGGGTCTCGCGCACGTGGTCGTCACGGGTGTCGCACAGCAGCACGGCCATCTGCCCGGCGGACAGGACGTCCTCGGCGCCGAGCAGCACCGGGATCGAGAACCGGCCGAACGAGTCGGTGGTGATCATGCCCACCGTGTAGGTCCGTCCCGATGCCAGCGCGCGGGCCCGGGCGTCCCCGACGAACCCGAGTCGCTCGGCGGCGTCCTTCACCCGTTCCCGCGTGGCGTCACGGAGTTGCCCGGTGCCGTTCAGCGCCTTCGACGCGGTACCGATCGACACCCCGGCGAGCGCTGCCACGTCGGTGATCCGCACGGGTCGCTCAAGCGTCACGGCAACTCCTTTCCGGATCGGCGTCGCGATGACGATCATACGATCATCCGGGCGATTCGCCCTTGCGCCCCGAAGGTGCCTGTCGTAGCGTTCCACCCAGAAAGCGTTTTCCGCGACAAGCGGACCGTGTCAACGACGACAGCAGGAGACGACATGAGCACCACCCTCGCGACCGAGCACCGTGCCCGCACCGCGACCCCGGTCCTGCCGACGGCGGGCGCGCACCTGAGGTTCCGACCGTTGCCTGCGGGCCACGCGCGGATCACCGGCGGCTTCTGGCACCTGCGTCAGCAGCGCAACGGTCGCGATGCCGTCCGCGACGGGTACCGCCAGCTCGAGACGGCGGGCAACTTCCGGAACCTGCGGATCGCCGCCGGCACCGAGCAGGGCGAGGTCGTCGGGCCGATCTTCATGGACTCCGACGTCTACAAGTGGCTCGAGGCGGTCGCCTGGGAGCTCGGGCGCGAACCCGCCGATGACCTGCGCGACCTTCAGCACGAGGTCACCGCGCTCATCGCCGCGGCGCAGGCGGACGACGGCTACATCGACTCCGTGCAGCAGGTCCGCTTCGACGGCGCGCGGTACACGGACCTCAAGTGGAGCCACGAGATGTACTGCGCCGGCCACCTCATGCAGGCGGCCGTGGCGCAGTCCCGGGCAACCGGTGAGACGGCCCTGCTCGACGTCGCGACGAAGAACGCCGACCACCTGGTGCGGACCTTCGGCGACGGCCCCGACCAGGTGCGCGACATCGACGGGCACCCCGTGGTCGAGATGGGCCTGGTCGAGCTGTACCGCGAGACCGGCACCCGCGCCTACCTCGACCTGGCGCACTGGTTCGTCGACGCCCGCGGACACGGCATCATCGAGCGCGCCGGCGGCGAACCGACCTACTTCTCCGACCGGGTGCCGAACCGCCAGGCCACGACGGTCGAGGGCCACGCGGTCCGTGCCGTGTACCTGGCCGCCGGCGCCGTCGACGTCGCGATCGAGACCGGTGACGCCGAGCTGCTGGCCGCGAGCGAGCGCCAGTTCGCCGACATGATGGCGACCAAGGCGTTCATCACGGGCGGCCTCGGCGCGCGCTGGGACTTCGAGGCGTTCGGTGACCCGTACGAGCTGCCGACCGACCGTGGCTACGCCGAGACCTGCGCGGCGATCGGTGGCGTGCAGTGGGCCTGGCGCCTGCTGCTGGCGACCGGCAAGCCCGAGTACGCCGACGCGGTCGAGCGGCTGCTGTACAACGCGTTCCTGCCCGGCGTCAGCCTGGCCGGCACCGAGTACTTCTACGTCAACCCGCTGCAGCACCGCGACCACGCACACGCCGACGAGAACCGCTCCCCCGCCCACGGACGCCGCGGCTGGTTCGACTGCGCGTGCTGCCCGCCCAACATCATGAGGACCTTCGCCAGCCTGGACGGCTACCTGGCGACGGCGACCGACGGCGGTCTCCAGCTGCACCAGTACGCCACCGCCGACCTGGGTCCGGTGTCCGTCGAGACGGGCTACCCCCACGACGGCACGGTGCGGATCACCGTGACGCAGGCGGGCCCGCTCGCGCTCGGCATCCGGGTGCCGGCGTGGTCCGACACGACGACGGTCACCGTCGACGGCACGACCGAGCACCCCACTGCGGGCACGCTGCACACCGTCGAGCGGGACTGGCAGGTCGGCGACACGGTCGAGGTCGTCTTCGACACCACCCCGCACCGCTACGTCGCCGACACCCGCATCGACGCGGCGCGCGGACAGGTCGCGATCGAACGCGGACCGCTCGTCTACGCGGTCGAACAACCCGACCAGGACGGCTTCACGGTCGACGACCTGACGATCGACCCCGGCGCCGTGATCACCGAGGCCCCCCGCGACGACCTGCTCGACGGCGTCGTGACCCTGCGGATCCCGGCACACGCACCGGCGGGACACCCCCAGGCGGCATGGCCGTACCGCCGTCTCGACACGGCGACCGGGACGGGAGGCGCGGGTGCGGCCCGCACCGCGACCAGCGTCGACGACGCGAGCGGTGGCGGCGGGGCCGAGCCGGGCCTCCAGTCCGTCACGGCCGTCGCGATCCCGTACTACGCGTGGGCCAACCGCGGTGCCGTCCCGATGCGGGTCTGGCTCCCGCTGGACGCCTAGGCACCGCCGTGGACCGCAGAGTGTTCCTGGCCGGCGGCCTCGCCGGCGGAGCAGCACTGATGCTGGCGGGGTGCTCCGGCACCCTGCCCAAGGTGGACGCGCAGGTCGCCGGGTTCGGCGTCCGGGCCACCGGAACCGTGCACGTCTGGTGCCGCGCGGCCACCCAGGCCGGCCTGACCAGTGCCGTCGCGGGCTTCAACAAGAGCAACCCGAAGCTGCAGGTCGAGCTGACCCCGGTGCCGGACGGCCAGTACGTGACCAAGCTCGCGACGGCCATCCGCGGGGGCGAGCCGCCGGACGTCGTCGACCTCGACGACATCAACTCGCAGCTGTTCATCTTCCGCGAAGCGTTCGCCGACCTGACCGACGTGGTCAAGGGCCTGGACTACTTCGACGAGTTGTCGACGGGGCACCTGCGGCTGCTGGAGTACCGCGACCGGCTGTACGGGCTGCCCTACCTGGCCGACAACTCGCAGCTGTTCGTCAACACCGAGCTGTTCGAGCGGGCCGGGCTCGACGTCGAGGACGCCACGAAGGACCTCGACAGCCTGGCCGACGCGGCGAAGCGCATCCGGAAGACCGGCGACGACGTGTACGGGTGGACGATCGCGGGCAACTCGGCCGGGATCATCGGCTTCGTCACCCAGCCGCACGTGTGGGCCACCGGCGTCGACATGATGTCCGGCGAGGTCGGGAAGCAGCGCGCGAACATCACCGGCAACGACGCACTGACACAGATGCTCGAGTTCTACCGGAAGCTGTGGAAGGACGGCTCGCTCAGCCGAGCGACGTTCTCGGATGCCGGCACCACCTGGGGAGCCGACTTCCGTGCGGGGAAGGTCGGGATCATGCCGACGTCGTACGGCGCCGCGGTGCCGGCCGCGACGAAGGCGATGCGGGCGAAGATGCGCACGGTCCTCATCCCGAGCGCGGACGGTCGCCGGTCGTTCTTCGATGGCGGCGACAACATGTGCATCCCGAACGGTGCGGCGAACCCGTCCGGCGGGTGGGCCTTCATGCAGTACGCGAACTCGCTCCAGCAACAGCAGCTGCTGCCGGACGGCGGGTACTTCCCCACCAGGGCCGACGCCGCGACGCCGGCGTACCGCAAGCAGTTCCCGCTGGCGTCCGGACCGCTCGATGCGATCGACAAGGGGTACGCGCCGCGCACCCTGGCGTACAACCTGCTGGTCAACCAGCCGTCGTCGCCGTACTTCGCGATGTTCCGCGAAGCCGTGTTCGGCGACGGCGTGTCCGGCGCCATGCGCACCGCCGAGTCCGACTACCAGCGGATCCTCGACCAGGTCCAGGCCTGACCGAGCCCCGGTCCGGCCGTCGATCCGTCCCGGACCACCCCGTTCCACCCGGTTCCACCCGCTGCACAGAGAGGTGCACGTCATGTCGACCATCTCGGCGAAGCGCTCGGCCGTCGGCCGTCGACCCCTCGGTCGCGGCTCCGGCCCGTCACGGAACTCCCTCACGCACCCGCCGCGCGCCGGTGCGCTGCTCGTCACCCCGGCGATCCTGTTCGTCGCCGTGTTCGTCCTGGTGCCGCTGCTGTTCGCGCTGTACATCTCGTTCACCAACTGGCCGCTGATCGGCCCGTACCGGTTCATCGGGCTGCAGAACTACGCGACGCTGTTCCAGGACCCGACCTTCGTGCACGCGATCGGGTACACGCTGCTGTACACGGCGATCGTGACCGTGCCGATCCTGGTGCTCGGGTACTTCCTGGCGATCCTGGTCCGAGCACGACGCCGCGGCTCGACCCTGCTGCGGACGGTCTTCTTCCTGCCGTACGTCGTCGGCCTGACCACCCTGAGCTTCATGCTCGTGCTCGAGGCGCAGCCGGGGTCCGGCGCCGTCAACATCGTGCTGAAGGCGCTGCACATCACCGACGGCAGCACCGCGTGGCTGGTCAACGGCCCGCTCGCGACCGGGCTGATCTGCGTCCTGGTCGTGTGGGCGGTGTCCGGGCTGACGATGGTGCTGCTGATGTCCGCCATGCAGGGCATCCCCGACGAGGTCTACGAGTCCGCGCAGCTCGAGGGCGCGTCGTGGTGGCAGACCGAGCGCCTGATCACGCTGCCGATGATCCGCCAGACGATCGCGCTGAGCGTGATCATCTCGGTGATCGGCTCGCTGCTCGCGTTCAACCAGTTCTACATCCTGACGCAGGGCGGCCCCGGTACCGAGACCACGACGATCGTCAACGCGATCTACAACCGCGGGTTCGTGAACCTGCAGCTCGGCGCCGCCACGGCCGAGTCGATCGCGCTCGTCGTGGTCATCGCGGCGGTCACCCTGTTCCAGTTCTGGGCACTCCGAGAGAAGGACTGACGCCATGAGCACCACCACCTCCCGTGCCGTCGCACCCGTGCCCGACGCCTCGACCCGCACGCTGACCACCGACCCCGGCCGACGCCGCCGACACCACCAGGGCAGCGTGCAGCACCCCCGCGACACCGTGGTCAAGCGCACCCTGTACGCCATCGCCGGCATCGGAGCGGCGCTGGTGTTCGGCGTCCCGCTGGTCTGGGCGATCCTGCGGGCGTTCCAGCCCGAGGCCGTCATCACCGCGGCGCCGGACCCGGCGACGTTCTTCCGACTCGGGTGGCAGAACTTCGCGGCCGTGTTCGGGTCGTCGTCGCACCTGCTGACCGGCGTCCTGAACTCGCTGATCGTGTCGGTGTCGACGGCCGTCCTGACCGCGGTCCTGGCGACGATGGCCGGGTACGGGTTCGCCCGCTTCCGGTTCCGCGGCGCAGGGCTCGTGTTCGGGTTGGTCCTGCTCACGATGATGGTGCCGTTCCAGGCGATCCTGACGCCGCTGTACCTCGAGATGAACGCGTTGAAGCTGACGAACTCGCTGCTCGGGCTGGTGCTCTTCTACACGACGGTGAACCTGCCCTTCGGGGTGTTCGTGATGCGGAACGCGTTCGAGTCGGTGCCCACCGAACTCGAGGACTCCGCGTTCGTCGACGGTGCGTCGCGCTTCCGGGTCGTCGTGTCGGTGCTCCGCCCGCTGCTGCTGCCCGGTGCGGCCACCGCGGCGCTGTACGCGTTCCTGGCCTCGTGGACCGAGTTCCTCGGGGCGCTGACGTTCCTGACGAAGGACTCGCTGTACACGCTGCCGGTCGCGCTGCTCAACCTGCAGACGGGTGCCTACGGGCAGGTGTCGTACGGCAACCTGGTGGCGGGGTCGGTCGTGGCGATGATCCCGTGCATCGCGCTCTACATCGGGCTGCAGCGGTTCTACGTCGCGGGCCTGTCGTCCGGGGCGCTGAAGGGCTGACGCCGGGCGCGCACGGTGCGGGGTTCGCGGCACGGTGCGGCGCCGTGTTGATCTCGGACCGACCGAGCACCGTGCGAGCTTCGCCGCTGGTGCGAGGTTGGCCGCCCGGTGCCGCGGAACAAGCGCGCACCACGCGGTCAACCTCGCACCGCGCACCACGCGGTCAACCTCGCACCGCGCAGCAACCTCGCACCGCGCACCACGCGGTCAACCTCGCGCCGCGCATCAACCTCGCGCTACGCCGAGCGCCGCACCACGAGCTCGGGCTGCAGCAGGATCTCGTCGAGCGGCTCACCCTCGACCAGCGACCGGGCGGTGGCGAGCACCTGCTCCCCCATCGCCTTGAAGTCCTGCCGGACGGTGGTCAGTGGCGGGGTGAAGTGCGCCGCCTCGGGGATGTCGTCGAAACCGACCACGGCGATGTCGTCCGGCACGCGCAGCCCGTCGTCCGCGAAGGCGTGCAGCACCCCGAGCGCCATCTGGTCGTTCCCGCAGAACACCGCGTCGACCGCGGTGGTGTCGAGGGTCCGGGCGGCCGCGAACCCGCTCACCGGGGTCCAGTCGCCGTCGAGCACCACGGGTTCGAGTCCGGCGCCGGTCATCACCTCGAGGTAGGTCGCCCGGCGCACCTCGGCCTCTTGTGACACGGTCGGCCCCGCGATGTGCACGATGCGGCGGTACCCACGGTCGAACAGGTGCCGCATCGCCATCCGGGTGCCGGCGGCCTGGTCGATCGCGACGGCCGCCACCGTGGGCAGCCGTTCGGCGCGCCGGGCATCCCGCTGCACCGCGTTCGACACGACCACGGGCACGTCGACCGGCACGGTCAGCGACGCGAGCGAGTCGAGCACGCGGTTGTCGGCGGCGACGAGCACGACCGCGGCGACGTCCTGCGCCAGCAGCGTGGTGAGCGCGTTCGACAGGTCGTTCGGGCGCGGGTCCTCGGGCAGCGTCGACAGCAGCACGTGGTAGCCGGCGTGTCGGGCGGCGCGCTCGAACCCGATCGCGGTGCTGGAAGGTCCGTAGAGCGCATCGCCGGCTGTCACCAGTCCGAGGGCCTTGCTGCGACCGCCGGCGAGCGCCCGGGCAGCCGCGCGCGGGCGGTACCCGAGCTCGGCGACGGCGGTCGTGACACGCGAGCGGAAGTGGTCGCGGACGGTCGGGTCCCCGTTGATCACGCGGGAGACGGTCTGGTGCGACACCCCCGCACGTTCGGCGACGTCGAAGATCGTCGGAGCCTTCCGCCCCTTGCCGTTCGCGGCCGCCGTGGTCGTCATCGGGCAACCGTACCGCCCGGCGTGACCGGCGCGCCCTTGCAGATCGCTCATGTCCTGAGTTGACAGGGCGTGACACAAAGCCCAGTATGTGAGCGCTCACTCCGAGCGATCACATCTCCGACAACGGCACAGCAGCCGACGTCACACAGCTCACGTCGATGTCGACGTGACGGGAACATGAGGTACTTCGATGATGAAGCGCAGGATCGTCGCGGGCGTCGCCGCCCTCGGCATCGCGATCGCACTCGCCGGTTGCTCCGCCGGCGGCCGTGGTGCCGCCGACACCGGCAGCTCCACCGACAACAAGGGCGCCCTGGTGGGCGTCGCCATGCCGACCAAGGTCTCCGAGCGCTGGATCAAGGACGGCAACGCCGTCAAGAGCGACCTCGAGAAGGCCGGCTACAAGGTCGACCTGGAGTACGGGGACAACAAGGTCCAGCAGCAGGCCCAACAGGTCAGCAACATGATCACCAAGGGCGCGAAGGTCCTGATCATCGCGTCGATCGACGGTGGCGCGCTCTCCGACCAGCTCGACGCCGCCGCCAAGGCCGGCATCAAGGTGATCTCCTACGACCGCCTGCTGACGGGCAACAAGAACGTCGACTACTACGTGTCGTTCGACAACGAGAAGGTCGGCGTCGACCAGGCGAACAGCCTGCTGACGGGCCTGGGTGTCCTGGACGCCGACGGCAAGAAGACCGGCAAGAAGGGCCCCTTCAACATCGAGGTCTTCGCCGGCTCGCTCGACGACAACAACGCGAGCTTCTTCTTCAACGGCGCGATGGAGACCCTGAAGCCGTACATCGCCGACGGCACGCTGAAGATCCAGTCCGGCCAGGACCAGCTCTCGCAGGCCGCGACGCAGCAGTGGGACCCGGCGACCGCCAAGTCCCGCATGCAGAACCTGATCGCCAAGTCCTACTCGGGCGGCACCACGCTGAACGGCGTGCTCTCGCCCTACGACGGCATGTCGATCGGCATCATCTCGGCTCTGCAGGGCGCCGGCTACGGCACCAGTGACCGTCCCCTCCCGATCATCACGGGCCAGGACGCCGAGGCCGCCTCGGTCAAGTCGATCATCGCCGGTCAGCAGTACTCGACCATCTACAAGGACACGCGCAAGTTGGCCAAGCAGTCCGTCACCATGGCGGAGGACCTGCTCACCGGCAAGAAGCCCGAGGTCAACGACACCAAGAGCTACGACAACAAGGTCAAGGTCGTCCCGACCTACCTGTTCCAGCCGACGGTCGTCACGAAGGACAACTACAAGGCAGTCCTCATCGACTCGGGCTACTACACCGAAGCCGACCTGAAGTAGTCAGGGCCCATCTCACGGACAGGAGGCGCGGCGCACGCTCGCACCGCGCCTCCTGTCCGTCTCCACCAGCGCGCCCAGCGCGCACGACGGAAAGGCGTCCACATGGCGGACACCATCCTCGAGATGCGGGACATCACGAAGACGTTCCCCGGCGTCAAGGCCCTGCAGGGGGTCTCGATCGCGGTCGAACGCGGACAGGTCCACGCGATCTGCGGCGAGAACGGCGCCGGCAAGTCGACGCTGATGAAGGTGCTGTCGGGCGTGTACCCGCACGGCTCCTTCGACGGCCAGATCCTGCTCGACGGCAAGCCCGTGTCGTTCTCCGACATCAACGACTCCGAGGCCTCGGGCGTCGTGATCATCCACCAGGAGCTCGCGCTGAGCCCCTTCCTGTCGATCGCCGAGAACATCTTCCTCGGCAACGAGCAGTCCAAGGGCGGCTTCATCGACTGGAACAAGACGAACCTGACGGCCGCCGAGCTGCTCAAGCGCGTCGGGCTCAAGGACAACCCGGTCACCAAGATCGTGGACCTGGGTGTCGGCAAGCAGCAGCTGGTCGAGATCGCGAAGGCCCTGTCCAAGAAGGTCAAGCTGCTCATCCTCGACGAGCCGACCGCTGCCCTGAACGACGACGACTCGGCGCACCTGCTCGAGCTGATCCGCACGCTGCAGGCCGAGGGCATGACGGCGATCATCATCAGCCACAAGCTCAACGAGATCAAGGCGATCGCGGACAAGGTCACGATCATCCGCGACGGCAAGACCATCGAGACGCTCGACATGCACGCCGACGACGTGTCCGAGGACCGGATCATCCGCGGGATGGTCGGTCGTGACCTGTCGAACCGGTACCCCGAGCGCGAAGCACCCGTCATCGGCGAGGAGCTCCTGCGGATCGAGGACTGGACCGTGCACCACCAGCTCGACTCCTCGCGCGAGATCATCCACCAGGCCAACCTCAGCGTCCGTGCCGGCGAGGTCGTCGGCATCGCGGGCCTGATGGGCGCCGGGCGCACCGAACTCGCGATGAGCGTGTTCGGGCAGTCCTACGGCACCGGCATCAGCGGCACCGTGTACAAGCGCGGCCAGCAGATCAAGACGCACACGGTCTCGCAGGCGATCGACAACGGCATCGCCTACGTCACCGAGGACCGCAAGCGCTACGGCCTGAACCTGATCGACGACATCAAGCGGAACGTCTCCGGGTCGGCGCTCGGCAAGCTCGCCAAGTGGGGCTTCGTCAACGCGTCCGAAGAGACCACCGTGGCGTCGCAGTTCCTCAAGAGCCTCAACATCAAGGCGCCGAACGTCGACGTCGTGACGGGGAAGCTCTCCGGCGGGAACCAGCAGAAGGTCGTGCTGTCCAAGTGGATGTACGCCGACCCCGACGTGCTGATCCTCGACGAGCCCACGCGTGGCATCGACGTCGGCGCGAAGTACGAGATCTACACGATCATCAACCAGCTCGCAGACCAGGGGAAGGGCGTCATCGTCATCTCCTCCGAGCTCCCCGAGCTCCTCGGCATCTGCGACCGCATCTACACCCTGTCCGAGGGCACCATCACCGCTGACGTGCCCCGCTCCGAGGCCACGCCCGAGGTCCTCATGCAGTACATGACCCAGGAACGGGAGACCCCTGTCAATGAACGCGCTTAAGTCCGCCGTCGGCTACCTCACCGGGCAGCTCCGACAGATCGGCCTGTTCATCGCGCTGATCGTCATCGTCATCTTCTTCCAGGTGACGACGAACGGCATCACGCTCGCCCCGATCAACGTCTCGAACCTGATCGTGCAGAACAGCTACATCCTGATCCTGGCGATCGGCATGGTGATGGTCATCATCGCCGGCCACATCGACCTGTCGGTCGGTTCGGTCGTCGCCTTCACGGGTGCCATGGCCGGTGTGATGATCACGCAGTGGCACATCCCGTGGCCCATCGCCGTCGTGCTCTGCCTGGTGGTCGGTGCACTGGTCGGTGCCTGGCAGGGCTTCTGGATCGCCTACTTCGGGATCCCGGCCTTCATCGTCACCCTGGCGGGCATGCTCGCGTTCCGTGGTGCGGCGCAGATCGTCCTGCAGAACCAGCAGATCTCGCCCTTCCCGACCGGGTTCCGCTCGCTGGGCTCCGGCTTCCTGCCGTCGTTCGGCACCAGCGGGTACGAGCCGCTCACGATGATCCTGGGCTTCGCGGCCGCGGCGGTCATGGTGATCACGGCCTTCCGCGGTCGTGCGACGCGTCGCAAGTACCAGCTCGAGAGCGAGCCGTTCGCCTGGTTCATCGTGAAGACGGCGTTCGGCGCGGTGCTCGTGATCTACGTGGCGCTGCTGCTCGCCAGCTACAACGGCACCCCGATCGTGCTCGTCGTCCTGGGTGCCCTGGTGGTCATCTACTCGGTCGTCATGCGCAGCGCGGTGTTCGGTCGGCACATCTACGCGATCGGCGGCAACGCCCTGGCCGCGCAGCTGTCCGGCGTGAAGACCAAGCGCGTCACGTTCCTGCTCTTCGTGAACATGGGCGTCATCTCGGCACTGGCGGGTGTGGTCTTCACGGGCCAGCTCAACCTGGCGGCACCGGGCGCCGGCAACGGCTTCGAGCTCGACGCCATCGCCGCCGTGTTCATCGGTGGTGCGGCCGTCACCGGCGGCATCGGCACCGTGCCGGGCGCCATCGTCGGTGGTCTCATCATCGGTCTGCTGAACAACGGCATGTCGATCCTCGGTGTCGGCACCGAGTACCAGTCGCTCATCAAGGGCCTGGTGCTGCTCGCCGCCGTCGCGTTCGACGTGTTCAACAAGCGCCGGGCGGCGTCCGCGCGCAAGTAGCGGTCAGCGCGTCCTCTGCGCGAGCCGCGTCTTCCGCGCGAAAGCGACAGTTCGCCACCGGACATCGGTGGCGAACTGTCGCTTTCGCGTTGTGGGGAGGGCGGGCGGGGCGGGCGTCAGCCCGACAGGACGGCCCATCCGGCGGCCGGGAGGCGCAGGGTCGCGCCCCGCAGGTCGCCCCCGCCCGCCTCGACCTGCGTCGCGTCGGCCACGGGCAGCTCGACGGGGTCGTCGCCCAGGTTCAGGGCGGTCACCACCGCGGCGTCGGCCGTCGCGGTGCGCAGGACGACCGCCGTGTTCGTCAGGTGCGTGACGTCGGTGTGGGCACGGTGCAGCCAGGGTGCGCGACGCCGCAGGGCGACGAGCGCCTCGTACGCGTGCGTCAGCGTGTCGGCGGTCGGCGGTGTCGCGGGGAACTCGGGTCGGACGGCGTCGTCGCCACCCTCGCGTTCCTCTTTCACACCCGTCCAGCCGTACTCGTCGCCCGCGTAGACGATCGGCGTACCGGCGACCGTGAACAGCACCGCCGCGGCGTGCCCGGCGAACCGCTCCCCCACGGCGCTGGCGATCCGGGTGACGTCGTGGTTGCCCACGAACGTCGTCGGGACGAAGGTCGGCAGCAGGGCGTCGTGCCGTTCGATCGCGTGGGCGAGCTCGTGGCAGTTCCGGTCCGCGATGCCGTGCCAGATGCCCTGCCACAGTTCGTACTGCGTCGTCGAGTCCATCGTCGACGCCGTGACGATCGCCGCCGCGTCACCGTGGATGACCTCGCCGCTGAACCAGGCGTCCGGGAACCGCTCCCGCACGCGCGGCAGCACCCGCGCCCAGAACGCCGGCGGGACCGCGTACGCCGCGTCGAGCCGCCACCCGTCGACGCCGCGTCCCAGCCAGTGCGTCATCACCTCGACCACCAGGTCCTCGGTCGCGCGGGTGTCGTGGTCGAGCGCCACCAGGATGTCGTGGCCCTCGAAGTCGCCGACCGGCACGGGCTGCCCCGGCTGCCACCCGGACCAGTCGACGGCGAACAGGTCGGCGGTGGGCGCGTCCGGCCCCTGCGCCTCGAGTGCACGGAACGCCGGGTGCTCGCGGCCGACGTGGTTGAAGACGCCGTCGAGCAGCACACGGACGCCCCGGTCGTGTGCGGCGCGGACGAGTGCGTCGAAGTCGTCGTCGTCGCCCAGACGCGGGTCGATCTGCAGGTGGTCGACCGTGTCGTAGCCGTGGGTCGAACTGGCGAAGACCGGGCCGAGCAGCAGGCCGTTCAGCCCGAGGTCGACGATGTGGTCGAGCCAGGGGGTGATCCGGTCGAGCCGGTGCTCCACCGCACGGTCTGCGACGGACGTGTCCGGACGGACATCGGCGCCGACGAAGCCCAGTGGGTAGACGTGCCACCACATGACGTGGCGCACCCACTCCGGTTCGTGCGGACGGACTGCTGCGGTGTCGGGGGTCACTGCTCTGATCGTGCCAGTGCCAGCTGGACGTGCCGCAGCACCGCCGGACGAAGATGGGGTCATGGGACGAGCGATCCGTACCGAGGACGATGCCGCGCGCAGTGCCGCTGCGCAGGCCGAGCGCACCTGCGCGTCGTGCGGTCGTCGGATGCCGTCGAACGCCGCGGCCGACGCGAAGTACTGTTCCGACGCCTGCCGACGGCACCGGGTCGACGACACCGACCGGGACCTGGAACGGACGATCGCCGAGCTGCTCGATGCGCGGGCACGCGCGTCGAGCATCTGCCCGTCCGATGCCGCGCGCGCGATCGGCGGCGACGACTGGCGCGACCTGATGGAGCCCGCCCGCCGTGCTGCCCGCCGGATGGTCGCCCGGGGCGAGGTCGAGATCACGCAGGGGGGATCGGTGGTCGATCCGTCCACGGCGAAGGGCCCGATCCGGATCCGTCGTCCGCGCTGAGGGAACAGACCACGGCCGACACGTGTTGTCGGCCGGGATGACTCCTGACGCAACCGCACCGCAGTCCACCCTCCCCCACCGCCGCGCCCTGGTCGTGGGCGCCAGCGGGATCACCGGCTCGGCGCTCGTGCAGCGGCTGAGCGCCGACGGATGGCAGGTCTCGGCCCTGTCGCGGAGCGCCGGCACGCGTGACGGTGTGCGTGGCATCGCCGCGGACCTGCGCGACCCGGACTCGCTCCGAACCGCACTGGCGGACGAGCAGCCGACGCACGTCTTCTTCACCGCGTGGCAGCGACAGGCCACCGAGGCCGAGAACATCACCGTGAACGGCGGGATGGTGCGCGACCTGCTCGCCGCGCTCGACCACGCGCCGCTCGAGCACGTCGCCCTGGTCACCGGCCTGAAGCACTACCTCGGCCCGTTCGAGGCCTACGCCGCGAGCGAGATGCCCGACACGCCCTTCCACGAGGAGGAGCCGCGGCTCGACACCCCGAACTTCTACTACGCGCAAGAGGACGAGCTGATGGCCGCCGCCGCGCGCCAGGGCTTCACGTGGTCGGTGCACCGCTCGCACACCGTCATCGGCCACGCCGTCGGCAACGCGATGAACATGGGGCTGACCATCGCGGTGCAGGCGACCCTGGCCAAGGAGCTCGACCTGGACTTCGTGTTCCCGGGCAGCGAGGCGCAGTGGGACGGCCTGACCGACATGACCGACGCCGGACTGCTGGCCGAGCACATGGTCTGGGCGGCGACGTCGCCCGAGGGTGCCGACGAGCCGTTCAACATCGTCAACGGCGACGTGTTCCGGTGGCGCTGGATGTGGCCACGACTGGCCGCACACCTCGGCGTGGACCCGGCGCGGGTCGTCGGGTACCAGGACGCGCCCCGACCGCTCGAGCAGCAGATGGCCCCCCACGAGTCGGCGTGGCCGGCGATCGCGGCGCGTCACGGGCTGGTCGAGCCGGACATCACCCGCCTGGCGTCCTGGTGGCACACCGACGCCGACCTCGGCCGGGCGATGGAGGTCGTCACCGACATGAGCAAGAGCCGCGAGGCCGGGTTCACCGGGTACCGGCGGACCGAGCGGGCCTTCACGGACCTGTTCGACCGCTACCGCTCGGACCGCCTGGTCCCCTGAGGTCCGACGCGTGGCGCCGGGTGCACGCCTCGTACGCCCGGCGCTACCGGATCCCGCTCCGCGCGAAGCCCTGCACGAACCACCGCTGGAACAGCAGGAACACGACGACGATCGGCACCACGTCCAGCAGGGCGAACGCCATCGTGGCGCCGTAGTCTGAGTTGAACTGCCCCTGCAGGTACAGCAACCCGATGGGCAGCGTGAACAGACGGTTCTCGCGCAGCGCGATCAGCGGCCAGGCGAAGTCGTTCCACGCCTGCAGCAGGCTCATGAAGAACAGCACGGCGATGAGCGGTCGGGCCATCGGCAGGACGATGCGGAAGAACACGCCCGCGTGCCCGGCCCCGTCGATGCGCGCCGCCTCGATGAGCTCCTTCGGGATCCCGAGCAGGAACTGCCGGGCCAGGAACACCCCGAAGGCCGACGCAGCGCTCGGCAGGATCACCGCCCAGTAGGTGCCGTACAGGTGCATCCCGGTGACGATGCGGAACAGCGACACCATGATCACCTGCACGGGCACCGCGAGCGTCGCCAGGGCGATGAAGAACAGCACGGTCGACCCGCGGAACCGCAGCTGGGCGAAGGCGTACCCGGCGAGCAGACTGATCGCCGTCGTCAGGACGGCGACCGACACCGCGATGGCGGTCGAGTTGCCGAGCCACTCGACGACCGGGAACGACGCGAACACCCGGTCGAGGTTGTCGAGCGTGAGCGTGCGGGGGAAGAACCGCACGACGCCGCCGAGCAACTCCGAGCGTGGCGAGAACGCGACGACGACCATCCAGTACAGCGGCGCGATGATGACCACCGCCACGACGATCGCCAGGACCGTGCGGGCGGCGAGGCCGATGCGGGCCCGGCGTGCGCGGGCGCTCATCCTGCGAGGTCCCGGTTGCGGCTGCCGCGCCACTGGGCGATCGCGAACACGATCGCCAGCAACAGCAGCACCATGCCGATCGCCGCCGCGTACCCCTGGTCGCGCGTGACGAACCCGGTGTCGTAGGCGTAGGTGACGAGCACCGACGTCGCGTTCCGCGGCCCGCCCCCGGTCAGCACGAACACGATGTCGAACACCTGGAACGAGTAGATGACGTTCAGCACGGTCAGGAAGAACGTCGACGAACCGAGCAGCGGCACGGTCACCGAGCGCAACCGCCGGGTCCAGCCAGCGCCGTCGAGCATGGCGGCCTCGGGCAGCTCCGGTCCGATGCCCTGCAGACCCGCCAGGTAGATGAGCATGTTGAACCCGATGCGCCACCAGATCGTGACGAGCACCACCGAGGCGAACGCCGCGGTGGGGTCGGACTGCCACTGCACGGGCGAGACGCCGACCAGTCCGAGCAGCGCGTCCAGCACGCCCGAGTTCTGGTCGAACACGAGCACCCCGATCAGGGCGGTCGCGACGCCGGACACGGCCATCGGCATGATGAGCAGCGACCGGAACAGCGCGCGTGCCGGCAGCACCGAGTTGAGCAGCAGTGCCGCCAGCAGCCCGAGCCCCATCGAGATCGGGGTGACCAGGACCGTGAACAGGACGGTGTTCAGCAGCGCCCGCCAGAACAGCGCGTCGCCGAGCAGCCGTCGGTAGTTGTCCAGCCCCACCCAGTCCGCGGCACCGAACCCGTTCGTGCGCTGGAAGCTGATGACGAAGGCGCCGACCAGCGGGACCAGCACGAACAGCGCCAGCAGCACCATGTTCGGGGCGATGAACGCGTACGCGGCCCGCTCCTCGTGTCGCGCGGAACGGGAGCGTCGTGGCCGCCGCGTCGGCAGCGGGCGATCGGTCGCGGCGGTCATGCGGTGCCTCCGGTGGCGTCGGCGATGCCCCGCTGCAGGCGCGAGACGGTCTCGGCGGCTCCGACGCCACCGACGAGCGCGTCCTCGATGCCGTTCTGCAGCACGGTGATGATGGCGGCCATGTCGGGCGAGGCCACCTGGGCGACGTCCTCGGGCTGGATGACCGACGCCTGGTCGACGAACACGTCCGTCAGCTCGGGTCGCACGCGGAACCGCAGTCCCCCGTCGACCAGGTCGCGGCGGGTGGGCAGCAGCGACGCACGCTGGCAGAAGTCCTGCATCTGCGGCCGACGGGTGATGAAGTCGAGGAACGAGGCGGCCAGGTCGGGCTTGGTGGTCTGCGCGGTGGCGACCAGCGCGTTCCCGCCGAAGTCGCTGCCACCGCGGTCACGACGGGGCGCGTAGGTTGCCGTCCACGGGAAGTCGAGCGTCGACGCCGCGTCGGGGATCTGGAACGCTCCGGACCACACCATCGCGACCCGCTGGCGGTACCAGGTGTCACTGGCGTAGGTCGCCGACTTGATCGAGTCGTTCGCGGGCACCCACCGCTCGTCGAAGAACTTCTTGGCGAAGGCGACGGCATCGCGGCCGGCTGCGCTGTCGATCCGCGGGGTCTTCTGGTCGGTCCCGAGGAACGCCCCGTCGGCCTGGAACAGCAGGCTCAGCCACCGGGTCACGCCGTTGCCCTGCCAGTTGTACGCGAACGGGTAGACGTCGTCGGGCAGCCCGTTGCGGAGCTTCCCCGCGACGTCGCCGAGTTCGTCCCAGGTCCACGCCTCGTCCACCGACCGGGGCAGGTCGGTGATGCCGGCCTTCCGCATCAGGTCGGTGTTGACCAGGATCGCGGACGTGTCCGTGTGGTGGGGCACACCGAACGGGCGACCGTCGGACTGCACTGCCGCCCAGGCCGTCTCCGTGAACCGGTCGCCCACGCTGGCGTTCAGTGACCGCGACAGGTCCAGCAACTGCCCGCGCCCGGCGTAGGCGCCGAACGAGTAGTACGGCACCCGGAAGACGTCGGGTGGGTTGCCGGCCTGCAGCTGCGCGTCGATGTTCGTGAACATCTGCTCGTACGGGACGGCGTTCAACGCGACCCGTCGTCCGGGATACGCACGCTGGAACGCGGCGATGGCGGAACGGAACCCGGCGAGCTCGGCGTCGGTCCCCCAGGTGGTGAAGGCGAGCGTGTCCGCGTCGTCCTGCCCACCCGTGTCCTGCGGCACGAAGCCACACCCCGCCAGGGCAGCGGGCAGCGTGAGCGCACCGAGCCCCACGAGGAGGTTGCGGCGGGTGATGTGCACGTGTTCTCCGATGATCGGTCCGGGGCTGGGACGACATCCGTTCCATCAGCATGCTCCGCCGTCCACGTCGCGGACCTGGGGAGCGGGGTACAGGGGTGCACGTACTGTCCGAGACACACCATCGGGTCCCCGGTGATGCCCCCACCGGAAGGAACCACCATGTCGCTCGGAGACAAGGCCAAGGACGCCACGCAGAAGATCGTCGGCAAGGTCGAGGAGGCCGTCGGCGAGCACACCGACGACGCCGAGCTCAAGCACCAGGGCCAGAAGGACCAGGTCATGGGCGAGGGTCGCATGCAGACCGAGAAGGCCAAGGACGCGCTCGACGGCGAGTGAGCGTCCGCGCCGGCCAGGCGCGACGCCAGACGGCAGCTCGACAGGCGCACGGTCACGATCTGGTGACGGGGCCCGACGGGCTGCCGTCGTCATGTGCCCGACGATCCGCCGGGCGAGGCGGGCCGCCCGACTCCGCAACAGCGTCGCCGAACGCGCGCTGGACGCGCTGGACCCGTGATCCCCCCGGTGATACTGTGAAATACAGTATCCGAGCAGAGGGGGACCATGTCCACGCCACGCACCGTCGTCCGGGCCACCGCGCTCTCCACCCTGATCGTCTCCGCCCTGGGGTTGGCCGGCTGCGCCGCGTCCCCTGTGCCCGACGCTCCGACGTCCACCTCGACGTCGCGCGCGGCAACGGACGACAGCCGTCCCGGCGAGCTGGCCCGCGCGTTCGTCCGGTCCTTCAACCAGGGCGACGCCCGGGCACTCGCTGCCCTGTTCGCCGACGATGCAGAGTTCGTCAACATCTACGGCATCCGCATGTCCGGCCGGTCGGGGATCGAACACGGCCACCAGGCGGCGTTCGCCAGCCGCCTGGGCGGCGCTGCGCTCACGACGACCAGGGTGGACGAGCACCAGGTCGCGCCCGACGTCGCGGTCGTGCAGCTGTCGTGGCGACTCGCGAAGGCCCCTGACGCCGACCCCACGCTCGTGGTGCCCGACAGCGCGGGTGTGCTCACCTTCACCGCCGTGCGGGCCGACGCCGCGTGGCAGTTCATCGCCGGTGCGAACGTCATGGAGTCGACGCCCCCGAGCTGATCGCCGCGCAATCTGACCGCCGCGTGATCGCAGGGGTGCAGGATCGTGAGCGTGACCGAGACCCTCGCCGTTCCTGCATGAGCACCGCGATCCGCGCGCCACGGTGGCAACGGGTGGTGACCGCCGTGGTGCTCGGGCCGGTCCTGGTCGGCACCGGGCTCGCCGTGGGCGCGGTGGCCTTCGTCCCCGGCGCCTCGGCACGGGCGTTCGTCGCCGTCCTCGGCGTCGCGTTCGTGGTCGGCGGCGTCTGGCTGTGCATCCGGCTGCCCCGGGTCGCGATCCGGCTGGACGACGACACCCTGCGGTACGACGGGTTCCTGGTCTCGTGGACCGCTCCGCGCGCCGGCATCACCACGGTGCTCGACGACTGCTTCGTGGAGTGGCAGGACGCGGCCGGCCGCCAGCGTCGCCGGCAACTCTGGATGCTCGCGCCCGCGTACCGGGACGACGGGACGAAGACCGCGCCGCTGTGGCGATGGCGACGTCAAGCGCTGCTGCAGGTCCGGGACTGGGCACACGCACGCTCGACCTGAGGTGCGGGCCCGGCGACCCCGGACCCGCTGTCAGGACTCCGTGTGCCCCAGGTCCGGCGTGACGCGCAGTGAAACGGTGCGCGACGCCGAGGCGTGCAGTTCGAACACGACGACCTCGTTCTCGCCCTGGTGGAGCACCGGTCCCGGGACGGCCAGGGTGTGCTGCGGGCCACGCGACCAGAAGCGTCCGAGGCAGAACCCGTTGACCCACGCAACACCCTTGCGGAACCCGTCCAGGGCCAGGAACCGGTCGGCGACGTCGGAAAGGTCGAACGACCCGATCGCCACGACGGGCCCGGCGAGCTCGTCACCCTCGGACACCGGCGCCTCGCGCAGTGCGGCGAGCGCAACCGGTGCGATCGGATCGAGTGCGAGCGGCGACGCCGACCAGCGTTCCAGCGGGACACCGTCGACGGCGACCCCGCCGATCAGCCCCTTCGGCTCGCCGATGCGCGTGCCGTAGTCGACGCGGCCCTGGTCCTCGACGAGCAGTTCGAGCGTGCCGGTGACGGGCGGCAGCGCGATCGCCCGGTCGTGGTGCTCGCGCTCCAGGACACCGACGGGGCGCCCGTCGACGCTGACGACGACGCGGTCACGGACCTCGGTGCCGACGGTCAGGACACCGCCGGTGGGCAGGTCGACCTCGGTGCGGTAGAGCACGAAGCCCGATGCCGCTCCGAGCTGGTCGAACGTGGGGACGGTGTCGTGCGTGGTCCAAGACGTGAGCTGCGGCAGCAGCGCACGGAGCGGGGTGGACCGGTCGAGCCGAACGGCGAGGTCCGTGGCGGGGGCGACCGGGGCCTCCAGGCCCGACCCGCCCGACGTGCCCGACGTGCCCGACCCGCCCGACGTGCCGGACATGTCAGACGCACCGGGCTCCATCCACGCCGGCAGCTCCGGCACCGGTGCGTACCGGGCGATGACGTCCCGGAACGCATGGAACTTCGCGGTGGGGCGACCGGCCTCGTCGAGCGGAGCGTCGTAGTCGTACGACGTCGCGATCGGCCGGTACACGCCCTTGTCGTTCGCGCCGTTCGTGAACCCGAAGTTCGTGCCCCCGTGGAACATGTAGACGTTCACCGACCCGCCGGCTGCCAGCAGCACGTCGAGGTCGGCGGCGCTGTCGGACGCAGAGGTGGTGTGGTGGTGCTCGCCCCAGCTGTCGAACCAGCCGTCCCAGAACTCCGAGCACATCAGCGGCCCGGTCGGCTGCGCCTGTCGCAGACGCTCCAGCCGCGCAGCGGAACGGGACCCGAACGACCCGGTCTTGTGCAGCGACGGCAGCGACCCGTCCTCGAGCATGGTGCCCATCGGCTGGTCCACGCTCGTGAACGGGACGGTCAGCCCGATCGAACGGTGCATCGCCTCGAGCTTGGTCAGGTACACGGGGTCGGACCCGTACGCACCGTACTCGTTCTCGACCTGCACGAGCACGATCGGCCCGCCGGCGTCGATCTGCCGCGGGACCAGGATCGGCGCGAGGGCGTCGAGGTAGCGGGACACGGCGGCCAGGAACTGCGGCTCGTCGCGGCGGATGCCCACGGTGCCGTCGGTGAACAGCCAGTACGGCAGCCCGCCGTTGGTCCACTCCGCGCAGATGTAGGGGCCGGGGCGCACGATGGCGTGCATGCCCTCGGCGGCGACCAGGTCGAGGAAGCGTCCCAGGTCGAGTCCCCCGGTGAAGTCGAAGGTGCCGGGTGTGGCCTCGTGCGCGTTCCACGCCACGTAGGTCTCGACGGTGTTCAGGCCCATCAGCCGGGCCTTGTGGATCCGGTCCGCCCACAGGTCGGGGTGGACACGGAAGTAGTGGATCGCGCCGGACAGGACCCGGTGCGGCTCGCCGTCGAGCAGGAAGTCGGTGTCGCCGATGGCGAAGCGCATGGTGTGGTTCCTTCGTCATGGAGGGAGGGCCGCACGGTCGTCCGTGCGGCCCTCCCCGGTGTCAGTGCTGGCGGGACTACTTGGTCGAGACCGTGAAGCCCTGCTGCTTGCCGTACTTCACGAGCGCATCCTGCCAGGCCTTGAGCCCGGACTCGAGGGACGTCCCCTTCTCGTAGGACTGGCCGACCGTGTCCGCGTACACGCTGTTCGCGTACACCTGGTACGGCAGGTAGGTGAAGTCGTTGTCCGACGCCTTGGACGCGTCGACCAGGACCTCGTTGATCTTCTGGCCACCGAAGTACGACGGCTCCTCGTTGAGGAACGACGACGACTCCAGGTCAGCGGTGGTCGACGGGAAGCCGCCCGACTCCATGAAGACCTTCGTGGACTCCTTCGACGAGTTCAGCCACTTCAGGAAGCCCGCGGCCAGGGCCGGGTTCTTCGTCTGCTTCATGACGACCTCGGCGCTGCCGCCGTTGTTCGCGGTGGCGGCCTTCGAGCCGTCGTAGGTCGGCATCGGTGCCACACGCCAGTTGCCGGACGCGTCGGCGACGCTCGCCTCGAGGTTGCCGGGCATCCAGGCGCCGGTGATCAGGGTCGCGATCTCGCCGTTGCCGAGCTGCTTGTACCAGTCGTCGGTCCAGCCGACGGTCTTGGACAGCAGGCCCTTCTCGACGAGCTGGTTCCAGGTCTTGGTCCACTTCTGCACGCCGGAGTCGGCGAGGTTGATCGAGACCTTGTCGCCCTTCGTGGTGAAGGGGGTGCCACCGGCCTGGGCGATCATGCTCGTGGTGAAGCCGGCGTCGCCGGAGTCCGCTGCGATGTACGCGTTCGGGTCGGCGCTGTGCAGCTTCTCGGCCGCGGTGACGTACTCGTCCCAGGTCTTGGGGACGGCGATGCCGTGCTCGTCGAAGACCTTCTTGTTGTAGAACAGCGCCATGGGGCCGGAGTCCTGGGGCAGGCCGTAGACCTTGTCCCCGTTCGTGACCGAGCTCCAGGTGCTGGCCGCGAACTTGCTCTTCAGGTCGTTGAAGCCGTAACTCGACAGGTCCAGCAGCGACTCGGACAGCGAGAACTGCGGGATCGCGTAGTACTCGATCTGCGCGACGTCGGGAGCGCCCGACCCGGCCTTGATCGTGTTCTGCAGCTTGGTGTACTGGTCGGCGCCGGTGCCGGCGTTGACGATCTTGACCTTGACCTTGGGATACTGCTTCTCGAACGCGGCGACCTGGGCCTTGGCGGACGGTGTCCACGACCAGTAGGTCAGCGTGCCGCCCTTCGCCAGCGCGGAGTCGATGTCCGACGACGAGCCGCCGGCGGACGAACCGCCCGAGGCGCAGGCCGCCAGGGCGATGGCGGCGGTGACGCCGATGGCGAGGGCGCTGAGCCCGCGCCGGATGCGCTTGTGCATGGGGTGCCTTTCACTTCTTCGTGTTGGGGGTGGTGCTGCTGTGGTGCGGGTGGACGGGAGGCACGGGGCGGAGTCGCCCCGAGCCTCCTGTCCGGGTCTCAGGCCTTGACGGAACCGGCCGCCAGGCCGGACTGCCAGAAGCGCTGCAGGAACAGGAACGCCACCACGATCGGGATGATCGTGAGGAGCGATCCGGTGACGACGAGGTTGTAGATGGGCTGCGCGCCGGAGCCGGTGGCCTGCGCGTTCCACTGGTTCAGACCGACGGTCAGCGGGTACCACTTCGGGTCGCTCAGCATGATCAGCGGCAGGAAGTAGTTGTTCCAGGTCGCGACGACCGCGAACAGCAGCACGGTGACGACGCCGGGTGCGAGCAGGCGGAGCGCGATCGTGAAGAAGATCCGGAACTCCCCCGCGCCGTCCATGCGTGCCGCCTCGAGCAGTTCGGCCGGGATCGCGTCGACCGCGTAGGTCCAGATCAGGTACATGCCGAACGGGCTGATCAGCGACGGCAGGATGATCGCCCACGGGGTGTTCGTCAGGCCGACCTGCGAGAACAGCAGGAAGGTCGGGACGGCCAGCGCCGTGCCGGGCACCGCGATCGCGCCGAGGACGACGGCGAAGACCGCGCGACGTCCGGGGAACGAGAACTTCGCCATGCCGTAGCCGGCCACGGTGGCCAGCAGGGTCGCTCCACCGGCGCCGACGACGACGTACAGCAGCGTGTTGCCGAACCACTGCAGGAAGATGCCGTCGTTGTACGTGACCGTGTCGACGATGTTCTGCCACAGGTTGAAGTTCCCGCCGAACCACAGTCCGAAGGTGCTCAGCAGTGACGACTGCGTCTTCGTGCTGTTGACCAGCAGGTAGAACAGCGGCGCGAACGAGTAGACGACGAAGACGATCATCACGGCGGTCAGCAGCCCGGAGCGCTTCGGCTTCCGGCCGTCGACTGGCTGCTTCGCCTTCCTGGAGGCTCGTCCCGCTCCGCCACGGCCGTCGCGGAGCGTCGTGGTCGCCTCGGTCACCGTGGCCGGCACGGTCGCCGGGTCCTGCAGGGTGCTCATCGGTTCTCCTGTCGGGTGCCGCGGACCTGCACGACGTAGGCGATCACGGCGGTGATCACGCCCATGACGATCGCGACGGTGGCGGAGTAGTTGAACTGCTGGCCGCTGAAGGACAGCGAGTAGGCGTACATGTTCGGCGTGAACGAGCTGCCGATGACGTTCGGGGCGAGGGTCTTCAGCAGGTTCGGCTCGTTGAACAGCTGGAAGCTGCCGATGATCGAGAAGATCGTGGCGATGACCATCGGGCCGCGGAGGGCCGGGAGCTTGATCGAGAACACCGTGCGCAGCGGGCCGGCGCCGTCGAGCTCGGCGGCCTCGTAGAGCTCGCCGGGAACGGTGCGCAGTGCCGCGTAGAAGATCAGCATGTTGTAGCCGAGGAACTCCCACGTGACGACGTTGCCGATCGACGTCAGGACCCAGGTCGGGCTGAACGGCTGCAGCAGGTCGATGCCGAGGGCGTCGTTCGCCGCCCCGGTCAGGCCGAACTGGTTGCCGTAGATGAAGCCCCAGATCAGCGCTGCCACGACCCCGGGGACCGCGTACGGCAGGAACACGGCGATGCGGAAGAAGCTCGTCCCCCACAGACGGGCGCTGTCGAGGGCGAGCGCGGCGACGAGCGCCAGGCCGAGCATGATCGGCACCTGGATCACCAGGAAGACCGCGACCCGGCCGAACCCGGTCCAGAACTGCGAGTCCTGGAACAGCTGCACGTAGTTGGCGAACCAGACGAACTGGTTGCCGCCGACGAGCTGGTCGCGGAACAGGCTCAGCCAGAGCGCGTACCCGATCGGCACGATGAGCATGAGGACCAGGACGGCGACGAACGGTCCGACGAAGAGCCAGCCGGTGTAGCGGCCTCGGGGCTTCGGCCGCCGTCGCGGAGGCGATGCCGGCGAGGCCGCCGGTGCCGTGCGCGCTGCGAGCGTGCTCATGGGACTCCTTTGTCTGCTGCGTTCGGGTGCCGTCGATGTTGACGTCAACATCGAACGTCGAGACGATAGCATGGCAACGTCAACATGCGCTAGCGTCCGAGGGAGCCGTCCGGAACCCCGCACGGTCGCCGCAGTTGTCGAGAGGGATCATCGTGACGACGGAGCTGTCGCCCGGTGCCAAGCGCGCCCCCTCGTTGGCCGCGGTCGCCGAGGCCGCCGGCGTCTCGATGCAGACCGTCTCGCGCGTGGCCCGCGGGTTCGAGAACGTCAGCCCCGACACCCGCCTGCGCGTGCAGACCGCGATGACGTCGCTCGGCTACCGACCGAACCGCGCCGCCCGGGCACTGCGCTCCGGCCGCTTCCGCACCATCGGCGTCATCATGTTCACGCTGGCGTCGTTCGGCAACATGCGCACGCTCGAGGCCATCGCCGACGCCGCCGGTGCCGCCGACTTCACGATCACGCTGCTGCCGATGGCCTCGCGCACCGAGGAAGGCGTCCGCTCGGCCTTCTCACGCCTGCACGAACAGGCCGTGGACGGCGTCGTGATCATCATCGAGTCGCACGTCATCGACACCGCCGAGGTCGCGCTGCCCGACGGCGTGCCCGTCGTCGTCGTCGACTCGACCGGCACGAGCGAGCACCCGGCGATCGACACCGACCAGGCCGACGGCGCACGGCAGGCCACGCAGCACCTGCTCGACCTGGGCCACGACACGGTCTGGCACGTCGCGGGCCCCTCGTCGTCGTACTCCGCCGCACGTCGGCTCGCCGCCTGGCAGGCCACGCTCGAACAGGCCGGGCGCACGGTGCCGCCGGTGTTCCACGGCGACTGGAACACCGGCTCCGGCTACCGTGCCGGACTCGAGATCGCGACGCGGCCGGAGATCACCGCGGTGTTCGCCGCGAACGACCAGACCGCGCTCGGGATCCTGCGGGCGTGCCACGAGCTCGGTCGGGGGGTGCCCGCGTCGCTGAGCGTGGTGGGCTTCGACGACTCGCCGGAGTCCGACTCGTTCTGGCCGCCGCTGACCACCGTGCACCAGTCCTTCGACGAGGTCGGCCAGCGCGCGGTCGCGACCCTGCTGGCGCAGATCGACGGCGAGACCGTCGACGCGGTGACCGACCTGGTGCCGGTGCGGCTGGTCGAGCGCGCGAGCACGGCGGCCCCGGCGCGCTGAGCGCGCACGGTGCGAGGTCCGCGGACCGCGCACGGTGCGAGGTCGGTCCCGTGTGCAGGGTTGGCTGCCCGGTGCGCGCTTGTTGCGCCGCACCAGCCGAGCACGCTCGCACGGCGCGCGAACCGAGCACGGTGCGGACGGGAGGCTCGTGGCGGCCTGGCACCGGGCCTCCCGTCCGGCGGGGCGCCGGCCCACCGCCCCCTCCCGCTCCGGGAAGTGGAAACGCGGGGGGGGGGGGGGGGGGCCCCCCCCCCCCCCCCGCCTCCAGGCCGTGGTCGCGTCAGCGGCCTACTTGCTCCACTTCCACTGGGCCGGGTGGAAGTTGGCCAGCGAGTCCTGGTCGAACCCGGTCAGGCCCTGCTTGACGACGGAGATCTGGTAGTCCGGGCTGGGCAGCCAGATCACCGGCAGGTCCTTGGCGACGGCGGCGCTGTAGTCCTGCACCGCTGCGGCGTCGGTCGAGGTGGTCGTCGCGTTGATGAGCGCGTCGACCTGCTTGTTCGAGTAGCTGCCGAAGTTGGCCGAACCACCGGTCTGGAACAGCGACTCACCCGTCGGGTAGGCCGGGAAGTACCAGCTGCCCGCGGTGCCGAAGAACGACAGGTCCCAGTCACAGCTCGCCTGGTCCGAGGTGCAGGTCGGGGTCTGCGACAGCACGCTCGACACCGGCGCGGTCTTGATCGTGAAGCCGATGCCGGTCTTCTGCAGCGACGACTGGATCGCGCTCATCATGTTGTCGGTGACGGTCGAGCCGGACTGCGACAGGACCGACATCGTGAACTTCGTGCCGGCCGCCACGCCCTCGCCGCACTGGCTGTCGCCGGAGCCGGCGTCGGTGCAGACCATCGTGCCGCCCTTGGCGGTCCAGCCGTGGCTGGTCAGCAGGGCCTTGGCCTTCGAGGTGCTGAACGGGTACGGGTTGTCCTTCTGCGTGCTGGACACGTAGTCGGACTCCTGCGCCTGCGGGATCGGACCGTAGGTCGAGGTGGCGGTGCCGTTGAACACGACCTTCGACAGCGAGGCCTGGTCGATCGACATCTGCACGGCCTGGCGGGCGTACAGCTGCTTGAACACGGCACCCATGGTCGGGTTGTTGAAGTTGTACGGCATGTACGTGATCGCCCACCCGGTCCACGGCTTGACGTCGTAGCCCTTCGACGTGAAGGAGTCCTTCTGGTCGAGATCGGTCGCGTTGATGTAGCCGTAGTCGACCGCGCCCGAACGGACCGCGTTGGTCTCGGCGTCGGTGGTCGTGTAGGGCAGCAGGTTCACCGTCGTGATCGCGGGCTTCTCGCCACCGTCGTACTGCTTGTTGGCGGTGAGCTGCACCTTGCCGGCGGTGCTGAACGAGGTCACGCCGTACGGACCCGAGATGGTCTTCCACAGGTCGTCGGTGGCGTAGTCCGAGATCTTGCCCGCGGCGGTGTTGAGGTACTTCCACACGGCCTTCGCGCCGGCGGTGGTGCGGTCGGCGTCCGTCACCTTCGCGCTCGCGCTCGTCTTGTCCCAGGCGTGCTGCGGCAGCGGGATGATGTGGCTCAGCTGGTTCGCGAGCATCCAGTCGGCGTTGTACGCCTTGTCGAACGTGATGGTGAAGTGCGTGTCGTCGACGGCCTTGAACGACGTCCAGTTGTCCGGCGCCTTGCCCTCGGAGTACGACCCCCACTGGTCCTTGTTCGCCTTGATCAGGTTGAACCAGAACTCGACGTCACGGCTGGTGATGGGCTTGCCGTCCGACCAGTGCCGGTCGCCGAGCGTCATGGTGACGCTCGTGCCGTCGCTGGCGAAGTCGGCCGCCGTGGCGACGGAGCCCGCCTTGTTCCACGCGATCTTGCCCGTCGAGCCGTCGTACGCCACCAGGGGCTCGTACAGCGACTGCGCGATCGAGCCGTTGTTCGTGTTGAGGTGTGCGGCGGTGCCGATGGGCAGGATCCAGTTCGGCGTGAAGTTCGCCGGCAACGCGTAGTTGATCTCGTCGGACTTCGTGCTCGAGGTGGCGGAACCGCCTCCGGAGCATCCGGCGAGCAGGGCGCTCACCGCGAGCGCTGCTCCGGTGAGCAGTGCCCAGCGACGGGGCTTCATCATGTGGACTCCTTGTGCGGGGACGTCGGGATGCGCACAGTCAATGGCCAAAGTCGTTGGAAAAACAAACATTCGCGTGTAAATAGTCTGTTTCTGCCGATCCGACGAAAGCCCAGACGGCTGTTCCGCCCATAGAGTTCCCACCAGACGGCCGCGTCCGGCCGTGCTTCGTGCATGATTGGAGAAAGTCGTGGCCGATCTCAGTTCCCGGGTGCTGGAGCTCATCGCCTCGGGTCAGGCGTCCAGCCGGACCGAGATCGCACAGCTGCTCGGCGCGGCCCCGTCGACGGTGTCGCACGTGGTCGGGCAGCTGCTCGAGCACGGCATCCTGGCCGAAGAGGGCACCGACGTCTCCACCGGTGGTCGCCCCCGCAAGGTGCTGCGGATCGGCGGAGCGGACGAGTACGCGGTCGCCGCCGACGTCGGTGGCGGCCACGCGCGGGTCGGCATCGTCCTGCCAGGAGGCTCGCTCGAGTCCGTCGCGAACGTCCCGTTCGCGCTGTCCGACGGTCCCGACGCCGGGCTCACGCGCCTGGCGGCGCTGTTCGCGTCGCTGGTCGACTCGCGGGGCCGTGCGGGGCTGCGCGGCATCGGCCTGAGCCTGCCCGGCCCGGTCGACGTCGAGGCCGGCGTGGTCGACCTGCCGAGCCGGATGCCCGGGTGGAACGGCTTCCCCGTGGCGGCGTGGCTGACCGAGCGGTTCGGGGTGCCCGCGGCCGTCGACAACGACGCGAACTGCATGGCCGCGGGCGAGCAGACCGTGCAGGACCCGCGCCGACGCCAGGCGATCACGGTGAAGGCCGGATCGGCGATCGGTGCCGGCATCGTCATCGACGGGCGGCTGTACCGCGGCTCGACGGGCGCGGCCGGGGACATCACCCACGTGCGCATCGACGCCGCCGGGGACACGCCGTGCTCGTGCGGCAACACCGGGTGCCTGGAGACCGTGGCGTCCGGAGCCGCCCTCGTGCGGATCCTGTCCGCCGCCGGGGCGCCCGTGACCTCGACCGCCGACGTCGTCCGGCTCGCGTCGGACGCCGACCCCGAGGCCACCCGTGCGGTCCGCCTGGCCGGGCGCTACCTGGGCGAGGTCCTGGCCGCCAACGTGAACTTCTTCAACCCGGACGCCGTCTACCTCGGCGGCATCCTCTCCACCCTCGACCCGTTCGTCGCGGCCGTGCGGAGCCAGCTCTACGAGAGCTGCCACCCGCTCATGACCGAACACCTCGCCATCGAGCGCGCGTCGCTCGGCGCGGACGCGGGTCTCGTCGGTGCCGGACAGTTCGCCCTGCAGCGTGGGCTGGCCGCCTCGTTGCACGAGCTCTCCGCACCGATCCCCCAGTCGACCACCAGGAACAGGAGCGCCCGTGTCTGACACGACCACCACCACCCGTCCGGTCATCGCCATCGCCGGGCTGGCCATCGAGACGTCGACCTTCACCCCGACCAGGACCCACGCCGCCGCGTTCCACCCGGACCGCGGCGACGAGGTCGTGACGCGGTACCCGTTCCTGGCCGACCTGAACGCGGACTTCCACGGCGCGCTCATCGGGCACGCGCTGCCCGGTGGCATCGTCGACCGTGCGTCGTACGAGGAACTGGCGTCCGAGATCGTGTCGCGGCTGCAGGCCATCGTGTCCGCGACGTCGGTGGACGGCCTCTGGTACGACATCCACGGCGCGATGGTGGTCGAGGGGCTCGACGACGCCGAGACCGACCTGCTCGGACGCATCCGCGCGGTGATCGGCCCCGACGTCATCGTGTCGGCGTCGATGGACCTGCACGGCAACGTCACGGCCGAGCTCGCGCACCAGGTCGACCTGGCCACCTGCTACCGGATGGCCCCGCACGAGGACGCGATGGACACCAAGGAACGCGCCGTCCGCAACCTGGTCGACGTGCTCACCACCCGGCCGGTCGGGTCGCAGCGCCCGGTCAAGGCCTGGGTCCCGATCCCGGTGCTGCTGCCCGGCGAGCAGACCTCGACGCGCATCGAACCCGCCGCGTCGCTCTACGCCCAGGTACCGCTCGTCGAACAGACCGACGGCGTGCTCGACGCCGCGATCTGGGTCGGGTACGCGTGGGCCGACCAGCCGCGCGACCGTGCGGTCACCGTGGTGACCGGATGGGACCGCGACGCCGTTGCCGCGGGCGCCGAACGCCTGGCACGTGCGTTCTGGGACGTGCGCCAGGACTTCGTGTTCGTGGCGCCGACGGGCTCGTTCGACGAGTGCCTGGCCGCGGCTCTGGCCCCCGACGCCGCCCGGCCGTACTTCGTCTCCGACTCGGGCGACAACCCGACGGCCGGCGGCTCGGGCGACATGACGTGGGGGCTCACGCAGGTCCTGGCGCGACCCGAGTTCGCCGACCCCACCGGCCCGGTCGTCATCTACGCCAGCGTGCCGGGACCGGCCGCAGTGGCCACCGCCGTCGATGCGGGGGTCGGGGCGACGGTCACCGTGACGGCCGGTGCCGCGGTGGACGACATCCACGCCGGACCGATCACCATGACCGGCCGCGTCCACGCGATCAAGCACGGGGACCGCGACGCCGAGACCGAGGTCGTCCTGCAGGTCGGCAGCGTGTTCGCGATCCTGACGACGCTGCGGAAGCCGTACCACCACGAGCACGACTTCACCGACCTCGACCTGGTGCCGCGCGAGGCCGACATCGTCATCGTGAAGATCGGCTACCTCGAGCCCGAGCTGTTCGCGATGGCCGCCGACTGGATGCTCGCGTTGACGCCGGGTGGTGTCGACCAGGACCTCGAGCGGCTCGGGCACCACCGCATCGTGCGGCCGATGTTCCCCTACGATCGGGAGTTCCCGTCGGCCCCGGACCTGGGTGCCCGGATCATCCCGCCGTCCAACGAACCCCTCGGAGTCGTCGCGTGACCACAGCCCCGTCCGTCCCGGTCCCGGTCTCGGTCTCACTCGAGATCGCCGTGACCTCACCGACTGGTGCGCTCGTCGCCCGGGACGGCGGGGCCGACCGGGTCGAGCTGTGTGTCGGGCTGGAACTCGGCGGCCTCACCCCGTCGCAGGCGCTGGTCGAGGCCGTGCACGAGACCGGGATCCCCGCGCACGCGCTCGTCCGCAGCCGGCCGGGCGGCTTCGTGTACGACGGAGACGAACTCGACCTGATGGAGCGCGAGGTCCGGGCCGTGCTGCGGTCCGGTGCCGCCGGTGTCGTGGTCGGGGCCCTGCGCCCGGACCACACGCTCGACGTCGATGCACTCCGACGGTTCGTGGACGCTGCCCGTTCGGTGCGAGCCTCGGTCGAGGTCACCCTGCACCGCGCGGTCGACCACGCCACCGACCCCGTGGCCGCCGTCGCACTGCTCGCCGACCTCGGGTTCACCCGGGTGCTGACGTCCGGTGGAGCACCGACAGCCTCGGCTGGCGCTGCGACGATCGCCCGCATGGTCGATGCCGCCGGCCCCGTGCAGGTGATGGCCGGCGCCGGGGTCACCCCACACGACGTCCCGGCCCTGCTGCGCACGGGAGTGGCAGCCGTGCACCTGTCGGCCAAGCGCTCGGCCGGCAGCGCGCACGACGGGGTCCCGATGGGCACGGGTGACGACGGCTCGGCGCACTTCGTCACCGACGCCGCGGTCGTCGCCGCGGCGCGGGCCGCACTCGACGCCTGACGCCGGCGCGGCGCCGCCTTCGCACCCCCTGACGCACATCGCGCCCCGTCCCACCGGGGCGCGATGTGCGTGGCGGGGTGCGAAGCGGACCAGTCCCGCTTGCCGGACAGGAGGCTCGGTGCGGCCTGGCACCGAGCCTCCTGTCCGTCAGCCCCGACGTCCTGCGCGCGCCGCGAACGCATCGAGTGCGGTGAGCACCTCGTCGTTCCGGTAGAGGATCCCGTGCCGGTACTCGTTCTTCGACACGAGCACGCCGGCTTCGACGAGTCGTTGGATGTGGGGGTACGCGTTCCTCGGCTCGACGCCCATCCCCGCGGCGAGGACAGCGGCGTTGAGCACCGGCTGCCGCGCGACCACATCGAGGGCGTGCCACACGCCGGAGTCCCTCCGCGCCGAGACCCGCTCTCGCCACCCCCGACGGATCTCCTGGATGTCGGCGACGAGCTGTCGCGCATTCGCGGCCGCGACGAAGGCAGCCTCGGCGACCTGACGGATGACGGGACGGACGTCGCCCGCGCGGTACGCCGTCAATCCCGCGATGTACCCGTCCGTGTCGGTCAACAACCCGGCGGACACGGGCACGGTCACGTTCCGGGTCAACTCGTTCGAGCGGAGCATCGCCTGCAGCAGCGCACGTCCGGTTCGTCCGTTCCCGTCGGTGAACGGGTGGATCGTCTCGAACTGTGCATGGACGATCGCGACCTGCGCCAGCCGCGGGAGATCGAGGCGTCGTGCGAACGCCATCACGTCGGCAACCAGGTCGGGGACCCGCGCGGATGTCGGCGCCACGAAGTCCGCCCCCACCGGTGAACGACCGTTCTGCCCGATCCAGACCGCCTCGCTCCGGAACGCTCCCGCTTCGTGGTGCGCATCGCCTTCCATCAGGACGCGGTGCATGGCGAGCACCGTGTCCGGGGTGAGCTGATCGGAGAGCTCGATCGCGGTGCGCATCGCGCGTGTGTTCGACACGATCTCACCGGCGTTGCGCTTGCCAGGTGCTCCGAGTTCAGCGGTGAAGACCTGTCGGGCACTCGCGGTCAGGTGCTCGATCTGTGAGGAAGCGGCGGCTTCGGACCGCAGGAGCAGCGAGGAGAACGGCGCGATCTCGCCACCGAGTTCGCTGTCGAAACGGACCAGCGCCGAAGACGCTTCGTCGACCAGCCCAGCGACCTCGTCTCCGAGCGTCAGCGGAAGGTGCGCGATCATCGGCGGGACGGCCGCCGCGTAGCGTTCGGTCAACGTCGATCGACGAGCGGCCCGAGGTCCGTCCTCGGCGTACCGATTCGTCCACTCGACCTGCTCGTGATCGAGCGCAGGCCAGGCCTGGGTGTCCACGGCACTCCGATCTCTGACGAACATTCTGTGATTTTCTGAGTTCATTCATCATCTCAGAAAAAATCACTGACGACTTCTGAGATCGGCAAACCCTGCGGCGACGCCGACTCGACTAAATGACGTGCTCCGGACGCGAGTCCCTCGTCCCACCGAGCATTCTCGTCAGCTGGGCCGCCGCTCGAGCTCGAGACACAGCTCATCGAAGGCACTCACGCGCGATGCCTGAACACTCCAGAGCAGCCCCTGCACTGCCGTCAGATCGAGCTGGCCGTACTGGACGACAGGCAGCACGGGGTTGTTCTTGAAGCGACGGTCGGGCCCGCCCTTGACGTTGACGTACTGCCACGTCCGGTCGATCAGCCGGGTGTCGCTCGGCACCTGCCCAGGCTGCTCAACGAAACGCGTCGCCGTTCGCCGCCACCGCAGATGGCGGTACGCGATGTCCGAGTACTGCTTCCCCGTGCGCACCAGGAGGCGATCGGGCAGGAAGTACAGCGTCTCTGTTCCCGCCCTGAGGGAAGGGATCTCGACGTTGGTGGCGAGGTACTTCGGCACCTCGGTGCTCGCCCGGGCGGTGATCCTCCGCACCAGCGATCCGACACCCGCGTTGGTCTTGTGCTGGTACGTCGTCTGGACCGCCCCGGACTGGACGGTTCGCCAGACCTCCTGACTGCCGGACACCTGCTCCCACGCGAGTGCAAACCGCTCGAACCACTCTGCAGTACCACTCTGCAGTTCGTAGAACAGGACCACGTTCTTCCGCAGCCCGTCGCGGAGGAACAACCACCAGCAGCTCGGGACGGCGATGGCCCACAGGATCAGCCCGCAGGGCAAGAAGGCCAGTCCGACGACGAATGCAGTGACCGCTGCAATCCAGCCCCACCGGGTACGTCGAGCCGCCTCGTTGAGTTGCCGCACGACGTCGTCACCGCCAGTCGGGCGCAACTCGAGCGCGGACAAGCCAGTAGCGTCCACCAGCGGCACCTCGGCCGCCCCGTGAGGAAGAGTCCGCTCGGGAGGGGTGCCGTACCGCGAGACTCTCCGCGTCGCCGGCGAGGCGAGGTACGTGACGAGACCCGCTCCGACGCGAACGTAGTTGCCTCTCGGCCCCGCGCCGACGCGGAGGCCTGGGATCCCGGCGCTGACGCCGATCCCGGACTTGGACAGCGTGAACCGAAGCGGCCCCGCTCGCACACTCGTTCGGAAATTGATACCCACGTGTGCCCCCTACCCGTGCCGCGACGATGCGCGACCATCGTAACGAGCGGGAGTTCTGGACCCGGACTGTTGCCGCACGGTGCGCTGGACGACCTATCGTCTCGACCCGGGTCGTTCAGCGGCCCGAGATCTGGGCTTCTTCGGGTACGTTTCTGGGCAATGCTCACTTCAGTGAGTTCTGTCGGCAAAGGAGCCAACATGCGAGTCACCGCTTACCACTCGACGAACCAGTCAGACCCCGACGTCCACCACGACGACCGTGACTGCCCGGTGGGGAAACAGATCCCCGAACGCAACAGGGCCTCGGGCACCAACGGATGGCCGCGCTGCCAGCGCTGCAAGTAGCCGCGCGTCAGGGCAGGAGCTGTCGAGCTCCTGCCCCGACCATCCGAACGCACCACCGCATGCGGCTGACGAGACCGCGCCGAACGGCACCACGTCAGGGCGCGACGGCCGGCCGCCACATCGCGATCGGCGCAGCCGACCGGAACCCCGGCACAGGCGCCCCGTCACCGAACCCGTGACGCCGGTACAGGCGCCGGTTCACGGGGGTCGAGGACTCCAGGTAGGCGTGCTGCGCCTGCCCGTCGACCCGATCGAGCGCGTGCTCGAGCAGCAGCCCGCCGACCCCCTGCCCACGGGCGACCGGTGCGACGCCGATCCCCAGCAGGTACCAGTGCGGCGCCTCCGGACGCACGCGGTCGGTCCGGCGCAGGTGCCGCAGCGCCGACAGCCCCCCGACCACCCCGAAGACCCCGAGCAGCGCCGGCAGCTGGCGGACGAACGCGATCGTGCCGCCCGGGTGTGGGCGCGGCGCCTCCCAGAACGCTGCCCCCACGACGCGGCCACCGGCCTCGACGGCGACGTCCAGCGCGCGCGACCCGGCGGGAACCGCGCGCACGAGCGCGGCGAACAGCTGACCGAGCACGGCGACACGGTCCTCGTCGGGGCGGGGCGGCCGGAACTCCGCGAGCACCGGATCGGTCGCGAACGCCTCGCCCAGCACAGCTGCTGCGACGTCGACCTCGTGTTCGGCAGCGGGTCGAACGGTGATCTGCATGATGCCTCCTCGCCATGTTGGCCAATCGGCCAGATTCATCGTGCCGGACCGGACTGCGCGGGAGCCGTACGCTTCCTGTGATGACCCAGGACCACCAGCCGCGGCACTACCGCAGCCGTGCCGACCGCCGCCAGGAACTGCTCGACGCCGCGGCCCTGGTCGTGCGGGACGACGGGCTGTCCGGGCTGACGACGCGCGCGGTCGCCGATCGCGCTGGGGTCGCACACGGCGTCGTGCACTACGTGTTCGGCGCCCGACGGAACCTGGTGATGGCCCTGCTCGAGCGGCAGGCGCGCGCAGCGCTGCCGCCGGTCCTGGCCGCGGCCGACCAGCACGACGACCTGCACGGCGCACTCGACGCCGCCGTGGCGACGTGGATCGGGCTGGTGCGCCAGGAGCCCGAGCGCTTCCGGCTGCTCGAGGCCATGAGCACCACCGTGTCCGGAACGAGCGGCGACGCGACACTGGTCGAAGCCGAGCGCCGGCTGTGGCACGACGCGGTCTCGGCCGCCATCGAGCGATGGACCGCGACCCGCGGCGTCGCGCTGACTGAGCCCGTCGCAGACGCCGCGGCCGCGGTGATCGCCCTGGTCGACGGGCTGGCGCGAGCGTCGTGGAGCGACCCGGACGGCGCGGCGACCGATCGCTCGCGCGCATTGCTGGTGCGCGGGCTGGCGTCCGCGCTGACGACGGTCAGATGACGACCGGCCGCTGCCGACCATCGCGCTCGGGTGTCGGTGGCCGATAGGGTGCGGGGACCATCGACGAGGGGACCACGATGACCGACCACGACCCGCTCCAGCCGGCACCGCCGCACCAGGACGCGCCGCCGCAGTACCAGCAGCCGGCGGCCGCGCAGCAGCAGCACCAGGCACCGCAGGCGTACGGCCAGCAGCAGCACTTCCAGCAGACGCCCCAGGCGTACGGGCAGCAGCCCTACCCCGGGTACCAGCCCGCGCCGCCGCGCGGCCTGAGCATCACGAGCATGGTCCTCGGCCTGGTGTCGATCGTCGCCGGCTTCACGCTGGTGGTCCCGGCCGTCGGCCTCGTGCTCGGCGTCATCGGCATCCGGAAGGAACCCGCCGGACGCGGGATGGCCATCACCGGACTCGTGCTGAACGGGATCATCATCGCCGGGTGGGTCATCCTGCTGCTGGTCATGCTCATCGCGGGCATCGGCCTGTTCGGCGCAGCGGCCACCAGCAGCACCACCAGCCCGTAGGCGGGTACCGCCACACGACGGACGGGAGGCCCGGTGCCAGCTGGCGCCGGGCCTCCCGTCCGTCCCTGCGTCAGCAGGTCAGGGGCGTCAGCCCTTGACCGGGATCGACTGCGCCTTCAGCGCCGCGATCGTCTTGCTCTGCCCGGACTGCAGCGCCTGGGCGAGCGTGCCCTGGCCGGACGCGGCCTGACCGAAGCCGTCGGAGACGTCGGCGTAGGTCTGCGTCATCGTCGGACCCCAGGTGAACGGCTGGATGTCCTTGGCGGCCGAGGCGAACTCCTCGTAGATCTTCTGGTCGCCGTAGAAGGGCAGACCCTCGGTCAGCGCGGGGAGCTCGGCACCGGTGGAGGACGCCGGGTACAGGTTGGCTTCCTTGTTGAGGGCGGAGAGCGCCTCGGTCGAGGTGTTCAGCCAGACCAGGAACTTCGACGCCTCGGCGGGGTGCTTGCTGCCCGCGAAGACGACGTTCGACGAACCGCCCCATGCGGCGGACTTGCTGTCACCGGACTTCCACTGCGGCATCGGGGCGACGGCCCACTTGCCCGAGGTCGACGGCGCACCGCTCGAGATGGTGTTCGCACCCCAGACGGCGGAGACCCAGGTCCAGTCCTGGCCGCTGTCGTAGGCGCTGTTCCACTGGTCGGTGAAGCTCGGCAGGGTGTTGACGAGCTTCTTGTCGATCAGGTCCTGCCAGTAGTCGGCGACCTTCTTGGATGCGCTGTCGGTCAGGTCGACCTTCCAGTCCTGGCCGGAGTTCGAGAACCACTGGCCACCGGCCTGCGAGACGAGCCCGGCGAACTGGTTGACGTCGCCCTTGGCGAAGTTGGTGATGTTGCCGCCCATCGCCTTGATCTTGACGGCGTCCTCGGCGTACTCGGCCCACGTCTTCGGCGCGGACAGGCCGGCCTTGTCGAACAGGTCCTTGCGGTAGTACAGCGCCATGGGGCCGGAGTCCTGCGGGACCGCGTACACGGCCTTGTCCTCGCCGAACGTGACCTGGTTCCACAGGCCGCTCGAGAAGTCCTTCTTCGCGGTGCTGATGCCGGAGCAGGCGCCGATGTCCTCGAGCCCGCCCTGCACGCGGAACGCCGGCAGGGTGTCGTACTCGACCTGGCCGATGTCCGGTGCCTGCTTGGCCTTCAGCTGGTTGAAGAAGTTCTGGTAGGTGCCGCTGTTGCCGTTGGCGACGATCGAGGTCTTGACCTGGATGTCCGGGTTCGCCTTGTTCCAGATGGCGACGACCTTGTCCATGTTCGGGACCCAGGTCGTGAAGTCGAGCGTGACCTTGCCGCTCGAGGGCTTGCAGCTCGATGCGCTGCTGTCGGAGGAGCCGCTGCTGCTGCCGCTGCCGCCGGTGCTGCAGCCGGCGAGGGCCACGGTCGCCGCGACCGCGATGGCGGCCACGCTGAGGAACTTCGTTGTCTTCATGCTGGTTCCGTTTCGGGATGTGGTGGGGATGGTGCGAAGGGAAGGAGAGGGAAAGCGGGGCGCTACTTCAGGCCGCCGGAGCCCAGGCCGCCGCGCCAGAAGCGCTGCAGGCTGAGGAAGGCGATGAGCAGCGGGATGATCGAGACGAACGACCCGATGAGCACGAGGGTGCGCAGGTCCGGGTACTGGTTCACGCTCGAGTTCCACGTGTACAGACCGAGGGTGACGGGGAACAGCGACGAGTTCCGGAGCATCACGAGCGGCAGGAAGAAGTTGTTCCAGATGGCGACGAACTGGAACAGGAAGATCGTCACCAGGGCCGGGGACATCAGCCGGACGGCCACGGTGAAGAACGTGCGGACCTCGCTGGAGCCGTCGATGCGGGCGGCCTCGATGATCTCGTCCGGCACGCTCGACGCCGCGTACAGGCGCGACAGGTACACGCCGAACGGGCTGACGATGCTCGGCAGGAACACCGACCAGAACGTGTCGGTCAGGTCGACCTGGCTGAAGATCAAGAACAACGGCAGCGCCAGCGCGGTCGCGGGCACCAGGACGCCGCCGAGGAACACGTTGAACAGGGCCTCACGGCCGCGGAACCGGTACTTCGCCAGGGCGTACCCGCACATCGCGGAGATGACGGTGCCGATCAGGCCGGCGACACCGGCGTACGCGATGCTGTTCGCCATCCAGCGCAGGTAGATGCCGTCCTGCCGGGTGAACAGCTCGCCCAGGTTCGTGATGGTGTCCTGCACCGCGGTGCCGCTGAACCACAGCGGCGCCGAGGTGTTGAAGTTGCCGACGGTCTTGGTCGACGACACCAGCAGCCAGAAGATCGGCAGCAGGAAGTAGACGGTGAATACACCCATCACGATCATCGCGGCGCTGCGCGAGATGACGCTCTCGCGCGGTCCGCGGGTGCCCCGCTGGGGCGGACGGGAGGCCCGGTTCGACTCGAGCGGTCGGCCTGCGTCGAGCACGGCTGCCGCGGGGTCGGCGGCGCGCGCGGTGGCGCTCGGGTCGGCGGCGCGCGCGGCGGCGCGGTCGGCGGGGGCGTTGACGGTCATTCGGCGGCCTTCCGAGGGGACGTTGACGGTCATTCGGCGGACTTCCGCTGGGTCAGCCGGAGGAACCCGATCGACAGGATGAACGTGGCGAGGGCGAGGACGACCGAGAACGCGGCCGCCAGGTTGAAGTTCGGCACCGAGGACGTCGAGTACACGAGCATGTTCGGGGTGAACGTGGACGAGATCGTCGACGTGAACTGGCGGAACACGGTCGGTTCGGTCAGCAGCTGCAGGGTCCCGATCACCGAGAACACGGCGGTCAGCACCAGGGCCGGCACGACGAGCGGGATCTTGATCGACACCGCGATGCGCCACTGGGACGCCCCGTCGAGCTTGGCGGCCTCGTAGATCTCCGCCGGGATCGCCAGCAGCGACGAGTAGATGATCAGCATGTTGTAGCCGACGTAGACCCAGGTCACGACGTTGGCGACCGCCCACAGCACCGTGTCCGCGCCGAGCAGGTCGAAGCGCGTGGTGACGGCGGAGAACGGCGACAGGTTGGGCGCGTACAGGTAGCCCCACATGATCGCGGCGATCACCCCGGGGACCGCGTACGGCGCGAAGAACGCCAGGCGGAAGAACCGCTTGCCGCGCAGCAGCGGGGAGTCGAGCAGCAGCGCGAAGACGAGCGCCAGCAGGAGCATGACCGGCACCTGCACGATGCCGAACAGCAGCACGCGCAGCACCGAGCTCCAGAACTCGCTGTTCTGGAACACCAGGGCGTACTGCGTCAGACCGCCGAACACCTGCGTCGGGGCGCCGAACGTGCCCTGACGCTCGATCTTCTGCAGCGACTGCCACACGGCGTACAGGATCGGCACGAGGTAGAACGCGGTGAACAGCACCGCGAACGGGGTGATGAAGATCGCGATGGCCCGCCGGTAGCGGAACCCGCCGGCGGTCCGGCGTCGTCGTGACGCCCGGGTGGGCTGGGCGGAGGTGGTCATGAGCGCTTCCTGTCCTGGCGGATGATGTGGGTCCCCCCGGGGGCGAGTGCGGTCCGGCCGGCGACGGGGTGGTCGCCGACGAGCTCGTGGCCGGACTCGTCGTGGTGCACGGTGCGGTCGGTGTGGTTGAGCAGGAACACCCACTCGTGGTCGTCGTCACGACGGCGGACGACCTCGACGCCGTCGCCGGCCGGAGCGGCACCGGCACGGACCCCCGCGCCGTCGAGCACGCGGCGCAGCAGCGCGCGGCGCGCGTCGTCCTCGAGCACGGTGGAGACGTACCAGGCGGTGCCCCCGCCGTGGGTGTTGCGGGTGACGGCGGGCATGCCGTCGAGCGGGCCCTCGGCGTAGGTGGTGACGGCCTCGGCGCCGCGCAGGGCGACGGGCTCGGACCAGAGCGAGCCGCGCGACCCGTCCGACAGGGCGAGCGTGCCCCCGACCGGCAGCGGCATGAACTCGTCGACGTGCACCCCGAGTAGATGGCGGAAGGCGCCCGGGTAGCCGCCAGTGCGGACGGCGTCACGCTCGTCGACGATCCCGCTGAAGAACGTCACCAGCGCGGTGCCGCCCGCCGCGACGAAGCGGTCGATCACGGCGGCGTGCTCGTCGCGGACCAGGTACAGCTCGGGGACGACGACGACCGCGTACCCGTCGAGCGGGGCGCCGGGTGCGACGACGTCCACACCGACGCCCAGGTCCCACAGCGCGCCGTACAGCGCGTGCACCTGCTCCAGGTAGCGCAGGTCGCCGGTGGGGTGCGCTTCGAGGTCGGCAGCCCACTGGACCTCCCAGCCGAAGACGACCGCGACGTCGGCGACGACCCGCGAGCCCCGCAGTTCGCCGAGCCGCTCGACCAGCGAGCCGAGGGCGACGACCTCGTCCCAGGTGCGGGAGTCGCGGCCGGCGTGGGGCAGCAGCGCCGAGTGGAACTTCTCGGTGCCCTGCACCGACGCGCGCCACTGGAAGAAGCAGACCGCGTCCGCGCCACGGGCGATGTGCCCGACGGTGTTGCGGAGCATCTGCCCCGGGGCCTTCGCCAGGTTGCGCGGCTGCCAGTTCACGGCGCCCGTCGAGTGCTCCATGAGCATCCAGGCACCGCCGCGAGCCAGACCGCGGGTGGTGTCCGCGGCGAAGGCGAGCTCGACCTCGGGGCGGTCCAGACGGTGGTCCAGGTAGTGGTCGTTGGCGATGACGTCCATGTCGTCCGCCCAGCTCCAGTAGTCCAGCGCCGTGATGTGGGCTGCGACCATGAAGTTCGTCGTGACGGGCAGGGCGCTGTGCTGCCGGATGACCTCGGCCTCGGCGCGGTGGTGGTCGAGGAGCTGGTCGGACGAGAACCGGTCGAAGTCCAGGGTCTGCGCGGGGTTGACGAACGACAGCGTGGCCCGCGGCGGCAGCACCTCGTCGAAGGCCGAGTAGCGCTGGCTCCAGAACGCGGTGCCCCACGCGGCGTTGAGCGAGTCGACGTCGGCGTACCGGGCACGCAGCCAGTCGCGGAAGGCGTCGGCCGAGACGTCGCAGAAGCAGTACGCGTTGTGGCAGCCGAGCTCGTTCGACACGTGCCACAGCCGGACCGCCGGGTGCTGGCCGTAGCGCTCGGCGGTCGCGCGGACCAGGGCGAGGGCGTGCGAGCGGTAGACCGGGGAGCTCGGGCAGAACCCCTGGCGGCCGCCGGGGAAGCGACGGGTGCCGTCGGCCACCATCGGCAGCATCTCCGGGTGCAGCGTCGTCAGCCACGGGGGCGGTGAGGCGGTGCCCGTACCGAGGTTCACGCCGATGCCTGCCTGGTGCAGCAGCTCGATGACGGTGTCCAGTCCGGAGAAGTCGTACTCGCCGGGCCGGGGTTCGACGTGCGACCAGCCGAAGACGTTGATCGCGACCAGGTTCACGCCGGCCTCGCGCATCAGGGCGACGTCCTCGGCCCAGACCTCGGGGGTCCACTGCTCGGGGTTGTAGTCGCAGCCGAACACGAGTCCGGTCGTGCCGAGGCCGAGCGCGGTGGTGGCCGGCGCCGGCAGGGTGTTGGTGTCCACGGGTCCTCGTGCTTCCGGGGTGACCGCTCCCTGCCAGCGGTCGTCCGACCCCTTCGGCAGTGAAGGTCACCCTTGTTCTGGGAGCGCTCCCAGATCGCGACGGCGGATTCGCGTCGGATCTGTCTGGGAGCGCTCCCAGATCAAAGCCCATGACGGCGTCGATGTCAACACGAGCGTCCTCAGGAGCCCGCTGCGCACCGCTACGCTGGCCAGATGCCCGACGGCCGACCCACGCGCTCCCGCGTCACGATCCAGCACGTCGCGGACGAAGCCGGGCTCTCCCGCGGCACCGTCTCCCGGGTCCTCAACGACGAGCCGTACGTCTCCGACGAAGCCCGCGATGCCGTGCGTGAAGCCGTCCGCCGCGTGGGCTACGTGCGGAGCGCCGCCGCTCGCAGCCTCGTGACCAGCCGAGCCGGGGCGGTCGCGCTCATCGTGCACGAGCCGCACGTCGTCGTGCTGGACGACCCGAACATCGGGAACATCCTGATCGGCACGAACACCGTCCTGTCCGAGGCCGACCAGCAGCTCGTCACCGTCATCGTCGACTCCCCGCGGGACAGCGAGCGCGTGGTCGAGTACCTGCGCGGCGGGTTCGTCGACGGCGCCATCGTCCTGTCGGCCCGCACCGACGACCCGATCACGCGCGCCATCATCGAGATCGGGCTGCCCGCGTGCTTCGTCGGGCACCCGTCGGACGCGGTCGACATCTCGTACATCGGCATCGACAACGCCGAAGCCGCCGAGCAGATCACGCGCCGTCTGGTCGCCACCGGGCGCAGGCGGGTCGGCATGCTGGCGTCCGGACTCGACCGTGACTCCGGACAGGACCGCCTGGCCGGGTTCCGCGCGGCACTCGGGGACCGCTACGACCCGCGGCTCGTGGTCGACGACCCGCTGTTCAGCTACGCCGCAGGGGGGACCGGGATGCGCGAGCTGCTCGAGCGCGCACCGGACATCGACGGGGTGTTCGCCGCGTCCGACGCGGTCGCCGCCGGCGCGATGGACCACCTGCAACGCCGGGGCATCGACGTCCCCGGGCAGGTCGGCATCGTCGGGTTCGACGACAGCGCGTGGGCACTCCGCTGCGACCCACCGTTGTCGACCGTGCGGCAGCCGGCGCTGACCCTGGGCGAGGACGCCGCCCGCCGCGTGCTGCTGCAGATCGAGGGTTCGACCCCCGAGCCCCGCGGCCTGATCCTGCCGACCGAGGTCGTCTGGCGCGGCTCGGCCTGACCGGTCAGTCGTCTGCCGCCGACGTCGCACCCCGTTGCGGACATCGCACCCCGCCACAGCGGGGCGCGATGTCCGTATCGGGGTGCGATGCGCATCGGCCCCGCATGCGCGGCGCACCGCCTGGACCGGAAGGTACGGTGGGCCGGGTGACGACCGCGTCCCCTGCTCCGCCCCGACCGGGTGCCCTCGAGCGCTGGGCGGGCCGGCACCCAGCGGCCATCGACGTCCTGCTCGTCGTGGTCTACAGCATCGTCACGACCGGGCAGCTGCTGTCGCTCGACGCCTTCACCACCGCGCCGTTCGGGGCCACAGCGCTCCTGGTCGCCGGGTTCGTCGTCGGCGTGCTCCGACGACGGGCTCCACTGGCGGCGTTCGTCGTCGCCGGGATCGCCGCGACACTGGCGGTCCCGCTGCTCCTGCTGCCACTCGTGCTGCTCGTCGTCGCGACGGTCGTCACCCGCGTCGGCGTCCGCGTCGGGTGGATCGCGTCCGCCGCCGCCGTGCTGGTGTTCACGGTCGTCGGGACGCTGACGCTGCACGATCCGTCCCGGGGCGTGTTCGGCGCGGTCGTGCTGCTGGCCGGCATGGTGCTCGGGCTGTGGATCCGGACGCGCCGCGCGTACGTGCAGGCGCTCGTCGACCTGGCCGACCGGGTGCGCGCCGAACAGGAACAGCGTGCCGTCGCCGCGGTCGAGGACGAACGCGCCCGGATCGCCCGCGAGATGCACGACGTCGTCGCCCACGGACTGTCGGTGATGATCCGGCTGGCGGACGGCGCGGACGCCCTGGTCGACAAGGAGCCGGAGCGCTCGCGGGACGCCGTGCAGCGCATCGGAACGGTCGGGCGCGACTCGCTGGCCGACATGCGCCGCGTGCTCGGTGTGCTGCGGACCGGTGACGCAGCCGCCCACCAGACGCCGACCGACCCGCAGCCGTCGCTCGCCGACCTCGACCGGCTCGTCACCGACCAGCGCGCGGCGGGCCTGCCGGTGACGCTGCACTCCGACGACGTCGACGGACTGCCCGACAGCCTGGCCACCACCGTGTACCGGATCGTGCAGGAGTCCCTGACGAACGCGTCCCGGTACGCCCTCGACCCGACGACCGTCGACGTCCGGGTCACCCGGTCCGGCGGCTCGGTCGTCGTCCTCGTGCAGGACGACGGGCGTGCGCAGGGGTCGGTGCCGTCACAGGGGTCGGGACGCGGACTCGTCGGACTGCGCGAACGGGCGGCGCTCTACGATGGCCAGGTGGAAGCGGGACCGGTGACACCGCACGGCTGGCGTGTGCGCGTCGTCCTGCGTGCCGGAGGGACCGCATGATCCGCGTGCTGCTCGTCGACGACCAGGACCTCATCCGGATGGGGACCGCGATGGTGCTCGGCGCGACCGACGACATCACCGTGGTCGGCGAGGCGGCGAACGGGCACGACGCCGTCGAGCGCACGGCGGCGCTCGATCCCGACGTCGTCGTGATGGACGTCCGCATGCCCGGCATGGACGGGCTCGAGGCCACCCGCCGCATCGTCGGCTCCGGCGCCCGGGCCGCGGTGCTCGTGCTGACGACCTTCGACCTGGACGAGTACGCCTTCGGTGCGCTCAACGCCGGGGCCAGCGGCTTCCAGCTGAAGGACGCCCGCCCCGAGGAACTCGTCAGCGCCGTCCGGACCGTGGCCGCTGGCGACGCGATCGTGTCGCCGCGCGTGACCCGGCAGATGATCGAACTGCACCGCGGGAAGTTCCCCACCGCCACCGGCGTCGACGACCAGCTCGCAGCCCTGACCGACCGCGAGCGCGAGGTGTTCGTGGCCATCGGTCGCGGCCGGAACAACACAGAGATCGCCGGCGAGCTGTTCCTGTCCGAGTCGACCGTGAAGACCCACGTCGGGCGCGTGCTGGCGAAGCTCGAGCTGCGGGACCGGGTGCATGCCGTGATCCGCGCGCACGAGCTCGGCCTGGTCTGACGCCGCGGCGACGACGCCGCAGCAACACCGCAGCAACACCGCAGCAACACCGCAGCAGCGACGCCGGTACCCGGGTACCACCGGCGTGGCCCCGCGGGGCGATGGGCGTCGCCGCACCGCTCCGTAGCGTCGGAGCCATGATCGCAGCACGCAACCTGACCAAGCGGCACGGCGCCCGGACCGTGGTCGACGACCTGTCGTTCACGCTCGAGCCCGGCACGGTGACGGGCTTCCTCGGCCCGAACGGCGCCGGCAAGTCCTCGACGATGCGGATGATCGTCGGCCTGGACCGCCCGACCTCGGGCACCGTCACGGTCGGCGGTCGTCCCTACGCCGACTCCCCCGCCCCGATGCAGCTGCTCGGCGCGATGATCGACGCCAAGGCCGTGCACCCCGCCCGCACCGCCCGCGCCCACCTGACCGGGCTCGCACTGACGCACGGCATCGGCCGGCGCCGCGTGGACGCCGTCCTCGACATGACCGGTCTGGCAGGCGTGGCGAACAAGCGCATCCGCACGTTCTCGCTCGGCATGGGCCAGCGACTCGGCATCGCCTCCGCGCTGCTCGGCGACCCGCAGGTCCTGATGCTCGACGAGCCGGTCAACGGCCTCGACCCCCAGGGCGTCGTCTGGGTGCGCCAGCTCTGCCGGTCCTTCGCCGCCCAGGGCCGCACCGTGCTGCTGTCCAGCCACAACATGGCCGAGACCGCTGCCACCGCCGATCGACTCATCGTCATCGGCAACGGCCGCCTGGTCGCCGACGGCACCACCGACCAGCTGCTGGCCGCGTCACCACGCCGCAGCGCCACCCTCGAGGACGTCTTCTTCGACCTCACCGCCGGCCACACCAGCCACGACGCAGGAGCCATCCGATGAGCACCACCCCGATCACCTTCCCCGGCCTGCTGCGCTCCGAGGTGCAGAAGACCTGGTCGGTCCCGTCCATCGGGTGGCTGCTGCTGCTGGCCGGACCGGCGATCGTCCTGACGATCGTCGCCGCGGCGCAGTTCAGTCCGGGGGTCGCGGTCGCGACCGGCAGCATGGTCGGGGGCGCCGTGCTGGCGCTGGCCGGCGGGCTGTCCGTCGCCGGCGAGTACGCCACCGGGTCGATCCGCACGACCTGCACGGTCGTCCCGCAGCGCGACCGCGTCGTGCTCGCCAAGGGCCTGGCAGTCGTGCTGTTCGGTCTGGCGATCGGGTGGGTCGGCGCGATCGTCGGTGCAGCCGTGGTCGGGATCCTCGGTGCGGCGGCGGTCCCGGTCCTGGTGGCAGGGCCCGCGGTCGCGGCGACGGCGCTGCTCGGCCTGTTCCTCGGCTTCCTGATCCGTCGTGTGGCTCCGACGGCCATCGTCACCGTGATCGGCCTCTTCCTGGTGAGCGGGCTGATCGGCGGCGTGCGGATCGGCGACGGCTACGTGGTCGACTGGCTCTTCACCGACAACGCGACCGCACTGGTCGCCGGCACACCCGACTGGGGCCGCCCGCTGGTGAGCGTGGTGCTGTGGCTCGTGGCCACCGGTGCCGTTGCGGTCGTCCGGCTCCGACGGTCGGACGTCTGAACCACCGGACAGGAGGCCCGGTGCCAGCTGGCACCGGGCCTCCTGTCCGGCAGTCCTGCGGTCTCCCCGTCAGCGCCCGTCCGACAGGACGCCCCGCAACGCTGCCCACTGCAGCAGCATGATGGTCTTGCCGTCCACGATCCGACCGTCCTCCACCATGGCCAGTGCCTGGGCGAACGGCAGCTCGAGCACCTCGATCTCCTCGCCCTCGTCCGCCACGCCCCCGCCGGCCGTCACGCGATCGGCGGGGGTGTACTCGGCTGCGTAGAAGTGCACCCGCTCGGTGACGGACCCGGGGCTCATGTACGCGTCGAACACGTGCGTCAGGGTGCCGACGTCGACGCCGAGCTCCTCGCTGGCCTCGCGGCGGATCGCGGTCTCGGGGTCGTCCTCGTCGAGCAGCCCGGCCGCGGTCTCGACGAGCATGCCGTCCGGGTGGTCGTTGACGTACGCCGGGAACCGGAACTGCCGCGACAGCAACACGGTCCCGCGCGACCGGTCGAACAGCAGGATCGTCGCACCGTTGCCGCGGTCGTACGTCTCGCGCTGCTGCGTCGACCAGGTCCCGTCCCGACCGCGGACGTCGAACGTGGTCCGACGGAGCACGTGCCAGCCGTCCGACGTCACCTCGACGTCGCGCACCACCACGTCCGGGTTGCGGTCCAGGTCCCGTCCGACCCGGTCGAGTCCCGTTCGGCCACGACTGTCGGGTGTTCGGTGCACGGGGGTGTCCTGCTCGGTCGAGGTCATGCGCTCATCGTCGCATCGCCTCGGTGAGCTTCACGCGGCCACCGGTGCGGAGCAGTGCGTTCTCGTACACGCGGGCGCCGACGACCACGACGAGGGCAGCGGACGCGATGACCACGAGCAGCGAGACGATCGGCTCCCACCACTCGGCAGTGCCCAGGAAGATCCGCATCGGCATGCCGATCGGGGCACTGAACGGCACGTACGACATGATGCCGACCACGGTGGGGTTGTCCGCGGCGAAGATGATCAGGAAGTACGGGATCATCAGCAGCATCATCACCGGGGTGGTCACGCTGCCGACGTCCTCCTGCCGCGAGACCAGTGCCGCAGCGGCCGCGAACAGCGACGCCACCAGCACGAACCCGATCGCGAAGAACACGACGAACCACAGCATGCTCGGCCCGAGCAGCCCGAACAGGTTGTCCTGCCCGGTCACGGCGAGCGCCACGGCGGCGGCGATGGCGATCGCGACCACCTGCCCGAGCGCCATGATGCTGCTGCCGATCACCTTGCCGGCCAGCAGCGCGCGGGCCGGGATCGCCGCCATCAGGATCTCCACCACGCGGGTGGACTTCTCCTCGACCACGCTCTGCGCGATCGACTGTCCGAACGTCACGGCGGCAGCGAAGTACACGATGCCGAACGCGATCCCGATCAGCGAGATCAAGCCCGGCGCCATCGCGTTCGGGTCGAGCAGTTCGACCTTCGGTGACACGCTGAGTGCCTGGATGACCTCGGTCGGCGCCTTGTCGAGGCCGACCACGCCGAACCCGAGCGGACCGGACTCGGGCACGATCGCGGCGTCGACGTCCCCGGAGCGGACGAGCTTCTCGGCCGCGGCCCGGTCGTCGACCTGCGTGACCTTCAGCCCGTCGGACGAGGGCAGGGACACGCCGTTCACGACCGCGACGGGGGTGGTGTTGCCGGCGGTGGACTTGCCGACGATCCCGCCGACGACGATCGAGGCGACGACCATCACGAGCAGGATGACCGCCGAGATCACGAAGGCCTTGCTGCGCAGCCGGGCCTGGATCTCGCGGACGGTGACCAGGCGGACCGCCATGGCGAAGGAGTTGTTCATCGGACGACCTCCCGGAAGACCTCGCTGAGTCGGGGCACGCGCGGGCCGAACGACCCCACGGTCCCGGTGGTGACGGCGCGCTGCAGCACGCGCTGGGCGACGGCCTCGTCGGCCTCGAAGACCGCGTAGCCGCCGTCGAACTCGCGCACGTGCACGCCGGGTTCGTCGCGCAGCCACGCGGCGTCGCCGTCGACGAGCAGCTCCCACGCCGCGGGACCCGCGCTGCGGCGGAGTTCCTCCTGCGGACCGGCCGCGCGGATGCTGCCACCGGCGATCACCACGACGTCGTCGCAGAGCCGTTCGACGACGTCGAGCTGGTGGCTGGAGAACAGCACCGGGACGCCTTCGGCCGCTGCCTCGCGCAGGACGCCCAGCACGACGTCGACCGCCATCGGGTCGAGCCCGGAGAACGGTTCGTCGAGCACCAGGACCTCGGGGCGGTGGGCCAGCGCGGCGGCGACCTGCACGCGCTGCTGGTTGCCGAGCGAGAGCTTCTCGACAGGGTCGTCGGCGTGCTGCCCGATCTCGAGCCGTTCGAGCAGCTCGGCCGTGCGGGTTGCAGCGGCGCGACGGTCGACGCCGTGCAGCCGCGCCAGGTAGGTGATCTGCTCGGCGACCGGCATCTTCGGGTACAGGCCGCGTTCCTCGGGCATGTACCCGAAGCGGCGGCGGTCGGTCGGCCCGATGGGCTGTCCGTCGATCGAGACGGTCCCGCCGTCGGAGTCGAGCACCCCGAGCATGATCCGCATGGTGGTGGTCTTGCCGGCGCCGTTGCCGCCGACGAACCCGGTGAGCCGACCACGACCCACCTCGAACGTCACGTCGTCGAGCACCCGGCGTTCGCCGAAGTGCTTCGTCACTCCTTCGACCCTGAGCATCGTGTCCCCTTCCGGCGGTGAGCTGCTTCCCACCGCACCACCGACGCTACGGAGGACCTGCGCTCGGTACCTCCCACGCCGGACGGAACCCGGGCCTCCACCCCGAGACGGAGCCGAGCTCCAGCACGACCGTCCGCGCTTCATCCGCCGGAGCGGACCACCCCGTGCTCGTACGCCCACACGACGGCCTGCACCCGGTCACGCAGCTGGAGCTTCTGCAGCACGTTCGACACGTGGGTCTTGACGGTGGCCTCGCCGACGAACAGCTGCGTCGCGATCTCGGCGTTGCTGCACCCGCGTCCGAGCAGCCGCAGCACCTCGGTCTCGCGCTCCGTCAACCCCGGCACCGCGGCGTCGGGTGCGACGACCGGCACCGTGCCCGTCGTCGCGCGGCTGATCACCCGGCGTGTGACGTCGGGGGCCAGCAGCGCGTCACCGGCCGCGACCGTCAGGACCGCATCGACCAGTTGCTCGGGCGTCGCGTTCTTCAGCAGGAAGCCGCTCGCGCCGGCATCGAGCGCGTCGAACAGGGTGTCGTCGTTGTCGAACGTGGTCAGGATCAGGACTGCCGGCGGATCGGGCAGCGCCGTGATGCGACGGGCGGCCTCGATGCCGTCCACCGTCGGCATCTGGACGTCCAGGCACACCACGTCCGGTCGGTACTGCTCGACCGCGCGGATCGCAGCCGCGCCGTCGGCAGCCTCGGCGACCACGACGATGCCGGGCTCCGACTCGAGGATGACCCGGAACCCCGCCCGCACCAGGTCCTGGTCGTCGGCGAGCACCACCCGTACGGTCACGTCGTCGGCAGCCATGCGCGCACCAGGAACCCTCCCCGGGCACGGGGCCCGATCTCGACCGTGCCGCCGACGGCGGACACCCGCTCCCGCATGCCGACGTGGCCCAGACCGCTGCCCGCGCCCATGCCCGTGCCGGTTCCGGCAACGCGGTCGGCGTCGTGGTCGTCCGCGCCGGTCGGACGCACGGCACGGCTGCCGATCCCGGTGTCCGTCACCTCGACCTCGATCGCGTCCGGCAGGTAGCGCAGGCGCAGGTCCGTGCGCGCGTCCGGCCCGGCGTGTTTCAGGACGTTCGTCACCGCTTCTTGTGCGATGCGGAAGGCAACCGTCGCCACGGTCGGGGGCACCGGGCGGACGTCGCCGACGACCGTGTACTGCGCGGGGTGGCCGGCCGTCGTGGCAGCGTCGGCGAGCTCGGCGATGCGCGCGATGCTGTCGGTGCTGGGGGCAGTCGTGCGTGCGGTGCGATCAGCGTCGAGGAGACCGTCGGCCGCATCGGCGTCGCTCTCGCGCAGCGTGCCGAGCATCCGCCGCAGTTCCTCGACCGCCGTGCGGGCGCTGTCCTCGACCACCCCGAGGGACGTCGCCGCCTGGGCCGGGTCACGCTCGAGCACCCGACGAGCGGCCCCCGCCTGCACACCCATCAGCGAAACGTGGTGGGCGACGACGTCGTGCAGCTCGCGGGCGATGCGCACCCGCTCGAGCGTGATCGCCTGGGCAGCCGTGCGCTCCCGCTCGACCGCGAGCTCGGCCGTGCGCTCGTGCAGCGCGTGTTTCGCCACGGCCGACGCCCACGCCCGGTTGCCCGAGTACCAGGCGGCACCGAAGTACACCAGGTTGATGATGATCGACAGCAGCGCGTTGGCGATGAACGGCGGGATGAGTGAGTCGCCCTGGTTCGGCAGTGCGCTGGGGACCGACCAGCGGAACACGATCGCCAGGAACAGCCAGATGAACATGCCGACGATCACGAACCACCGGACGAACTCGGCACGGACACGGTCGGAGCACCACGCCCCCACCGTGTAGAGCCCGATGAACAGCGTGAAGTTGATGAAGATGGCCTCGGGCACCCGCAGCAGCTGCGTGCCGACGAACGCCAGCGCGACGACCACCGCCACGGTCATCGGGAAGCGGCGGCGGAACGCCAGCGGCCCGGCGTTCGCGACGACCATGAGCGCGGAGACCCACCACGGTGCCTGGTCGTCGTACATGCCGGCAGCGCCGGACAGGACGGCCGAGATCGCGATCCCGCCGGCGAGCACCAGCGCGACGACGACGTCCTGCCGGTACTCACGGCGGCCGACGGGCAGGCGCGACCAGCCGTCGTGCGCGGCCACCCCCGTCGTCGTCATTGGCACCACGGTAGCGGTCCGACCGCTGCGGGTGGCAGCGTCGCGGGACGTTGTGGAGAACCGACGGGAGGCCCGGTGCCAGCTGACACCTGGCCTCCCGTCCGATCTGTGGTCGCGACGCGACCCGTCAGCTGGTCGGCGGAGCGTACAGCTGCAGGTCGTTGCCCTCGCTGTCCTTGAAGGGGACGATCTTGCCCCACGGGTGCTCGCTGATCTCGCCCTGGATGTCAGCACCGCGCTGCTTGAGGGTGGCGACCTCGTCCTCGATGCTGCCGTCCGGCTGGAACGACACGACCGCGCCGCCGTCGCTGGACGCGCTGGCCGACTCGCGCGCGTTCAGCCCGATGCGCAGGCCGTTCGCGTCGATCTCGCTCCAGTCGTCGTCCTGGCTGGTGACCTCGAGCCCAAGGGTGTCGCGGTAGAACGCGACCGCGCGGGCCATGTCCGTGACGGGGACCCAGACTGCTGCAACTCCTGTTGCCATGATGATGCCTTCCGTGGTTGGTGACCCGCACGCTCGGCGCAGGGCGATGGGCACCGGCTCAGGAACGTGCACGGACCGCACCACGGGCGTAGGTTCCGCGGCATGAAGCGGGTCACGTACTCCATGGGCATGACGGCGGACGGGTTCATCACCGGACCGGACGGCGGCTTCGCCTGGGGCGCCCCGGACGCCGAGGAGTTCCGCGCCTCGATCGACGAGATCCACGGCGTCGACGTGCACCTGCTCGGGCGGAAGCTGCACGAGACGATGGTCTACTGGGAGGACCCGGTGCAGGCGGCCACGTGGGACGAGGCCGAGCGCGAGTGGGCCGACCTGTGGAACGCCCTGCCGAAGGTGGTCTTCTCGCGCACACTCACCAGCGTCGACGCCAGCAACACCCGGTTGGCGACGGGCACGGTCGCGCAGGAGATCGAACGACTGCGTGCCGAACCCGGGGACGGCGAGATCGCGATCGGTGGGGCGACGCTCGCCGCAGCGGCAGCCGAACTCGGGCTGATCGACGAGTACCGCGTGCGGGTCTCCCCGTCCTGGTCGGCGGCGGGACCCCGTTCTTCGCCCGGCTCGAGCGGCAGGTGGACCTGGAGCTCCTGAGCAGCCGGACGTTCCGGACGGGCGCGCTGGCGCTGCGGTACGGCGTGCGACGGTAGACGCCTGGCCGTCACCCGACTGGCCGACCGGCCACCGGGAGAGCCGGGACCTCGTTCTTCCGGAGGATGCCTCGAGGATCCGACCCGCCGTATCGTCGGTCACACACGGGGGGCGCGCCAGTTCGGGGCGCTTCATCTGGTTCGATTTCCGGAGCCCTCCACGCGCTCGGCATGGTCCTGGCAGGCTGCAGGCATGACCGACAACGACGCACTCAACACGTCCGGTGTGACCCACGTGGTCCTGGTGCAGTGGCACGACGGCGTCGACCACTCCGCCCAGGCCGATGCCCTGTCGCAGCAGCACCTGCCCCGGATCGACGGGGTCCTGGCGGTGTCGTCCGGCACGAGCGTCAGCACCGAGGGGCTCGAGGGCGGCTTCGACTGGATGCTCGTCGTCCGGTTCCGCGACCGCGATGCCCTGGTCGGCTACCTGCCGCACGCCGAGCACCAGCCCATCGCCGACTTCATCGGTGCGGGCAGCAAGCGGGTGGTGGTCTTCGACATCGCCGCCAGCTGACGTGGCCCGCAGAACGTGGGTTCCGGTCACGAACGGTCGGAACCGGGCAGTATCTGTAGGGACGGTCCCGAAGGTCGAGGCCGGAGGAGGACCACCAGCATGACGTCGAACCCGTACCAGTCGAACCCGTACCAGTCGCCCGCGGCCGGTGCAGCACCCCGCCTCGTCACCATCGCGTTCTGGCTGTACCTGGTGACCGCGCTCATCCGCGTCATCAGCATCATCGTCAGCGCCACGCAGCTGCCGGCGGCCAAGCAGGCTGCCAAGGACGCGATCGCCCAGACCGGCGGGTCGACGAACGGCATCAACGTGGACGCAGTCGTGCAGGCCTCGTTCGTGTCCGGCATCGTGGTCGGTGTGTTGTTCATCATCGCGTTCGTGGTGTTCGACCTGCTCATGCGTCGTGGCGCGAACTGGGCCCGCATCGTCCTGCTGATCATCACGATCCTCGGCCTCACCGGTGTCGTGGGGGGCATCGTCGCTGTCCTCGGCGTCCTCGCGTCGATCGTCGCCGCCGTGCTCACCTTCCTGCCGGCCTCGAGCGCGTGGTTCCGCGCGGTCAAGGAGCAGAAGCTCGCCGCGAAGCAGCGCTAGCAACTGACTGACGGGAGGCGCGGTGCCAGCTGTGAACTGGTCCCCGGATATTGGACTCTTTAGTCGGTTCAGATCCGGGGATGGTTCGTGTGGGTGGCAACAG
>NZ_JALGRO010000007.1 GCF_022815645.1 Curtobacterium sp. VKM Ac-2922 | reverse complement strand
GGCTGGTGACAGTGATTCGGCGCCCCTGCCGGAGTGGTTTGGTCAGTTCTCGTCCGTTACCACTTCGTGACCAACCGGCCCCTGCGGGCCGTCCAGCTCGGGCGACCAGCGCGCTCGACGCATGTCGAGCCTCCAGGTCGTCCTGCCCTGGGTCAGGGGCGTGCCCTCGACCCGGTACTGCTCCAGCGCGCGTGCCTCGTGGCGGACCGGCGGCATCCCACCGGACCGCACCACGCGCCACCACGGCAGGTCGGAGCCCTCGTGTGCCATCACCTTGCCGACCGCACGCGACGCGCGCGACCCCAGGACCGCGGCGACGTCGCCGTACGTCATCACCCGCCCGGACGGGATCGAGCGGACGACGTCGGCCACCGCGGCGCCGAAGTCCTGGTCCACTACAGCGTCAGCACCGCGAAGTGGTCGCCGTACTGGGTCTCGCGGACGACCTCGAAGCCGACGGCCGCGAAGAAGTCCTCGGGTGAGCCCTCACCGGGTTCGTACACGACGGTCAGGCGCTCGAAGCCGCGCTTGCGGGCCTCGTCGGCCAGACCGTGTACGGCGAACCGGCCGACACCGCGACCCTGCGCCGTGCCGGAGACGTTGACGCGCCAGATGCAGGCCTGCAGTTCCTCTTGCGGGTTCTCGGCGTCGAAACTGCCGATGATGAGCCCCACGACCTCGTCCCCGTCGAGGACGACCCGGGGCCACGAGGCACTGGGCTTCACGTCCGACTCGGCGACGCCGTACGTGGTCGGCTGCACGAACTGCTCCTGCCCCGGCTTGAGCGTCAGGGAGTTGGCCGCCGTGGCGGTGGCAGCGGAGAGTGCTTCGAGGCGGAGATCCGTCATGCGGTCAGGGTAACGGTGCGACCCGTGCGGGGGCCAGCGCTGACCGTCACACTCCTGCATCGACTGCGGTCGTGGCCGACGCGTACCGCGCCAGCACGACGTCGCGCCACGTCCCGACCGCAGCCACGGTGCCGATGACCAATGCCGCCAGCAGGCAGAGACTGCCGAGCGACCCGATGACCGCCCAGCCGCCGTCCCAGGCCCACGGCCACGTGTCGATGCCCGTGCCGAGGCCGGCGAGCACCAGCGCCGCGGTGCCGGTGCGTGTCGAGCGACTCGCGAGGGCCCACACGGCGAGGACGACCGTCACGACGACGACGAACGACGCCGGGATGCCGTGGTGCACTGCCGCGCCGACCAGGCCACCGACGACCACCACGAAGGGGACCAGGACGTTCCAGACCGGACGTCCGGAGCGCGCCGACATGACGGCCACCGCCGCTGCGGCGATCGCGGTGACGACGCCGAGGACGCGGATCGACCACGGGGCGAAGTCGATCCCGCCCTGGCTGACGACGCCGAGGACCACGAGCAGCACGCTCACGCCGACGACCGACCAGGACAGCACGGTGCGTCGTTCGAGGTGTTCGGGGAGCAGTCCGCGCTTCCGTGCGGCGCGGAACCCGACGACCAGCACGACCACGGCCGCGATCACCCCGGCGACGATCCACGTCACGTTGCCGAGTGCTGCCTGCGCCGCCGCGATCGACGACTGCAGCAGGAACCCGCAGCCGCCCCAGAGCAGCGCCCACGTCAGGCTGCCGATGAGCGAGGCCGTCGTGAACCGCGCCTGCGGGAGCTTGGCAGTCCCCGCGGCGAGGGGGGTCAGCGTGCGGATCACGGGCACCAGCCGTGTCGCGATGATCGCCATCGCGCCGCGCCGCTCCACCACACCGATGGCCGCGTCCCACCGCTCGACGCCCAGACGCTGCACGAACTTCCGGTCGCGGATGCCGCTGCCGAACCGGCGGCCCAGGAAGTACAGCACGTGATCGCCGACCGAGGCGCCGATCGTCACCGCGACGACGAGCACGATCGCACCGACGATGCTGTCGAAGGTCGCGCCGAGCAGCAGCACCGCGATCTCGCCCGGGACGAAGGGGCCGAGCCCGAGGACCTCGAGTGCCGCGAACCCCGCCGCGACCAGCCACCGGACGGCTTCGGGGATCTGGTCGGCGCTGTTCGTGAGCCAGGAGAGGATGTCCATGGCGGGAACGGTATCCGCGCACGGGCTCCGGCGGTGTCGTTCCGGCGTCGTTCCGTCGTGGTACCCGGGGACCATTCGGTCGCGCGGCTGCGCGGTAGGGTCCAGACATGGCGGAACACCGACGCGGCGCGAACCTGCCGTCGATCGGCGGCTTCAACCGGACGGTCGTGCTCGACGCCGTCCGCCGCTCACCGGACGGGCTGAGTCGCGTCGAGCTCGCTGGCCGCACGGGTCTCAGCGCACAGACCGTCTCGAACGTCACACGGTTCCTCATCGACGCGGGGATGATCGTCGAGTCCGGCACGGTGGTGTCGGGTCGGGGCAAGCCCCGGACGATCCTGCGGCTGGAACCGGGCAGCCGGTTCGCCGTCGGGGTGCACGTCGACCCCGCGGTCGTCACGTACGTGTTGCTCGACCTGGCGGGGACCGTGGTGGCGTCGACGACGACCTCGACCCCGACCGCCGACGACCCCGACCAGGTCATCCGGACGATGGCGTCCGCGATCGACGGGCTCGTCGCGTCGGCCGAGGTCGACCCGGACGCCGTCCTGGGTGTCGGGATCGCCAGCCCCGGACCGATCGACGTCAACGCGGGCATCGTCGTGGACCCGCCGTTCCTGCCGCGGTGGCGCGGGGTGCCCCTGCGCGACGCGTTGGCCGAGGCGACCGGACACCCGGTGCTGCTCGAGAAGGACGTCACCGCCGCGGCCGTCGGCGAGATGTTCCTGGCGGGGGAGTCCTCGGCGCGGAACTTCGCGTTCGTCTACTTCGGCACCGGCTTCGGCGTGGGACTGGTCGTCGATCACGAACCCGTGCGCGGGACCGGGGCGAACGCCGGCGACGCGGGGCACCTCATGGTCGACCAGGGCTCGCTCGCCGGGACGCCGGACGGCAACGGGGACCGTGGTGAAGTCGGTGCGGCGGTCGCTCCCGAGCGGCTCGTGCGCCTGGCTGCGACGCGGGGCCTGGACCTGACAGGTGGGGTGCCGGTCGCTGACGACGCCGGCGCGGTGGACCGGGCGTGGGACGACCTGGCCGCGGCCATCGACTCCGGTGACCCGACCGCGACCGCACTGGCCGCCGAAGCCGGCACCGTGATGGGCCGCGCCGCCGTCGTCATCGTCAACCTGCTGGACATCGACCGCGTCGTGTTCGGGGGACCGTTCTGGTCACGGATCGCCGCGGCGGCGCTGCCGGCCGCCCGCCAGGCGATCACCGGGTCGCCGATCCTGGTCCCGAAGCACCCCGTCACCGTCGTCGAGACCGACCGCGGAGCCGACGTGGCTGCTGTCGGGGCGGCGTGCCTGGTGCTCGACGCCGCGCTGTCGCCGCGGGCGAGCGCGCTGCTGATCCGGCGCTGAGGCGGCGCTGCGTGACCGTCTGACGGACTGGAGGTCCGGTGCCAGCTGGCACCGGGCCTCCAGTCCGTTCCTTCCCACACCACCGGTGATGGCAGGACGGATCGTGCGTGGTGCGGGAGAACTCCCGACCACCAACGCGCGGATCGACCGACCACGCGCGGATCGACCGACCACGCGGGAACCGGACTGCTGCCGAACCGTGACGATTCCCTCTTGACAAGCAATAAGTCAATACGGTGGACTAACTGCGCAGCGCGGGCACGGTAGCCCGCGGATCCGTGCAAAGGAGCACCGATGAAACGCACCCGCATCATCGCTGGACTCGCAGCCGTGGCAGTCGCCGCTGTGGGCCTGGCAGGCTGCTCGAGCTCGGGGTCCGCCTCGAGTGACACCATCAAGATCGCCTACCAGAAGTTCGGCGCCTTCCAGCAGCTCGACGCCCAGATGAAGACCGTCAAGACCGAGTACGAGAAGGCGAACCCGGGCAAGAAGGTCACGCTCGTCCCCATCCAGGCGCAGGGCAACGACTACTACACGAAGCTCGCGCTGATGAACAAGGCGCCCGCGACGGCCCCCGACGTCATGTACGAGGACACCTTCCTGGTCAAGGCCGACGCCCAGGCCGGCTACCTGCTGCCGCTGGACAAGTACACGGCGAAGTGGAAGGACTGGGACCAGTTCTACGACAACGCCAAGCAGGCCGGCGAAGGCGTGGACGGCAAGACCTACGGCGTCCCGATGGGCACCGACACCCGGGCCCTCTGGTACAACAAGGACATCTTCAAGAAGGTCGGCCTGCCCGTCCCGTGGCAGCCCAAGACCTGGGACGACGTGCTCGCCGCCGCGAAGACCATCAAGGAGAAGGACTCGGGCGTCATCCCGTTCAACATCTACTCCGGCAAGGCGCAGGGCGAAGCCTCGACCATGCAGGGCTTCGAGATGCTGCTGTACGGGGCGGACGGCTCCGGCAACACGCTCTACAAGGACAAGAAGTGGGTCACCGGCTCCAAGCAGTTCCAGGAGTCGCTGCAGTTCGTCAAGGACGTCTACCAGGGCGGCCTCGGCCCGACACCGCAGCAGGCGCTCGACACGAACGTCGGCACCACGATCGCCCAGACCTGGCTGCCCAAGGGCCAGCTGGCGATCGACCTGGACGGCTCGTGGCAGTCCGGCACGTGGCTGAAGACCGGCACCGCGCCGTGGTCCGAGTGGAACGACGTGATGGGTCAGGCAGCGATGCCGACGCAGAACGGTCAGTCGCCCGGCTACAACAGCATGTCCGGCGGCTGGACCCTGGCGGTCGGCAAGAACTCGAAGGCCCCGCAGGCCGCGTTCGACTTCATCTCGACGTTCCTCAACAAGGACGGCTCGCTGAAGTACGACACCGAGAACAGCCAGATCGCCGTCCGCAAGGACGTCGCCGAGGACTCCGCGTACACGGACGCCAACCCGACGTTCAAGTTCTTCTCCGGGCTGGTGGAACACACCAACTTCCGCCCGGCGACGAGTGACTACTCGCAGATCTCCAACGCCGTCCAGGTCGCCATGGAGTCCGTGATGACCGGTCAGCAGACACCGAAGCAGGCTGCCGCCGCCTACGACGACTCCGTCGTCCAGACGGTCGGCAAGAAGAACACCGTCTCCGGCTGACGCACCACCCACCGGACAGGAGGCTCGGCGCACGTCGTGCCCCGAGCCTCCTGTCCGGTTCCCCCTCACCTTCGGAAACCCCCTCCGCACCCGGAAGGCATCCACCCGTGTCCACCACCCCCCTCGCGCCGACGCTGTCGACGCCCGGTGCGCCGAAGCGCACCGACCCACCGGTGCCGCGCAAGCGGCGCCCGCTCCGGAACGCCGGGCGAGCGGTCCCGCTGCTGCCCGCCGTGGTCCTGCTCATCGTCTTCCTGGTCGGCCCCGTCATCTCGTCGTTCTACGGGTCGTTCACGAACTCCGCGCTGACCGGCGTCGGCGCTTCGGACCAGCAGTTCGTCGGCATGAAGAACTACGTCGAGCTGTTCCAGGACCCCGACTTCCCGAAGTCGGTCATCCTGACCGTCGTCTTCCTGTTCGCCTCGGCCGTGGTCGGGCAGAACGTGCTCGGCCTCGGCCTGGCGCTGCTCATGCGCGAGGCCAACAAGGTCGTCCGGTCGATCGTCGGCACCTTCGTCGTCGCGGCCTGGGTCCTGCCGGAGATCGTCGCCTCGTTCGCCGCGTACGCGTTCTTCAACGACCAGGGCACGCTCAACGAGTTCCTGTCGGTGTTCGGCATCAAGGGCGCGAACTGGCTGTACACGTTCCCGATGCTCGCGATCATCCTGGCGAACATCTGGCGCGGCACCGCGTTCTCGATGCTCGTGTACTCGGCCGCCGTGCAAGAGGTCCCCGAGGAGATCACCGAGTCCGCCGAGGTCGACGGTGCGACCGGGTGGCAGCGGCTGGTCTACATCACACTGCCGGTCATCCGTCGCAGCATCTCGACCAACCTCATGCTGACCACGCTGCAGACGCTGTCCGTGTTCACGCTCATCTACGTCATGACCGGGGGTGGGCCGGGGACGAACTCGTCCACGCTGCCGATCCTGGCCTACCAAGAGGCGTTCAAGTTCTCGCAGCTCGGCTTCGGGACCGCGATCGCGACCATCCTGCTCGTGGTGGGAGCGGTCTTCTCGATCATCTACATCAAGGCCTTGAAGCCGGAGGTGGACTGACCATGGCGATCACCGTTCCCGACCGTCCCGTGTCCAACGCGACCCGCTCGGTCACCGCACCCGGTGCCCTGCACATGACCTCGCCGCGCGGCCGCACCATGCGGTGGGTGGCCAACATCGTGCTGCTCGTGATCGCGGTGTGCTTCGCCGTGCCGCTGCTGTGGCTGGTGTTCGCCTCGCTCGACGCCCAGGCCTCGCTGTCGGTGAAGGTGCCGTCGCAGTTCACGCTCGACAACTTCGCCAAGGTGCTGACGCCCGAGCTGTCGTTCATCCCGCTCGCGAACAGCCTGCTGCTGTCCGGTGGCACCGCCGTCGTCACGGTGGTCGTCGCGCTGCTGGCGGCCTACCCGCTCTCGCGCTACAAGATGCGCGTGAACAAGCCGTTCCTGTACAGCATCCTGTTCGGCACCGGCCTGCCCATCACCGCGATGATGGTGCCCGTCTACGCGCTGTTCGTCTCGCTCAACCTGATCGACAACATCTGGGGATGCATCTTCTTCCTCGCCGCGACCAGCCTGCCGATGGCGATCTGGATGGCGAAGAACTTCATGGACTCGGTGCCGATCTCGCTCGAGGAAGCGGCGTGGACCGACGGTGCGTCGATGTTCACGACGCTGACCCGGATCGTGGTCCCGCTGATGCGCCCGGGCATCGCCGTGGTGTTCATCTTCGTGTTCATCCAGGCGTGGGGGAACTTCTTCGTCCCGTTCGTCCTGCTGCTCTCGCCGGACAAGGTGCCGGCCGCGGTCAGCATCTTCAACTTCTTCGGTCAGAACGGTGCGGTCGCCTACGGCCAGCTCGCCGCGTTCTCGATCGTGTACTCCGTGCCCGTCATCGCGCTCTACGTGATCGTGTCCCGCGGCCTCGGCGGGGGCAACGCCCTCGCCGGTGGTCTCAAGGGCTAGCGCGTCAGCGCTCTCCTCGGAAGGAACCTGCTCCATGCACAAGGACGAACCCCTCGTCGAAGCCCGGATCGCCCGCCTGGTGCGCGATCGCGTCGACCCCGCGGTCCACCGTCGTTCCGCGCCCGTCACCGTCACGTCGTGGGACGTGCCGGACGAGCCCGTGCCGTTCGCCACCGCCGTCGCCCAGGACTTCGCACCGTTCTCGGTCGGGGACCCCTGGGGCGTCCGCCCGTGGGGGACCACCTGGTTCCACGTCACCGGCACCGTCCCCGCCGACTTCGGCACCGCCGAGGGCACGACGGCCGAGCTGTTCGTCGACCTCGGCTTCACCCAGCGGCACCCCGGCTTCCAGGCCGAGGGGCTGGCGTACCGACCGGACGGCAGCACGATCAAGGCGATCGAGCCGCGCAACAACGCCGTCCCGCTGGCCGTCGGCCCCGGGGAGTCGTTCGAGCTGTACATCGAGGCCGGCGCGAACCCGGACATCGGCGGCGACTCGTTCCAGGGCGCGACACCGCTCGGGTCGCGCTCGACCGCCGGTGACCAGCCGATCTACCGCGTTGCGGCCCTGCAGGTCGTCGAGCGGGACGACACCGTCTGGGAACTGCAGCAGGACCTCTGGGTGCTGCGCGGGCTGATGGCAGAACTGCCGACCGACGGCACCCGCGGCGCGGACATCCTGCGGTCCCTCGAACGCGCGGCGGACGCCCTCGACCCGGACGACGTCGCCGGCACGGCCGCCGCCGCCCGTCAGGTCCTGGCGCCCGTGCTCGCCGTCCCCGCGTCGCAGGCCGCACACCACGCGATCGCCGTCGGGCACGCGCACATCGACTCCGCCTGGCTGTGGCCGGTGCGCGAGACGAAGCGCAAGTGCGCCCGGACGTTCTCGAACGTGCTCGACCTGATGGACCGTGACCCCGACTTCACGTTCGCGTGCTCGTCCGCGCAGCAGTACGCGTGGATCCGGGACGAGTACCCGGAGGTCTTCACGCGCATCAAGCAGCGCGTCGCCGAGGGGCGCTGGATCCCCGTGGGCGGCATGTGGGTCGAGTCGGACACGAACCTGCCCGGCGGCGAAGCGCTCGCGCGGCAGTTCGTCGCCGGCAAGCGGTTCTTCCTCGAGGAGTTCGGCGTCGACACCCCCGAGGCGTGGCTGCCGGACTCGTTCGGGTACACCGGAGCGCTGCCGCAGATCGTCCGCGCCGCGGGGTCGAAGTGGTTCGTCACGCAGAAGCCCTCGTGGAACGAGACGAACGTCATCCCACACACGTCCTTCCACTGGGAGGGCATCGACGGCTCGCGCATCCTGACGCACCTGCCGCCCGCGGACACCTACAACTCCGACGTCTCGCCCGCCGACCTGCACCGCGGCGAGCGACGGAACAAGGAGCGCGGCACCGCGAACACGTCGATGCTGCTGTACGGCTTCGGCGACGGTGGCGGCGGTCCCACGCGTGAGATGGTCGCCGCTGCCCGCCGCCAACACGACCTCGACGGATCACCGCGCGTCACGCTCGGCACCCCGGCGCAGGTCTTCGAGCAGCTCGAGCAGGAGCTGCCCGTGCCCGGTGTGTGGTCGGGGGAGATGTACCTCGAGTTCCACCGCGGGACCTACACGTCCCAGATCCGGACCAAGCAGGGCAACCGTCGCTCGGAGCACCTGCTGCGCGAGGCCGAACTGTGGGCCGCGACGGCTGCCGTCCGGCTGGGGCTCGACTACCCGTACGACGAGCTCGAGCAGGCCTGGCACACCGTCCTGCTGCAGCAGTTCCACGACATCCTGCCGGGGTCCTCGATCGCCTGGGTCTACGAGAACGCCGAGGAGAACTACCGCCTGGTCGCCGAGACCCTCGAGGGGCTGATCGGTGCCGCCACCACCGCGCTCGCGAACGGCGGTGCGCCAGCGCTCGCCGGGGCACGGTCGTCCGGAGCCCTGTCCTCTGGCGCCACGGCGTCGTCGGGCACCGGCCTGCTCGACGCACCCTCCGGTGACGCCGTCGGCGGCTCCGCCACCAGCGGGTCGGTCGTGCGGTTCAACGCCTCGCCCGTCACGGCGGGACACGCAACCGCCCTGGGCGGTTCCGTCGGTCCGGAGGCGCAGGCCGTGCCTCCCGTCCCGCACGGTGACGGCTTCGTGTTCGACACCGGTGCGGTCGTGGCGACCATCGACGCGGCCGGCCACGTCATGTCGTTCGTCGAGCACGTAACCGGCCGCGACGCGATCGCCCCCGGCGGCGCCGGTGCCGAGTACACGGTGTTCCGCGACACCCCGAACCAGTGGGAGGCGTGGGACATCGACCGCGCCTACCAGCGCAACGGGTCCCCGCTGGCCGCGTCGTCCGTCGCGATCGAGGGTTCGACGGTCGTCGTGGTCCGCTCGGTCGGGTCGTCGACCGTCACGACCCGGTACTCCGCGGTCGCCGGCGAACCCGAGCTGGTCGTCGAGACCGAGGTCGACTGGCACGAGCAGCAGAAGCTGCTGAAGCTGGCGTTCCCGCTCGACGTCCGGGCGTCCGTCGCCTCGAGCGAGATCCAGTTCGGCCACATCGACCGACCGACGCACCAGAACACGTCGTGGGACTTCGCCCGGTTCGAGACGAGTGCCCACCGCTGGGTGCACGTCGCCGAGCCCGGGTTCGGCGTCGCGGTGGCGAACGACTCCACCTACGGACACGACATCACCCGGGCGACCCGACCGGACGGGGGCACGACCACCCTGGTCCGCGAGTCGCTGCTGCGCGGCCCGACGTTCCCGGACCCGCACGCCGACCAGGGGCACCACGTGTTCCGCACGGTGCTGCGCATCGGGGCGTCGGTGCTCGACGCCGCGGACTCGGGCTACCGGCTCAACCTGCCGGTGCGGTCGGTGGCGGGGTCGGCCGAGGTCTCGCCGCTCGTGGTGGTGTCGTCGCCGCAGGTGTTGGTCGAGGCCGTCAAGCTGGCCGAGGACCGTTCCGGCGACGTCGTCGTGCGCCTGTACGAGGCGCTCGGTGGTCGGGCGACCGACGTCGGCGTCGACTTCGGGTTCGCGGTCGCGTCGGTCGAGCAGGTCGACCTGCTCGAGCGGCCGCTCGGTCCGTCGTGGGACGCGGGGGAGCCCGTCGTCATGACGCTCCGCCCGTTCGAGATCGTCACGCTGCGGGTGCGGCGGGCATAGACCGCGGCGCCGGACGGACACGGGTGCGTCCGTCCGGCGTCGTGCTGCACGCCGGGTTGGCAGGCCCGGGGTGCATGTGGCGCGGAGGAAGTCGAATCGCGCGCAGGGGGTCGGATCGCGCGTGGTGGGACGGAGTTCCCGACCGACCACGCGCGTTTCGACTCTCCGCCGCCTGGTGGTCGGTTGATCCCAGGGGCCTAGCGTGGGCGCATGCCCGTCACCGAGATCTGGCTCGTCCGTCACGGCGAGTCCACTGCGAACGTCGCTGCCGAGCGCGCCGAGGCGGCCGGTGACGACCTGATCGCGATCGAACAGCGCGACCCCGACGTGCCGCTCAGCCCCCTCGGTGAGCAGCAGTCGAGAGCCCTCGGTGCCGAGCTCGCCGAACGGGGCATGGGCTCGGTGCCGGTCGCGCTGTGGGTGTCGCCCTTCCTCCGGGCGCAGCAGACGATCGACATCGCGATCCAGGCCGGCGGTGTCGACAAGCCGCCGCGACGGGTCGACGAGCGATTGCGCGACCGAGAGCTCGGCGTGCTCGAGCGCCACACGCTGCGCGGCGTGGCGAACCGCCATCCGGACGAGGACGAACGCCGACAGCGGCTCGGCAAGTACTACCACCGGCCGGCGGGCGGCGAGTCGTGGGTCGACGTCCAGGCCCGGCTGCGGTCGGTCTTCGTGGACATCGACCGCGTCGACGGCCCCGCGCGCCTGGTCATCGCCGCGCACGACGTCGTGGTGACGCTGGCCGTGGCGGTGTGCCTGGACCTCGACGAAGCGGCCCTGACGGAGTTCACGGCCACCAACCCGGTCGGCAACGCGTCCCTGACCCGACTGGGTCGCGCGGGGCTCGGCCAGCCCTGGACCCTCGTCGAGTTCTCCGCTGTCGCCCACCTGGCCTGACCAAGCCCGGTCTCGCGAGACCCGCGGCGGCCCACACAGGAAGTCGTTTCGCGCGGAGGTGGTCCGAACTTCCGACCGACAACGCGCGATTCCACATCCTTCGCCGGAAGGGCCCCGTCAACCCCGGAGCGACTCCACGGCCTTGTCGATGCGGCGCTGCCGGGTCTCCGCGGCCTTCGCCTGCTCCACCGGATCGGCCAGCGCCCGCTGCCGCGAGTTCGACAGCGCGTCGAACGCCGGCCGCACCCCCGCCGAGTCCATCGCGGCCACCAGGTCCTCGGGCAGGGACACCGCGCGCGGCGCATCGTCGACGTCCAGCGTGACCTGGACCGTGTCCCCGGCAGCGACCCCGGACGCCGCACGGTGCGCTGCCGACAACGGGACCAGGAACTGCCCGCCCATCACCCCCACGGTGGAGCGGTACGTGTAGCCACCGTCCAGCGTGACCACCACGGCCGGGCGCTTCCCCGCACCCAACGCATCGATGACCTCGGGCGGGACCGGCAACCCGGTCGCCGTCTGTCGCGCCTGCAGGACCGTCGTCGTGAACTGCACCCGGGCCTCCAGACCGAGCCCGAAGCGGCGACCGCCGCGTCGTGAGGAACCGTACAACCGCACCGCCTGTTCCGCCAGCGTTCACCACTGCACCACGAGCCGGATACCGGCCGCGTCCACGATCATCCAGAACCCGAACCCCAGGGTCCCCGAACGCACCCGAAAGGCACTCTCCGTGCAGAACAAGCGCACCCTGGCCGGCATCGCCCTCGCCGCCGCCGCAGTGGTCACCCTCGCCGGTTGCTCGGCGACGAGCTCGGCCTCGACCGGCAGCAGCAGCGGCGCCGCCGCCTGGAAGACCGCAACGAGCGCCCAGTCCGCCGGCGGCATGGACGCCCTGGTCAAGGCCGCCAAGGCCGAGGGACAGCTCAACGTGATCGCGCTCCCGCCGACCTGGGCGAACTACGGCAAGATCATCGACGGCTTCAAGCAGAAGTACGGCATCACGATCAACTCGGCGAACCCGAACGGGTCGAGCGCCGACGAGGTCGCCGCCGTGAAGTCGCAGAAGGGCCAGTCGACCGCACCGGACGTGCTCGACCTGGGCAACGCGGTGCTGCAGCAGAACCTCGACCTGCTGACAGACTACAAGGTCGCGAACTGGAACGACATCCCCACGAACCTGAAGGACAAGGACGGCGCCTGGACCCGCGACTACACGGGCCTGATGTCGATCGGGTACGACTCCAGCAAGATCACGGACGCCCCGAAGGACCTGAAGGACCTGCTCGGCTCGGAGTACAAGGGCAAGGTCTCGATCGCCGGTGACCCGACCCAGGCGAACCAGGCCGCCAGCGCGGTGTACCTGGCGGCGCTGGAGAACGGTGGCTCGGCCGACGACATCACCAAGGGCGTCGACTACTTCGGCAAGCTCAAGCAGGCCGGCAACTTCCAGAACGTCCTGCCGTCGCAGGCCACGGTCGCCTCGGGCGAGACCCCGGTCGTCATCCAGTGGTCCTACAACAACCTGGCCTGGGGTCCGGACGCCGGCGCGTCGGGCAACAAGCACTGGAAGACCGTCGTCCCCGAGGGGCAGGCGCTCGGCTCCTACTACTCGCAGGCGATCAACAAGGACGCCCCGCACCCCGCGGCCGCACGCCTGTGGCAGGAGTACATCGCCAGCGCCACGGCGCAGAACCTCTACCTGCAGGCCGGCGCGTTCCCGTCGACCCTCGCCGCGCTCGAGAAGTCGGGCAAGGTCGACAAGGACGCACTCGAGGCCGCCGGTGGCGCGCCGAAGGACTACGTCGAGCTGAGCGACGACCAGGTCACCGCTGCCGCCAAGGTCCTGGCGGCCAAGTGGTCCTCGACGATGGGGTCCTGACCAGCATGACCACCGCATCGGCGCCCGGTGCGGCCGGGGTCCCGGCCGCCACCCTCGTCTCCGGCGAGCAGGCGACCGCGACCCGGGCCGAGGGCGCCGGTGCCACCGCCCGCCGCGACGCCGGACCCCGTGTCCGGCGCCGCGGCGGCATCGCGTGGCTCGGCCTGACCCCGTTCGCCGCGTACGTCCTGCTCTTCCTCGCCGTCCCCGCGGTCCTGGCCGTCGGGTCCGGGTTCTTCGACGCGTCGGGGCACCTGACGCTCGCGAACCTCGCCGCGTTCCGCGACCCCAGCGTGCTGCGGGCCTTCGGCGGCTCGTTCGGGCTGTCCGCGGCCTCCGCCGTGATCGGTGCCGTGATCGGTGCCGTCGTGTGCTGGGCGCTCGCCGCGCTCCGGCCGGACGGCATCGTCCGGTCGATGATCGACTCCGCCGCCAGCGTCCTGGCCCAGTTCGGCGGCGTGATGCTGGCGTTCGCGTTCATCGCGACGATCGGCACGCAGGGACTCGTGACGGCGTGGCTCGTCTCCACCTTCCACTGGGACCTCAACGCCGACGGCGCCTTCCTGTACACGGTGCCCGGGCTGGTGATCCCGTACGTCTACTTCCAGGTACCGCTGATGGTCCTGACGTTCATGCCGGCACTCGAGGGCGTCAAGACGCAGTGGGGTGAGGCCGCCGCGACCCTCGGAGCATCGCGCGCCACGTACTGGCGTCGCGTGGCCCTGCCCGTGCTCGCGCCGGCGTTCTGGGGATCGCTGCTGCTGCTGTTCGCGAACGGGTTCTCGTCGTTCGCGACCGCCGCGGCACTCATCTCGCAGGGCGGCATCGTCCCGCTGACGATCCGCGCGCAGCTCACCAGTGAGACGCTCATCGGCCTGCAGAACGTGGCCGGTGTCCTGGCCCTCGGCATGGTCGTCGTGATGGCGGTCGTGATGGGCGCGTACTCGCTGCTGCAGCGTCGCGCCGCCCGGTGGCAGCGATGAGCGCGGGAGCGCCGGCACGTCCGGCCCGGTCCATCCGGTCCGTCCGGTCTGGAGGCCCTGCTCGCGTCCCGCGGTTCGGCGCGGCCCCGTCACGGGGCACCGCAGCGATGGTCCTGGTCGTCGTCGGACTCGTCTTCGCCGTCCCGCTGGTCGCCCTGGCGCAGTTCACCTTCCGCCAGGGCACCGACGGCAGCCTGACGACGACCCACTACACGGCCATCGCGGACCCGGCGAACGCCGGCACCTACCAGCCCGTGTTCGACGGCCTCGGCGCGTCGCTCGTGATCGCGGTCATCGCCGTCGCGATCGTCCTGCTCGTGCTGCTGCCCGCCCAGGTCATCACCGCGCTGCACCACCCGCGGCTCCGACGCATCCTGGAGTTCGTCTGCCTGGTGCCGATCACCGTGCCGGTCGTCGTGCTGGTCGTCGGGTTCGTGCCCGTGTACCAGGTCGTCGCCCAGGTGTTCGGTTCCGGCGCCTGGACGCTGTCCTTCGCGATCGGCATCATCGCGTTGCCGTTCGCGTTCCGTCCGATCTCCGCCGCCATCACCGCGATGGACATGATCACGCTGACCGAGGCCGCCCGGTCCCTCGGGGCCTCGTGGTGGACGGTGACGTGGCGGGTGCTCCTGCCGAACCTGCGACGGGGGATCCTGGCCGCGTGCTTCCTCACGATCACCGTCGTCCTCGGTGAGTACACCCTGGCGTCGTTCCTCTCCCGCACCACCTTCCAGACGGCACTGCTCCTGGTGCAGGGGACCGACCCGTACGTCGCGGCGATCTTCTCGCTCGGCGCCCTGGTGTTCGGCTTCGTGCTGCTCGTCGCCATCGGCCGGATCGGGCAGCGCCGCACGCGCGTCCGTCGTCCCCACCCCAAGGACCCCGCATGACCACCACCGCACCCGCTGCCCCCGCATCCCTGTCCGGCACCGGCGCCGTCGTCGAGCTCGACGCCGTCGAGAAGCGCTACGGCACCCACCGAGCCCTCACCGGCCTGTCCCTGCGGATCGAACCCGGCGAGTTCCTGTCGCTCCTCGGCCCGTCCGGCTGCGGCAAGACGACCGCGCTCCGGGCACTGGCCGGGCTCGAGGCGATCGACGCCGGCGCCATCCGCATCGACGGCGAGGACGTCGCGAGCACCCCGGCGAACAAGCGGGACATGGGCATGGTGTTCCAGCAGTACTCGCTGTTCCCGCACATGACCGTGCGGCAGAACGTGGCGTTCGGCCTCGAGATGCGCCGTGTGCCGGCTGCGGCCCGCCGCGAACGGGTCGTCGACGCCCTCGACATGGTGCACCTCGCCGACTTCGCCGACCGGTTCCCGCACCAGCTCTCCGGTGGGCAGCAGCAGCGCGTGGCACTCGCCCGTGCGCTCGTCACCCGCCCGCGCGTGCTGCTGCTCGACGAACCGCTGTCGGCGCTCGACGCCAAGGTCCGGGTCTCGTTGCGCGAGGAGATCCGCCGCATCCAGACCGACCTCGGCATCACGACGGTGTTCGTCACCCACGACCAAGAGGAGGCGCTCGCCGTCTCGGACCGGATCGCGGTGATGAACGCGGGCAACATCGAGCAGATCGGCACGCCCGAGGAGCTCTACCGCGCGCCGTCATCGGCGTTCACGGCGGACTTCGTCGGGCAGTCGAACCGGTTGCGGGGCGACCTGCGTGGCGGCGACGTGTTCGTGTACGGGTTCCGGGTGCCGGCACTCGACCCCACGGTGGCGGACGGCCCCGTGCTGGCCTACGTCCGGCCGGAGGACATCGCGTTCGCTGCCGAGGGCGTCACCGGCACCGTCGTGTCGTCGAGCTTCCTCGGCTCGATCCGGCGCACCACCCTGCGGCTCGACGACGACACCATCGTGACGGTGCAGCACGAGGTCGGGGACCGCCGGTCGACCGGCGACGCCGTCGCGATCCGGCTGCTCGGCGCGCCCGTCGCCATCGCCCCGATCGCGTAGGGCGTCAGCGTCGGAAGTGCGCCCGCGGGTCGTCGGACAGGCCGATCCGCACGCGCTCGCGCATGTCCGCGGACATCGCGGGCAGCGCCGTGACGGGCGCCCAGAAGGCCTCGGTGTTCTCGCCGTCGGCGGGGAACGGTTCGCCGGACACCCAGCGGCACGCGAACACCAGGTCGAGGTACTGCGCTCGGTCACCGTTCGGGTAGGTCATCTCCGGCAGGGTCCGCACCCCTGCCAGCCGTTCGGCGACGGCGACCACGTCGGCTTCCTCGAGCACCTCGCGCTCGGCGGCGACCGCGGGTTCCTCGCTGGGGTCGACGATGCCGGTCACGGGGGTGAGTGCCCCGGTGTCCGCGCGTCGGACGACCAGCAGTTCGCGGTCGTCGCCGTCGCCGCGGGTGACCACCGCCGTGACCCCGGTCAGCCAGAGCAGGTCGGTGCCGATCTTCTCGCGCAGGGCCAGGACGAACTCGGGAGTGGGCATGCCGCAACGCTACCGGCGCCCGAACGCCGAACGCCGAACGGCGGGACACCGTGGTGGTGTCCCGCCGTCCTGCGTGTGCCGGTGGGGGGCTACTCGCGCCCGCGGATCGTGATCGCGCTCGGAGCCGATCGCTTGCCGTCGATCTCCTTGACGACCGTGATCTCCTGCGACTTCGGGGTCGACACCTTGATGGTGTACTCCCACTTGTCGTGCATCGGCACGCGGGTCACGGTGCCGTCCTCGTCCGTGAAGACGAAGAACGCGTTCGGCTTGCGGACGTCGGCAGGGTCGACGGCGATCTGGACCTCGGCGCGCTTCAGGTCGTTCAGCACGTGGCCGGAGACCAGGGTCGGCGCGGTGACGACGTCACCCTGACCGGGCTGGCCGCCGTCACCGGGCTGGCCGCCGTCACCGGGCTGGCCGCCGTCACCGGGCTGGCCGCCGTCACCGGGCTGGCCACCGTCGGTGCGGGTGTCGACGTGCTGGGTCAGCGCCGCCGAGGTCTGGCCGTCCTTCGACTGCACCATGGAGTACGCGTTGTCGCTGTTCGTCGCGACGGTGCCGATGACCTGCGCCAGGCCGGCGCTGCCGAACGTCGCCGTCTTGGTCGAGCCGTCGCTGTCGGTCAACGTCAGGGTCGCTCCCGCGACGCCGTAGACGTCGAAGACGACGCGGCTGCCGGCGACGTGCGGCTCGAAGGGGAGCTTCGGTGCCGGCAGGTCGGCGGACGCGCGCTCCAGCACCACCTCGGTGCGAGCGGAGGTGCCCGCAGCGGTCGTGTACTCGGCGGTGTAGACCGTCTTCTCGCCGTGCGGCGCGACCAGCCACACGCCCAGCCCCTGGTCACCGAGCGGGCCGTTCCACGAGCGGTCCTGCACGACGGCGCCGCCGGCGTCACGGATCACGGCGTGGTTCGAGCCGCTGTTGCCGTTGCCGAGGGCGGGCGCGTTCGCCAGGAAGACCTGCTGGCGGTCGCCGGAGGTGTCGCCGAGGACGTACTCCGGTGCGGCCGGAGCGTGCTCGCCGCCGGGCTGCCCGTCGCCGGGCTGCTCGCCGCCGTCGCCAGGCGTCTCGGCGTCGTCGGACGCGACGACCGTCACGTCGAGGGCGTGCGAGGCCGCGGACGTGCCGACGTCGGACCCGCTGACGGCCGTGACCGAGTGCTCACCGACGGACAGCGGCGCGTCGGTGGCGCAGAGCGCGAAGCCCTGGCCGGACGACAGGCTGATCGGCGCCGTGCAGAGCGGGCTGCCGTCGGTGTCGCGGACGGTCATCGTGCCCGAGGTCACCTTCCCGGTGCTGACGCCGAACGACATCGCAGCAGAGTCGTCGACGGTCAGGTACCCCGGGGCGATGTCGACGGTGTCGCCGCCGAACAGGGCGGTCTGGATGATCGGGGCCTCGGGCGACTCGGCGGCGTTCGCGGCGGCCGGCGCGAGCAGGCTGCCGGCGGCGACGGCAGCGAGTGCGGCGGCGGCCAGGGCGGTGGGGATGTACTTGCGGGGCTTCTGCATGAAGTGGTGCTCCAGGTCGATGGGCAGGTCCATGCAGAATACGAAATACCAACTGGCGTCATCCCGAGTGCGATGACAACGTCGACCGGACCGCTTCCGTCGCAGTGGTCATGACCAGTAGGCTGGGAGCGTGGAGATCATCATCCTGCCCACGCCGGCCGAGGTCGGTCGGGTCGCCGCGGCGAAGATCGCGTCCGTCGTCACCGAGAAGCCCGCCGCCGTGATCGGCCTGGCGACCGGGTCCAGCCCGCAGGGCATCTACGCCGACCTGCGTCGTCGCGTCGATGCCGGCGAGATCAGCTTCGCCCAGGCGCGCGGCTTCGCACTGGACGAGTACGTCGGCATCCCGCTGGAACACCCCGAGTCCTACGCCAGCGTCATCGCCCGCGACGTGGTCGCCCCGCTCGGCTTCGAGCCCAGCCGGGTCCGCGTGCCCGACGGACGCGCTTCGGACCTGGCGTTCGCGGCGAAGGAGTACGACGCCGCGATCCGTGCCGCGGGTGGCATCGACGTCCAGATCCTGGGCATCGGCGCGAACGGGCACATCGGGTTCAACGAGCCGACGTCGTCGTTCGCGTCCCGCACCCGGATCAAGACGCTCGCGCCGTCGACGCGCGAAGCGAACGCCCGGTTCTTCGACACCCCCGAGCAGGTCCCGACGCACTGCATGACGCAGGGCCTCGGCACCATCCTCGAAGCCCGGCACCTGGTGCTCGTCGCGCAGGGGGCGTCCAAGGCCGCCGCGATCGCCGCGGCCGTCGAGGGGCCGCTGTCGTCGTTCGTGCCCGGCTCCGCGCTGCAGCTGCACGAGCACGCCACCGTCGTGGTCGACGAGGCAGCCGCGGCCGAGCTGCGGCTCGCCGACTACTACCGGTACACGTACGACCACAAGCCGGAGTGGCAGCGCTTCGCGTAGGCCCTCAGTTGCGGGCGGTGGACGCGTCCCGCAGCCGTGACAGCCCCTCGCGCAGGGTCTCCTCGGAACACCCGAAGTTGAGTCGGGCGAAGCCGCGACCCTGCCGTCCGAAGGCCGGTCCGCTGGCCAGCGCGACCTTCGCCTGCTCGACCAGCACGGCTGCCGGGTCCTCGCCCCACGGCAGCGCCCGCAGGTCGATCCACGACAGGTACGAGGCCTGCGGCTGCCGGTGCTCGGCCCCGGGCAGGGCGTCGCCGAGCTCCTCGGCCAGGATGCGCCGGTTCGCGGCCAGCTCGGCGAGCAGGGACGCCAGCCACGGCCCACCCTCGCTGAACGCCGCCACACTGGCCGTGTAGCCGAGGATCCCGGTGCGCTCGACGACCTCGGCGGGCATCCCGTCGAACCACGCGCGTGCCCGGTCCGAGGCGCCGACCATCAGCGCGCACTTGGTGCCCGCCAGGTTCCAGGCCTTGCTCGCGCTGGTCAGGGCGACGCCGACCGCGGCCGCCTCGGGGCAGGAGTCCAGGAACGGGGTGAAGGTCGCGTCGGCGTGGGTGAGCGGCGCGTGGATCTCGTCGGCGATCACGACGGCGTCCCACTCGGCTGCGAGCCGCGCCAGGGCAGCGAGGGAGTCGCGGTCGTGCACGAGCCCCAGGGGGTTGTGCGGGTTGCAGAGCAGCACCGTGCGGGCACCCTCGGCGAACGCGCGCCCGATGCCGTCCAGGTCGATCTGCCACCCGGCCGTGGTGTCGAACGGGTCGGCCGGGCCCTCAGGCGGCAGGAGCGGGACCTCGGTGACGGACCCGCCGGCCTCGGTCACGTAGTCCCAGAACGGCGGGTACACGGGCGGCATGATCACGACCTGGTCGCCCGGCTCGATCACCCGGCGGAGCGTCTCGACCGCCGCGACCGACACGTCCGTGGTGGTGCGGACCAGGTCGGGGTCCACCTGCCAGCCCCAGCGGTCGCCGGCGAAGTCGGCGAAGGCCTCGGGGAGTGCCCGGCCGTGCCCGACGTACCCGGTGTCGCCCGCGCTGACGGCCGCCGCCAGGGCCTCGCGGACGGGTTCGGCGAGCATGCTGTCCATCTCGGCCACGAACATCGGCAGGACGTCCGGCGGGTACGCGGTGTACTTCTCGCTCGTTCGGGTCCGGCGTGCATCGAAGAGGGAGACCATGACGCTCATGCGCTCATCCTGGTGCATGTCAGGTGAAATCCGGACGTCCGGTCCGTGACGGGGTGACCGTCCCCCGTCCGAGGGGGCTAGCGTCACCGGCGTGAACCGTCCCCGCGTGCACCGTCGCCCGCTCCTCCGTCCGGTCCCGCTCGCCGCAGCGGCCGTCGCCGTCGCGCTGCTGGGCGCCGTGGTCGTGACCCCGCCGGCCACCGCAGCCGGTGCGACGGGGGTGACCACGGCCTCCCGGCCGGTCACCGACCCCGCCGCATCGGTGGACCCGTTCATCGGGACCAGCCACGACGGCAACACCTGGCCCGGCGCGACCGCGCCGTTCGGGATGGTCGCATGGAGCCCCACCGGCACCGCGGGCGACCAGACGTCGACACCCGTCGCGAACGGCTACTCGTACGACGTCGACCGGTTGCGCGGGTTCAGCCTGACGCACCTCAACGGTGCGGGCTGCGCACCCGGTGCCGCCGGGGACGTGCCGATCATGCCGGTCACCACCGCCGTGACGACCTCGCCGTCAGCGGACACCACCGACGCCGTCTACGCGGCCGGCTACTCCCACGACCACGAGTCCGCCAGCCCCGGCCGCTACGGCGTCCAGCTCGACAACGGGGTCCGCACCGACCTGGCCGTCACCACCCGCGCGGGCATCGGTGCGTTCACCTTCCCCGCCGGCGAGGCCGCCAACCTGCTGTTCCGCACCTCGAACTCGATCAACGGCAGCGAGGACGCCACCACCAGCGTCGACCCCCGCACCCGCACCGTCAGCGGCAGCGTCCTGACCGGCGGTTTCTGCAGCCGCCGCGCCAACGGCGGCGGCGCGACGAACCCCGACCGCCGCAGCTACTACCGCCTGTACTTCACGGCGACCTTCGACCGCGACTTCGCGAGCACCGGCACCTGGAAGGACGGCACCGTCCAGCCTGGAGGCACGCACGTCTCCGGTGGTGAGGGGTACCTGACCGGGGCCGACCGTGCCGGACGCGGCTCCGGCGCATGGGTCGGCTTCGACGCGCGTCGCGGTGCGACGGTGCACGCCCGCGTCGGCATCTCGTACGTCAGCGCAGCCGGTGCCGTCGCCAACCGCGACGGCGAGATCGGCCGGCGCGCGAGCGTCGACAGCGTGGCGGCGGCGACCCGGGCGTCGTGGAACCAGGAGCTGTCGCGCATCCGGGTCGGCGGTGGCACACCGGAGCGGACCACCCAGCTGTACACCGCCGTCTACCACGCGCTGATGCAGCCGAACACGATCAACGACCGTGACGGCCGCTACCTCGGGCCGGACCAGCGCGTGCACCGCATCGACCCCGGACACCGTGCGGTCTACGGCACCTACTCCGGGTGGGACCAGTACCGGGCACAGATCCAGCTGCTCGCGCTGCTGCGGCCGGACGTCGCCGGGGACATGGCCCAGTCGATGCTGCGGTTCGCCCAGCAGAACGGCGGCGTGTGGGACCGGTGGCTGCACCTCGGCGCACCGACCCACGTGATGACGGGTGACCCCTCGGCCGCGACACTCGCCACCTGGTACGCGATGGGCGTCCGGAACTTCGACGTCCGAGCCGCGTACAGGTCGCTCCGCACCCAGGCGACGACGCAGAACGCCGACGCGCTCAGTGACATCGGGTGCCCGGGGCAGTGCCTGGCACAGCGACCGGGGCTCGACCAGTACCTGCAGCGCCAGTACGCCGCGAACGACGACTGCCACTGCTGGGGTGGGGCCGCCGAGACCCTCGAGGACTCGATCTCGGACAGCGCGCTCGGGTCCTGGGCATCGTCGCTCGGGCTGCGGTCCGACGCGCGGATGTTCGCCACCCGCGGGGAGTACTGGAAGAACACGTTCGACCCGGCCGTCGGGTACCAGGCCGCACGCCAGGCCGACGGGTCGTGGGCGCCGGACTGGTCGCCCTCGACCGGCGTCGGGTTCGCACAGGGGACCAGCGCGCAGTACACCTGGCTGGTGCCGCAGGACGTGCGGGGCCTGTCGCAGGCGCTCGGCGGGGACGCCGCTGCCGTGGCGCGGCTCGACACGTTCTTCCACGACGACTCGGGGGCGTTCGCGGTCACCGGCGGCGACGCCACGAAGTTCGACCCGACGAACGAGCCCGACATCCACACGCCGTGGATGTACAACGCGCTCGGCCAGCCCTGGAAGACGCAGGAGACCGTCCGCCGGGTCGTCGACGACGCGTACGGCACCGGCCCGGGTGGGCTGCCCGGCAACGACGACCTGGGCACGATGAGCGCCTGGTACGTGTTCGCCTCGATCGGGCTGTACCCGCAGACACCCGGGCGGGCCGACATGATCGTGTCGAGCCCGACGTTCTCGACGGTCGACATCCGACGCTCGAGCGGGCAGCGGATCGGCATCCGGTCGTCCGGGACCGACACGTTCGTGCAGGGCGCCCAGCTGGACGGCCGCACGCTCCGGCAGTCGTGGGTGCCGTCGTCGTTCGTCACCCGCGGGGGCACGCTGTCGCTGCGGGTCGGTGCGACGGCGGACACGTCGTGGGCGACGGCGCCGGGGGACCGGCCGCGGGATCGGTGAGCGCGCTGGTCCTCGGCGGGGCCGTCGTGCTCAGCCGGTGAGCTCGGGGGCTGCGAGCAGGCGTGTGAGCGTGCTGCGCCCCAGTGCGTGCATGGTCGGGTTCGTGTCGCGGTAGTACCAGACGAGCCCCAGGGCCTGCTCGAGCGCCCACGCCGCCCCGCGCGACCACTCCACGTCGTCGCTGCCGGTCACCCCGCGGAACACCGTGCGGGCATCGGCGTCGAGCAGGTGCCACCCGGCGACCAGGTCGAGCGCCGGGTCCGCCGGTCCGGTGCCGCCCGCGTCGAGCACCCCGGCCAGACGGTCGCCCCGCACCAGCACGTTCGCCGGGATCAGGTCGCCGTGCGTCATCACGTGCCGTCCCGGCTCGGGCAGCACACGGAGCCGCTCCCACAGCAGCCGCACCCGGTCGACGGGCAGCAGTCCGCCGCTGCGTGCGAGGCACTCCGCGACCCACGCGTCGTGGTCGGGCAGGTGCCCGCCGCGGCCGCTGCCGGCGAAGGAACGCCCGCCCGTGTCGGCCGCGTGGACCCGCAGCACGAGTGCGGCCAGGTCCCGGGCGAACGCCGTGCTGTGTGCCGCTCCGGCGGGCGTCCCGACGTCGCCGGGGATCCAGGTGTGCACGGTCCAGGGCAGCGGGTAGCCCTCGCCCGGTGCGCCGATCGCGACCAGCTCGGGCGTCGGCAGCCCGGCGATGCCCGCGAACTCCCGTGCGGCGTCGGCTTCGTGCTGCATCGTGGCGAGGACCGCGTCCGGGTCGCCGGGGTGGAGCGGGCAGCGGACGGCCAGGTCGTCGCCGAGCCGGAAGACCGCGTTGACCGTCCCCGCCAGCGGCAGCGCACGGACCGGACGGCCGCCCAGCGCCGGGAACTGGTGCTCGACGAGACGACGGACCCGGTCGGCGTCGACCGCCAGCTCGCCGTCGTGCATCACGGGCGGTCGGACCCGTCGGATGCGTCCGCGACGGGCAGCTCGCGGCCGGCACCCCAGACGCGCTGCACCCGGAGCGCGGGCGACAACGCGACCAGGTCCGCGGCATGGCCCGGCGCGAGGCGACCCAGCCGCTCCCCGAGCCCGATCGCCGCCGCGGGGATGCTCGTCAGCGCGGCCACGGCATCGGGCAGGGACATGCCGGCCTGCTCGACCGCCATGCGCAGCGCGACGTCCTGCGTCAGGGTCGACCCGGCGATGGTGTCCGTCCCCGCCACGTGCGCGACACCGTCGGTCACGGTGACGTCCAGCGACCCGAGCGTGTACGCGCCGTCGGGAGACCCGGCTGCGGCCATCGCGTCGGTGATGAGCGCGACGCGGTGCGGTGCCGCACGCAGCAGCACCCGGGCGACCGAGGGGTGCACGTGCACGCCGTCCAGGATGAGCTCGAGCGTCACCCGGTCGTCGGCGACCGCGGCCGCGATGGGCCCCGGTGCGCGGTGGTGCAGCCCGGGCATGGCGTTGAACGCGTGCGTCAGGACCGTGGCGCCGGCGTCGAAGCCCGCGCGGGCCTGGTCGAGCGTGGCGACGGTGTGCCCGACGGCGGCGACGACCCCGGCAGCGTGCACGCGGCGGATCGCGTCGAGGGCACCGGGCAGCTCGGGCGCGATCGTGACCTGCCGCACGATGCCGTCGCCCGCGGTGAGCAGGGCATCGACGTCGGCCGGGGTCGGCGGCACCAGGAAGTGCTCGTTGTGGGCGCCCTTGTTGTCCGGCGACAGGAACGGCCCCTCGAGGTGCACGCCGACGATCAGCGGGTCGGTGGCCATCACGGACCGGATGTGGTCGAGCGTGGCGGTGATCGCGGGCACCGGGTTCGCGACCAGGCTCAGGACCGAGCGGGTCGTCCCGTGCGCCCGGTGCACCGCCAGAGCGGCCCCGAAGGCGTCGTCCTCGTACGCGGCACCGCCGGCGCCGTGCCCGTGCAGGTCCACGAAGCCGGGGACGAGCGTCGCGTCGCCGAGGTCGACGAGCTGGTCCGCCGTGGGGGCGTCGGTGCCGGAGCCGACCGCGTGGATCGTGTCGCCGACGAGCAGGACCCAGCCGTCGGCGGTGGAGCCGGCCACGTCGACCAGGTGCGCGGCGCGGACCAGGGTGCTGCGTGCCTCCAGGCCGACCGCCGCTTCGTCGCCCGCGCTCACCGCGTCTCCCGACGGAAGGTGACCACGCCGGAGGTGGCGGCGACCAGGACGAAGACCAGGCCGACCACGGGGTGACCGATCGAGATCCAGGCGCCACCGGCGGCGACGATGAGCGCGACCTCGACGATGGTCTTGCCCACGATGTCCGTCTCGATCGGCGAGCGCGTCGAGCGGAACAGGAAGAACACCACCGCGGCGAACAGCGGCGCACCGATCACGAACAGCAGCCCGGGCATCGGGAACGGCCACGCGTAGTACCCCCACGTCGCCAGGGACAGCAGCCCGGCCACGTACACGGCCACGCGCAGCACGCTCCAGAAGTCGACCCGGGGGCGGGACGGGGCGTCGTCGTGCGGATCCGGGGTGTCCGACCAGTCCACCGGGGACTGCGGGGCGTTGCTCATGCGGTGCCTACTTGAAGATGATCGTGCGGGCGCCGTCGACCAGGACGCGGTCCTCGGCGATCCAGCGCACCGCCTGGGTGAGCGTGCGGGACTCCTCGTCCTGGCCGATCGAGACCAGTTCGGACGGGTCCTTGGTGTGGTCGACACGGACGACGTTCTGCTCGATGATCGGGCCCTCGTCCAGGTCGCTCGTGACGAAGTGCGCCGTCGCACCGATGAGCTTCACACCGCGGGCATGCGCCTGCCGGTAGGGGTTCGCACCCTTGAAGCCCGGCAGGAACGAGTGGTGGATGTTCACCGCACGACCCTGCAGGGCGGCGCAGAGCTCCGGCGACAGGATCTGCATGTAGCGCGCCAGGACGACGAGCTCGATGTCGTGTTCCTGTACCGCGTCGAGGATGCGCTGCTCCATCGCCTGCTTGCTGTCGGCATCGGTGACCGGACGGTGCTCGAACGGCACCGAGTAGAACGCCGCCAGCTCGGACAGGTCGGTGTGGTTCGACAGCACGAGCGGCACGTCGATGGGCAGCTGGCCGCTGCGCTGCCGGTAGAGCAGGTCGTTCAGGCAGTGCCCCGCCTTGGACACGAGCACCAGGGTGCGCATCGGCCGGCCGACCACGTCGAGTTGCACGCGCATGCCGTACCGCTCGACGACGGGCGCGAGGGCCTGCTCGAACGTCGCACGGTCGACCGGGGCCATGACCTGCAGGCGCATGAAGAACGTGTTCGTGTCGTGGCTCGAGAACTGCTGCGACTCGGTGATGTTGCCGTGCGCCTGCACCACCGCGCCGGACACGGCGTGCACGATGCCGGGCTGGTCGTCGCACACCAGGGTCAGGGTCCAGTGCGTCGCGGTGCTGTCGGTCACGGGTTCAGGCTACCGGGGCGGGACCGGACGGGAGGCCCGGCGCGGACCCGGCAGGCGGGCGGGGGCCCGGCGGGTGGTGCGGCCGGGTTGGCACCGGCGGGGCCGCATCGCACCCCGCTGCGGACGTTGCGCCCCCAGGGGACGGGGCGCGATGTCGGCCCGGGGGTGCGATGCGCGGAGTGCGGGCACGCGGGCACGCGGGCGAGCGGGCGTCAGGCCGCGGGGCGCTCGCGGAGGGCGCGGTCGGCGATCGTCAACACGCTCAACAGCACCGCGATGCCGACGATCACCCAGCCGAGCACGTGCAGCCCGGCGGTGGTCGGAGCCTGCCCGAACACGCCGCCGATGAGTGACGATGCCGCGATCGCGCCGATGTACACGCTGGTGCGCGAGAGCCCGGCCGCGGTGCCGATCGACTCGGCCGGCACGATCCGGTACAGCGCCGCCTGGTTCGACACCGACGCCAGGGCCTGGGGGATCCCGAACAGCGCCGGAGCGAGTGCGAGCAGCACCAGCGGCGACCCGGTGTGCAGCCCGAGCAGCAGCAGGCCGCCGACGATCGGCACCGTCGCCGCGACGACGAGCGGCCCGCGCACGGCGGTCTTGCGGGCGATGAGGAAGGACGCGACGCCGGCGATGACGGCCGCGGGGAGCTGGATGTACCCGGCCTGGTCGCTGGAGTACCCGGCGACGTCCTGCACCCACTGCGAGAAACCGTAGGTCATCGTGTAGGCGAGCATGTAGACCAGGAACAGCCGGACGTAGGTGCGGCTGAGTGCCCCGTTCCGCGCGAGCATCCGGACGTCGATGAACGGCTTCGTGGCGCGCAGTTCCCACAGCACGAGTGCGACGAGCAGCACGACCGCGACACCGAGCAGCCACCACAGGCCGGCGGAGATGTCGAGCAGGAACACCAGCAGCGCGGACACCGTACCGGTCATGAGCGCCATGCCGAACGGGTCGAGCGCCGTCAGGACCGGGACGTCCGCGTCGCTGCGGGGCCGGAGCCGGTCGGACGGCAGCCAGAGCCCGGCGACGACCAGGCCGAACGCCGCCAGCGGGACGTTCACCAGGAAGATCGCGTGCCAGCCGAACGCCGCGATGAGCGCTCCACCCAGGGGCGGCCCCGCGGCGGCGGACACGAGCGACGTGATCGACAGCGCGCCGAGCACCAGCGGCGGGGTGGGCTTGCCGATCCGCAGGGAGTGCTGGCGCAGGGTCGTCAGCGCCGCGGGGTAGGCCGACGAGGTGCCGATGCCGATGAGCACGCGGGCGAACACCGCCCCGCCGAAGCCCGTCAGCACCTCGGGCACGACCCCGGCGATCCCGACGACCACCAGCCCGGCCATGAACACCTTCTTCGGCCCGAACCGGTCGGCGAGCTTGCCCATCGTCGGCTGGGCGATCGCGCTCGCCAGGTACAGCGCCGCCACGAGCCAGATCGCCTGCGAGGCGCCGATCCCCAGGTCGCGTGAGATCGGCGCGAGGGCGACCGACACCATCGTGGTGTTGATCGGGTTGAGCAGGGGGCCGACCAGGACCGGGATCAGCAGCTTCGGACCGAAGCCGCTGCCGCCGGTGTCGGGTGCGACGACGGGGACGGGACGCGTGGAGGTGGACGTGAGGGGGCTTCTTCCGCAGGTGGTGGCCGGGCGCCGGTGCCGTCAGGACTCGGTCAGGGGGGTGAGGATCGCGATGGCGCGGGCGACGGTGTCGCGGTCGGCATCGGGCAGCGCGGCGAGGCGCTCGGCCAGCACGTGCGTGCGGGTCGTCCACGCGTCCTCGCGGGCACGCGAACCGTCGTCGGTGGCGCGGACCAGCGTGCGTCGGCCGTCGGCGGGGTCGGGTCGACGTCCGACGAGCCCGAGGTCGACGAGCGCCTGCACGGTCGCGCCCATCGACTGCGGCCGGACGCCCTCGGCACGCGCGAGTTCGGCGACGGTGGACTCGCCGTGGCGCAGCAATCGTCCGAGTGCAGCGGTCTGCGAGGCGGTGACCTGGTCGGCCTTGCCCGTCAGCAGGGTCCGTCGGATCCGGCCGTGCAGCGTGAGCAGGTCGCCGGCGAGGTCGACGTGCGATTCCATACCGTCACGGTACTACTTCACCAGGCCAACTTGCAAGGCTTCCTTCCGAGTTCAGCCCTCGAGCACGATCCGCCGTTTCGTCACCGTGAAGCCGGCCCGCTCGAACGCCCGGCGCATCGGCACGTTGTCGGTGTCCGTCGTCCCCACCACCCGCGGCTCGCCCGCCTCGGCGTGGATGCGGAGCGCCTCGGCCAGCAGTGCGTCGACGATGCCTCGGCCGCGGTGCTGCGGCAGGACGCCGACGTAGCTGATCGCGGCGTCGTACGCGGTGCGGGTCGCCAACACGAACCCGACCACCAGGCCGTCGGCGTCCTCGGCGATGCGCCAGTCCTGGCGTCGGCCCGGCAGGGTCCGGTAGAACTCGAGGTCGTCCGCCGCGGTGCCGTGCGCACCGAGCTCGGCGACCGTGGCACGGGTGTGGGCATCGAGCGATCCGACGGTGACGCGCGCGAACAGGTCGAGGAACTCGTCGTCGTCGCCGGTCCGGAAGACCAGGTCGCCGTCCGGGTGTGCGGTCGGGAGGCCCGTCCCCGGCTCCCACACGACGCTCACCCGTTCGGTGGTCCGGACGAGCCCCGCGGCCCGGCCCGCCCGTTCACGCCACGCGACCGCGGCGACGGCCAATGGGTCGTCGTGCCAGTCGACCGCGACGTCGATCACCCATTCGGGCACCGTGCCGAAGGCCTGGGCGCCGGCACGGATCAACCCCGCGGCGACGGACACCCGCTCGTCGTCGGGCACGTCCACGATCAGGTCGTCCAGGGTGGACGGCTTCGCGGCGTCCGGGCCGCCCCACCACAGGGCCCGTCCGACCGGCCGGCCGTCGCGTTCGGCCAGGAACGACCACTCCGGGCGGTAGTTCCGCGTGCCGGACTCCTGCCGGTACCGGTCCGGACCGATCCACGAGACCGGGTCCGACGTGCGGAACGCGAGCAGGGCCTCCAGGTCGTCCGGGGTGGACGCACGGACCGTGACGGTCACCGGTGGCTCGTCATCGTCGTGACCAGGTGTTCCTGCACGTAGCCGAGCCAGTCGTAGACGTCGCGCAGGCCGACCCCGTCGGCGGCGGTACGGGTCGCTTCCTCGGTGTCGGCGTCGACGATGCCGAGCCGGTCCGCGATCGTCAGCCGCAGGTCGGTCAGGCACCGCAGCCAGGACTGCTCGTCCGCCGGGGTCAGCGCGCCCTCGCGCGCACCGGTCAGCCAGGCGTGCACGGTCTCGGCGTTCGCGGCCTTGGCGTCCCGCAGGTCGTCACGGGTGTACCGGCGGAACTCGGCGCTCGCCTGCCGGTCGCCGGGGTAGGCGTCCGGGAACATCCGCAGCGTGACGGGGTCGGAGTCCAGGTCGCCGTCGAGCAGCTCGCGCAGCTGGTCGACCAGGCTGGTGAGCAGCGAGCGCTCGCCGGAGGCCAGGCCGAGGTGGACGCCGTCGCGGTGCCGGACGAACGGGATCATGCGCGGTGTCCGGTCGTGCGTTCGCACGTCATACGTGTGCTCGTCATGCTTCGGGGGCCCGGTCGACGGTCGCCTGCAGGCCGAAGCCGTGCATGGCCTGCACATGTCGTTCCATCGCCTCGCGGTTGCCCGTGGCGACGACCGCGCGGCCCTCGGCGTCGACCTGGTGCATGAGCCGCTCGGCCTTCGCGCGGGGGAACCCGAAGTAGCTCTGGAAGACGTACGTGACGTACGACATCAGGTTGACCGGGTCGTCCCACACGACCGTCACCCACGGGACGTCGGGCCGCAGCCGGGTGCGCTCGTCCGTGTCGGCGTCGGTGCGCTCGTCGACGGACGGCGTCAACAGGGTCATGGAACCAGGGTGACACAGACCGGGCGGCTCGGTACGATCGTGTGGTCGCGACTGGCGTCGGATGGGTCACCATCAGGGAGCGACACTCGACACGGTGCGTGGCCGTACGCCTGGGCCACGCCGACCGATCCTCGCCGCCGGACACGTCCGGCTCGTCACCAAGGAGTCCCGTGTCCATCACCGATCTGTCCCCGTTCGAGTCGTCCTCGATCGACAACGCCCCCGTGTCCTCTGCTGCTGCCGACATCGCCGCAGCCCGAGCCGCCTTCAACGCCCCGCTCAGCGAAGTCGACCCCGAGATCGCCCGGGTGCTGCAACAGGAGCTCGGCCGGCAGCGCGACTTCCTCGAGATGATCGCGTCGGAGAACTTCGTCCCGCGCGCGGTGCTCGAGTCGCAGGGCTCGGTCCTGACGAACAAGTACGCCGAGGGCTACCCCGGCAAGCGCTACTACGGCGGCTGCGAGTACGTCGACGTCGCCGAGTCGCTGGCCATCGAGCGCGCCAAGAAGCTCTTCGGCGCCGACTACGCCAACGTCCAGCCGCACTCCGGCGCCACCGCCAACGCCGCCGTGCTGCACGCCATCGCATCGGCCGGCGACACCATCCTCGGCCTCGAGCTCGCCCACGGTGGGCACCTGACCCACGGCATGAAGCTCAACTTCTCGGGCCGCATCTACAACGCCGTGTCCTACGGCGTCGACCCCACCACGTTCCAGGTCGACTACGACGACATCCGCGCCAAGGCCGTCGAGCACCAGCCCAAGGTCATCATCGCCGGCTGGTCGGCGTACCCGCGGCAGCTCGACTTCGCGAAGTTCCGCGAGATCGCGGACGAGGTCGGCGCCAAGCTCTGGGTGGACATGGCGCACTTCGCCGGGCTCGTCGCCGCCGGTCTGCACCCGTCGCCCGTCCCGCACGCCCACGTCGTCTCGACCACCGTGCACAAGACCCTCGCCGGCCCGCGCTCCGGCCTGATCCTGTCGAACGACGAGACCCTGTTCAAGAAGCTCAACTCGGCCGTGTTCCCGGGGCAGCAGGGTGGCCCGCTCATGCACGTCATCGCAGCCAAGGCCACCGCGTTCCTGCTCGCGGCGACGCCCGAGTTCAAGGACCGGCAGGAGCGCACCATCCGCGGTGCCCAGGCGCTCGCAGCCCGCCTGACGCAGGCCGACGCACGCCAGGCCGGCATCGACGTCCTGACCGGTGGCACCGACGTGCACCTGGTGCTGGTCGACCTGCGCGAGTCCGAGGTCGACGGCAAGCAGGCCGAAGACCTGCTGCACGACGTCGGCATCACCGTGAACCGCAACTCCGTGCCGTTCGACCCGCGCCCGCCGATGGTCACCTCGGGTGTCCGCATCGGCACCTCGGCGCTCGCCACCCGCGGGTTCAGCGACGCCGAGTTCACCGAGGTCGCGGACATCATCGCGCTGACCCTCATGCCGAACCCGGACGTCGCGGCGCTCTCCGCCCGGGTCAAGGCCCTGACCGACGCGTTCCCGCTGTACGCGTGAGCGACACCACCGCGCTGGTCCACGAACGGTGGGCCGGCGAGGGCTCTGCCGTCCGCATCGACGGCACCGCCCTGGCCGCCCGCACGCTCGACGACCTCAAGCTCCGCATCGACCGGCTGCACGACCACGGGTTCCGCCCCGGGCTCGGGACCATCCTGGTCGGGCAGAACGCCGGCTCGCTGTCGTACGTCGCGGGCAAGCACCGCGACTCGGCGCAGATCGGGCTCGACTCGATCCGCATCGACCTGCCCGAGACCGCATCCGCCGCGGACATCCGGTCGGCGATCCTGCAGATGAACGACGACCCCCGGGTCACCGCGTTCATCGTGCAGCTCCCGCTGCCGCAGGGCATCGACCCCATCCCGATGCTCGAGCTCATGAACCCGTCGAAGGACGCCGACGGCCTGCACCCGACCAACCTCGGCGAGCTCGTCCTGGCCGTCCCGGGGGGCGCCGGCACGATCGACGCCCCGCTGCCGTGCACCCCGCGCGGCATCGTGGCGATGCTCGAGGCCTACGCCATCCCGATCCGCGGGCAGCACGTCACGATCATCGGCCAGGGGCTGACGGTCGGACGTCCGCTCGGGCTGCTGCTCACCCGGCTCGAGGCCACGGCCACGCTGACCCACTCCCTGACCGAGGACGTCGCTGCCGAGTGCCGTCGCGCCGACATCATCGTCGCCGCGGCCGGCGTCGCCGGACTGGTCAAGCCGGACTGGGTCAAGCCGGGTGCAGCAGTCATCGACGTCGGCATCAGCCGCGTCGTGAACCCCGACACCGGCAAGGCGAAGCTGCACGGTGACGTCGACCCCGCGGTCGCGTCGGTCGCCGGGTTCATGTCGCCCACACCGGGCGGCGTCGGGCCGATGACCCGGGCGATGCTCATGAAGAACGTCGTCGAGGCCGCCGAGCGCCACCTGCACTGAGCGGGTGCGGGTGCGGGTGCGGCTGCTGCTGCGCCTGCGCCGTGCGGCCGCACCATCAGGGTCCGCACAACCGAAAGCACCTCGCACCACGGAATTCCGCGGTGCGAGGTGCTTTCGGTTGTGCGAACGCAATCGGCGCCGGAGTTCGGGCGGGCGCCGGGGTTCGGCGGGCGCCGCGCCGCGCGGGCGCCGCACGCGCGGTCAGTCTCGGCGGGCGCCCTGGTCGGCGTGCACCACGAACACGGTCGGCTCGCGGTACCCGGCCTCGGCGAACGCCGCCACGACCGCGGCACCGATCGCCTCGCGCTGGGCGGCATCGACGAGCGCGATCGCCGCGCCGCCGAACCCGCCGCCGGTCATGCGTGCCCCGACGGCTCCGTGCGCCATCGCGGTGGCGACGGCAAGGTCGAGCTCGGGCACCGAGATCTCGAAGTCGTCGCGCATCGACTCGTGCGACGCGACGAGCAGGTCGCCGATCGCGCGGGGGCCGTGCTCGCGCAGGGTCCGCACGGTGTCGAGCACTCGCTGGTCCTCGGTCACGATGTGCCGGACGCGGCGGAAGGTCTCGTCGTCGAGCAGCTCCTGTGCCCGGGGCAGGTCGTCCACGGAGACGTCACGCAGTGCCTCGACGCCCAGCACGGCCGCACCGCGCTCACAGGAGTCCCGCCGTGCCTTGTACCCGCCCGTGGCGTGCGCGTGCTCGACGCGGGTGTCCATCACCAGGACCTCGAGCCCGTTGGCCTGCAGCGCCATGTCGACGACCGCGGTGTCGAGCGTGCGGCAGTCGAGGAACACCACGGCGTCGCGCTCCCCGAGCAGCGACGCGGACTGGTCCATGATCCCGGTGGGAGCACCGACCGCGTGGTTCTCGGAGTACTGCCCGACGCGGGCGAGCTGCTTGCGGTCGAGGCCGAGTTCCCACAGGTCGTTGAACGCCAGCGCCACCCCGCACTCGATCGCGGCGCTCGACGACAGCCCGGCGCCGACGGGCACGTCGGACTCGATGAAGACGTCGAACCCGGACCTGCCGGTCAGGTCGGCGCCCTGCTCGCGGAGCGCCCAGGCGATGCCGAACACGTACGCCGACCAGCCGTCCATGCGCTCCGGCGACAGGTCGTCGAGGGACAGCGCGTGGACGGCGTCCGGCTCGAACGCCGACGCGACCCGGATGGTCCGGTCGTCGCGCTGTGCGATGGACGCGGTCGTGCGTCGGTCGATCGCGAACGGCAGGACGTAGCCCTCGTTGTAGTCGGTGTGCTCACCGATCAGGTTGACCCGCCCCGGCGCGGAGTACCGCACCGCCGGCTCGTACCCGAACACCTGCTGGAACGTCATGCGCGCTCGATCCCTCCTCGGATGAACTCGGCCGCCTTCTCGGGGACGAGGTCCCCGATCCAGGCGCCCATGGCGGCTTCGCTGCCGGCCAGGAACTTCAACTTGTCGGCCGCCCGACGGGGCGACGTGATCTGCAGCATCAGCCGCACGGTGTCGCGGGCGGTGTGCACGGGGGCCTGGTGCCACGCCGCGATGTAGGGCGTGGGGTCGCCGTACAGCGCGTCGAGCCCCCGCGTCAGCCGCAGGTGCATGTGCGCGAGCTCGTCCTTCTCGGCGTCGGTCAGGCCGGCGAAGTCCGCCACGTGCCGGTGCGGCAGCATGTGGATCTCGATCGGCCACCGTGCAGCGAACGGCACGAACGCGGTGAAGTGCTCACCCGCCAGCACCACGCGTTCGGAGCCGCGCTCGTTCGCCAGGTGCTGCTCGAACAGGTCCGGTCCGAAGCGCTCGATCGAGTCGAGCAGGCGTTGCGTGCGGGGGGTGACGTAGGGGTAGGCGTAGATCTGGCCGTGCGGGTGGTGCAGCGTGACACCGATCGCCTGGCCGCGGTTCTCGAACGGGAACACCTGCTGGATGCCCGGCATGGCGGACAGTGCAGCGGTGCGGTCGGCCCAGGCCTCGACGACGGTGCGCGCCCGTGAATCGGAGATCGACGCGAACGACCCTGCCGTCTCGGGGGAGAAGCAGACGACCTCGCACCGGCCGACCGACCGGAACGTGCGGTTCAGCCCGACCCGGGTCAGGGCGTCGAGTGAGTCCGGGGCGTCGTCGGCGTCGAGCGCGGGCCCGAACGACGGCGACCGGTTCTCGAACACGGCGACGTCGTACAGGCTCGGGATCTCGGACGGGTTGGCAGCCGTCTGCGGTGCGAGCGGGTCTTGGTCGGCCGGCGGCAGGAACACGCGGTTCTGCCGGCTGGCGGCGATCGAGACCCACTCGCCGGTCAGGACGTCCTGGCGCATGGTCGCCGTCACCGGTCGGGGGTCGAGCGTCCGTTCGTCGATGCGACGCTCGGCAGGCAACTGCGAGTCCGCATCGTCGAAGTAGATGAGGTCGCGGCCGTCCGCGAGCTTCGTCGCGCGCTTGGTGATCACCGGAGCATCCTAGCCGCAGGACGAAGCATTGCGAAAGTGATCGGAAGCAGGCGAAACTGATCCCGTGATCGATGACGACCTCTCGTTCCTGGCCGGGACGATGCCCGCGCCCCTGCGCCAGGACCGCATCGTCCGGATCGTGGACGGCGCACCCGGCATGGTGCGCACCGCGGCGCTCGCCGCCGCGACGGGAACGAGCGAGGTGACGGTCCGGCAGGACCTCGCGGTGCTCGACCGGGAGGGCCGGGTCCGGCGGGTGCACGGCGGTGCGGTCCGTCCCGGAGCCGGTTCCCCCGAGCGGCCGTTCGAGGAGACCGCGGTCGAACAGCAGGTGGCCAAGGCCGCCATCGGCCGCGCTGCGGCAGCGCTCGTCCGCTCCGGCGAGTGCGTCCTGCTCGACGTCGGCACCACCCCGGCAGCGGTCGCCGAGGCACTCGTCGCCCGCCACGAACTGGTCGACGTCACCGTCGTCACGAACTCCCTGACCACAGCCCTCACGCTCGAGCCCGCCGTCCCGCGCTTCACTGTGATCGTCACCGGCGGCACGCTCCGGCCCCTGCAGCACTCGCTCGTCGCGCCCTTCAACGACACGGTGCTGCCGATGATCGCGGCCGACGTGGTGTTCCTCGGGGGCACCGGGCTCGACGTCGCGCACGGCCTGACGAACGTCAACCTGCCCGAGACCGCGGCCAAGCGGATGCTCGCCGCCGCGGCCGGGCGTACGGTCGTGGTGGTGGACGGCTCGAAGTTCGGGCGCGCCCACGTCGGGGTCGTCAGCGGCCTGCAGGACATCGACGTCATCGTCACCGCGGAGGCACCTGCGGAGCTCGTCGAGCAGGTGCGGGCCACCGGGGTCGCCGTCGTGGTGGCCGACGACGGCACCGCATCGGGAAGGAACCACAGCGCATGACCGCAGCAGCACCCACCGGGGGCCAGTACCGCCTGCACCACGCCGGCCCGGACGGGGTCGTCGAGGCGATCGTGACCGAGGTCGCTGCCGGCATCCGGCAGCTCCGGGTCGCGGGCTTCGACCTGACCGAGCCGTTCCCGGCGTCCGAGGCCCCCGCCGGTGCGAACGGCATCGTGCTCGTCCCGTGGCCGAACCGCGTCGCCGGAGGAGTGTGGGAGCTGGACGGTGCGAAGCAGCAGCTGGACGTGTCCGAACCGAAGTACGGCAACGCCTCGCACGGCCTGCTCCGGTTCTCGCCCTACCGCGTCGTGTCGCAGACCGAGTCGTCCGTCGAGCAGACGGCCACGGTCCACCCGCAGCATGGTTGGCCGTTCACGCTCGAGACCCGCGTGCACCACGAGCTCGTCGACGACGGCATCCGGATCACCCACACGATCACGAACCGCTCCGGCGTGCGCGCACCGTTCGCCGTCGGGGCGCACCCGTACCTGCGCGCCGGCGACACCCCGGCCGAGGACCTCGTCGTGACGCTCGACGCCGCCACCGCATTCACCGTCGACGACCGGAAGATCCCGAACGGCTCCCGGCCGGTCGAGGGCACGGACGAGGACCTGCGGCAGGGGCGCCGCGCGGGTGACTCTGACCTGGACACGGCGTACACCGACGTCGCGCCGGACGCCGATGGGATCCGTCGGACGACGATCCACGGGCCAGAAGGAGACGGCGTCCAGCTCTGGCAGGACCCGTCGTTCCCCTACGTGCAGGTGTTCACGTCGCGCGAGTTCCCCCGCGGCGACCGCAAGGGCCTGGCCATTGCCGTTGAACCGATGACCGCGCCCGCCGATGCCCTGAATTCCGGCGAGGGACTGCGGTGGCTCGAGCCCGACGGGACCTGGACCGGTTCGTGGGGGATCCGGCGCGTCTGGTCCTGATCGGCCGGGTCAGCGGCGGCGCATGCGCAGGGCTTCGACCGCGAGTGACTCGGAGTCGTAGCGGCCGATCTCCTGTGCCCACGCCGGGTCGTCCCCGCGCAGGGCGATGAACTGCTTGCGCTGCCGGCACACGTAGCCGAGCACGGCCGAGGCGGTGGCGACCTCGGTGAAGTCCTTGCGGATGTGGCGGGTCGTGACGTGCGCGTTCCGACGGAGTGTGTCCAACAGGAGCTGGTCGCTCATCGTCGTGTTGGTCGCGGCGGCGAGTTCGACGAACCGGCGTGCGTCCCCGGTGGTGCTGGACTGCGGTGCGTCGATGTGCTCGATCACGGTGTACCCCGTTCGTTCTGGTGCGGATGGTGCAAGTGGAAGGACCTCGGTCGATCCGGAAGTGACACTATCGGCGGCATCCCACCAGAGCGCTGTGGGGAAGCTGCGCTGTGCAGTGGGAACGCCATGAGGATCCTGGGGACGACTTGTCCCCCTCGAGATGCCAAACGTCGCACCTGATCGTGGTTTATTTTAGACCGCGTCGACTTCCGTACCTCCCGAACCGAATGGGAGCCGCGCTAGACGGCGCAATAAGTCGTCAGGAACCTATCGCGTTCGACTTCAAATCCGGATACCTCTAACGGTGCTCGATTGGTGAACGAAAAGAAGGAAATCTTCAGGCCTGATCGCCCCGCAAACCGCTCTAGAATCTCTCGGTGGTCCTCGCGACGAGCCGACCCAGCAAATCGAATCTCATCGAGCAAGGGCGAGTTCTCCACGAGACGGATAGCCGCCTCGGTAAGGGGGCCGTGCAGTACAAGGGACTTAAGAGACGACGACTTAAGGTAAGTCGTGTCTGTCTGATCAATGTAGAGCGTTTCAATGTTTGGCGGAAGATGAACGACCGGCGGGAGGCGCAGACCAAATAGCGTCAGCTCGCGGATACGCGGTGAGGACGCCAATGCGGACACATCGATTGCGCCAAGTTCACGCTGCGGATTCCCACCGATACGCCTTACGACAAGCTTGCGTGCGCTAATGCTGTCGCCGAAGGAGGAGAAAGAGGATCCGACACTCAAATCAAGGAGTTCCAATGGAGAGCGAAGGTTACGAATCTGGTCCAAACTGCGCAGTGACAGGCTAGTCAGATCGACTATCCGTAGTTTTTCGAGCGTATTCAACGAATCAATAGTGTGAAGATTCAAAGCGACTAGGTGAATCTCTTCAAGCGACTCGAACTTCTCGATCCCTTTGAGCGACTCAAGATACATGCTGCCCGGGGAGAATAGGCGACCAAGTGCTGGCAAGACAGGGACGTCTCTGAGATCTTCCATCCAAGTCACGGAAGGAAGAGTCAAGGAAGTGACCCGGCTATCGCCATTCAAGCAATCAAGCGGCGTCCAGCTCTCGAGGCGTGTATCGGGCGCAACCTCGATAGTTTCTAGGTGGTCAAACAGCCGGAGAAATGGCAGTTGATCGAGCTCTGTCACCGCGTAATGCCCTCGAATAAAGGGACTTTCGATTAGAACCTCACGAGCGTAAGCTTCAGTTTCGAAAGCTGGCCATGCCCGGATGAGCTGGCGAATGACAGTGACGCGATGTTCTCGCCTATAACTCTTCAAGGCCTCCAGCGCTTCGACTGACCCAATTAGTGAGAGCGCACGCACGCTCGCGACGGCTTCCATCACCTTCAGGTTTCGCCTCTTTAAAAGGGGTGCTGCCGAGTCGCCCGCAGCAGCGACGGCGCTCGCTTCACCCATATTTGTTGGAGGCACCACTTCATTCAGCGCCTTCTGCAATTGTTCACGAATCGATAGTTCTAGATAGGGGGCAGTTTGAAGGCAAGCCACGGCGAGCAAAAACAAGATATGACGCTCGGACGAGTTTTCCCACCCGCGTTTGAGGAGGCCCGTCAATAAGCTGTTTCGTTGAGCGTTATTGGCATGTCCATTCGCAAGGATAATCACCTCGCGCCACGGCTCTTCAGTTGCGTGTAGCAATAACTTTGCGATCGAGTCATCATCTACTTCAGCTGATGCAGCGAGGTATTCAAGGAAAGAGCGATGAATGAAGTCGACAGTTCGCGGGGAGGGCTCGCGCAGCACTCCGCAGCGCTCGAGCAAGAATTGCGCGGTTTCATCCACTCCCCAACCAGTCTTGCTGAGTGCGGGAAGCGTTCTTGCGATGGATGCCCTGTAGTCAGCGATGCGGATCTCGGCATAGCCATTCTCATGCATCCAGAGCGCGAGCTGCTTGAGCAGTATCAATCGATCAGATAGCGTCAGCTGGTCGTCAGTTCTCGCAAGCTTACGATCGTTGTCTCGTTTCATCACGAGCATTTCAAGTGCAGTTCGATAGAGACTCATGCGGTCGTTAGGAAGACTCGCTGCGTTCTCAAGATGTAAGGCACACATCAAAGCGCAAAGCAGCGGTGTCTGACTTAGGTTGCGAATATTGGAGCGGGTGCGGATGACGTTCAACATCCCGCTGTTCGCATCCTTTAGTGCGACCTGTTCGTCGCTGGTCACTACTTCTGACATAGCGTCATGCCAATGGTTGACAAATGACTGAATGTCACCCAGCTCCATCTGTTGAAGCGACGCGCACTCGAGTAATGACTGGTCTTTCCACAAGTTGTTCTCGATCGCAGCTCCACGCGAAGTGACGAGAATGGCATTACCTGGGAAGTCAGCGTCGATCTCAGTAATCCAGGCCAGCACCTCGTCTCGTCGCTCGACTGGTAACTCATCAAGGCCATCGACAAGAAGAGCACCCCGACCGGATTCGAGAATATTATGCGCCCATCCACGAGGACAGACGTCTGCCATGTTGGGAGCCGTCAGCGAAACGTATTCCGCGGGAGTTGGCAGTGGCTTGTCAAGAAACTGCCGGAGTGGGATAATAAACGGGACGCGATTGTGCCAGGTGGCAGTGCCTCCGGGGGAAGCTGACCTACGCGTCGCAGTGCTCGCGAGCCAACGCAGTAGCGTTGTCTTTCCACTGCCGGCGTCACCAAGGAGCAGAACTTGATCATGTGAATCGAAGTAATTATTCGCCCGAGTGCTTTCTGTGTCGCTTTCTTCGAAAGTTGGGGCGGGAGATCTGTGTTCAACGTTCGAGCTGATGCTCAGCGATATGTATGCAACTGAAAGGGCATATGGCCGTCGGGCAGTGGGCGAAGAGACGCCGAAAAGTTCGAGTCGGTCTGCAATTACGGCCACTTTACGAAGATACTTTGTCTCAAACCGTGCGCTCTCGTCACCAGTGCCCCAGGAATGGGGTACTGGTGATTTCGGTAGAGCCTGTAGCATTTCCGTCGCACGTTCCATGAGTGCTGCTTCCCGTCTCAGGATTTCGCGGGCGGCTTCTGTTTCAAATCCCGGTAGGCTTGCAGCAATTTGTATCACGTAGGCACAGGTCTCTGACAACAGCAGATCGTAGAGCGCAGCCCCTGGATCGGAAAGTCCAAGCCCTGCGATATCCTGCGCGTCTGGCTTCACCATCTTTTCGAGAAGATCAGCGTCTAAGCCAGCGGAAACGATTGCTTTCGCGTCTGCGACTTTCAAGTCAATGGTAGTCTGAACAGACTCGATAATCGCCAGCGTCTCAGCAGGATCGAGGTTGCTTAGTTCATGTGCGATCAACGGTTCGAGATTGTCGTAGATGGCCTCTGTCAAGCTTGATATCTGTCGAGTCGCTGCCCGCTGATCACGCGTGTTCGCGAGGCTTGCAGAAACGACGTCGATTAGTCCGTTTGGCGTGTCTGACGAAACGGATCCTGATGACCAGATGCTGTAAACCGTCTTCGCGGCGACAGCCGCAAGTGAAAAACCGAATGCGCTCATCATCAAACTTTCAGTCATGTTCGCGTCGCGAAAACACGGTCTGCTCCGTTGCAGTGTCGCCTAGTAGGCCGCGGCGCCACCCAAGGAGCAGCGCGTGCAAGCCTAAAGCCTACGGCGGTCCCTGTGAAGGTGGCGCGCAGAGAGAGGCCACCAACATCGAGAGTCGCGCGGCAGCGAGTGAAGCTCGACGGGTTTATGAGAGAGCGACAGCGCATGCGTTTTGGCGGACGTGCGACAGTTGGGCTCCTTGCGCGGAGGTGCTCTCAGGAGGGGATGGTCTCGGCAAACTCGTCGCGATTGGCCAAGAACCGTCGCAAGGCGGTGTCAAGCGAGTCGAGGTCCGTGTCCACCTGGGAGCTACACCGGAGGGAGATTTTTGTCTCCATGTGACGTGCGCCAGCCGATTGCGTGCGGTGAAGGGCGGTCGATCTGTTCTTGTCCTCTAACGGCGAGCTGAACGTTCCTGTTGACGCAGAGGTCGTAGGCCACCAAACTCTGCTCAGGTGTCAGGCCTCGTCGTCTCGGGTCTTCCTCTCGGCGTAGGTGGGCCCCGTGGGGCTCGAACCCACGACCCTCGGATTAAAAGTCCGGTGCTCTACCAACTGAGCTAGAGGCCCTCACCCGCAAGGCTACCGGCCGCGGCACCGGGAACGTCACCGGTGCCGCCTACACTGCTGCGGTGCCTCGCGATCACCACCGTCCCGTCCACTTCACCGACGCCGAGTTCGCCGCGCTGCAGGGCGGCGAGGACCCGGCGCTGGTGAACCGCGTCGCGCACGAGACCGCCAACGCGCTGCTGCACCGCGTGCGCCAGGACCCGGACCCGCAGGTCGTCGAGCGCCTGGTCACCTACACGGACGTGCACGGCATCGAGGCCGTCGCCGAGCTGTGGGCCCGCGTCGGAGCGCACACGCTGCCCGGTGCGCTGTGGCGGATCTACCTGATGCGCACGGTGATCCGGCAGAACCCGGACGAGATCGCGTACTTCTTCACGCGGGGCACGGAGCGCATCGGCACGATCGACCAGGCCGTCGCGGGCGCCGAGCAGCCGACGGGCCCGGCCGAGATCCTGTCGCTGGCGGACAGCATCCTGCACGGGCTGTACACGGGCGACTTCGCGGTGGCCCTCGACCGCGGCGCCGCGTTCTGCCGACTGGCGGCCGCCGGGGCGACGAGCGTCGCCGACGACTCGGACCTGACGGCCGAGGAACGCGCGAGCGTGCTGACGGTCCGCGCGTTCCGGCTGGCGGAGCTGGCCGAGGACCTGTCGGCCGCGGCGGCGCTCTGGCGTCGCGACGCTCTGGACTGAGCAGCAGGCGGAGCGCGAGCCGGCAGACGGGCCGGCACCGACCCTCCAGTCCGACAGCGGCGACGCGCTGGGAGCCAGTGGCAGACGCATCCGGCTAAAGAAGCGCCGGGCCGCAGAAGCGCCTCTCGGCGCGAGGCCGCTCGAAGCGGCGAATTTTGGAGCCCGGGGCTTGCTGCGGCCCGGCGAACACGAGTCTACGAGATCGATCCCGAGTGCGCTGCCGTGTTCACTCACGGTGGACACCGACCCGGCCGGGCGTGGCCGTCCGCGCCCGATCCGCCAGGCCGAGCAAACCGACTGGGCAAGGGCACCGAATCATCACTGTGCGACGGTCCCATGGGTCGTCACACGGCGAGGGTCATCCCGTGCGACTCGACCCGACCCGCCCGGTCGGAGTAATTCCCTGCGAGTCGTGCGGGACCCTCGTCCCACCCAGTTCCCGACGGACACACGGCGGATCGCCAGGCGTTCACCGGACCACCCGAGAACAGGAAGGAGGGAAACCTGCAATGCTTGCCATCGTGGAACGCGACACGGACCGTTGGAGCTCGACCGAGCCGCCTCCCGTGTCCGCCGACGCCCTCCTCCTCCGAGTCGCCCAAGGCGACCAGCAGGCCTTCTCCGAGCTCTACGACGAGCTCGCCGGCCGCGTCCTCGGACTCATCACCCGACTCCTGCGGGATCGTGCACAGTCCGAAGAGGTCGCGCAAGAGGTCTTCCTCGAGGTCTGGCAACAGGCCGCCAAGTTCGACACCGCCCGCGGCAGCGCGTCCAGCTGGGTCCTCACCATGGCCCACCGCCGTGCCGTCGACCGGGTCCGTGCCGCACAGTCCTCCCGTGACCGCGACACCAAGATCGGCATCCGTGACTTCGAGTCCGGGTTCGACCAGGTGTCCGAATCGGTCGAGATCCGCATCGAACACGAGCGGGTCAGTCGCGCCCTCGGTCGTCTGACCGAGTTCCAGCGCCAGGCAGTCCAACTGTCCTACTACGGCGGCTACTCGCACAGCGAGATGGCCGAGATGCTCGGGGTGCCGATCGGCACCGTGAAGACCCGTCTCCGCGACGGGATGATCCGTCTGCGCGACGAGATGGGGGTGACGTCATGACCCAACGACACGACGACCCCGCACTGCTGACCGGCTCCTGGGCCACTGACGCCCTGTCCGAGGACGAGCGCCGCGAGTTCGAGGCCGCCCTCGCCGAATCCCCCGACCTGCGTGCCGAGGCCGACTCGCTCGCCGAGACCGCCCGGGCCCTGGCCTACGCGGTCGAGTCCGTCGCACCGCCCGCTTCGCTCAAGGCCTCGCTGATGGCCGCGATCCAGACGACGCCGCAGGCGCCCGCGGCTCCGGCCGCTCCGGCCCGGCACGTCGCCGAACCGTCCGAACCCGTCCAGGAGGCCCCACTCGCCTCGGTCACGTCCGTCACCTCCGGTGGGGGTGCGGCCAGTGCCGCGGCTCGCCGCCGGTGGTTCCAGCGTCCGGCAGCGTTCCTCGGTGCCGTCGCGGCGGTCGGTGTGGTCTGCGTCTCGATCGGGCTCGGTGCCGGTGGTGCCCTGTTCGGCACCGGATCCGGCCCCGGACCGAGCACCTCGCAGGCAGCATCGGGCCTCGACCAGATCTACGCAGCGCCCGACTTCGCCCGCAAGAGCGCCTCGGTCTCCGGCGGTGGCAAGGCCACGGTCGTGTGGTCGGACCAGCTCGGCAAGTCGGCCGTGATCCTCGACGGTGTCAAGGCCGCGCCGAAGGACAAGACCTACGAGCTCTGGTACATCGGCTCCGGTGGCACGATCGAGTCCGCCGGTCTCATGAACGACGTCGACGGCGGCGTGCGCTCGGCGGTGCTGAGTGGCTCGAAGTCGAGTGGTGCGACCATCGGCATCACGGTCGAGCCGGCGGGCGGGTCGAAGCAGCCGACGACGACGCCGATCGTCGCGGTCCCCACCGGGTCGGCGTAGACCGCTCCTGCACGAACCAGTACGACGAAGCCGCTGTCACACGACAGCGGCTTCGTCGCGTGCGGGGTTCTGGGCGGCGCGGCCTGCCGGTGGGGCGACAGGGACGTTGTCGTACGACGTCGGACTTGTCGCGGGCGGCGCGGCCTGCCGGTGGGGTGACAGGAACGTTGTCGTACGACGTCGGACTCGTCGCCCGAGATGGCGGCCGCAACCACGGGAGGCCCGGTGCGGTCCGTGACGGACGTGCACCGGGCCTCCAGGCGGTCCGTCAGCAGACGGACCGGGCGCCGATCAACCGAAGCGACCCGAGACGTAGTCCTCGGTGGCCTGGACGGACGGGTTCGAGAACATCGTCGCGGTGTCGTCGTACTCGATGAGCTTGCCCGGCGCGCCCGTGCCCGCGATGTTGAAGAACGCGGTGCGGTCGCTGACGCGCGAGGCCTGCTGCATGTTGTGCGTCACGATGACGATCGTGAAGTCCTTCTTGAGCTCACCGATCAGGTCCTCGATGGCCAGCGTCGAGATCGGGTCGAGCGCCGAGCAGGGCTCGTCCATCAGCAGCACGTCGGGCTGCACGGCGATGGCGCGGGCGATGCACAGACGCTGCTGCTGCCCACCGGACAGGCCCATGCCGGGCTTGTCCAGGCGGTCCTTGACCTCGTTCCACAGGTTCGCACCCTGCAGCGAACGCTCGACGATGTCCTCGGACTCCGAGCGGCTGATGCGCTTGTTGTTGAGCTTGACGCCGGCCAGCACGTTGTCCTTGATGGACATCGTGGGGAACGGGTTCGGGCGCTGGAACACCATGCCGACCTGACGGCGGACGATGACCGGGTCGACGCCCGGGGCGTACAGGTCGTCGCCGTCCACCTTGACCGAGCCCTCGACGTAGGCGCCGGGGATGACCTCGTGCATGCGGTTGAGCGTGCGGAGGAAGGTCGACTTGCCGCAGCCGGACGGGCCGATGAAGGCCGTGACCGTGCGGGGCTCGATGATCATGTCGACGCCCTCGACGGCGCGGAACTTCGAGTAGTAGACGTTGAGGCCGTCGACCTCGATGCGCTTGGACACGGTGATCCTTACTGTGTTCGGGTGACTCGCGCTAGCGCGAGAGCTTGGGGGCGAAGAGGCGGGTGATGAAGCGGGCCAGCAGGTTCAGCAGCATCACGATCAGGATGAGCACGAGCGCGGCGGTCCAGGCCCGGTCGACGAACGGCACCGGGTTGGCGCCCTGCTGCGAGTACTGCGTGTACGCGAACACCGGCAGGGTCATCATCGGGTTGCCGAACAGGTCGTAGTTCATGCTCGACGTGAAGCCCGCGGTGACCAGCAGCGGAGCGGTCTCACCGATGACGCGGGCGATGGCGAGCATGACACCCGTGGTGATGCCGGCGAGTGACGTCGGCAGGACGATCTTCACGATCGTCAGCCACTTCGGCACACCGAGGGCGTAGGACGCTTCGCGGAGTTCCATCGGGACGATCTTCAGGACCTCTTCGGTGGAGCGCACGATGATCGGGATCATCAGCACCGCCAGGGCCACCGAGCCGACCAGGCCGAAGCGGGCGCCCGGGCCGAGGAACAGCGCGAACAGCGAGTACGCGAACAGACCGGCGACGATCGAGGGGATGCCCGTCATCACGTCGACGAAGAACGTGATGCCGCGGGCGAGCGCGCCGGTGCCGTACTCGACCAGGTAGATCGAGGTGAGCAGACCGATCGGGACGCTGATCACCGCCGCGAAGAGCGTGATCTCGATGGTGCCGACCAGGGCGTGCAGCGCACCACCACCGGTCGAGATGACGCCGCGCATCGAGTACGAGAAGAACGCGACGTCGAAGCGTGCGAGGCCGTCCGCCAGCACGGTGTACAGCAGCGAGACCAGCGGCAGGACCGCGATCACGAACGCCGTGATGACCAGCGAGGTGACCAGCCGGTCGACGGCCTTGCGGCCACCCTCGACGATGCGGGAGACGACGACGATCAGGACGTCGAACAGGACCGTGCCCAGGAACAGCGCGGCGACGACGTTGAAGTCCTTGACGGCGCCGCCCGCGTTGAGCAGGGCGAAGACGAGCGCCAGGACGACCCAGCTGCCGCCGAGCAGCAACCACGGGACGGACTTGTGCAGCTTGCCGTTGGCGAAGACGTTGCCGGCGGACTGACGGAGTGCGAGGGACATCGGGGGTGCGACCTCTCAGCTGACGCGCTTGCGCACGATGTACCGCGCGAGCATGTTGATGACCAGGGTGATGACGAACAGGATCAGGCCCGACGCGATCAGCGCGTTCAGGGCCGTTCCGGACGCCTCGGCGAACTGCAGGGCGATGTTCGCGGCGATGGTCGACGGGTTGAGCGACGTCAGCACCTTGAACGTGATGTTGGTGGACACCGACAGCACGAGCGCGATGGCCATGGTCTCGCCGAGGGCACGACCCATGCCGAGCATGATCGCCGAGACGATGCCGGACTTGGCGAACGGCAGGACCGACAGGCGGATCATCTCCCAGCGCGTGGCGCCGAGGGCGAGCGCGGCCTCTTCGTTGAGGGTCGGCGCCTGCAGGAAGATCTCGCGCATGATCGCGGTCATGATCGGGATGGTCATCACTGCCAGCACGATCGACGCGGTCAGGATCGTGCGCCCCGTGCCCGAGAGCGATCCGGAGAACAGCGGGATCCACGAGAAGTACTCGTTGAGGAACGCGTAGAACGGCTTCACGAAGCGCGCCAGCACGACGATGCCCCACAGGCCGTAGACGACCGACGGCACCGCGGCCAGCAGGTCGATCACGTAGCCGAGCAGCGGGGCGATGCGGCGGGGCGCGAAGTGCGAGATGAACAGCGCGATCCCGAGGGCCAGCGGGACACCCATGACGAGGGCGAGGAGCGCGGACCAGACGGTGCCGAAGACCAGCGGGCCGACGTAGGTCCAGAAGTTCGACGCGGAGTTCGGCAGCTCGCCGGCCTTCGCGGAGAAGGCGGGGATGCTCTGCCACACCAGGAAGGCCGCGACGAGCGCGAGGACCACCAGGATGAGGCCGCCGGAGATGACGGAGGCGGCGGAGAAGACACGGTCGCCGACGCGGACGACGGCCTTCGGCTTCGGTGGGGTGAGCGATGACGCTTGCTGCGCGGTCGTCATGGGGAGTGGGACTCCTGTCGGGAGACGGGGAAGTGCCCGGACGCCGGTCGGGTGGTGGGTGGACCGGCGTCCGGGCTCTCGATGAGGAGTTACTTGATGGAAGCGACCGCGGTGGCGGCCTTCTTGGCGAGGTCGCTCGACAGCGCGGCCGACTTGGCCTCGGTCGCAGCGGACTTCTGGGCGTCGTCCGAGACCACGTAGGTCAGGTACGCCTTGACCAGGTCGGCCTTGGTCGAGTCCTTGTACTCCTGGCACGCGATGGCGTAGGAGACGAGCACGAGCGGCCAGGCACCCTTGGCGGTGTCCTTGCGGTTGATGTCGATCGCGAGGTCGTTCGAGTCGCGGCCGGACACCATCTCGGAGTCGGCGACCACCGTGGCGGCACCGTCGGCGGAGATCGTGGTGGCGGAGTCGCCGACCATGAGCTTCGCCTTGTCGAGGTCACCTGCGCCGGAGTCGTCGATGTAGGTGATCGCGTTGGACGCACCGGCCATCGCCGAGGCGACACCCGAGGTCTTGGCAGCGGCGTCGCCGACCTGGAACGGGAAGGTCTGGCTCGGGTCCTTGCCCCAGACGTCGCCCGCGTTCGCGTCGAGGTACTCGGAGAAGTTCTCGGTGGTGCCCGAGTCGTCCGAGCGGTGCACGACGGTGATGCTGGCGTCGGGGAGCTTCGCGTCCTTGTTCAGGTCAGCGATCTCCGAGTCGTTCCACTTGGTGATCTTGCCGGAGAAGATGCCCGCGATGGTCTTGGCATCGAGCGTCAGGTCCTTCACGCCGTCGATCTTGTACGCGATCGCGATCGGCGAGATGTAGACGGGGATGTCGATCGCCTTGGAGTCCGCGGCGCAGTTGCCGAACGTGCCCTTGAGCTCGTCGTCGGACAGTGCGGCGTCCGAGCCGGCGAAGTCCGCCGCGCCGGAGATGAAGTTCTTGCGGCCCGCGCCGGAGCCGTCGGGCGAGTAGTTGACCGTGACGCCAGAGGCCTGGTCCTGGAAGCCAGCGGCCCAGGTGGTCTGCGCGGTCTGCTGGGCGGAGGAGCCCGAGCCGGTGAGCGTGCCCTTGAGGTTCGAGTAGTCGACACCCGAAGCCGAGGCCGACGAGGTGCTGCCCGCGCCGCCTTCGTTTGCCGCGCACGAGGAGAGCACGACCGCGCCGGCGATCGCGATTGCCGCGACCGTGCCGATTCGCTTGATGTTCACAGGGGTCCCTTCGGGAAGTGAGTGCAGGTGGGACCGCTGTTCAGTCCCGTGGGCCGGTGCCGACCCGCGAGTGACTGTAGGGACGCGAAGTGACCGGTTTGGTTGCCGCCGGTGAACGGAAGGTGAACGAGGGGTTGTCGCGGCGCGGAGATCGCGCGGTGGCGCCGTCGCGGGAGCATGCTCGGGAGCAGCGTGCCCACCGCCGGACTGGAGGCTCGGTGCGGCCCCGGCGCGCTGGTTGCTCCGCCGAGACGGGGCCCCGGCGCGGTGGTCGCTACGCCGAGACGGGGTTGCGGTGTGTCTCGACGGCGACGAGCGTGTCGCCCGCGATGTGCATCACCGAGAAGTCGCCGACCGACAGCATCGCGGCACGACGCAGGTCGAACCGGCTGGTGTCGTCCGTGGTGTCGGAGGCGATGTGCGCGACGATGTCGGGCAGCACCGGGCCGTGCGAGCACAGCACTGCGGACTTGCCCTTGGCCAGGCGCTTGCGCACCACGCCCTTGACGTCGTCAGAGCCCTGGTCGTGGGCGTCCTGGCTGATGCCGGGCGTGCTCGAGACACCGAGTCGGGTGGCTGCCGACAGGGGCTCGACGGTCGCCAGGCACCGCGCTGCCGTGCTGCTGAGGATCTTGCGCGGACCGTACGCGGCGACCGGGGTGGAGACCGCCCTGGCCTGGGAGCGACCGACCGGCAGCAGGGGCCGGGTGGCGTCGGGGCCACGCCAGTCGGCGCCGGGCGTGGTCTTGGCGTGGCGCAGGGCGATGAGCGCGAAGGTGTCGTGCTGGCCCCGGTCGACGAGCTCGGCGAACCGCTCGAGGATCTCGACGTCGCGGAAGTAGGTCAGCCGGGCACGGGCGTCCTCGATGGACACCCACTCGATCGCCGCGACCTCGTCGTTGGGGTGGAACTTCCCAGCGCGCTCGTGCTCTTTGGCCGACACCCGGGCCGCCCAGTAGTGCACGACCTTGTCGCGGCCGTTCGGCAGCACGTACTCGGCGACGCCGAGTGGTGCTCCGAGGTGCACCCGGTAGCCGGTCTCTTCGTCGGTCTCGCGCACGGCGGCCGTGGGGACGGCTTCGCCCGGGTCGACCTTGCCCTTGGGGAAGGAGACGTCCTTGTGGTGCTCGCGGTGGACGAGCAACACGAGCGGGACACCGTCCCGTTCACGCCAGACCACCGCGCCCGCAGCGACGACGGGCCCCGTTGGTCCGCCCTTCACCGGGTCGAGCGCTTCCGGGACGAGATCTTCCGCATGAGGACATTCTGCACGTCCTCGAGCGGGCGGCCGTCGTCGTCGGTCGAGTGCCGCGTCCACTCGCCGTCGGACTCCAGGTGCCACGAGCTGGTGGTGTCGGCCATCGCCAGGTCGAAGATCTCGGTGACCTCGCTCACGTGGGCCGGGTCGGACAGGCGCACCAGGGCCTCCACACGACGGTCGAGGTTGCGGTGCATCATGTCCGCACTGCCGATGTACACGTACGGGTCGCCCTCGTTGTGGAAGGCGAACGCGCGGGAGTGCTCGAGGTACCGGCCGACCACGCTGCGCACGCGGATGGTCTCGCTGACGCCTTCGAGCCCTGGCTTCAACGAGCAGATCCCGCGCACCAGGATGTCGATCGGCACGCCGGCCTGGCTGGCCAGGTACAGCGCGTCGATGATCTGCTCGTCGACCATCGAGTTGACCTTGATCCGGATGCCCGACGGCTTGCCGGCCAGGGCGTTGTCCGTCTCGACCTGGATCCGCTTGAGCAGGCCCTTCCGCAGGTGCAGCGGAGCGACGAGCAGCCGCTTGAACTTCTTCTCGATGGCGTAGCCCGACAGCTCGTTGAACAGGCGTGTCAGGTCCTTGCCCACGGTGTCGTCGGCGGTGAACAGGCCCATGTCCTCGTAGATGCGCGAGGTCTTCGGGTTGTAGTTGCCCGTGCCGATGTGGCTGTAGTGCTTGAGCGTGCCGCCCTCTTGCCGGATGACGAGCACGAGCTTGGAGTGCGTCTTCAACCCGACCAGGCCGTACACCACGTGCACGCCGGCCTTCTCGAGCTTGCGCGCCCAGGTGATGTTGTTCTGCTCGTCGAAGCGCGCCTTGATCTCGACCAGTGCCAGCACCTGCTTGCCCGCGGCGGCGGCGTCGATCAGGGCTTCGACGATGGGGGAGTCGCCCGAGGTGCGGTAGAGCGTCTGCTTGATCGCGAGCACGTGCGGGTCGGCGGCTGCCTGTTCGAGGAACGCCTGCACACTCGTGGCGAACGACTCGTACGGGTGGTGCACCAGCACGTCGCGCGTGGCGATCGCGCGGAACAGGTCGGGCTTGGTGTTCGGCTCGCCCGGTTGGAACTGCACGGGCGTGGTGGGCACGTGCTTGGGGTAGTGCAGGTCCGGGCGGCTGATCTTGGCGATCTCGAACAGGCACGCCAGGTCGAGCGGCGACGGCAGGCGGTAGACCTCTTGCTCGGTGATGTCGAGCTCGCGCACCAACAGGTCGAGCGTGACCGGGTCCATGTCCTCGGTGATCTCGAGGCGGATGGGCGGGCCGAACCGGCGGCGCAGGAGTTCGCGCTCGAGGGCCTGGATGAGGTTCTCGGCCTCGTCCTCTTCGATCTCGACGTCCTCGTTGCGGGTGACCCGGAACACATGGTGCTCGAGCACTTCCATCCCCGGGAACAGGTCACCGAGGTGGTTCGCGATCAGGTCTTCGAGCGGGATGAAGCGCATCCGCCCGGAGTTGTCGTCGGGCAGCTTGATCAGCCGCGCGAAGTTCTGCGGGACCTTGAGCCGCGCGAACTCCTGCCGCTGTGACTTCGGGTTGCGGACCCGCACGGCCAGGTTCAGCGACAGCCCGGAGATGTAGGGGAACGGGTGCGCCGGGTCGACCGCCAGCGGCATCAGGACCGGGAAGATCTGCTCGGCGAAGTAGTCGCGCATGGTCAGGCGGTCGGCCTCGGCCAGGTCGGACCAGTGCTCGATGTGGATGCCCGCCGCGTCCATGTCCGGCTTGAGCGACGCGATGAACGCCTGGGCGTGCCGGTCCTGCAGCTCGTGCGCCTTGTTCGCGATGTCGCGCAGGACGTCGCTGGGCGCGCGGCCCACGTTCGTCGGCACGGCGATGCCGGTGTCGATGCGGCGCTTCAGCCCCGCGACGCGGACCATGAAGAACTCGTCGAGGTTCGACGCGAAGATCGCCAGGAAGTTCGCACGCTCGAGCACCGGGACCGTGCGGTCCTCGCCCAGTTCGAGCACGCGCTGGTTGAAGCGCAGCCAGCTGATCTCACGGTCGGAGTAGCGGTCCGTGGGCAGCGACTCGTGCTCGATCTCGACGACCTCGTCGAAGTCGTCGAGGTCGTGCGAGACGGAGTCCCCGTCGAGCTGCGGTTCGGTGTCCATGCCCCACATCCTGCCACCAGCGGGTGTCCGGCAAGCGGCCGTTCGGGGGAACTGTGGATGACCCCCGAAATGGGGGATGGATCAACACGATATACAGCCGGTGACATCTGCCCCGGAATCCGGCTAAGGTGAACCCGTCAGAGCCTCCGGGGGGATTCCACTGCGCGGGGGTGCAGCTACGAAATGAAAGAGGTTCACCATGTCACGTGTGCTCTCCACTGAGCAGGCCAAGTCGGCCATCCGCCAGATCCAGTCGATCGTCAACGGTGGGTTCACCGACCAGATCTCGCAGCTCGATGCCCAGGGTCGGATCCTGTCCGACTCCAACGTCTGGGACGGCCCGCTCGCGTCGACCTTCCGTGGGTCGACCTGGCCGGAGACCAAGTCCGCCCTCGACAAGGCGAAGACCGAGCTCGAGCAGCTGCGCACGCAGCTCGACAAGATCTCGCAGGACATCTTCACCGCTGGTGGCGGCGCGTAAGCACCGAGCCATCGCCCGGGTCGTCGGAGACGACGGCCCGGGCGTCCGCGGTCCGGGGCGGACCGCACCACGCACGACCAGCAGCATCCTCGGGGGGAACGACCATGGCGCAGATCCACGCCAACACCGACGACATCGCGTTCGACGACGCCACAGCCGCCGCGCTGAAGACCGCGTTGACGACGTCCGCCGACGCGATCACCAGCCAGTCAGGGTCGCGCCAGTCGTACGTGTCGACGGCGTCGCAGGAGTTCCGCGGCCGGTTCGCCGACCTCTTCACACAGAACGCAGCAACCGCCAAGAACGACGCGCAGTCCATCGCCGACGCCATGACCGCGGTCGCGGGGTGGGTCCAGCAGATGCGGGACGCCGCAACCAAGGAGCGTGCTCGTCGCAAGACCGCCCGCGAGTGGCAGGAGCGCGAAGACGGGCGCAACGGCCTGCAGGACTGGGCGAACGACACGTTCCACTACGACCCCATGCCGGACGTCAAGAACGAGAAGGCGCCGTCGTTCCCGTCGCCCGACGTCAGGGCCGGCACGCGTCAGACCCCGAACCCCGGCACGGGCGGCGGTGGTGGCGGCGGGACGTCGTCGGCGCGACCGACCGACCTCCGCTCGTTCGCCACCGGTTCCTCCACGCTGAACCGCGAGCTCGACGGCAAGCCCGCGGCGCTCCGCGGCAAGCTCGCCGACTTCGCGGCGCAGTGCTCGTGGGGCCACATCGACGCCGGTGGGCTGGTGACCGCGTTCGAGCAGTGGCTCGCCGCGAACGACCAGGACGTCACGTGGGCCACCACGATCGCCGCCGCCTTCGCCGCCGCCGGGGGTGACGGCGCCGTGTCGAGCGTCGCCGACTCCGCGCTGGCTGCAGCACTCGCGGCCGCCGGTGTCTCGCAGAGCCGGCAGGACATCGAGTTCGACCCGCCCACCGCGTACGGCGCTCAGCCGACGACGGGCTTCTCGATGGACCCGGTCAACACCGGCACGGGCAACTTCCTCGAGCCCGAGCTCGACCTCGCGTTCACGGGCGCGTCCGCTTCGCTCCGGGTCACGCGGATGTACAACTCCCTCGACGACCACGTGGGGCTGTTCGGCCCCGGGTGGTCCTCGGTCCTCGAGACCCGGCTCGTCCTCGACGACGAGGGAGCGACCTTCGTGGGTGGCGACGGCCGTCAGATCCGCTTCCCCCGTGCTGCCGACGGCTGGGCGCGCGGCGTCGGCGAGAACCGTTGGCTCGCGGCCGAGGGTGACCAGCTGGTCGTCCGCGACAACGCAGGCGAGCGCATCGCGTTCACGCCGTCCGGTCTGTGGACTGGACAGCGCGGCGGCACGGGGACCGGCGTGCAGGTCGTCCGTGACGCCGATGACACCATCGTCCGACTCGTCCACGAGCACGGTCGTTCCGTCGACGTCGACCACGTCGACGGCCGGGTCGCGGTGCTCCGCGCATCCGACGGTCGTCGTGTCGAGTACGGCTACGACGACCGCGGCCGACTCACCACGGTCACGGACCCGGTCGGCACCAGGACTTACGGCTGGAACGACGACGACCTGATCACGACGGTCACGAGCGCTGCCGGCGTCGTCGAGGTCGACAACACCTACGACGATCGCCGCCGCGTCGTCGAGCAGGTCAGTCCGCACGGTCGGCGGGTGCGGTTCGCGTACCTGCCCGGGCGGGTCACCGTGGTGTCCGACCAGGACGGCACCCGGTCGAACTCCTACATCGCGGACACCAAGGGGCGGCTGGTCGGGGTCGTCGACTCGGACGACCACCGCCAGTCGATGAGCTACGACCCGCACGGCAACCTGGTGTCGGTCACCGAGCGTGACGGCTCGGTGACGGTCCACGCGTACGACGACCGCGGCCGCAAGGTCCGGACGGTGACCCCGGCCGGCGCGGACATCACCTACGGGTACGACGACCACGACCGTCCGGTCACCGTCGTGACCGAAGGTGGTGCGGTCGTCACCTACGAGTACTCCGGCGACGACCACGACCCCTCGGTCGTCGTCGACCCGGTCGGCGGTCGGACGGAACTGACGTGGCAGGGCGGTGTGCTGACCCGTGTCGTCGACCCGACCGGTGTCAGCGCCACGCTCGAGCACGACGCGTTCGGCGAACTGGTCGCCATGACGAACGCCGTCGGCGACACGCTCCGCATCGAGCGCGACGCCGCCGGTCGACCGGTCGTCGCCACGAGTCCCTCGGGAGCGCGCACCGAGTACCGCTACGACGCGGCCGGCCAGCTCGTCGCTCGCCAAGACCCGGACGGGGCGGTCTGGCACTTCGAGCACACCGTCGGCGGCCGGATCAGTGCCGTGGTCGATCCGCTCGGCGCGCGCACGATCTTCGACCACGGGGCCGACGGCGAGCTGCGCACCACGACCGACCCGCTCGGCCGCACCACGACGCAGACGTACGACGACCAGGCCAACCTGACACGGATCGAGCTGCCGGGCGGCGCGGACTGGACGTTCGTGCACGACGCCTTGTCGCGCCTCCAGGCCGTCACCGACCCCACCGGCGCGACGTGGCAGCGGGAGTACGACGTCAACGGCGGCCTGTCCGCCGTCGTCGATCCGACCGGCGTGCGGCAGGAGTTCACCGAGGACCCGCGGACCGGAGTCACGACCCTGCGCGACGCGTTCAGCGCCGCGACGGTGCGCTTCGACGCGTACGGGCGGCCCGTCGAGACGACCTCCGACGAAGCGGGATCCGAGCTCGTCGTCTACGACGCTGCCGGACGACCTGTCGAACTCGTCGACGGTGAAGGCGGCCTGACCCGGCTGGAGCGTGACCTGGCCGGTCGCGTCACCGCCGTCACCACCCCGTCCGGCGCGCGATCGACGTACGAGTACGACGCCTGCGGCCGCCCGTTCGCGGCCACCGACGCCACCGGCGCGCGCACCACCCTGACCTACGACGCCGATTCCCGGGTCGTGGCGCGCACCCTGCCCACGGGCGAGGTCGAGCGGGTCACGTACGACCTGGTCGGCCGGGTGGTCGCACAGACGAGTCCGGGTGCCGGCACCGCGCGGTTCCGCTACGACCTGGCCGGCAGGCTCGTCTCGAGTCATGACGTGCGCTTCGGTCAGCGGCGCTTCCGGTACGACGTAGCGGGGCAGCTGACGCAGGTCGTCAACGGCCTGGGTGGGGTCACGTCGTTCTCGTACGACGACCGCGGACGGCTGACCACGATCACCGACGCCGCGGGCGGGGTCACCCGACACGAGTACGACGACGCCGACCGTGTCGTCGCGGTCACCGACCCGCTCGGTCGCCGAACCACCGCCACGTACGACGCCGCTGGTCGGCAGCTGAGCCAGACCGACCCGGAACGACACACCACCACGTGGACGTACGACGCTGCTGGGCGCGAGCACCGAGTGCTCGTCGACGGCACGCTGCAGTCCGAGGTCCACCGCAACCCGCGCGAGCGCACTGTCGTCGTCACCGACCACACGCGGGGCGCGGGGCTCGCCGTCGAGCACGAGTTGCAGTACGACCGCCGCGGACTGCTGGTCCGGCGTACCCGCGCCGGGTCGGCGCTGCGCTGGGAGTACGACGCCGACGGACGTCGCACGGCGCGGATCGACCCGAACGGCACCCGGACGACCTACCGTCACGACGCGGCTGGCCATGTCGTCGGCGTCGAGCGTGACGGGCTCGGCACGGGCACGTTCGCCTACGACGCCTCGGGCCGGATCGTCCAGGCCGCCACGGGTGATGTGGTGCAGTCGTGGTCGTACCGAGCGGGATCGCTCGTCGCACACACGGCGACCACCCCGGATGGTGTCTCGACCACCACGATCGACCGCGATGCCGACAGTCGCATCACGGCAGTCGAGGCGTCGTCCGGTCGTGTCGCGTACGAGTACGACGCTGCTGGGCAGCTCGTACGCGCGGGTGCGTCCACCTGGCAGTACGACGACGGCGGGAGGCTCGTCCGACAGGTCGTCGACGGCGTCGAGACCACGCTCGAGTACGACGTCGCCGGCCAGCTGGTCGCGAGCGTTCGGGACGGTGCCCGCACCGAGTACCTGCACGACGGGCTCGGTCGACGCGTTCGTCGGACGGCTGCTGACGGATCGACGACCGAGTACGGCTGGTCGGCACTCGGCTCCCTGTCCGCGATCGTCGACCGTGACGACGCCTACACCGAGACGGGCCGTCTGGACGTCTGGGCGGATGCGCTCGGTGAGCTGGCCGAGGTCGGTGGCGTGGCGACCTGGTTCGACTCAGCGTCGAGCGTGCCCTCGCTGGTGGACATCGGCGGGACGTCGTTGCTCGACCTGCCCGGCGGACTGCTGGCGATCGGCGATGCCTGGACGCAGCCGGGGTGGCGGACTGCCCGGGCGACCGATGCGGCCGACCCGTGGGCGGTGCTGGCTGCGGCGAACGACCTCGCGTTGCCCGCGGGGGTTGCGCTGACCGGTTCCGGCGGCCTGTCCATCGGTGGGTTGGAGTGGCTCGGGGCGCGCGTCTACGACCCGGCGGCGCGGGGATTCCTGTCTGTGGACCCGCTCGCGCCGGTCGTGGGGGCAGCGTGGGCGGGGAACCCGTACTCGTACGCGGGGAACGACCCGCTGCAGGCGCTTGACCCGCTGGGGTTGCGGCCGGCGACGGACAAGGACATGCAGGCGTACCGGGATGCGCACCAGGGGATGTTCGGAGATCTGCGGGACTGGGCGGATGAGCACGCCGAAATCCTCTCGGACATCGGGATCGGTGTCGGTATCGGGCTCGCAGTCATCGCGATGTTCACTCCTCTTGCCCCCATTGCAGCTGTGGCGCTTGCCGCTGGATCCGGTGCTGCCCTAGCTGGTGGAATATCCATTCGCCAAAATATGAAGGACGGCAAGGTCGAATGGGGGAAAGTCGGTAGGGATACCGCTATTGGCGGAATTTCGGGACTGGTAGGAGGTGCTGTCGCCGCCAGGCTCGGTCAGCTCGCTCCGGCCATCGTCTCGAAGGCGGCTCCAATAGTCGCGCGTTGGAGTTCTTCCGCGGCCAGATGGGTCGCGACCAAAGCAATCGGAGGAACCGGGCGTGCTGCTGTGGCTGGAAGCGCCGCGAATGGTACGTCAAGCGGACTGAGTTACGCATGGAACCCGAAAATTCCAGACAAGACCATTGGTGGGCTTGCGGCTGCAACGGGGACCGGCGTTGCCATCGGAGCTGGATCGAGCGTTGCGTCTACCTTCATGAGCCCACTCGCGGGTAAACTTCCGGGCGTGGCTGGATCTGGGACGGCAGTTGATACGACGAAAATTGTGATCGATCATGCGCTCGGTGGAGTTCAGGCGGTAGCTAATGATGCTTTTGGTCCTAGGGATCCAGAGAGTGCGCCGGACCCTTGGGGGAGTTTTCAAAACGGGCTGTTCACCGGAGCCAAAGGGCCGAGGGTGCCCATGCACGGCACAGCCGATCAGTAGGAGTGGATTTGTCTCACAGCTACGCGCGTCCCCGGCCGGGCAAGAAATCCCGGATATCCCCCACTGCGGGTCGAATTATTTACGCGATCATAATGTGTACAGTTCTTGGGGTGATAGCATTCTTCGTGTTTGGTCAGAATGCGCTTCGCGCTTACGATCATGCCCACCCACAGACCCTCCGTTGCACGGTCTCTAGCGCCAAAGCTTCAAGCGTATCGACCCACTCAGGGCGAGGCATCGGTACATATGTGGATCAAGTGGACATCAACACACTGGACTGCGGCCGCTTCGTCTATCGACAAGGGGTCACCGAAGCGAGTAGTTCGCGAATCGCCGCGAACATCGAAATTGGACACGAGTACGAAATCAGGGTGGGAAAGGGATCGATCGCTCTTCGTGGGCTACTACAACTTCTGAACACCGTGCCGGAAGTTGAAGGATTCCGCAGGGCGTGACGCCGGCCTCTGGGGGGCGCTGATCAGCGGAGTCCCGGGTCTTTTGGGAGGAGCAGGCGTGCGCGCGGGGATCCGTTTCGCCAAGATGGCGGCGGACGCTGGACGAGCGGGAAGCGCCGTCATCGCGAACGTCAGCGTCAACGGGGTCGTTGGCAGCGCCGGTAACGGGGCCTCCCACCTGACAAGCAACCGGGACGATCGGTCAGCGCGAGGGCTCGCTCCTCAGCGCCTCGCCTTTTGGGGCAGCCGGAGCTGCCGCGAACGAAATCTTCACCGGAAAAGACTCCAGCGGCTACATGAAGGACGGCATCAACGAAGCGATCTCGGGAGCGGGGGTACGGACTGCGGGGTTGCATTCGGTGCGATGAGGAGGATCACGTTGGCGCATGCATGAGTACCTCGAAGACAGCCACGAGTAGGCCTATCCTAGCGAAACGTATCGGAGCGGTGATCGTTCTTGCCGTGGTAGTACGTGTTCCGTTACTAGGCTTCGTCGTTGGGCCAGCAATGTTGAAGATCTATGACGCCGCGCATCGAGACCATCCCATATGTACTGTGAGTTCGGCACATAGCGGGATCAGCTCATTCAGGTCATTGAAAGGCGTTGGTTCATCAACGGCGCAGGTTGTTTTCGAAACAAAGGACTGCGGAACGTTGTTACTCAAGTAGGGCGTGAGCCGGGATAATCAAGACAGGCTAGGAGTAAATGGGTTGGCTGGAGCTCGGCACCAGTTTTGTGTCGGTGCAGGTTCCTTCCGAATGCAAGAGTTCCTGAGTGCGGTTCGTCAGGCTGTTTATGTCAAAGATTTCATCGAGTATGCGGATGAAGAGGTGGTTCCTGCTGCAATGTGGTGACCAGCGCGTCTCGATTCTTTCCCCCAGTCAACATGCTGAATTAGTAGCTCGCAAAGTCAAGCACTCATCGACACCCACTGCGGAAATCTGGTGTTGATCGATGGGGTCTGCAGAGACAATATAGACGCGATTGTGAACCGAAATCAATAGGGGCAGACGTACGCTCGCCCGCCGGACGTCACTCAGGGTAGTCTTTGAATATGAAACAATCGCTGCCGGCAGTCAGCATGGCTGATAGTAGCAAGAAGATTCGCAGACGCGTTTGGCGAAAACGTATAGTCGCACTGTCAATCGGTTTGGTAGTCGTGGGGGTGCCAATAACCATCTTCGGATTCGGCTCCTTGATACTTGGCGCATATGACGATAGTCACCGAATCTCACTCATCTGCAACGTCGATTCCGTTGAATCAGGTACCGCTTCCTCCCAGTCGACGAAGGGAATCGGTAGCTCGCAACCTCAAGTGCTCTTCCACACCGACTGCGGAAATTTGATTCTGAGCAAGGGGGTTTATAGAGACAATATGGACACGATTGCGGATCGGATTGAGCAGGGACAGAAATACAGATACGAGATTGGCGACGGATCGTACAGTATTCGCGGAGTCTTGAAGATATTCAAAGTCGCTCCAACGATTTACAACTATCGCAAATTACAACTACCGTGAATTTCCGCGCAATTCCGGGATCGCACAGGCGATGCTTTCCCCATTGAGTCGGCGTTGATGCGGGGGCAGATTTCGTACACGATTTGGTGACAGGCGCGTTTGGATGGGTAAGTGAAGAAACGAGCGCGAGTGTATCGCCCCCTCAGTCGAGTGGGCGTCTTCGGTAATGTGGTCTTGATCGCCCTCGCTATTTCGGTTGGGTTGTTCTTCGGTCTGAACCAGTTGAGCTTTCAAGTTGCTCTGACGAACGTTCTCGTAGCCGTCGTCATTGCTGGTGCCCTGGGGCTGGTTGGCTCTGGCTGGGCGATGGTTGGTCTTGCGACGGTGTTCTTCCTAGGCCCAGTAATGACGCGATTTCTACTGACCGGCGCGGAACTATCAATCAGGGCATGGTTCATGGGTCTGCTCGCCGGGTGGGTGCTCGGCGCGCTTGTTCGGCGACGTTTGGATAAGAACCTACCTGCGCAACTGCGAACCGCGGGTCCTGTCTTGCGGTGGTGGGTGAAAGGCAAACAGTTTGAGCATGAGTCGCCCACGGCAGCGCAGGTAGAAGCGAAGATCCGAGCCCTCGACGGAGTGCGTCGAACGCTGGTGATGGTGATTCACGATGAACGCGAGATCGATGTGTGTGGAAATGCGAGCGACCGCCTCATCGTCTTTCGTACCGAAGATTCAACCGATGAGAATGCGTGGGAGCTACCGCATTCGGGTGCTTCGCGATCGGATGAATCCGTTGAGATCGCAATGGGAAACGTAAGTGCGCCCGTATCACGCGGGCTTACGCTAGACCTCCAGTCAGCAATACGCGCAGCTGATACTTTCCTCATGGGAAAGAGGCCTTTGGGGGAGAATTTGGTCCAACGTGGTGTCGACGTCTTGCGGGTCCGACCTTCATTGCCTTGACGTACGATCCCGAGGCGATACGCTCCCCTAAGTCGAAACGGGGCAGACCTCGAATTTGGCTCCACGCGGGAGCAACCACGACGATCTACGAGTATCGAGAGACATGAAGAAGCGCGCGATCAACCACAAGCTCGACCGGTCGCTGCTCCTGGGGTACTTGACACTCCTCGTCGTGGTGCTCTTCTCGGCTGCCGCGTGGGTGACGATCGGACTCGCTCGATCGGATGTGTTCATCGCAGCATGCGTCGCTGTTGTGGGGCTTGTCGTCGGACTGTTGTCCGCGCGGTTGCCGACGAAGTGGGCCTGGCCGGTCGGTATGGCCGTCATCCTGGGGATGCTGCTCGTGCTGGCATCGATTTCCGGTCCGGGCCAGTCCTACCAGTTCGCGTGGCTCTTTCCAGCGATCGCGGGCCTGCTTCTGGCAAAGCCGGTGTGGCCCTGGTGGCATCATCGAGACAGACGTGCACCGATGACCAGCAACCGTGGGAGGTCGGATGGCGAGGCCTGAACGGAATCGGGGTGGAACTCCGCAGCCTGTTCGTGTGCTGATCTCCGCCGTGGTGGTTGCCGCAGTACGCGTGATCATCGCCGTGTCGATCGGAGCCGAGGTGGGAACGCGGTCGGAGTGCTGCCGTTTGCTGTGTTCGGTTCGGCTCCGCGGGACTAGTCGGCGGTCTGGCTGGGTGCTGCATCGGATCCCATCTGCGGTATCGAGCGTGGAGCAAGAGACAGCCGCATCAGCGTGGGAGCCGGACAGGCCCGTGACGGTTCGTCCTCGGGTCGTTGATGCTGATCGTCGTCGATGCACTCCGGGCCTCCGGTCTGCCCCGCTCCCACGCGCGGGCAGCGGCCTCACTGTGCGACCTGGGCGCCCGACATCGGCAACTGCTCCACCCAGCGGGTGAACGAGTCGAGCTCAGCGTCGCGCAAGACCGCGGCGGGTCTGGGCAACTCCCCGATGAGCAGCGCGAGCATGCCCGTCGGCAACCCGTTCATCGCCTGGCCGGCCGGTGAGTCAGGTGACGCACTGCCCGAACGGCACAGGTACGCCTCCGGCTCCCAGAGCGACTCCGCGACCTGCAGCCGGCCGCGGGCGAGTTCCCTCGGCGAGGTGCAGTGCCACGTCGCCCGCGTCGGAGTGGATCCGGATGACGGGCTGCGGCCCGCGCCGCGAGCCGAGCGCGAGGAGCGTCCAGTCCGCAGCGATCCCGGCGCCGCGCCAGGTGGGGACGGCGTACCCGTTCGGGCCCGGGGCGGCCGGAGCCGTGCGTCGCGGCTCGACGACGCGCTCGGCGAGGAACTGTTCGAACTCCGCGTACCCGAGTGCCAGGCCCATCACGGTGAAGAGTCGCCTGCCGTCGGCATCGCGTGCATCGATCCCGCCGTACGCGTTCGCGAGCGGGCGGACAGCGGCTATCGAAGCGATGGGCACCGTCCGCTCTGCACGGAGCCCCCGGCGCACCAGCACGGCGTCGGGAGTCGCCGTGATCCGCGTCCGCCGGAGCGAACGTGCGAGCACGAGTGCTCCAACGCCGGCCAGCAGGATCGCGACGGCGGCGATGGTCGGCGCGGGGTCGTCGGACGGCTCGGTGCCGAGGACGCTCACGATCGAGTAGAAGCCACCGACGATGACGAACAGGGCCCCGAGGACACGCCAGACCACCCACTGCCAGGTGCGCAGGCGGACGACGAGGGGCCCGTCCTCCGGGCGGTTGGGTGGGCGCTGCGCGGCGCGACGGAGGTCGTTGCGACGCACCGTGGTGCGGACGAGCAGTGGGATGCAGAAGGCTGCGACGCCGGCGATGCCGACGGACATGATCGTGGTCCACATGATGGTGGTTCCCCCGGAAGACGGCACATGCGCACAGGAGCGCATGTCGCGTGCAACGTATCAGAACCGCGTGGGGTGAGGTCTTGCAGCCCGAACGGGGGCCATCGGATCCATCCACAGCCCGTTCTGGACCGTATTTCAGCGGTAGCATCGATGTGCTCGTGAACACGGGGTGCTCGTGAACAACCTGGGGGAAGAACGTGATGACTCTGCGCGCCGCAACGGCCGGAGCTCGACTGCACAACAGACGGACCATCGGGATGGTGGCCGTCGCGGGGATCGCGGCGCTCGTGCTGTCCGGGTGCACGTCGGACGACCAGAAGGTCACCGATCCGTCCCGGGTCCTGCAGACCGTCGACACGCACCTGGCAGCCGACGGCTCGATCACGTCGATCTCGGACACGGCCATCTCGGTCGGCAGCAACCGGTCGTCGTCCGCCACGACCGACCACGACCCGGCGAAGGCCGCAGGTGACCTGCCGCTCCGCATCACCACCCAGTACTCCACCAAGAAGAAGACGGGGACGGACCTGGCCGACCTGGCCGGGTACTCCGGGCGGGTGCAGATCGACGTCACCGTCGAGAACCTGACGGTCACGTCGAAGGACCTGACCTACGACGTCGCCGGATCGTCGCGCACGACCCCAGCGCTCGTCGGGGCGCCGTTCAGCATCGCCGCCTCGACCGTGCTGGCCGGTACCGGCGCGAACCGGATCGTCACGGACTCGGCCGACGCCGGCGGCGCCGCGACGGACGGCGTGGTGAGCACGAACGCCGACGGCGACGCTGTGGTGCAGTGGGGCCGTCTGCTCGCTCCGCCGACCTCGGGAGCCAGCAGCACCCTGCACCTGGTGGCCGACGTCAAGGACTTCTCGGCACCGTCGTTCGACATCGCCGCGCAGCCCGGCATCTCGACGGACCTGTCGACGTCGGGCGTGATGAACGCCGCGTTCGGGTCCGGCACGGACTCCGAGCTCGCGCTGCAGCGACGGACGATCGACCTGGTGGCGCAGGTCAACGAGGTGCTCGCCCGCGCTGGCGGCACCATCACCGAGGTCCGTTCGAACCTCGAGACGACGTCGAAGACGCTCGGGGTCAGCACCGCCGAGCGCCTCAAGGAGAGCAGCACCCAGCTCGCCGGCACGATGCGCGCGCTGTCCGGCGAGCTCGGGTCCCTGAACGACGACCTCGGCGCCACCGTCAAGACAACGCAGTCGACCGTGCTGCAGCAGCTGCAGCAGACGACCACCAGCCTGGACGGGCTGCTCGGCGACACCTCGGCGACGGCCCCTGCCCCGTCCCTCGACGGCGCGGGGTGCGCGGCGACGCCGCAGGCCGGCGCAACCGGTTCGAGCGTGTACGGCAACCTGCTCCGGGTGTCGTCCCAGCTGACCGGCTACGCCGATGCGAGCGAGTCCTGCAAGCAGCAGGTGAGCGCGCAGCTCACCGCTGCCGTCGGTCCGGCCACGCCGGATGCGACGACGTGCGCCGCCCAGGAGGCCCGTGGTTCGTTGACCTGTGCGCTCTGGGACTCGTCCAGTGCGGTCAGCGCTTCGCTGGTCGGCCTGGTCGCGAAGGGGCAGCAGCTGGCCGACCAGCTGAACCCCGACCTGGCGGACGAGGCGATCGACCGTTCGAAGGACGTTGATGCGCAGCTCGCGTCCATCGGCCAGGTGCTCGACGGACTGCAGAGCGACGGTTCCGGCCAGGTGGCCGCGTCGCTGCAGTCGCTGCAGGACCAGGTCAGCACGTCGACGAGCGACGTCACCGGTGTGCGCGACGCGCTGGCGACGGTGAACCGGCAGGCGAGCGCCGCACGCGCACTGCTCGGCAACGCCGGTGACGGACTGCTGAGCACGTCGATGCAGGCGCAGAACTCCGCGGTGGCCACCCAGATCTGTGCGCTCGCCGCGCTGGGGAAGCTCGACGACGCCACAGCGGCGGAGTTGCGGGGCTACCTCACGGCGACGACCTGCGACGGCAGTGACACCTCGCTGCGACCCGGCGGGTTGTTCTCGACGCCGATGGACCAGCGGTTGACCGACCAGGCCGCACGCTGGGACGCCGTCATCGCCGCGACCGACCCGAACGCTGCCGACGGTGTGGGTGGTGCGCTCGCCACGCTCTCCAAGGACCTCGGCGCTGTCGACACCGCGGTGGGCGCGGTCCGTCAGGCGATCCAGAACGACGACGGATCGGTGGACGGCGCCACACAGCGACTGCGGGTCCTGCTCGGCAACGCCACCGCGTCGAGTGCCGTCGTGGGAGACCGTCTCACGAAGGTCCGCGATCAGCAGTCCACCCTGCAGGACGCCGTGCGGGATGCGTTCGCGCAGGCGTCCGACCAGTCCTCGAAGGACGTCACGGCGATCATCGACCAGCAGGTCCGGCAGGTGAGCGACACCGCCGGCAAGAGCCGTGACGCGGTCGTCAAGGCGTTCGACTCGTCGATCGCCGGGCTCCGGTCCACCGCCGACGACGTCACGAGCGGGTCGAAGGGCACGATCGACCAGCAGAAGGGGAAGCTCGAGCAGCAGAACAGCGCCCTCGCGTCGTCGGTCGACTCCCAGACCGCGTCGAGCCTGCAGCGCATCCAGACCAGCACGTCGGAGTCCACGCGCGACGTCGAGGGGGCGTCGACCCTGCTGACGGGGGACCTGAACCGGGTGATGCTCGACCTGGGCGACCGCAAGGTCAACGGGTCCGGCATCCTCGGCGCGATGGCCACCAGCGCCGCGAAGTCCGACTCCGCCGACTACCAGCTGGCCCTGGCGTCGCAGAACGCCGCGGGCTACGCCAACGTCCGCGCCGAGGACGTCGCCGGCATCCTGTTGCAGCAGGAGCAGTTCCGTGCGTCGCTCGCGGCAGCGACGTCCCTGCCCGCGTTCCGGATGCACGTGCCCTCGAGCGCGACCGCGACCACGCTGTACACCTTCGAGATCGGGGCGGGACGATGACCGACGACACCGTCACGCACGACACCACCACGGATCCGAACCCGGACCCGACCACGCCCGGCCAGGCCGTCGCGAGCGTCCGTCGGGGGCGTCGGGCCCTGCTGATCACGGCGGTCGCGGTCGTCGTCGTCGCTGCGGTCGCTGCCGTCGTGACGGTGCGGTCGCTCAGCGCCGCACCGGCCGAGGCCGTTCCCGCCACCGTGCCCGTCGCGATCTCCGTCGGCCACGTGCCCACGGCCACGAAGATCGGCGTCGTCATCACCCTCGGTGACGGCGAGGGCTCGGAGTGGGACCAGGCCGCGCAGGGCGCCCGCGTCGCCGAGCGTCGACTGGCACTCGGCGGGACGCACGTCGAACTCGTCACGCGCAACGACGGCGGCACGACCGACGGCGCCCGCGCGGCGGTGCAGGCCCTCGTCGACGCCGGCGTGTCCGGCATCGTGGTCGCGTCGTCCGGCGCCCACGTCTCGGGCGCGACCGCGGCCGCGGCGAAGGCGGGCGTGCCCGTCGTGCTGCCGTACGCGGCGAGCTCGCAGGACGCGTGGTCGACCGCGCCCTCGGACCGGTCCGTCGCCGCGGCGATGACCACGGCGCTCGGCGGTGCGCGGTCACCGCTGCTCGTCGACCTGGGCGGGGGTGCGCCGAGCGGGCTCCGTCTGGCGCACGTCCTCGACGCAGCCGACTCGACCGACACCGCGGCCCTCGCGAGCACCATCGCCACGCGGACCGGAGCGACGCCGACGAACGGCGCGACGGCCGACGCCCAGGCCTCGGCGGACGCTGCGCCGACGGCCGACTCGGATGCGGTGGTGGTCAGCGGCTCGGCCGCACGACAGGGTGCGCTCGTCGCCGCACTGCAGGCCGCCGACGTCTCCGTGCCGGTCGTCCTGACGCCCGACGCCACCAGTCCGGCGTTCGGCTCGGCGCTCGTCACGGCGGGCGGCAGCCTGAGCGGCACGTTCCGCACGGTCGGTGTCGCGGCGGACGATGCCCGTGCGTTGACGTCCGACGCCGAGGGGCGCGCGATGTCGGCCTTCCTCGGCGGTGTCCGGGTGCTGGCGAACGACGGCGATGCCGAGAACCTCACGGGGGACCAGCCCTTCGCCGCGGTGGCCGGGGCCGCGGACGCACGCAGCCACGACGCGGTCGTCGCGCTCGTGCGTGCCGTCGGCGCAGCGCGGAGCACCACGCCCGCGAAGGTCACCGATGCCCTTGCTCGGCAGGACCTCGACGCGGCCGACGGGATCGCCGGTCCCGCACTGGACTTCCGGCGGCAGTCCGCTCTGGCGACCCCGGCGACGGTGCTCGCCGCGTCGTCACAGCCGCTCGGCCTCCGCCCGACCAGCACGGGCGACGACACCGCGTCGCTGGTCTGGTTCGCGGACTCCGCCGAGCGCTGACCCCGGAACCGGCCGGGCGACACGACACCACACGGACAGGGAGCAGGCAGATGCGGGTGCTGATCGAACTCGACGACCGGTCCGAGGCGGTCGAGGTCGACGGCTGGTCCGGGGCCTCGACCCTGGGTGAACTCTTGGGTGCGGCTCTCGGGTCGTCTCCCGAACCGGGCACGACGCTCGCCGTCGACGGGCACCGGACCAGCACCGACACCCCGCTGCGCGACCTGGTGCTGCTCGAGGGATCGCGCATCGCCCGGACCCCCGAGGACCGCCCGTCCGTCGTCGACGGGTGGAGTGTCACCCTGGCCGGTGGCCTCGACGCGGGACGGGTCGTGTCCGTGCCCCGCGGCCGACCGCTCGTGGTCGGACGGGCACCGCAGGCCGACGTGGTCCTGGCGACCGAGAGCGCGTCGTGGGAGCACTGCACGCTCGAGCACGAAGCCGACGGCATCCGTGTCCGCGACTCGGGTTCGACCAACGGCACGGTGATCGCGGGGGAGCGGATCTCCGACGAGGGGGTCCTGCTCACCGGCAGCACGAGCGTCATCGTCGGCGGCGCGGTCCTGCTCGTCCGTCCGGCGCTCGACGAGACCCCGGTGGCACCCGCCGGGTCCGCCGCCAACCTGACGCCGGCGTCGACGGCACCGTTCAACCGTCCGCCGCGTGCAGGTCGCAGCACCGAGACCGATGCGGTCGTGCCGCCGACCCGCAAGGACGTCCCACCCGCGTCGAAGTTCAGCTGGATCACGGTCGCTGCGCCGCTCGTGCTCGCGGGTGCGATGGTGCTGCTGCTCGGCGACGCCCGCTTCGCCCTGTTCGCACTCCTCAGCCCCGTGACCGCGATCGGCATGTGGTTCGAGCAGAAGCACCGCCGCGCCCGCAACCTGAAGGACGAGGAGGCGCGCTTCGCCGGGGCGGTCGACGCGTTCCGGGGCGAGATCACCGATGCTGCGGCGGTCGAAGCGGCACGCCGGCAGGAACTCGTGCCGGACCCGGCGACCGTCATCCGTCGCGCCCTGCTGCCGACGACACTCCTGTGGCAGCGCCGGTCCGACGACCTGGACTTCCTCAGCCTGCACGCGGGCACCGGCGACGCGCCGTGGCGACCCGAGGTGGACCAGCGGGGTTCGTCGGTCAAGCTCGACGACGCCGTGAAGACCGTGGTCGACGACAGTCGGTTGACGGCCGCCCCGGTGGTGGCCGACCTGTCCGATGCCGGCGTCGTCGGGATCGTCGGCGACCGGGACGGCGCGCTCGCGCTGGCCCGGAGCCTCCTTGCCCAGGCGACCGTGCACTGCGGACCAGCCGATCTGACCGTCGGGGTGTTCTGCGACCGGGGCCGCGAGACGGACTGGAGCTGGGCCTCCTGGCTGCCGCACGCCCGCGTCGCGGGCAGCAGCACCGGCGCACGCTGGATGGCGGCCCAGCGCGACCAGAGCGCATCGATGCTCCGTGGGCTGCACGATGCGCTCGACGACCTGCCGACCCCGAACCTGCTCGTGGTCATCGACTCCGAGGTCCTGACCGAGGGGCGGGACGCCCCCGCCCGGAACCTGCTCGGCCAGGGGCGTACCGTTCCCGGACAGCCCCTTCGCCCCGGCGAACGACCCCGACGGGTGAGCGGGATCGTCATCGCGACGAACGAGCAGCAGTTGCCGGCCGCGTGCACCTCGATCATCACGGTCGCCCCGGACGCCGCGGCCACGGTGTACCGGCCCGAGGACCGCACCCGGGTCGAGGACGTCGTGCTCGCGGGGCTGAGCGCCGCGACCGCGGAGCGGGCGGCACGGAGCATCGCGCACTTCGACGACCCGGAACTGACGGTGCCCGGTGCGTCGCTGCCGTCCCTGGTCCGCCTGCCGGACCTGCTCGGTGGCAGGACACCTGACGCGATCCGCGCCGCATGGGACGCCCCGACGGGTGTCTCGACGCCGATCGGCGCGTCGGAGACCGGCGTGCTCGAGATCGACCTGGTCCGGGACGGCCCCCACGGTCTGGTCGGTGGGACCACCGGCTCGGGCAAGAGCGAGTTCCTGCGGTCGCTGGTGGCAGGGCTCGCGGCCCGGACCGCGCCGACGCACCTCAACTTCCTGCTCGTCGACTTCAAGGGTGGGGCAGCGTTCGCCGCGTGCGAGCGTCTGCCCCACACGATCGGCACGATCAGCAACCTCGACGAGCAGCTCGCCGACCGGGCGATCCGCGCGCTCGAGGCCGAACTCGAACGGCGGCAGCGGGTCTTCGCCGCCGCCGGTGCCGACATCGACAACCTCGATGCGTACCTGGCGACGCGCCCCGCCGAGCCGATGCCCCGACTGCTGCTGGTCGTCGACGAGTTCGCCATGCTCGCCAAGGACTTCCCCGACGTCCTCACCTCGCTCGTCAGCGTCGCCGCCGTGGGCCGCACGCTCGGGGTGCACATGATCCTGGCGACCCAGCGTCCCGCCGGCGTCGTGAGCGAGGACATCCTGGCGAACACCAACATGCGCGTCGCGCTCCGGGTGCAGAGCCGCGAGGACTCCACGAACGTCATCGGCGTGCCCGCAGCAGCCGGCATCGGTCGGCAGCAGACCGGTCGCGCCTACGTGAAGCTCGGCCAGGACGACATCACCCCGGTCCAGACCGCCCTGGTCACGGGGCGAGCGCGGGACGAGCGCGCCGAGCGGCCCGTGACCGTCCGCCCGACCGACGTGTTCGGCGTGCCCGCACGGCCCGCCGCGCCGGTTCCGAGCGCGAGCGACGACACCGAGCTCGACCTGCTCATCGAGGCCATCGGCAAGGCGAACACCGCTGCCGGGCACGCGGCTCCGCGACCGATCTGGCCGGAGGCGCTCGGCGAACGGGTCGACCTCGACGCGCTGACCGACGTCGACGGCCGGGTCGTGCCCGTGGCGATCGCCGACGACCCCGACCACCAGCGGCAGGTGACGACGGGCTGGGACCTGGACGAGGGCAACCTCATGCTCATGGGCATCCCGGGCAGCGGCACCAGCACCGCCCTGGCGACGATCGCCCTGCAGGCAGCCACGTCCGCCAGCCCGGACGACCTCGACCTGCTGGTGCTCGACATGGGGCCTGGGGACCTCGCGCCGCTGGCGACGCTGCCGCACACCACGGCGTACGTGGGGTCCGGCACCGGCTCGGTCGAGCTGCGTGCACGGTTCCTGCGTCACCTGCGCACCGAACTCGACCGGCGCCGAGCGTCGCCCGGTGGACGCCGTGCCGTCGTGCTGATCGACGGACTGGCGGCGCTCCGCGACGAGTACCAGGACTTCGAGGGGCAGCTGCTGCTCGACGCCCTGTACCGCGTGTACGCCGAGGGGCCGGCGCTCGGCATCTCGTTCGCCGTCTCGACGACGCGCGCGAAGGCCGTGCCCTCGGCGATGGACGAGGTGACCACGCAGAAGTGGCTGTTCCGCCTGGCCGACCCGTACGACTACGCATCGATCGGCGTCCGCCCGAAGAACGTCCCACCGGCCGTGCCGGGTCGGTTCATCGGCTCGACCGATCGACTGCAGGCCCACGTCGCCACGCCGGGCCTGCCGCTCGACCAGGCGGTCGGCGCGGTCGCGGCGCGGTGGCCGGACGCGACGCCCAAGCCGCAGTCGGTCGGACGACTGCCGGAGACCGTCCCGATCGCGAGCCTGGGCACCGGCGCGTCGTTCGACACCGAGCCCTGGCGCCTGCCGGTCGGCATCGCGGAGGACGACCTGGGGGTCGCCGCACTCGAGGTGTACGACGGCGAGCACGTCCTGGTCGCCGGACCCGCGCGGTCGGGCAAGTCGACGATGCTGCTGACGATCGGTGAACTCGTGCGCTCGGCGTCGGGCACGCGTCCGGCGGTGTGGGCGATCTGCGACCGACGGTCCCCCCTCGCTGCTGCCGGGTTCGACCGGGTCGCGGTCGGCCCGGACGAGGTCCCGGCGCTGCTGGCGGGCATCCGACTCGAACGTGGGCCGGTGCTGCTGTTGATCGACGACGCCGAACGGTTCGACGACGGCGACCAGGCGATCAGCTCGTTCCTGGCCACCGAGCGGCCCGGACTGTGCGTCGTGGCGGCCGGTCGTGCGGCAGACCTGCGCTCGATCTACAGCCACTGGACGAAGACGGTCCGCAAGGCACGGTGCGGCGTGCTCCTGCAGCCGGACGTCGACTACGACGGTGAACTGCTCGGGGTGACCCTGCCCCGACGTTCGCCCGTGGCGATGACCGTCGGCCGGGGGTACGCGGCATCCGGTGGTGCGGTCCGACTCGTCCAGACGGCGTCGGCCGGCGCCTGACGCGGCACCCGGAACCGGCATCCGGACCCCGCACCCCGGCTCCCGACAACCGCCGCCGTCAGTCGCGCGTCGTGATCCCGAACGGTGAACTCTGCAGGTTCGTGAAGTTGCCCACCGTCGCCAGCACGGTGCACGACGGCGCCACGGACAGCGCCGTCACGACGAGCCCGTCCGACGACACCGCCAGCGCCCCGGAGCACCCGTCGGCGAACCGCACGCCGGCCTCGCCCCCGGCGACGTCGACCAGCATCTGCGACGGCGTCCCCGTGCTCGGACTGCGGTACAGCGGGTTCAGTTCGTCAGCGCCACTCGGCCACACCGGCACGATCGTCACCGGCAGCGTCGTCTGGCTCACCGTCCGGTCGGGCGTGCGCACCTCGACACCCTGCAGCCGCTGCACGGGGTACGCGGTCCCGGTGACCGACTGGTCCGTGACCGCTGCGGTCGTGGCCGAGCCGACCCCGTCGAGCCACGTCTGCAGTGCGGCGGCGTCGGTCACGGACGGCAGCGCGACGGCAGCCTGCACGGTGACGTCCTGACCGGCGGGCACCTGCAGGCCGGACAGCGTCCAGGCGCACGCCGTGTCGACGCCCGTCAGTGAGGGCTGGTTCCGCTTCGCCCGGAGACCGTCGCCCGTCCAGGTGACCGCGGGGCACGTCGAGCCGCGCTGGGCGCCAGGGACCACCTCGAGCAGGTCGCCCCGCAGCGCGACGTCCTGCGCCGAGTACGTCACGCTGAGCGTCACGGTGCGGCGCTGCGGGTCGATCGTGGCCTTGCGCGTGGTCGCGAGTCCCGTGGGCAGTGGTCGGTCCTGCTGGTAGGCGCTGGCGGCCTGGGCGGTCGCGGCCGCACCGGGCGTCTTCCTGAGGGCTCCTGGAAGCCAGACGACGCCGCCGACGACGAGCGCAGCCACGAGTACGACGCCGAGGGCCCCGAACACGACGGCCCGGTTCGTCAGCCACGACGGGCGACGACGCCACCAGGGGCCCTCGGAGGCCGAAGCCGCTGACGCCGCTGACGCCGTCGAGGACCCCGGTGGCGCGATGCGCGGCTGCCGGGACATCGGCCGGATGACGGTCTGCGACCCCGCGGGACCGAGCTCGGGGACCGGACCGACCGCACCGGCGTCGGACCCGGAGCCGCCCACACCGGAGTCGCCCACACCGGAGCCGGCGGAGCTGCCCGCAGCAGCCCCGCCCGAAGCAGCCCCGCCACCGGCGGCAGCCCCGCGCACCACGGTCGCCGGCCGCTCGACCTCGTCGAACGCCTCCGGGTCACCCGTCGGCGCGAGTGCCGGGGCGTCGGACACCGCCCGCGCCACCCGACGCAGCGTCGCCGCCGCGTCGACGGCACTCGGCCGCGCACCCGGGTCCTTCGCGAGCATCGACGACAGCGCGGCCCAGAGCGCGGGAGCCACGTCGAGCACGGGCGGCGTCGACGTGACGTGTCGGTACGCGACGGCGAAGTCGGTGCCCGGACCGGCGAAGGGCGTCCGTCCGGCGAGCAGTTCGTAGAGCATCACCCCGGCGCCGTAGACGTCGGCGGCGGGACCGGACCGGCCGTGGCTGATCGACTCCGGCGCCATGTACTGCGGCGTCCCGAGCAACCCGGTGGTCGTACGTTCGCGCTCGGCCACGACGGACGCGATGCCGAAGTCCGTCACGCGGACGTCCCCGACCGCACCCGATGCCCACGGCGCGGCGAGCAGCACGTTGTCGGGCTTGACGTCGCGGTGGGTGACGTCCTGCTCGTGCGCCGCCGCCAGCGCATCGAGCGTCTCCGCGGTGATCGTCAAGGCGTCGCGGGGCCGGAGGGTGCCGGACGTGGCGAGGAGGTCGCGCACGGATCCGCCGCGGACCAGGTCCATCACGATCGCCAGGCGGTCCCCTTCGACCACCAGGTCGCGGACCCGGACGATCGACGGGTGTTGCAGTGCGAGCAACACCGACCGTTCGCGGACGAACCGCTCGACGATGCCGGGGTCGGCAGCGAGCTCGGCGCGCAGCAGCTTCGCGGCGAACTCGTCGCCGGTCGCGGTGTGTCCGACGCGCCAGACCTCGCCCGTGGCGCCGGTGCCCAGCAACTCGACCAGTCGGTACGCCGCACCGAGCGGTTCGCCCGCGCCGTACTGCGCCCGGATGTGCTCCGTCACGGATCCCCCGACTCGAAGTGACCGACCCCTCGCCGGCCCTCTCATGTTACCGGCCGGGCAGGTGCTCCGGTGCCGCGTACTGCACGTCGATCGCATGCTGTGTGAACCCGGACCGTCGGTACAGTGCCAGCGCCGGCTCGTTGTCCCCCTCGACGTAGAGCGCCTGCGCCTGCAGCCCCCGTCCGACCAGTCGCGCCGACCCGGCACGCATCAGCACGCCGCCGAGTCCCCGACCCTGCTGGTCCGGGCGCACCGCCACCGCGTAGAACTCGCCGACGCCGTCGTCGACCTTGAGCCAGCACGACCCCACGAGCGCCCCGGATGCGTCACGGAGCAGCAGCAGGTCGTCGCCGGAGAACCACGGTTCCGCTTCGCGCGCCCGCAGGTCGTCGAGCGTCATCGAGCCCTGCTCCGGGTGGTGCGCGAACGCGGCGCCGTTCAGGGCGAGCCAGTCGGTCTCGTCCGCCGACGGCGCGTCGGTGCCGATGACGGCTCCGGAGAGCGTGTGTCCGGCCGGGAGGCCCGGGGCGGCTCCGGTGTCCGGCACCGGTGCGCGCAGCTGCAGCAGCGTGCGCGTGGCCGCCCAGCCGTACCGGGTCGCGATCGCACGTGCCGCGGGACCGTCGCCGTGCGCCCAGGCCAGCCGCGGTGCGACCCCGTCGCCCAGGGCGAGCGCCTGCTCGACGAGCCGTGTGCCGATGCCGTTCCCCCGGGCCTCCAGGCGGACCACCAGCTCCAGCTCGCGATCGCGCACGACGGCCACGCCGTCGGCCGGACCCTCGGCCGGTTCCTGCACCACGACCGCACGGCCGGCGCGGACGTCGACCAGGGTCTGGTCCGAGAACGGCGGCGCTTCGCCGGGGACGGTGAACGGCGACAGGTCGGTCACGACTGGCCGGTCAGGCGCTCGGCCTCGTCGTCGTAGACGTTGAAGCGGTAGCCGACGTTGCGGACCGTGCCGATGAGCGACTCCAGGTCGCCGAGCTTGGCGCGCAGCCGTCGGACGTGCACGTCGACGGTGCGGGTGCCGCCGAAGTAGTCGTAGCCCCAGACTTCGCTCAGCAGCTGCTCGCGGGTGAACACGCGCGAGGGGTGGGTGGCGAAGAACCGCAGGAGCTCGAACTCCTTGAACGTCAGGTCGAGCGGTTTGCCGCGCACCTTCGCCGAGTAGCTGGCCTCGTCGATGACCACGCCGGACGCCTGGATCTTGGTGCCCGTCGAGTTCTTGGCGGCGCGCCCCGAACTCAGGCGGATGCGCGCGTCGACCTCGGCCGGGCCGGCGGTCTCGAGCACGACGTCGTCGACGTTCCACTCGCTCGTGACGGCGGTCAGCCCGCCCTCGGTCACGACGAGCACGATCGGCGTGGTCGAGCCCGAGGTCGACAGGATCTTGCACAGGGCCTTGGCGCTCACCAGGTCGGTGCGGGCGTCGACGAACATCAGGTCGCACTGCGGGGCGTTCACGAGCTGGGCCGCCTCGGCCGGGACGTGGCGGATCCGGTGGCTCAACAGGCCGAGGCTGGGCAGGACGTCGCCGGGCGCGGCCGAAGTGAGTACCAGGAGCTGTGCCACAGGACCTCCAGAACGGATGAGACGTCTGCGGGACATCCTAGTGATGCTCGGGAAGCGCCCGATCCGCACCTGACATGATGGGGACGTGACCGAGCCCGTCCCGCCCGCCGACCAGCGTCGACTCAAGCTGACGTCGGTGCTCCCCGTCTGGCTGCTGTCGATCCTGGGCGCGGTCCTGGTGCTGACGCTGAGCGAGCGGGACTCGTTCGCGTGGCTGCTGCTGGTGTTCGTGGCCTCGGTGATGGTCAGCTTCGTGCTGCAGCTGATCACCGCGACCAAGGACGGCCTGGTCGAGCGGATCAGCATCGCGTCGTCGGGTTCGTTCGTCGTGGTGCTCGTCACCGCCGTGGTGCTCCTGGCGCGTTGAGCCGCGCCGCGTAGACTCCGGGGCATGGATTCGCTGCTTGCCCTCGAGCTCTTCTACGTCGGTCTGCTGGGCCTGGCGTCGCTCGCGATCGCCTTCGTGTCGGTCACCGTCGTCGTGAAGCTGTTCAAGGGCCAGCGTTGATCGAACTGCCCGAGGGCCTGGCCCCGGAACTCGTGCCCCTGTCCTGGCTCGTCGGCGTCTGGGAAGGCACCGGCGTCGTCGAGTACCCCGTCGGCGAAGGCGACGAGCCCGACGTCGAGAACTACGAGTTCGGCCAGCGCGTGAGCTTCAGCCACGACGGCCTGCCCTACCTCAACTACTCGTCGACGACCTGGCTGCTCGACGACGCGAACACGCCGCTCGCCGCCGAGATGGGGTACTGGCGACTCGACCGTCCGTCCGAACCGGGCGACCGCGGCCCAGCGATGCTGCTCGGTGACGGCGTCGTGCCGTTCGGCACCACCCAGAGCGTCGAGACGTTGCGCAACACCAACGACGGCTTCGACATCGAAGCGGCGATCATCCACCCCACGGGCGTCAACGAGCTCTACGTCGGGCAGGTCCGCAAGGGCCGCATCGACCTGGCCACCGACGCCGTGATGCGCTCCGCCAACGCCAAGGACTACGCCGCAGCGACGCGCATCTACGGCCTGGTCGAGGGCAAGCTCTTCTGGGCGTGGGACATCGCCGCACTCGGCCGTGCCCTGACCTCGCACGCCTCGGGGCAGCTCGCGAAGGTCGACTGATGGCCGTCTCCGTGTTCGCCGATCGCCCCGCCTTCGTCGCGTCGGACGCCGGCCCCGCCGCCCACTTCGGCAACCCGCTCGGTGAACAGCGCGCGCTGGCCGACGGTCGCGCAGTCGTCGAACTCGGCCTGGGCGTCGTGACGGTGACCGGCCCGGACCGGCTGTCCTGGCTCAACTCGATCACGTCGCAGCTGCTGCTCGGTCTCGCACCCGGTGTCAGCACCGAGACGCTGGTGCTCGACCAGTCCGGCCGGGTCGAGCACGCGGCCCGCGTGGTCGACGACGGCGGGACCACGTGGCTGCTCACCGAACCCGGCGACGCCGAGCCGCTCGCAGCCTGGTTGTCGTCGATGCGGTTCATGCTGCGCGTCGAGGTCACCGACCGGTCCGCCGAGTTCGTCACGATCGGCGCGTTCGCCGACGGCCTGGTCCCCGACGCGGTCGTCGCGTGGGTCGACCCATGGGCGTCCGTCACGCTGGGCGGGTGGAGCTACGCCAGCCAGGAGGCCCACCCCGGGTCCGACTGGACGCTGCGGATCGCGGTCCTCACCACCGACGCCGCGGCCGCGCTCGCCGCGTCCGACCGGCCCGTCGCGGGGCTGCTGGCGGTCGAGGCCCTGCGCATCGCCGCGTGGCGTCCGGTCCTGACCGACGTCGACGAGCGGACGATCCCGCACGAACTCGACTGGCTGCGTTCCGCCGTGCACCTGAGCAAGGGGTGCTACCGCGGGCAGGAGACCGTCGCCAAGGTCCACAACCTCGGACATCCGCCGCGGCGTGTGGTGATGCTGCACCTGGACGGCTCCGACGCGGTCCTGCCGGCGCCGGGGACCCCTGTGCTGCTCGACGACGTCGTGGTCGGGCGGCTGGCGGCGTCGGCGGTGCACCACGAGCTCGGGCCGATCGGACTGGCGGTGGTCAAGCGCTCGCTCGACCCGGCTGCGGTGCTGACGCTGACCGCGGACGACGTGGTGGTGACGGCAGCGCAGGAGACCATCGTGCCGCCCGGGGCCGGTGCGACGGCGAACGTGCCGCGGCTGCCCCGGCTCGGCGCGGTCAAGCGCTCCTGAGCCGGTGCGCCCGGCGCGTGCTGCTCGGCGCGCGCCGAGTCTCGGCTCCGCGGACAGTTTCGCGCTGTCGCGACGTCGAATGTGTCCGCCGGGCCGAGACTCGGCGTCGCAGGGACGGCGGGCGGCGGGCACGGGCACGGGTGTCGCGTCAGCGCGGGGCGACGGCCGACCACGGGACGCTGAGCTCGCCGAGTCGCCACCGCGTCGTGCCGTGCAGCACCGGCCAGCCCCGGTCACGCATGCCCGCCACCGCCGCGAGCCACCGCTGCCGCGGGCCGTACGTGCCGAGCGGCGCCGCCACCGCCCATGCCAGGTCGAGGTCACGCAGGAACGCGTGCACCCGCTCGCCGGGGACGTTCCGGTGGATCAGGGCCTTCGGCAGCCGCTCGGCCACGACCGACGGCACGTCGAGTCCCGCCAGTCGCAACGAGACGGTGAAGGTCTGCGGCGCCCGGTCGTCGAGCGTCACCCACGACGCCACTCGGCCGACCTCGTTGCACGTGCCCTCGACGAGTACGCCGCCCGGTTGCAGACGGTCCTGCATGATGCGCCACGACGCGGCGACCTCGGACTCGTCGTACTGCCGCAGCACGTTGAACGCGCGGATCACCACGGGCCGGCGTCCATCGGGCGTGGGGGTCTCGAACCCGCCGAGCCGGAACGTGACGCCGTCGCGCGTCCCCGCGGTGGCCAGTGCCACGCGGGACGGCTCGATCTCGATGCCGGTGACCTCGACATCCGGTCGCACCAGCGCCAGGCGGTCGCGGAGCTCGAGCGTGGTGGTCGGGCTCGCGCCGTAGCCGACGTCGGCGACGAGCGGGTCGGCAGCCCGTCGGAACGCCGGCTGTGCTGCGATCCACCGGTCGACGCGGCGCAGCCGGTTGTGCCCGGTCGTCCCGCGCGTGACGTTCCCGATCGGCATGCCACCAGGCTACGGGGAGCGGGCCGCTCGGTAGACTTCGACCATGACCTCCACGCTCGTCCTGCTCCGTCACGGCAACAGTGACTGGAACCAGAAGAACCTGTTCACCGGTTGGGTCGACGTCCGGCTCTCCGAGCTGGGCGAGAAGGAGGCGAAGCGCGCCGGCGAGCTCATCGCCGGGTCCGGCATCGTCCCCGACGTCCTGTACACCTCGCTGCTGACCCGCGCGATCCAGACGGCCGACATCGCCCTGCTCGAAGCCGACCTGGCCTGGCTGCCGGTCAAGCGCGACTGGCGCCTCAACGAGCGCCACTACGGCGACCTGCAGGGCAAGGACAAGGCCCAGACGCTCGAGCAGTACGGCGAGCAGCAGTTCATGGAGTGGCGCCGCTCGTTCGACGTGCCGCCGCCCCCCATCGCCGACGACGCCGAGTGGTCGCAGTACGGCGACCGCCGCTACGCCGACCTGGGCGAGGACCTGCCCCGCACCGAGTCGCTCGCGCTCGTCATCGAGCGCCTGCTGCCGTACTGGGAGTCGGACATCACGAAGGACCTGGCGCAGGGCAAGACCGTCCTGGTGACCGCGCACGGCAACTCCCTGCGCGCGCTGGTGAAGCACCTCGACGGCATCTCCGACGACGACATCGCGGGGCTCAACATCCCGACGGGCATCCCGCTGGTGTACGAGCTCGACGACGACTTCCGTCCGACCGGGCCCTCGCGCTACCTCGACCCCGAGGCCGCCGCTGCCGGTGCCGCCGCCGTGGCCGCCCAGGGCGCCAAGAAGTAGCCACCGGCGCGTCCTCGGCACGACGACGACGGCCCCGCACTCCGACCGGAGTCCGGGGCCGTCCGTCGTCGACCAGGTCAGTCGGCGACCGGCGCCACCGCGACCGTCGGCGACTTCGCGCCCTGGTCGACCTGGTAGATCGTCCACCCGCGCGAGGAGTCGGCGAGGTCGACCTGCCACGTGCCGTCGGCCTGCACCTTCGTGACGATCCCGCCGCCGTACGAGAACGCGACGTCCAGGTACAGCCCCGGCGTGCCGGTGCCGGTCAGGTGGATCGAGTTCGGACCGAGCCGCGTGGACTCCGTGACCGTCGGCGCTGCCGGGATCGCCGGCGGCGGCGTGACCTCGCCCGCCGGCACTGCCGGGTCACCGGTCATCCAGATGACGTCTCGAGACTGCGAGCCGTTGGCCTTCTGGTAGATCCGGTAGCCCGTGTTCGGCCGGGCGGCGATGCGCCAGGTGCCGTCGTCGCGGACAGTGGCAATCACCGTGGTACCGCCCGTGATGGTGACCCTTCCACCGCGGACCCCGGTGCCGCTCAGGTACGAGACACCGTCCACGACCTGGATGCCGTTCACGCCCGGGGTGGGCGTCCGGGCCTTGGGGGCCTCGGGGGTGACCTGGCCGGCCGGGACGGCCGGGCTGCCGGTCGCCCAGTACATCGGGAGCGACCTGGTGGAGCCGACCGCCTGGTACATGCTGAAGCCCGACGCGGGTTCGACCTGGATGCGCCAGGTGCCGTCGGCGCCCACGGTCCCGTGCATCAGGGTGCGGCCGCTGATGGTGAGGTCGGCGCCGGGGACGCCGGTGCCGCTGAGGTACGAGACGCCGTCGACGACGTCGATGCCGTTCACCCCGGGCGTGGGGACCGAACCGGACTTCGTGGACGTGGCCGACACGGTGGACACGGACGGGCCGGATCCGGTGGCGGCGGTGGCGGGCAGGGCAGCGCCGAGGGTGATCGCGCCGGCGAGTGCGGCACCGGCGGCGGCCGCCGCGATACGACGGGTGGGGGTGGTCATGGGTGTGCTCCTTCGTGACGCCCGTCGGGGGACGGGCGTCGAGCAGCATCGCAGGACCAACTGCAAAGTATTCAGTATGCGATGTTCACACGAAGTGTGATGCGATCTCCTGCACGAGCTCGCCGACGTCGTAGGGTGCCGTGGTGTCCACGCGCACGACGGGACCGACCTGCATGGGGCCGGCGGCCTGACCGTGCTCGTCCCAGAACGCCCGGATGTCCGCCAGGTCGCCGTGCACCTGGTGACGCAGGGGCGAACCCGGGTCGTACCGGTCCGCCAGCCGCTCTTCGGCGGTCGGGCGGTCGACGTCGCACCAGACCTCGACGACGCGCGGTGATCCGGCGGTGGCGAGTCCGGCCTCCAGGAAGGCCCGGTCGCGGACCGGCAGCCAGACCGCGTCCAGCACCACGCCGTTCTCGACCGCGCCGGCCATCTGCCACATCGTGCCCATCGCGATCGCACCGAGCTCGCGAGACGGGATCATCGGGCCGGCGATGTCGGCCAGCGGCTCCTTGATCCGGTCCTTCGACAGGAACGGGCAGCCGAGCACCTCGGCCAGTGCTGCTCCGATCGTGCTCTTGCCCGAGGCGGGCATGCCGTTGACGATGATCGCGACCTGGGCCATGTCCTCGATCCTCCCAGACCGACGGGCCACGGCGGACGCACGACGGCACAGACCGCGGCGGACGCACGAACGGCCGACCCCGCCAGAAGCGGGATCGGCCGTTCGTGACACGACTCAGGGGTTGGTCGAACCGACCCAGTCACCGGTCGCCAGGTACTCGACCTTCTTGGCGATCGACACGGCGTGGTCGGCGAAGCGCTCGTGGTACCGGGACGCGAGCGTGGCGTCGACCGTGTCGATCGGTGCGCCCTTCCACGTCTCGCCGAGCACGAAGTCGAACACGCTGGCGTGCAGCTCGTCGATGGCGTCGTCCTCGTCGCGGATCTCCGATGCCAGGGCGATGTCCTCGGTCGCCAGCAGCCGCGTGAGCTTCTGCGCCATGGCGACGTCGAGCTGCCCCATCTTCTTGAAGGTGCCGCGCAGGCCCTTCGGGACGACCTTCTCGGGGAAGCGCTGGCGGGTGAGCTGCGCGATGTGCTCGGCCATGTCGCCCATCCGCTCGAGCGACGAGCTGACGCGCAGGGCGGTCACGACGACGCGCAGGTCGCGGGCGACGGGGGCCTGGCGGGCGAGGATGTCGATCGCGATCTCGTCCAGGCTCGAGGCGGCGTCGTCGATCTTCGCATCGTCCGCGATCACCTCTTCGGCGAGGGCGACGTCGGACTCGGTGAACGACTGCGTTGCCCGGGTGATGGCGGACTCGACGAGCCCGGCGATCTCGGCGAGACGCTCTTGGACGTCCTGGAGTTCCTGTTGGAAGACTTCGCGCATGGGGGATGGCCTCTCTCTGCGTACCGGGAGAGTGTCGTCAGCCCAGGTGAACGGTCGGTGTCTCGGGCCTGAACGCTTCGCGATCCGGCCTGAGAACGGGGGTGAACGGTGTCGGAACCCCGCATGACCACTCCTACACTGACCACATGGACAACGCGTGGCTCGTGCCACTGTCGATGCTCCTCGGCGGGGTCTTCGGCGCGGGCGTCGTCGGGCTCATCATCACCGCCGAGCGCACGGCACGGGCAGCCGACGTCGCCGAGCGCACCCTGCCGGACGGCGTTGCCGCGGTCATCGCCACGATGCACAACCCGGCCGTGGTCGTCGACCCGTCGAACACCGTGGTCGCCGCGTCACCCCAGGCGCTCACGATCGGCCTGGTCGTGCGCCGGCGCCTGGTGCACGACGAGCTGCGCTCCCTGGTCGACCGCGTCCGCGCCAGCGGCGAGATGGGGTCCGAGGACATGGAGCTGCCGCGTGGACGACGCGGTGAGCTCGTGGGCTACCTCAGCTTCCGCGCCGCGCAGCTCGGCAACCGCTACGTGCTGGTCACCGCGGACGACCTGACCGAGTCCCGGCGCATCGACGAGGTCCGCCGTGACTTCGTCGCGAACATCTCGCACGAGCTGAAGACCCCGATCGGTGCGATCGGCCTGCTGTCCGAGACCCTCATCGCCGCCGCGGACGACCCGGTGCACGTGCGGAAGTTCGCCGCGCAGCTGGTGACCGAGTCGGAGCGGCTGGGTGCCCTGACGAAGGACATCATCGAGCTGTCCCGCCTGCAGTCGGTCGACACGCTCGAGTCCAGCGAGGACATGTCCATCGACAAGGTCGTCTCCGCGGCGATCGACGCCAACGAGGTCGTCGCCCGTGCCCGGGGCATCGAGCTGGTCCGCGCGAAGAAGTCGAAGCTGCGGGTGATGGGGAACCCGTCGTTGCTGCAGGTCGCGGTGTCGAACCTCATCGCGAACGCGGTCAAGTACTCCCCGGACCACACCCGTGTCGGTGTCGGCGTCCGGAGCAGCAAGGGATTCGTCGAGATCGCGGTGACCGACCAGGGCGTCGGCATCCCCGAGGCCGATCTCGACCGGGTGTTCGAACGCTTCTACCGCGTCGACCCCGCACGGTCGCGGGCCACCGGAGGCACGGGCCTCGGTCTCGCGATCGTGAAGCACGTCGTCGGCAACCACGGCGGCGACGTGCGCGTGTGGTCGCAGTCCGGCAAGGGCTCGACCTTCACGATCCGCCTGCCCGAGGCGGACACCGAACTGACAACAGCACTCGAAGAGCAACTGGAAGAGCAGCCATCGTGACCAAGATCCTCATCGTCGACGACGAGCCGGCCCTGAGCGAGCCCCTGGAGTTCCTGCTGCAGCGTGAGGGGTACGAGACCTCCGTCGCTGCGGACGGCGTGACCGCCCTGTCGAAGTTCGACAGCGAGAACCCGGACCTCGTCCTGCTGGACCTGATGCTGCCGGGCCTGTCTGGCACCGAGGTCTGTCGACAGATCCGCACGCGGTCGAACGCGCCGATCATCATGTTGACCGCCAAGGACTCCGAGGTGGACATCGTCGTCGGGCTCGAGCTCGGCGCCGACGACTACGTGACGAAGCCGTACTCGACCCGCGAACTGCTCGCCCGCATCCGTGCGGTGCTGCGTCGACGCACCGAGGACGACCCGGCGGACAGCGGCATCCTGCAGGTCGGCGGCATCCGGATGGACGTCGAGCGCCACACGGTGTCGGTCGACGGGTCCGAGACGCCGATGCCGCTCAAGGAGTTCGAGCTGCTCGAGCTGCTGCTCCGGAACGCCGGTCGGGTGCTGACCCGCGGGCAGCTCATCGACCGGGTGTGGGGCTCGGACTACTTCGGAGACACGAAGACCCTCGACGTGCACATCAAGCGCATCCGCTCGAAGATCGAGCGCGTTCCCTCGACACCCGAGGTGCTGGTCACCGTGCGCGGTCTGGGGTACCGGATCGAAGCCTGAGACGGCAACTGACGGGAGGCCCGGTGCCGGTCCCGGGGACCGGCACCGCGCCTCCTGTCGGTACGTCTGGTGCGGCTGGTGCTGCTGGCGCGGCCGTCGGTGCGCCCGTCGGATGCGTCCGGACTCAGCCGGCCGGCGTCGCCGTCGGGGTGTCGGTCGGCTCGGAGGTCTCGCCGGACTCGGCCGTGCGGGTCGGGGTCGGCGTGGAGGTCGGCGCCAGGGTGTTGTACTCCTCGAGCGCGCTGGTCAGGACCGGCACGTTGGCGGAGACGCCCTCGGCACCGGCGTACGAGAAGTACACCTTGACGAGCGAGCCGGGCGTCACGTCGGCGCCGCGGAACACGACGGCGTCCGTGCCGGCGGCGCGGGTGCCCTGCGTCTCGGCGCCGCTCTGGACGCTCGACTCGGCGCTGGCAGCGGTGCCCGACGACGGGTCGACGTGCGAGTTGGCCGGGACGACCACGGTCTGGGCGACGCTGGCGACCTCGATGGTCAGCGTGATGTCGTCGGCGCTGGTGTTGACGATGGTGCCGACGAACCGGGCGTTCTTGCCCGAGTCGGAGATGAGCAGCGCGTTGCGGACGTCGACCTTGCCCGTCGAGACGTTCACGCCGTCGGTGATCTGCCGGATCTCGCCGGTGGACGCCGGCGACATGAACTCACAGCCGGTCGCGCCGAGCGCGATGGTTGCCGCAACGGCGACGGACACGAGTACCCGAGCTCGCAAGAGATTCCTCCGAAGATCACGATGCGAACGGCCGTTCGGTCCGACGCGCCTCCATCCTAGCGATCACCCGGTGGGGCTTCCCGTCACGAACCCCGTGGTTGCTGGGCCCCTGTGGTAAACTGAGTGCCGCGGAACGGAGCTTCACACATGCAATTCGAAGTCGGCGAAACCGTCGTCTACCCCCATCACGGGGCGGCAACCATCTCAGAAGTCAAGACCCGGGTCATCAAGGGCGAGGAAAAGGTCTACCTGAAGTTGCGGGTCACCCAGGGTGACCTGACGATCGAGGTGCCGGCGGACAACGTCGACCTGGTCGGTGTGCGTGACGTGATCGGCAAGGAAGGCCTCGACAAGGTCTTCGAGGTCCTGCGTGCACCGTTCACCGAAGAGCCCACGAACTGGTCCCGTCGGTACAAGGCGAACCTCGAGAAGCTCGCGTCCGGTGACGTCATCAAGGTGTCAGAGGTCGTCCGCGACCTGTGGCGCCGTGACCAGGACCGCGGCCTGTCCGCGGGCGAGAAGCGGATGCTGGCCAAGGCCCGGCAGATCCTGATCTCCGAGCTGGCACTCGCCGAGAAGACCGACGAGGACAAGGCATCGACCGTCCTCGACGAGGTCCTCGCCTCCTGAGCTGACCAGGGCGTGCCCGACACCATCACGACGACCCCACCGACCGATCCGGTCCGTGGGGTCGTCGTCGTTGCGGCAGGCTCCGGCACCCGGCTCGGGCTCGGCACGGCGAAGGCGTTCGTCCCGGTTGCCGGACGGGTGATGCTCGAGCGGGCACTGTCGCCGCTGTTCACGCTGCCGGACCCGGTGTTCGTCGTCGTCGTGGCACCGGCCGACCGCGTCGACGAGTGTCGAGCGCTCGTGGCGTCCGTCGCCGACGTCGCTGTCGGGTACACCGCGGTGGTCGCCGGCGGGGACGACCGCCACGCGTCGGTGCAGGCCGGGCTCGCGGCGCTGCCGTCGTCGGTGCAGACGGTGCTGGTCCACGACGCCGCGCGCTGCCTGACCCCCGCGGCGCAGTTCCAGGCCGTGTTCGACGCCGTCGACCAGCACGCGTGCGGCATCGTCCCCGCGCTGCCCGTCACCGACACCGTCAAGCAGGTGTCCGGCGACGTCGTGGTGGACACGGTGGACCGGTCTGCGCTGGTCGGGGTGCAGACGCCCCAGGGCTTCCCACTCGCTGCGCTGCGCCGGGCGTACGCCGTGTCGATCCAGTCGGAGACCGACGATGCCGGGGTGTTCCAGGCCGCCGGCGGCACCGTGCGGTTCGTCCCGGGGGACGCCGACGCGTTCAAGATCACGACCGCGTGGGACCTGCGGCGCGCGTCCGCGGTCGTCGCCGAGCGCACCCGGTCGGACCTGCCTGCCGCTCCCCGCATGGACGTGCGGATGGGGCTCGGCATCGACGTGCACGCCTTCGACGCGGGCGCCGTGTGCCGTGTCGGCCTGCTCGAGTTCCCGGGTCAGGACGGCCTGGCGGGACACAGCGACGGGGACGCGGTGGCCCACGCGGTCTGCGACGCCCTGCTCTCCGCCGGCGGACTCGGCGACATCGGTGGACGGTTCGGCACGTCCGACCCCGCCTACGCCGGCGCGACCGGCGACGTCTTCGTGCGCGGCGCCGTGCAGGCACTGGCAGCGGCCGGCCTCGCGCCGACCTCCGTCACCGTGCAGGTGATCGGCAACCGCCCGCGCATCGGATCCCGGCGCACCGAGATGGAAGCGGCCCTGTCGGCGGTCGTCGGAGCCTCGGTCGCGGTCTCGGGAACGACCACGGACGGGCTCGGGTTCACCGGACGCGGCGAGGGGCTCGCGGCGATCGCGACGGCCCTGGTCGTGCCGGTCGCCCCGTCCTCCTGAAACAGCGGCCACGCGCCGATTAGGGTTGGTGCGTGACCGTTCGCCTCTACGACTCCCGTGCCGCAGACGTCGTCGACCTCGTCCCGCTGGTTGACGGACAGGTCAGCATGTACGTCTGCGGTCCGACGGTGCAGTCGTCGCCGCACGTCGGACACCTGCGGTCCGCCCTGGTCTACGACATCTGGCGCCGCTGGCTGACCCACCGCGGGTACCACGTGACGCTCGTGCGGAACGTCACGGACATCGACGACAAGGTGCTCGACCTGGCCGCTGCCGCGGACGAACCCTGGTGGGCACGGGCGTACCGCGTCGAGCTCGAGTTCAGTGCCGGCTACGCCGCGCTCGGCATCCTGCCGCCCACGTACGAGCCCCGCGCCACGGCGAGCATCCCCGAGATGCAGGCCATCATCGCCACGCTCGTCGACCGCGGGCACGCCTACCCCGCGGCCGACGGATCGGGTGACGTCTACTTCGACACCGGCAGCTGGGACGCCTACGGTGCGCTCACCCGGCAGCGCCGCGACGACATGGTCGAGGCCGCCGACGCCGATCCGCGCGGCAAGCGGGACGCCCGCGACTTCGCGCTGTGGAAGGGCACCAAGGCGGGCGAACCGACCACCGCCTCGTGGGACTCCCCGTGGGGCGCCGGTCGCCCGGGGTGGCACATCGAGTGCTCGGCAATGTCGAAGCGCTACCTCGGTGCCGCGTTCGACATCCACGGCGGCGGACTCGACCTGCGCTTCCCGCACCACGAGAACGAGCTCGCGCAGTCGACCGCGGCCGGCGACGGGTTCGCGTCGTACTGGCTGCACAACGGCCTGGTGCACGTCGACGGCCAGAAGATGTCGAAGTCGCTCGGCAACTCCATCTTCGCGGCCGACATGCTCGGCAGTGCTCGTCCGATCGTCGTCCGGTACTTCCTGGGTGCGGCGCACTACCGCTCGACGATCGACCACCACGACGGGTCCCTGGCCGAGGCCGAGGCAGCGCTCGACCGCATCGCCGGGTTCCTGGAGCGCGGTGCCGCCGCACTCGAAGGGGTCGTGCTGACGGACGCTCCCGGGGTCCCCGACGCGTTCGCCGCCGCGATGGACGACGACCTGTCGGTCCCCCAGGCGCTGGCCGTCCTGCACGACACGGTGCGCGCCGGCAACGCCGCGATGGACTCCGGCGATGCGGAAGCGCTCGGGGTCGCGTACCATCAGGTGGCTGCGATGGTGGAGGTGCTCGGCATCGACCCGCGGGCGTCTCACTGGTCAGGTGCCGGTCACGACGCCGCCGCGGCACCGCTGGCCGCACTGGTCGACCGCCTCGTGCAGGAGCGGTCCGACGCCAGGGCGAACCGGGACTTCGCCACGGCCGACCGTGTGCGCGACGACCTCGCCGCAGCGGGCATCACGATCGAGGACACCTCGGCCGGAACACGTTGGAGCATCGCGTAGTCGCGACGCACCGCCGCGGACTCGCGGCACCGAAGTCGCGCAGGCGGCGCCGAAGGAGCAGACCATGAAGAACATCTCGGGGAACAAGAAGGGCCGTCCCGGTGCCGTCCGGTCCGGGCGCAAGGGCAACAAGCAGGTCGGCTCCGGTGGTCAGGGTGCCCAGGCGCTCGAAGGCCGCAAGCCGACCCCCAAGGCCGAGGACCGTCCGTACCACCCCGCCGGCAAGCGCAAGGCGGCGAAGGAGCGCTTCGACGCGGCACGCACGCGCCACGGCGCCTCGAGCTCGACGGGCAACCGCACGGGCCGTCCGCCGCAGCGCAAGAGCGACGACTCCGAGCTGGTCACCGGCCGCAACTCGGTGCTCGAGGCCCTGCGCACCAAGACCCCGTCGACCACGCTGTACATCGCCGCGCGCATCGAGGTCGACGACCGCGTCAAGGAGATCCTGGCGCTGGCGAACCACCGCGGCGTGCCGATCATCGAGATGATGCGCCCCGAGCTCGACCGCATCACGGGGCACGACAGCGTGCACCAGGGCGTCGCGCTCAAGGTGCCCGCGTACGAGTACGCGGTCTCCGAGGACATCGTCGAGCGCGCGTTCGCCCGCGACCAGGTGCCGCTCCTGGTCGCGCTCGACGGCATCACCGACCCGCGCAACCTCGGTGCGATCATCCGCTCGACGGCGGCGTTCGGCGGCCACGGCGTCATCGTGCCGCAGCGTCGGTCGGTCGGGGTCACCGCCTCGGCGTGGAAGACCTCGGCCGGAGCCGCCGCGCGCACCCCCGTCGCGATGGCGCCGAACCTGACGCAGACCCTGAAGTCGCTCAAGTCGATGGGGCTGTTCGTGCTCGGGCTCGACGGTGACGGTGACGTCCAGCTCGACGCGCTCCAGCTCGCCGACCGGCCGATCGTGATCGTCGTCGGCTCCGAGGGCAAGGGCCTGTCCCGTCTGGTCACCGAGACCTGCGACGCCATCGTGTCGATCCCGATCTCGTCGGCGACCGAGTCGCTCAACGCGGGCATCGCCGCCAGCGTGACCCTGTGGGAGGTCGCGCGCCGCCGTCGCGCGGAGTAGTCGTAACCGCCAGGAGGCCCGGTGCCGGTCCGTCGGACCGGCACCGGGCCTCCAGTGCGTCACCAGGTCGCATCCGGGATCCGGGGTGGCTGCGTGGGTTGCGACTGGTCGCGAACCCCCGCGTGCGTTCCCCCGAGCGGTCGCAGATCGTCGTTCGCCGCGCCTCCGACCGACAACTCGCGACCGGTCGGCGGACATGAGCGGGGTGTTGCGACCGGTCAGCGCAGGACATGACGGGACGCAGACGGCGCGGCAGTCGCGGACGTTGCGACCGCCCGTCAGACGTTCGCGCGCCAGTCCTCGACGTCCTCGGCCTCGTCGACGTCGGCGTCGTTGTCGACCAGCGGTATCGGCAGGGTCAACGACGACGTGGGCGGGTTGATCAGCAGCCGTTCGTCGCGGCGGTGGCGCAGCACGTCGTTGATGTAGGCGGTCGTGGCCTCGGGCAGCGAGACGGACCGCTCCTCTTCCTGCGACATGAACCACCGGTGCTCCAGCAGCTCGTGGAAGACCTCGGCGGGTTCGAGCCGGCCGCGCAGGTCACGCGGGATCGAGCGGATCACCGGCTCGAACACCTTCGAGACCCACTCGTGGGCGACCATCTCCTCGTCGAGCTGGTCGCGACCGTTGCGCGCGCGGTAGGCGTCGAGGTCGTTGAGCAGCCGTCGTGCCTGGTTCTCGCCGGCGTCGAGTCCGGTCAGCCGCAGCAGTCGGCGCTGGTGGTGCCCGGCGTCGACGACCTTCGGCTGGATGCGGACCTGCGAGCCGCCCTCGGTCGTGTGGATCGACAGCTCTTCGATGTCGAAGCCGAGCGCGTTGAGCCGCTCGACACGGTCGTTGATGCGCCAGCGTTCGCGGACGTCGAACTGCTCGGTGCCCGTCAGCTCCGTCCAGAGCGTCCGGTACTGCGCGACGATCCGGTTCGAGACGTCGACCGGGTCGGCGTTCTCGTCCAGGCGCCCGCCTGCCTCGAGGTCCAGCAGCTCGCCCGCGATGTTCACGCGCGCGACCTCGAGGTCGTTCTCGCGCTGCCCGTTCGACAGGCCGCCCGGGTAGAGCTTGCCGGTCTCGGCGTCGACCAGGTACGCGGCGAACGAGCCGGCGTCGCGACGGAACAGCGTGTTCGAGAGCGACACGTCGCCCCAGTAGAAGCCGATGACGTGCAGGCGGACGAGCAGCAGCGCCAGGGCATCGACCAGACGCGTGGCGGTGTCCGGCCGCAGGGTCTGCGAGTACAGCGCGCGGTACGGCAACGAGAAGCGCAGGTGACGGGTGACGAGCACCGGGTGCAGGGGCTCGCCGTCAGCCGATGCGCGGTTCGTGATGACCGCGACCGGGTCGACGCAGGGCACGTCCATGCGCTGCAGGGTGCGGAGCATGTCGTACTCGGAACGCGCCACCTCTTCGCCGGTCTCCTTCACCGCGGCGACGTACCCGCTCAGGTGCACGAACCGCACCAGGTGCCGCGAGATGCCCTTCGGCAGGGCGACGATCGTCTCGTCCGGCCAGGCGTCGAGTGGCAGGTCCCACGGCAGGTCGAGCAGCCCGGGGTCGACGGTGGCGGCGGTGATGGCGAGGGAGTCGGGCACGGTTGCTCCTGTGGTGCGGTGTGCAAGACGGGAGGCTCGTGGCGGCGTCGCCACGGACCTCCCGTCCGGTGGGTGGAACGACGGGAGCCCGCCACCCGCCCTTGTGAGGCGGGCGCGGGCTCCCGGGTGGTGCTGGGTGTCAGGCGCTGACGACGGCCTTGTCGTCGAGACGCTCGCCCGACTCGGCGTCGAACATGTGCACGTGGCCCTGCTTCGGGCTCACGACGATCGTGTCGCCGATCGACGGGTGGCTGCGGCCGTCGACGCGGGTGACGATGTCGGTGCGGGTGCCGTTGACGTCGGCGTGACCGTAGAGGTAGCCGTCGGCGCCGAGCTCTTCGACGACGTCGACCGTGACGGGGAGACCCTCGCCACCCTGCGACACGATGATGTCCTCGGGGCGGACACCGACGGTGACCTGCTTGGAGCGGGCGTTGCTGAGGGTGTCACGGTCGACCGGGTGGTTGAGCGTGCCGAAGCTGATGCCGCCCTCGAGGACCGAGGCGGGCAGCAGGTTCATGGCGGGCGAGCCGATGAAGCCAGCGACGAACACGTTGTTCGGCTTCTCGTACAGGTCACGCGGGGTGCCGACCTGCTGCAGGATGCCGTCCTTGAGCACCGCGATGCGGTCACCCATCGTCAGGGCCTCGGTCTGGTCGTGCGTGACGTACACCGTGGTGACGCCGAGACGACGCTGCAGCGACGCGATCTGCGTACGGGTCTGGACGCGGAGCTTGGCGTCGAGGTTCGACAGCGGCTCGTCCATGAGGAACACCTGCGGCTGACGGACGATCGCACGGCCCATCGCGACGCGCTGACGCTGACCACCCGAGAGGGCCTTCGGCTTGCGGCCGAGGTACTGCTCGAGGTCGAGGAGCTTGGCGGCTTCCTGCACGCGGGTGGCGCGCTCTTCCTTGCCGATGCCGGCGATCTTGAGCGCGAAGCCCATGTTCTCGGCGACGGTCATGTGCGGGTACAGCGCGTAGTTCTGGAACACCATCGCGATGTCGCGGTCCTTCGGCGGGACGTCGGTGACGTCGCGGTCGCCGATGCGGATCGCGCCCGAGTTCACTTCCTCGAGCCCCGCGAGCATACGGAGCGAGGTCGACTTGCCACAGCCCGACGGGCCGACGAGGACCAGGAACTCGCCGTCGGCGACGTCCAGGTCGAGGGAGTCCACCGCGGGGCGGTTGCCTCCGGGGTACAGACGGGTTGCCTTGTCATAGGTGACGGACGCCATGAGCGTTCGGTCCTTTCTCCACCGGCAGGTACGTGCCGGACGATCCGAGTGAAGCGGTGTCCCCGAGGGGAACCCGGTTGGTCGTCGTCGACCAACGGTGCTCATACAACACGGTTTCCCCGGGCAGCGCCAGTGTCCTGTCCCCTTCTTGCGGGGTGGTCGGCGCACTCCCAGCACCGATTGGGCGCTTCCCAGAGCCCCCCACTACGATCGACCGGGTCTGTCCGCCGCGCTCGGGGGTGAACGCGGTCGGACCCCGATCAGGAGGACGACCCACGAATGACGAACCGCCCCGAGGGTGATGCCCGCGCCGAGCGGAACCAGCGCCGAGCAGCAGCCCGCGAGCGCGCCCAGCGTGCCCGGACCCAGCAGAAGCGCCGACAGCGGGGCGTCCGGATCGGCCTGCAGGTCGGCCTGGGGGTCGTGCTCATCGCCGCCGCGACGGTCGTCACGCTCGTGCTCATCGACTCGACGAAGCCCGCCGGGCCCGGCCCGTCATCGATGTCCCGCGGTGGCATCACGATCGGGCAGGACCTGAAGGCCGTCTCCGGCGCGTCCGCGTCCTCGAGTCCCTCGGCGAGTGCGACGGACTCCGCCGAGCCGGTGCGCATCACGATGTACGTCGACTACAACTGCCCCGAGTGCGCCGCCTTCGAGAAGACCAACCGCACCTACCTCGAGGGACTCGTCGACTCCGGAGCGGCGACGGTCGACATCCACCCCGTGGCCACGCTGTCGAACCGCTCGCAGGGCACGAAGTACTCACTCCGTGCGGCCAACGCCGCCGCGTGCGTGGCCGAGTCGTCGCCGGACTCGTTCTGGGCCGTCAACCGGGCACTGTTCGCAGCGCAGCCCGAGCAGGGCACCGCGGGGCTGACGGACGCCCAGCTGCAGCGCATCGTCCACCGTGTCGACGGGATCCGCGACACCGGCACCATCGACTCGTGCATCACGGACCAGCGCTACGGCAAGTGGGTGGACGAGCGGACGAGCGCCGTCACGGGCGGGGACGTCCCCGGCACGACGCTGAACGAGTTCCCCGGGGTGCCGCTCGTGCTGGTCAACGGGCAGCGGTACGAGTACTCGCAGCCGTTCACGAACGAGGAGTTCCGGACGTTCGTCATCACGGCCGCGGGTGCGGGCGACGAGACGCCGACCCCGACCCCGACCCCGACTCGCACCCCCACGCCGACCCCCAGCGCCTCGGCGTCTCCCAGCGCTTCCTGACCGGTCGCAACACCCCGTCGGCGTGCCGCCGACCGGTCGCCGGTCGTAGCTGCGCGCTGGCCCGGCCGACGTTTCGTGACCACTCGGCGGACGTGAGCGGGGTGTCGTGACCGCCCGGGGTGCGTCCCGGGTGCGCGTCGGGGGTCCTGGAGCCGCCCGTCTGGAGGCCCGGTGGCGGTCCGGCGGGCGTGCTCCGGGCCTCCAGGCAGTCGCGTCGGCCCGCGCCACCGGTCGCAACACCCTGTCGGTGTGCCGCCGACCGGTCGCCGGTCGTCGCTGCGCGCCGGCCCGGCCGACGTTTCGTGACCACTCGGCGGACGTGAGCGGGGTGTCGTGACCGCCCGGGGTGCGCGGCAGCGCGTGTGCGGTCGGTCAGAGCGCGGACGCGGGCACGCTCAGCGTGTCGCACGTGCCGGCACCCTGCTCGTAGCCGCGGGTGAACCAGCGCTGCCGCTGCTCGCTCGTGCCGTGCGTGAACGAGTCCGGGTCGACCTGGCCGCTCGAACGCCGCTGGATGCTGTCGTCCCCGACCGCGCTCGCCGCGGACAGCGCATCGGCGATCTGCGCCCGGGTGAACGGCTCGAAGAACGTCGTGCCGTTGGCGGACTGCGTCGTCGCGGCGTCCCCGGCCCAGGCGCCCGCGTAGCAGTCGGCCTGCAGCTCGACGCGGACGCTGCCCGACGACGCCCCGGTGCCACTGCGGTCGGTGTCGGCGAACGTGCCCTGCAGCTGCTGCACGTGGTGCCCCCACTCGTGCGCCACGACGTACATCTGGGCCAGCGGTCCCCCCGACGACCCGTACGTCGTCTGCAGGTCGTCGTAGAAGGCGGTGTCCAGGTAGATCGCGCGGTCCGGCGGGCAGTAGAACGGCCCCGTCGACGCCGAGGCCGTCCCGCACGCGGTGTCCGTCGAACCGTCGAACAGGAAGAAGTCGGGCGTGGAGTACGGGACGCCGAGCTGCCGGCTCTCGGACGTCCAGTACGCGTCGAGCGACTCGGCAGCGCCCTCCATCCGGCAGTCGATGCTGGCGTTGGCGTCCCGGCCCGTGCGGCACTCGGCCACCGGGGATGCCTGCCCGCCGTCCTGCTGGATCGGTGTGAGGCCATTGCCGTCACCGACGACACCGCTCAGGTCGACGCCGGTGAACTGGGCGATCAGGAACACCACGATCGCGACCACGCCGACCCCGCCCCCGGCGATGCCCGCGGTCCGCCCGCGCCGCTTGACCTTGCCGCCGCCGAGCTGCGAGTCGTCGTTGAACGTCATGGTCCGAGGGTACGGACGAGCGGCTCCACCGTCGCCAGGTCGTCCGCGATGCCGACGTCGACCAGTTCGATCCGCCCGGCGAGCGTGGCGCCGGGGCCCCGCAGCAGTCCCGCCTTCACCCCGCCGAAGGTGACGGTGACGTCCGCCTGCAGCACGTGGTCGTCCGCCACGGCGCCGGTGTCGACGTCGATGCCGCTCGGCACGTCCACGGCGACGACGAACGGCGCCCGCTGGTCGCGGGCGAGCTCACGGATCGCCTGCACGACCTCGCGTGCGGGGGAACGGAGCGCGGACGCGCCGTGCACGCCGATGCCGAGGACCGCGTCGAGCACCAGGTCGGCGCCGAGCGCCGCGTCGGTCACGACCTGCTCCGGCGGACCGTCCAGGAGGACCGCACCGGCTCCCAGCGCCGCTGCCAGGCCCGCCTCGTGGACCCGTGAGCCGACGCGCAGCACTGCCACGTGCCTCCCGTCGGCTGCCAGGTGCGCACCCGCGAACAGGGCGTCACCGCCGTTGTCGCCGCTGCCCACCAGCAGCAGGACCGATCCCGGTCCGTCGCCCGGCCGTTCGGCGGGGTCGTCGAGCAGCCGGCCGACGATCGTCGCCAGTCCGGCCGCCGCCCGCTGCATGAGGGGTTCCCCCGCGTCCAGGTGCGGCCGCTCCGCCGCCCGGACCTGATCACCGCCGTAGCCGTCCATGGCCGCCACAGTGCCCCGCTAGCCTGGGAGGTCATGTCACTCGTCCCCGCCGCGCCCCTGCCCCGCGCCGTCATGTCGCCCGACGGTCGGCGCATCGCCACGTACGACTTCGGCGACCCCGACGCGCCCGCCGTGGTGGCCGTGCACGGGTTCGCCTCGGCGGCGATCCTGAACTGGCACGCCTCCGGCTGGACACGCGACCTGGTCCGCGCCGGCTACCGGGTCGTCGCGCTCGACCAGCGCGGACACGGTGCGTCCGCCAAGCCGCACGAGCCCGACGCCTACTCGATGGACCTGCTGGTGGCCGACGTGACCACGGTCATCGACACGTACCTGCTCGACGACGTCGCGTTCCTCGGGTACTCGCTCGGTGCGCGCGTCGGGTGGCACACCGCCGAGCGGATCCCGGACCGGATCACCCGCGCGGTGTTCGGCGGGATCCCCGACGCCGACCCGATGCGCCGCGTGCGGGTCGACCAGGCACGGGCGTACCTGACCGACGGCACCCCGATCGAGGACCGCGTGACGAACGGGTACCTGACGATGGCGGGCAACGTCGAGGGCAACGACCTCCGGGCCCTCGTGGCGATGGTCGAAGGGATGCGGAACAGCATCGAGCCGACGCCGGCGAACGCCCCCGCGCAGCCGATCCTGATGGCGGCGGGCAGCGAGGACGGCATCCGCGACAGTGCCGTCCGGCTGGCCGAGGCCGCGCCGAACGCCGAGTTCTTCGAGATCCCGGGACGGAACCACTTCAATGCCCCGACGTCGCGGGCGTTCCGCCAGGCGGCGATCGCGTTCCTCGGACAAGCGGGCTGACCGGTACTCGCAGGGCCTCTCGCCGCGCAGCCCGTGCGGCGTAGCGTCCGGCGCATGGAACACAGACTCCTCGGGAACAGCGGGACAGCGGTGTCCTCCCTCACCCTCGGCACCATGACCTTCGGCAGCGAAGCCGACGAAGCCACCTCGCACCAGATGCTCGACACCTTCGTCGCAGCCGGCGGCACGCTCGTCGACACGGCGGACGTGTACTCCGGCAACGAGTCGGAGCGCATCATCGGACGGTGGCTCGCAGCCCACCCCACCGAAGCCCAGCAGGTCGTCATCGCGACCAAGGGGCGGTTCCCCCAGGGGGACGGCCCGAACGACCTGGGCCTGTCCCGGCGGCACCTGCGCGTGGCCCTCGACGCCTCGCTCGAACGGCTCGGCGTCGACCACATCGACCTGTACCAGATGCACGCGTGGGACGCGCTGACCCCGATCGAGGAGACCCTGCGCTTCCTCGACGACGCCGTCACCGCGGGCAAGATCGGCTCGTACGGTTTCTCGAACTACCTCGGGTACCAGATCACCAAGGCCGTCTACGAGGCGAAGGCCCACGGGTGGGCGCCGCCCGTGACCCTGCAGCCGCAGTACAACCTGCTCGTGCGCGACATCGAGCACGAGATCGTCCCCGCCTGCCTGGACGCCGGCATGGGGATGCTGCCCTGGTCGCCCCTGGCGGGCGGCTGGCTGTCGGGCAAGTACCAGCGCGACGAGGCCCCGACCGGGTCGACTCGTCTGGGGGAGAACCCCGAGCGCGGCATGGAGGCGTGGGAGGCCCGCAACGGCGACGAGCGCACGTGGCAGGTGCTCGACGCCGTGTCCGCAGTGGCCGACGCGCACGGTGCCTCGAAGTCGCAGGTCGCACTCGCCTGGCTGCTCGCGCGTCCGGCGGTCACGAGTGTCATCCTCGGTGCACGGACGATCTCCCAGCTCGAGGACAACCTCGGCGCGGCCGACCTCGTGTTGACCGACGACGAGCTGCAGCGCCTCACCGACGCCAGCGCACCGCGGATCGACGACTACCCCTACGGCACCGCCGGTGTCGCGCAACGAGAGCGCAAGATCCAGGGCGGTCGCTGACGATTCCTTGCGGGAACCCGCGAGGTCGGGCAGGAACCCTGGACGAGCCCCTCCCCGGGATGTCAGTATCCCGGTACGGCCGGCTGGTTACCGTGCTGAGCGCCAGGAACACTCCTGATCCGTGTTCCACCTGCGCCGAGAGCCCCGAGCGACCACGTCGCTCGGGGCTCTCGCCGTCCGGGGTGCTCACCGCCCGGGATGCTCACCGTCCGGGTGTTGGGGCCAGCAGCGGGACTTGAACCCGCAACCCCCGTATTACAAGTACGGTGCGCTACCAATTGCGCCATGCTGGCTGACCCGCCCATCTTAGCGATGCGCGGTTCAGGATCTGCGTGCTATTCGGCCGGGGTCTTCTCGGTGAAGTTCAGCGACAGCGAGTTCATGCAGTACCGGTCACCGGTGGGGGTGCCGAACCCGTCGGGGAACACGTGGCCCAGGTGTGAACCGCAGTTCGCGCACCGGACCTCGGTCCGGACCATGCCCATCGACTTGTCCTCGATGAGCGTGACGGCCTGGGGGTCCACCGACTCGTAGAACGACGGCCAGCCGCAGCCGGAGTCGAACTTCGTGCCGCTCTTGAACAGCTCGGCGTTGCACGCCGCACACGTGTAGATGCCGGCACGTTCCTCGTCCAGCAGTTCGCCGGTCCACGGCCGCTCGGTACCGGCCTGACGGAGGACGGCGTACTGCTCCGGGGAGAGCTCTTCGCGCCACTCGGCGTCGGTCTTCTCGACGTTGTGTGCCATGGGTTCCTCCTTGCTTCCGGCCGGGGTCGTCGGCCACCTTCAGTAAACTCGCCGCGATGTCCAGACATTCCGTGCACGGCGCTCGATGGACCCGTCTGACGACGGACGAACTGTACGGCATCGTCCGGCTGCGCAACCGCGTCTTCGCGCTCGAACAACGGGTCACCGACGAGGACTTCGACGGACGTGACCGCGAGCCGGACACCGAGCACTGGTGGTTCGGGACCGACGACGTCGCCGTCGGGTACCTGCGCCTGATCCGGCCCGCCCCGGCCGAGACGCGCCCTGCCGACAGTGCACCCCCGGCGTGGGTGATCGGCCGGGTCGCCACGCACCCCGAGCACCGCGGCACCGGGATCGCCGGTGGACTGGTCGCGGCGGTGCTGCAGGAGCACGGTCACGAGCCGGTCGTCCTGCACGCGCAGCAGTACGTCGCCGCGCTGTACGAGCGGCACGGGTTCGTCCGCTTCGGCGACCCCTACGTCGAGGCCGGCATCACCCACGTCGGGATGTACCGCCCGGCAGACGGATGAGCACCCGCGAGCGGTACGCGGCCTACGCCGATCGCATCGCCGCCGTGTCGCCGGCCTACGCCGCGTGGGCGCGGTCGCTCGACGACGACCTGGTCGCGATGCTCGAGCAGCTCCCGCCGACCCAGCGGCAGCCGGAGCTGCTGTTCGCGGTCGCACGGTCGCTCGGCGCCGACCCGTCGGACCCGGCAGCGCTCCGCGCCCTCGGACAGGAGGCCCGGCCCGCGCTGGTCACGGCCCTCGCCACCGCCACGGTGCAGGCCAACGACCCGCGGCGGCTCGGTCCCGTCGTGCCGGTCGTCGCGATGGTCGCCAGGTCCGTCGACCGACCGATCGGCCTGGTGGACGTCGGCGCGTCCGCGGGCCTGTGCTCGATCCCGGACCGCGTGACCCTGGACTACCGCGTCGCAGACGGCACCGACCCCGATCGCACCCCTCTCGCGACATCGCACCCCGGTGCGCGGGGGCGCGACGTCCGGCAGGGGGTGCGACACCGCACCGTCCGGATGCACACCGCGCCCGCGGACCCGTCGATCCACCTGGTCGCCGACGCCTGGGGAGCGCTGCCGGCGCCGGCCACGGCGCCGATCCGCATCGCCGCGCGGGTCGCCCTCGACCCCCACCCCATCGACCCGGCCGCGCCGGACGCCCTCGACCGGCTGGTGCAGGCGGTGCCGCCCGAGGCCCTGGACCGCATCGCCCTGATGCGATCGGCGATGTCGGCGACGCTCGCCGTGCCTCCCGTCCGCATCACCGGCCGTGTGCCGGACGACCTCGACGCCGCGATCGACGCGCTGCCCGATGGCTGCGAGCCCCTCGTCCTGACCACCGGCACCCTGGTCTACGTGCCGGGAGCCGAACGGCAACGGTTCGTCGACCGGATCCGCGAGCGCGGCGTGCGGTGGGTCGCGCTCGAGCGCACCGGCATCCTGCGCGACGTGGCGGCCACACTGCCCGACGACGTCGACCCTGCCGACCCGGACGCCTTCGCGACGCTCTCGCTCGACGGCGTCGCGGTCGCGGTGTCCGACGCGTTCGGCACACGCGTGCGGTGGGTCCGTCCGGTCTGAGAACCCCCAGGGCCGATTCCGCGACAGTCCAGGGCCATGCCAGGGTCGGCATCGACCGCGCCCCTACGATGTGCGAGACCTGTTCCCCGAACGCGATCGGACCCGTCGTGACCGCCATCCCCGCGGACGAGCTCAGCGAGCTCGCCAAGCACGTGCTCGCGTTCGAGCACGAACGGGCACGGCACGACCGGACGAAAGAGGCGGAGATCCGGGTCGAGTTCGACATGTCGCCGGCGCGCTACTACCAGGTGCTCAACCGCGTGATCGACTCGCCGGCCGCGCTCGCCCACGACCCGCAGCTCGTCGGACGCCTGCAGCGGCTGCGCCGGTCGCGCACCGCGGCGCGTGCGGCGCGCAGCTTCGCCCTGCCGGGTGCCAACGGAACCGAAGAGGAACGATGACGAGATTCCCCCATGACCGTTTCGACGACGTGACCGACGGTCCGCGCGTCGGGGCGCACCGTGGCATGCACCGTCGTGGTCGCGGATGGATCGCGTTCGCCTGGGCCGCCCTGGCCACCGGGGTGCTGGTCGGCATCGGCGTGCTCGTGCTGGCGCTGCTGAACGGCAGCTACTCGTTCTCCGGGTCGGACGCGTCGTCCTCGCCGTCGGCGTCCTCGTCCGCGTCGGCATCGGCGTCCCCCTCGGACTCGTCGTCGCCGTCGACCCCGGCAGCGGCCACGCCGGCCGACCAGGGCAGCACGACGCTCGTCGTCCTGAACGGCACCTCGACCGCGGGACTCGCGGCGAAGGGCACGAGCACGCTGACCACGGCGGGGTGGAAGGTCACGTCGAGCGGCAACGCGGGCACGACCGGCACGGCGTCCACCATCGTGTACTACCAGCAGGAGTCACAGAAGGCCCTCGCCGAAGGGATCGCGAAGTCCCTCGGAACGACCGCTGTGGAACAGTCCGCTGCATTCCCGAACGCCGACGTCAGTGTCGTGCTGGGGGCTGACTACACCGGTTGATCCGTGGCAGTCGGCGCATTCGGGACCGCATTTGTGACGATCGTGTTTCCGGCACGTTGAGTTCCGGCGGCGGGTACCGGAAATGTCCGTCACACCGCTTGCCCGCGGGCTGTTCCTGATTAGAGTCACAAGTGGTCACCGGAGTGATCGCAATGTCGTCGGACCTCGGTACGCACGATGCGCACCACCCTGGACCCGACGGCGTCACCCGACGGCCCCGTCGTTCGCGACAAGCAGTACCGCAGGGAGCAACAGATCATGGCCAACGGAACCGTCAAGTGGTTCAACGCTGAGAAGGGCTTCGGCTTCATCACCGTCGATGGAGGGGGCCAGGACGTGTTCGTCCACTACTCGGCCATCGACATGAACGGCTACAAGGTCCTCGAGGAGGGCCAGGCAGTGACGTTCGACGTCGGCACGGGGTCGAAGGGCCCGCAGGCCGAGTCGGTCCGTCCGGCGTAGTCGCCGAACCACACGAGGAACGCGCCGTCCCCACCGGGGCGGCGCGTTCGTCGTGCCGGGTGTGCGTGCGTGCGTGCTGGTCGTGTCGGCCGGGTGCGCGCGTTCGTCGTGCCGGGACCCGCTGGTCGGTGCGTGTTGCACTCTCAGGGGTCGAGTGCCAGAATCGGGCTTGGCACTCGGTCGTACTGAGTGCCAGGTGCACCGGCTGACGCCGCGTGCGCAGGCGCTCGGTCACGCTGAGTGCCGGAAGACCCCCACGTTGTCCTGGAGGGACGAGAAACTCACATGGCAAAGATCATTGCTTTCGACGAAGAGGCCCGTCGTGGCCTCGAGCGCGGCCTGAACCAGCTGGCCGACGCCGTGAAGGTGACGCTCGGCCCGCGCGGCCGAAACGTCGTCCTCGAGAAGAAGTGGGGCGCCCCCACGATCACGAACGACGGTGTCTCCATCGCCAAGGAGATCGAGCTCGACGACCCGTACGAGAAGATCGGTGCCGAGCTCGTCAAGGAGGTCGCCAAGAAGACCGACGACGTCGCCGGTGACGGAACGACCACCGCGACCGTGCTCGCCCAGGCCCTGGTCCGCGAAGGCCTGCGCAACGTCGCAGCCGGCGCCGACCCCGTCTCGCTGAAGCGCGGCATCGAGAAGGCCGTCGCGGCCGTCTCGGACCAGCTGCTCGCGAACGCCAAGGAGATCGAGACCAAGGACCAGATCGCCGCCACCGCGTCGATCTCGGCCGCGGACCCGACCATCGGTGCGCTCATCGCCGAGGCGATCGACAAGGTCGGCAAGGAAGGCGTCGTCACCGTCGAGGAGTCGAACACCTTCGGCACCGAACTCGAGCTCACCGAGGGCATGCGCTTCGACAAGGGCTACCTGTCGCAGTACTTCGTCACCGACCCCGAGCGTCAGGAAGCCGTCTTCGAAGACGCCTACATCCTGATCGTCAACTCGAAGATCTCGAACATCAAGGACCTGCTGCCGGTCGTCGACAAGGTGATCCAGGCCGGCAAGCAGCTCCTCATCATCGCCGAGGACGTCGACGGCGAGGCCCTGGCCACGCTCGTCGTGAACAAGATCCGCGGCATCTTCAAGTCCGTCGCCGTCAAGGCCCCGGGCTTCGGTGACCGTCGCAAGGCCATGCTGCAGGACATCGCGATCCTGACCGGTGGCCAGGTCATCTCCGAAGAGGTCGGCCTCAAGCTCGAGAACGCCACGCTCGACCTGCTCGGCAAGGCGCGCAAGGTCGTCATCACCAAGGACGAGACCACGATCGTCGAAGGTGCCGGCGACACCGAGCAGATCGCGGGCCGCGTCCGTCAGATCCGCTCCGAGATCGAGGCGACCGACTCCGACTACGACCGCGAGAAGCTCCAGGAGCGCCTCGCGAAGCTCGCCGGTGGCGTGGCCGTCATCAAGGCGGGTGCCGCGACCGAGGTCGAGCTCAAGGAGCGCAAGCACCGCATCGAGGACGCCGTGCGCAACGCCAAGGCCGCTGTGGAAGAGGGCATCGTCGCCGGCGGTGGCGTCGCCCTGATCCAGGCCGGCAAGGTCGCGCTCGACTCGCTCACCCTCGAGGGTGACGAGGCGACCGGTGCGAACATCGTCCGCGTGGCCATCGACGCGCCGCTCAAGCAGATCGCGCTCAACGCCGGTCTCGAGCCGGGTGTCGTGGCCGCCAAGGTCCGCGAGCTCGAAGCGGGCTGGGGCCTCAACGCCGCGACCGGCGAGTACGTCGACCTGATCGCCGCGGGCATCATCGACCCCGCCAAGGTCACGCGCTCGGCGCTGCAGAACGCTGCGTCGATCGCCGGTCTGTTCCTGACGACCGAGGTCGTCGTCGCCGACAAGCCCGAGCGCGCCGCGGCCGCTCCGGCCGGCGACCCGACGGGTGGCATGGACTTCTGATCCAGTCCTGACACGGAAGGGCCCCCGCACGCAGCGCGTGCGGGGGCCCTTCCGTGTGCCGGGGGCGGTGGCGATGCCGGGGCGGTGCTGCCGCGCGCCGGGGCTCTCGCGCGCCGGGGCGGTGCCGGAGGCGGGTGCTGCCGCGCTCCGGGGCTCCCGCGCTCCCGTGCGCCGGGGCTCCCGCGCGCCGGTGGCGGAGCTCCCGCAACGACCGGTCACAACACCCCGCTCACGTCCGCTGAGCGGTCACGAACTGTCGGTCCGCCGGGCCTGGAGCGACGACCTGCGACCAGTCGGCGTCAGACCGCCGGTGATTCCTGACCGGTGAGATCGGCGGGTGGGCTCGGACGCGGCCAGAACACCGCTTCGAGGTCCTGCACAGGAGGCTCGGCACGCCTGGTTCTCCACAGTTCCGTCCGACGAGCGGTTGCGACCACGGCGGTCGACGTCATGATCGAGGATGCCCCGCCTGCGACCCCTGCCCGGAGACCTCGGACGCGGAGCCTTCCGGGTCTCCGACGCCGCTGCCCTCGGAGTGAACGCCGAACGGCTCCGGCGTTCTGACCTGTCCGCTCCGGTGCACGGCGTTCGTGTCGTCATGGGCAACGAGGGATTCGCGTCGTTCATCGAGGCGCTGGCGGTCGTCATGCGTCCGGACCAGTTCTTCAGTCACACCACCGCGGCCCGACTGTGGGGTGCACCGCTTCCCCGCGCCGTGCAGGACGACCCGACGGTGCACGTGTCCACGACCGCGGATCGCGCTCGGATGCGTCGGCCCAACGTCCGCGCCCATCGCCTCTCGGCCGCCCAGGCGGTCGAGCATTCCGGGCTGTCGCTGGCCACGCCCGCAACGGCCTGGGCGCAGTGCGCGTCACTGCTCGGGGTCCGCGCGCTCGTCGCCGTCGGGGACCACTTCGTGGGGCGGAGCGAGTTCGCGACGACGATCGATGCCCTCGGCGCGGCGATCGTCCCGGGCTCCCGGTCCTCGGTGGTTGCGCGGACGGCGGCCGATCTGGTCCGGGTGGGCTCCGAGTCCGCGATGGAGTCGTGGTTCCGGCTGGCGTTGGTCGACGCGGGGTTCCCCGAACCCGAGCTCAACGTCGACGTCCGCGATCCGGACGGCCGACTGCTCGGACGGGTCGACATGGCGTGGCCCGAGCTCAAGATCGCGTTCGAGTACGACGGCGACCACCATCGTGAGCGAGACGTGTTCCAGCACGATCAGCGCCGCGACAACGGATTCGTCGTCAACGACTGGATCGCCGTGCACGCCACCGCGTCGGACGCACATCGCCCCGCGGCCGTCTTCGAGCGTCTGCGTCAGGCCTTCGAGCAGCGACTGGGCAGCACCCGTCGACTCGCAGCGTGATCAGGGCCGAAGGGCTCCGAACCGGCTCCGCGCGTGATCCTGAGTGGTCACGACATCCCGCTCGCCGAGCACCGACCGGTCGAAGAACGTCGATCGGGCACCGCGCGAGCGACGTTCTTCGACCACTCGGCGAACACGAGCGGGGTGTTGTGACCGGTGGTGGCGAGGGGCAGGGACACGTGCGCGTCAGGCGAGGGGCGCGGCGCGGGTCGGGCGGGCGTCAGGGCGTGGGGGACTCGGGAGCGGGGGTCGGGGCCCAGTCGCGGGGGAGCAGGGGCAGCCAGATGCGGAAGGTGGCCCCGCCGCCCGGGGTGTCGATGACCTCGACGGAGCCGCCGTGTGCCGCGACGATGCCCGACACGATGGCGAGCCCCAGGCCCGATCCGCCGGTGTCGCGGGCGCGCGAGGTGTCGGCACGCCAGAAGCGCTGGAAGATCTTCTCGCGCAGCTGCGGCGGGATGCCCTCGCCGTGGTCGATGACGTCGATGTGCGCCATGTCGCGGTCGTCGTCGACCCCGATGCCGATCTCGATGGGGTCGTCGTGCGCGGTGAACCGCATCGCGTTGCCCATCAGGTTCGTCACGACCTGGCGGATCTTGTTCTCTTCGGCCAGGACGATCGGCGGGCGCTTCGGCAGCACGACGGTGGGCAGCGGGGTGGTCTCGGGGTCGATGGCACCCTCGAGCTCCATCGCGCGGTTGCGGCGCGTGCGCAGGCGGGCGAGCGTCTGGCGCGAGAACGCGATCGGGCCCGTGGTGTTGGCGGAGGGGGACATCGGCGCGGAGTCGGGCGAGGTCGGCGAGACGGCACCGGGTCCGAACGCCGAGGGTGCCCGGACGGCCTGCGGGACGTTCTCGCCGGTGACCGAGTCCTCGACCAGGACCTGGATCTCGCGGTCGGGGTTCGACGCCATGGTGTCGAGCGCGGAGTCGCGTGCGATGACCACGAGGTCGACGGGCCCGAGTTCGAGCGGCTTCGACTCGTCGATGCGGGCGAGCTGCAGCAGGTCCTGCACGAGCAGGCCCATGCGCTGGGCTTCCTTCTCGATGCGCTCCATCGCCTGGGCGACGTCCTCGTCCTTGCGGAGCGCCCCCATCCGGTACAGCTCGGCGTACCCGCGGAGTGACACCAGTGGCGTGCGGAGCTCGTGCGAGGCGTCACCCACGAAGCGACGCATCTGGGCGATGGTGCGCTCGCGGTCCTCGAACGCGCTGTCGATCCGCTCGAGCATGGCGTTGAGGGACCGGTTCAGGCGGCCGACCTCGGTGTTGGGGGTGTCGGCGTCGAGGCGCTGGTTGAAGTCACCGGCGGCGAACCGGGCGGCCGTGTCCTCGACGTCGCGCAGCGGGTCGAACGTCGCCGTCACGAGCAGCCGGGTGAGCATCGCCCCGAGCAGGATCACCGAGGCGCCGAAGCCCAGGAAGATGAAGGTGAACCGGGCGATCGTCTGGTCGGTGTCGGCGCTGGAGACCGCGACGAGCACGTAGCCGGTCTCGGTGGCGCCGGTCGACAGGTTCTGCAGGTTGGCCGGGATGACCTGTGCGCGCCACTCGTGGTTGTGCTGCTTGTCGTACAGCGTGAACGGCGTGGTCATCTTGGTGGCCGTGGCGAAGTCGAGCGCCGAGATGTCCGGCCGGGTGGTGGACTGCGTGTCGCAGATCTGCTTGCCGTCGCTGTCGTAGGCGGCCACGTACGAGCTCTCCTGGACCACGACGGAGAGCTTGCAGTACTGCTCGCCGTCGGAGACGTTCTGCCCCTCGAGCTGCGACGTCGTCGTCGTCACCTGGTCGTTCAGGCGCTGGACCAGGTAGGTGGAGAGCACCGTCATGGTGCCGAGCCCCGCGACGAGCAGCCCGAGCGCCACCAGGAGCACCGTGATGCCGGTGATCTTGGTGCGCAGGGAGATGCCGTCCCACCAGCGGTTCATTCTCGAGTGCATCGTGCCTCAACGGTAGACGGCGCCCGCCCGGCGAAACCGGACGAGCGCCGTGAGAACCAGGACGTCGACTACGAGGCCTTGGACGCCTTGAGCATGTAGCCGAAGCCGCGCTTGGTCTGGATGATCGGCTCGGTCGAGTACTGGTCGAGCTTGCGACGGAGGTACGAGATGTAGGACTCGACGATGCCGGCGTCGCCGTTGAAGTCGTACTCCCACACGTGGTCGAGGATCTGCGCCTTGGACAGCACCCGGTTCGGGTTGAGCATCAGGTAGCGCAGCAGCTTGAACTCGGTGGGCGAGAGCTCGATCTGCGCGTCGCCGATCGTGACCTCGTGGGTGTCCTGGTCCATCGTGAGCTCGCCAGCGCGGATGATCGCGTCTTCTTCGTCGTTCATCGTGCGTCGCAGGATCGCCTTGATGCGGGCGACGATCTCGTCGAGCGAGAACGGCTTGGTGACGTAGTCGTCGCCGCCGACCGTGAGCCCGGTGATCTTGTCCTCGGTGTCGTCCTTCGCCGTCAGGAACAGGATCGGCGAGGTGTACCCGGACGACCGCAGCCGCTTCGTGACGCCGAAGCCGTTCATGTCGGGGAGCATGACGTCGAGGATGATGAGGTCCGGCTCTTCCTCGAGCACGGCGGAGATGGCCTGTGCGCCGTTGCCGACGGCACGGACGGCGAACCCGGCGAAACGCAGCGAGGTCGTCAGGAGGTCGCGGATGTTCGGCTCGTCATCGACGATGAGGATCTTGGGTCCATCGGTCATGGCCCTATCCTCTGACTGTTCCCTAGGCGTTTCCTGAGAGCGCCTGGGGTACGCCCTGGATCTGGTCGGCATCGAGGATCGTGTACGAGTAGCCCTGCTCCGCCAGGAACCGCTGCCGGTTCTGCGCGAAGTCCTGGTCGACGGTGTCCCGCGTCACGAGCGTGTAGAACGACGCCGGCAGGCCGTCCTTGTTCGGACGCAGCAGTCTGCCCAGACGCTGGGCCTCTTCCTGCCGGGACCCGAACGACCCCGACACCTGGATGGCCACCGTGGCGTCCGGCAGGTCGACCGAGAAGTTCGCGACCTTGGACACCACGAGCACGTCGATCGAACCGTCGCGGAACTCCTGGTACAGCCGCTCACGTTCGTCGACGGGCGTGGAGCCCGTGATCTCGGCCGCGTCGAGCGACGACGCCAGCGCGTCGAGCTGGTCGATGTACTGGCCGATCACCAGGATCTGCTCGCCCCGGTGCTTGTCGATGAGCGCACGCACCACCGGGGTCTTCGCCGGGGTCGTCGCCGCGAGCCGGTAGCGCTCGTCGTCGCCGGACGCCGCGTACTCGAGCCGGTCCTCGTGCGGCAGGTCGATGCGCACCTCGTAGCACTCGGCGGGGGAGATGTAGCCCTGGGCCTCGATCTCCTTCCACGGCGCGTCGTACCGCTTCGGTCCGATGAGCGAGAACACGTCGCCCTCGCGCCCGTCCTCGCGGACCAGTGTCGCGGTCAGGCCCAGACGTCGACGGGCCTGCAGGTCGGCCGTCAGCTTGAAGACGGGTGCCGGCAGCAGGTGCACCTCGTCGTAGACCACCAGGCCCCAGTCGAGGGCGTCGAGCAGCGACAGGTGCGTGTACTCGCCCTTCCGGCGGGCGGTCAGGATCTGGTACGTCGCGATCGTGACCGGGCGGATCTCCTTGACGCTGCCGGAGTACTCGCCGATCTCGTCCTCGGTCAGGCTGGTCCGCTTCAGCAGCTCGGAACGCCACTGCCGGGCGGAGACGGTGTTGGTGACCAGGATGAGCGTGGTCGCCTTGACCGTGGCCATCGCGCCGGCGCCGACGAGCGTCTTGCCCGCACCACAGGGCAGCACGACCACGCCGGACCCCTGCGCGAAGAAGCTCTGCACCGCGTCCTGCTGGTACTGGCGCAGGTCCCACTCGGTGGTGTCGAGGTCGATCGCGTGCGGTTGCCCCGGTGTGTACCCGGCCAGGTCCTCGGCGGGCCAGCCGAGCTTCACGAGCTCTTGCTTGACCTGTCCGCGCGCCCACTGCTGCAGTTCGATCGCGGTGTCCGAACGCTTGTCGCCGAGCAGCGGCTTGATCCGCTTGGAGCGGGTGACCTCGGCCAGGACCGACGGGTCGGTCGCGGTCAGCAGCAGCGTGGGCTGGCGCTCGAGTTCCTCGGACGGGGAGTTCGCGATCACGGGAGCGTCGGCCGGGTCCTCGCGACGGATCACGAGCCGTCCGTAGCGGGCGACCGTGTCGCGGATGTCCACGGTCACGCTCTGCGGCACCGGGAACTTCGCGTAGCGCTCGAGCGTGTCGATCATGCTCTCGGCGTCGTGGCCAGCGGCACGCGCGTTCCACAGGCCCAGGCGCGTGACCCGGTAGGTGTGCACGTGTTCGGGCGCGCGTTCGAGCTCGGCGAACACCGCGAGCTCGTGGCGTGCGTCGTCGGCGTCGGGGTGCGCCACCTCGAGCAACACGGTGCGGTCGCTCTGGACGATCAGCGGTCCGTTCATGACCTGCCAGCCTAGCGGTGCGCGCCTGGGTCAGGCTTCGCTGTCGACGGACACGACGAGCGACAGGGGCAGCGTGCGCTCCACGTCGGCCGTGGTGTCCTTGCCGCGGACACGTCCGGCGGCGACGGACGTGGGCACGATCGAGAACGGCCGCTCGGTGCCGTCCGGCATCTTCACGACCACGCGGATCGGTGTGCGGCCCCGCACGGCCAGGTCGATCTGGCGCCCGAGCCACTCCTGCTCCGGTTCGGCAGCGCCGCGTTCGGTCGTCAGCCGGAGCCGTCCGACGACGGCGCGGGCCGCCGCTTCCGGCGAGCGGCTGGCGACACGGCGACGGCCTGGAGGCCCGTGGTGCGTCTCCGGGCGGGCGCCGGGTTGCAGCACGGCCGGGTAGCGCTGGTCCTCGAGCGCGGCGTGCACGACGTGCGCCGGGTAGCGGGTCACCAGGGTCGTCAGGTCGGGCCGTTCCCACGCCATCTGGCGCAGCTCGGCGTCCACCCCGATCAGGTCCAGCTGGTCGGGGGTGCCGCGCACCACCGCACCGAGACCGTCCTGGGCACGGTCGACCACGATGCTGCCGTCGCGCGCCGCGACCTCGTCGACCAGGTACGCCAGGGGCTGCGGCACGCCGGTCAGTCCGAGGCGCTCGAACAACCCGAGCACGTCGTCGCGGGAGCGGCCGGCGCGCAGTGCCCGGCGCAGGGAGTCGTCCGACACCCGGTACCGCGCGGCGAGTCCGGGTGCTTCGAGGTCCGCGACGCTCCGGAGTTCGGCGTCCGTGGCGGGGGCCAGCGGTCCCGGGGCGATCACGGTCAGGTCGTGCTGCAGGTAGACACCGTCGACGGTCTGCGGCAGGTCCGCCTGTGCGGCCCGAGCCGCGACGTCGGGGTCGTCACCGAGCAGGGCGGCACCGGTGTCGGTGACGACGCCGTCGACGGTCACCCCGAGGGCGTTCGCCGTGCCGCCGACGTCGAGCAGCGTCGCGTCGAGCCAGCGCGCACCCGCCGGGAAGGCCCAGCGCCCGAGCGTGACCAGGTCGGTCCAGTCGGCGCCGGCGGTCGTCAAGACCTCGTGCACGGCCGGGTCGAGTCCGTCGTGCCAGCGGGCGACGAGGTCCCGCCAGCGCTCGGGCCACGCCGTCGTCAGCCAGCCACGACCGGCGTCCGTGAGGGTCCAGGTGCCCTCGTCCGGTGCGGTGAAGCGGATGTGCGCGAGCAGTCCCAGGCGGTCGGGCACGACCTCGGCATCGCTGCCGGAGCGCTCGGCGAGCACCCGGGCGAGCGGGGAGCCGATGCCGCCCTTGACGAGTTCCCGCACGCCGCCGTCGTCGACCGCACGCAGGAGTTCCGCGAGCACCGTCATCGTCGCGAACGCGTGCTCGGCGCCCGTGGCGCGCGCGGCGTCCGGATCGGCCACGTCGGGGACGGGACCGGCGTGTCGGGCTGCAGCGGGGCCTCCAGGCAGGTCGGTCAGGTCGGGGTGGGCGGCCACGCGTGCGGCGACCGCGTCGTCGACCTGGCCGTCGTGGTCCGCCAGCCCGAGGGCCACCGCTGGGGCGAGGTCCGTGCCGGCGGTGCCGTCACGGAGCGCCAGCAGCGTGCGGCGGGGGAGTCGCTCGACCGCGGCGTCGACCGCGGCGTCGGCGCGGAACGCCTCGGCCAGGTCGAAGAAGTCGGTGATGCTCTGCGGTCCGGTCTCGCCCAGGACAGCGGTGGGCAGACCCCGCGCGACGATGAGCCGTTCGAGGTCGTCATCCGGCATCGCCCGCAGTCGGGCGGCCAGGTCGGCGGTGGTCGTCATCGTCCTTCGCCAGCGTCCGGTGCGGACGTCAGCGGGTTTCCTTCCGGTGTTCGCGGGCCTTGCGGGTCCACGTCACGCCCAGCAGCACGAAGATCAGGACCAGCGCGATGGGCGGCCCGAAGTACAGGATGCCCAGCACGGTCGGCCAGATGCCGTCCCCGGGGATGGTGCCGAGGGTCAGCCAGCCGATGATCATGGCGGCGAAGCACAGGATCGTGAACAGGATGATCCCACCGACCATGAACGCGAGCGTGCGTTCGGTACGATTGAACGTCGCCGGGGGTTCTGCGGAGTTCCGCGTGTCCCCGGGTGATCGGGTCGGCTTGGCCATCTGCCCAGGATATCCGCACCACGGCCGCACAACCATCGAGGAGTCCACGCATGCCCACCGGCAAGGTCAAGTTCTACGACGACCAGAAGGGGTTCGGGTTCATCACCGGCGACGACGGCGACCAGGTCTTCCTGCACGCGTCCTCGCTGCCCGAAGGCCTGACCACGGTCAAGGCCGGCGCGCGGCTCGAGTACGGCGTCGTGCAGGGCAACAAGGGCTCACAGGCGCTCTCCGTCCACCTGCTCGACCCGAAGCCGTCGCTGGCGAAGATGTCGCGACGCTCCGCAGACGACATGGCCGTGATCGTCGAGGACCTGGTGAAGGAGCTCGACCGGATCAGCGGTGACCTCCACCACGGCCGCTACCCGAAGAACGGCCCCCGCATCGCCGCCATCCTGCGGCACGTCGCAGACCAATTGGACGCATGACCATGACGACCGACCACACCGACCTGACCGCCCTGGCACGCACTGCGCTGCTCGAGGTCACTCCGGAGTCGACCATCGGCGCGCCCGCCGGCACCACGGACGAGGGCGACGGGGTGGTCTCGGTCCTGTTCGCGAACCGCATGCCCGGGTACCCGGGGTGGCGCTGGACCGTCAGCATCGCGCAGGTCGAGGGCGACGACCCCACCGTGCTCGAGGTCGAGCTGATGCCCGGCGACGGGTCGCTCGTCGCGCCCGAGTGGGTCCCGTGGTCCGAGCGGCTGGCCGAGTACCGCGCGGCGCAGGACGGCGAGGGGCACGACGGCGAGTCGGACGACGACGAGTCGGATGACGACGACGAGCCGGACGACGACGAGTCGGATGATGACGACGATGACGACGAGTCGGATGACGACGACTCGGACGACGACGATGACGATGACGACGACGACGAGTCGGATGACGACGACGAGTTCGACGACGACGACTTCGAGGATGCGGACGAGGGCGACCTCGCCGAGTCGGACGACGACGAGATCGAGGGCGTCGACGTCGACCAGCTCGCCGACGTCCGCGAGCCCGACCACGACGAGCGGTAGCGCGCACCACCACGCTCCAGACACGGCATCGCGGGCATCCGCGGTGCCGCGTCTGTCTGTCTGGCCGACGCTTCTGCCCTGCGAGTGGTCACGACACCCCGCCGGCCTCACGTCGAGCGGTCACAGATCGTCGTCGGCGAGGCGGCCGAGCGACGATTCGTGACCGCTCGGCGGACGTGAGCGGGGTGTCGTGCCCACTCGGGGCGGGGGCGGGGGCGGGGGCGGGGCGGGGCTGTCCGGGGCCGGGCAGACTCAGGCGCCGAGCTGCTCCACGACGTAGGTGATCGCGCGGACGAGCTGCTGCACGTCGTCGGGGTCGATCGCCGTGAAGGTCGCCACGCGCAGCTGGTTCCGCCCGAGCTTCCGGTAGGGCTCGGTGTCGACGATCCCGTTCTGCCGGAGCGTCGCGGCCACGGCCGCGGCGTCGATGGCGTCGTCGAGGTCGATCGTCGCGACGACCTGCGACCGGTGCTCGGGGTTCGTGACGAACGGGGTCGCCCAGTCCACCGACTCGGCCCAGTCGTACAGCGTGGACGACGACGTCGTGGTGCGGGTGTCCGCCCACGCCAGGCCCCCGGAGCCGTTGATCCACGACACCTGGTCGTCGAGCAGCAGCAGCGTCGTCAGTGCCGGCGTGTTCAGGGTCTGGTTCAGCCGCGAGTTGTCGACCGCGTTCTTGAGTGACAGGAACTCGGGGATGTACCGGCCCGAGGCGGCGATGCGCTCGACCCGCTCGATCGCGGCGGGCGAGAACAGGGCCAGCCAGAGCCCGCCGTCCGAGGCGAAGTTCTTCTGCGGCGCGAAGTAGTAGACGTCGGCGGCGCTGACGTCGAACGCCGCACCACCGGCAGCACTGGTGGCGTCGACGACGGTCAGGGCGCCCGGGTCGCCCTCGGCGCGGACGACCGGTGCCATGACCCCGGTCGAGGTCTCGTTGTGCGGGTAGGCGTAGACGTCGACACCCTCGACGATCTCGAGCTCCGAGCGCGAGCCGCCGGGAGCCTGGACGACGTGCGGTGCCTCGAGCCACGGGGCGGCAGATGCCTTGGCGAACTTGGACCCGAACTCGCCGAACGACAGGTTCTCGGCGCGGCGCTCGATCAGTCCGAAGGCGGCGGCGTCCCAGAACGCGGTCGACCCGCCGTTGCCCAGGACGACCTCGTAGCCGTCGGGCAGCTGGAAGAGCTCGGCGAGACCGGAGCGCACCGAGCCGACCAGGTCCTTGACGGGCTTCTGGCGGTGGGAGGTGCCGAGGATCGTCGCGCCGCGGGTCACCAGGGACTCGAGCTGTGCGCCGCGGATCTTGGACGGGCCGCAGCCGAATCGTCCGTCGGTCGGGAGGAGGTCAGCGGGGATGACGATGTCGGCCATGGACCGATCCTACCGACGCTGGTATCCCACCTGGTCGCGCGTCTGCCGCACAGCACGGTGAGGGTTTGTCGGCCTGAACAAGTAGGGTGGGTCGCGCTGGAGCCAGACATGAGAGGCGGACCGTGACGGATCTCGTCGACACCACCGAGATGTACCTGCGGACGATCCTCGACCTCGAGGAAGAGGGGATCGTGCCGCTGCGCGCGCGCATCTCCGAGCGTCTGGGGCACTCCGGTCCGACCGTCTCGCAGACGATCGCCCGCATGGAGCGCGACGGTCTGGTGGTCGTGTCCGGCGACCGGCACCTCGAGCTCACCGTCGAAGGCCGCTCGCGGGCGACGCACGTCATGCGCAAGCACCGCCTGGCCGAACGACTGCTCTCCGACGTGATCGGGCTCGACTGGGCGTTCGTCCACGACGAGGCCTGCCGGTGGGAGCACGTCATGAGCGAGCAGGTCGAGATCCGCCTGCTCGAGATGCTCGGCAACCCGACCGAGTCTCCGTACGGCAACCCGATCCCCGGCCTGGCCGAGATCGGTGGTCCCGACGCCGGCGGCTTCCTCGACGGCGTCCGCAACATCGTCTCCGCGACCGAGGGCACCGATGCGGTCGCCACCGGCGTGATCCGGCGTCTCGGTGAGCCGGTGCAGTTCGAGCCCGAGCTGCTGCACCAGCTGCGGTCCGCCGGGGTCATGCCCGGCCGGCTGGCCAGTGTCCAGCGCGCGGGTGCGTACGTGGCGGTCCGCGTCGAGGGCGAGGACGCCGGCATCGAGCTCCCCGCCGAGGTCGCGCAGCACGTCTACATCGACGCCGCCTGACGCACCGGACGACCTCAGCGCAGCCCGCGGGGTACAGCGTCGGGGGACGGCGTCGAGCGTTTGACACGGGCTGTGTCGGAAAATCGAACATCCGTGCTGACCAGGGCTTCTTTACCATTTTGTTACCAAGAGCCGTTTTCGTCTCGACAAGGTAACGGTGCGCCCGTATGCTCGACGAGTCCCCGGGCTGACAACGACCCGGGAACCCGTGGCAGGACGTCTCGAACCCGTCTCCTGCCTCGATCGGAGACGATGACGAACGGATGGGGTTGCGCACGTCGGTCAATGACCGGCGGGTGATGACGAGACGCCGGAGACCCATTCCCTTGACGCAGACCGGTACCGCCGCGGACGTGACGCCCGTGAACCCGACGAACACCGAGAACGCCACCGACGCCCCGCTCACCCGGCGGGCAGCGCGCGAGGCCGAAGGCCACACGCCCCGTCGATCCCCTGCCACCACCGCGATGCGTGCGACCGGCACCCACGCCGTGCGCAAGGCCGCTCCGGCTCCCCGCCCGACCACGGGCCCGTCGTCCGTGTCGCGCAAGCGCAAGTTCATGGCCCCGATCGTCCTGACGGTCGCCGTCGGCATGTTCGGCACGATGGCCGTCCCCGCCGCCTTCGCCGCGACGCAGCCGACCGGTGCCTCCGACGCCGCCACTGCGCAGCAGGCCATCCGCACCACCGAGAGCCAGCAGCTGTCCGTCTCCGACGCCGCTGCCCTCGCCGATACCAGCCGCGACGGCTACGGCGCGACCTCGCAGGCGTCGCTCGACTCGGCCAAGCACGCTGCCGACGTCGCCGCCGCCCGTGCAGCCGCCGCCAAGCAGTACGCGTCGTACACCGGTCCGACGGCGAACGACTACCTCGCCGCGAAGACGACCACCACGACGAACACCGCCGTGGCGCCCGCCGCCGGCACGCCGTTCTCGCTGCCGGCCGTCGTCGCGACCGCCAAGCAGTACATCGGCACCCCGTACGTCTTCGGCGGCGCCACCCCGGCCGGCTTCGACTGCTCGGGCTACGTGATGTTCGTCTACGCCCAGTACGGCATCAACCTGGCGCACTCGGTGCCGCTGCAGGACCAGGCCGGCACCACGATCCCCGAGTCCGAGGCTCAGCCCGGTGACGTCGTGATCTTCAACAACGAGGCTCACGACGGCTTCTACATGGGCAACGGCATGATCATGGACGCCCCCAAGCCCGGTGGCGCGGTCTCGATCCGTCCGATCTGGACCAGCGACTACCACATCGTCCGGATGGGCATCTGACGCCCGACCAGTACCTGAACACTCTCCGAACCGGCCCAGCACCCCTCGTGCTGGGCCGGTTCGTGGGTTAATCTGACCCCATCGGCCCGTCACGGCCCGAACAGGAGACCCGATGTCCACGTCACACACGACCCGCACCATGGGTCGGCGCGCGTACGTGGACATACGGTCGACGACGACCTGCGTGCACCCGCACGTCCCGGTGTGACCGAGAGCACTGCCCGCCAGGGTGGTGCTCTTCTTCGTTCCGGGGGCAGTCCGTCCTCACCCGTTCGTCCCGACCGGTCCGGTGCCCGCACCGCCTGGAAGCCGTCCAGGCTCGTCGGAAGGGAACCCATGCGCACTCTCGTCCTCAACGCCGGTTACGAGCCCCTCGCGGTCATCTCGTTCCGACGGGCCCTCGTGCTGGTCATGAACCAGAAGGCCGCCATCGTCGCCGCTGACGTCGAGCACCCGATCACGGGGTCGACGTCCACCTACGACCGTCCGTCCGTCATCATCCTGACCCGGTACGTGCGGATCCCGCACTCCCGGCTGGTCCCGGTGTCGCGCCGAGGCGTGCTCCGTCGTGACGCCAACCGCTGCGCCTACTGCGACCGGCACGCCACGACCATCGACCACGTCCAGCCGAAGTCGCGCGGTGGCGCCGACTCGTGGGAGAACCTCGTCGCGTGCTGCCTGGCGTGCAACAACGCCAAGGGCGACCGCACGCCGCGCGAGATGGGCTGGCAGCTACGGATCCGCCCGCGGGCACCGCACGGCTCGAGCTGGGTGGTGCGTGGCGTGGAGCGTCCGCAGGCCGAGTGGGACGAGTACCTCGTGGCCGCGTAGCGACCAGAGTACGGACGGGAGGCCCCGGGGCCGCCGGGGCCCCGGCCCCCGGGGGCCCCGGGGCCTCCTGTCTGTGGCGGAGGGGGTTGCGTGAGGTGCAAGACCCTCATCTCCGGTGGCTCGATCTCTGGATGGATACGACGTCGAGGGTGTGAAATGTAACACCCGACAGTGTAGCGTTTCAGTGAGGTTGCGACGTCGCGACTGGAAGACGATCCATCGCTGCGCCTCGTGATTCGAGAGGGTCCCATGAAGTTCTCACGCACGATGATCACCTTGTCGACCACCGCGGCCTTGGTTGCTGGGACAACGGTCCCTGCGGTACCAGCCACAGCGGCAGCCTCTCCAACGGTGCCGCGCAGCGCAGTCTCGGCGTCGGCGGGCGCCCTCCAGTACTCTGACCGCGACGTCGTCGACTTCCTGGTGTTCGGTCGCGGAGCCATCGCGAACGAGCATCCGGAGCTCTTGACGAACATGGGCATCACGACGATCGCGGGAGCCCCGGCATCCGTGTCCGACCAGCTTCTCATGGACCTCAAGTCCGTCGACCCGGCGTTCAACAAGCGCGTGACAGCGGAAGCGCAGGCTGGAGACCCGTACAAGGCGGAAGCATCGATCAAGGCGTTCAATGGTGACGTCGAAGCGGTCGCCGCGAAGTACCAGGTCACGCAGAAGACCGTCCGCGCAGCGTCGAGTTCGGCAACCGCCAGAGGGCAGGTCTATGCGTTCGCCAACTACGTCGTGAGTGTCCAGGTCGCGGTCGCCGCGTCGCTTGCTGTCAGCGTCATCGGCGTCGTCGCGGCGCTGGCCGTGATCGCGTACCAAAAGCCCAGTGACTCCTCGGCCATCGCTCGCCAGGACTTTGCCAACTCCTGGGCAACGCTGTAATCGGCATGTTCAACGGTGACACAACGGGACGCTTCGCCTCGACGGAGACGGAGACGGAGCGTCCCGCCCGGCTGGCCTTCGGCATCGCCATCGCGGTGGTGTGCGCGTTCTTGGCGCTCACCGTCGTCGCGTCCTGGTCCACGAATGTTCTCGCAAGCGTTGGCAACGGCGGCCCGCGGCAGGCACTGCAAGTACTCGTCCCTCAGGGCTGGGCGTTCTTCACGAAGAGTCCTGAGGGCATCACCCTCGTGCCGTACAAGACCACTGCGGCCGGCTCCTGGGTGCGCGCCGACTCTCTCCCGCAGAGCAACGACTCCAACCTGTTCGGCCTGAGCCGCAATCAACGCGCACAGAGTACCGAACTGGCCATCGTCGCCGCCGCAGTGCCAACGTTCACCCCCTGCGAGGACTACCTCACCACTTGCCTCGAAAAACCGATCAAGAACGTCATCACGCTCAAGAACGAGACGAACACGGAACACTTCTGCGGCTCATACCGGATCGTCCAGCAGGAGCCGGTGAAGTGGGCGTACCGAAGCGCAGTGCCAGATCCGGTCCGAGTCGCTCGGTACGTCGACGTGACAGTCGAGTGTGCCTGAGATGAATCCGATCCAGGATCTCCGGGCCGGCTTCAACGCACTCGCCGCCAATCTCGACCACTTCGACGGGGAGTCTCTCCGGCCGCAGGCGGGCCGCTCGATCATCGCGCTTGCCCAGCTGCTGACTCTCGCACTCACCAGCTGGCCGGCCCTCACCGCCGATGTTCTCGGCCGTTTGCCGGAGATGTACTGTGCGGGCCCGAGGAGCATCTCGATGTTCTGCCTCGGATCCAGCACACCTAACGAGACCGGTCGGTGGATCGCAATCGCTGTGTGTGTTCTGGTCGTCAGTGGCATCTACCCGCGGTGGACGAGCATCTTGCATGCCTGGGTGGCCATCTCGATGGCGGTGTCCCTCTCGCTGCCCGACGGCGGCGAAGCCGTCGCAGTCTTCAGCTGCGTGCTCCTCATCGGTGTTCTCGTGCCCAACAGCAAACCGTTTGCCTGGCGCCGCACCGAGTCAGAGTCACGTCCCGTCCTGAGAGCGATCGGCTACGCAGCGTCACTCGCGCTCTGCCTGCAGGTGGCCGGGATCTACTTCGAGAGCGGACTCGCGAAGCTGGCGGTTGCCGACTGGGCGAACGGCTCCGCTGTCTACTACATCGTCCGGGACCCGATGTTCGGGAGTGTCGGACTTGTCGGCTCGGTTGTCGCCGAGATCACCGCGCATCCGCTCGGTACTGCTCTCTTCACGTGGGGGACCATCGTTGCTGAGTGCTGCATCGCCGTGGCATTCCTGCTCCCGCATCGCTTCAAGCGCTACGGGCTGGTCGGAGTCATCCTCCTCCACACGAGCATCGCGATCATCATGGGCCTGTGGTCGTTCGCCCTGGTGATGATCGGCACAGCCGTGGTCGCCTCGTACGACCTGCGACCGGCTGCCGACAGGAACAGCGTCGACCTCGCGGGCGCGAATGTCGCTCGAGAAAGGAGCACATCATGATCATCTGGACTGCGGTTTCAGCCCTCGTCCTTGCAATGGCACTTGTCTGCGCGCGAGGTTGGGTGAGACCGAACCACGGGGTCGGGCTGCGCATCCCCGCGACGCAGCGGAGTGAAACTGCCTGGCGCGTGGGGCATCGCGCCGCTGTTCCCGCTGCTGTCACGGGAACCGCGGTCATCGCGATCGCACTAGTCATCTCGCTCGCTGACCCCGCGACCGCTACCGCAATGATGGTCGTGGCGGTCATCGCCTTCGTCGGCGAGCTCGTCTGGATGGTCCTCGCTGCCGACCGTGCCGCCTCTCGCGTGTCCGTTCACCATCCATGAGTGCGCACGACCACGCTTCGCCACGAACGGCAGCACAAGGTCAACCGACCCGGCTGCTGAGCCCGGCGCTGCTCCTGGCTGCAGTGATGTCATGGCTTCCTCCAGGCGTCCTCGTGCTGGTCCGGCTCACATCATCGGACGTTCCAGCGCGCGTGCCGACACACTGGCGCGGTGCGGGCGTCGTCGACGGGTGGGGCTCATCGACCTTCGCCTTCTGGTCACTGCTGGTGCCGGGCGTGGTCGGGGCGTTCATCTGCTCGGTCCTCGCGGTGGTCCTCGCGACGGACACCACCAGGATCAAAGCAGCGGTCGCCATCGGTCTCGTCTCGGCCGTCACCGGAGGAATCGCTTCGGCCTGGTTCACGATGGCCCTCAGCGCGACCGGCTCGTCGGCGGCGCTCCTGCCGGTGCTCGCTGCCGTCGTCTGGGGTGGGTTGGTCTTCGGCATCTGCCTCCTGCGACGGAATCCGGTCGACTGATTGTCCGCCCCGCGTCACCCCGCGGGCGTGAGCCGGTAGACCAGACCGGCAGCGTCGTCCGTCACGTACAGCGCGCCGTCCGGTCCGGGTACCGCGTCGACGGACCGTCCCCAGCGGGACCCGGACGCCGTCTGGAACCCCTCGACGATCGTGTGCGGCTGGCCGAGCGTCCTGGTGTCGTCGTCCCAGGCGCTGTAGGACACCGACGGCGGCCGCGGGGGTTGCCGGTTCCACGACCCGTGCGTGGTGATGAGTGCGCCGTCGGCGTACGCGTCCGGCAGCGCACTGCCCCGTGTGAAGACGAAGCCGATCGGGGCACTGTGTGCGGGCAGCCCGACCATGGTCGGCGTCACCGTGCTGCAGTCGAGCGCGTCGCCGTCGGGGTTGTTCGCCGGCTGCCGCACGGACCCCAGGTCGAGCAGGTCGAGCTTGCCACGGGAGTCGGGCACGCAGTACGGCCACCCGAGCTCGGCGCCGCGGGTGATCCGGGTGACCTGGTCGTTCGGGTGCTCGTTGACGTACGCCTGGTCCCGCTGGCCGTACTTCCCGCTGCCGTCGTGGAAGGGGTAGGGCTGCTGGTCGGCCTGGTTCACCGCGGTGAACAGCGTGCCGTCCGGGGCGTGGGCGATCCCCTCGCCGTTGCGGACCCCGGTGGCCAGCAGTGTGTCGCCGGTACCGTCCAGCCCGATCTGCCGGATGACGGCGCGGTCGGGGTTCGCCTGCCGGTCGGCGCCGCTGTCGTTCGTGCCGGAGCCGATGTCGTACGTGACGATGCCGTTCCGCACGGCGACGAACTTGCCGCCGTGGCCGCCGGTCGGCAGGTCGTCCACCAGGACCCGGCGGTCGGTGAGCGCGGCGTCCTTCCAGCGCCACGTGACGATGCGCGAGTCCTCGCCGAGCACGACGACGGTCTGACCGCCCTGCTGCGTGACGGCCACACCCTGGGGATCGTCGAGGCCGGACGCCAGGCGCTGCACGGCGGGAGCGCGGTCACCGCTGCGGGGCGTGAGCCGGAGCAGTCCGCCCTGTCCGCCCGTGGTCAGGAGCATGCTGCCGTCGGGCAGCCACGCGGCCATGCGCGCGCCGTCGGCGTCGGCCCACACCTCGGCCCGCCAGCCCTTCGGGATCCGGAGCGATCGGCCCGAGGCGGCACCGGCATCCGCCCCGTCCGCGACGGTGAGCCGGACGGATCGCAGACCGCTCGCGGGGTTCCCGGTGACCGCGGCGCTGCTGCCGGTGCTCGTCGGTGCGGCGCCGGTCGGTGCCGCGGTGGCCGTGCAGGCCGTGACGCTGGCGACCAGCAGCACGGCCGCCGCCACTCCGGTGATCCGGTGGGTCGTCGACATGGGGTGTCCTTCCGGTGGACTGCGAACGTGTCCACGGCCCAGTGTCCGCTCTCGTGCACGGCGGACGCTGCGTAGGGTCGGGAACAGGACGACGCCGACGTCGTCCGCATCGACGGAGGGCACCACATGACATCCCCGTTCAGCCTGGACGGCCGCACCGCCGTGGTCACCGGCGGCAACCAGGGCCTGGGCAAGGCGTTCGCGTTCGGCCTCGCCGAAGCCGGAGCCCGGGTCGCGATCGTCGGTCGCTCCGCCGAACGGAACGCGCAGGTCGCATCGGAAGCCGCTGCCGCCGGGCATGCGTTCGTGACCATCACGGCGGACATCACCGACGACGCGCAGGTCACCCGCATGACGGACGAGGCACTGGCGGCGTTCGGGCACATCGACGTCCTGGTCAACAACGCGGGCACGTGCGTGCACGACGAGGCCTTCGCCGTCACCGACCAGGCGTGGGACGACGTGTTCGCGCTGAACGTCCGGGCGCTCTGGAAGGCGACGATCGCGGTCGGTGCGCACATGCGCGACGCCGGCTCGGGGTCGATCGTCAACATCGGCAGCATGTCCGGCATCATCGTGAACCGCCCGCAGTGGCAGCCCGCGTACAACGCGTCCAAGGCGGCGGTGCACCACCTGACGAAGTCGCTCGCGGTGGAGTGGGCGCCGTACGGCATCCGGGTGAACGCCCTGGCGCCGGGCTACGTGAAGACCGAGATGGCACCCGTCGACCGCCCGGAGTTCCAGCGGTACTGGGTCGAGGACACCCCGCAGCAGCGCTTCGCCCTGCCCGAGGAGATCGCGCCGAGCGTGGTGTTCCTGGCCAGCGACGCGGCGTCCTTCATCACGGGGTCCGTCCTGGTGGCGGACGGCGGGTACACCGCCGTCTGACGACGCGGGGGATGCGCGGGACGCGCCGGACTGGAGGCTCGTGGCGGGGCCGCCACGGGCCTCCAGTCCGGCTCCGGGCCGGGTGGCGTCAGGCGGTGAGCTCCGCGACGAGCGTCGCGACCCGACGGCGGACGTCGTCGCGGACCTGCCGGACCACTTCGAGGGGCTGCCCCGCCGGGTCGGTGAGGTCCCAGTCCTCGTAACGCTTGCCGGGGAACACCGGGCACGCGTCGCCGCAGCCCATCGTCACGACGACGTCGGCCTGGCGCACGGACTCGGTCGTCAGGATCTGCGGCTGTTCGCCGGCGATGTCGATGCCCTCCTCGGCCATGGCCTGCACGGCGACCGGGTTGATGTGGTGGGCGGGTTCGGAACCGGCGGAGTACACGTCGATCCGGTCCCCGGCCAGGTGGCGCAGGAACCCGGCGGCCATCTGCGAGCGGCCGGCGTTGTGCACGCAGACGAACAGGACGGCGGGCTTCGTGGTCATCGGGGGTTCCTCCGGGCGGTGTTGTCGAGTGCTCGGTGGAGCGTAGCGTCACGGCATGACCGCGATGTGGATCGACGACGACACCATCTCCGACCTGCGGACCCGACTGCGCGCGACGCGGTGGCCGGACGCTCCCGCCGGCACCGGATGGTCCCTCGGGGTCGACGTCGACGAGCTGCGCGACCTGGTGGCCTACTGGGCCGACGGGTTCGACTTCGAGGCCCACCGTGCCGCACTGGCGGCGCTGCCGAGTCGCACGGTCCAGGTCGACGGCATCGGCATCAACGTCCTGGTCGCCCCGTCGACCGCGCCCGCCGACGGCCCGGCGCCGATGCCGCTGCTGCTCGCGCACGGGTGGCCTGACTCGACCTGGCGGTACCGCGCGGTCCTGCCGCGGCTGACCGAGGCCGGCTTCGACGTGGTGGTGCCGGACATGCCCGGGTACGGGTTCTCGGACGCCCCGCCCCAGGTGCTCGACGTCCGGCAGGTCGCCGGCATGTGGGCGACGCTCATGACGACCCTTGGGTACGAGCGGTTCGCCGTGGCGGGTGGCGACATCGGGACGCACGTCGCCCGGTACCTCGCGCTCGACCATCCGGCGCGCGTGGTCGCCGTGCACCGGATCGACGGCGGTCTCGCCTGGCCGGGCATCGACGTGTCGGAGCTGTCGCCGGCCGAGCGGGACTTCGTCGCCGCGACCGATGCGTGGCGGAACGCCGAGGGGGCCTACGCGATGATGCACCGCACGAAGCCGCAGACCGTGGCCGTCGGGCTGACCGACTCGCCCGCGGGACTGGCGGCGTGGATCGTCGAGAAGCTCCGGTCGTGGAGCGACTGCGACGGCGACCTGTGGTCGGTGTACACCCGCGACCAGGTGCTGGCGCTCGTGACCGAGTACTGGGCGACGGGGTCGATCGGCTCCGCGATGCGGATGTACCACGCCAACGCTGCCGTGCCGCCGGAGCAGTCCGCCCGCCGGGTCGAGGTGCCGTCCGGTTTCTCGCTGTACCCGGGCGACCTGGTGACGGCGCCCCGGGAATGGCTGGAGCGGACCACGAACTTGGTGTCGTTGACGTACCCGGCGCGGGGCGGGCACTTCGCGCCGATCGAGCAGCCGGAGTCGTACGCGGGCGAGCTCGTGGCGTTCCTCGAGCCGTTCCGGCAGGCGGTGGTTCGCTAGAGTGGGTGGGCCGGCCTCTGTAGCTCAATGGAAGAGCAGTTCCGTCCTAAGGAAAGGGTTGGGGGTTCGAGTCCCTCCAGGGGCACCAGTGATGTGCCGCCCGGTTCCTGTCGGGCGACAAGGCCTGTTGCCAGCCAGCTCTCGCGGCTTGAGTGGACGAGGTCGACTCTGTGACGTCCGAGCGAGTGCAGTCGGCTGGGTCGGTGCTGCTCGGTGACGAGCCAGTGTGGAGGAACACCAACCCGGTGGCGTTCCTCGGAATGTTCTCGCTGTTCGACGGTCGTGAGCAGCTTCGCTGGTGTCGTGTCGTCCGTCAGCCAACTTGTCCGACTGCCACTCAACGTGTCTGAAATACGGATGTGGACACGTTGTTTGGCAGTACGAACGGGCCGCGTCGGCTAGGAGCCAGCTAAGTTTTCGCGCATCGCGAAACGTCCGTATGGCGCACGTGGACTGAGACAGTTAGCGGACCACCTATGTGAGACGGGTTCGCGCTGGAGTAGTGCCGTAGGAGTCCGGGGCTGTCTGCAAGTACCTGGGGTTCCGCTGGGGGACCGGCTATCGGACAGCCTCCCTGCGGAAACCACTGTTCTCGGTTCAGCCCTTCCGACGCAGCGCTCGGAGTCAGCTCGCACGTTAAGCATGCGAGGATCGATCACGTGCCCGCCAATCGACTCCTCGAACTCGATCCGCTTCCGCTCGCGTTGACGACTCACCCGGAAACCGCCGGAGCCGCGCGCCGTCTTGTGGGTGCCCACGATAGTGTCCAGGGGTTGTTCGCCACGCTGCAGGCTGCGCGCCAGCAGAAGATTCTTCGGGGGGTTTCGGTGCGGCGACTAGAACACGGAGAGGTAGATCTGCTTCGGGCAGCCATCGTTTTCGCGGGCGCGGGGCTCGATGCAGTTCTGAAACAGCTAGTCCGGGACGCCCTGACCGCTCTCCTTGCGTCGCACCCTGCGACAAAGACATCGCTCAATCGGTTCGTCGTTGAGATGGTGCGAGGAGAGCCCAAGAAGGCACAGCGGATCCTCGGGGCGCCGAGCGCGGACACTGCTCTTCGCGCCGAATACGTGGACTCGATAACGAAGGGCAGCCTGCAGACGGAGAAGGACCTGCGCGCGGTCCGGAACGCGCTCGGCATCGCGCCCTCAGGTGTTTTTACAGACGCGCATCTCGCAACCTTTGCCGACTTCTTCATCGCGCGGAACGAGATCGTCCATGAGCTCGATCTCCAGGCGTCCGGCCCGGGGATCCCAACCAGACGAGCACGCAAGATGAGCCCGGTGCGCGACCTCGCGAACGAGGCGATCGACATCACCGCCCAGTTCGTTGTCGCCACGGACGCTTTGCTGTGACAGTCTCCTAGAGGGAATCCTTTCCCAAGGGCCGTCTCAGGGACTGCTCCAGGTTCGGTTGACTCCTGACAGGTAGGGGCGTTGGCTCCTGCTGGGAGGATTTGCGCCATGGTGAAGGCGTATCCGGAAGAGTTCCGCCGTGATGTGATCGCGGTCGCCCGGAAGGGCGAGACGTCGGTGCGGCAGGTCGCGAAGGACTTCGGTGTGTCCGAGTCCTGTCTTGCCCGATGGTTGCGGCTCGCGGACCGCGATGATGGCGTCGGTGTCGCGGCGGTGCCGTCGGCGAAAGCGGTGGACCAGGCGGAGCTGCGGGACGCGCAGAAACGGATCCGGCTGCTCGAGCAGGAGAACGAGATCCTCCGCCGGGCGGCTGCGTACTTCGCTCAGTCGCAACTCCCAAAATGATCTACCCGCTGGTCCTCGAACTCGCCGACGACGGTGTTCCTGTCGCGGTGGCCTGCCGGGTGTTGGGTTTTTCGAAGCAGGCCTTCTATCGATGGCGTGCTGATCCGGTGACAAAGCGCGACTGGGCGGACGCGCACCTGACCAACGCAGCGATCGATGCCCACCGGGACGATCCGACGTTCGGCTACCGATTCATCGCCGACGACCTCCAAGCGGCCGGGCACCGCGCTTCGGAACGGCGGGTATGGCGGTTGTGCTCGCAGCAGCGGCTGTGGTCGCTGCACGCGAAGAAGCGCGGCCTGAACCGCAAGGCCGGGCCGCCGGTGCACGACGACCGGGTCCGGCGTGCGTTCACTGCGCCGGACCTGGACCTGGACCGGCTCTGGCTGACCGACATCACCGAGCACCCGACCGGGGAGGGCAAGCTCTACCTCTGCGCGGTCAAAGACGCCTGCTCCCGCCGCATCGTCGGCTACTCGAGCGATGACCGCATGCGGTCATCGCTCGCCGTCGCGGCTCTGCGGATGGCGGTGCATCGCCGCAACCCGACCGGCACGGTCGTGCACTCTGATCGTGGCAGTCAGTTCCGATCAAAGAAGTTCGTCCGCGCGCTCGGTGATGCCGGCCTGCTCGGGTCGATGGGGCGGGTCGGTGCGTGCGCGGACAACGCGGCGATGGAATCGTTCTTCGCGCTGCTGCAGAAGAACGTCCTGAACAGGCGACGCTGGGCGACTCGGGAAGAGCCGCGGATGGCGATCATCACCTGGATCGAAGCGACCTACCACCGGAAACGGCGCCAACGCGGACTCGGGAAGTTGACCCCGATCGAGTACGAGACGATCATCAACCCACAGGTCGCACTCGCGGCCTAAACAAACGAGTCAACCGAACCTGCAGAAGTCCCTCAAGAGCGGATCGGCTATTGAGACACCCTTCGACGGCGTTGCCAGGCGACGCAAGCGAGTGAGCGAGGTTGCTACACGTTCTGGTCAGGTTCGGCAGGGCCTTCGGTTGGGATCTCAACCTGCACGAAGGCTGCATGGAGCTGCTCGATCTCGCCTGCTTCCACGACGACGTAGTCCGCGCCTTCGATCGGGACAGCTTCGTCGCTGCCTTCGGGTCGGTACCGCGGCTGGGTGAGCACGATCGCCCGGTGTGGGTGAGGGTCTGGGTCGTTGTCGAACTCATAGAGGGTGCCGCTTACCCAACCGCCTGACTTCAGCACCAGAGCCACGTCGACCGCTGCGTCCTCCGGCGCGTCGTTGAAGAGCCGTGCCCATGCGGAGGTGTTCCGGGGGATCGCGGAGTTCCAGACGAGGCTGAGGCCGTGCTGGTCCGCCCACTGCGAGCCGAGGAAGTAGCCAAGCAGCGTCGCGACAGCTGCTGCGCCGATCGCGATGAAGATCGAGGGCGCCACGTTGTTCTGCGCCCAGCTGAGGTTACCCATGACTACCTCGTGCAGTCGGTTGCGAAGCTGCACCCACCAGATGGATGCAGCCGCGACGACGAGCGCGACGAGGGCGTCACAGATGGCACTGATGAAGACCAACGTCGCGGTTTCGCGCAGCGCGGATCGCTTGACTGCTGGCTGGTGTCCTTCGCGGGCGAAGATGAACGCGACCCCTGGAAAGAGGGCGAAGACGTAGAAGACAACCCCCAGCGCACTTGTAGGCATCGGACCCCTCTCGCGGTCATAATGCTATGAGGAGGCGCAGCATGGCGAAGACCAGCAAGAGCAACGGCGGTTCGTCGCGAAGTTCGGTCACGGGCAAGTACGTGACGGCGAAGTACACGAAGTCTCACCCCGCCACGTCCGAAGTGACTGCGCGTGGCATGCAGGCCGCGCATGTGCAGTTCCGTCCCTCAGTGCGACCGTCCAGCTCGCTGATTCAACCGCCGACGAACTCGCAGCCCGACTCGTGACAGACAAGGCACGGGAGCCAGGCGGCCAGTTCGGCATCCAGCCCGCGAACGTACAGCGACCGCCGGCCGTGCGGCCTCCGGGCTCGCAGATTCAGCCGCCCAAGCCGAAGCCGTCGAAGCAGTAGCTTCAGGCGTGCTCTGCACAGAGCGCTGGCGGGAACCCGGTTCCCGGATTCCCGCCAGTGAGTCACCGCTTCGCGGCGCTTGTTACTTGCTCTTCTTCTGCGAGGTCTGCGTGGTGCTGGGGCGCGACTTCGCGTACTTCGACGTCACGTACTTGCCAGTGATCGAGCTTCGCGACGAACCGCTGCTGCTCTTGCCGGACTTGGCCATGACTCCGCGCTCCTTCCTGCCGCGAGCGAGCGGGCGGTCCACCCTCTTCGGCACCACCATCGTCTCCGTAAAGGGCGCATGTAGTGCTTCGACACGCCATAAACCACAACATGTAGTAGTTGATGGCATCAGATGTCTGCTCAGAAGCCGTCAGCCGTACTGCGCCAACCCCATCCGTGGCACGCTCATCAGCGTGCTCGCAACGCGGGTTGGCGCGCGCGTGGACCTCGTTGACTGGGGCGGCATGCACGTGAGTGCGATCACACGACACAGAGAGCAGGTCCTGGGGCGCTGGAACGGAGTCGGAACGCTCACCCCTCTCCGGAAGGTGAGTCACCGGATGGGCGGCACGGTCGAGCTGTTCACGAACGGCCAGCTCGACGGGCGCGCGTCCCTCGAACAGGCCCGCTCACTCCCTGTGATGGGCACGTGGGGCCACGACCACCTGTGGGCGATCGCTGAACGGGTACATGTGCAAGCACTGCCCCGCGACGGACGCAAGTCGTCCTGAGCCATCAGCTGCAGGACGTTCACCCGCCCTCCCGCCGCGCTCGATCGGGTCGGGAGAGTCCTCCAGGGACACCAGCGGTCAGACAGTGAAGCCGCCCAGCAGCAGGTTCCCCAGTTCGCGAGCGCAGGTATCCGGGTCGAGCCCCGGATCCGCCTGCAGCCGCTCGATCATGGCGTCGACCGCCGCCTGGTAGGTGACCGCCATCGTGCGCGCGTCGATGTCGGACCGGATGTCGCCCTCCTGCTGGCCCCGCCGGAACAGGCGCTCCTGCCCGCTGTGCAGCTCGTCGAGGTCGGCCAGCGACGCCATCAGCACCCCGTCCGCGTCGCGCAGGTTGCCCACGAGCTGCTGGATCGCGCGGTACTCGTCCGGCAGGCGCGTGGGCACCCGTGACGCAACGACGATCGCCTGCCGGATCACCTGGGGCACCGGGGCCGTCAGGTCGACCTGGTCGGCGACGGCACGGGTGAGCTGCCGGAGCGCATGCAGGCCGCTCTCGCGCAGCAGGTCAGTGAGGTCGTCGAAGTGCCGCCAGAGCAGTCCCTTCGAGACGCCGGCCTCGGCGGTGATCGCGTCCGAGGTCGTCCGGACGAAGCCGTCACGAGCGAGCAGTCGGACGGTCGCTTCGACCAGCTGCGTGCGTCGCGCCTCGGCCGGCAGTCGGCGACGAGGGGGACGCGCGGGGGCCGCGCCGTCGACCATCAGCGGGTCCAGCTGCGCAGGTCACGCCGGGCTGCCACGGCGAGCACCACCATGAGCACGGCGATCAGCGCCATCTCCACGCGCATCCACGGCGTGAACAGACCGGGCAGCAGGGCCTCGACGAGGTTCGCGAGCGCCAGGACGACGGCGATCACGGCCACTGCGACGAATCCGCGGCGCTGTCCCCGGAGTGCGGAGCGCAGCCGTGCGGCGAGCAGGAGCCCCAGGCACGCCACGATCACCAGGTGGACCCAGTCCTCTGAGGTCGCGGCGCCCGGGGTCGACGGCGGACAGCACACCCAGTGCGACGAGGGTCCCGACCACGACGACCGCGTACGTCAGGACGGCACGGGTGGTCAGTGGCGAGACACGGCTGGTGGAGGAGCGGCGCAGGATCGGCATGTCGACCACGGTAATGACTGAGTAGTCATTTGTCGAGCGGATCCTGTCCATCGTGTTGTCCGATGGCAGGCACGCGGTTTTCGGTCTTCCTGCGCCCTCTGCGACCGGCCACGCTGATCGCATGCAGCTCTCACCCCGCTTCACCGCTCGGCACAGCGACCGTTTCCGGTTCGTCAAGGCCCCCGGCATCGACGCCCCGCCCGCGCAGCGCGACCCCGCGGTCGTCGCCACGGTGAGCCGGATGCTGTCCGACATCGAGCGCGACGGCATGGACGCCATCGCGCGGTACGCGCGGGAACTCGACCACCAGGACGGCCCGGTCGAGTACACCGCGGCCCAGATCGCGGCGAGCGGCGACCGCCTGGCTCCGGACCTGCGCCAGGCGATCGAACTCGGCTCGGCGCGGACGAAGCAGTTCGCCGCGCTGCAGCGCGAGCACCTGGTCGACTTCGAGTCCGAACTGGTCGACGGGCTGGTCGTCGGCCAGCGGTACGTCCCGGTCGGCAGCGTCGGGGCCTACCTGCCGGCAGGCCGGTTCCCGCTGACGGCGAGCGCGTTCATGACGGTCGGCGTCGCCAAGGTCGCGGGGGTGCCGACGGTCGTCGCGTGCACCCCGCCGCAGCCCGACGGCGGTGCGAACGCCGCGGTGACGTACGCCGCGCACCTGTCCGGCGTGGACCGGCTGTTCGTGCTGGGTGGCGTGCAGGCCCTGGCCGCGATGGCGTTCGGCCTGCTCGACACGGACCTGGACCCGGTCGACATGCTCGTCGGTGCGGGCAACGCCTACGTCGCCGAGGCGAAGCGGCAGCTGTTCGGCACCACGGCGATCGACCTGCTGGCGGGGCCGAGCGAGGTCGCCGTCATCGCGGACGACACCGCCGACGCCGAGATCGTGGCGGCCGACCTGCTGGGACAGGCCGAACACGGGCCGAACTCCCCGGCAGCGCTCGTCACGACGTCCGAGCGCCTGGCGACCGAGGTCGTCCGAGCGGTGGACCGACAGCTGCCGACCCTGTCGACCGAGCCGATCTGCGGCCCGGCCTGGCGTGACCACGGCTCGGTGGTGCTCGTGTCCACCCGCGAGGACGCCGTGGCCGTGATGGACGAGTTCGCGCCCGAGCACCTCGAGGTGCAGACCGCCGAGGACGCCTGGTACCACGACCACCTCACGAACTACGGGTCGCTGTTCCTGGGCCACTGGAGCACGGTCGCGTACTCGGACAAGGGCATGGCCGGCACCAACCACACGCTGCCGACCGCCGGGGGTGCCAAGCACAGCGCCGGGCTCTCCGTGTCCCGCTACCTCAAGCCGCTCACGTACCAGCGCATCGCACGCCAGGCGACCCCGTCCGTGGCCCACGCCGTGGACGTGATCTCGGCGAGCGAGGGCATGAGCGCGCACCGGGCCACCGCGACGATGCGGCTCGACACGTTCGCGCCCCTGCACGCGTCCACCGACTGACCTGCCCTGTCCCCTCTTTCCGCAACGAACCACCCGACCGCATCGGAGCCAGCGATGACCACCGAGCACCACCCCACCCCGGCCGCCCCCGGCCTCAAGCGTGAACTCAAGGTCGCCGACGCGGCCGCCTTCTCGGTCGGCCTGATCGGCCCCGTCGGCGTCATGGCCCTGTTGGGCGCCGGCGCGGCAGGCATCCTCGGCCGTGGCGCCACCTGGGCGTTCGTGTTCGCGCTCGTCGCCGTGTCCCTGGTGGCCTACGGCTTCGTCAAGCTGTCGCGGCACATCGCCCACACCGGGTCCGTGTACGCCACGGTCGGTCTGACGCTCGGCGCCCGGGCCGGGTTCATCGCGGGGTGGGCGCTGTTCTTCGCCTACGTCACGATCGGCGCGGGATCCGGCATCGAGATCGGGCTGTTCGTCACGCAGCTGCTCAACGACCTGGGGCTCGACGTCAGTCCGGACTGGATCTGGATCACCGTCGTCGCGCTCGCCGTGGTCGTGCTGCTCGGCCGCCGCCCCGTGCACGTCATCACCCGGTCGCTGCTGTACGCCGAGCTGATCGGCGCGGTGCTCGTGACCGTGCTGAACGTGGTCGTGCTCGTCCGGCTCGGGATCGGCGCGGCACCGGCCGGGCGGCACCTGAGCTGGGACTTCCTGGCGCTGCCCTCGGGCACCGACGTCGGACTGATCGCCGGCGCCGCGGTGTTCGGGTTCCTGGCCTTCGCCGGGTTCGAGGGTGCCGCGACCCTGGGTGAGGAGACCAGCAACCCCAAGCGCGACATCCCGAAGGCGCTGAAGATCGCGATCGTCGTCGTGGGCGCGTTCTACCTGCTGTCGATCATCGCGCAGTCGCTGGGCTACGGCACCTCGGCCGCCGGCGTGAAGCAGTTCGCCGGGTCCGCGGCCCCGTACGGCGACCTCGCCCGCACGTACGTCGGCACCTGGCTGGCCGACCTGCTGACGCTCGCCGCGGTCGTCAGCCTGTTCGCCATCTTCCTCGGCACGCTCTCGGGTGCGTCCCGCGTCCTGTTCGCCCTGTCGCGCGACACGGGCCTCGCCAAGCCGGTCGCGAAGCTGTCCGCGCAGGGTTCGCCGGTGAACGCCCTGAGCGTCGTCGCCGTCGTGGCCGTGCTCATCGTGATCGGCGAACGGCTCTCCGGCGCTGCGGTCCTCGACGCGACCTACTGGGCGCTCACGGTCGGCACGATCGCGCTGCTGGTCGCGTACGTCCTGGCCACGATCGGTGCGGTCCGCTTCCTGTTCTTCTCGGGTCGTGCCGCCACGCCGAAGTGGCAGATCGTCATCCCGCTGCTGGCGCTGGCCCTGGTGCTGTACACGATCTACAAGAACGCCGTCGGGCTCGAGGCGCCCTACAGCTGGTTCCCCTACATCGTCGCGGCCTGGCTGCTCATCGGCCTGGCGATCACGTTCCGCAGGGGCCTGGTCGCGCGGGTCGGGTCCGCCCTGGCAGCGTCCACAAGCACCGGCCAGGAGGCCCCTCCCGCGGTCGCGGACGCCGGCCCCGCACCGCGACAGGGCCGTGACACGCGCGACGACGCCCAGGACGTGGTCCGGTGACCCGGGTCGCGGCCGTCCAGCTGGCACCGGTGGTCGGTGCGCTCGCCGCCAACGCGGCCACCATCCAGGCGGCGCTCGACGCGGTACCGGACGACGTCGACGTGGTCGTCCTGCCCGAGCTCGCCACCAGTGGCTACGTCTTCCGCGATGCGGACGAGGCGCGGTCGTGTGCCGTCACCGCGCAGGACGCGACCGTGTCCGGGTGGGCGACCACGGCCTCCAGGCTGGCCCGTGGAACGGGTGGGATCGTCATCGGCGGCTTCGCCGAACTGGGCGACGACGGTGCCGTGTACAACGCGGCCGCGGTCGTCGACCGAACCGGCGTCGTGGGCGTCTACCGCAAGGTGCACCTGTGGGACGGCGAGAAGGCGTGCTTCACGCCGGGCGCGCAGGGCCCCCTGGTCCTCGACACCCCGCACGGCCGGATCGGGGTCGCGATCTGCTTCGACATGGAGTTCCCCGAGTGGACCCGGATGGCCGCGCTGGACGGCGCCGAGATGCTCGCGGTGCCCACCAACTGGCCGTGGGTCGACCGGCCCGAGGGGGAGCGCGCCCCCGAGGTGCAGATCGCGATGGCCGCGGCACGGGTCAACCGGATGGCGATCGTCTGCGCTGACCGCTGCGGGACCGAGCGCGGCGTCGACTGGAACGAGGGCACCACGATCGTCGACGCCGACGGCTGGGTGCGGGCCAGCACCGGGCCCGGCGCGGGGATGGTCGTCGCGGACCTCGATCTCGTGGCGAACCGCGACAAGACGTTGACCCCGCGCGCGGACCTGCTCGGTGACCGCCGCCCGGACCTGTACCAGGCGCTCAGTCGTCCCGGTCGGGTCGGTCACCGCGGACGCTGAGGAGTTCCCGGGCCAGGCGGGCCAGCTCGGCCGTGGCCGCCGACAGCACGGCACCCTCGCGCTCGACCAGCGCGACGGTGTCGTGGAGCGGTTCGGCGAACGGCGTCCAGTGCAGTCCGTGGGCGAGGGCTGCCTCGGCCACGGCGCGTGCGACGAACGTGTCGCCCACGCCCGAGGCCACCAGGGCCAGCGCGGTCTCGACCTGCTCGACCTCGACGTGGGGCTGGAGTTCGACGCCCGCGGCCCGGGCACGCTCGGCGAGCTGCCGCCGGGTGGGGTCACGCCAGCCGTAGTGCGCGTCGTAGAGCACGAGCCGCCGCCGTGCCATCTCCTGGATCGTGATCGGCTGCTCGGCGACCGAGGGGTCCCGGCTCACGAAGACGACCTCGTCCCGGCGGAGCGGGGTGACACGGAGGCCGTCTGCGTCGATCGGCAGCACGACCAGCCCGGCCTCGAGCCCACCGGACGCGACCTCGTTCGCGACCTCGACGGAGTTCAGCCCGATGACCCGCAGCCGCACTGCCGGGTGGGCCGTGTGGAACCGGGTGAGCAACTCGTCGAGGGCGTAGTACTTGGCGTTCCGGAGCAGCCCGAACGACGCCGTCCCGCCCACCAGCGAGGTCACCGCCCGGAGTGCCCGGTCGGCGGCGTCCGCCTCGGCGACGATCCGTTCGGCGATGGGCAGCAGGACCGACCCGGCGTCCGTCAGGCCGAGGTGTCGGCCACCGCGGACGAACAACCGGGTGTCGTAGGTGCCCTCGAGCCGGCGGATGAACTCGGAGACGGACGACTGCGACATCAGCAGCGCGGTCGCCGCCGCGGTGAACGAGCCCAGGCGTGCTGCCGCGACGAAGACGCGGAGCTGCACGAGGGTCACGCGTGCGCGGGCGGGGACGCGACGCCGAACTCGGCGAGGACCGCGGGCAGCGTCGTGCCGAGCAGCACGGCACTGCGCTCGTACTTGTCCTGCAGCCGGGCCCGGGTCGCGTCCTCCTCGACCAGCGCCAGCCGTGCGGGATCGGCGTTGTGGCTGAGGTCGGCACGCTTCACCCGGAGCGCGATGCCCGAGTCGTCGGCACGGACCCGGGCCATGGACTGCTCGAGCGTCTCGCCCCGGCGCTTCGTCAACGCGTCGACGGCCAGCACCTGTTCGACGGTGAACCCGGCGGTGCGCAGGTCGGCGAGGGTGACGTCGGTGTCCTCGACCACGTCGTGCAGCAGCGCCACGACCCGTTCGTCGTCGGTCGACAGTCGCTCCGCGACGGCGACCGGGTGCTCGACGTACGGGCGGCCGGACTTGTCCACCTGGCCGTCGTGGGCCGTGGTCGCGAGTCGGCGGGCGAGTTCCACCTGGTCCTGCTGCGTCATGGTGCCAGCGTGCCACGCCGGAGGGGGGATCAGGGGAGCGGGATCAGGGGAGGGGCATCAGGGGCGGGGAGGATGGTCGCGGTTGCGGCCCCCACAGCGGCAACCGCGACCCATCGGACTCCCCGCGCGGGTCCGAGTCTGCCGTGGCCGGCGGGCTGAGACATCCTCCGGAAGACTGATCTGTGTCGTCGGACACACGCCGATCAGGTCGAGCGCTTCCGTCGTGGCTTCGCCGATCGGGGCGGCACCGTGCGCATGTGGTCCCGCACGACGCCGAGCGTCCGGGCGAGCCCTGCGACGTCCTCGGGGGCGAGCGGATCGAGGAACAGCTGCCGGAGCACCGCGACGTGCCCCGGGAACACGGCGGCCAGCACGTCCCGTCCGGCGTCGGTGATCGTGACGGTGACGCCGCGGTCGTCCTCGGGGGATGGCCCGCGAGTGACCAGGCCCGCCTGTTCGAGCAGCCCGACCTGGTACGTCAGGCCGCTCCGGCTGTAGACGACCCCGTCGGCCAGGTCCGTCATCCGCCGGCTGCCGTCGGCCGCGTCGCCCAGGGTCGCCAGCAGCTGGAACTGCACGTAGCTCAGGTCACCGGCGTCGCGGAGCTGCTGCTCGACCGTGTGGCGGAGCAGGCTGCTGACCTCGATCAGGGCGAAGTAGGCGCCGAGTTCGTCGGGGCGCAGGGGGCCGGGGTGCGCGTGGTCGTCCATGGCTCCAGCGTAAGTCGTTCGACTTCGAAGCAGCGTCGCGCGGCGCCACGGCGCGGAGCGGACAGCGCGCTGCGAGCGCCCCGGGCAAGTGGTGGCAGGATGAGCGCTGGCCGCTTCCCTGGCGGCGCAGATCAGGAGTGATCGAGCGTGACCGAGACACACTCCGCGGCACCCGTCACCGAGGACACCGCGGCCCCCGAGCACGACGGCCGGATGGGGACGACGGCGCTCGCGCTCGCCGCCCTCGGCGTCGTGTTCGGCGACATCGGGACCAGCCCGCTCTACGCGCTGCGCACCGTGTTCACCATCGACGGCGGCATCGTCAAACCGATCCCCGAGGACGTCTACGGCGTGATCTCGATGATGTTCTGGAGCATCACGATCATCGTGTCGATCAAGTACGTGCTCGTGCTCATGCGCGCCGACAACAACGGTGAAGGCGGGGTGATGGCGCTCGCGGCCCTGGCCCGGCGCCTGTACGCCCAGCGTCGTGGCGGCGCCACCATCTTCCTGGTGATCGGCATCATCGGCGTCTCGCTGTTCTACGGCGACTCGGTGATCACGCCCGCGGTGTCGGTGCTGTCGGCCGTCGAGGGCCTGCAGACGGCGACCCCGGCGATCGGGCACCTGATCGTGCCGATCGCCGCCGTCATCCTGGTCATCCTGTTCGCCGTGCAGCGCTTCGGTACCGGCAAGGTCGGCACGCTGTTCGGCCCGATCATGCTGCTGTGGTTCGTGGTCATCGCCGTCGCGGGACTGCCGTTGATCGTGCAGCACCCCGGTGTCCTGCAGGGACTGTCGCCGACGTGGGCGATCGCGTTCGTGTTCGCCCACCCGGTCATCTCGTTCGTGGCGATGGGTGCCGTGGTGCTCGTCATCACCGGTGCCGAGGCGCTGTACGCCGACATGGGCCACTTCGGCCGCGTGCCGATCCGTCGGGCCTGGTTCTTCGTCGTGTTCCCCGCGCTCGTCCTGAACTACCTGGGCCAGGCGGCGCTGGTGCTCGAGCACCCGGAGGCCACGAAGGACCCCTTCTTCCTGCTCTTCCCGAACTGGGCGCAGCTGCCCGTGGTGGTGCTGGCGACCATGGCGACGGTCATCGCCAGCCAGGCCGTCATCTCCGGCGCGTTCTCGCTGACCCGGCAGGCCGTGCAGCTCGGGCTGCTGCCGCCGCTGACGATCCGCCAGACCTCCAAGCGCGAAGGCGGCCAGATCTACCTGCCCGCCGTCAACCTGCTGCTGTTCATCGGCGTGATGGCGATCATGCTCGCGTTCCGGTCCTCGGCCAGCCTGGCCACGGCGTACGGGGTGTCCGTCACGGGCGCGCTCGTGACCGACACGATCCTGCTGCTGCTGGTCGTGAAGCCGCTCTGGCACTGGTCGACGTGGAAGCTCGTCGTCGTCGCGGTCGTCTTCGGTGGCCTCGAGCTGACGTTCCTGGCGGGCAACCTGTCGAAGGTCCTGCACGGTGGATGGGTACCGCTGCTGATCGCGCTGGCGGTCATCACCGTCATGACGACCTGGCGCCGCGGCCGGCAGCTCGTGCAGGACGAACGCCGTGCGCGCGAGGGCTCCCTCGACGAGTTCATCGCGAAGATCAACACGAAGCGGGTCCCGCGGGTCCGTGGCATCGGAGTGTTCCCGCACCCGAACAAGGAGACGACGCCGCTGGCGCTCCGCGCGAACGTGGAGCACAACCACGTCGTGCACGAGCGGGTCATCATCGTGTCGGTCATCACCGCGAACGTGCCGCACGTGCCGCACAGCAAGGCGTTCACACGCGACGACCTCGGCTACTCGGACGACGGCATCGAGCACGTCACGATCAAGTTCGGCTTCTCCGACGACCAGGACCTGCCGCACGCCCTGCACGCCGCCTGCCTGGCCGAGGTGCTCGACCTGGAACCCGACGCCATGTCGGACGCGTCCTACTTCATCTCGCGTGGTGCTCTGCGGCCGATGCGCGGCAACGGCGGGATGGTGAACTGGCGGAAGCGCCTGTTCGTCGGGCTCGCGCACAACGCGGCCGACCCGGCCTCGCGGTTCAACCTGCCGCCGCAGCGCACCGTCACGATGGGCATCGACGTCGAGATCTGACTCCGGTCAGGCGGACCGCGCCTCGGCGCCCGCCAGCGTCGCCGCCGCGTGCGCCGCGTTCCGCACCACCCGGGCGACGTCCTGCGACGTGGACGCCGCGGGCCACGCCACCACCGTCGTCGCGGGTGGCGCGTCGAGCACCGGCACCGCGACGTGCTCCGGCCACTGCAGCGTGCGGCTGGACCGCGGGATCACGATGACCGTGTGTCCGAGCGCCACGAGCTGCGCCAGCTGCGCCTGCGAGTGCACCTCGGGTCCTGGTCCGTCCGGGTAGGTGCCGTCGATGCGGGGCCACCGGGCGGCCGGCAGGTCCGGCAGGTCCCGCAGCTCGGCCGTGGACACCGAGGCGCGGGCCGCCAGCCGGTGCGACCGGGGCAGGATCGCGACCTGCTGCTCGGTGCGCAGGTCCTCGGTGTCGAAGCCCGTCAGGTCGTCGTACGTCCGGTGCATGATCGCCACGTCGGCGGTCCCGTCGCGCAGGAACGCCCCCTGCTCGTGCACCTCGCCGAAGCGCACCTCGAGCGGCAGTCCCAGGGGATCGGCCCGCTGCACGTCGAGCAGCTCCTGCAACAGGTCGTGGTCGGCGCCGGCCTTGACGGCCAGGACCAGACGCCGCGTCGGCTGACCGGCCCGTCGGGCACGCCGGCCGGCGCGGGCCACCGCCTGGAGCGCCGGTCTGGCCTCTTCCAGCAGCACCGTGCCCGCCGCGGTGAGCACCACGCCGCGCGGCGTGCGGTCGAACAGCGCCGCCCCGATCCGCTGCTCCAGCTGCTGCACGGCGCGCGAGAGCGGCGGTTGCGACATGCCGAGCCGCGCCGCCGCCCGTCCGAAGTGCGCCTCTTCGGCCACGGTCACGAAGTACCGGAGCTCGCGGGTCTCGAGATCGTCCACGACGTCGAGCCTACGTCGCACCGATACCCGTCCGGTATCGCCGACCACCCGACGGGTCTTGGACGCCGGCACCCGGTCGGACCCAGGATCGAGGCATGACATCAGCAACGACCGCCCTGGTCACCGGGGCGAACAAGGGCATCGGCTTCGCGATCGCACAGTCACTCGGGAGGCTCGGCATGCGTGTCGTCGTCGGCGCGCGTGACACCGCGGCCGGCTCCGACGCCGTGGCCCGGTTGGCCGCACAGGGCATCGACGCGTCCTCGGTGCAGCTCGACGTCACCGACGACGCGAGCGTCCCCGCCGCGGCCCGCGAGCTCGACGAGCGGTTCGGCACGGTCGACGTGCTCGTCAACAACGCCGGCATCTCCGGGTCGTTCGACCCCGTCACGTGGGAACAGGACCCGACGACGACGGACCTGGACGAACTCCGGCGGATCGTCGACACGAACGTGTACGGCGTCGTCCGGGTCACGAACGCGGTGCTCCCGCTGCTGCGCCGGTCGAGCGCCCCGCGGATCGTGAACACCTCGAGCAGCATGGGGTCGCTCACCCGGCAGCCGGGACCGGTGATGGCGGCGTACTCGTCGTCGAAGACGTTCCTCAACGGCATCACCGTGCAGTACGCCCGCGCGTTCGCCGACACCCCGGTGATCGTCAACGCCGCCTGCCCGGGCCTGGTCGCGACGGACTTCAACGGCTTCGCCGGCGACCGGACCCCCGAGCAGGGCGCCGCCCCGGTCGTGCGCCTGGCGACGCTGCCCGACGACGGCCCGCGCGGCGGCCTGTTCGACGAGGACGGCGTGGTGCCCTGGTGATCCGTTCCCATGAACCGGCCATGAGCTGCCGAAGGATGCTCCCAGGTCGGTGACGCCCGCGCTGCCGTGGCCCTACCGTCACCAGCATGCAGTTCTCGCGCACGCTCGTGGTGTCCACCGCGATGACGCTGACCGTCGTGGTCGGCCTGATCGGGTGGGACGCCGCGACGACCACGACGGCGACCTCGGCAACGGCGGGCACGTCGACGGCGCCGGGCGTCGCGAACAGGACCGGCAGCGCGTCCTCGCTGCCGCAGACCACCGCACAGGGAGCACCCGTCACCAGCGACACCGCCGTCGTGACGATCGGCGACTCGATCATGGCCGGCCACGGACTCGACGACCCCTCCGACGCCTGGCCCGTGCTGCTGGGCACCGAGACCGGCCAGGCCGTGACGAACGACTCGTGCAGCGGCGCGGGGTTCATCGCCGTCGGGGACTGCGGCACCGACTACGACGGGCTGCTGGCCGCCGCGGTCGCGAGCGCGCCGGGGACGGTCCTGGTCGAGTCGTCCGACAACGACCTGGGGCAGGACCCCACGGCGCTCGCCGCCGCCACCACGTCGACGATCGCCGCCCTGCACGCCGCGCTGCCCCACGCCCGCATCGTGGGGCTCAGCACGCTCTGGGACCAGCCGGGCACCGTGCCGGACGAGGTCGCCGCCAGCAGCGCCGACCTGCAGCACGCGGTGCAGGCCGTCGGCGGGACGTACATCGACGTCGGGCAACCGATCGCCACCGGTGCCGGGCTGCTGCAGGCGGACAGCGAGCACCCGACCGACGCCGGGCAGCAGGTGCTCGCGACGGCCGTGCTCGCCGACCTGCGCGCCGCCGGCATCGAGGGCTGACCCGCGATCAGTCCGCCACGATCAGTTCTGCGCGGGGTCAGCCTTCGGTGGGGCGGTGCGGCGTCGCGATCCGGTCGTGCAGGGGCTCGGTCTGCCAACGCTCACTGACGTTCAGCGGCGTGAAGGAGAAGCGCTACGGGTGGGCGGAACGGGAAGGCGTGCAGATGATCGCCGTGATCGGTGACGCCGCACACGATCGGCGACTTCGCCAATGCTCGTCTCGCGGCCGCGGCCGCCGTCAGGTCGACCCGATCAACGACCTGTACGGCACCGACACTGTCAGCGAGAACGGCGGCGACGACGGACTCCCGTCCGACCCCTTCGGGTTCAAGGCCGGGATCGACGACAACCACACCGGGCTCGTGAAGTTCGGACTCCGCTGGTACAACCCCGACAACGGGTCCTGGACACAGCAGGACACCCTGGACCGACCGCTCGACCCCAGCAACGGCGATCGCTACGCGTACGCCGGTGGCGGCCCGATCAACTGCTCCGACCCAACCGGGTCCATCTCGTTCAGCCTGTTCGCCAAGCTTCTCGTTGCCGTCGTCACCGGGAAGGACGTCTACACCGTTCTTGGCCCCTCGACGAGGACAGAAGGCTTGAGTACTGACTTCTCCATCGCCTGTGGGCTCGTCGCGGGAGCGATCGCTGCGCCCACTGTCGCAGGCGCGCTCCTGGCCCTCGGAGGGTGTTGTGTGGCTACGAAACTCGTTGAGAACGCCCGAGAAGAAGAAGGCTGATCCCATGGCACCGACAGATTCTGGTCCAGAGGACAACGGAGCACAGCGCCCGAGCCGTTACCAGTGGCGGTACGGGCCGCTTCGACTCGTCATGCCGTGGGTAGCGATCGTCGTCGGGGCCCTCCTCGCCATCATGAACAGTGATCCGGTGCTCCGGATAGGCGGTATCGGGCTGATCGTCTTCGGCATCATCCTGTTCTTCGTCTACCGCTTCATGGCCAAACGAGGAGTCTGAGTTCGTCAGAGTGCTGCTGTACCCACCGCGGGCGGGTGCAGCAGCACTCTTCGCGTGAACGGGTCCTCGAAACAGGTTCACGGTCCCGGTGCAGGCTGGGGCCTGATCACCCTGCACCGATGCCGACGTACCCCTGGCAGTTGGTCCGGGACCGTCGGTTCTGCGGTCGGGTGCGCGTACGACTCAAGTACATCGAAGCCGAAGACGTCGCGACGTTGTCGGCCAAGGATTCGGGTATTCCGTCGACGAGTGCGGTGCCGCGTCAACGGGTTGACGTGGTACCCGCGCTCATGGGAGATGGGATCACGTTTGACCCGTGTCTGCTCGCCGGAACGATCGCGTGGGCAGCACGGATCCGCCGTTCGCTACTGGTCAGCGTCAGCCCGTAGCCATTGCGTGCTGACGCTCATCCGCTCAGCGAGTGCCATCCCCGCGGATGGGACCTCTTGGACCCCGCAAGCCAGCAAATCAGTGAAGACGAGGCGAAGCGCGGCATCCCCCAAGCTGGTTGGGAGGCCCACCGCGCGTCCGACCCGATCGGCGAACCCTCCACCAGCTATAACGTTTGTATCAATTATTGGTTACAATCGTTGTATGGCAGGGGCAACTATGGCGCGTCTTGCGGCGGTCGCGGAACAGCGCTGGGGACTGGTGACGACCGAGCAGGCTGCAGCCGTCGACGTCACACGGAACGCGCTGACACGGCTCACCGCGTCGGGAGCGCTGGTGCGGGTAGCGCAGGGCGTGTACCGGATGGCGGGCGCACCCGAGCTCGAGAACGAGGGGATCTACGCCACGTGGCTCGCGCTCGGTGGAGCGACCCGGCCGGCCACCGACGAGGGTGTGGCACCGGTCGTCGCGGCCGGGGTCACGGCCGCGATCCTGCACGGCATCGGCGACTTCTACCCGGAGCAAGCGGACTTCGTCGTCCCGTCCCGCCGCGGCACACGGCTGCCGGCACGACTGCGGGTTCGATCGCTGACGCCGGCCGAGGTGACCTTCGCCGAGAGCGTGCCGACGCTGACGGTCGAGCGAACGATCGCGGACCTGGTGGGGCTGTGGACCGATCGGTCCCTGGTGGCTGATGCGCTGTTCTCCGCGTACGAGCAGGGCAAGTTCGTTCGGCCGTGGCAGCTCGTCGAGTACTTGGAACCACTCGCGGGGCCGGCGGGCTTCCGCGACGGGACCGACTTCGCGGCCGATCTGCTGGCCATCGCCGGGATCCGACACCCGGTGACCAATGGCTGAGGAAGGGTACGGCAGCTGGACAGCGATCGCGTCAGCGATCAAGGCCTCCGCGCAACGCGCTCGCGCGGAGAGCGCCACGAACCAGGACGTCGGGGCGCTGATCGCCCAGGCGAGGCTGGACCGGTTCCTGTCACGGGTCTTCTCCGACGGCGAGCGGTCGGAGTGGCTGCTCAAGGGCGGCGGGGCGATGCTCGCCCGGGTCTTGCACACTCGCGCGACGAAGGACGTCGACCTGGCCTCATCGAGCGGGGATCTCGACGAGGCGCAGTTGGCGCTTGAGCGAGCTGCGGGTCAGCAACTCGACGACCATCTCCGGTTCGAGCTCACCACCGCCCGTGCGACCGGCCGGGGCGACAACCAGCCCGGCGTCCAGACCCGCCGGCTGCTGTTCTCATGCTTCGACGTACAGACCGGCCGGAAGGTGGGGGAGGTGCCGGTCGATGTCGTCGTGGGGCCAGCACCTGTCGGGACGGTTGAGACCGTCACCCCGGCGAACCGGCTGCCGCTGCCGCGGGATCTCCCGGCCCCGCAGTACCGGCTGTTCCCCGTCGCCGACCAGGTCGCGGAGAAGGTCTGCGCCACGCTGCAGGACTACGACGGCAAGCCGAGCAGCCGCGTGAAGGACCTCGTCGACCTGGTCACCATCGCCCGGACGCAGCAGATCAGCATGCACGAGCTCCACGCTGCGATCGAGCACAAGCGCCGGCAAACCAACCTCGACCCGATCAGGACCTTCGCGGTCCCGGAGGGGTGGGACCGGCAGTACCGGACGCTCGCGGCCGCGACGCCGTCTGCTGGCGGGATCACCGACGTTCACGAGGCCGAGGAGTTCGTGCGCACCCTCATCGATCCGGCTCTCGACGGCGACAGCGAGCAGACCTGGTGCCCGGGCCACGGATGGCACGAAGCCGGCGAAGTGCCGGCGACCGAGAAGTCCACCGATGATCGTTCCGTGCACGTCGACGCGCATGTCCGGAGCGGGCACCCCGGCAGCGAGCATCACCGCGGCCGCCGCGTATCCGGCGCGTAGCCGGCCACGGCCCACGAACTGGGACACACTCGCCGCACCGCGGAACCCTGAGCATCGACCGAGCAACGGGCCGATTCGGAAGATCGCGCGCGAGCGGCGGGACGTGTACGCGAACGAGATCGCGCGTGCCGTGCGATGACGACGCATCGGCAGTGGCGTCGTCCGACCCAACAGCCGACGCAGATGACTCCGAAGATGTCGAACTGACAGACGAACCCGACGTGAAGGGTGGAGCTCAACCGCTCCAGTACTCTGCCGACGCACTGGACCCGCAGACGCCAGACGAAGGCCGCAACACGGTCGGATGATCAGCGAGGACCCCCAAGCGCTGCGCATGTGGTCTAGCGAACCGTGCAGTACGCCCGCGCGTTCGCCGACACCCCGGTGATCGTCAACGCCGCCTGCCCGGGCCTGGTCGCGACCGACTTCAACGGGTTCGCCGGTGACCGCACCCCCGAGCAGGGAGCCGCCCCGGGCGTCTGCCTGGCGACCCTGCCCGACGACGGTCCCCGCGGCGGCCCGTTCGACGAGGACGGTGCCGTGCCCTGGTGAGCGTCAGTCGGTCGGGCGGTGCAGCGTCGCGATCCGGTCGTGCAGGGGCTCGGTCTGCCAGCGCGCACCGAACGTGCCGGCGGCGGGGTCGCACCGCACCCACAGCAGGTGCGGGGTGTCGACGAACCGCACGGCCAGCAGCACCCGTCCGTCCGCACGGACCGCGGCACTGGCCGCCGTCGCGTCCGACACGGTCCATGCGCCGGACCCGAGCGGGACCCGCAGCGGTGACCCGTCCTGGGTCAGCGTGGCGGTCCAGCCGTCGCCGTCCTGCTCGAGCACCACGGTGTCCAGGCCGGGGACTGCGGTCCGGTCGGACACCGTGAAGTCGACCCGGGCCTCCAGGCCGGCGGTGTCGAGCGGTGCGCCGTCGACCGGTGCCAGCGCGAGCGACCCCGTGGCGGACGCCAGCGCCGCGTCTGCGTCGGCGCTGCCGTCGGCGTCGATCGCCGGCAGCAGGTGCTGCCAGACCGCGTCGAGCACGGCCTGCATGTCGAGGCTCTGGCCGGTGATCGCCAGCACCACGTCGTGCTCGGGCAGCACGACGCAGAACTGTCCGTAGGCGCCGTCGCCGCGGAACCCGTGGCGAGCCATCCAGAACTGGTAGCCGTAGCCCTGGCTCCAGTCCGGGTTCGGCTCGTCCGGGTTGGCGACCTGCGTGCGCGTCGCCGCGTCGACCCAGTCCTCGTCGAGGATCCGTTCGCCGTCCCAGACCCCGCGCTGCAGGTACAGCTGGCCGAGCTTCGCGATCGACTCGGTCGTGGCGTAGCAGCCCGAGAAGCCGAGCTCGCCGCGCCCGTCGCGCTTCCAGGACACCTGCTCGATGCCGAGCGGGTCGAACAGCCGCGGGCGTAGGTAGTCGACGAGCGTGCCGCCGCTGACCCGTCGCACGATCTCGGCGAGCGTGTAGGTGCAGGGCTGGTTGTACGCGAACACCGTGCCCGGGTCCTGGTCCGGCGGCAGCAGCAGGAACCCGCGGACGACGTCGTCCGGGTCGATGGCCCGTGCCCGTTCGAGCGTCTCCTCACGGTGCCCGCTCGACATCGCCAGGATGTTCCGCAGCGTCATCGTCCGGCTGCGGGCGTCGGTGACCTCGGCGTCGAGTTCGGGGAAGTGGCTGATCACGGTGCTGTCCAGGTCGAGCAACCCCGCGCGCGCGGCGATGCCGACCGCCGCCGCGGTGAAGCTCTTGCTGAGCGAGTACAACAGGTGCGGCCGCTCTGCGGTGTAGGGACCCCACCACCCCTCGGCGGCGACCTGCCCGTGGCGCAGCAGCACGAAGCCGTGCGGTTCCACGTCGGGGGTCGTCTCGAGGGCACGGACGAGGGCCTGGACCCCGGTCGCGTCGATGCCGAGGGCGGACGGGGTGCTGCGCTGGAACGTCGTCGTCACGACCCTGAGCGTAGTCACCGGACGCCTGACATCATCGGGGGAGCGTTCGCATCCAGATCGCGCCGCCGTCACGACGACAAGGATCCGCATGCCGTTCTTCACCCCGTCCGCCCCTGCCCCGGGCGACCAGCCGGCGACCGGAGCGCGGAAGGCCTGGTCGGACGCGTTCGGCGGACTCGCCACCCGGTGCCTGCAGGTCATCATCGTCCTGGTCATCGTGATCGGCATCGTCTACGCCGTCGCCACGCTCAGCGTCGTGACGATCCCGATCCTGCTCGCGCTCATCATCGCCAGCGCGATGCACCCCGTCGTGTCCTGGTTGCGCCGACACCACGTGCCGTCGGTCATCGCCACGCTGGCCGTGCTGCTGGGTGTGCTGGTCGTGCTCGGGCTGGTCGCGTGGCTCATCGTCGTCGCGGTCGAGAACCAGTGGTCCGACCTGCAGCAGTCCGCGGTCGACGGGTTCCAGCAGCTGCAGGGCTGGGTGACGTCGCTGCCGTTCTCGATCACGGACTCGCAGATCGACAGCGCGACCAAGGCCGCCACCGACTTCGTCACGAGCGCCAAGTTCGGGTCGGGGGCGCTCGCCGGGGCCTCGGCCACCGCGAACTTCCTGACCGGACTCGTGCTGATGATCGTCGTGCTGTTCTTCTTCCTCAAGGACGGCCCGAAGATCTGGGAGTTCCTGCTCCGCCCCTTCACCGGTGCGCGCTACGACCGTGCGCGCCGCGTCGGCGACCGCGTCGTGTCGACCCTGGGCGGGTACGTCCGGGGCACGGCGATGGTGGCCGCCGTCGACGCCATCGGCATCGGCGTGGGCATCGCGATCGTCGGGGTGCCGCTCGCGCTGCCCCTGGCCGTCGTCGTGTTCATCACGGCGTTCATCCCGATCGTCGGTGCGACGGCCGCCGGCATCCTGGCAGCGCTCGTCGCCCTGGTCGCGCTCGGACCGGTGCAGGCGCTGATCGTCGTCGGCATCGTGATCCTGGTGAACCAGCTCGAGGGCAACTTCCTGCAGCCGGTCCTGATGGGCAAGACGCTGCAGCTGCACGGCCTGGTCATCCTGATCGGCCTGACGGCGGGCACCGTGCTGGCGGGCATCACCGGTGCGGTCATCGCCGTGCCGCTGCTGGCCGCTGCGTGGGGTGCCGTGCAGGTCTGGGACGGGCCGGACACGCCCGCCAAGCCGTGGCGGCAGAAGCGGTCCGAAGCAGTCGGCGCACAGTAGGGATCGCGGGGGATACTGGGGTATGCGTGAACTCCAAGCGGCCATCGCAGCCGACCTCAACGTCCAGCCCGACATCGACCCGGCTGCAGAAGTCGAGCGTCGCGTCGGATTCCTCCGTGACTACCTGCTGACCACCGGTGCCAAGGGCCTGGTCCTCGCCATCAGCGGTGGACAGGACTCCTCGCTCGCCGGCCGGCTCTGCCAGCTCGCGATCGAGTCCCTGCGCGCCGACGGCCACGACGCGTCGTTCACGACCGTCCGCATGCCGTACCGCACCCAGGCCGACGAGGACGACGCGCAGCTCGCGCTGCAGTTCATCGCGGCCGAGCCGGGGATCACCGTGAACATCCAGCACGGCGTCGACGGGGTCGTGCAGGACACGCAGGACTCCGGCGTCGAGCTGAGCGACTTCGTCAAGGGCAACGTCAAGGCCCGGATGCGCATGGTCGCCCAGTACGCGGTGGCCGGGCAGCGGGGCCTGCTCGTCGTCGGCACCGACCACGCGGCCGAGGCCGTCACGGGCTTCTTCACCAAGTACGGCGACGGCGGGGTCGACCTGACGCCGCTCACCGGGCTGACCAAGAGCCAGGGGCGTCAGCTGCTCGAGCACCTCGGTGCGCCCGCGCGGCTGTACCAGAAGGCCCCCACCGCCGACCTGCTCGACGACCTGCCGGGCCAGACGGACGAAGCCAACCTCGGCATGCGCTACGCCGAGATCGACGCGTACCTGCAGGGGCACGACGTGCCGGTCGAGGTCGCCGAGGCGATCGAGGCCCGCTACCACGCCACCGAACACAAGCGCCAGGTGCCGGCCACCCCGTTCGACGCCTGGTGGCGTTCCTGACGCACGTGTCGGTGGCGAACGCCACCGCCTGACGGACAGGAGGCCCGGTGCCCGCTGGCACCCGGCCACCCGGTCGTCCCGTGGCCGGGGCAGCCGGCCCGGGCGGCCGTGCGCGCGGCGCTCGGGGCGCCGAGCGACGCACGCACGGCCTTGGTGAGCTCGTCGGCCAGCACCTCGTCCGCACCCTGCTCGACCCCGTCGAAGACCGCGGTGACGACCTGCTCCGGGGTGTTCTTCGGGGCGTCCACCCCGTCGGTCATCGCGGTGTCCGTGTAGCCGAGGTAGGCGCCGACGACCTGCACGCCGTCGCCCGCGAGCTCGAGCCGGGTGGAGTCGGTGGCCGACCAGAGTCCGGCCTTCGAGACGCCGTACGCGCCGCTGCCGGGGAGCCAGCTCAACACCGACGCGACGTTGACCACGGCGCCGTGCGCCTGACGGAGTGCGGGGGCGAACGCGCGGGTGACCAGCAGCGGGCCGACCAGGTTGGTCTCGATCTGGGTTCGGATGTCCTCGAGCGGGCCGTCGACCAGGCCGCCCTGCCGCAGCTGCCCGGCGTTGTTGACCACGACGGTGACGTCCGCGGCCTCGGTCGCAGCGTGGGACACCGACGCCTGGTCGCTGACGTCGAGCACGAGCGGCACCACGCGGGCGTCGTCCCAGTCGCGGGGTCGACGTGCTGCGGCGTAGACCTTCGTCGCGCCGCGGTCCAGGGCCTGGCGTACGAACTCGGTGCCGAGTCCGCCGTTCGCGCCGGTGACGAGCACGATCTGTCCGGTGAGTGCGGTCATGGTGGGGTTCCTTCCGTCGGAGCACCGGTCGGTGCCGCTGTCACAGGAGAGCAATACGACCGGTCGTCTCATTCCCGGAGTGGGACAATCAGTGCATGCCCAAACCCAGTCTGCGTGACGCGATCGTCGACGCTGCCCTCGTCGAGTTCCACCAGCACGGGTACGCGGGCACCGGCGTCGCCGCGATCACGGGGTCGGCCGGGGCGCCGAAGGGCTCGTTCTACAACCACTTCCGGTCCAAGGCCGACCTGGCGATGGTCGTCGCGGACCGGTTCGCCGCCGCGTCACCCGTCGACCTGTTGCAGGACCAAGCGGTGCCGCGTGCGATCGACCGGATCACGGGGTACTTCGACGTCATGCTCGACCGGCTGGCCGGCATCGACTTCCGGTACGGGTGCCTGCTGGGCAACCTGGCCGTGGACACCGCGACCGACGAACCCACGGTCGCGGCGCACGTCGACACGGTGTTCGCGGCCTGGGTGGGGCAGCTGGCGGCAGCGGTCCGGCTGGCACAGGAGCAGGGGGACGTCGACCGCGACCGCGACCCGGACCTGGTCGGCGCGCAACTGGTCGACCTGTGGGAGGGTGCGGCACTGCGGGCGAAGGCGCGGCGCGACGGTGCCCTCACCCGGCGCGTGGTGACCGACGGGGTTCGGCGGTTGCTGGTCGGCTGACGTCGCTCGATCAGACGGCGGCGGCAGTGGTGCGACGGTGTGCCGCGGCCGGGTGTGACGCGGGCAGCCGGCCCGGGCCACCGGTCAGGCGTTCGCGCAGGGTCTCGCCGGGCGTGTACCGCTCGGGCAGGCGGCCGCGCTCCCGCAGCAGGGGCGTGACGTACGTGCCGAAGTCGCGCACGGTGTCGAACGAGTGGTACTGCCGCAGGTTGATGCCGTCGATGCCGTCGTCATCCAGCCAGCTCTCGATCTGCTCGGTGACGGCCTCGGGGACCCCGGCCGCCCAGAACGCACCGTGCCAGGCCTCGTCGACCCGGTCGAGCAGCTCGCCGACGGTGGCGTCGAGCGCGACCCGGCCGACCAGGCGGTCCCCGCCATCAACCCCCTCGGCCTCGAGGGCGTCGCGGACGGTCCGGCTGCGCGGGTGTGCCAGCGCGTCGAAGGGGACGCTGCCGTGGACGAGCGGCCCCTCCTCGCTGCGGAACGCCCGGTACTGGGCGACCCTGTCCTCGACCTCGCGCTGGGTCGGCGCCGTGATGACGGCGGCCTGCGTCACGAACCGGACGTCGTCCCGGCTGCGCCCGGCGTCCTCGGCTGCGGCGCGCACCGCGTCGGCGGTCCGCTGGACCCCGTGTCCACCGGTGAACACGACCTCGGCGTGCCGGCCGGCGCGGGCGATGCCAGCCGGGGACCCGGTCGCCAGGAACAGTGCCGGGGTGCGCTGCAGTGAGGGCTCGGACAGGTGCGGTCCGGCGACGCTGAAGTGCGTGCCGACGTGGTCGATCGGGTGCACCTTGCTCGGGTCCGTGTACACGCCGTGCTCGGCATCGCGGACGACGGCATCGTCCTCCCACGAGCCCTCCCACAGCTGGTAGAGCACGTCGAGGTACTCGTCGGCGATCTCGTACCGGGTGTCGTGCGGGATCTCGGTGGCCAGACCGAAGTTCCGGGCGGCGTTCGGCAGGTAGCTCGTCACGACGTTCCACCCGACGCGGCCGTTCGTCAGGTGGTCGAGCGTCGACATGCGGCGGGCGAACGCGAACGGCGGCTCGTAGCTGGTCGACGCGGTGATGCCGAAGCCGAGGTGCTCGGTGACGGCGGCCATCGCGGGCACGACGAGCATCGGGTCGTTGTTCGGGATCTGCAGGCCCTCGCGCAGGGCCGGTGCCGCGGAGCCCCCGTACACGTCGTACGCGCCCAGGACGTCGGCGATGAAGACGGCGTCGAACTGGCCGGCCTCGGCGGTGCGGGCGAGTTCGGTCCAGTACCGGATGTCCGTGTACCGGTGTCGCGCGTTGCCGGGCAGACGCCACAGTCCGTGGGTGATGTGCCCGACGCAGTTCATCTCGAAGACGTTGAGCAGGAGTCGCTTCGGCATGCTCCGAGGCTACGGAGCCGGGTCCACGGGTCGCGTGTCCGTGACTCCGTGTGTCATCGGTGGACCGTAGGATCGTCCTGGAACACCAGATGCAGCATCCCGGTCGACACCCGACCGGACGAAGGGGGAACACATGTCGGCACTGTTCGCACTCGGAGCGATCCCGGTCATCATCGGCGCGGTGGTCGTCGTCGCGGTCATCGCGCTCGTCTACGCCAAGGCGGTCTACCGGAACGCCGGTGCCGACGAAGCGCTCATCATCACCGGCAAGCGCTCGCGCAAGGTCCAGAACGCCGACGGCACCGAGACCGTCGAGTCCGGCATCAAGGTCGTGCTGGGGGCCGGCGTGCTGGTCCGTCCCTTCTTCGAGAAGGTCGCCAAGCTCTCCCTGAGCTCGCGGGCCATCGACATCAACGTCAACGCGCAGGACTCCCGCGGGGTCACGATCGACGTCGAGGCAGTGGCGCTCGTCAAGGTCGGCGAGACCGACTCGTCCATCCGGGCCGCCGCGCAGCGGTTCCTCGGGCAGGAGAAGAAGATCGACGACTTCGCGCGCGAGGTCCTGTCCGGGTCACTCCGCGCGTCGATCGGTGCGACCGACGTCTCGACCATCATCCGCAACCGCGACCAGCTGACGGTCGCCGTGCTCGACGTCGCCAAGGACGCCCTGCACAGCCAGGGGCTCGACGTCGACTCCTTCGAGATCAAGGGCATCTCGGACCGCAACGAGTACATCAGCGACCTGGGCCGCGCCGAGCGTGCCCGCGTCCGGCTCGAGGCCGAGAACGCCGAGGCGCAGGCCGACCGCGAAGCGCGCGAGGCCCGTGCCCGCGCCGACCAGGCCATCGCCGAGGCCGAGAACACCCTGGCCATCCGGCGGGCCGCGCTGCAGCTCGACGCCGACCGCGCGGGTGCCGAAGCCGCCGCCGCGGGCCCGCTCGCCCAGGCCCGAGCCTCGCAGGGCGTCGTCGAGCAAGAGCAGATCACGGCACAGAAGCGTGCCGAGCTGCGCCGTGCCGAGCTGGACTCCGAGGTCAGCGCCGTCGCCGAGGCGAATGCCCGCAAGACCCGGGTCGAAGCCGAGGCCGCCGCCGCCGCCCAGATCGAGACCGCCCGCGCGCAGGCCGAGGCACGACGCATCGCTGCCGAGGCCGTGGCTGCCGAAGCACACGCCGAGTCCGAGGCCCGCAAGCTCGCCGCCGACGCGTCACGCGCCGAGGGCGAGGCGATCGCCGACGCGATCCGCGCGAAGGGTCGTGCCGAGGCGGAGTCCACCAAGGCCCAGGCCGACGCGCTCGCCGAGCACTCTGACGCGGTGCTGCGCGTCAAGGCCCTCGAGACGCTGCCGGCGATCGCCCGCGAACTCGCGGCACCGATGGCCGCGATCGACTCGCTGACCGTGGTGTCCTCGGACGGTGCTGGGTCGCTGTCCAAGAGCGTCGTGAGTCAGTTCAGCGAGGTCGATGCCCTGCTCGGGGCGACGGCCGGATTCACGCTCAGCGACATCGTCAAGAGCACGACGACCGGTCAGGCGGCAGCGCGCGCAGTGGCTCGCGAGACCGTCTCCGAGTCGACCGAGTAGTCAGCGCTCGTCTGACCCGGGACGGCGGCGCTCGTCCGCCGACTCCTCGGTGTCGCGGCGGGTGTCCTCGCCGGAGCGCTGTCGCTGGTCGCCCGAGGTGCGCCGCTGATCGTCGTCGTGCTGCTCCGGCAGTCCGTCGTCCAGCTCGGCGGCGCGACGGTCGTGCTCGGCAGCCATGCGTTCCTGCCAGACGATGCTGCGCGCGGCGCCCTCGAGCACGTCGTCGACCGACCGTCCGGTCTGGGCGGCGAGTGCTCCGCTGAGGCCCGCGGTCAGGGTCCCCCCGGCCGAGGCCAGCCGCTGGACCACTTCCTCTTGGCGGGGCGTCAGGGGCTGGTCGACCATGCCGTCGACGGTCTCGCGGATGTTCTCCTCGCTCGCGTCGAGGGCTGCCTCGTCGCCGGACTGCAGGGCTGCGGCCTCTCCGACGACGACGAGTCCGAGACGTGCGGCGTCCTCTTCGGGACGGGTGCTTCCGTGCTCGTCGGTCATCGCTGGGACGCTACGCGCGGCACCGGCGCGCTTCCTGGACAGATGGGGGACCGGCGCCTGCAGGATGGGCGGCGTGGAGTACTCGGCGGACCCGTGGGTGCAGCGGCTGCGCGACGGCGTGCCACCGGCGACGTGGCCCGTCGTCGTCGCGATCGTCCTGACGACGATCGCCGGTGTGCTCTTGCTGGTCGCCGAGGCGCTGCACCCCGATGCCGTGCGGCAGATCGATCAGGCGCGTCGGGGGTTCATCGTGCTCCTGGTGCCGCTCGCGCTCGTCGTGTCCGGTCCCTGGGCTGCGATCGCGACGTGGTTGGCGGGGCGCCACGACCGCACGGTGCTCGCACGGATCCGGTCCCGTTCCGAACCGTCGTTCTTCCTGCCCGTCGTGACGCGCTCGGTCCGGGGACCGGACGATCTCCCCGCGCCGCGTCCGACGATCTGGACCGTGGACCACGCGGGGCTGCATGGTTGGGCGCGCGGGCGCGACGCCCCGGTCGTCGAGGTCCCGTGGGACCGGGTGCGCACCATCGACATGGCCACGACGTGGGTGCGCGGCCAGCGGCAGGAGTACGGCATCTGGATCGAAACGGACCGCGGACACCTCGTCCTCCGGCCGCGCGCAGCCCTGACCCGGGCGTCCGAGGCGAGCCAGACGAAGCGGGACGTGCTGATGCGGGTGCTCCGGTCGCTCCGGCGCGAACTCGCTCCCCGCGACTGACCGCGGCTCGGGGCTGCCGCTGCTCAGTCGTCCCAGCGGCGCAGCAGCCACGCCGCGGCAGCGAGTGCCTCGGAGTGCTGGAACGCCCGCAGCGTCGGCATGTTCGGTGGAGCGGGGCGGGACGCCTTCTCGAAGAACGTGCCCGCGAGTCCGGCCAGCACCGCGTCGACGGACACGGGCGACACCCCGGCGAACACCGGGTGCGACGCCAGGTGGTGTTCGACGTCGACGTCCTCGCCGCGGACCAGCGCGTCGAGCAGGTAGGTCAGCGGGTCGAGCCAGTGCGCGCCGATCCCGGCCCAGGGCCAGTCGACGATCCACACCACGCCGTCCCGGTCGATGATCAGGTTGTCGGCGCGGCAGTCGAGGTGGACGAGGTGCTCGCCGTCGACGGCCGCCGCCCCCGCACGAGCCGCGACCGCCATCCGTGGTGCGTGTGCTGCCACCTCGGCGGGGACCACGTCCGGCAGCCCCTCGGCGAGCATCCGGTCCCAGCTCGCGAAGTCCGACGCCAGGTCGGATGCGGCGCGCGGCAGCTCGGCGAGGGCGCCCGTGGCGAGCGGGAGCGTGTGCAGCGCGTCGAGCACGGCGGTGACCTCGGCGCCGTCGAGCGCGCGCCCCGGGTGACGGCCCTCGACGTCCTCGAGGACCACCGCGATCCACCGGTCAGCGCCGACGTCGGCGGTGAGCGCGGCCCGGAGCCGGGGTGCCTGCACACCGGACGGCAGCGCGGACATGACCCGGGCCTCCTGTCCGTGCAGGGCGAACCCGTCCGCGTTCCGTGACCGTGAGAGCGTCTTGACGAACGCCCGCGTGCCGGTGTCGGTCACGACCCGGTCGGCGCCACCGGGGGAGTACCCGCCGGCCTGCGAGTCGGCGGTGACCACCCGGCCTCCGAGCACCCCCTCGACCTGCGCGCGCAGCTGCTCCGGTACCTCGGCCCACGTCGTCCGCCCCATGCTCCGACCGTACCTTCCTGAAGGGGCACTCACGAACGTGCGCTGACGGCAAGATTGCGTTGCCCGCAACACTGCTCGTGGTGTAAAGTTGCAGCGTCTGCAACGAAGCGGACCGCACTCCACACGAACCGCTCCGAAGGACTCTCCATGTCAACAGCCACTGCACCGGTCCAGGTGTCCGGCGGGCGACCCCAGGCACCGGCCGCCGCGCCGGGCAAGCCGATCATGTCGCACCGCCAGATCCTGCTCGTCATCTACGGCCTGATGGCCGGCATGTTCCTGTCGTCCCTCGACCAGACGATCGTCGGTACGGCCATCCGCACCATCGGCGACGACCTGCACGGCCTCGACCAGCAGGCCTGGGTGACGACCGCGTACCTCATCGCCAGCACCATCACGACGCCGATCTACGGCAAGCTCTCCGACGTCTTCGGCCGCCGCCCGCTGTACATCTTCGGCATCGCGGTGTTCATCCTCGGCTCGCTGCTGTCGACCCTGTCGACCTCGATGATCATGCTCGCGGCCTTCCGTGCTTTCCAGGGCATCGGTGCCGGCGCGCTGATGTCGCTGCCGCTGGCCATCATGGGCGACATCCTGGCTCCTCGTGAGCGCGCGAAGTACCAGGGCTACTTCCTGGCCGTGTTCGGCATCTCGAGCGTCATCGGTCCGCTCATCGGTGGCCTGTTCGCCGGTGCGGACCAGATCCTGTGGATCACCGGCTGGCGCTGGGTCTTCCTGGTGAACGTCCCGATCGGCGTGGGCGCGCTGCTCATGGTCATCGCGTTCCTGCACCTGCCCAAGTTCGGCGACGCCAAGGCCAAGCCGCGCATCGACTGGTGGGGCGCGACCGCCGTCATCGCCACGCTGGTGCCGCTGCTGCTCGTCGCCGAGCAGGGCCGCACGTGGGGCTGGGGCTCCGCCGGCGCGATCGCCTGCTACGTCATCGGCGCCCTGGGACTCGTCACCTTCCTGGTCGTCGAGACCCTGATGAAGGACGACGCGATCATCCCGCTCAAGCTGTTCCGCTCGGGTGTGTTCTCGATGGCGACGGTGCTGGGCTTCCTGGTCGGCTTCGCGATGTTCGGCGCCATGCTGACCATCCCGCTGTACCTGCAGATCGTGACCGGGCTGACCCCGACCCAGTCGGGCTTCGCGACCCTGCCGATGATCGGTGGGCTCATGATCGCCTCGATCGCGTCCGGGCAGATCGTCGCCCGTACGGGCCGGTACCGGATCTTCCCGGTCATCGGCACCGCGTTCACGGCCGTCGGGTACGTGTTCCTGACGTTCATGACGATCGACAAGCCGCTCTGGTTCCTGATGATCGGCATGTTCTTCATCGGGCTCGGCCTCGGCCAGCTCATGCAGAGCATCACGCTCGCGTCGCAGAACTCGGTCCAGCCGCGTGACATGGGTGTGGCCACGTCGTCGGCCACGTTCTTCCGCCAGATCGGTGGCACGCTCGGCACGGCCGTGCTGCTGTCGATCCTGTTCTCGGTGATGCCGGCGAACATCGTCAGCGCCACCGCCGACAAGGGGAACCTGACCGCCGGCCTCGACGCGGCGCTCAACCCGACCGTCGCCACGGCGAAGGCGAACCAGGGCGTCATGGACCAGATCTGGAACCCGATCGTCACGCCGATCAAGCAGAACGTCGCATCGGGTCTGGCAACCGGCACGGCAGCGGCCAAGCAGGCAGCCGACCAGGCCGTCACGCAGCAGGTCACCGCAGCGGTGCAGGCGCAGGTCGCCGCGGGCACCGTCCCCGCCGCGGCAGCCCAGACGGTCATCGACCAGCAGGTCGCCGACGCCACGCCGGCCGCCGAGGCCACCGCGCTCTCCGCAGCCGCGGACAAGGCGCACGCGACGGTGTCGAACGGCACGCTCGTGGTCGACTGGTCGAACGCCTCCGACCGGCAGTACTACGTCGACCAGGTCGTCCCGACGCTCGTCAAGCAGCTCGACAAGGGCACGGGCTCGTCGTCCGGCTCGAGCGCCGACACCAGTGACACGTCGTTCCTGAACGGCGCGGCACCGGCACTGACCCGGCCGTTCATGACCGGGTTCAACACCTCGGCCGTCACGGTGTACTGGGTCGGTCTCGGCGTGATCCTGCTGGCCTTCGTCCTCAGCTGGTTCTTCAAGGCGCCGCCGCTCCGCAAGAGCTCGGCCCTGCAGGAGCAGGCGGACGCCGACGGCACGGCGGACGACCTCGAGGCCCAGGCGGTCGCCGCGGCCAACACGATGGGCTCGCCCACCGCGCCGTCCACCGGTTCGATCCCCGTCCAGCGCGCCGGCCGGGCGGACTAGGCACCTCGGGGCCTCCCGCACCACGCGGGAGGCCCCGACCCGCACCAGGAGCACACCGTGAGCACCGTCCCTGTCACCGTCACCGAGCCCGACGCCGAGTCCTGCGGGCTGCGCGAGCGCAAGAAGCAGCGCACCCGCCAGGCCATCCACGAGTCGGCCATGCGGCTGGTCACCGAGCGTGGGCTCGCCGGCGTCACGGTCGAGGAGATCTGCGACGACGCGGGTGTCTCGCCGCGCACGTTCTTCAACTACTTTCCGGCCAAGGGCAACGCCGCACTCGGGCTGCCGTCCGCCGCCGTCCCCGACCGGGCCCGCGCCGCCTTCACCGGCGCCGATGGCCCGCTCGTCGCCGACCTGTGCGACCTGGTCGCCAGCACGCTCGAACTGCCCACCGACCGCCTCGGCATGAAGGCGCTGGTGCGGGAGCGGCCCGAGATGGTCCCGACCATGCTGCAGTGGATGGCGGACGCCCGGGTCGCGGTGCACCGGGTGGCGTGCGAGCGTACCGACGCCGCCACCGCCAGCACGGCGGTCACGCTGGTCATGGCCGCGGTCATCGAGACCGCGCACCGCTCGGACGCCGACGCAGTCGACGCGCCCGACGCGTTCGCGTCGCGGGTGCGCGCGGTCGTCCGCGAGATGGGCGCGCTCGCCGCGTCCTGAGCCGGGCCGCTGCGCGGCCGCGCGGCGGCCCGGCCGCGCCGTGGTGCGGCCGGCGGCGCCGCTGCGCCGAGTCTCCGCCCTGCGGACAGATTGCGCCGTCCGGACGCCGCAGGATGTCCGCATGGCCGAGACTCGGCGGCGGCACCCTGCGCGGGCGGCACCGGGACCGGCACCGGCACCGGACGGGAGGCTCGGCACCGGTCCGGCACCGAGCCTCCCGTCCGGCGACCACGCGCGTTCCGACCCGCCACCTCGCGCCCGGTGGGTCGATTCGCGCATGGTCGGTCGGGACTTCCGCCTGACCAGCGCGAATCGACCCTCGTCGCGCGATGTGACCGACCACGCGCGGACCGGCCTCCGGCGCGCGGACTGGCCGATCGCGAGCGTTTCGACCTGCCACGTGCCAGTCATCGGACCGATGACTCCGGGAATCCGCGCTTTCGTCATGAAAGAAGTGCTTGACGCGCCAGACATCCGATGTTTTGATGTCCTCGTTCGGTCGACGGCGACCGGACGGGCAGGAGTAGACGATGAGCCGCATCACCGGACTGCGGGTCCGCGACATCCGGTTCCCCACCTCGCGGGAACACGACGGGTCCGACGCGATGAACCCCGATCCCGACTACTCCGCCGCGTACGTCGAAGTCACCACCGACGCCCTCGACGGCCACTCCGGATCCGCCTTCGTCTTCACGATCGGCCGCGGCAACGAGGTGCAGGAAGCGGCGATCGCAGCCCTGCGCGGGCACGTCGTCGGCCGGGATGCCGAGGCGTTGCTGGCGGACATGGGTGGCACGTGGCGGAGCATGGTGCACGACTCGCAGCTGCGGTGGTTGGGCCCGGAGAAGGGCGTGATGCACATGGCGATCGGCGCCGTCGTGAACGCCCTGTGGGACCTGCGGGCCAAGCGTGCCGGGCAGCCGCTGTGGGCACTGCTGGCGGACCTGAGCCCCGAGGAGCTCGTCGAACTCGTCGACTTCCGGTACCTCACCGACGCGATCACCCCCGACGACGCACTCGAGCTGTTCCGCCGTGCCGAGCCCTTGCGGGCCGAACGCCGTGCCCGGCTCGAGCAGCAGGGGTACCCGGCGTACACGACCACGCCCGGCTGGCTCGGCTACGACGACGACAAGCTCGCCCGTCTGTGCCGCGAGGCCGTGGACGAGGGCTTCACCCAGATCAAGCTCAAGGTCGGCGGCGACGTCGACGAGGACGTCCGACGTCTGGGCATCGCCCGCCGGGTCGTCGGCCCGGACGTCAAGATCGCGATCGACGCGAACCAGCGCTGGGACGTCGACGCCGCCGTGGCGTGGATCGACCGGTTGCGGGAGTTCGACATCGCGTGGGTGGAAGAGCCGACCAGCCCGGACGACGTCCTGGGTCATGCGGAGATCGCCCGCCGGATCGCCCCGATCCCGGTCGCGACGGGCGAGCACATGGCGAACCGGGTGATCGCGAAGCAGCTCATCCAGGCCGAGGCCATGCGGGTGCTGCAGATCGATGCCACCCGGGTCGCGGGCGTGAACGAGAACATCGCGATCCTGCTGCTGGCGGCCAAGCACGGCGTCCGGGTCTGCCCGCACGCGGGTGGTGTCGGGCTGTGCGAGGCGGTGCAGCACCTGTCGATGTTCGACGCGGTCGCGCTGACCGGCGAGCTCGAGGGTCGCTACATCGAGTTCGTCGACCACCTGCACGAGCACTTCGTGACCCCGGTCGACGTGCACGGGGGCCGCTACTGGGCCCCGACCGCCCCCGGCGCGGGCACCGAGATGCTCGCCGACTCCCTCGACACCTACACCTACCCCGACGGACCGGTCTGGGCGGCGGCCTCGGCCACCGACCCGGTCCGCGACACCATCCGCGTCGCCTGACCGGCGCCCGGACGCACGCAGCACCAGGCACACAGCACCACACCACCCAGCACCACGACACCCGACTCACCCAGCACCACGACGAAGTGGAGACACCGATGCAACGACGTTTCATGGCGGGGCTGGCGGCAGCCGCTGCCGCAGCACTCGTGCTCACGGGCTGTTCCTCCGGCAGCAGTGCCGGCGGCAGCCAGTCGAAGGACGCCCTGACCTGGTCGATGTGGATCGCCGGGAAAGAGGACAAGGCCGCCTGGCAGAAGGTCGCCGACACCGTGAAGAGCGAGGACGGCATCAGCCTGACGATCCAGGGCGCACCGTTCGAGAACTACTTCACCAAGCTCAGCGCGCAGCTCAGCGGCGGCAGCGCGCAGTGCATCGTCAGCATGCAGTCGCTGCGTGCCGCCAACTACACGGAGTCGCTGCTGCCGCTCGATGACCTGGCGAAGAAGGAGGGCACCGAACTGTCCGCCTTCGACAGCACGGCGATCGACGGCATGAAGGTCGACGGCAAGCTCTACGGTCTGCCGTACGACACCGGCCCCATCATGATGTTCTACAACAAGGACCTGTTCAAGCAGGCCGGCGTCGCCGACCCCGCGCCCGGCTGGACCGTCGACGACTTCGAGAAGGCCGGTGCGGCGCTCAAGGCGAAGGGCATCACCGAGTTCGGTTCGACCGTCGGCGACCTGAACCTCGAGTCGATGATCTACGGCTACAACGGTGGTCGGGTGATCACCTCCGGCGGCAAGATCGACGCCACGAACACCAAGTTCGCGGACGGCCTGGACTGGATGGGCAGCCTGGTCAAGAAGGGCTACGCCACGCAGGCGTCGTCGGACACCTCGACGCCCGGCAACGACTTCGCCGCCGGCAAGGTCGCGATGTACACCGACGGTCCGTGGTCGCTCATCAGCCAGAAGGCCAAGGTGAAGTTCGACCTCGGCGTCACGACGCTCCCCGCGGGCACCTCCGGTCCCTCGACGTTCGCCGCCGGGTCCGGCTTCGGGGTGTCGAAGCAGTGCAAGTACCCGGAGCAGGCGTACAAGGCCGTCGAGACGATGACCAGCGAGAAGGTCCTGACGTCGCTCGCCGAGCAGGGTCGCGCCTTCCCCGGTCGCACTGCAGCCCAGGCGTCGTGGTACTCGAGCGCCGGGATCCCCGGAGCCGAGGACGCGCTCAAGGCCGCGCTCGCCAAGTCGTCGCCGCTGCTCGGCAACAAGCAGAGCGACCAGCTGTCCCAGCTGTTCACGCAGTACGCCCTGCAGGCGGTGAACGGGCAGTCCACGGGCAAGGAGACCATGTCCTCGATCGCCAGCCAGCTCGGCACCCAGTGACCGACCCGACCCGGTGACGGACGGGAGGCTCGGGGCGACCCCGCCCCGCGCCTCCAGTCCGACACCACCCACCCCCAGGACCGCGCGAACGATCAGGAGGTCGTCGCATGACCACCATCCAGGACCCACCGGCCGCATCGGCCGTCCCCGCGGTCGCGACCGCGGTCGCGGCCGGGACCACCGGGCCGAAGCAGCGGGACGGCGCCGCCGTCGAGGTCGGGCGCCGCTCGTGGTGGGGCGCCGCGTTCGCCGCACCCCACTCGCTCGGGCTCGTCGTCTTCACGGCATTCCCGATCCTCGCCTCGCTCGTCGTGAGCTTCATGAACTGGCCGACGCTCGGGGACCGATCGTTCGCCGGCCTGCAGAACTACACGAAGCTCTTCAGCGACCCGGTCTTCCGGACCGTCACGCTGAACACCGTGCTGTTCGTGGTGCTCTACGTGCCGCTCAACCTGGTCGTGTCGCTCGGGCTCGCCGCGTGGCTGACCCCGCGGATCCGCGGACGCCACGTGTTCCGCGTGCTGTTCTTCATCCCGACCATCACGCCGATCGTCGCCAACGTCGTGGTCTGGCGCATGCTGTACCAGCCCGGTGGTGCCATCGACGCGTCACTGCAGTCGACCCTCGGCGTGCACGCCCCGAACTTCCTGGCCGACGAGCACTGGGCGATGCTCGCCATCGTCACGATGAGCGTGTGGCAGGGCTTCGGCTACAACATGCTGATCTTCTCGGCCGCGCTCGACTCGGTGCCGGAGAACCAGCTCGAGGCCGCCGAGCTCGACGGGGCCAACGCGTGGCAGATGTTCTGGGCGATCAAGTTCCCGCTCATCTCGCCGTCGGTGTTCTTCGCCGCGATGATGACCCTCATCACGTCGTTCCAGGTCTTCGTGCAGCCCTTCGTCCTGACCAAGGGCGGACCCGGCACCGCCACCGAGACCCTGGTGCAGTACATCTACAACACGGGCTTCCAGAACCAGCAGCTCGGGCTGGCGTCCGCCGGTGCCTGGGTGCTGTTCGTCATCATCCTCGGCGTGACGGCCGTGCAGTTCCTCGGGCAGAAGCGGTGGGTGCACTATGAGTGAAGCGGTGCGGAGTGGCCTCGGTGCCACCACGGCGAACCGGACGGTCAACCCCAGGTCGCTCGCCCGGACGCGGTCGGCGCCCCGCCCTGGTCGCGTGCGACGTGCGATCGGGTACGTGCTGCTGTGCCTTGTGGCGCTGCTGTTCGTCTCGCCGCTGGTGTACATGGTGGCGACGAGCCTGAAGCCCGCCGACCAGGTGTTCACCACCCCGCCGACGCTGTGGGGGCGGTCGCTCGAGTGGGACAACTACGTGCAGGCGTTCACGTACCTGCCCTTCGCGCGGTTCATCCTGAACGGTGTGTTCGTCGCCGCCGTCGGCACCGCCATCAACGTCGCCGTCGCGGTGCTGTCCGGGTACGCGTTCTCGCGGCTCCGGTGGCGCGGGCGGAACGGCGTGTTCGTCCTGTTCCTGGCGACGCTGATGATCCCGCAGGACGTCCTGGTCATCCCGATGTACGTGATGATGCAGGGCCTCGGGTGGGTCGACACCTTCAAGGCGCTCATCATCCCGTGGGCGTTCACCGCGCTGGGCGCGTTCCTGGTCCGGCAGTTCTTCCTCACCATCCCGCAGGAGCTCGACGACGCGGCCCGGGTCGACGGCGCCGGCCCCGTCCGGACCTTCTTCTCGGTGATGCTGCCGCTCGCCCGGCCGACGCTCGCCGTCCTGGCCGTCTTCTCGTTCATCTCCTACTGGAACTCGTTCCTGTGGCCCTTGGTCGTCGTCAACGACGTCGAGGCGCACGGCACCATCCCACTCGGTCTGCAGCAGTTCTTCGGACAGCAGGGCAGCGAGTGGAACCTCGTCATGGCCGCGTCGGTGATCTCGATGCTGCCGACCGTCATCCTGCTGATCCTGCTGCAGAAGCACCTCGTCAAGGGCATCGTCACCTCCGGCCTCGGTGGCCGGTAGTCGCCCCCGTGAAAGGAACACCGTGACCATCACCGCACCGGCCCAGCCGCAGACCGCGACCGACCCGTCCGGCCTGCCCGCCTGGTTCACCCACGACCGCTTCGGCATGTTCATCCACTGGGGCCTGTACGCGCTGCCGGCCCGGCACGAGTGGATCAAGAACCGCGAGTACATCACCGAGGACGCCTACCAGCGGTACTTCGACCACTTCGACCCGGACCTGTTCGACGCCGCCGACTGGGCGCGTCGGGCACGACTGGCGGGCATGAAGTACGTCGTGCTCACCACGAAGCACCACGAGGGCTTCTGCCTGTGGGACTCCGCGCTCACCGACTACAAGTCCACGAACACGCCCTTCGGCCGCGACATCGTCCGTGAGTTCGTCGACGCCGTCCGCGCCGAGGGGCTCAAGGTCGGCTTCTACCACTCGCTGATCGACTGGCACCACCCGGACTTCACGATCGACGGGCACCACCCGCGGCGGAACGACGGCGACCAGGCGATCGCCGCGCTCAACGAGGGCCGCGACATGGCTCGCTACCGCGAGTACCTGCACGGGCAGGTCACCGAGCTGCTGACCGACTACGGCCAGGTCGACTACCTGTTCTACGACTTCTCGTACCGCGAGGACGACCACCACGACGTCTGGGGCGGCAAGGGCCGCGAGGACTGGGGCTCCTCGGAGCTGATGGCGCTCACCCGGCGCCTGCAGCCCGGCATCATCGTCAACGACCGGCTCGACATCCCCGGCGACATCGTCACGCCCGAGCAGTACCAGCCGGACAAGCCCATGGAGGTCGACGGCGTGCAGGTGCCGTGGGAGGCGTGCCAGACGCTCAACGGCTCGTGGGGCTACGACCGCGACAACCAGAACGTCAAGAGCGTCGACCTGCTGGTCCGCATGCTCGTCGACGGGGTGTCGAACAACGGGAACATGCTGCTCAACATCGGCCCGACCGGCCGGGGCGAGTTCGACGGGGTCTCGCGTGCGACGCTCGACGGCTTCGGGGCGTGGATGCACCAGCACGGCCGCTCGGTGTACGGCGCCGGCCCCTCGGAGTTCCAGGCACCGCCGAACGCCGTCTACACGCAGAACGGCAACCGGCTGTACCTGCACCTGTTCGCCTGGCCGTTCGAGCACGTGCACCTGGCGGGGTTGGCGGGACGCGTCGAGTACGCCCAGCTGCTGAACGACGCGTCCGAGGTGTTCTTCCGCTCGATCGACCCCTCGGTCCGGGCACTGACCACCGGACTCGGCGGCCAGCCCGCGGGGACGCTGACGCTCACGCTGCCGATCCAGCGACCCGACGTCGCGCTGCCCGTCGTCGAGCTCTTCCTGCGCGACTGATGCAGCGGATCCTGTCGCGCACCCGCCTGCGGGCCGGGCGCGAGGACGACTACGAGCAGGCACACGCTGCCATCCCGGACGCCCTGGTGGAACGCCTGCGTGCCGCCGGGGTGGCGAACTGGAGCATCTGGCGCGACGGCCAGGACCTGATCCACCTGATCGAGGTCGAGGACCACCGTGCCATGCGTCGGTCGTTGGCGGACGACCCGGTGAACGCCGACTGGCAGGCCGTGATCAACCCGCTGCTCGAGGCCGACGACGACTACTCGGGGAACGACGACGGCGTGCCGCTGGTGTGGACGCTCGAAGGGCAGGCATGAGCGACGTCGAGTTCGACCGCGGACCGTTCTGGTTCGGCGGCGCGGGGATCGGGAACCTGCTGCGCGAGGTGTCCGACGACGACGCGCGCGCCACGGTCGATGCGGCGTGGGACGTCGGCGTGCGCGGCTTCGACACGGCCCCGCACTACGGCCTCGGGCTGAGCGAGCGGCGCCTCGGCGCGGCGCTCGCCGACCGGCCCCGGAATGCCTACGCGCTGTCCACGAAGGTCGGACGTCGGCTGGTGCCCGGACCGGGTGACGGCACGGACGACGACGGGTTCGCGGTGCTGAACGACCTGGTCCGGCGGTGGGACCCGACCCCCGACGGAGTGCGCCGCTCGCTCGACGAGTCCCTCGGGCGGCTCGGGCTCGACCACGTCGACGTCGCCTACCTGCACGACCCCGACGTGTACGACCTGCACGCCGGGCTGACCCAGGCGCTGCCGGCGCTCGCCGCACTGCGGGACGAGGGCGTCGTGCGCGCGGTCGGCGTCGGGTCGAACTCGGTCGCCGCACTGACGGCAGCGGTCGACACGGGGCTGTGCGACGTGGTGATGCTCGCGGGCCGGTACACGCTGCTCGAACAGCCCGCGGCCGGGCTCGTCGCCACCTGTGCCGAGCGCGGCGTGGACGTCGTCGCGGTCGGGGTCTACAACTCCGGGCTGCTGAGCCGTCCGCTGCCCGCCGAGGACACCACGTACGACTACGCCCCCGCGCCGGCAGAGCTGCTGGACCGGGCCCGTGCGCTCGCCGCGGTGTGTGCGCGGCACGGGGTCACGCTCCCCGAGGCCGCGCTGGCCTTCCCCCGACGTGCGGCGGCCGTCCGTGCCGTCGCGGTCGGAGCGCAGTCGGCGGACCAGGTGCGCGAGAACGCCGCCCGTGCCGCCGCGGTGGTCCCCGAGGCGCTGTGGCACGACCTGCGCGCCGAGGGCCTGCTCGCGAGCTGACCGCCAGCGCGGGGAGCGTCGCACCCCACAACGAACAACGCGCCCCGTCGAGACGGGGCGCGTTGTTCGTGTGCGGGCGCGATCCGCGCCGAGGGGCGAACCCTAGTTGCGCGCGCCGCGACCGGCGAAGCGCGTGTAGAGCAGCAGCACGATGATGGCGCCGATGACCGAGCCGATGATGCCGGCCGGCTGGAAGAAGCCGTCCATCGGGTCGTGCTGGAAGATCAGGAACCCGAGGAACCCGCCGACGAACGACCCGACGATGCCGAGGACGATGGTCATGAGGATCGAGATGCTCTGCTTCCCGGGGACGATCAGGCGCGCGAGCGCACCGGCGATCAGTCCGACGATGATCAAGCTGACGATGAGACCGAGCACGGTGTCCTCCTGGTGATGCGTCCGGATTGCTGCCGACGGGTGTCGGCTCCGGGCCAGTCCCTGAGTGAACCCGGTGGCGGCTGACCGCGCTCACACCGCGTGTACCCCGATCGTCAGTCGAGCGACCGCCGGAGCCACCGCTCGACACCCTCGACGTGCGCCACGACCAGGGCCTGCACGAGCTGCGGGTCGCGGCGGCGGATCGCGTCGACGATGGCCGCGTGCTCGTCGAGCGTGCGCTGCACCGAGCCGTTCTGCGTCAGCCCGCGCCACACCCGCACGCGCACGGTCTTGCTCGACAGGGCGTCGAGCAGCCCGGACAGGTACTGGTTGCCCCCGATGCCCGCGATCGTGGAGTGGAAGAGCAGGTCGTGCGCGACCAGTTCCTCGACCCCGGTGGCGTCGTCCACGCTCGCCATCAGCGTCGCGAGCTCGTCGATCTGCTGCTCCGATGCCCTCGCCGTGGCCAGCACCGCGGACGCCGGCTCCAGGATGCGCCGCACCTCGAGCAGGTCGACCAGCGATCGGTCGTGGTGCATGTCCACGACGAAGGACACCGCCTCGAGCAGCACCGAGGGTTCGAGCGACGTGACGTAGGTGCCGTCGCCGCGCCGGACGTCGAGCACGCGGATGAGCTCGAGCGCCTTCACCGCTTCGCGCAGGCTGTTCCGCGACAGCCCGAGCGACTCGCTCAGTTCCTTCTCCGGCGGCAGCCGCTGCCCGGGCGTCAGTTCGCCGGACACGATCATCTGCTGGATGCGCGCGATCGCGTCGTCGGTCAGCGAAGCCATGCGATGCCCTCTTCCTGCGCCGGCTGGTACCGGACCTGACGACGATATCCGCACCGGTCCTCCTGGACGCGGCAGCCGGCCATCAGGCGGGTCGGAGCCGCAGCGCCTGCATCCCCCCGTCGACGGCCAGGTCGACGCCCGTGGTCGACGCGGCCAGGGGGCTCGTCAGGTATGCGACGGCCTCGGCGACCTCTTCCGGGGCGACGAGTCGGCCGTGCGGCTGCCGTGCCTCGAGCGCTGCGCGCTCGGCCGCGGGGTCGTCGGCGGACTCGAGCAGCCGGCCGACCCACGGGGTGTCCGCGGTGCCCGGGTTGACCGCGTTGACACGGATGCCCTCGCGCAGGTGGTCGGCGGCCATCGCGCGCGTCAACGCGGCGATCGCGCCCTTGGTGGCGGAGTACAGCGCGCGCTGGGGCAGCCCGGCGGTCGCGGCGATCGAGCAGGTGTTCACGATGGAGGCTGCGCCCGACTCCCGCAGGAACGGCAGGCAGGCGCGGGACAGCCGGACCGCCCCGAGCACGTTGACCTCGTAGACCCGGCGCCACTCGTCGTCCGGGTTGTCCTCGACGGTGCCCTGGGCGCCGATGCCGGCGTTGTTCACCAGGACGTCGATCCCGCCCAGGGCGTCGGCGGCTGCTGCCACGGCCGCACGGACCGAGGCGTCGTCGCTGACGTCGCACGTGAAGGACGGTAAGTCGGCCGAGGGCCGCAGGTCGAGGACGGCGACGGTCGCCCCACGGTCACGCAGGGCGACGGCGATCGCGGCGCCGATGCCGGAGGCGCCGCCGGTGACGACGGCGCGCAGGCCGTGGTGGGACTGACCCGGCACCGCGGGCGTGGCCGCGGTGGTGGGCGTGGACGGTGCGGCGGCCATCAGGCGGCACCCATCGTCTGGCGCTGGGACCCCAGGCCGTCCGCGGTGAGCTCGACGACGTCGCCGGGCTGCAGGTACGGGGCGCCACTGCCGAGCGCGACACCAGCGGGAGTGCCGGTGCTGATGACGTCGCCCGGGTACAGGACCATGAACTGCGACAGGTAGTGCACGATCTCGGCGGGGCGGAAGATCATGTCGGCGGTGGAGCCGTCCTGGCGCACCTCGCCGTTGACGGTCAGACGCAGTGCGAGCGCTGCCGGTTCGATGGCGTCGGCGGTGACCAGCCACGGACCCAGGGGGTTGAACGTCTCGCAGGACTTGCCCTTGTCCCACTGCCCGCCGCGCTCGATCTGGAACTCCCGCTCGGAGACGTCGTTCGCGATGGTGTAGCCGGCGATGTGCGTGGCGGCCTCGTCCTCGGACTCGCAGTAGCGGGCGGTCGAGCCGATCACGATGGCGAGCTCGATCTCCCAGTCGGTCTTCGTGCTCTTGCGGGGGACCAGCACCTGGTCGTCGGGGCCGATCACCGTCATCGGGTCCTTCATGAACACGATCGGCTCGGTCGGGATGTCCGCGCCGGTCTCGGCAGCGTGGTCGCGGTAGTTCAGGCCGATGCAGACGACTTTGCCGGGACGGACGACGGGGGCGCCGCGGCGCAGGGTGTCGGCGTCGGGCAGGACGGACAGCTCGCCGGCATCGAGTGCCCGCTGCACGCGGCCGACCGGGTCGTCCGCCAGGAAACCGCCGTCGATGTCGGTGGTGACCGGTCTGAGGTCGTGTGTCCGACCGTCGGCATCGATGGCCACGGGGATCTCCCCACCGGCCGGGCCGAGTCGTGCGAACCGCATCGTTCCTCGCTCTCCGCGCTGCTGCGTCGCAGCGCATGCGACCGTTCAGCCGCTGCGCGGTCGCCGTGACCGCGCAGACATCCTATGTCTGCGGTGGGACCGCGGCAAGGTAGACCCGCTCGGCCGTCCGGTGGAAGACGGCGTCGCGTTCGTCGTCCGACAGGTCCGCCAGTGCGTCGGACGCCGTGCGGAGCACCTCGGCGTACTCGCCCTGCAGGGTCGAGACCGGCCAGTCCGACCCGAACAGCGAGCGGTCCGGGCCGAAGGCCTCGACCACCTGGCGGGCGTAGTGGGCGACGGGCCGGTCGCGCCAGTCCGCACCCGCTTCGGTCACCAGGCCGGAGACCTTGCACAGCACGTTGGGACGCGCAGCCAGGTCGTCCATCCGGGCACGCCACGCGATGCGCACGTCGGTGTCGTCGTGCGCGATGTCGGGCTTGCCGGCGTGGTCGAGGACGAAGACGCCGTCGGGGACCGCGTCGACCAGGGTCACCGCTGCGGCGTGTTCGCGGTCGCGGACCAGCAGGTCGAACGGCATGCCGGCAGCGGCGAGGACCCGCACCCCGGCGATCACGTCGTCGCGGGCGAGCCAGTCGCGGTCGGGCTCGTCGTGCGCCAGGTGCCGGATGCCGACCAGGCGCGGGCCACCAGGTCGTTCCAGGTCGACCAGCGCCGCCAGCTGCTCGACGACGTCCGGCGCGGTCAGGTCGACCCATCCGACGACGCCGGCCACGGGGGCGGGCCGCGACAGCAACCACGCGGTCTCGGCGGGGTCGTGCACGGCCTGCACGGCGATCGTGGCCTGCACGTCGGTGCCGTCGACGGCTGCTCGCAGGTCGTCCACGTCGAACCGGCGGCGGATGGGCGCGACGGAGTCGTCCAACCAGGCGTAGTCGCGGTCGGCGGGGTCCCAGAGGTGGTGGTGCGCGTCGAGGATCACGCCGCCATCATGCCGGACCCATCCGACGTCTGCCCGGGTGCGGGCCGATCAGCGCGCGCAGCGCCCGGCTCAGACGATGCCGGACGCCTCGAGCTCGGCACGCAGCTCGGCGTCCGAGGGCTCCACGAAGTGCTTGCCGTTCGGCAGCACCACGACGGGGATGTTCTTGCGCCCGCTGATCGCCTCGGCACGCTCGGCCGCCGACAGGTCCTGCTCGACGTCGACGTACGTGTAGTCGATCCCGAGCCCGTCGAGCAGCGCCTTCGAGCGCCGGCAGTCGCGGCACCAGTCAGCGCCGAACATGGTCACCTGGTCGAACGTCGTGTCGGTCATGCTGAGAGAGTACGTCGGACACCACCAGGACATTCCCGTCCCGGCTCGGAACAGCGGCCGCACCGGCGAGCATCCTGGGTGCATGAGCACGATCGCCGACGTCCCCGTGGACCACCCGCACCACCGCCACGGCTGGTGGTGGAAGACCCTGCTGGTCGGGTTCGCGCTGTGGGTCGTCACGATCGTCGTCACCGTGTACACGAGCAACACCAACCTCGTGCCGACGATCATCCTGCTCGGCAGCTTCCTCGTGCCGTTCACGGTCGTGCTCTTCGTCATCGAGCGGGTGACCGGCACCGTGAGCACGATGCAGCTCGTCACGGCGTTCTTCGTCGGCGGGATCCTCGGCGTGCTCGGGGCGTCGCTGCTCGAGTCGAACCTGCGGCAGGGCGCGCTGGTGTACCTGGCGGTGGGTCTGGCCGAGGAACTCGTGAAGGGCGTGCTGCTCGTCGTGGTCGGGTGGCGCGTCCAGCCGAAGACCGCGCGGCAGGGTGCGCTGCTCGGTGCGACGGTGGGGGCCGGGTTCGCCGCGTTCGAGTCGGCGGGCTACGCCTTCAACGCCGCGATCACCACGCGCGGGATCGACCTGGCGTCGCTGCTGCAGACCGAGGTGCTCCGCGCGATCCTGTCGCCCGTGGGACACGTGCTGTGGACCGCGATCCTGGGGGCGGTGCTGTTCGGCGTCGCACACGGCCGACCGCGCTTCCGCTGGACCTGGGCCGTGCCGGTGACCTACGTGGCGGTGTCGGTGCTGCACGCGCTGTACGACTCGAACTCCACGATCTCGACCGTGCTGGCGTTCGTCCTGACCGGCACCCCGCTGTCCGCCGCGCAGAACGGTGTCGTGCCGTCCTCGGTCGCCGGGCTGGTCACGACGCTCTACCTGGTCGGACTCGCCGTCGTGTCGGCGATCGGCGTCGCGGTGCTCATCGGCGTGCAGGTGCACTTCCGCCGACGGGCCCGAGCCGCGTCCCCGCAGCCCCGGGTGCCGGGCTGGTACGACGCACCGCCGCCCCACGCGCTGCGCTGACGCGCCCCTACGCTGGACCCATGCCGATGCGCCCCGACCCCGACACGCTGGCGTGGGCCTCGGCGGCCGTCCGGCACCTCGCCCGCACGACCAACCTGCTCATCGCGGCTCGCCGGTTCCGCATCATCGGCGGCGACCCGCGCGACGCCGCAGCCCTCGACGCACTGCTGACCGCCCTGGGTGCCCGTGCCGCAGCAGCAGACGAGCGCATCGACCACCTCTGGTGTCTCGGCACGCCGGAGCAGAGCGCGACCGCGGTGCAGAGCGCGATCGCGGTGCCGGCGGCGGACCAGCCTCGCGGCCACACGCTCGTGGTCATCGACGCCGGACGCCACCAGCCCGCCGTCGACGAGGACGCCTTCGGCCCCGTCACCCCCGTCCGTCCCGGTGTGCTCGGCGTGCCGATGACCTCGGACGACGTGTCCCTGGTGTCGACAGGCCGCGAGCCCGAGGACGACCCCGCCGCCGAGGCCCGCCTGCGCTGGGCCCGCCGCGCGATGCCGGTCTCGCGTGCGGTCGCCGCCGAGCTCCGCGACCAGGGACTGCTGCGCGGGACCCGGATCGGCGTCGCGATGGTGCTCGAGCCGAAGACCGCCGTGCTGTCCCTGCTGCTGCGTGAGGCCGGCGCCGAGGTCGTCGTCTACGCGCACGCCGACGAGACCGACGACGCCGTCGCCGCGGTGCTGCGCCGGACCGGCCTGCCGGTCTTCGCCGACAGCTCCGCCACGCTGGACGAGCAGAAGGCCCTGGCGCTCGCGATGCTCGACACGCGGCCGCACGTCCTGCTCGACGACGGCGCGCACGTCATCCGACTCGCCCACCAGGAACGCCCGGACCTGCTGCCGACGATGGTCGGCGCTGCGGAGGAGACCACGAGCGGCCTGACGGCCCTGCGCGTGCTGGCCGACCGAGGGCAGCTCGGCATCCCCGTGGTCGCCGTGAACGACGCCCGCACCAAGACCTTCTTCGACAACCGGTACGGCACCGGGCAGTCGACGGTGTTCGCGGTGCTCGACCTGGTCGACGCGCTGCCGTCCGGTACGCACACGGTCCGGCCTGGAGGCTCGGCGGTCGTCGTCGGGTACGGGCACGTCGGCGAGGGGGTCGCCCTGGTGCTCCGCGCGCTCGGCTTCCATGTGACGGTCGCCGAGACCGACCCGGTGCGTGCGCTGCAGGCCCGGTTCGCCGGACACGCCGTCGCGCCGCTGATCGAGGCCGTCCGCGATGCCGACCTGGTGATGAGTGCGACGGGGGTCGCGGACACCATCACGGTCGAGGTGCTCCGCGCCTGCGCTGCCGATGCGGTCGTCGCGGTCGCGGGCGGGGTCGACCAGGAGATCGCGATCGACGCCGCGCTCGCGACGGGCGCCGAGCGGGTCGTCGTGGGACGGAAGGCCGAACGCTTCACCTTCCCGGGCGCCGAGCACGGCGTCCTGGTGCTCGACGACGGCGGGTGCATCAACATCACCGCCGCCGAGGGCAACCCGATCGAGATCATGGACCTGTCGTTCGCGGTGCAGCTCGGCGCCGTCCGGATGCTGCTCGAGCGCGGCGACGAACTCGACCGGGCCGTCGTGCCCGTCGACCCCGCGGTGGACGACGCGACCGCCCGCGCGGCGCTGGCCGCGTTCGGCAGCCGAGCCGAGCCTCCCGTCCCGGTCGCCGCGCAGCCGGCCGACCGCCAGCCGGACGTCCGGACGACCCGCTTCGGAGCCCCCGCATGAGCGAGACGACCGTCCACTCCGCGCGCATCGTCGTGCCGATGACCGCGCCGCCGATTGCCGACGGCGCCGTGGCGGTGCGCGACGGCCGGATCCTGCACGTCGGCGAGCGCTCTTGGGTCGTCGACCAGCTGGACGGCTCGACGTGGACCGAACGACGCTGGCGTGGGGCGCTGCTGCCCGGGCTCGTGAACGCGCACTCGCACCTGCAGTACACCGGCATGGCCAGTGTCGGGCGCGGCCAGTACGGGGGATTCGAAGACTGGGCCAGCGCGTTCAACGACGTCTACGCGGGCGAGCACGACTGGCGCGCCGAGGCGGCGGCCGGCGCCGCGCAGTCGATCGCCGCCGGGGTGACGAGCATCGCGGACATCGTCACCGACATCGAGGCAGCGACGGCCCTGCAGGACGCCGGTCTGGGCGGGATCGCCTACTGGGAGGTGATGGACTGGGAGAACGCGGCGTGGCAGGAACACGGGCGCGACCAGGTGCTCGACGAGCTCGCGCGCATCCCGACCAGCCCCGGCGCCGGCCTGTCCCCGCACGCGCCGTACTCCCTCGACGTCGCCCCGCTGCTCGAGCTGCCGGACATCGTCCGCCAGCGTGGCCTGCGGCTGCACCTGCACCTCGGCGAGGCCGCCTTCGAGGGCGAACGACTGGCTTCGTCGCTCGAGCACGGCACCGACTGGCACCTGGCGAACGTGCCGTCGTTCCGGGCCATGCGCGCGCTCGGGTTCGGCGCGAGCGCGACCTCGTTCGTCGACCGGCTCGGCGTGCTCGGGCCGGACTGCCACATCGCGCACGGCGTCTACATGACGGCCGCCGACCGCGCGCTGCTGCGTGCCCGGGGGACCGCGGTCGCGCTCTGCCCACGCTCGAACGCCGTCATCGGACTCGACCCGCCACCCGTCGCCGACTACCTGCGCGAAGGCAGCCCCGTCGCGATCGGCACGGACTCACTGTCCTCGTCCCCGTCGCTCGACCTGATGGCCGACGTCACCGCGCTGCACCGGATCGCCCGCGCGCAGGGATACGGCGACCACGACCTGCACGAGCGGCTGCTGGCGGCGGCGACGCTCGGCGGAGCGCACGCGATGGGGCTGGCGGTGGGCCCGGACCGGATCGGGCACCTGGCCGTCGGGGCCCGGGCAGACCTGGCCGTGTTCGACGTCGACGCGCGGACCGTGCCCGACGCGCTCGCCGAACTCGTCGAGGACGGTGCCGGGCGGGCCGTCGCGACGGTGGTGCGCGGGCGGGTCCGCGCCCAGGACGGCGTGCTGGTCGCCCGGTGATCGCAGACCAGGCCGTCCGCGCGGGATGATGGTCGGATGAACGGACAGATGGCGCGACGGACGGTCGACGGCGAGCTCATCGAGTGGCTCGACGTCCCGAAGCGGGCAGCAGCGCTCGGCATGGAACCCCACCCCGAGGGCGGCTGGTACGTCCGCACCTGGACCTCGCCCGCGACGGTGCAGGTGCGCGGTGGCGAGCGGCCCGCGGCGACACTCATCCACTTCCTGCTGCCCCCGGGCGAGGCATCGGCGTGGCACCGGGTCACGAGCGACGAGGTCTGGATGTGGCACGGGCCGGACACCGTCGACCTGCAGCTCGGCGGGTCGGGGGAGTCCCCGGAGCCGGGCGCGACGATCACCCTCGGGCCGGACGCCGGGCGCGACCGGGTGAACGACGCGCAGGCGTTCGTACGCGGCGGGGTCTGGCAGCGCACGCTCCCCGGCGACGGCGAGGTGCTGCTGAGCTGCCTGGTGTCGCCCGGCTTCTCGTTCGAGGACTTCACCCTGGCCTGAGCGCCCGGGTGCCCTCGCGCCCGCCCCCGCAGCCCCCGCCGCCCCTCGACCACGCCCGTGTGCGACGTCGCGCGACGCCCGACACGTGCTGGTATCCCACCTGCCGGTACAATTCGTCCTTGCCCCCACGCCCCCAGCACGAAGGCCCGACCGTGACTCGATCGTTCCGTCTCTCCCTCGCCCTCGCGACCACCGTCGTCGCTGCCCTCGCGCTCACCGCCTGCTCGGCCGGCGGCAGCACGGGCTCGGACGGCACCGTCACCGACGGCAAGCTCACGATCGCGACCGGGCAGCCCGCGTACTCGCCCTGGGTCGAGGACAACAAGCCGCAGTCCGGCAAGGGCTTCGAGTCCGCCGTGGCCTACGCCGTCGCGAAGCAGATGGGCTACGCGAAGTCCGACGTGGTGTGGAAGCGCAGCACCTTCGACAGCGCGGTGGCTCCGGGCCCGAAGGACTGGGACCTCAACCTGCAGCAGTTCTCGATCTCGTCCCAGCGCAAGAAGGCCGTGGACATGTCGTCGCCGTACTACACGACCACGCAGGCCGTCGTGACGACCGCCAAGTCCAAGGCGAAGGACGACACCACCGTCGCCGCGCTCAAGCAGGACACCATCGGGGTGGCCGCCGGGTCGACGAGCATCGCCAGCGTCAAGCAGGTGCTCGGCGTCACCCCGCAGGTCTTCAACTCGAACGACGACGCGGTGCTGGCGCTCAAGTCCGGCCAGATCGACGCGATCGTCACCGACCTACCGACCGCTTTCACCATGTCCGGCGCGCAGCTCGACGACGGCGCGGTCTCGGCGCAGTTCCCCGCCGACGGAAAGGGCGACCAGTTCGGCTTCGTGCTGCCGAAGGACTCGGCCCTGACCGCCAAGGTCGACAAGGCCCTGAAGGCGCTCGACGACGACGGCACGCTCGCGGCGCTGCAGAAGCAGTGGCTGTCGTCCGCGACGAACACCCCGGTCCTGAAGTAGCGCGCGTGTCCGTCCCCGCAGGAGCAGGAGCAGGAGCAGGAGCAGGAGCCGGAGCTGGAGCGCCCGTGACCGACGCGTCGGCACCGGTCCCGCCCAGCCCGGTAGAGCTCGAGCGCCGGATCTACCGTCGCCAGCGAGGCCGCCGGGCGGTCCTGGCCTCGGTCGCGTCGACACTGGTCGTGGCGGCGGTCGTGTACTTCGGCGTCGTGAACACCCCCGGTTGGGCCGCAGTCCAGCAGTCGTTCTTCGACCCGGGTGTCGCCGCCTCGACGTTCCCGGAGATCCTGCTCGGGCTGTGGCTGAACGTCCGGATCCTGTTCTTCGCAGCCATCGGCGTCGCGGTGTTCGGCACGCTGCTGGCAGTCGTGCGCGGTCTGCAGAGCCCGGTGTTCTTCCCGCTGCGGATGCTCGCCACCGGGTACACCGACCTGTTCCGCGGTCTGCCCCTGATCATCGTGCTGTACCTGGTCGGCTTCGGGCTGCCGGGCCTGGGGGTCTTCCCCCGGCTGGCGCCGGAGTTCTGGGGCACGATCGCGATCGTGCTGACGTACTCGTCGTACGTGGCCGAGGTGCTGCGCGCCGGCATGGAGGCCGTCCACCCCTCCCAGCGCCTGGCCGCCCGGTCCCTCGGCCTGTCCCACACCCAGACGCTGCGGCTGGTCGTCCTGCCGCAGGCCGTCCGCAAGGTCACGCCCGCGCTCATGAACGACTTCGTCTCGATGCAGAAGGACGTCGGTCTGGTGTCGATCCTCGGCGCGGTCGACGCGGTCCGGAGTGCGCAGATCGCCCAGGCCGAGACCTACAACTTCACCCCGTACCTGGTGGCCGGCCTGCTGTTCGTCGTGATCAGCCTGCCGCTCATCCGCGTCACGGACGCCATCGCCCGGCGCCAGCAGCGTCGCGAACAGATCGGCGGCACCGTATGACCACCGGGACCGTCCCCGTGCTCGAACTCCGGGGACTCCGCAAGGCGTTCGGCGAGCACCAGGTGCTGCGCGGCATCGACCTGACGCTCGAGCGCCACCAGGTGATCTGCGTGATCGGCGCCTCGGGCTCGGGCAAGTCGACGCTGCTCAAGACCGTGAACCTGCTCGAGGGCATCGACGACGGCCAGGTCCTGCTGCAGGGCATCGACGTGTCGGACCCCCGGGTCGACGTCGACGCCACCCGCGCCCGCATCGGCGTCGTGTTCCAGCAGTTCAACCTGTTCCCGCACATGACCGTGCTCGACAACGTCACGCTCGCGTCGCGCCGGGTGCACGGCGTCCGCCGCGCCGCCGCCGAGACGACCGCCCGACGACTGCTCGACCGGATCGGTCTGGGCGACTTCGCGGGCGCGTACCCGGACCGGCTGTCCGGCGGGCAGCAGCAGCGCGTGGCGATCGTGCGGGCGATCGCGTCCGACCCCGAGCTGCTGCTGCTCGACGAGGTCACGAGTGCACTCGACCCGATGCTCGTCGGCGAGGTCCTCGACCTGGTGCGCGAGCTGCGGCAGCAGGGCTCGACGATCCTGATGACGACGCACGAGATGCAGTTCGCGCGGAACGTCGCCGACCGCATCGTCTTCCTGCACCGCGGCGAGGTCGTCGAGCAGGGACCGCCGTCCGCGGTGCTCGACGCCCCGCAGCACCCGGCGCTGGTCGAGTTCCTGGCGCGCGTCGGCGCGTAGCACCCCGGCGCGCACGTCGCGCCCGCGCAGGCAGGGGCGCGATGTCCGCACCGGGGCGCGACGCGACCGCCTGGAGGCCTGGTGCCGGCCCGACGGACCGGCCCCGGGCCTCCAGACCGTGCGGACTACGGCGTCAGCAGCAGCTTGCCGATCACGTCACCACTCGCGATCCGCCGGTGCGCGTCGCCCGCCTGGGCGAGCGGCAGCACCGCGTCGACCACCGGGTGGACGCTGCCGTCCTCGACGAAGGGCCAGACGTGCTGGCGGACGGCAGCGACGATCGCGGCCTTCTCCGCAAGGGGACGCGCGCGCAGGGTCGTACCGCTGATGGTCGCGCGCTGCTGCATCATCAGGCCGAAGGGCAGCGTGGCCTCGGAGCCGCTGCCCGCTGCGATGACGGCCAGGTGCCCGTTCTTCGCGAGCACCTCGAGGTTCCGCTGCAGGTACGCCGGCCCGACCACGTCGAGCACGACGTCGACCCCGGCGCCGTCGGTGAACTCCCGGGCGCGGGCGACGAAGTCCTCGGTGCGGTGGTCGATCACCAGGTCCGCGCCGAGCTCGCGGGACGCGGCGACCTTGCGCTCCCCACCCGACGTCGCGATGACGCGCGCGCCGAGGGCCTTCGCCCACAGCACGGCGTGCGAGCCCATGCCGCCCGTGCCGCCGTGCACCAGCAGCGTCTGCCCGGGGCGCAGCCCGGCGATCATGCCGATGTTCGAGTACACCGTGCAGGCGGCTTCGGGCAGCGCCGCGACCTGCACCAGGTCGAGCCCGTCGGGCACGGGCAGCAGCTGCGACGCGGGGACGACGGCCATCGAGGCGTACCCGCCACCGGCGAGCAGGGCGCAGACCCGGTCGCCGACGGCCCAGCCCGTGACGCCCGGGCCGAGCGCCCGGATCGTGCCGGACACCTCGAGGCCGAGGGCGTCCGACGCGCCGGGCGGCGGCGGGTAGTGCCCCTGGCGCTGCTGCAGGTCGGCGTTGTTGACGCCGGCGGCGGCGACCTCGACCAGGACCTCGCCGTCGGCGGGCGTGGGGTCGGGAAGCTCGGAGAGGGTCAGGACGTGCTCGTCGCCGGGGGCGTCGAAGGTGATGGCGTGCATCCCTCGACGCTACGCGCCTGCGTTCGTCACCCGCGACGCACGCTGTCCGTCCGTGCATGTGTACCGTTCCTGGGGTACTGCTGCACCGAACCTGGGGGAGACCATGCAGAAGACCCTGACCATCACCACCGCACTGCTCGCCGTCGCCCTGCTGTCCGGGTGTTCCGGCGGCGACGCAGCGTCGTCCGCGGATGCACCGTCCGCGTCGGGCACGACCCGGGCGACCGCGCCGGCGGAGTCGAGCACACCGGCGCAGACGACCGCCGAGGCGTGCGCGAGCGTCGAGTCGGACATCGCACAGGCGACCGACACCCTGACCGCGAGTGGGCGACCCACCGAGCCGAGTGCGATGGCCGACCGGCTGACCGCGTTCGTCGGCGAGCTGCGCTCGGCCAACGCAGACGTCACGAACGACCAGGTCCATGCTGCCGTGCAGACCGTCGAGGACGAGTGGACGGCCGCAGCCGAGACCCTGCGCGGTGTGTCGGGGCTGGACGACCCGGCGTTCGCGCAGGCCGGCGCTCGGGCGCAGTCGGCCATCGACGCCTACTCGTCGCTCTGCAGCTGACCGGTTCTGTCCTGCACCAGGACGGGCGCCGGGAAGATCCCCGGCGCCCGTCCGTCTCTGGTCCGTGTGCTGCTCAGCCCGCCGTGGCCAGCGAGCGGTCGAGCCGGTCGATCTCCTCGGGGCGCAGCCGGACCGTCGCCGCGGTCACCGAGTCCAGGATCGACTGCGGGCGCGAGGCACCCGGGATCGGGATGACCACGTCGCTCTTCGCCAGCTCCCATGCCAGGGCGACCACCTGCGGGGTGACCCCGTGGGCCCGCGCCACGGTGGCGAAGTCCTGGTAGGTCGTGCCGAGGTCCGACGCGCCGGCGATGCCGCCCAGGGGGCTCCACGGCAGGAACGCGATGCTCATCTCGTCGCAGAGCTCGAGCTCGGCCTCGCTCGAGCGGAACTTCGGCGAGTACTGGTTCTGCACCGACACCAGGCGGCCGTCCAGCACCTCGTTGGCCTGCCGGATCTGGTCCACGTCGGCGTTCGAGATGCCCGCCATCCGGATGACGCCCTCGTCGAGCAGCTCGGCGAGCGCCCCGATCGAGTCGGCGTACGGCACGGCGGGGTCCGGACGGTGGAACTGGTACAGCCCGATCGCCTCGACGCCCAGGCGCTTCGCCGACGCCTTGGCCGCCTGCTTCAGGTACGCCGGGTCGCCGTTCTGGGCCCACGCGCCGGCCTCGGGCCGCAGGTGCCCGCCCTTGGTCGCGATGAGGACGTCGTCCGCGACGCCGTGGTACTCCCGCACCGCGCGGCCGATGAGTTCCTCGTTGTGTCCGACCTCGTCGTGGGCGGCCAGGTGGTACGCGTCCGCGGTGTCGATGAGGGTCACGCCCGCTTCGAGGGCGGCGTGGATCGTGGCGATCGACCGCCGTTCGTCGGGTCGACCTTCGATGGACATGGGCATCCCGCCGAGACCGATCGCGCTGACGTCGGTGTCGCCGATCATTCGCTGCTTCATGTGCCCAGCATGCGCTGGCCCGTCCGGCGACGTTCAGGCTCGGCGCGCCCAGGCCGGCGCGTGCTCCGGCAGCGGGCCGAAGGCGATGCCCCGCGCGTACAGTCCACGCACCGGGGGCACGTGCTCGGCCAGGAACACGGGCACGCGCGGTGGTCCGTCCTGCAGGTTCCCCGCGAACGCCCGCTCGAAGACCACCCGGTGCAGGAACCGCTGCGCTGCCTGCACGACCATCGCCGGGGGCTTCCGTCGCCGTTGCACCGCCGCGAGGGCGTGGTCGAGTGCCCGTCCCCGCACACCCCCGACGAGCGCCGGCCCGAGGACGGCGGCCGTCGCCACGGCGTCCTGCACCGCCAGGTTGATCCCGACACCGCCCGCCGGCGACATCGCGTGCGCCGCGTCCCCGATGCAGAGCAGCCCCGGGCGCCACCACCGCGACAGTCGGTCCATCCGGACGTCGAGCACGTGCACGTCGTCCATCGACGCGATCGTGTCGACGCGGTCCGCGAAGTCCGGTCGGATGCGCGCGATCCGGTCGCGGAACGCCGCCAGGCCCTCGGCACGCAGCCGCGCATCCGAGCCCTTCGGTGCGAAGTAGGCGACCTGGTGGTAGTCCGGCCGCGGGAAGCTCAGGACGACGTCGGTGTCGTCGAACGCGGGCACGAGCGCGCTGTCGGCGTCGCCCGGACGCTTCGGCAACCGGAACCACCACGTGTCGAAGGGCACCGGGAACGCCGTCGGGTGCAGGCCGGCCGCCGCCCGCAGCACCGACCCGCGGCCGTCGCACGCGATGACGACGTCCGCACGCAGCTCTTCCGGCTCGCCCGTGCCCCGGGACGGGTGCAGGTGGACGCCGACGACCAGGCCGTTCTCGACGATCAGGTCCGTCGCCGCAGATCCCATCACGATGTCGAACGACGGCTCCTGCCGCGCAGCGTCGACCAACATCGCCAGCAGGTCCCACTGGGGCACCATCGCGACGTGGTCGTACGGGGGTCGCAGCCGCGAGAAGTCCCCGAGCAGCACGGTGCTGCCGTCGGTTCGAGGGAGCGAGAAGTCGTCGAGCCGCGACTGCGGCAGCGCCCGGAACGCCGCACCCAGGCCGAGTTCGTCGAGCAGACGGATCGTGGACGCGTGCACGGTGTCGCCGCGGAAGTCCCGGTTGAAGTCGTCGTGCTTCTCGATCACGCGGACGGCGATCCCGGCCCGGGCCACCAGCAGTCCGAGGACGACCCCGGCGGGCCCACCACCCACGATCGCGACGCCCGTCCGGCTCACCCGCACCATGCCGCCGAGCGTACGCCGCAGCCCGAGCCGTGCTCCGGCCGTCCACCGGTCACGTTCCGTCGAAGGCTGACCGGTCGCAACACCCCGCTCACGTCCGCCGACCGGTCACGTCCTGTCGCTTGGTCGCCGCCCGAGCGACAGGACGTGACCACTCGGCGCGGGCGCAGCCACAGACTGCGCCCACTCGGCGCGGGCGCAGCGACAGAACGCGACCCGCCACCGGACGGGAGGCCCGTGGCGGTGCCGCCACGGGCCTCCCGTCCGGTGCGCACCGGCCCCAGGGCCGCACCGACCGCGTCAGGCCGTCGTGCTGCTGCTCGACCCCGTCGAGGCGGCACCGTCGGCGGCCCCGGCGAACACGACCCCGCCCCACGTGATGCACGCCACCGCGAGCACGAACCCGATCGCCGCGATCCACCACGAACGGCGTCGGCGGATCCACGCGCCGACCGCCAGCACGACCGTCGCGACGCCGATCACGAACGCGCCGCCGACGGCGATCGCCGCCCCGCCGAAGAACCCGCCGGGGGAGCACCCCGCGGCCGCGTCACACGACGCGGTGGCGGAGATCGTCGCGATGACGGCGACGACCGCGGCGACGACCGTCAGGAGCGCGCCGAACACCAGCAGCAGCACCGTGGAGATGCGGTCCGCCAGCTTGCCGGGCGGGAACAGCGTCGTGCCGCCGCGCTCCCACGCCGAGGGCGAGGACTGCGGGCTGGGCTCTGGAGCTGACCAGGTCATGTGGGTCCCTTATCGTGCTTCGACGCCGAAGGCCTCGGCGAGGCGCTGGATCTTCTGCGCGCGACCCAGGCGCGGCAGGTCGGACCCGTCGCGGATCACGCGGCCCCGGGCCTCGAAGTCGTCGAGGAAGTCCTGCGCCCAGGCGACGTCGGTGGGCGTGGGGGAGATGACCTCGTTGATGACGGGCAGCTGCTCGGTGTCCAGGCAGAGCTTGCCGGTCAGGCCGAGGGACACCGCGACCTGCGACTGCTCGCGCAGGATCGGGTGCGACGAGCCGACGGTCGGACCGTCGATCGGGCCGGGCAGGTTGCCCACGCGGGATGCGACGACGAGCTTCGACCGGGGGTAGGCCATCGCGAGCGTGTCGGCCGAGGTGCCGGTGTCGCGGCGGTAGTCGCCGCTGCCGAAGGCCAGGCGGAACGCACCCTGCGCCTTGGCGATGCTCGTCGCCTCCTCGATCCCCACGGCCGACTCGACCAGGGCGATCACGGGGGTCTGTCCACCGAGCCGGTGCCACGTGTCGGTGACCTGGGCCGGGCTCTCGGTCTTCGCAAGCATGACGCCCTGCAGCCCGGGGAGACCGCGCAGTTCCTCGACGTCGTCCGCCCAGAAGTCGGTCGTGACGTCGTTGATCCGCACCCAGGCGTCGCCGCCCCCGGTCAGCCACTCGGCCACCGTCGCGCGGGCGGAGGGCTTCATCGCCGGGTCGACCGCGTCCTCGATGTCCAGGATCACCTGGTCGGCGCGCGACCGGGTGGACGGTTCGAAGCGTTCGGACGCGGTACCGGACACCAGCAGCCACGAGCGTGAGATCTCGGCGGGGACCGATCGACGCCGTGACACAGCGGTGGTGGGCGGGGCGGAGCGGTCGTCGATGGCCATGCCACGTTGGTACCACAGTCGGCGTCGGCGGATGCACCACCGGGCGGCCGGATTGCCGGAAACCTCGGGTCATTGCCAGAGTGCCGGGGCGCTTCCGCCTACAGTGGGCGTTGTGTGGCGTGCGGACAGGGTGACGGACGGCGAGGGCGACGTGAACGACGACGTCCCGGCCGACCAGAACCGCGCGCCTGGGGGCGATGCGCACCAGGCCGGTGCGCGCGATGACCACCGCGACGAGCAGGACGAGACGACGAGCACTCCCGACGCCACGACCGACAGCCCGGACGACTCCGACGTGCTCCGCCCGGAGCTGCAGATGACGAGCCCGCACGCGATCAGCCTGGGTGACCCGCGGCTGACCGCCACCAACGCCGCCGAGCCCGTCTGGGACGCCTGGCGCGCGCAGCTCTCCGGCGTCGGTGGCTCCAGCCCGCTCGTGCACTTCGCGGACCACCCTCGCGCCCGCATCGAGCTGTCCACGACCCATCCCGGTGGTCTGGCCCAGTTCATCACCGGCAAGACCACGCTGCTGTCGAGCCTGATCCGCGACGAGGTCGCCCTGCGCGCCGCCCGGATCGCGGCCGGCCACGTCGAGGCCAAGGGCACCGAACTGGCCACCGTGCGCGGCATCGACGCCGTGCACCTGGGCATCGGCATGGCAGACTGGAGGGCCGGCGACGAGCAGTTCCGCGGCCCGGTCCTGCTCCGCCCGCTCGCGATCCGTCGCCACGGCCGCGACTTCGAGGTCCGGCTGCTCGGCGAACCCGTGCTGAACGCGGGGCTCGCCGATGCCCTGCGCGAGCAGTTCGGCGTGACCCTCGACGCCCAGGCCTTCGTGGCGCTGGCGCGACAGGACGGCTCGTTCACACCGAACCCGGTCATCGACCGTCTGCGATCCCTGACCGCGCACATCCCCGGGTTCTCGGTGCACGCCCGCCTGGTCGTGTCGACGTTCGCCGAGGTCGCCTCCGGCCTGGTCGAGGACACGAAGGACCTGTCGCACCCGGTGCTCGACGCACTCGCCGGCAACCCGAGCGCCAAGTGGCAGGTCGAGCAGTCCTACCACCCGGTCGAGCAGACCCCCTCGGACGAGCGCAGCCCGGACACCGACACGCTGCTGCTCGACGCCGACGACGAGCAGGAGAACGTGATCGCGCAGATCACGGCCGGCAACTCGATCGTCGTGAAGACCCTGCCCGGCACCGGCGGCACCCAGACGATCGTCAACGCGCTCGGTGGCCTGGTCGCCGCGAACAAGCGCGTCCTGGTCGTCAGCCCCCGTCGTGCCACGCTGCGCGGGATCGCCGCCCGCTTCGGCGAGGTCCAGCTGCCCGGCGTCGCCGTGACACCCGCCACCCTGCGTCGCGACGTCGTGCGCGCCATCGCCCGCAACGAGAAGGCCTCGCGGCCGAACCTGCGCGAGGTCGACGACGCCCTGGTGCGCCTGCGCAAGGTCCTGACCGACTACCGCGGCGGTCTGACCCGCACGGACCCCGACTTCCGCGTCAGCGTGCTCGACTGCCTGGTCGAACTCTCACGCCTGTCCCTGCTGCCGGTCCCGCCGTCGACCACCGCGCGCCTGTCGAAGCAGTCGGTCAGCGCCATGGTCACCGGGCGTTCCCGCGTCGCCGAGACGATGGTCAGCGCCGCCAACCTCGGCGAGTTCCGCTACGGCCCGGACGACTCGCCCTGGTACGGCGCGAAGTTCGCCTCGAGCGACGGTGCCCACCGCGCCCACGCGATCGCGCAGGAGCTGCACGGCGGTGCGCTGCCGACGCTGCTGCAGCGCGCGCACGAGCTCATCGCGACGACGCGCATGCGCCAGTTCACGACCATCAACGAGCTCGGCATCTACCTGCGCCTGCTCACCGAGATCCGCGACACCCTCGACCGCTTCCTGCCCGTCGTGTTCGACCGTTCGGTGTCCGAGCTCGTCGCGGCGACCGCCCCGCGCGGCGAGGGTGCCCCGATGTCCTCGACCAACCGGCGTCGGCTCAAGAAGCTGGCGCGCGAGTACGTCCGTCCCGGCGTGCACGTGTCCGACCTGCACGAGGCACTGACCCGCGTGCAGCAGCAGCGCGTGCTCTGGCAGCGCTACGTCGCCGCCGGCGTCGCACCCGAGGTCCCCACGGGCATCGCGGACGTGCAGGTGCTGTTCTCGAACGTGGTCGAGGACCTGGCACGCCTCGACGAGCCCCTCGGCCGCACGGCCCGCGACGAGCAGCTCGCGAACATGCCCGTCGACGACCTGCTGCCCTACATCGGGTCCCTGGCCGCCGAGTCCGACGTGCTGCACAACCTGCAGGAGCGCACCGAGCTCATGCAGACCCTGCGCGACCTGCAGCTGCAGCCCCTGATCACCGACCTGGCGAACCGGCACGTGCCGGACACGCAGGTCCCCGCCGAGCTCGAGCTGGCGTGGTGGCAGTCCGCGCTCGAGACCATGCTCGAGTCCGACCGGGCACTGCTCGGGGCGAACACCGACATGCTCGACCGGGTCGAGGCCGACTTCCGCCTGGTCGACGACGCGCACGCGGCCGGCGTCTCACAGGGCCTGGCGTGGCAGCTCGCCGAGAACTGGAAGGTCGGTCTCGTCGACTGGCCGGAAGAAGCGGCGGCGCTGAAGAGCCAGCTGAAGGACGGCGCCATCACGTCGCGCCTGCTGCAGGACTCCGCCCCGCACCTGTCGCGCGCGATCGCACCCGTCTGGCTCGCGAGCCCGTACGAGGTCCCGCAGATCGCCGACACCATGCCCTTCGACACGGTGATACTGGTGGACGCCGGAGCGGTCACGATCGCCGAGACCGTCGACGCCGTCCGCCGCGCACGGCAGACCGTCGTGTTCGGCGACCCGGTCACGCAGACGCCGTCGCCGTTCCGCATCGCCGTCGACCCCGCGCACCGCGCCCTGCAGGTCGACGAGGAGACCCTCGACGCCCTGCACGCCGACTCGGCCCTGGCGAAGCTGTCGACGCTCCTGCCGACGCTGTCCCTGACCACGTCGTACCGCGCCGGCGGCGAGGACCTGGCCGAGCTGGTCAACCGACGCTTCTACGGCGGACGGATCGAGTCCCTGCCGTGGGCCGGCTCGTTCCTCGGCCACGGCTCGATCGCGCTCGACTACGTCAGCGACGGCAAGGCCGTGCCCGATCCCGAGTCCGGCGCGGTCGAGAGCGTCGACGCCGAGGTGGACCGCGTCGTCCGCCTGGTCATCGACCACGCCCGCACCCGCCCGACCGAGTCGCTCATGGTGATCACCGCGTCGGCCAAGCACGCCGTGCGCGTCGAACAGGCCGTGCTGACCGCCGCCCAGGGCCACAAGGACCTGACCGAGTTCGTCATCGGCGACCGTGCCGAACCGTTCATCGTCGCCACGCTCGAGCAGTCCGTGGCGCAGAGCCGTGACCGCGTCGTGTTCTCGATCGGCTACGGCCGCACCCCGCACGGCCGTGTCCTGCGCGACTTCGGTCCGCTCGGCAAACCCGGCGGCGTGCGACTGCTGGCCGTCGCGATGACGCGCGCCCGTCGCTCGATGGTCATCGTCACGTGCTTCCAGCCGTCCGACATCGAGGCCGAGCGCATGGGCCACGGCACCGTCGCGCTGGCCGAGATCCTGGCCGAGGTCCGCGCCCGCACCACGGCCGAGTACGTGCCGGACGACTCCGACCCGCTGCTGGTGGACCTGGCACGCCGACTCGAGATGCGCGGCATCCCGGTCGCCCTGGGCCACCGCGGCAAGCTCGGCCTGGTCGCGGCACACGGCGGGGTCTGCGTCACGATCGAGACCGACGCGTCGCTCGTGCAGGGGTCCCTGCGCGAGTCGCTGCGGCTGCGTCCCGAGGTGCTCCGCCGACTCGGCTGGCACTACGTGCGCGTGCACGCCTTCCAGCTGTTCTCCGACCCGGACCGCGTGGCGAACACGGTCGCTGCCGTGCTCGGCGTCGACCGCGGCGCGACGCAAGAGATCTCGATACCACCGATCCCAGCGCGCCGATGAGTCGGCGGGCCTCCCGGCCCGCCGGACCGGTCACGCCGGACACGGACCACCTGGTGGGCACGTGGACGCGGGCCGACGACGCGGCCGCACCCGAGCCTCCTGAGCGGGTGTCCGGAACAACCCACCGGACGGGAGGCCCCACTCGCGTCCACAGGCGCGTCACCACGGCGCCGGTGCCGGGTTCCGACCCCGCCCCGGCCCCGGAACCGCCGCGGCACGACCGCGGCGAGAACGACGCACGGCTGCTGGGCGACCGGCCTCCCCACTGGGGGTAGGTACCCTGGAGGTCCGACCTCGACGAAAGCACGTGATGACCCTCCCCGCAGTGCGCCAGCGCCCCGACTGGCAGACCTGGCCGAACCTCATCACGATGGTGCGGTTCCTGCTCATCCCGGTCTACGTGGTGCTGGTCGTGCAGGGTCACCCCGGGTGGGCGCTCGTGTCGCTCGTGGTGCTGGGGGTCTCCGACTGGGCGGACGGCTTCATCGCCCGCAGGTTCGACCAGGGCTCCAAGCTCGGCAAGGTGCTCGACCCGATCGCCGACCGGCTGGCGATCATCGCGATCGTGCTGTCACTCGTGCTCGTCGGCCTGCTGCCGTGGATCGTCGTCGTGCTGGTCGTCGCGGTCGACGTCGTGCTCGCGGTGCTGTCGAGCGTGTGGTTCGGCGGTGACCCGGACCTCGACGTGTCGTGGACGGGCAAGATCCGGTCGGCGCTGCTGTTCGTGGGGCTGCCCGTGCTGCTGTTCTCGTCCACTGCTTGGGCGTCGGAGCACTCCTGGATCCGCATCACCGCGCTGGTCTTCGTGTGGCTCGGCACGGCCGGACACTTGCTCGCCGGCGCGCAGTACGTCGCCGCGATGGTCCGCAAGCGCCGGTCGGCGCGTTCCGCGCTGGCGTAGCGCCGCGGCCCCGGCCGTTCGCACAATTAGTCGCGTCGGTTGCCGCCGATCGCGCCCCCTGACGCACATCGCGCCCCACCAGGGCGGGGCGCGATGTCGGTGACGGGGTGCGAACGACCTCGGCGGCCTAGAGCTTGGTCGTGCCGGCGATCCCGGGACCCTCGGGAGCGTCCGACGGAGCGACGTGCGCGCCACCGCCGGCGTTCGCGGTCACGCCGTTCTGCGATCGGAGCAAGTCGCGGATCTCGAGCAGCACCTCGACGTCGGTCGGCGGGACGTCCTGCGGCGTCTGCTCCTCGTCGTTCTTGACCCGCTCGAACGCGACCTTCTTCAGGTGGTTCACCGGGACCACGAGCGCGAAGTACACGACCGCCGCCACGATGACGAAGTTGATCACCGCGCCGATGATCGCACCGAACAGGATCTTCGCGCTGCCGCCGGACACGGTCGGGATCTCCCAGATCAGCGCCTTGTCCAGGCTCGACGCGTTGAAGACCGCACCGATCAAGGGGTTGATGAGCGAGCTCACGATGGCCGTGACGATCGCGGTGAACGCAGCACCGATGACGACTGCGACGGCCAGGTCGATCACGTTGCCGCGGAGCAGGAACTCCTTGAAGCCCTTCATGCGGGTCTCCTTCCGGGTCGGGACGGCCGCCGGTCGGCGACGGCCTCAACCTACCGCTGGAGCGGAGTCCTGGTCAGGATGCGGCGGGCGTGCTGGGCTTGCTCGGCTTGCTGCCGGACTTCGCGGGTGTCGACGACGGGCCGCCGGACGAGCCGGAGCCGGACGCGCCGGAGCCGGACGAGCCGGAGCCGGCGCCGGAGCCTGACGAGCCGGAGCCGGACGAGCCGGAACCCTCGGACGCCGGCTTCGGGCGGGAGTCCGTCCGGTAGAACCCACCGCCGTTGAACGTCACCCCGACCGGCGAGAACACCTTGCGCAGCACACCACCGCACGTGGGGCACTCGGTGAGCGTGGCGTCGGAGAACGACTGCTTGATGTCGAACGCGGTGTCGCACTCGGTGCAGCGGTACGAGTAGGTGGGCACGTCAGCTCCGGAACGTGATGATGCGCGACGGCGTGATGATGCCGTCCACGGGTTCGTCGTGGGGTTCGCGCGGGACCTGGTCCAGGTACTCCGCGTCGAAGATCACAGCATAGACGGGCGGGCGCTTCGCCATGGACCCGAGGGTCTTGTCGTAGTAGCCCCGGCCCCAGCCCATCCGGACGCCGTCGTGCCCCACGGCGGCCGCCGGTGTCAGGATCGCGTCGACGTCGTTGATCGCCAACGGGGACAGCACCTCGCCGACGACCTCGGGCATCCCGAACAGTCCCTCGTGCTCGCTCGACCCGTCGCCGACCGCCCAGTCGAGCAGGCCGTCCTCGCGGGTGACGGGCAGCAGCACGCGGATGCCCTGCTCGTGCGCCCAGTCCAGGAAGGGGCGCACGTTCGGTTCGTCCGACGCCGACAGGTACAGCGCGATCGACTCGACCTGGCGCTCCTCGGCGAAGCGCTGCAGCGTCCGGGTGAGGGCCTGGGTGTCGGTGTCGCGTTCGGTGGTGGTCCGGGTTCGTCGCCGCTGCCGGAGCTCGGCCCGCAGCGCTCGCTTCTCGTTGCCGAGATCGGGGATCATGCGCAGGAGTCTAACGAGCGCCAGGTCCGGTCCCTGCGGGAAGCCGCCAGACCCGCGCGCAACTCGGTGTCCTCCGTTCCGGCGACATGACCTGGCGGAGCCCATCGGATACGGTCTGGGGCATGGGCTTCCAGATTTCCAAGGCGGTGATCCCAGCGGCAGGGCTGGGCACGCGCTTCCTCCCCGCGACCAAGGCGATGCCGAAGGAGATGCTCCCCGTCGTCGACAAGCCAGCCATCCAGTACGTGGTGGAAGAAGCGGTCGACGCCGGTCTCACCGACGTGCTGATGATCACCGGGCGCAACAAGAACGCGCTCGAGAACCACTTCGACCACGTGTCCGAGCTCGAGGAGACCCTCCGCAAGAAGGGCGACCACGAGAAGCTGCAGAAGGTCAACCAGTCCACCGACCTGGCCGACATGCACTACGTGCGCCAGGGTGACCCGCTGGGCCTCGGCCACGCGGTGCTCCGCGCCAAGATGCACGTCGGTCGTGAGCCCTTCGCGGTCCTGCTCGGCGACGACATCATCGACGCCCGTGACCCGCTGCTCAAGCGCATGATCGAGGTCCAGGGCGAGAAGAACGCCACCGTCGTCGCCCTGCTCGAGGTCCCCGAGTCGCAGACCCACCTGTACGGCATCGCCACGGTCGAGCCGACCGACACCGACGACGTCGTGAAGATCACCGGCCTGGTCGAGAAGCCGGCCCAGGGTGAAGCGCCGTCCAACCTGGCGATCATCGGCCGCTACGTCATCCGCCCCGAGGTCTTCGACGTCCTCGAGAAGCAGGAGCCCGGCAAGGGCGGCGAGATCCAGCTCACCGACGCGCTCATGAAGATGGCGAGCGCCGAGGAGTGGACCGGCGGCGTGTACGGCGTCGTGTTCCGTGGACGTCGGTACGACACCGGTGACAAACTCGACTACATCAAGGCGATCGTGCAGCTCGCCTCGGACCGCGCGGACCTCGGACCCGACCTGAAGTCGTGGCTCAAGGAGTTCAACGCGGGCGAATGAGTCGACCCAATCCCGCACGGGACCGGACCACCGGGCCCGTGCGGGACACCCGTCCCGGTGATCACCGGGACACCGGAGGAACCGCCCGATGACGACCATCCCGACCCTGTCCCACGGACGGGTCACCATCCGCCCCCTCCGGCTCCGCGACGGTCGCGACCTCGACGCTGCCCTCGCGACCAACCGGTCCTGGTTGCGCACGTGGGAGGCCACGAACCCCTCCGGCACGGTCTCCACCGACGTCCGCGGCAGCATCCGGGCGCTGCAGGCCAACGCCCGCGCGGGACTCGGACTGCCGTTCGCGATGGAGCTCGACGGCCGGTTCGTCGGGCAGCTCAACGTCTCCGGCGTCACCTACGGCTCGCTGGCCAGCGCCTCGATCGGGTACTGGGTGGTCGAGAGCGCCGCGGGTCACAACGTCACGCCGATCGCGGTCGCCCTGGCCACCGACCACTGCTTCCGGTCCGTCGGCATCCACCGGATCGAGATCTGCATCCGCCCGGAGAACGCCCCGTCGCTGCGCGTGGTCGAGAAGCTCGGGTTCCGGTACGAGGGCCTGCGTCGCCGGTACATCCACATCAACGGCGACTGGCGCGACCACTTCTGCTTCGGCCTGGTCGCCGAAGAGGTCCGCGAGGGCGTCCTCGAGCGCTGGGTGCGTGGCGCCGTCCCGCCGGGCGTCGGGAGCGTGCCGCTCGCCGCCCGCGACGAAGCGGCGATGCCGATCATCACGGGTCCGCGCGCCTGAGCGGTCGGCCTGGAGGCCCGGCTCGGCCCCGCCGATCCGCTCACGACTCGCGCAACACGCGTCCCGCAATCACGGGCCGCGGGAAGCCGCGCCCCTAGCCTCTCCCCATGGCAGGTATCGGGTCGTGGGGCGGTGGCGTCGTGCTGCTCGTGGCCGCGGTGCTCTGGGTCGTGTACCTGATGCCCGCATGGGCAGCCCGACGCCAGTACCTGGCGACCGAACGGAACGCGATCCGCCTGCAGCAGACCCTGCGGATCCTGGCGCAGACCGCCGAACTGCCGGACGAGGTCCGCATCGAGATGAACGCCCGGTCCCTCGCCGAGGCGCAACGTGTGGCGAAGTCCGAAGAGGCCAAGCGGTCCGCCATCGTCCGCGCGCACGAAGCCGCCCGACAGCGCGAGATCACCCGCCGACTCGCGGAGCAGGCCCCCGCGCTCGAGCGGGCGTCGTCGATGCCCGCGCTGACCGCCATGCGCATGCGCCGTTCGCGGCTCGGCGCGACGATGCTCGGCGCCGCCGGGCTGGTCGTCGCGCTCGTGGTGGTCGTCGTCGCACCCGCCGCGTGGCTGGTCGCCGTCGCCGGGCTCGTCGCTGCGGGTGCGTCCGCAGCGGTCCTGGCGCAGCTGCACCAGGTCGCCCAGGCGCGGAAGGCGCGTGCCGCAGCATCGACGCCGAGCGCGCCCCGGGCCTCCCGTCCGGCCACCGCGTGGACCGACCCGGCCCCGCCGCTCTCCGGTGACCAGGCCACACCGACCGCCGATGCGGACCGGACCTGGACGCCGGCACGTGTGCCGAAGCCCCTGTACGTCGAACGGCCGACCGCACCCGCTGCGTCGCCGGAGTCGTCCGCCCAACTCGCGGCGCGGCTGAAGGAGCGCGTCGCCGCGGCGAAGGCCGAGGCCGACGCCGAGGCCGCCGCCATCCGCGCGGGGGAGTCCGATCCGGCGCTGGCGACGGTGTCGCGGATGCGCCCCGACGTCGAAGAGGCGGTCGCGTCGCTGTCCGCCCACGACCAGGGTCGACTGGCCGAGCGGCTCGGACTGCGCGCGTCCGGACCGGCTGCTCCCGCGACCCGTGCGGCGTCCGCATCGTCGTCTGCTCCTGCCGACTCGGACGCCCCGTCGGCCCCGAGCCGATGGGCCGGCATGGGGGTCATCGGCGACGACGACTACCAGCAGGCGGACCTCGACGCGATCATGCGTCGGCGCCGCGCGGTCTGAGGCGTCGATTTCGGATCGGCCTGAGGCTGGTGCTACTGTGGTCGAGCACTTGGGGCTATGGCGCAGTTGGTAGCGCGTCTCGTTCGCAATGAGAAGGTCAGGGGTTCGAATCCCCTTAGCTCCACCAGGAAGCACAGCTCCACCAAGCACGACGACGAAGGCCACCCGCTCGGGTGGCCTTCGTCGTTGACGGGTTCGTCGCAGCGATCCGTTGCTTCCGTCGTCGCGCACTGTCACGATGGCGACGAGCACCGGGACCACCCGCCCCGGACCGGACGAAGGAGTTCGCCATGACCTCGCGCCTCAACCCCTACCTCGGCTTCCGCGACGACGCCCGCCAGGCCATGGAGTTCTACCAGTCGGTGTTCGGCGGTGACCTGCACCTGGGCACCTTCGCCGAGATGCACGCGTCGAACGACCCGGCCGACGCCGACAAGATCATGCACGGGCAGCTCGAGACGCCGAACGGCTACCTGATCATGGGCTCGGACACCCCGAGCAGCATGCAGTACTCGTCGACGAGCAACATCTCGGTGTCGCTGTCCGGCGACGACGCGGACGACCTGCGCCGGTTCTTCGCCGGGCTGTCCGAGGGCGGGACCGTCCTCGAGCCGCTCACCAAGGCACCGTGGGGCGACGAGTTCGGCATGCTGACCGACCGGTTCGGCGTGACCTGGTTGGTGAACGTCGCGGGCGCCTGACACGGGCTCGGCGATCTCGGTCTGTCGGACCGGGTCACGTACGCTGGGTCGGTCATGACTGCTTCCTTCACGCGCCGTTCCCTGCTGTCCCTCGCCGGAGTCGCCGGAGTGGGGCTGGCGGCTGCCGCGTGCTCGAAGGCCTCGGACGCTCCGGCGGCCTCGGGCACGTCGTCGTCCGGAACCGCTGCCGGTTCGTCGACGGGATCGTCCGCGTCCTCCGCAGCCGCTCGTGCGGCCTCGCTCGCACCGGCACAGGTGCCGCTCGCCGGCGGGGTGACCGTCACGGTGACCGGAACGGCGCTCGGTGCGGTGCGCGGCGTGACTGTCGGGGGCATCGTCGCGCGCGACGTCAAGTCGACGGCGACGAAGGTCACCTTCACCGCGCCGCACCAGGCGATGTACACCGCCGGCTCGGCCGACGTCGCGCTGTTCGACTCCGAGCTGACGCCGACCGCGTCCGCGAACCAGAGCTCGGACGGCAACGGCAGTGCTGCCAACGACGGGCAGAGCGGCACCACGCAGGACTCCGCGTCGTCCACGCCGACACCGACCGCTCCTGCTGTCCCGACGGCATCGACCGCGCTGGCGACGACCTCGCTCGCCTACGCCGCCCTGACCGACGTCGACCGGCAGCTGGCGTACGCGATGCAGCACTGGAAGGACTACAACCTCGCCGAGTACGGCACCATGAACCCGATCGGCGGCGACTGCGCGAACTACGTCAGCCAGACGCTGATCGCCCGCGGGTGGCAGCAGCGCGACGACTGGTACAGCCGCTCCGGCGGGGCGGCGCACTCCGCGACGTGGACGTACTGTCCGGCGATGGACCCGTGGCTCGACGCCAACGCGGCGACGTTCGGGCTGACGCGCCGGTCGAGTGACGAGCGCGACAAGGTGAAGGTCGGCGACATCGTGTTCTTCGACTGGAACCACAACGACTCGCCGGACCACACCACGATCGTGTCCGAGGTCTTCACCGAACCGGACGGCACGATCCGCATCAAGTCGGCGAGCCACAACCAGGACGGCCCGTACCGCGACCTCGACGAGATGATCACCGTGCAGCACCCCGGCGGCACGGCCTGGTTCCACACGTTCGACGCGTAGCGGCTGCCGCGCCGGTTGGCCGCGCCGGTTGGCTGCGGCGGCGCCCGGCTGCGGCGGCGGGCGTTCGTCGGCCGCCGCCTTGGTCGGTTCGCACCCCTCTGCGGACACTGCGCCCCCTCGCACCGGGGCGCGATGTCGTCCAGGGGGTGCGAACCCGCGCCGGCACCGGCACTGGCACCGGCACTGACCGGCCGCCCGCGTCAGGGGTACCCGAGGAACCAGAGCAGCACGATCGCCACCGGCTGCAGCCCGACCCCGACGAGCAGCCACGTCACCGCCCGCCGCCGCGTCCGCACGAACACGTCCGACCCGAGCAGCGGCGCCATCGGCATCAGCAGTCGCGGCAGGCTCTGCTGCGGCAGGAACACCGCGACCAGGTACAGCGCGTACGAGGCCGTGAACCCGAGCACCTCCGGCCCGAGCGCGCGGACGTCCCGTCGCCGGAAGAACCACACCGCACCGAGCAGCACGACGACGACCAGGCCGATGCCGACCGGTCCGAGCCACGTCCCCGCCATCACGAACCACGGCGTGAGCGGGGCGAAGTGCTGCCGTCCGATGTAACCGACCCACCAGGACAGTTCCGTGTCCAGGTAGGCATCCGGTCGGCCCGTCACGACCGAGGCGACGACCGGCCACGCCAGCCCGGCAGCGGCGACGACCACCCCGACGACGGCGATCGTGACCGCGTCCCGCACGGGCATCGCCCGACGTTCCCGCGTCCACCGCACGACCAGGTGCACCGCGAGCGCGACGGCCAGCGCCAGCACCCCGGGTTTCGTGAAGGCCGCGACGACGCCGAACACACCGACCAGCCAGTAGCGACGCCGGACCAGCGCCAGCAGCCCCGCGAACACCAGCAGCAGCAGTGTCGACTCGGCGTAGGCGACCTGCAGCAGGAACCCCGTCGGGGCGAACGCGAACAGCGCCGTCGCCCACCGCGCCCGGTGCGAGCACCCCACCGCCAGCACCAGCCGGTACAGCACGATGCACGCGGCGGCCCCCGCGAGCGTCGACACGACCACGCCGACGACCCAGAACGACCCGCCCGTGACCGTCATGAGCGCCCGCACCACCGCGGGGAACACCGGCAGGAACGCCCACGGGTTCGGCTGCACGTGCCCGGCGGCATCGGTCGGCAACGAGCTCGGGTACCCGTGTTCGGCGATGGTCCGGTAGAACGACGCGTCCCACGACCCCGAGAACGTGAAGAACGACGGATCCTGGCGGTGCGAGGCGAAGGGCCACCCGTTCGCGGTCGCCAGCACGAACACCGTCGCCAGCAGCACGGTGCTGACGACGCGCGAGGCCGCCCAGATCGCCAGCGGCGCCGTCCAGCGGCTGTGCAGGCCGTGCAGGAGCGTCCGTCGCGTGCGGTCCGCACGGGAGGCCCGGCTCGACTCCGACACGCTCGTCACGGCCTGATCCTCTCAGACCACCGACCGTGACCTCGCGTGTGTGCCGGCACGGGCCTGGTGGCTGCTAGTGCCCCGTGACCGCGCGCCGGATCTGCTCGATCGGCACCTTCGGGGTGCGGTCGGCGTTCAGCAGTCCGTTCGTCTCCTGCATGGTGTCGGTCAGCTGCGTCCAGCACGAGCCGACCAGGAACGAACTCGCGCGGACCGCGTCGTACAGCGCGGTGATGCGCTCGACCCAGTCGTCCCCGTCGGTCGCCGAGGTGTAGCCCCAACCGTCCTCGCGGCGTCCACCCGGCTGGTAGTCCACGCCACCGAACTCCGTCAGCATGACCGGTTGGCCGTGGTCCTGGGCGCCGCCGACCAGCACCCGGCGGTCGGCCGGACCGATCCCGCCGACGAGCGCGGAGCGTGCGGCATCGTCCGCGTACGTGCGCGCCAGTCGTTCGCCGACGCCCTCGTAGTCGTGGATCGTGATGATGTCCGAGGACACGTGCTCCCACCCGTCGTTCGACACCACCGGTCGGGTCGGGTCGAGCGCCCGCGTGACGTCGGCGAGCGAGCGGGCGTAGGCCTGCTGCGCCGCGTTCGTCCGGATCTCCTGCACACCCCAGCTCTCGTTCACCGGGACCCAGGTGATGATCGACGGGTGCGAGGCGTCACGCTCGACGGCATCCATCCACTCGCGCATCAGCCGGTGCATCGCGCGGGGCGAGAACTCGTACGCGCCCGCGGTCTCGCCCCACACCATCAGTCCCAGGCGGTCGGCCCAGTACAGGAACCGCGGGTCCTCGATCTTCTGGTGGTTCCGCGCGGCGTTGAACCCGAGTTCCTTGATGAGCTCGACCTCGCGCCGGAGCGCCTGTCGCGAGGGCGCCGCCAGGTGCGAGTCCGGCCAGTAGCCCTGGTTGAGCACACTCCGGACGTCCTGCGCGTGGCCGTTCAGCAGGAACCGCGGACCGTCGATGCCGACCGTGCGGACGCCGAAGTACGTCGCGACGGTGTCCACGACCGCGCCGCCCGGGCCGAGCAGGGTGACGGTCGCATCGACCAGGCGCGGGGTGTCGGGCGTCCAGAAGAGTTCGTCCTGCGCCTGCCCGTTCGCCTGGCGCGCGACGGGGACGAGCACGTCGAACTCGGTCGCGGTGTCGCCGATCGTCGACTCCACCGTCGCCAGGTGCTCGACCCGGTCGTCGTCGTGCCACACGGCTTCGACACGCAGGCGCTCGCCTCCGGTCCGGACGCCGTGCAGACGGACGGTGAGACGCAGCGTCGCCTGGTCGAGGTTCGTCCACCGCAGGTACTCGACCGCCACCGCCGGGACGGCTTCGAGCCAGACGGTCTGCCAGATGCCGGTCGTGCGGCGGTACCAGATCGCGTGGGCGTCCTCGTGCCAGTCCTGCTTGCCGCGGGGCTGGGTCAGGTCGTGCGGGTCGTCCTCGGCGCGGACGACCAGCGTGTGCAGGTCCCCCTCGGTCGCCCCCGGGGTCAGCGCCTGGGTCACGTCGAACGAGAAGGGGGTGTGGCCGCCCTCGTGTGTGCCGATCAGCACACCGTCGATCCAGACCGTCGCGCGGTAGTCGACCGCACCGAAGTGCAGCACGAGCCTGGGCGCCGCGGGGCCGGAGCCGGCGGCGTCGATGTCAGCGCGCGACAGGGTGCGCGAGTACCAGACCACCGGGTGGAAGCCGGGCTCGTCGATGCCCGACGCGACCGACTCGGGCGGGAACGGCACGACGATGTCGCGGGCGCCGGGGAAGCCCGAGCGCCAGGCCGGGTCGTCGCCGTCGTTCCGGAACGACCACGTGCCGTCCAGGTCGGCCCAGTCCGGACGGAGCATCTGGGGGCGGGGGTACGAGCCGTCCTGGCGGCTCGCGCGCGGCAGGGTCCGGTCCGGGGTGCTGGTGGGGGCGGCGACGATGCCGTCGAGCATGCTCATGCCTCCATGCTGGCAACTGTGTACATCGTTGTAAAGAGGATGCCATCGATTGTCGTCGACCCGACCCGACCCGACCTGTGCCTCAGGCGATGGCGGCCGCGCGGGTCAGCACCATGACGTCCATCCGGCCGTGCTGGACGACCTCGTCGTGCTGGTTGCGCAGCGTCACCATCCGCTCGACGATCCCGGTCGTGCCGGAGCTGGTCAGGCGGGTGGACAGCACCTCGACCTGGCACGTCACGGTGTCGCCGATGAACACCGGAGCCGTGAAGCGCCACTGGTCGATGCCGAGCAGGGCCACTGCCGAGCCCTCGAACACCCCGGTGCGGGCGATGAGGCCCACGCAGAGCGACGCTCCGAGCATGCCGTGCACGATCCGCCGGCCGTAGCGTGTGCGCGACGCGAACTCCACATCGGTGTGCACCTGGTTGTTGTCGTTCGTCCACGAGGCGAAGGACACCACGTCCGCTTCGGTGATGGTGCGACCCGGGGTCGTGAAGGTCTGTCCGGCGGCGAGGTCCTCGAGGTAGTGCGGCACGCGTTCATCCTCGCACCGACCCGATGCATCCGTCGGCGCCGGGCGCCTGACCGGGGCCAGGGTCGGGACCGGGTCGTCCGGACCGCGGCCGTCGTCGTCCGCCGCCTCGGTGACCGCACGCTCGATCGCCCGGAGGACCGACGACGGGGCGCCGTCGTCGGTCAGCGCCCACCACCGGGCACTGCGCAGCATGGTCGTCCCCGGATCGCCCTCGTCCACGCGGACGTCCGCCAGCTCCGCGTGCAACCGGCCGTCGCGTCCGTGGGCCCGCAGGAGCGTGGTCGTCGTCTGGCGGATCCGGACGACCTCGAGCGTCCGCCCGCGCAGCACCCGCTCGACCGGGTCTCGCGGGGGCCGGTCTCGCGGACCGTCGACCGGCGTCGGGCCCCGGCCGCGATCGACGCTCCACCCGTCGGCGGCGGGGGCGTCGTCGTCCGGCTCCGCCCGCAGCAGCTCGATGCCCGCGAACGCCAGGGCCCGGTCGGGTGTGTCCCACAGGGTCTCGCGGACCGTGACAGCGGGCAGACGACGGACGTCGTCGGCGTGGTGCTCGAGCACGGGCAGTCGCCGGTCGTCCGGGATCCGCCAGGTCCGTCGTGGGTCGGCCAGGGGGTCGAGGGTGGTGGTCTCCATGCGGATCAGTGTCGTCTCGGGCATCCGGCGGGACGGCGGCACGGGCCGGACTGTGGACCGCTCGACGGTCTCGACTGACTGTGGAGGAGGGAGAGCCTGAGACTCGGCGCTCCGCCCTCGCGTAGCCTCCTGATCCATGACCGACGTCGCGCAGTGGATGTCCCGGCAACGCTGGTACGCATCGAAGGGGGGTGTCCCCGCCCTCCGCACGATCGCCGAACTCGACGAGCGCACCGACGAGGCCCGGGTGCTGACCCGCTTCGTCATCGACGACGCGTCGACCGGCTCCGTGCTGTACCAGGTGCCCGTCACCGAGCACGAGCAGCCCGTCCCCGAGCTCGAGCACGCCCGCATCACCACGGACGACGCCGACGCCGACGTGCTGCCCTCGTACGACGGTCCGCACGACCCCGCGTACGCGCGGTGGCTGCTCGGGGCGATCGACCACGGTGCGGAGTCCCTCGCGCCGATGGGGACGGTCCGCAGCGCCCGGGTGCTGCGTGGCGAGCAGTCCAACACCTCGATCATCTGCGACACCGAGGACAACGGCACCGTCATCGTCAAGGTCTTCCGCGTGCTGCACCACGGCGACAACCCCGACGTCACGACGCAGCAGGCGCTCTCGGCCGCCGGGTCAGCCCGTGTGCCCCGTGTCTTCGGCGCCCTGCGCGGTGTCTGGCCCGACACCGGACGCCCGGACGGCACCGCCAGTGGCCACCTGGCGTTCGCCCAGGAGTTCCTGCCCGGGCTCGACGACGCCTGGCGCGTCGCGCTCGACGACGCCCGCCGCGGTGACTCGTTCGCCGCCGGAGCGGACCGGCTCGGTGCGGCGCTCGCCGAGGTGCACGTCACCCTGGCCGGCGCGATGCCGACCGAACCCGCCACCGCCGAGCGGATCGAGCAGGCCCGCACGACGATGCTGCAGCGCCTCGAGACGGCCGCGGCCGAGGTCCCGGCGATCGCCGAGCACGCCGACGCCGTCCGCGCCGTCTACGCACGTGCCGCCGACGCCCGGTGGCCCGACCTGCAGCGCATCCACGGCGACCTGCACCTCGGGCAGGTGCTCTCCGCACCGGAGCCCCGCGGCTGGGTGTTCCTCGACTTCGAGGGCGAACCGCTCCGCCCCCTGCACGAGCGCTCGCTGCCCGACGTCCCCCTGCGTGACGTCGCCGGCATGCTGCGCTCGTTCGACTACGTCGCCGGCGCGCTGGCCCACGACCCCGACCCCGTGGACGCCGCGGCCTGGGCGCACGAGGCCCGCGAGGCGTTCCTGGACGGCTACGCCCGCGGCATCGGGGCGGACGTGCGGTCGCACCGCGCGGTGCTCGACGCCTTCGAGCTCGACAAGGCCGTGTACGAGGTCGTCTACGAGGCCCGGAACCGGCCGACCTGGGTCGGCATCCCGGTGGCCGCCGTCGAGCGGCTCGCGACGCGGTAGACCCGACCCCCTGACGGACGGGAGGCCCGCGGCGACTCCGCCACGGGCCTCCCGGCATGCTCGGTCGGCGCGGCCCGCGTGACGCTGGCGCGTCACCGCTGAGCGGGCCGCGCCAGTCGGTCGGTCGGTCAGGTCAGTTGACCGGTCCGGTGTACTTCTCGCCGGGACCCGCGCCGGGCGCATCGGGGATGGCCGAGGCCTCGCGGAAGGCGAGCTGCACGGACCGCAGGCCGTCGCGCAGCGGACGGGCGTGCTGGTCGCCGATCTCGGTCGCCGCAGCGGTGACCAACCCGGCCAGGGCGGTGATGAGCTTGCGCGCCTCGTCCAGGTCGGTCTGCTGCTCGGGGTCGTCGGCCAGGCCGACCTTGACGGCCGCGGCGCTGAGCAGGTGCACCGCGACGGTGTTGATCAGCTCGACCGCGGGCACCTCGGAGATGTCCCGGGCGGCGTCGTCGACGGCGTCGGCGGTCGTGGGGTCGGTGGATGGGGTGTCGGTCACGGTGCTCCTCTGCTAGACTCGACGCGGCAGATGCTGCCGTGCGCCCTGATCGTTCCTCTGGATCGGTCCGGACTCCTGACAGCATCACGAAGAGGAGTCACTCCCACCCGCGGCCGCGAACCACCAGGCTACCGGGTCACCACCGCTCCGTCGGGCGTCAGCGTCCGACAGTCCTGCTGCAGTCACGAGCAGGAGTCGGGCGGCTGCCGAACGGGTCTCGATCCGTGCGTCAGATCTCCTCTCGTGCCGTCGTCCAGGCAAACGCCCCGGACGGCCACCACTGATTGAAGGAGCTCCGCATTCCCGATCCCCGTACCAACGACCGTATCCGCGTCCCCGAGGTCCGTCTTGTCGGACCCCAGGGCGAGCAGGTCGGCGTTGTCCCCATCGCCGTCGCACTGCGCCTCGCGCAGGAAGCCGAGCTGGATCTGGTCGAGGTCGCGCCGAACTCGAAGCCGCCCGTGGCCAAGATCATGGACTACGGCAAGTTCAAGTACGAAGCCGCTCAGAAGGCCAAGGAAGCCCGCCGCAACCAGGTGAACACCGACCTGAAAGAGGTCCGTTTCCGCCTGAAGATCGACGTGCACGACTACGAGACGAAGCGCAAGCGCGCCGAGGGATTCCTCCTCGGTGGCGACAAGGTGAAGGCGATGATCCTCTTCCGTGGCCGCGAGCAGTCGCGTCCGGAACAGGGTGTCCGACTGCTGCAGAGGTTCGCGGAGGAGATCGCCGAGTTCGGCGTCGTCGAGTCCCGACCCACGCAGGACGGCCGGAACATGACGATGATCATCGCTCCGCTCAAGAACAAGTCCGACGTCAAGGGCGAGCAGAACGCCAAGCGCGCAGCCGAGAAGGCCGAGCGCCGGGCGACCGAGCACGCCACCAAGGCGAAGCCGGACGACGCGGCCCCGGCCGAGTCGCAGGAACCGGCCACCGCCGAGTCCGCGGCCGAATAGGTCCTCCCGACCACCACCGCAACGACGCGGCTCCCCATCCATCCCACGGAAAGGCACCACCATGCCCAAGCAGAAGACCCACTCCGGGTCGAAGAAGCGCTTCAAGGTCACCGGCACCGGCAAGATCATGAAGCAGCAGGCCGGTATGCGTCACAACCTCGAGGTCAAGTCGTCCAAGCGCAAGGCCCGCCTCAACGAGGACCAGGTCCTCTCCAAGGGCGACGCGAAGAACGTCAAGAAGCTCCTCGGCCACTGAGCCCCCGGATTCGTAAAGGAACACTGCAATGGCAAGAGTGAAGAGAGCGGTCAACGCCGCCAAGAAGCGCCGCGTCATCCTCGAGCGCGCCGAGGGCTACCGCGGCCAGCGTTCGCGTCTGTACCGCAAGGCGAAGGAGCAGGTCACCCACTCCCTCGTCTACGCGTACCGTGACCGTCACGCCAAGAAGGGCGAGTTCCGTCGCCTGTGGATCCAGCGCATCAACGCTGCGTCCCGTGCCAACGGCCTGACCTACAACCGCTTGATCCAGGGTCTCAACCTGGCCGGCGTCGAGGTCGACCGTCGCATCCTGGCCGACCTCGCGGTCAACAACGCCGACACCTTCGCCGCGCTCGTCGAGACCGCCAAGAAGGCCCTGCCGGCCGACACCTCGGCCCCCAAGGCCGCCGCGTAGTCATCGCGTCCACCGAAGCCCCTGTTCCGTCCGCGGAACGGGGGCTTCGTGCATGCGGGCGCGCGGAGCCCCCGACGTGCTGCGACACTGGTGCCGTGACTGATCTCCTCGAGAACCCCCGTGCCGGACGCGTCAAGGCCGTTGCTGCCCTGTCCAAGAAGGACGTCCGCGCCGAGACGGGGCTGTTCCTGCTCGAAGGGCCCCAGGCCGTGCGCGAGGCGATCGCGTACGCGCCCGAACTGCTGCGCGAGCTCTACGTCACGCCGACCGCGGCCGAGCGCTACGACCTCGGGGACGCGCCCGTCGACACCTGGTTCGTGACCGAGCAGGTCCTCGCCGCGATGGCCGACACGGTCACGCCGCAGGGCGTCGTCGCGGTGTGCCAGCAGTTCCCGACGTCGGTGCGGCAGGTCTTCCCCGACCCGGGCGCAACCGGCCTGGAGGCCCGGGTCGACCCCGCAACGAACCGTCCGTTGCCGGGACTGGTCGCGATCCTCGAAGAGGTGCGCGACCCGGGCAACGCCGGCACGATCATCCGTGCCGCCGACTCCGCCGGCGCCGACGCGGTCGTCCTGACCGGGCGGAGCGTCGACCCCTACAACCCCAAGGTCGTCCGGTCGACCACGGGTTCGCTGTTCCACGTGCCGGTGTCCGTCGGCGTCTCGCTGCAGGACGCCGTCGCGCGGGCCAAGGCCGCGGGCTACACGGTGCTGGCGGCCGACGTGTCGGGCGACGACCTGCCGGCGGTCCGGGCCGAGGGGCTGCTGGACGGGCCGACGGCGTGGGTGTTCGGCAACGAGGCCCGCGGGCTGACGGACGAGGACCTGGCGTCCGTCGACCGCGCGGTCAAGGTGCCGATCTACGGCGCGGCCGAGTCGATGAACCTGGCGACCGCGGCGTCGGTGTGTCTGTACGAGTCGGCGTTCGCGCTCCGCTCGGCCTGACTCCTCCACAGCAGGGGCGCGGTCGCCGTCGCTCCACCGTCCGTGCAGTACAGGACAGCGGTATCCCAGGGGCCGGTAGGCTTGGGTACCGTGTCAGAACCTCTCGAGATCAGCGAATCGGCCGTCGCCGACGCGGTCGACGCGGCCCTCGCCGCAGTCCGTGCCGCCACGACGGTCGCCGAGCTCAAGCAGGCCAGGGCCGAGCACACGGGTGAGCAGTCGACGCTCGCGCGCATGAACGCCTCGATGCGCAGTGTTCCGCCGGAGCAGAAGGCGCAGGCGGGCAAGCTCGTCGGACAGGCGCGCGGACGGGTCAACGGTGCGGTCGCCGAGCAGGAGTCCGTGCTCGCCCAGGCCGAAGAACGCGCCCGACTCGACGCCGAGCGCGTCGACGTCACCGCCCTGCCGTCCACCCGGACGCCCGGTTCGCGGCACCCGCTGTCGCTGCTCAACGAGACCGTCGCCGACATCTTCGTCGGCATGGGGTGGGAAGTCGCAGAAGGCCCCGAGCTCGAGCACGAGTGGTTCAACTTCGACGCGCTGAACTTCGACCCCGACCACCCGGCGCGGGCGATGGCCGACACGATCTTCGTCGAGCCCGTCGACCGGCACCTGGTCATGCGTACGCACACCTCGCCGGTGCAGGTGCGCTCGCTGTTGTCGCGCGAGCTGCCGCTCTACGTCATCGCACCGGGCCGGGTCTACCGCGCCGACGAGCTCGACGCCACGCACCTGCCGGTCTTCACCCAGGTCGAGGGCATCGCGATCGACAAGGGCCTGACGATGGCGCACCTGCGCGGCACGCTCGAGCACTTCGCGCGCCAGATGTTCGGTGCCGAAGCGCAGATCCGGCTCCGCCCGAACTACTTCCCCTTCACCGAGCCCAGCGCCGAGATGGACGTCTGGCAGCCGAACGCCAAGGGCGGCGCACGGTGGGTCGAGTGGGGTGGCTGTGGCATGGTCAACCCGAACGTCCTGCGATCGGCTGGCATCGACCCGGACGAGTACCAGGGCTTCGCCTTCGGCATGGGCATCGAGCGGACGCTGCAGTTCCGCAACGGCCTGAACGACATGCGTGACTTCCTCGAGGGCGACCTCCGCTTCTCGCAGCAGTTCGGAACGGTGGTCTGATGCGCGTCCCACTCCGCTGGCTCGGCGAATCCGTCGACCTGCCCGACGACGTCACGCTCGAGCACGTCCACGCGGCGCTCGTGTCCGTCGGGTTCGAAGAAGAAGCGGTGCACACGTTCGACCTGACCGGCCCCGTCGTCGTCGGCCGGGTGCTCGAGCGCGTCCCCGAGCCGCAGAAGAACGGCAAGACGATCAACTGGTGCCAGGTGGACGTCGGCGAAGCCGAGTCCCGCGGCATCGTCTGCGGCGCGCACAACTTCGACGTCGGCGACAAGGTCGTCGTGACGCTGCCCGGTGCCGTGTTGCCCGGGCCGTTCCCGATCGCCGCACGCACGACGTACGGGCACGTGTCCGACGGCATGATCGCCTCCGCGCGCGAACTCGGCCTCGGCGACGAGCACGACGGCATCCTGCGGTTCGCCGACCTCGGCATGGACCCCGACGTCGGACAGGACGCCATCGCGCTCCTGGGCCTCGACGACGCCGCGGTCGAGATCAACGTGACGCCGGACCGCGGCTACGCGATGAGCCTGCGCGGTGTCGCACGTGAGTACGCGCACGCCACCGGTGCCTCGTTCCACGACCCGGCCGACCGCGTGCCTCGTCACGACGCCAGTGGCTTCGACGTGACCATCACGGACGACGCTCCGATCCGGGGCCGCGTCGGTTCCAGCACCTTCGTCACGCGGGTCGTGCGCGGGATCGACGCCGCGCGTCCGACACCGGCGTGGATGGTGTCGCGCCTGTCACTGGTGGGCGTCCGCTCGATCTCGCTCCCCGTCGACATCACCAACTACGTCATGTTCGAGCTCGGCCAGCCGTTGCACGGGTACGACCTCGACACGGTCTCCGGCGGACTCGGTGTCCGTCGCGCTGCCGCCGGCGAGACCCTCACCACACTCGACGACGTCACCCGCACGCTCGACCCGGAAGACCTCGTCATCACCGACGACGACGGTCCCGTCGGCCTGGCCGGCGTGATGGGTGGTGCGCGCACCGAGATCACCGCCAGCACCACCGACGTCCTGATCGAGGCCGCCGGGTTCGACCAGGTGTCGATCGCCCGGACCGCACGGCGACACAAGCTGCCGAGCGAGGCATCCAAGCGCTTCGAGCGCGGGGTCGACCCGCTGGTGGCGGAAGCCGCCGCCGACCGGGCCGTGCAGCTCCTCGTCGAGCTCGCGGGCGGCACGGCGGACCCCCTCGGCTCCACGCTCGTCGACACCACGGGTCGCCCCCCGGTGTCGATGCGCCGGTCGCGTCCGGCCGAGCTGGTCGGCGTCGAGTACACCGAGTCCGAGGTGGTCGACACGCTGCGCGCCATCGGGGCCACGGTCGACGCTGACGGCCAGCAGCTCATGGTGACCCCGCCCACCTGGCGCCCGGACCTGACGGACGACACGACCCTGGTCGAAGAGGTCGCGCGCATCGTCGGGTACCACCGCATCCCGAGCGTGCTGCCGGTCGCCCCTCCCGGGCGCGGCCTCACCGCCCACCAGCAGGCGCGCCGTCGTGTCGCGGCCGCACTGGCTGCCGCGGGTCTGGTCGAGGTCGTCACGGCGCCGTTCGTCTCGGCGACGACGACCGCCGCCTACCCGGGCATCGACCCGGCTGGCGGGCCGGCCGTCGTGCTCGCGAACGCGTTGGACAGCGAGCAGAACCTGCTCCGCCGCAGCGGCCTGCCGGCCCTGGTCGACGTCGCGCGACGCAACACCTCGCGCGGGCTGGTCGACGTGGCGGTGTACGAGACCTCGCGGGTGTTCCTGCCGGTCGCCGATGCCGAACTCGGCACGGCGCAGGTGCCCGCAGGTGCCGCACACCCGGGCGCCGAGGTGCTGTCCGGCCTCGACGCGGCCCTGCCCGCCCAGCCGTTCCACGTGTCGGCACTGCTCCTCGGGCACCGTCTCGTCAAGCAGCCGGGGGTCCTGCCCGAGCCCTTCGGCATCGCGGACGCCCTCGACGTGGCACGCACGATCGCGTGGGCCGCAGGCACCGAGCTGACCGTCGCGCAGACGTCGCACCCGTCGCTGCACCCGGGCCGCGCTGCCGCGTTGCTCGTCGACGGCACGGTGGTCGGTGTCGCGGGCGAACTGCTGCCCGAACTGGCTGCCGCATCGGACCTGCCGCGGGTGGTCGCCGTCGTCGAGATCGACCTCGACGCGGTCATCGCCGCCGTCCCCGAGTCGGTCTCCGTCGCACCGATCGTCACCTACCCCGCGGCCACGCAGGACCTGTCCCTGGTGGTCGGGGTCGACGTCCCCGCCGGCGACGTGCTGCACGAGGTGCGCTCTGGCGCCGGAGAGCTGTTGGAGTATGCTCGCCTCGTGGATGACTACCGGGGCTCCGGCGTGGACGAGGGACAGAAGTCCCTGACGTTCGCGCTGCGCTTCCGTGCCACGGACCGCACCCTGACCGCTGCCGAGGCCTCCGTGGCCCGTGACGGCGCCGTCCGACGTGCCGGCGAGCGATTCGGGGCGACCCTGCGCGACTGATCCCCCTGGGACAGCACCGCACGGGGCCGCCGCCTCCGATCCTCGACGAATCGTCCGACCAAAGGTGGAATCCCATGTCCGTATCCGTCGCCGTGGCGGGAGCCAGCGGCTACGCAGGCGGTGAGCTGCTGCGCATCCTGTCGGCGCATCCCGAGTTCGACGTCCGGACGGCGACCGCGTTCTCGAACGCCGGGCAGCCGCTCATCGCGACGCAGCCCCACCTCCGCTCGTTGGCGCACCTGACGCTGGTCGAGACCACGGCGGACACGCTGCGCGGGCACGACGTGGTCTTCCTCGCCCTGCCGCACGGCCAGTCCGGGGCGATCACCGCCGAGCTCGACGCGGACACCCTGGTCGTCGACTGCGGTGCCGACCACCGGCTGACCGACCCGGCTGCGTGGGAAGCGTTCTACGGGGGCGACTGGTTCGGCGCATGGACCTACGGCCTGCCCGAGCTCCTGCACGCGGCACCGACTCCGGGTTCCGCCGACGAGTGGCGCGACGTCGACGACATCGTGGCCCAGAGCCGGCAGCGGGCCGAGCTCGCCACGACCAAGCGCATCGCGGTGCCCGGGTGCAACGTGACCGCCGTCACACTCGGCATCCAACCGGGCATCCAGTCCGGCCTGGTGCAGTCCGACGACATCGTCGCCGTGCTCAGCGTGGGCCCCTCGGGTGCCGGCAAGAAGCTCGCGCCGACGTACCTGGCCGCCGAGATCATGGGCTCCGCCAGCGCCTACGCGGTCGGCGGCACCCACCGGCACGTCCCGGAGATCCAACAGAACCTGCGGGCCGCGGGTGCCTCGGACGTGACGATCTCGTTCACGCCGGTGCTCGTCCCGATGGCGCGGGGGATCCTGGCGACGACGACGGCCAAGCTCGCGCCGGGGGTCAGCGCGCGCGACGTGCGGCTCGCCTGGGAACAGGCCTACGCCGACGAGCCCTTCGTCCACCTGCTGCCCGAGGGCGAGTTCCCCCGGGTGGCGGACACCATCGGGGCGAACACCGCGCTCGTCGGCATCGCCGTCGACGAAGCAGCGGGCCGGGTCGTGGCGATCACGGCCCTCGACAACCTCGCCAAGGGAACCGGCGGCGCTGCGGTGCAGTCCGCCAACATCGCACTCGGCCTGCCCGAGACCCTCGGCCTCAGCGTGGACGGAGTCGCACCGTGACCGACGCAACGAACGGGGCCGACGTGCCCACGAGCCTCCAGTCCGTCAACGGCACACAGGGCGTGACCGCAGCGGCGGGCTTCCGCGCTGCCGGCGCGACCGCCGGGCTCAAGGCGAGCGGCACCCCGGACGTGGCGCTCGTCGTGAACGACGGCCCGCAGGCGGCGGTCGCTGCGGTGTTCACCAGCAACCGCGCGCAGGCCCATCCCGTCATCTGGTCGCGCCAGGTCGTCGGTGACGGTGTCGCGCGAGCCGTCTTCCTGAACTCGGGCGGGGCCAACTGCTTCACCGGGCCGTTCGGGTTCCAGACCACGCACCTGACCGCCGAGGCCGTGGGCGAGTCCCTCGGCATCGGGGCCGGCGACGTCGTCGTGTGCTCCACCGGACTCATCGGCGTCGGCGACCAGACCTTCCGCGACCACGTGCTGCACGGGGTCGCCCTGACCACGGACGCCCTGTCGGACACCGGCGGACCGGACGCTGCGACCGCGATCATGACGACGGACACCCGGGCCAAGCAGTCCGAGGTCACCGAGGACGGCTGGACCGTCGGCGGCATGGCCAAGGGCGCGGGCATGCTCGCCCCGGGTCTGGCCACGATGCTCGTCGTGATCACCACCGACGCGCTGCTCAGCTCCGACGAACTCGACCAGGCACTCCGTGCGGCCACCCGGGTGACCTTCGACCGGGTCGACTCGGACGGCTGCATGTCGACGAACGACACCGTCGTGCTGATGTCGTCCGGCGCCTCGGGCACCACCCCCGAGGTCGGCGACTTCCAAGAAGCCCTGACCGTCGTGTGCGCCGACCTGGCCCGCCAGCTGCAGCAGGACGCCGAGGGTGCCAGCCACGACATCGCGATCCACGTGGTCGGTGCTGCGTCTGAGGACGACGCGGTCACCGTGGGCCGCAGTGTCGCGCGCAACAACCTGTTCAAGGCAGCCGTCTTCGGCAACGACCCCAACTGGGGCCGGGTCCTGGCCGCGATCGGCACCACCGACGCGGAGTTCGACCCGTATGCGGTCGACGTCTCGATGAACGGCGTGCGGGTCTGCCACGCCGGCGCCCCCGACCGTCCGAGCGACCAGGTCGACCTGACTCCGCGCGACACGGACGTGCTGATCGACCTCGGGGTGGGGCCGTACGCGGCGACCATCCTGACGAACGACCTGACGCACGACTACGTCCACGAGAACAGCGCGTACTCCAGCTGATGAGCACCGGAGACGCCCTGTCGAAACAGGAAGAACACGAGTTCGCCGCCGTCAAGGCCGCGACCCTCATCGAGTCCCTGCCGTGGCTGAAGCGGTTCTCGGGCAAGATCGTCGTCGTCAAGTTCGGCGGCAACGCGATGGTGAACGACGACCTCAAGCGGGCCTTCGCCGAGGACATGGTCTACCTGCGCTACGCCGGCCTGCACCCGGTCGTGGTGCACGGCGGCGGGCCGCAGATCTCCGCTGCGCTCAAGGAGCAGGGCATCCAGTCCGAGTTCCGCGGCGGGTACCGCGTCACCACGACCGAGGCGATCACGGTCGTGCGTGACGTCCTGGCCGGCGAGGTGAACCGCGAGATCGTCGACCTGATGAACGAGCACGGCTCGGGCATCGGCGTCGGGGTGTCCGGCGACGGCGGGTCGCTGTTCACCGGCGAGAAGAAGGGCGTCGTCGTGGACGGCGAGCACTTCGACCTGGGCCACGTCGGCGACATCACCCATGTCGACCCGTCCGGGGTCCTGGCGGCGATCCGGGCGAACCAGATCCCCGTCGTGTCGAGCATCGCCGTCGATGACGCCCACCCGGACCAGGCGCTCAACGTGAACGCCGACGCGGCGGCCGCGGCCCTGGCGATCGCGCTCGGGGCGTCGAAGCTCATGATGCTGACCGACGTACCCGGGCTGTACCGCAACTGGCCCGACCGCGACTCGATCATCGACCTGATCGCGGTCGAGGAGCTCCGGGCACTCCTGCCCTCGCTCGAGTCGGGCATGATCCCGAAGATGACCGCCTGCCTCGACGCCGTGGTCGGCGGTGTCGGCGGCGCCACGATCATCGACGGCCGGATCCCGCACTCGATCCTGCTCGAGGTCTTCACGCTCCGCGGCGCGGGCACCGAGGTGATCCCGGACCCGAGCCGACGGACCGAGAACCAGAACACCCACGCCGAGATCGGCCGACGCGGCCCAGCCAGCCCGATCCAGCACCCGAACGACCCGCAGCACGCTGACACCATCGACACGAAGGGGACCGCACGGTGACCACCGAGACGCAGACCGCAACCTGGAACGACCGGTTCGGGGCGTCGCTCATGCGATCCCTGACACCGCCGAAGATCATGCTCGAGCGCGGCCAGGGCTGCCGCGTCTGGGACGTCGACGGCAACGAGTACCTCGACTTCCTGGCGGGCATCGCCGTCAACTCGCTGGGGCACGCCCACCCGGTCCTGGTCGACGCGATCGCCGACCAGGCCGCCAAGCTCGTGCACGTCTCGAACTACTTCGCGACGCCCCCGCAGCTCGAACTGGCCGAGCGCCTCAAGCGCATCTCGGGCGCGGGCGACGCGGGCCGCGTGTACTTCGGCAACTCCGGCGCCGAAGCGAACGAGGCGGCGTTCAAGCTCGCCCGGCTGAACCGGGGCCCGGACGGCCGCAAGACCAAGATCCTCGCGCTGCAGCAGGCGTTCCACGGCCGCACGATGGGTGCGCTCGCGCTCACCGGCAAGCCCGCGCTGCAAGAGGACTTCCTGCCGATGCTGCCGGGTGTCGAGCACATCGAGACCTCGATCGCAGCACTCGAGCACGCCATCGACGACACCGTGGCCGCGATCATCATCGAGCCGATCAAGGGCGAGGCCGGCGTGGTCGACCTGCCCGAGGGCTTCCTGGCGGCCGCACGGCGTCTGACCGAAGCGCACCACGCGCTGCTGATCCTCGACGAGATCCAGACCGGTGTCGGACGCACCGGATCGTGGTTCGCGTTCCAGCAGCAGGGGGTCGTCCCGGACGCCATCACGGTGGCCAAGGGCATCGCCGGCGGGTTCCCGATCGCGGCGCTCGTCACGTTCGGCTGGGCCTCCGACCTGTTCTCGGCCGGCCAGCACGGCTCGACGTTCGGCGGCAACCCGCTCGGCACCCGCGTGGCGAACGCCGTGCTCGAGGAGATCGAGCGCGCCGGGCTCGTCGAGTCGGCTGTCACCAAGGGCGAGCGCATCCGTGCCGGCATCGGTGCGATCGGCTCGCCGCTGGTCGAAGAGGTGCGCGGCAGCGGTCTGCTCATCGGCGTGGGACTGCACCGTCCGGTCGCAGCCGCGATCGCCGCGGCCGCGCTCGAGCGTGGCCTGATCGTGAACGCCCCGAACGAGTCGAGCCTGCGCATCGCGCCGCCGCTCATCGTGACCGACGCCGAGATCGACGAGTTCCTCGCGATCCTCGCCCAGAGCATGGCCTCCGTCCAGGACGCCCACCAGGAGACCTCCGCATGACCCGCCACTTCCTCCGTGACGACGACCTGACCCAGGCGGAGCAGTCCGCCGTCCTCGACCTGGCGGTCGAGATGAAGCGCGACCGCTGGGGCGCGAAGCCGCTGGCCGGCCCGCAGAGCGTCGCGGTGATCTTCGACAAGTCGTCGACCCGCACGCGGGTGTCCTTCCACGTGGGCATCAGCGACCTGGGCGGCAGCCCGCTCATCATCTCGACGGCGAACAGCCAGCTCGGCGGCAAGGAGACCCCCTCCGACACGGCCCGCGTGCTCGAGCGGATGGTGTCGGCGATCGTCTGGCGCACCTACGGCCAGGCCGGGCTCGAGGAGATGGCCGAGGGCACCACGGTCCCGGTCGTCAACGCGCTCTCCGACGACTTCCACCCGTGCCAGCTGTTGGCCGACCTGCTCACCATCCGCGAGCACCGCGGCGCGCTGGCGGGCCAGACCATCGCCTTCGTCGGCGACGGCGCGAGCAACATGGCGCAGTCCTACTTGCTGGCGGCGGCCACGGCCGGCATGCACGTCCGGGTCGGCAGCCCGGTCGCGTTCAGCCCTGCGCCCCAGGTCGTGACGGACGCCGAGCACCGAGCGGCCGAGACGGGCGGGTCCGTCCTGGTCGTGACCGATCCGGTGGCCGCGGTCGCCGGCGCCGACGTCGTCGTGACCGACACGTGGGTGTCCATGGGCAAGGAAGCCGAGAAGCAGCAGCGACTCGACACGTTCAAGGACTACCGCGTGGACGACGCGATGATGGCGCACGCCGCGGACGACGCCGTGTTCATGCACTGCCTGCCGGCCGACCGCGGCTTCGAGGTCACCGCCGAGGTCATCGACGGCCCGCGCAGCATCATCTGGGACGAGGCAGAGAACCGTCTGCACGCCCAGAAGGCACTGCTCGCCTGGCTCCTCGCCGCCAACAACTGACAACCACCACCCCAAGGAGAAGACCCATGGCAGATCGCGTCGTACTGGCGTACTCCGGAGGCCTCGACACCTCCGTCGGTATCGGATGGCTGAAGGACGCCACCGGCAAGGACGTCGTCGCGCTGGCGGTGGACGTCGGCCAGGGCGGCGAGGACATGGACGCGATCCGTCAGCGCGCGCTCGACTGCGGTGCGGTGGAGTCGGTCGTCATCGACGCCAAGGACGAGTTCGCGGACGACTACCTCGTGCCGGCGCTCAAGGCGAACGCGCTGTACCAGAAGCGCTACCCGCTGGTGTCCGCGCTGAGCCGCCCGCTCATCGCGAAGCACCTCGCCCTGACGGCCAAGCAGCTCGGCGCCGACAGCGTCGCGCACGGCTGCACCGGCAAGGGCAACGACCAGGTCCGGTTCGAAGCAGCGGTCGCCGCGATCGCCCCCGACCTGACCAGCGTCGCTCCGGTCCGTGACCTCGCGCTGACCCGCGACAAGGCGATCGTGTACGCGCAAGAGCACGACCTGCCGATCCTGCAGAGCAAGAAGTCGCCGTACTCGATCGACCAGAACGTCTGGGGTCGCGCGGTCGAGACCGGGTTCCTCGAGGACCCGTGGAACGCCCCGATCGAGGACCTGTACGCGTACACGCAGGACCCGGCGATCCCGCGCGAGGCCGACGAGGTCACCATCACCTTCGAGCAGGGCGTGCCGGTCGCGATCGACGGGCAGCGCTTCAGCGTCCTGCGCATCGTGCAGGAACTGAACGCCCTGGCCGGCAAGCACGGTGTCGGTCGCATCGACGTCGTCGAGGACCGCCTGGTCGGCATCAAGTCGCGCGAGGTCTACGAGGCCCCGGCCGCGATGGCCCTCATCGCCGCGCACGAGGAGCTCGAGAGCCTGACCCTCGAGCGTGACGTGAACCGCTACAAGCGCGGTGTCGAGTCGGAGTGGGCCGACCTGGTCTACGACGGTCTGTGGTTCGGTGGGCTCAAGCGCAGCCTCGACGCCTTCATCGACGACACCCAGCAGTACGTCTCGGGCGACATCCGCCTGCAGCTGCAGGGTGGACGCGCGACCGTCACCGGCCGTCGCAGTGAGCAGTCGCTGTACGACTTCGACCTGGCGACCTACGACACGGGTGACACGTTCGACCAGTCGCTGTCCAAGGGCTTCATCGAGATCTGGTCGCTGCCGTCCAAGATCTCGGCACGCCGCGACCTGGCGAACTGAGCCGACCCCGGACGGCGCGACCCGCTGGTCGCGACGTCCGGACCGGTCCGGAGGCCCGACCCGCTTCCGCCACGCTCCGCGCGACCCACGCTCCGCGCGACCCACGAACCAGACCGCCCACGACACGACGCAGGACGACATGACGGACGCAAGCGGGGCCTCCCGGCCGGAGCCCCAGCACACCAAGACCGACGGCACCAACCAGGGCGCGCTGTGGGGCGCCCGGTTCGCCGACGGGCCGAGCCCCGAGCTCGCCGCCCTGTCCCGGTCCACCCACTTCGACTGGCAGCTCGCGCCGTACGACCTGGCCGGCTCGCGTGCCCACGCCCGGGCGCTGCAGACCGCCGGCTACCTGACCGCTGACGAGCTCGAGTCGATGCTCGCGGGCCTCGACCGTCTCGACGCGGCGCACGCCGACGGCACCCTGCAGCCCGACGACACCGACGAGGACGTCCACGGCGCGCTCGAACGGCTGCTCATCGCCGACGTCGGGCCCGCGCTCGGCGGCAAGCTCCGCGCCGGACGCAGCCGCAACGACCAGATCGCGACCCTCGGCCGGATGCACATGCTCGACCACGGTCGGCGCATCGGACACCTCGTGATCGACCTCGTCGACGCCATCAGCCAGCAGGCCAGCGAGCACCCGGGCGCGATCATGCCCGGCCGCACGCACCTGCAGCACGCGCAGCCGGTCATGCTCGCACACCACCTGCTCGCGCACGCCTGGCCCCTGGTGCGCGACCTCGAACGGCTGCGCGACTGGGCCGGTCGCGCCGGCGTCAGCCCGTACGGCGCCGGTGCCCTGGCCGGCAGCTCGCTCGGACTCGACCCGACGGCCATCGCCCACGAGCTCGGGTTCGCCCGACCCGCCGAGAACTCCATCGACGCCACGGCCGGCCGCGACACCGTGGCCGAGTTCGCGTTCGTCCTCGCGCAGATCGGCATCGACGTGTCGCGTCTGGCCGAGGAGATCATCCTCTGGAACACCAAGGAGTTCGGCTTCGTCCGGCTGCACGACGCGTTCTCGACCGGGTCGAGCATCATGCCGCAGAAGAAGAACCCCGACATCGCCGAGCTCGCGCGGGGCAAGTCCGGTCGGCTCATCGGCAACCTGACGGGCCTGCTCGCGACGCTCAAGGGCCTGCCGCTGGCGTACAACCGCGACCTGCAAGAGGACAAGGAGCCCGTCTTCGACTCCGTCGGCACGCTCGAGGTCCTGCTGCCGGCGTTCACGGGCATGATCGCGACGCTGACCTTCGACACCGACCGGATGGCCGAGCTGGCGCCCCAGGGGTTCTCGCTGGCGACCGACGTCGCCGAGTGGCTCGTCCGCCAGGGGGTGCCGTTCCGCGACGCGCACGAGGTCTCCGGCGCGCTCGTGCAGTACTGCGAACAGCGCGGCATCGAGCTCGACGACCCGACGGACGACGAGTACGCCGCGGTCTCCGAGCATCTGACGCCCGGTGTGCGCGCCGTCCTGACGATCGAGGGCAGCGTCTCGTCCCGCACCGGTGCCGGCGGCACCGCACCGGACCGGGTCGCCGAACAGCTCGCCGGCCTGACCCAGCGCGTGCACGACCTGGCCGCCGGAGCCCCCTTCACGCGGTGAACGACGCGCTGCTCGGGGTGCTGGCCGAACTCGCGCCGATCAGTGCCCCGGCGCTCCTCGGCGCGACCCTGTCCGGCCGGGGCGTCACGCTGCGCATCACCGAGGTCGAGGCGTACTCCGGCGCGAGTGACCCGGGCTCGCACGGCCACCGCGGGCCGACCCCGCGCAACCGGCACCTGTTCGGTCCGCCGGGCACGCTCTACGCCTACCGCTCGTACGGCATCCACACCTGCATCAACGTGGTGAGCGGGCCACAGGGCACGTCGTCGGGATCGTTGCTGCGCGGGGCCGAGGTCGTCGACGGCATCGCGCTCGCACGCTCCCGACGCCCAGGGGTGTCCGACGTCCAGCTCGCCCGCGGCCCGGGCAACCTGGGCAGCGCGGCGGGGGCGGTCCTGGGCGAGGACGACGGCACGTCGATCGTCGACGGCACCGGACCGTTCCGACTCACCCTGGCACCCGGTCTGGAGGCCCGGCTCGGCGCCGTCGGGCCGGCTGCGGTCCTCGACGAGCTCGCGTCCGACCCCGCGATCCTGCGCACGCCGCGTACGGGCGTGGCCGGCATCGCCGGCGGCACCGCCTTCCCGTGGCGGTTCGCCCTGCGGGACGAGCCGACGGTGTCGGCGTACCGACGGCACCCACGCGCCCTCGACTGATCCGCGCCGGCACGGCCGGCCCGCCGCTGGCGCGTCGCGCCGGAACCGGCGGCGGGGGCCCACCGTGCAGGGAGCCTCCGGGCCGGTGGGTCCCCGCTACGATTGGCGGGTGTCCAGTGATACCGCTCCCGATGTCCTGACGCGTCAGCAGAACGACCCCACCTTCGCCTCGGTGTGGGACGAACTGCGCTGGCGTGGTCTGGTGCAGGTCTCGACCGACGAGACCGCGCTGCAAGAGGTTCTCGACGGTGCGCCGATCACGTACTACTGCGGGTTCGACCCGACGGCGCCGTCGTTGCACTGCGGCAACCTGCTGCAGCTGCTGACCATGCGTCGGTTGCAGCTCGCTGGCCACAAGCCCCTGGCGCTCGTCGGGGGGTCGACCGGCCTGATCGGCGATCCCCGGCCCACGGCCGAACGCACGTTGAACACGCGCGAGACCGTTGCCACGTGGGTGAGTCGGCTGCAGGAACAGGTGTCGCGCTTCCTCAGTCCCGACGGTGACAACGGCGTGCGGCTGGTCAACAACCTCGACTGGACGTCGCCGATGTCCGCGATCGACTTCCTGCGCGACGTCGGCAAGTACTTCCGCGTGAACTCGATGCTCAAGAAGGACGCGGTCGCAGCGCGACTGAACTCCGACTCGGGCATCAGCTACACCGAGTTCAGCTACCAGATCCTGCAGGGGATGGACTACTGCGAGCTGTACCGGCAGTACGGGTGCACGCTCCAGACGGGTGGGTCCGACCAATGGGGCAACCTGACGTCGGGCACCGAGCTGATCCGGCGTGCCGAGGGTGCGACCGTGCACGCGATGGGGACGCCGCTCATCACGAACTCGGACGGCACGAAGTTCGGCAAGAGCGAGGGCAACGCCATCTGGCTCGATGCCGACATGACCTCGCCGTACGCCATGTACCAGTTCTGGCTCAACACCACCGATGCCGACGTGATCGCCCGGTTGCGGCAGTTCACGTTCCTGAGCCGTGCCGAGATCGAACGGCTCGAACAGGTGGTGGCTGACGAACCGTTCCGGCGCGAAGCGCAGCGGACGCTGGCGTACGAGGTCACGTCCGTCGTGCACGGCGTCGACGCGACCCAGGCGGCGATCGATGCGTCGGCGGCCCTGTTCGGCAACGGCGACCTGGCGGCGCTCGACGGTCCCACGCTCCGAGCGGCCGTCGCGGAACTCCCCGGGTCGGTGACCCTGACGCCCGACGCCGACCTGGCGAAGGCGCTCGTCGACACCGCGTTGGTGAAGTCCCTCGGCGAGGCCCGTCGCGCGATCGACCAGGGCGGGGTCTACGTGAACAACACCCGCGCCGACGACCCGACCGCCGTGCTGGCGGAGATCGCCCTGCCCGGGGGAGTGGTCGTGTTGCGCCGAGGCAAGAAGACCCTGGCCGGTGTGACCCTCACGAGCTGACCCGTCCCCGTCCACGACGCCCGGTTCCCGCAGTGCCCACGCACCGCGGCGCCGGGCGTCGTCGCGTTCCCGGGCCTGGTGCCTGCTCGCTCGGGCCTGATGCCTGCGTGCTCGGACCTGTTGCAGGATGCGACACGCCCGGGATGTGGCATGGGTTGGCGCTACCCGGCCCCCGCCCGTAATGTTTCCTCTCGTCACCCCAAAGGTGCGGCGGAGCGGCTGGAGCGAAAGCCCAGAGCACGTCGGCCCTCAAGTGGGACCATCCTCCACAGGAGATCAGCTCCGGCCTTGCGCTGGACGGCTCCGACGCCTAGGATGACTACTCCACCGGTTCTCTCCCTCGGGATGAGCCACTGACCCAGACTCTGGGTCGACGAACACCGGTGGTCGAACCAAGAACGAATGCCTCTCTGGCGGAACCTCTTCGTGGGGTCGAGTGGGGAGTGCGTCTGGTCCTTGAGAACTCAACAGCGTGCACATTGTCAATGCCAATTTATTGACCCCGTGGCGTTCCACTTGT
>NZ_JALGRO010000006.1 GCF_022815645.1 Curtobacterium sp. VKM Ac-2922 | reverse complement strand
TGAGCCCGGTCAACTACCGAGCCCACGCCCTCGCGGCCTAACCTGACTTCACAGTCCAACCTTCGGGGACCAGTTCACTGGCACCGCGCCTCCCGTCCGGCGGTGGTGGCGACCACCGCCCCGCGTGATCGGAAGGTTCAGACCGTTCCGGAGCAGACTCGGGAGATGGCCGAGATCCTCGCACCGTTCCGGAGCCGTCGTGTGGTGCTCGTCGCGATCGTCGTGGCGTTGCTCACCCTGGGGGCGCTGCTGCTCTTCGCGCCGCGGGTGCACGAAGGTGCGCGATTGGTCAGCGCGGTGCTGCTGAGCTGCGCATTCGGCAGCATGGCCGCTGCAGCCGTGCTCTTCCTCCGTGTGAGTGGCATGCCGAAACCGGGGTCGGTCCTGGACGGTCTGGACACCGCACGTCGTCGCGACGTCGGCCGCGCCGTGATCCAGGGAGAGGACGTCCGCCTGTCGGAGTCGGAGGAACCGCACGCGGTGGCGTTCGCGAGGGCGTACCGGGACTGGCTGCCGCGCTGGACTGCACCGTACATCGCGCTGATGCTCGGTTTGTTCCTCGAGGCCCTCGCGCAACTGCGCACCTGGGACGGCGGGTTCGTGGCGGTCCTCCTCGTCCTGGAGTTCGCGCTGGTGCTGTGCGCGGGTGTCGTGTTGGTGCCGCTCCAGGTCCGCCGCATCGCCGGGGCCGATCGGTTCGTGGCCCGCCACGGCGACCTCGACTGACTCGGTGTCAGGGATCCGGCGGCGGGTGTTCCGCCGCCCACATCGCGTCGAGCGCGGCCTGCAGCTGCTCGATCCCGACGTCGTGCCGATCGGCGTCATCGACGGCCCGCCGCAACGAGTCGAGCACCGCAGCAGGCAGCGCGCCGCTCCGTTCCGCGACCCGCGTACCGGATCCCAGCCGCGTCGCGACGAAGCCCTCGGCATCCAGGCGCTGGAACGCCTTCGCGACCGTGCCGGGGGCGACCGACATGTCGCGCGCCAGCTGCCGGACGGACGGCAGGCGTGTTCCGGGGGCCAGCAGCCCCACGGAGATCTGGCCGCGGATGAGGTCGGCGATCGCCTCGGCGCTGGACGGGAGCCCCGACGGCGGGGAGCCGGATCCGCTCACACGCGGGCCCGACGGGGGTCGTGTGCGACGGCGGCGGACGTGCGTCGCCGACGCCCGCGCAGGAGCTGCGCGACGAGCAGCGCGAGACCCAACCCGACCGAGCAGTGTGCCGCGACGTCGAGGACGGGTCCCGCAGCGGCGAACGACGTGCCGAACTCGATCGTCCCGATGTGCGTGCGCGGGATCGAGGTCCGCAGCTGCGACGCTCGCGCGACGAGTTCCCAGGCGGTTCCGATCGTGATCAGCAGTGCTGCCGTCGCGCTCCGGAGCACCGCCGTGGACAGGCCTCGGCGGATCAGGTCGTCGGCGACGCGGTCGTCGTGGAAGCGGGGGACCCGCGCGATGCGCTGCAGTCCGGTCAGTGCGACGACGGCGAGCACGAGCGCTGCCGTCAGGACCGGGACGCCGTAGTACCAGCCGAAGAACTCCGTGGACGCGGTGCCGTCGTCGCCCACGGGGATGGTGATGAACGCCCAGCGCCCCTCGCCGTCGTCCGACGACATGGCTCCGGCGGCGATCACCGTGACGGCGAGGACGGCGGACGCCACGGCGGCCACGAGGACCTCGCTGCGCGACGTGAAGGTCAGCGCGCCACGGTGCCGCAGGTCGAGCACCGGCCGGGTGTCGGACGGGCGGGTGACCGGGAGGTGCGCTGCGGCGACGCACGCCACGATCCCCGCGGCGATCGGCAGCACGGTCGGCCACCACTGGAACGTACCGATCGACAGGAGCGACAGGAGCGCCGCGACCAGCCACCCGGCCGCGGTGATCGCCGCTGCGACCCGACCACGCCGGGGGGTGGATCGGTCCGGAGCGCCGGCGTGCGCGTCTGTCACGGCATCACGACGGGCATCGGCGTGCGCGAGGACACCGCCCACGGTCAGACCGATGCCGACGGCGATCGGCAGACCGGACGTGACGAGCATGAACATCGAGTACCCCCTGGACCAAGGTGTACCACGGTCGTGACACAGTTGGGAAGGGCTTGCACCCTACCGGCCGGTCGGTACGAGGCGATCGAGCTGCTGGCGTGGGTGCGCGCGCAACCACGCAGGTCGCAGCTGCTCGAGGGCTCCGTGCTGCCTGCTGTACCCGAGCCTCCAGGCCGGGGCCCGAGATGCCGGCGTTCCTCACGGCATGACGTCACCGGAGTTCGGGCCGAGCGTCTGCCCGGTGTACAGGTCACCCGCGGGCGACGACGCGAGCAGCAGTGCGGTGGGGGCCACCTCGGCCGGGACGCCGAAGCGCCCGATCGGCAGCTCGGCCGCCTTGTCGGTCCGCCACTGCGCGGTCATCGCGTCCGTCATGGGCGAGACGATCGGGCCGGGCGCGATCGCGTTGACCAGCACGCCGCGTCCGCTCCACTCGATCGCGGCGCTCTTGGTCAGCGCGATGACACCGGCCTTCGCGGCGGCGTAGTGGGCGATCTCGGAACCACCCTTGATCGCCAGCTGCGAGGCGAGGTTGACGATGCGCCCGTCGCCGTCGCGGAGCATGCGCCGGCCGACGGCACGCATCATCAGGAACACACCCGTCAGGTCGATCGCGATGATGCGGTTCCAGTCCGCCACCGTCAGCGCTTCGAGCGGTGACTGCGACAGGACGCCGGCCGCGTTGACGAGCACCTGGATGCCGCCGAACTCGTCGTCGATCGCGGCGACGACGGCCTCGACCTGGTCCTCGTCGGTGACGTCGAGGACGACGGTCCGGACGTCGAGCCGGTGTGCGAGCGCCCGCAGGCCCTCGACGTCGCGGTCCGCGGCGACGACCTGTGCTCCGGCGGCGACGAAGGTCTCGACGATCGCGAGTCCGATGCCGCTGGCGCCGCCGGTGACGAGCGCCGTGGACCCGGTGAGGTCGAACACGGTGTTGTCCCCGGGCATCAGTCGGCCATGAAGATGGTCAGGCCGCCGTCGACGACGAGCTCGTGCCCGGTGACGTAGCGGGCTTCGCGGCTGAGCAGGAACCGGATCACCGCAGCGGCTTCGTCGGCCTGACCGACTCGGCCCCACGGGATCCGTTCGCCGGCGGCGTCGAGGCCGGCCGGGCCGAGCGAGTTCTGCGCGTCCATCGACTGCGGCGTCTCGATGAGTCCGGGGATGATCGTGTTGACCCGGATCCCACGGGGTGCCAGCTCGGCTGCGGCGCTCCGGACGAGCCCGATGACGGCGGCCTTGCACGCGGCGTAGTGGCTGTGCGCGGCCCAGCCGTACACACCGCCTGCGATCGACGACACCGCCACCATCGAGCCCCCGGCGCCGAGGTGTCGTGCGCCGGCACGCAGGGTTCGCATCACGCCGTGCAGGTCGACCTGCAGCAGGTCGTTCCAGTCGTCGTCGGTCATGGTGTCCAGCGGCTGCCGTCGGAGCACCCCGGCGCCGGCGACGACGTGGTCGACGCGCCCCCACCGGTCGAGTGCTGCCCGGAACACGGCATCGACGTCCTCGGTGCGTCGGACGTCCGCCGTCACGGTGAGTGCGTGGCCGCCAGCAGCTTCGACGGCCGCGACGACGGTCGACGGGTCGTGCGGGTCACCGGCGAACACCGGGATGACGATGTTCGCCCCGTGTTCGGCGAGCTGCACGGCGAGGGCCGCGCCGATCCCGCTCGCGGCACCGGTGACGACGGCGACACTGTCGGCGAACTCCGAGTACACGGTCTGCTGCGTCGACGTGCTCAATGCTCGATCACCGCCACGCGCTTGGTCGCGAGCATGATCAGCCCGGACAGGACCATGCCGCCGGCCCCCACGATGATGGCTGCCGGGCCGAGACCGACGCTTCCGGCGACGAGTGCCGTGAGCACAGCGGACCCGATGATCGAGCCGGGCTGGCCCATCGCGGTGACGAACGCCGAGCCGGTCGCACGGCAGCTCGAGTCGAAGCACTCGGCCTGCAGGAACAGCAGGGAGGCGTACGGGCCGAGCAGGAAGAACAGCGTCAGCATGTACGTGATCAGCACGTAGCCGAAGTCGTTCGGGCCGAGCACGAACAGGGTCCAGCACACCCCGGCGAGCAGCCAGCCGCCCACGATGGTGACCTTGCGGCCGATGATGTCGCCGAGCCACCCGTGGAACAGGTACCCGGCGGCGCCGACGACGTTGGAGAGCACGATGATCAGCAGGGACATGCTGGTGTCGATGCCCTTGACGCCCTCGAGCATCGTGGTGCCGAGGACGCTCGTGGTGGTGATGCCGAAGTAGTTCACGATCCACGCGATCGAGAGCACGATGGTGTTGCGTGCGTAGCGACGTCCGAAGATCGCCTTGAGCGAGGGCCGTTCACCGTCGACGATGCCGAAGCGTGTCGCGATCGCAGCGGCCTCGTCGGTGCGGCCGGACTTCCGCAGCTCACGCAGGTAGGTGTTGAGCCGGTGCTGCGGGGTCTCCTTGATGCCCTTGCGCAGGAACAGGACGAACAGCGCCGGCACGGTGGCGATGAGGAACGCGAGCCGCCACGAGTCCGGGCCGAACAGGCCGTTGATGCCGGCGATGAACGCGGCGGCCAGCAGCGCACCGATGGGCCACCCGGTCTGGACCAGGCTGTAGAAGAAGCCGCGGCGCTTCCGGATGCCCTCGACCTCGGTCAGGGCGAAGACCTCGTTCAGGTACGTGGAGTTGACCGACTGCTCCGCCATGCCGAACCCGCTGAGCGCCCGGAAGCCCACCAGCGACGCGACCCCGGACGACGCTGCCGTCAGTGCCGACGAGAGCGCCGCACCGCCGATCGTGATCATCATGCCGCGACGTCGTCCCATGCGGTCGACGAACAGGCCGACCAGGATCACGACGACGAAGACGCCGACGCTCACGAGCGTGTTCGCCAGCAGCGCCGTCTGTTCGTTCCAGCCGAAGTCCTCGGCGATGCGGGGCAGGAGGGTGCCGAACATGATGAAGTCGTAGACGGCGAGGGTCCAGGCGAAGAACGCCAGGGTGGCGCCGCGCTTGGTCTCCTTGGCGCCGATGGCCGGGAACCTCCCGGTGGCGAGCTGGACGTCCTCGGGCTCGCGGATGGTCGTGGTGGACATGGTCTTCCTCTCGATGCTGCGGTGCTGGCGGATCGGGTGGGTCGTGCGGGGAGCGTCGGTGGTTCAGCGACGCTGCGGCGGGACGGAGCCCCCACCGCGTGCGAGGAACTCGGCGTGCACCCGGTCGCGCGGTGCGTCGACGGAGAGCAGCACGGCGAGCAGCAGGCGTGCCTTGAGGCCGTCGAGCTGCCCTGCCGGGACGAGTCCCGCGTCGAGCAGGTCGATCTCGCTGCCGGGGAAGCCGTAGGTCGTCGCGAGTGTCGTTCCGGCGCCGGTCCGTGACGCCATGACCACCGGCATCTTCCGGGCCAGCGCGCGGACGGCGTCGAGGGTGCGTTCTGCCACGTGCCCGCCGCCGAAGCCCTCGACGACCGCGCCGCGGTAGCCGAGGTCGCCGAGCGCATCGAGGACGCGTCCGTCGTCGTCGAGGCTGACCCGGTGCAGGGCCATCGGGGGCAGCGGTGCCACGCGTTCGGTGACGGCGGGCATCTGGTGCGCCGGCGACCGGAAGACCGGGACCCCTTCCGCGACCCAGCCGAGCGGCCCTGCTCCGGGCGAGGCGAACGCCCCGGTCGAGAACGTGTGCGTCTTGCGGACCGTGCTGGCGGCGTGGACCTGGTCGTCGAGCACGACGAGCACACCGCGTTCGCGAGCGCTCGGGTGCGCGGCGACGCACACCGCCGCCAGCAGGTTGGCCGGGCCGTCCGCACCGGGGGCCGACGCGTGTCGCATGGCACCGGTGAGCACGAGCGGCTCGGGACGGTCCCAGGCCAGGTCGAGCAGGTACGCCGTCTCCTCGATCGTGTCGGTGCCCTGCGAGAGCACGACACCCGAAGCCCCGTCGCGAACGGCGGCGTGCGCCGCTTGGAGTGCGACCTGCACGTCGTGGAACCCGAGCGAGGGAGAGGGGACGAGGGCCAACTGTCGCGCGTCGACACGTGCGACCTCGGCGATCTCGGGCACGGCGGAGACCAGGTGCTGCGCGTCGAGGCGTGGCACGGCGCCGGACCGGTTGGCCGCGTCGCCCGAGGTGACGCTCGCGATGGTCCCGCCCAGGGCCAGGTAGGCGATCGAGGGGAGCGGCGTGCCGGTCACGTCCGGACCTCCGTACGTCGGGCGACCGCGGACGCGAGGACCCGGTACGTCCGGTCGGTGTCGTCGCGGGGGTCGGCGGCCCGGAGGCGACGATCCACCGCGGGCCAGTCAGGACGTCCGGCGCTGACCAGTTCGACGGCCTCGAGGACCCCGTTCACGCCCTGCGCGACGACGCTCCGGCCCGTCGGTCCGACGACCACGACGCGCACGGTCCCGGGGGCCTCGTGGATCCGGACGTGCTCGGGGCCGAACAGGCGTGACGCCCAGGCGACCAGGCCGAGCTGCGCCCGCTTGCGTGCCGCGGGGGTGTCCTCGACGCCGTCGGCGTCCGCATCACGCGTCCCGCCGGCGCTGCCGCATACGCCGCACATCAGTACTCGCGCGGGCGCTCGGGCCGGCCGAAGGGGAACCGGGTGCGGAAGTCGTCCGCGATCGCGTTCATCGGCAGGAACCGCACCCCCTCGTGTCCGCCGATGTACTCGATGAGCCGTTCGATCATGAGCAGGACCTGCGGCCGCCCGGACACGTCGGGGTGGATCGTGATCGGGAACACCGCGTAGTCGAGCTCGCGGTAGACCCAGTCGAACTGGTCCTTCCACATCTGCTCGACGTCGCGGGGGTTGACGAAGCCGTGGCTGTTCGGGCTGGACTTGATGAACATCATCGGCGGCAGGTCGTCGACGTACCAGTTCGCCGCGATCTCGACCAGATCGATCTCCTGCCCGTGCACGAGCGGCGTCATCCAGGTCTGGGGGTCCTGCGCGTAGTCGATCGGGGTCCACGAGTCGCCGACGATCGAGTAGTACGGCACGAAGTCCTTGTGCTGCTGGCTGTGGTCGTAGCTGAACCCGAACTTCTGCAACAGGGTCGGCGTGTACGTGCTCAGCTCCCACCACGGCGCGACGTACCCGGCCGGCTGCGTGCCGGTGAGCTTCGTGATGAGCTCCACCGAGCGCTCCATCACGGCGTCCTCTTGCGCCTCGGTCATCGCGACGGGGTTCTCGTGGCTGTAGCCGTGCGCGCCGATCTCGTGTCCGGCGTCGAACAGGGCCTTGCACTGCTCGGGGAACGTCTCGAGCGAGTGCCCGGGGATGAACCAGGTCGCCGTGATGCCCGCCCGGTCGAACACCCGCTGCAGCCGCGGCACACCGGTGCGGCCCGCGAAGATCCCGCGCTGGATGTCGGAGGGCGAGTCCGCCCCGCCGTAGGAACCGAGCCACCCCGCGACGGCGTCGATGTCGACGCCGAACGACACGAAGATCTCTTTCACCATGGGACACCGTCTCTCGTCATTGTTGCAACTGGTGCAATCGATTGCATGTCCTGGAAGCGTGCCAGTCGTGTGTTTCAGGCGCCCGATGTCTGTGTAACGAACCTGTTTCGGCTGAGGCGGAAGTGATCGTGACGCGCCTGTTCGCAACCGTTCGCGTTTCCGAGGGAGCGACGATCCGTCACCTAGACTGCGTGGATGGGCACCACGGACACCGACCCGGCTGGGGACCGGCACCCGGGCCGTCGTGGTGAGGCGAGCCTCCAGGCCATCGCCGGCCGCGCCGGCGTCCACATCTCGACCGCATCGCGTGTGCTCCGGCAGACCGAGCCGGCCAGGGGGTGGAGTGCGTCGGCGCAGCGGGTGCTCGCCGCCGCGGCCGAGCTCGGCTACCGGCCCAACCGGATCGCGTCGTCACTGCGGACGCGTCGGTCCAACACCATCGGTGTGGTGATGCCACGCCTGGCCGACACCGTCATCGCGACCATCTGCCAGTCCGTGGAGTCCGCCGCGCGGTCTGCCGGGTACCAGCTGCTGCTCACGACGCCTCCGGACGAGATGGGCGCCCAGCTCGAAGCCGTCGACTTCCTGCTCTCGCGGCAGGTCGACGGTCTCATCGTGAGCTCCCTGCACCTGTCGGGACCGAACGCGCGCCTGACGGACCTGCCCGTGCCGGTCATCGCCACCAACCGGCACCCGGGATCGTGGATGCCCGCCGTGGTCGGCGACGACGTCGACGGCGGTCGCACGGCCACCGAGCACCTGCTCGCGCTGGGGCACCGGCGTATCGGCGTCGTCGCGGGTCCACGCCACGCCAGCACGGGTGTGGAACGGGTGGAGGGCTTCCGGCTCGCGCACCAGCAGCGCGACCTGGTGGTCGACGAGGCGCTCGTCGTGCACAGCGACTTCGAGGTCGAGGGTGGGGTCGTCGGCGCGCACACCCTGCTCGCGCTGGCCGACCCGCCCACGGCGATCTTCGCGGTCAACGACACGGCGGCGATCGGCGTGATGGGGGCCGCCCGACAACGCGGCATGCGTGTCCCCGACGACCTGTCGATCGTCGGATACAACGACATCCCGGTCGTCGCCCAGCTGCCCACGCCCCTGACGACCGTGCACTCGCCGACGGCGATGATGGGCGCGTTGGCAGTCGAGCGGCTGCTCGCCGCCATCGGTGGCGATCCGCTGCTGGGGGAGACCCTTCCGGTTTCCTTGGTGGTGCGGTCGTCGACCGCGAGCCTGTCGCGCTGACCCGGCTCCGTGGCCGGGCGCCGCGCGACGCCCGGCAATCGGTGCTCCGTGACGGACTGGAGGGCCGGTGCCAGCTGGCACCCCTCCCTCGCAGGCTCGGTCGGCGCGCCCCGCGCAACGCTTCGCGTTGCCGCTGAGCGGTGCGCGCCGGTCCGTCAGTGGGGCTGCGCCGGCGCCCCGTCGTCCAGCGTCCACAGCGCCGCATCGGCGTGCTGCGCGACGTACGCCCGTGCTCGACGCATCCGGCGGATCGTGACCGGGACGAGCCACACCACCACGAGCACCAGGAACGCCAGGTAGACGTCGGGGAGCCACCCGAGGATGCCTCGGAGTGACGCCGAGACGAACTGGAACGTCAGGGCCAGGTACAGCAGGCCGATGAACGCCATCTGGAACCGCATCGCCAGCGGGACCAGGCGCGCGTACTGCACAGCGCCTCGCTCCTCGGCAGGGTCGAGGGGGAGTTCCTTGCCCCGCAACACCACCTTCGCGAAGCGCCGCAGTCGACCGACGTCGCGCCCGCCCGTGTCCCGGAGCGCCCGGTTGAGGGGAAGCGCGGCGTACACCGTCGCGACTGCTGTCGCGGTGAACGTCAGTTGCCCGGCTGACAACACGTCCTGCAGCAGGTCGCCGCCCCGGTCGCCGCCGAGGATCGCGAGCAGCGTGACCCCGATCGTCGACACCACGACGGCGATGACGAACGTCACGGTGATCCTGCGGACCTTCCGTCGGACGGCATCGGCGCCGGGGACAGTGTCGCCGTGGTCGGCGATCGGTGGCTCCGTCCGGCGGAACACTGCGCCGAGTGGTCGCGCGACGGCGAGGAGCACCGCTGCGCCGCCGATGACGACCACCGGCACCCACACCGGGCCCCGTGCCGAGATGGTCGCGAGCACGATGAACACCGCCGCGACGACGTCGACCAGGACGACGCCCAGGAACCACCAGCCGAGGTACCGGCGGCCGTCCGTGGAGGACCGGTGGTCCCAGTACGCCGCGAGTGACCCGACCACGACCGGTCCCATGACCAGGAACGGTGACGACGACGCGGTGGCGACCACGAGCCACCGCGCAGCGTCGTGGAGCTGCAGCGCGACCAGCAGCGCGACGCCGAGCGTCGACGCCGTGGCGACGACGATCATCGCGAGGTACAGGAAGACGCGCATCGGTGCTCCTTCGGGGAATGAGGACACCTCGATCGTGCTCGGGATCGGCACCGCTGGCTCACTTCGTGCGGTTCCGCGCAACCGCGGCGTCATCCCGACCCGTCGGCCGGCTGGGTGTGGGTGGCCGGTCGGCTGTTGCAGGTCATCCGCCAGACGCTTGGCACGCCGGGCGCGTGGGGCGATCCTCCACATGGGGGCGCTCCCGCTCCCTTGGAGGATCGAGGGGAACCATGAGAACACGGATGTCACTGCTCGCCACGGGATTGCTGGTCGCGAGCATGTCGCTCGCCGGAGCGCAGGCGGCCACGGCGGCCACCGCCCACCCTGACCAAGGCGGCGTCGGCTGTGGTCCGGTCGTGACCAAGCTCAGCGACGTCACAAGCGCGGGCACGACGAAGACGTCGCCGTCCGGACCCAACTGGAGCGTGTCGGGCGTCGGTCCGGGGACGTTGTCGCTGACCAAGTCAGTGGCGGTGAGCAACTCGGTCACGGGGAACGCCGGCGTCTCCGCCGAGACCGTCAGCGGTTCCGTCGGGTTCAACGTCACGTCGACGTACACGACGTCGACGGGGTACTCCGTCGCGATCCCCGCCGGGCAGACCTGGGTGCTCCGTGCCGATGCCGTCTACTCGGTCACGACGTTCCACTGGACGCAGACCCAGACCTGCAATGTGCCCGGTGGCGGCTTCAGCAAGTCGGGCAACGGGAAGGCATACAAGTTCGAGCGGCTCCAGTACCGTTCGTACCGTGCCTGAATCCGGACACCAGTGGCCCGCGGTGCTGCGCTCGATGCGCGGGACCGCGGGTCGCCGTGCGCTCGCGGTGTGGGTCACGACGATCGCAGCGCTCGTGCTGACGGGGTGCTCGACCGCGCACCCGACGCAGTACCGGATCGACCCCGCCGTCGATCGGCTGCCGGTCGTCTCGGCGGACGGCGCGCTCACCGCTGCGTTGCCGGCGGCCGTCCGCTCGCATGTCGTCGCAACCGGGAAGACCGAGGGCGCGAGCTTCGCCATCGCGCTCTCACGGGGTCGATGCGGGGTCGCAATCAGTGACGGCCACGGGACGGATGCCGTCACAGCGACCGCCCCGCGTTCCTCGGATGACCCGCTCGCCGCGCCGGACTCCGCCGCCGCGAAACGGGCGATAGGCCCGTCCACGAGCGTCGCGGCGTCGTCCTCCACCGTTCCTGTCACGCTCTGGTGCGGGATCCACGGAGCAGTGGTGGCGCTCGGAACGAAGACGACCTCCGCCACGACCGGTACGGTCATGACGCTCCCCGCCGCGGCGGGGACGACACTGTTCGTGAGTGCGGCCGGTGAACAGTAGCCACTGACGGACCGGAGGCTCGGTGCCGCCAGACGCCGGGCCTCCGGTCCGTCTTGCGGTCAGGTGTCCGTGATCGGCCCACCGCGAGGTCCTTGCCGTCGCCCGGACCGGGTGGCCGGACCGGTGCTCGGGCCGTCGCTCGAGCCAGACGACCGGAACGTTGCGCCGGTCGGTCGATCCGCTGCGTGGAGCGCTCCGCGGCGCACGTTTCCGCCAGAAAGTGGGAGGAATGCGTCGCGCGTTGCTCAATAGGCTTTCGGCAGGGTCGGCCCCGGTGCCGATCCGTCCGCATCCGCGGTACCCCAACGACGGGAGGTTCGACATGTCGCAGTTCGTCCAGACCCACTCGCAGGACGCCATCGTCGGTGAACCCGAGGTCGTCGAGGACCGCCCGACCGTGCGCCAGGTCGCCGCGCACCCGGCGTGGCTGCGGCTGAAGGCCGCCGTCCAGGCCTTCCGTGCGCTGCAGACGACCGACGGCTCGGTACCGGACCCCGCGCACCACGCAACGGCCGCTGAGCACCTGGCCACGATCCTCCCGGCCGTCGCCGAACTGGCCCCGTTCTTCCCGCACGACGCCGCGTACCTCGACGCGCTGCAGGGCGACTTCACCCGCTGGCGTGACGAGGGCTTCGGAGTGCCGGACTTCCTCGATTCGCTGAACGCGTTCCAGCCGCAGCAGCACCGCATCGACGGGCTCGGCCACCTGGTCGTGTTCCCGATGGTGACGCAGAACGGCAGCTCGAGCCGCCTGGTCGAGGCCGTCCTGGTCGAGACCATCTGGCCGGAGTTCATCGCCGAGCTCGAGTCCGGCGACTACGGCAACGCGCTGTTCGTCGCACTGCGCTTCGTCGACTTCACCCCGGGCTACGACACGAACTCGGCCGTGCTGTTCCCCGAGACGGTCGCGATGCGCGAGATCCCCGCGTTCACGTGGGGCGCGATCTTCCAGGACCGCGAGGCCGCCCGCTACCGCAAGGTCGTCCGTGCGGCTGCGGCGATCACGAAGCTCGAGCTGCCCGACGACGCTGCCGCGATGCTCGACGACCAAGAGCTCACCGAGCGGGTCTTCGTGATGTGGGACATCATCCACGACCGCTCCCACATGCGCGGTGACCTGCCGTTCGACCCGTTCATGATCAAGCAGCGGATGCCGTTCTTCCTGTACTCGCTCGAGGAACTGCGGTGCGACCTGACGGCGTTCCGTGAGTCGGTGCGACTGGAACGGACGCTGTCGGCGATGCCGGACGACGAGCTCAGCCCGGCGCAGCGCGAGATCCGTGACCACGCACGCCTGGTGCAGTACGCGGTCGTGTTCGACCGCATCTTCCGCTTCGCGATCACCGGCAGCCGTGTCCGCAACTACGACGGGCTCGGCGGTCAGCTGCTCTTCGCGTGGATGCACCAGCACGGGGTGCTGCACTGGACCGACACCCGCCTGACGATCGACTGGGACGCGATGCCCGACGTCATCATCGCGCTCAGTGACCAGATCAACGAGCTGTACTGGCGGTCGATCGACCGGCCCAAGGGGGCGCACTGGCTCGCCGCGTACGAGATGGTGCGGCAGACGCTGACGCCGCACCCGGCCTCGCGGTGGGCCGTCGGGCTGCCCAGTGAGACGCTCGCCGGGCCGCCGAAGGGCTACACGGACGCGGTGATGGACGACGAGTTCCCGCTGTCGATGTTCTACGAGGCGCTCAACAAGAAGATGGCCACCGTCATCGCGTCGACGGCGGGCATCACGGGGCACTCGGACGTCACCGCGGTGCCGGACGTGGCCGCGTGAGCGACGCCGGGCCGCTCACCGGCCGACTGGTGCTGGTCGCGGGTGCGACCAGCACCAGCGGCCAGGCCGTGGCGCGCGCACTGGTCGCCGCGGGCGCATCGGTGATCGCGGTCGGGACACGCGCGGACGCCCTGGAGGCCCTGGCCGCGTCCGTCCCGGGCGTCGCCACCCGGACGTGCGACCTCGCCGACCTCGGCGCGGTCACCGCACTGGCTTCCGACGTCCGCGCATCCTCCGGTCGGGTGGACGGCCTCGTCCACCTGGTCGGAGGGTGGCGCGGCGGCGGCGGGCTCATCGGCCAGTCGGACGAGGACTGGGACTTCTTCGACCGGGCCTTCCGCACGCTCCGCAACACCACGCGGGTGTTCAACGACGACCTGCTGGCCTCGCCCGCCGGCCGGATGGCGTTCGTGTCCTCGACCGCTGTCGACGCGCCGACGGCCGGTGCCGCGAACTACGCCGCCGCCAAGGCCGCGTCGGACGCGTGGGTCCGTGCCGTGGCGCAGGGCTTCCGCAAGGCCGGGTCGCCCGCTGCCGCGACGGTGTTCGTCGTCGGCGCGCTCGCCGGGCTCGAGGATCGTCTGGGCGACGAGGTCGTCCGGCTCTGGGATGCCGACCCGGCCGACGTCAACGGCGCCCGCATCCCGCTCCAGCCGGCGTGAACAGCGTCCCGACCCAGCTCCCGCACTCCTCGAACCTAGGATGAAGAAGTGACCCTGCAACTGCACGACCTGGACCTGCGGGGCTTCGCCTCGGACAACTACGCCGGGGTGCACCCCGAGATCCTCGACGCGATCGCCGCCGCCAACGCCGGACACCAGATCGCCTACGGCGAGGACGTCTACACGGCACGGCTCAACGACGTCGTCCGCCAGCACTTCGGCGAGCAGGCCGAGGCCTTCCCGGTGTTCAACGGCACGGGCGCGAACGTCGTCGGTCTGCAGTCGATGCTGCCGCGCTGGGGTGCCGTCGTGTGCACCTCGACCGCGCACATCCACACCGACGAAGCCGGGGCTCCGGAGCGGGTCGCCGGCATCAAGCTGCTGACCGTCGACGCCCCCGACGGCAAGCTCACCCCGGAGCTCATCGACAAGGAAGCCTGGGGTTGGGGTGACGAGCACCGGCCCCAGCCGCTCGTCGTGTCGATCACCCAGACGACCGAGCTCGGCACCGCGTACACGGTCGACGAGGTCCGCGCGATCGCCGACCACATCCACCCGCTCGGCATGAAGCTGCACATGGACGGTGCCCGCATCTCGAACGCCGCGGCGTCCCTCGGGATCCCGCTGCGCGAGTTCACCACGGACGCCGGTGTCGACGTGCTGAGCTTCGGCGGCACCAAGAACGGCATGCTCTACGGCGAAGCGATCATCGTGCTGAACCCGTCGGCATCCGAGGGCCTGCACTACCTGCGCAAGATGAACATGCAGCTGTCGTCGAAGATGCGGTTCGTGTCGGCCCAGCTCATCGCGCTGCTGTCCGACGACCTGTACCTGCGCTCGGCCGGGCACGCCAACGCCATGGCCGCTCGACTCCGGTCGGCCCTCGAGCAGGGGATCGCGGACGGCAGCATCCAGGGCGTCGGATTCAGCCAGCAGACCCAGGCGAACGGGGTGTTCGCGACGCTGCCCGCCGGCGTGGCCGATCGGCTGCGCAAGCACTTCCGGTTCTACGACTGGGACGCCAGCCGGAACGAGGTGCGGTGGATGTGTTCGTTCGACACCTCGGAGCAGGACATCGACGACTTCGTGGCAGCGCTGACGCGGGAGCTCGACGCGGCCTGAGGCGCGTCGGCGTCGGCTGGCCCGCCCGCGCGCCTACCGGCCGGCGCGCCCGCGCACCGGCCGGTCCGCGCGCTTCGCACCCCGGTGCGGACATCGCGCCCCGTCGCACCGGGGCGCGATGTCGCTCAGGGGGTGCGATGCACGCGCGGCGTCGTCAGCCGTGTTCGCGGCCGGGCAGGGCTGCGCCCCCGAGGAACGCGTCGTACTCGTCGCGCACGTCGTCCTCGACGATCGGCGCCCCGTGGCGGTACCGCGCGTCAGTCTGGTCCCGCTTCGGCCCCGACACCCAGTACCGTTCCCGGGACTCGACGTCCACGAAGTTCGCGTCGAAGGCAGCCGAGCGTGCGAGCGTCCGTCCGTGGAAGATCGCGGTCTTCCACGACTTCGTGAACCGCACACGGGTGATCCATGCGGGGCCGGCGTCCAGGTCGTGGCCGGTCTTGAGCTGGACGTACATGATGCGTTCGGGCACGGAGTGATCGTAGAGCGTGCTCGCGGGAGCGGCGGTCACTGCGCGGTGGACTCGCCCGTTCCTCGTACCCACCTGCGGTCGAAGCGGGTCTGGTCGTAGCGCGCCAGGTGGCGGCTCGTGCCGTCGAGGAACGCGGGCAGGTCCGGCAGCGGCAGCCACGTGCCGTCGAACGGCTCCGGCGCGAACACGCCGTCGACGCCGCGGGTCAGGAACTCGTCGACCGTCCGGTGGCCGGGCCGGAAGCCCTTCGCGACGTGCACGTTCCGGCCGCCGAGTGACCGGACTCGATCGAGCGCGTCCCGCTTGCTCGACGCGACGAGCACGACCGTGACGAGGAACGGATCGAAGACCGCCACCTCGACGGCGGTGCGGCCGTCCGACAGCACCGTGGCGTACTGCGCGAACGGCTTCGACCTGGTGGACATGCAACGAGCCTACGGACGGCACGGGTCGTTGACGCGACCCATCGCCGGACAGGAGGGTCGGTGCCAGCTGGTACCGGGCCTCCCGTCCGCGGTCACCGGGCTGCGAGGACCGCGGCCTCCTCTGCCAGCGTCAGGCCGGAGCGTCGTGGGCGGGTGACGCCTCGAGCCTGCTCGTCCGTCAGGACGTCCCGCAGGGTCGTCCTGAGCGGCCGGGTGGTCCCGCCCGACTGCCGGAACGCGCTGTTCGACCGACGGGCGAAGCCCGACGCCGAGCGTGGCAGCCAGAGCGGCAGCGATCGGGGACCGGCCCAGTAGCGGACGTCGTGTTCAAGCAGGGCCTCGTCCTCGAGCGGGAGGAGCTCGCCTGCGAAGCCGGCCACCGCGACGGCCTCGCGGAAGAAGGCGTCCATCGGGACGGCATCGCCGACGACGTTCACCGGGCCGGTGGCATCGGTGCGGGCGATCCACGCGGCCAGGTCGCGGACGTCGACCGTCTGCACGAACCGGTCCGTCGGCGTCGGGATCAGCACCGGGCCGGGCTGGCTCAGCCGAGCTGGCCAGTACCCGAACCGGTCGCTCGGGTCGCCGGGGCCGACGATCAACCCGGGTCGGGCGATCAGCAGCCGGTCGCCGAGTCGCTCGGCCGTCGCACGTTCGGCGGCGACCTTGGCGTCGGCGTACTGCGACAGGTCCGTCGGCTCGACCAGGGGAGCGGACTCGTCGGCGCCGGGTCGGTCGTCGTCCGCGGAGACGGAGACCGTCGAGACGAGCGTCCAGTGCCCGGCGTGGTCGGCGAGCGCGTCGAGCGCTCCGGCCACCAGGCCCGGGTCGGACGCGACCTCGACGACGCGGTCCCACGGGCGGCGGACCGGGTCGTACGCGTCGGGATCGCGTCGGTCTGCGCGCACGAGCCGTGCTCCGTGGGGCACGGCGCCGGACGTGCCTCGCGCCAGGCAGGTGACGTCATCGCCGTCCGCCAGGGACTGTGCGGCGATGTGTCGACCGAGCCAACCGGTGCCACCGAGGATCAGCACGTCTGCCATGGGACCAGTCAACCCGCTCGCGCGGGCAGGGGCGCTCCGGGGTGCCTGGGTCGCACCCCGGCGTGGACATCGCGCCCGTGCCACGGGGGCGCGATGGGGCTGAGAGGGTGCGATGCGCGCAGACCCCCGCCGCCGCCAGCGCCCGCGCGCAGAGGTGCGAGGGTGTCCACGGCGGGTTCGGGCCCGGGGGGACGCCCGCGCGCTACGACGCCGTCGGGTGCGACGCTCTCGTCAGACGATGTCCGCCCGGTACCGGGGTCGGGCATCCGCGGCTCGGGACCGCGGAGGAGCACCAGCGACGGTACGACCCGGGGCGCTGGCGGGTTCCCAGGCGTGCGCGGACTGCACCGTCCGGTCGGCTCGCGAGCCGACGAGTCCACGGTGTGGACCCTGGATGTTCAGGCACCGATTTGTGCAGTGTCCCCCGAACGAGGCACAGATGATGCATCATGTCTGGGGGACGCGTCACCGAACCACCTTCGGCATCCTGCCGTCCGGACGCATCCCATCCCGCCGCTTCCCGCGCCCGAGCCCCTAGAGGAGCCCGACATCTCCACTCGAAGCACGCGCACGCCCATGCGCCTGAAGACCCCCACGACCCCCACCGAACGGAACGCCCGATGAACCGCCGCGCCAAGATGATCGCGGTGGCCACCGCGAGCCTGATGCTGATCGGGGCCCCCACCGCCGCACAGGCCTGCTCCTGGTGGGGCTGGGACGGTGGCTCCCACCACTCCCGCCCCGCGCCGTCGCCGACCCCCACCGAGGACCCGACGCCGACCCCGACCGAGGACCCCACGCCTGCGCCGACCGAAGAGTCGGCACCGGTCGAGGACACGACGCCGGAGCCCACCCCGACCGACGACGTGACGGCCGAGGCCGCCCCCGCCGCGCAGCAGGACTCCGCTGCGACCGCGCCGGACGCGTCGTTCGTCGAGGACTTCAACACGCCGGCCCTGCTCGGCAAGGTCGCGTCGCTGTACAAGCAGGCGTGGCAGCCCTACCCGGACGGCACGTCGGGCATCTACGCGCCGAGCAAGACCGTCTCCGTGGCGAACGGCGTCATGAACGTCGCGCTCGGTGGTGACGGCGCTGCCGGCACCTTCGGTACCTCGGCCGGCGCCTGGGACCACGTCGGTGGGACCTTCTCCGTCCGCGCTCGTGCGGACGGTGGCGACGGCAACGGCGCGGCGTTCATGCTGTGGCCGACGTCGAACGTCTGGTCCGACGGCGAGATCGACTTCCCGGAGGGCAACTTCGAGGCAAGCCCCTCCGCGTTCCAGCACTCGATGACCCCGGGTCAAGAGGCGAACCGCACCCAGATCCCCAGCGGGGTCTCGTGGCGCGACTGGCACACCTACACGGTCCAGTGGATCCCCGGTCAGTCGGTGACGTACAGCGTCGACGGCAAGGTCCTGCAGACCGTGACGCACGACGTGCCCACCACGCCGCACCGTTTCATGTTCCAGACCGGCAACTGGGGTGCCTCCGGCAACCTGCAGATCGACTGGGTCGCGACCACCGAGTGATCGTGGTCTGAACCGGAGACGGACGGGAGGCCCGATGCCAGCTGGCAGCGGGCCTTCCGTCTGCGGCCCGGCCACCGCGCCTGCTGCCGCCTGCCCCGCCCGCTCGGTACCGTGGTGGCCATGGCCACCTTCACGCCGCCCGCCGCCGACGCGATGCGCGCCCGACTGCTGCTCGCGGCACGCGACGAGTTCGCCGCCGTCGGCCTGGCGTCGGCGCGCATCGAACGCATCGGTGCCGCCGCCTCGAGCAACAAGGCGCAGGCCTTCCACTACTTCGGTAGCAAGGAAGGACTGTTCGACGCCCTGGTCACCCAGACCGTCGACGACCTGCTCGCTGCGGTCCCGTTCGACGCCGAGCACCTGCCGGAGTGGGCCGGGAACCTGCACGACGCCGCGGTCGATCGTCCGTGGATGCCGCGCCTGCTGACGTGGCACCGGCTCGAGCGTGCCGATCAGCACCCACTGCCGGCGATCGTCGAGCGCGCCACAGAGCTGACCGCCGCGATCGAGCACGCCCAGCGCGCCGGGGTCCTCCCACGGTCCCACCGACCCGCCGTCCTGCTCGGGCTGGTCGTGCACCTGGCCGCCTTCTGGAGCTCGACCACGTCCGAGTACGCGCCCCTGGTGCAGTCCGTGACAGCACCGCGGCGACGCCAGGTCGTCGTCGACGCGGTCGCTGCGCTGCTCGGGCACTGACCGACGTCGTCCCGCCCGACTGCTCGGGGGACGAGGAACGCCCCGCCGTCGGATGACGGCGGGGCGTTCTCGGTGCTGCGTCGTGTCAGGCTGCGACGAGGCGGGTGAACTGGTCGGCGGACAGCTGCTGTGCGGCTCCACCACCGGCCGGCAGGCGCCAGAGACCCGGCGTCGGACCGGCGGGGATGTCGCCGAACAGGTCGCCGGCGTCGTCGGTCACGCCGAACACCGGCGAGCGGTCGACGGCGGTGATGCCCGTCACCGGGTACTTCGTCGTCGTGGTGCCGGATCGGACGAGCTCGTCGGAGAACGACCGGTCGATGGCGCACGGGGTCGGGTACTCGGCCGGGGCCGCGCACCACTGCTTCGACTCGACCAGCACGAAGCCGTCCTTGCTCACCGCGCCGATCTCGAACGCCGTGCGGTCCGACAGCTTCGTCGAGGTCGAGCTCCCCACGGGCAGCAGGTACCACGTGTTGTAGCCACTGGCGCCGACCGTCCACGAGTGGATGTAGACGTCACCGTCGGCCTCGACGGACATGGCGTCCGCACGACCCGAGGGGAACGGTCCCGAACCGGTCAGCGTGCGGGTCGTGACGGCTCCCGCTGCGGTGCGCACGGTCAGCACGTCACCCGACGACGCGTGGCGGAAGGTCGCCACGATGCCGGTCGAGGAGACGGCCCACAGCGAGCCGGGTGTGCCGAGTCCCGGCACGGCGGCCGGGGTGCTGCTGCCGACGGGCAGTCGGTTCACTGCGCCGGAGACGGAGTCCGCCCAGAACAGGTCGCCCGCGTCGTCGGTGCGCAGGTCCGGCGAGGCGTGCAGTCCGGTCGCGACCGAGTGGGACGCGGAGCCGTCGTGCGGGTACTCGACGATGGTGGTGCCGTCAGCGGCAGGCACGAAGACGTCGCCCTGCTGGTCGGCGGTGTAGCCGTCACCGTTCGGTGCGACGACGGTGCTCGCCGTGCTGCCGTCGGTGGCGAAGCGGACGACGTTGCCCGCGGTGTCGAGTCCGAACAGCGCGGAGACGGTCGGTGCAGCGACCTTCGGCACCGTGTACCGCACCGAGGCCGCCGGGCTGCTGCCGCGCTTGTTCGTGGCGCGGACCGAGAACGTGTAGGTCGTCCCCGGTGTCAACGACTCGAAGCAGTGCGACCGCGCGTTCACGGGCAGGGTCACGACGCCGTGACCCGGCCGCTGCTCGACCGGCTTGACGGCGACGGTCCACCCCGCGACCGGCGCGCCCTGACGTGCCGCACGCCAGTGCACGGTCGCGGTGTCGTCCTCCCCACGGACGGTGACGCGGATCGGGGTGGCCGGGGCGGACCGGACAGGAGCGGCAGCCGCTGGTGCGGCTGCTCCGAGGACGAGTGCCGCCGCAGCGACGGCGACGATCACGAGTTTCTTCACGATGGGATCCCCTCTGTCCGGGGCGCAGATGCGGCGGACGGCTCATGCTGGCACCCGCTGTTCCCGCTCGGGAACGGCTGGACGTGCGATGTGCGGTTCCCCGCACCGCATGGTTGCCGTGGCGGTGCGGACGGGAGGCCCGTGGCGGTGCCGCCACGGGCCTCCCGTCCGTCAGTCGGCGGCTGCCGCCGCGGATCGGAGCGTGCGCGCAGCGTCGTCCAGGTAGTCGGTCAGCAGGGTCGACGCGGCTTCCGGGTCGCCGGCGCGCAGTGCGGCGACGATCGCCTGGTTGCGGTCGACGAAGCCGGCGTGGAAGGCGGCGGGGTCGTCGGTCGTCAGGAAGGCCAGCCGCATCTCGGCGAGCAGCCCGTCCATGAGCCCCCAGAGCCGTTCGCTCGGCAGGGCCCGGACGAGCGCGGCGTGGAACCTGATGTCCGCCGTGCCGACCGCCTGCCAGTCGCCCGCTGCGGCGGCGACCCGCGCGTCATCGACGGCTGCGGCGACGTCCCGCATCGCGGCGGAGTCGGGGGCGATGGCGCGGACCGCGGCGCCCTCGAGCACCTGGCGAGCGGCGTACAGGTCGGTGACGTCCTCGGCGGTGAGGCGGCGGACGAAGACCCCACGGTTGAAGACGTGCTCGACCAGCCGGTCGCGGGCGAGCAGGCGGAATGCCTCGCGCAGGGTGTTCCGTGAGACGCCGAGCTGCTCGCTGAGGCGCTCCTCGGAGAGCTGTGCGCCGGGGGAGAAGTCGCCCGCGGCGATCATCGCGCGCAGCCGGTCGGCCGTCGACGCTGCGCCGCTGACGGTTCGGGTCATGGGGCGATCCTGGCACGGAGTGGTGGGCGTCCCATCACCCGGCGTCGCGTGTGACCGGCGTGTTACAGATCACGCGATGTGCTTGTGATTGTTGAACAATGCGGTCCAGACTGTCCCGCATGTTCGTGCTCATCGGGGTTGCCGTCGTCATCGTCGGGTTCGCACTGCGGGTCAACGCGCTGCTCGTCGTCACGGTTGCCGGCATCGTCACCGCGGCCATCGGCGGCATCGGGCCCGTCGGCATCCTCGACGCGTTCGGCAACGGCTTCGCGTCGAGCCGTTCCGTCACCACCTTCGCGCTCGTGCTGCCGGTCATCGGGCTCGTCGAGCGCTACGGGTTGCAGGACCAGGCCAAGCGGCTCATCGCCAAGCTCGACCGGCTCACGACCGGCCGGCTGCTGGCGGGGTACCTGGTCATCCGGCAGGTCACCGCGGCGGTCGGGCTCACCAGCATCGGCGGGCCGGCCCAGACCGTGCGACCGCTCGTGTACCCGATGGCCGAAGGCGCTGCCATCAAGAAGTACGGCCGGGTGGACGAGACGATGCGCGAGAAGATCAAGGGGTACTCGGCGTCGTCGGACACCGTCGGGGTGTTCTTCGGCGAGGACGTCTTCGTCGCCGTCGGCTCGATCCTGCTCATCACGACGTTCGTCGACGCCACCTACGACCTGGCACTCGAACCCATCGACCTGGCGCTCTGGGCCATCCCGACGGGCATCGCGGCGCTGCTCGTGCACGGCACCCGCCTGCTGCTGTTCGACCGCAAGCTCGACCGGATGGCTGCGGACGCGCGCGGCGCGACGGCCCAGGCGGGGGTCGCGGCATGATCACCAGCGAATGGCTCTACTGGCTCATCGGCGCGTTCTTCATCGCCGTCGCGGTCCTGATCGTCACCGACAGCACGCATGCCAAGCGCCTGGGCAACGCCGCGTTCTGGGGCATCCTCGGTCTGTCGTTCTTCTACGGCACGTTCGTCGCCGCGAAGACCGCGCCGGCGTGGGCACTCGGTGTCGCCGTGCTGGTGATGGTCGCGCTGGCGGGACTCGGCTTCACCGGCACGACCAGCCGGACCCGGGTGGCGAGCATCCCCGGTGCCGGCACCGGCGCCGAGACCGGACCTGCCGAACCGACCGGCGTCACCCCGAGGGCCGACGGCAGCAGCAGGAGCGTGCTCGCCACCACGACGCCGGACGAACGCGCGGCCTCCGCTCTGCGCTTCGGCAACCGGCTGTTCGTCCCGGCGCTGGTCGTGCCGGTCGTGGCCGTGTTGGTCGCGACCCTCGGCCCACTCGTGTCGTTCGGCGGCAAGCCCCTGCTCGCCGAGGGCAGTGCCACGCTGACCGGGCTCGGCATCGGATCGGTGCTCGCCGTCGTCGTCGCGGTGTTCGTCCTGCGGCCACCGTCGCTCGCGACCCCGGTGCGCGAGGGCGGCCGCCTGCTGCAGGCGATCGGCTGGGCCGCGCTGCTGCCGCAGATGCTCTCGACGCTCGGCATCGTGTTCACCCAGGCCGGGGTCGGCGACGCGGTCGGAACCATCATCAAGTCGATCCTGCCGAGCGGGTCGCTGCTCGCCGCGGTCGTCGTCTACTGCCTGGGCATGGCGCTGTTCACGGTGATCATGGGCAACGCGTTCGCGGCGTTCCCGATCATGACCGCCGCGATCGGCTGGCCGGTGCTCGTGCAGGGCTTCGACGGCAACCCCGCGGCGATCTTCGCGATCGGCATGCTCGCCGGGTTCTGCGGCACGCTGGTCACACCGATGGCCGCCAACTTCAACCTGGTGCCGGCGGCGCTGCTCGAGATGCGGGACAAGTACGGCCCGATCAAGGCGCAGATCCCCACCGCCGCCATCCTGCTCGTCGTCAACATGGGAGTCATGTACCTTGTCGCATTCTGATCGCGCCCGGATCGACCTCGACCGCGCTGCCTGGGCCGAGCAGTTCGCAGCCGTCGCCCTGCAGAACACCACCCGCGAGTACCCGTACGCCGCGCACCACACCACGTCGGGGCCCGACGACCGGGCACTGCCGGTCGAGCTCCACCCGGCCTTCGCGACCTCGTACGACTGGCACTCCTCGGTGCACATGCACTGGTTGGCCGCCCGTCTGGTCGCGTTCGGCCTGCCCGCCGGTCCACAGGACCAGATCACCGCGGTGCTGCAGGACCACCTGCGCGCGGAACACCTGGCGACCGAGGCCGCGTACCTGCGCGAGACGCCCCACTACGAACGGCCCTACGGCTGGGCCTGGCTGATGAAGCTGGCCGCCGAGGTCCAGGCCTCCGACGTCCCCGCCGTCCGATCACTGGCGCCGGGGTTCGCTCCGGTCGTCGACGTGCTCGACGACCTGGTCACGCGCTGGGTTGCCGGCGCAGCACACCCCGTCCGGCACGGCGTGCACAGCAACTCCGCGTTCGGGCTGCTGCTCGTGCTCGATGCGGCACGCGCTCTGGGTCGCGACGAGCTCGTCGCGACGGTGTCCCAGGCCGCGCGTGACTGGTTCGGCGACGACGCTGGCTGGCCCTTCGCCTGGGAGCGCAGCGGGCACGACTTCCTGTCCGCCGGGTTCGCCGAGGCCGACCTGATGCGGGCGGTCCTGCCCGCGGCCGAGTTCGCGCCGTGGGCCCGGGCGTTCTTCGCCGAGGTCCGTGCCGGCGACGCGGTCCTGACCCCGACCGTGGTCCGCGACGAGCACGACCCGCAGCAGGTGCACCTGTTCGGGCTCGACCAGTCGCGTGCCGGAGCCGCCCGTCGGATCGCGGACGTCCTGCGTGCTGCCGATCCGGACGACACCGCGCTGGCGGACCTGCTCGGCGATGCGGCCGATCGGCTGCTGGCGTCGGGGCTGCAGGCGAGCGTCGGCGAGGAGTACTGGTCGACACACTGGCTGGCGAGCTTCGCCTGGGACGCGATGGAGGCCCGCGAGCACGCCGCCCGCTGACCCTGGCGCCCGTCGCGCCCGTCGTGCAGGATGAGCGCATGCCGAGGGGGAGAGTCGGAGCCGTCGCAGCAGCAGTGACGCTGCTGGTCCTCACGCTGAGCGGGTGCAGCTTCGCCGGCACGGTCTCGTGCAGAGACGGCATCCAGCTCGACACCGCGCAGGACCGCATGGACGCGGCTCCGCTGGTCGTGGATGCCCATGTCCGCGCGACCGACCGGACCGTCGACGTCGAGGGCGACTACCGCCTGCTCGAGGCCACCGTCACCGAGGTGGTCAAGGGGACGGCGCCGTCCCGGTCGCTCGAACTGTTCTCGCCGTCGGACCAGTGCACGTCGAGCGGGAAGCCCGTCGAGTACCTGGACGACGTGCTCGCCGAGCCCGGCCGCTACCGGCTGTACCTGACGGCGGAGCGACCCGGCCTGTGGCGCCTGATCGTGCCGGGCGCCGCCGACCCCCTCGACGCCGACGGGAACGTCCGCCCGGCGAGCTGATGGTCAGGCGCGTCAGGGCATCCGGCCGAGCGCGGCGAGCACCCAGAGGCTGACTTTCCGCACGAACGGTGCCGTGCGCTCGAGCTCGGCGGCAGTCGACCCTCGCAGGATCTCGGCAGGAACACCGCGTGCGCAGAGTGGTTGGTCCCGGAGTGCAGCCTCATGCTCGCGCTCGAACTCGCACTCGCTGCAGAACACCTCGCCGGCTGCGCCAGGGTGCTCTGCCCACGCATGTCGGCATTCGGGGCAGTGCGCGTCGCGGAGTCGACGGCGGAGCGCGCGCGAGGTTGGGGGCAAGCAGTCCACGGCTCGATCATGCCGGATCACGTCGTCGGGCCGGGCCGTCCATCCGAACGCAGGAGAGAGTCACCGTCAGATGTGCATGAATTCATGTCAGAAGTGATCCGTCCTGGTATGATTTCGTATCAGGAGGCCCCTGTGGTTCAACGCACATCCGCCCGGCGACGGCGACAGCTGGCGGCGCTCGGCGAGAACGTCCGACGCTGGAGGGCGATCAACGGCATGTCCGCCGCTGAGCTCGCTGATCGGGCAGCAGTCTCCCGTCAGACGCTCCGCGCGATCGAGGCGGGCGAAGGTGGACGCATCGATTCCCTCTTCGCTGTGCTGGGCGCTCTCGGCATCGCGGACGCTGCTGTTGCCGGGATCGATCCGTACAACAACGAAGCAGCTCGAGCTCGGATCGACGACATGCTCCGCCTCGGGAAGACCCTGTGACTCCGGGCGAGGTCGAGGTCTGGGTGGGCACCGGCACCGGCACCGGCACCGGCACCGGCACTCGTCGCGTCGGAGTCCTGCGACCGTCGTTCATGGGCGGGCGGAACCTCGCCTCGTCGTCGTTCGAGTACGACGCTGCGTGGGTGCGCGACGGCTGGCAGATCTCACCAGATCTCCCGCTCGGCCAGCGGCGCATCTACGTCGCCGAGAACTCGACGCTGCCCGGTGCGTTCAGTGACGCGGCCCCCGACGACTGGGGCCAGAAGCTCATCCGCGCAGACCATGCACGCCGGCGACGTGTCGACTCAGCGTTGCCTGCGCGCTTGGGTGAGTTCGACTACCTGCTCGGTGTTGCTGACCACACGCGGATGGGTGCCCTCCGACTCCGCGTCGGTGAGACCTGGCTGTCGAGTGAAGCAGGCGTCGCGAACTTCCACGATCTCGACCGGATCGTCGAAGCAGCGCGACGGTACGAGCTCGAACAGGCGACCGATGATGACATCGCGTACCTCAACGACGTGGCGACATCGCCTGGGGGAGCGCGACCGAAGGCGAACGTCCGGACGGACTCCGGCAGCCTCGCGATCGCGAAGCTCCCACACTCGAAGGACGGGAACGTCGACGTCGAGCGCTGGGAAGCCGTCGCGCTGGCGCTCGCCGCGGACGCTGGTCTGTCCACGCCGCGATGGACGTTGGCGAGCGCCGACGCCGGGCGCGCCGTGCTGGTCTCGGAACGCTTCGATCGAGGGGCAGCAGGGGAGCGCTTCGGGTACATGTCCGCCCGGACGGCGTTCGGACTCGGAGCACACGACGACGGTGCGCGCGAGACCTACGAGGACTTCGCCGACGTGATCGATCAATGGAGCGTCACGCCGGCCGCAGATCTCAGAGAGATGTTCGGACGCATCGCGTTGACCGTGCTCGTCAACAACGTCGACGATCACTGGCGCAACCACGGGTTCATCCACACCGACCGTGGCTGGAACCTCTCACCGCTGTTCGATGTGAACCCCAGCCGCCATCGAGGCGTCATCGACTCGCGTCAGATCAACGCTGGCGACGACCCGGCGGATCGCCACCTACAACACCTCGTCGACATCGCCGGAGCGTTCCGTCTGCGCGACGCCGAGGCCCGCTCGATCATCGCGCGCGTCGCGGCGTCCGTGGTCAACTGGGAGTCGGTCGCGGCCGCTCTCGGTATCGCAACCGCGCAACGCGAACTGCTCCGAGTGGCGTTCGTCACACCACAGCTCGAATGGGCCTTGCAGTCCTGAAGGCCGCCTGGCGCTACGAGAGCGTGATGCTCCGGTCGAACGTCCTGGTGACGGGCGGCTCAGCCAGGATCGCGGCGAGTGCCTCGGCCTTGCCCTCGGGCGTGGCACGCCACGCGACGTAGGCATCGTGGGCGGCCGTGGTCGTCCACCGTTCGAGCACGACGACGCGGGTTGCGTCGGCATCGTCGACCAGCACCTCGAGCGACTCGTTGCCGTCGAACGCCGCGGTCTGCGCCAGGGTCTCGCGGATCGCGGACTCGATCGTCTCGGCCGGCAGGTCGTCACGCAGTCGGACCTCGAGGAACACCGTCATCGACATGAGAACACCTTTCCGTCGTGAAGCGCAGCCCGATCCGGTCGCGCACTCCGAGCCAACTCGGAGCGCGCCCGAGTTGTTCCTCACCGCACGATGCGGAAGCGCACCGGGTCACTCGGGCGCAACTGCGCTGCCCGGCCGACGGACCGGCCACATCTCCCCCGACGGGTGGTGTGCGACGTCCTCCGCAACGATCGTCACCTCGACTTCGAACTCGCCATCAGAACCGTCTTGCCGGATGCCACCTTCGACAGGTCCACCGCAGCGGTGAACCGCTTCGCCGCAAGGGGGCAGTTCCGTTGCGACCGAACACCCCGGATCAACGCGATCGTGATGGTGTGTGCCGATGGCAGGTACGTGACCGCCGAGGCTCTTCCGCAGGACGCATACGGCGTGTCAAGCCACGTCAGTGAGTACCGACCGACGCCATCCTCCTTCGCAGAGAACGCAGGGCCCAGGTTCGAGGGCAGCGCGTCGGATGCACGATGGAGCCGAAGGTCGAGTCGCTGCCCGGAGAGGTCCACGGTGGATGGTGGGAGCGGGAGGACATCTGTTGCCGCTTCGCCCGTGCATCCGGCGACCAGGAGGACCACGAAGACACTCGCTACTGCCAGAAGGATCCTCATCAGCGGTGGGCTGTCGATCCCGCGCCGATGTCGGTCGGCCACGAGCAGTCGGGGTCGGTGTCGGCGCGGGCAGCGTGCATCATCGAACACGCGCATCTCACCATGCATCCCCCCGAGAGTGAGCGCGGCCAACTATCCGCACAACCATCACCGATGACTGCCGCCCCTTCCACCTGAGTCCTTGACTCATTCTGACCGATCCGTCTGCAGGGGGTGTCCCCGGCCAGCGACCGCGCCTGAGCAATCAGTCCCGGGGAGCAGGGCGGAGATCGGCGTCGTGTGCGCGTCGTCATGAGCCGGTTTGCTCGCCGACATCCCACCGCCGTCACCGCGCGATGCGGAAGCGCACCACGTCACCCGGGCGCAGCTGCGCTGCCCGGTCGACGGACCCGGGCGTCAGGACCGCCACGACCGGGTAGCCCCCGGTCACCGGGTGGTCCGCCAGGAACAGCACGGGGTGCCCCTCGGGCGGCACCTGCAACGACCCGGTCTCGACCCCCTCGCTCGGCAGCTCGTGCGTGACGGCGCGGACGAGGGGGACCGCGGCGGTGGTCCGGACGCCGACCCGGTCGCTGTCGGCGCTGACGGCGTACTCCTGCTCGGTCAGGGTCGAGCGCCACGCGGGGGTGAACCAGTCGTCGCGCGGCCCGGGCACCACGTCGAGCACGACCGGCTCGCCGGGCATCGGCTCGCGTGGTGGAGCGACGGCGTCGACGACCGGCCACGATCCGGCCTCCGCTGCGGATCCGATCGGCAGGACGTCCCCGACCGACAGCGGCGCCGGCCCGAGTCGTGCCAGCGAGTCCCACGAGCGGCTGCCCAGGACGGGCTCGACGGCGAACCCGCCCCGGACGGCGACGTACGCGCGCAGCCCGGTCGCCGGCACCCCGATGTGCAGGACGTCGCCGGGACCGAGTAGCAGCACCTCGTACGCCGCGGCACCCCGGATCGTGCCGTCGAGATGCTCGACGTCGACGGGGCAGGGTGCGCCGGTGACCGTGGCGACCACGTGCGCGTCGGACCGCAGCGAGACGGAGCCGAGCAGGGCCTCCAGGACGGCCGCGTCGGGCCGGTTGCCGACCATACGGTTGGCCAGCGCTGCGGACCCCCGGTCGGCGGCGCCGGCCGACCCGAGGCCCATGTCGCTGAACCCGGGCCGGCCGCGGTCCTGCGTCGCGGCGCCGTACCCGACGTGCAGGACCGTCAGCCGGGTCACCGGTCGACCGCCACGAACCGCACGCGAGTGCCGGAGGGCGCGAGCGCCGGCGGGTCGCGGTCGAGCGACCACATCGGCGCATCGGTGCGCCCGATGAGCTGCCAGCCGCCGGGCGACGTGCGCGGGTACACGGCGCTGAACTCGCCCGCCAGTGCCACGGCGCCGCTCGGCACGGCCGTGCGCGCGCTCGCACGGCGGGGCAGGTCGAGCGACGGCGACGTGCCGGTCAGGTAGCTGAAGCCCGGGGCGAACCCGCAGAACGCGCTCGTCCAGACCTGCCCGGTGTGCCAGGCGACGAGCTCGGTGGTGGACAGGCCGGCAAGCCGGGCGACGTCGTCGAGGTCCTCGCCGTCGTACGTCACCGGGACCACGACGGGCTCGGCCTCGGCGTCGTCCACGGCGTCGACCGCGGGCTCGACCGCCACGAGTGCCGCGAGTGCCGCGCGCACACGACCGGCATCGGTGACCGTCGGGTCGAAGCGGAACAGCAGGGTCCGGGCGCCGGACACCACCTCGGTCACGCCCGGCAGACCGGACGCGGACAGCCCGGCCCGGAACGCGATGACCGCCGCCAAGGAATCGAACGTGGCGAGCAGCGCCGAACCACCGGCGGGACGCAGATCGAGCATCACAGCGTGGGCGCGAAGGGCGCGATCTCCACGCCCTGCGCGGTCAGCAGCGTCCGGATCGCCCGCGCCATCGCGACCGCCGACGGGGAGTCCCCGTGCACGCACACCGAGTCGGCCCGCACCCGGATCTCGGAGCCGTCGATCGCGGTGGCGACGCCCTCGGTCACCATCCGGAGCACCCGCACAGCGACCTGGTCCGGGTCGTGCAGCACCGCCCCCGGGGTGCTCCGCGACACGAGCGAGCCGTCGGGTTCGTAGGCGCGGTCGGCGAAGGACTCAGCGACGGCACGCAGCCCCCGGCGATCGGCCGCGCGCAGCAGCTCGGAGTCGGGCAGGGCCAGGATCGCGAGGGTCGGGTCGACGTCGGCAACCGCACGCACCACCGCGTCCGCCTGCACGGGGTCGGCGCACGCCGTGTTGTAGAGCGCGCCGTGCGGCTTGACGTACGTGACGGCCGTGCCGGCGACGTGTGCCGCCGCGGTCATCGCGCCGAGCTGGTGGACGACGTCGGCGTGCAACTCGTCGGGCGTGACGTGGACCGGGCGTCGTCCGAAGCCCGCCAGGTCGCGGTAGGCGACGTGTGCACCGACGGCAACGCCACGGGCGGCGGCTGCCCGCGCGGTCGCGAGCATGATCACGGGGTCGCCGGCGTGCGCCCCGCACGCGATGTTCGCGCTCGAGACCACGTCGAGCATCGCGGTGTCGTCGCCCATCGGCCAGGCGCCGTACCCCTCGCCGAGGTCGCTGTTGAGGTCGATCGTCGTCACGAGGGCTCCCTGTCGCCGAGGTTGTTCAACAATCCACCGAGGCGGCTCCAATCTACCGAGACAGTTCCGGGAACTCCAGTGCAACCGGGCGACCGAGCACAGCACCGGCAGCGCGCTCGCCGGAGCACATCGCCGCGGTGACGGTCGCCGGGTCCTCGGTCCAGGTCGCCTCACCGGCCAGGTGCAGCACGCCGCCGACCGGGACGGCCAGGTCGTCGTGGTCGCTCGTCCGCGAGCCGGGGGTCATGTACGCGTACGACCCGCGCGCGAACGGGTCGTCCTGCCACGCCGTGACGTGCACGCTCGTGGGTTCGGGGACGTCGCCGTACAGCCGCCGCAGTTGCTCGAGCACCGACGCGGTCACCTGCTCGACGCTCCACCCGCGGATGCCGTGCGCCGCGGGTCCGGCCGCGAAGGTCAGCAGCGTGGGCTCGCCGTCGAGCCGGGTCAGGTCGTACCAGGAGTGCCACCAGCGCCCTTCGGGCCCGAGCTGTCGGATGCCGTAGACGTCGGAGCCGTCCGCCGGGGCCCAGAACCGCGTCGGGAAGCGCAGCACCACCTTCTCGAAGGCGTTCATCCGGAGGCGGCCGAGTGCGGCCCGGTGGGCAGCGGGCAGGTCCGGCTCGATGACGAAGGCGTCGGACTGCAGCACTCCGACGGGGACCGTCACGACGACGGCGTCGGCCGCGAACGTCGTCTCCCCGACCGACACGACGTTGCCGGACGCCGACCACACCACCCGCTGGACCACGGACCCGAGCCGCACGTCGAGCCCCTCGGCCAGGTGCGTCGCGAGCGCGTCGTAGCCCTGGGGGAACACGACCTCGTCGCCGTCGATCGCGTCGTCGTCCAGCCCGTGCGCGGCGAGCCCCGCGATCGTGACCCCGTACTGCTCCTCGCTGCGGTGGGCCAGGTGCTCGCGGACCCGCTCGACGCGGTCCGCCGACCAGTGCTGCTGGGCCAGCGCGGCCTCGGTCACGTCGCGGTAGGTGGCGTCCGGCGCCGAGGCTGCGATCACCGGCGCGAGTGCGGCGTCGACGGCACGCACGTCCTCGACGAAGCGCCGAGTCGCCTCGGGGTCGAGCAGCTGGCCGTCCGGTCCCGCGTAGGCGATCGGTCGGCTGTCGGCCTGGTACCCGCCGACGGTGAACTCGACCGTCGGCATGCCGAACGCGTGCGCCGCGGCCGCGACCGGACTGCCGTCGACGCCGTGGATCCACGACGCGCCCAGGTCCGTGACCCGGCCGTCCGACCGGTCCGTCCACACGCGGCCCCCGACGCGGTCGCGGGCCTCGAGCACGACGGCGTGCTGACCGGCTGCCGTCAGCAGCCGTGCGGTGGTGAGCCCGGCGATGCCGGCGCCGACCACGATGGTGTCGAACCGTTCCATGGCCGCAGTCAACACGACCGCACTGACGGTGACCGCCTGGAGGCCCGGCACCGGTCCGCCGGACCGACACCGGGCCTCCAGACGGTCGCGGCTCAGGCCCGGGAGACCATGATCCAGCTCACCTGGATCCCGTACCCGGTCGCGGGCGAGATGCGCAGGTCGACGAGACCGTCGGAACCGACCTTCGTCGACGTGGAAAGGGTGCGGTACGTCCCGTCGATCGGTTGGGCGGTCGCGACCGTCGTGCCGTCGACGGCCACGGCGGCGGCACGACCCGGCGCGCTCTTCGTCCACGGGTCCCAGAAGCCCATGTCGACGCGGTACTTCCCCTTCGACAGGCCACCGAGCGCGTACTCCAGGTCGGTCTTGTCGGCCTGCCAGCGGACGGTGCTGGTCACGGTGCCGCCGCTCGTGCCCGAGGTGCCGCCGGTGGTGCCGAAGTACCCCCAGTGCGCGCGGCTGCCCGGGTCGACGCCGAAGCGCTGGTCCGGCACGGTGTTGATGATCCGGTCACCGCGCTGCTTCGCGAACCGCAGGTCGGCCGCCAGGTCGCTCGTGCCCTGGCCACCGGCGTCGACGAAGTACGCCAGCCGCTTCGGCATCACCGTCACGGTGCGGGTGAAGGTCCGGCCGTCGTCCAGCGTGCCCGTCACGACCCGCTCGCCCGGCGTCGACAGGGCGTCCGCCGCCCAGCGGACGCGGTGGGAGCGCTGCCGACCGTCCTCGCGCACGGTGACCTTCGTCGGTAGTGCCCGGGTGTCGCCGAGGGTGGCCTGTCCGGGGATCGTCGTCGTCACCGTCCAGATCGGCGACGGCCGCAGGTCGTCGAGCGACCACGACGTGGTGTCGCACGAGAACGACATGGCGCCGCCCTCGCCGAACGTCACGGGCAGCCAGATCGACGGCGCGGTCCGCAGGTCCTCGGCGTTGTTCCAGCGGTCGCCGATGTACACGACGCGGCCGTCTCCGAGGTTCAGCAACGAGGTGCTCTGCGAGTTGCACGTGGTGTCGGCGCCGGCGCCGGTCGCCGGGTTGCCGTGCGCGGTCCAGGTCCCCATCGGGTCGGTCGCGGTGGCGTAGGCGGCGGCGTTCGGTGCCCACCCGGTCGCGCCCGAGGTCACCAGGTAGTAGGTGCCGTCCACCTTGGTGAGCGCCGGTGCCTCGCGCTGGCCACCGATCCAGGGCTGTGGTCGTCGGAAGTCGACGCCCTCGACGGCCTTCGTCGGATCGGTCGCCAAGCCCGTGTAGTCCGCGTCGAGCTTCGAGATGTACAGGGTCAGGTTCTCTTCGGACGCGTAGACGATGTAGGCCGTCCCGTCGTCGTCGACGAACAGGTTCATGTCCCGGGCCATGCCGGGGGAGTCCGGCTTCTGGTTCGTCGGGTCGTCGGCGGACACACGGTCGAGCCGGTACGAGTCGATGTACCGGAACGGCCCCGTCGGGGAGTCCGACACGGCGACGCCGGCGGTGGCCTTGGCGTACTGCGCATCGGAGTCCGCGGTCGGTCCGTCGGCGTGCACCCACATCACCCACTGCCCGGTCGCCGCGTTGTGGATCACCTTGGGGCGCTCCAGGATCGCTCCCGGGCGGGTGGCGCTCGGAGCGGTCACCCCGAGGTCCCGGTACACCGCGTCCTGCCGGGTGCTGTCGTACCCGCCGTAGAGCGTCGAGAAGTACGGGTCGTCGAAGTCCGCCCGGCTGGTCATCGTCCGGAGCGCCAGGCCCTGGTCCCTCCAGCTCGTCAGGTCGTACGACGAGTACACGTGCACGCCGCGCGTGTTCGCGTACCCGTTCACACGGTCCTCGCCGTACCAGTAGTAGATCGTCCTGCCGGCGCTGTCCTGGGCGGTGACGACCTGGCCGCCGTGCCCCTGGACGGGCGCTCCGTTGTCGTCGTTCCACTGCTGGCCCGGGTGGAAGGTCCCGGTGTCGGCAGCGTGTACCGGTGCGGTACCCAGTCCGGCGACCAGCAGTGCTGCTGCGACCGCCCCCGCGGCGATCGTCCATCGTCGTGTTCGTCGAATCCCCATCGATCCGGCCTCCTCGGCTCGTGCTGCCCCCGTTGGCAACGTCAACATCCTGCGACGGTCCTCAGGTGGATGCAAGGTGGTGCGGCAACTGGACCCCCGTCTGACGCGCGGCGGAGTCGATCCACGAAACGCGGACCCGTCGCGGGATCCCGGGTTGCCGAGGATGGTGGAGGGGTGAACGAGACGACCTCCCGACCCCCGACGACGGCGCTGGTCGCCGTCTCCGGGCAGGACACGGACTCGGCGATCACGTCACTCGCCGGCATGTACGCCGGCCGGACCTGGTACTCGTCTGCCCTCGACCAGCAGTACTGGTACAAGTACGTGGCGGTCGGGGACGACCAGCTCAGCGTCCGTCGGTCGCAGATGCACGGCTACCTGCGCGGCGACGTGGCGACCGAGGGCGAGGTCGTCGTGCAGTGGCTCGACCGTGGGACCGCCCGGGTCGACGTCGGACGCGACGAGGTCCGGATGGAACCGGGCGTCCCCACGCTGTTCCCCGTCGAACGACGCTTCCGGATGGAGTACCAGGACTGGGACCAGCGGCTCGTGCACCTCGGGCAGGACCTGGTGCGCCAGGTGGCCGAGGAGTCCGGGCTGCTCGCCGGCGGCCCGCTGGCGTTCGACCACCGCGTCACCCCGGATCCGACGAGCATCGCTGTGTGGCGCACGGCCGTCGCGGGGGCGATGCGCGCGCTGCACACCGGCGGAGTGGGTTCGCTCGCCTGGCACGAGGCGCAGCGCGAGGTCGCCCGTGCCCTGCTCCGGCTGTACCCGCTGCAGTCCGAGCCGCTCGGTGCCGACCCGGCGCAACGCGCGGGAGCCCGCCTCCGGACCGCCATCGAGTACCTCGAGGCGCATGCCCACGAAGCCGTGACGGTCACGGCGATCGCCGACGCCGCTGGGCTGAGCGTGCGCGGGTTGCAGGACTCGTTCCAACGGACGCTCGACCAGAGCCCGATGGCCTACCTGCGCGAGATGCGGCTGCGCCGGGCGCAGGAGGACCTGCTGCTGCTCGATCCGGGCGAGTCCTCGGTGGCCGAGGTCGCGCGCCGCTGGGGGTTCACGCACATGGGGCGGTTCTCGGCCGAGTACGCCAGCCGCTTCGGCGAGTACCCACGGCACACCCTGCGCCGCTCGTCCTGAGTTCCGAGGACGGAGGCGCAGAATCGTCTGCATGGACCTCACGAAGTACACCCACGCCACCGTCGTGCTCACCAAGGACGACACCACCCTCGTGATCGACCCGGGCGCCTACACGCCGAACTCCGCGGACCTGGTCGCCGGCACCACCGCGGTCCTGGTCACCCACGACCACCCGGACCACCTGGATGCCGACGTGCTGACCGCCGCGCTCGACGCCCAGCCCGAGCTGCGCGTCTGGGCACCGGCGAGCGTCACCCAGGCGCTCGGCGACCACGACGGCCGGGTCACGACCGTCGCCCCGGGCGACACGTTCGACGCGGCCGGCTTCTCGGTGCAGGTCGTCGGCGGCGACCACGCGGTCATCCACGCGGACATCCCGCTCATGAGCAACGTCGGCTTCGTGGTCGACGGCGCCGTGTACCACCCGGGCGACGCGTACTTCGTCCCCGAGGTCGCGGTCGAGACCCTGCTGGTCCCCACGTCGGGCCCGTGGGCGAAACTCGGCGAGCTCGTCGACTTCGTCCGCGCCGTCCACCCGTCCCGCGCGGTGCAGATCCACGACCTGATGCTCAGCGATGCGGGCAAGGGCTCGTTCGCCCAGTTCGCGCAGCAGCTCACGGGGACCGAGCTGGTGACGCTGGCGGACGGCGAGACCATCGCACTCTGACGCGGCCGTCCCCAGGACTGGAGGCCCGGTGTCGCTTGGCAACGGGCCTCCGCTGGTGCCATGGTGCAGTCATGAGCACGCAGGCAGCACCGACAACGACGGCACGCCCGACGGTCGTCACGATCGCGGCGGCGATCTGGTGGGTTGAGACGGTCGTCCGCCTGGCCGTCGGTGTGCCACGGCTGCTCGTCAGCCTGGGCACCGAGGACACGGGCCTGCTCGTCGCCACCGTCGTGGGTGGTGTCCTGTTCCTGGCTCTGACGCTGTTCTTCGGGTGGCTGGCGCTGCGGATGTGGCGCGGCTCGGGGACCGCGCGGCTGTGGTTGGCGATCATCGCCGGACTGGGCCTGGTGTCGACGCTCATCGGGTTGGTGACCACTCCGCCGGACTGGGCCGTCCTCGAACCGATCGCGCTGGCCGTCGCCGCCGTGCTGAGCTACCTGCCCTCGGCGCGCGGGTGGTTCCCGAAGGCCGAGCGCCGTCCGCGCCGCGTCGAGCCGAAGACCCTCGGGTGGGACCCGGAGACCGGCGAGCGCATCACCGAGGACACCGAGCGCTGACGGACTGGTTCAGCGCAGGACCTTGTCAGCCCCGAACGCGACGGGCTGCGGCAGACCGACGTCGATCGTGACGCTGCTGTCCGCGGCGATGCGGTCGGTCGTCGGCAGCCACGGCCGGCCCGGCGCCACCAGGACCAGCAGCCCGTCGACGTCCCCGACCGCGCCGAAGCCGGCGGTCGGGGGCGCCGCGTAGGGAGCGACGCCGACGTCTGCGAGTCGCTGTGCGGTCGCGACGACGTCCTCGACCACCACGCCCACCTCGCTGACACCGACCACGCTGTCCGCGGTGAACGGTCCGACGTGCTCGGCTGGCAGCACGCGACGTTCGATGAACTCGAGCACCTGGCCGTCGGGTCCGTCGAAGTAGACGGAGCGGGAGTCCCACCCGTCGGGGCCCTCGAACACCGTGATCCCGTCGCGGGACAGCACCGGCGCGCGGTCGGCGATCCACGCCACGGCGGCGTCGAACGTGCCGGTGGGGATCGTCATCGCCAGGTGGTGCGTGCCGATCAGTGCGGGGTCGGGCTCGTGGTGGACCCGCGTGTGGCCGACGTCGACGGACACGCGGTCGGGTCCCTGGATCGTCGGGAACCCGAGCGGGCGCCACCACGCTGCGACGGTGTCGAGGGAGCGGACGGGGAGCGTGACCTGGGTGATGCGCATACCGCGATCCCATCACCTCGACATCGGTTGAGATCAAGACCCTTGACACGCGGCTACATATCGATCATCGTTGTATCGACATTCGATGGTACCGATGATCGATGGTGCCGCTGACCGACAGGAGAGGGAACGATGAGCACACCCGTCTACGACCCGCCTCGTGGCAGGAACTCCTACCTGGGGTACGTCGCCGCCTGCGTGATCGGCATCGGACTGCTGGTCTGGCGGTACGTCGCCGACCTGGCCGAGTCGATCCGCACCGGCACCGTCACCGTCCCGGTGCACGTCGCTGCGACCAGCGCCGTGCCGCAACCCCCGGGCGGAGCGACCGTCCGCACCGAGCAGCTCGCCCTGCTGGTCCGGACCGCCGACGTGCCGGCCGGCGCGATCGGGTACATCCGCGTCGGCGACGCCCTGGAACTCGTGTTCGTCGCGGCACTCATCGGCCTGGTCGCCACCGTCGCGTGGCGGATCGCACGGGGCGGTCTGTTCGACACCGCCACGGCGAAGGTCCTGGACGTGCTGGCGGTCGCGGTGGTCGTCGCCGGGTTCGTGCCGGCGTTCGTCCGCCGGATGGGCTGGAACTGGGTGGTGTCCGCACTGGGATGGGACGGCCGCCTGCCCGACCCCGTCCTGGACCCGCCGTACGTGCCGGTCTACCTCGGGCTGCTGCTCGTGATCTGCTTCCGGTTCGCGCTGACCGCCTCGCAGCGGATGGTGCGCGACCAGGCCGGCCTGGTCTGATGCCGCCCGAGACCGACGACGGCCACGCGGTCGTCTGTCACCTGGACGACCTGCTCGCCGCCAGGGGGATGACCCTGACCGAGCTGGCGGACCGGGTGGGCGTCACCGTCGTCAACCTGTCCGTGCTGAAGAACAACCGCGCCAGGGCGATCCGGTTCTCGACGCTGACACGGCTGTGCGAGGTGCTCGGCTGCCAGCCCGGCGACGTGTTCTCCGTCCGGCGCTGACGGCACCAGCCCGCGGACGGCGGACGGGAGGCCGCGGTCGGGTTCAGACGACCGCTGCGGCCAGCAGGGCCTCGGCATCACGGCGTGCGACGGCGATCGCCGCCGTGTCGAGCCCGCAGGCCCGCAGGCAGGTTGCGACGATGGCGTCCCGGTCGGTGTCGCGGACGCTGCCGGCGCGTCGCAGCTGGATCACGGTCTCGGCGAGCTGGATGAGCAGACCGCCGAGCTGTGTCGGGGTCAGGGACGCGGTGACGTCGGGCGTCGCGGCGAGCGACCCCAGCCGGCCGTAGGTGTCCTGCAGCTCGCGACGCTCGACCCGGAACCCGTCGTACCGCTCGCCCTGCACCTCGGGCAGCAGGTAGAGCGTGCCGATGTTGTGTGGCGTGCGCACGAGGGTGTCGACGTCGATGAGCACCAGCGCCGCCAGGGCACCGGCGGCGCTCGCCGTGTCCGGGACCCGCTGCTCGAGGCCGCGCACCACGTCCAGGCTCGGGCGCACCGAGGTGGTCAGCAGCTCGACGAGCATGTCGTCCTTGCCGGCGAAGTGGTAGTACAGCGAGGCCTGCCGGATGCCGACCCGGTCCGCGATCGCCCGGGTGGACGTGGCGCTCAACCCGTTCTCGACGAACAGGGCCGCGGCGGCGTCGAGGATCTGCTCCCGCGGCGACAGCTCCGAGTCGGTCGTGCCGGCAGCCCGGGGACGGCCGACACGGGTGGGGCGGTCGTCGGCGGGCATGCCCCCATCCTCCCAGGCCCGCGCCGTCATGCCTGCTCCCGGGTCGGCGCCGTCATGCCTGCTTCCGGTACGCGCGCCACCCGCCGTGCTGGGTGATGTCCTGCGCGCCGTCGACGGCCCACGGCTCGACCAGGAACCCGGTGACGTCGGTGCCGTCGTCGAGTGCGACGGTGCCGATCGCCATCGGTGCGGGCAGCGCGGCGACGAACGTGGCGAACCCGGCGGCGGGCAGCCGCCAGACCTCTCCGACGATCGAACCCGAACCTGACGCCGGACTCCGGCCGTCACCGGGCGTGACCGGGCCCGCCCGGACCAGCCCCGGCTTGGGCGGCACCGTGTCCAGGGCGTACAGCCGGTAGTCGGACGCGGTGTGGGCCTCCATGACGAACGACCCGCCGGCCGCGACCAGCTGGCCGTTCAGCGGCTGGCCCCGCAGGTGTGCGCCGACGACCAGCAGGTCGACCGTCGGCGCGGTGAAGGCGCGGGCGAGCGCCGCGAGCCGTCGGTCGGTGAACGCAGGCCCGGTCAGCATCACGCCGAACGGCAGGCCGTCGACGAACCCGGCCGGCACGGCGAGCGAGGCCATGTCGAGCAGGTTCGCGAAGTTCGTGTAGCGCCCCATCCGGCTGTTCGCCCCGATCGGGTCGGCGGCGACCTCGGCCAGCGTCGGGTGCCAGGTGGTGGTGGGGGTGAGCAGCGCGGTCGTGCCGGCCAGCACTGCGCGGCCGGCAGCCCCGAGCCGGTCGAGGCGTTCCTGGTCGGCGAACAGCTCGGCGGCGGTGGGTGTCGCACCACCGAGCACGATCGTCGCCACGGACGGGTCGAGGTCGTCCCCGATCAGGTCCCGGTGCGCGTCGATGTGTGCGCCGACGGCGGCGTACCGCTCGGCGACGAACGCGCCGTCGTACAGCAGCGCTGCGGCGTCCAGGAGCGGTGCGATGTCGACCTCGACGACCTGGTGGCCGAGCACACGGAACCGGTCGACGGCCGCCGCGAACGCCTCGGCCCAGCCCGGGGCAAGCCCCTCGAGCTGCGACGGCAGCGGCACGGCGATCCGCGGCGTGGTGGGCAGGGCGGCGTGCGCGGTGTCCTCGCGGGCGAGCGGGTCGACGCCGTCGGGGCCGGTCATCAGCTCGGTCGCGGTCCGGGCCAGGTCGAGCGACCGGGCGAACACCGTGACGCAGTCCTGCGACCGGCAGGCCGGCACGACGCCGGTGTTCGGGACCAGGCCCTTCGTGGGCTTCACCCCGACCAGGTTGCCGAGCGCTGCCGGCACCCGACCGGACCCGGCGGTGTCGGTGCCGAGCGCCAGGTCGACGATCCCGAGCGCGACCGCGGTCGCCGAGCCGCTCGACGAGCCGCCGGAGATGCGTCTGGGGTCCCAGGCGTTCCGGACGGCCCCGAAGGGCGACCGGGTGCCGACCAGGCCGGTGGCGAACTGGTCGAGGTTGGTCTTGCCGACCACCACGGCTCCGGCGGCCCGCAGTCGGGCGACGGCGGTGGCGTCGGCCGTCGGTTCGTACGCGAACGACCGCGACGCAGCAGTCGTGGGGAGTCCCGCGACGTCGATGTTGTCCTTGACCGCGACCAGCAGACCGGCCAGGGGGAGCGACGGGTCGATCGCCGTCGCCTCGGCCAGCACGTCGGACCGGTCGCGCAGGCTGATCCAGACCTCGGGCCGGTCGACGGCCTGGATCCGGTCGTACGCGTCGTGCACGCGGGCGGCGGCCGTGATGCCGGTCCTGGTGCTGGTGCTGGTGCTCATGCTCCTCCTCCGATCGCGGCGAGGACCTGCCCCGGTGCCACCTGCTCGCCCGGCGTGATGTACACCTCGAGCACCTGCCCGCCGACGGGAGCGTGCACCATCGACTCCATCTTCATCGCCTCGACCGCCAGCAGCTTCTGCCCGGCGTCGACCCGGTCACCCGGCCGGACGTCGACCTGCCACACGGTCGAGGTGAACGGTGCGACCACCGCGGTCGAGCCCTCGGGCACCGTCACGGCGTCGGCCACCACGGGCGCCGGCTCGTCGCGCACGTCGAACTCGCCCGAGGCACGCCAGCGGTCCTTCTCCTGATCGAACGCCCGCGCCTGCTGCGCACGGAACGCGTCGATCGAGGTCGCGTTGTCGCTGAGGAACCGGTTGTACGACGCGATCGAGAACTCGCCGTCGACCGTCTCGAACTCCCCGCGCCCCGCGTCCGTCTCGGCGCGCAGCTCGAGCAGCTCGTCCGCGCCGACCGGGTACCACTCGATCCGGTCGAAGAACCGCAGCGCCCACGGGTCCTGCTGGAACAGGCCGCCGCGGCGGAACCGGTTCCAGATCTGCACGGTGCGGCCGACGAACTGGTAGCCGCCGGGGCCCTCCATGCCGTAGATGCACAGGTACGCGCCGCCGATGCCGACCGAGTTCTCGGCCGTCCAGGTGCGGGCCGGGTTGTACTTCGTGGTCACGAGTCGGTGCCGCGGGTCGAGGGGCGTGGCGACCGGTGCGCCGAGGTAGACGTCGCCCAGACCGAGCACCAGGTAGCTCGCGTCGAACACCGTGCGGAACACGTCGTCCACCGAGTCGAGCCCGTTGATCCGCCGGATGAACTCGATGTTCCAGGGGGTCCACGGAGCGTCGTTCCGGACACCGTTCATGTAGCGCTCGATCGCCAGCCGGGTCGCCGGGTCGTCCCAGGACAGCGGCAGCTTGACCGTCCGCGAGGGCACGACGAGCTGGTCGGTCGGTGGGATCTCGTCCTCGAGCTCACGCAGCAGGCCGGCCATGGTGCTCGCCTTCGTCACGCTGGCATCGGTGTGCACCTGCAGCGAGCGGATGCCCGGCGTGATGTCGAGGATGCCCTCCGGTGCCTCGGCCTGCAGCGTCGTCATGAGCGCGTGCACGCGCATCCGCAGCGCGATGTCGAGCGTCATGTCGCCGTACTCCACCAGGACGTTGTCGTCGCCGTCCCGCCGGTACGCCACGCTCGGCCGGGACTCGGTGGCGTCCAGGCGTGCGAGCACGCCGTCGTCCCCGTCCCCGCCGGTGCGTCCGTCGGCTCCGGTGCGCGGCACCGTCCTGGAGGCCCGTTGTGCGTCGAGCGCGGCAGCGTCGGCTTCGCGGACCGGCACGAACCGCACCGTGTCACCCGGGCGCAACTGGCCCACCTTCCACAGGTCACCGCTGGCCACCACGGCGGGGCAGACGAACCCGCCCAGGGACGGTCCGTCCGGTCCGAGGATGATCGGGGTGTCGCCGGTGAAGTCGATCGCCCCGACCGCGTACGGGGTGTCGTGGATGTTCGAGGGGTGCAGGCCGGCCTCGCCGCCGTCGGTGCGCGCCCAGCCCGGCCGGGGTCCGATCAGCCGGACCCCGGTGCGGGCGGAGTTGTGGTGCACGCCGTAGTCGGTGGCGTAGAACACGTCGAGGTCGGCTCGCGTGAAGAAGTCCGGTGCCGCGTGCGGGCCCTCGGTGACGGCGATCTCCCACGTGCTGGTCAGCGCCGTGCGACGGTCGTCCGGCGTGGGCCCGCCGACCAGGCCGAGCCGGGCGCCGGCGGGGAACGCGGGGTGCGGGACGTCGGCGTCGGGGGAGCCCGGGCGCAGGACGTCGCCGGCCAGCAGAGCACGGCCCGCATGGCCACCGAAGCCGCCGAGCGTGAACGTGGCCGCGGAGCCGAGGTAGGTCGGCACGTCGATGCCGCCGCGCACCGCCAGGTACGTCCGGAGTCCGGGGCCTGCGGCGGTGCCGATCGTCAGGGTCTGTCCGGCCTGCACCTCGACGGGCTCCCACAGCGGCACGGGCTCGTCGTCGACGGTGACCGGGGCCGCCGCTCCGGTCACGGCGACCAGGGCCGGGGCCGAGAACCGCAGCGTGGGTCCGGTCGCGGTGACCTCGAGCGCCGGAGCGCCTTCGGGGTTGCCGACCGCGCGGTTCGCCTCGGCGAAGGACGCCGCGTCGAACGGGCCGCTCGGCGGAACACCGACCTGCCAGTGGCCCAGGCGGCCGGGCAGGTCCTGCACGGTCGTCATCGTGCCGGGTGCGACCACGTCGATGCGCGGGTCCGGGTCGGCGGTCTCGTCGAGCGTCGACGTCGAGTGCGTCGCCGTCCGGAGTTCCAGGTCGTCGGTCAGGGCGCGCAGCAGTCCGGTGTTCGTGACGATGCCGTCGATCCGGGTGCCGGTCAGCCCCGCACGCAGCAGGTCGAGGGCGTCGTCGCGGGTCTCCCCGGTGGCAATCACCTTGGCGAGCATCGGGTCGTAGAACGCGGACACCTCGGAGCCGGTCTCGACCCAGCCGTCCACGCGGATGCCGGTCGGGGCACCGTCGTCGGTCGTGGTCGCGGGGAACACGGCCTGCGTCACCAGACCGCTCGACGGCAGCGAGCCCTTGGCCGGGTCCTCGGCGTAGACGCGGGCCTCGACGGCGTGGCCGGTCGGGGTCCAGGTGCGCGCGAACACGTCCGGGTCGATGCCGGACGCGCCGTCGCGGGCCAGTCGCAGCATCAGCGCCACCAGGTCGACGCCGTAGACCTGCTCGGTGACGGGGTGTTCCACCTGCAGCCGGGTGTTCACCTCGAGGAACGACGCCTCTTCGCGCACCGGGTCGTAGACGAACTCGACCGTGCCGGCGCTGCGGTACCCGATGCTCGCCGCGAGCCGACGTGCGGAACTGTGCAGGGCCTCCCGGACGTGCTCCGGCAGTGCCGGCGCCGGGGCCTCTTCGATGACCTTCTGGTTGCGGCGCTGGAGCGAGCAGTCGCGGTCACCGATCACGGCGACCCGGCCCTGGCCGTCGCCGAACAGCTGGACCTCGACGTGCCGGGCCGGTCGGACCAGGCGCTCGAGGAAGATGCCGGCGGCGCCGAAGGCGGCAGCCGCGGTGCGCTCGACGCTGGCGTAGGCCTCGCGCACCTCGTCCAGGGTCGCGCAGGCCTGCATGCCGATGCCGCCGCCACCGCCCGTGGCCTTGAGCATGACGGGCAGACCGATCCGCTCCGCCGCGGCGACCGCGTCGTCGGCCGAGGCCAGCAGCCCGGTGCCGGCCAGCATCGGGACCCCGGCGGCGGCGGCGAGCTCGCGGGCGGTGTGCTTCGCGCCGAACGCGACGATCTGCTCGGCCGTCGGTCCGACGAAGCGGATACCGGCGGCCTCGCAGGCGCTCGCGAAGTCGGTGTTCTCGGACAGGAACCCGTAGCCGGGGTGGACCAGGCCGGCGCCGGTGTCGAGCGCCGCCTGCACGACAGCGTCGATGCGCAGGTAGGACTCGCGAGCGGGGGCCGGTCCCAGGCGGACGGCGACGTCGGCCTCGCGCACGTGCGGGGCGGCACGGTCGGCGTCGGAGAACACGGCGACGGTGCGCATGCCCATCGCCCTGGCGGAGCGGATCACGCGACGGGCGATCTCCCCGCGGTTGGCGACGAGCACGGTGTCCAGGTCGAGCGGCACGGCGGGGCTCCCGGTGCGGTCGGGCGCGGCGGTCACGGCTGGACCACGATCATGCGCAGGGGCGTGCAGGAGAAGTCGTTGCAGGGGTTGTTCATCTGCGGGCAGTTCGACACGATCACCAGCACGTCCCGTTCGGCCCGGACGGCCACGCGCTTGCCGGGGGCGCTCATGCCGTCGACGATCCCGAGCGCGCCGTCCGCCTCGACCGGCACGTTCATGAACCAGTTCAGGTTCGACACCAGGTCCCGCACGCCCAGTCCGTGGCGCGCGGCCTCGGCGATGAAGTTCTCGCGGCAGCCGTGCTGGTACGCCGTGTGGTGGCCGTACCGCAGCGTGTTCGACTCCTTCGAGCACGCCCCGCCGATCGTGTCCTGCCGGTCGATCTCGTTGCCGACGACGGTCATCAGCGGGCGGCCCTCGTTCGACATCAGCACGGTGCCGGTCCGGACGTACGCGTTCCCCTGCGCGACGAGGGTGTCGGGCACGCTGTACCGCTCGTCGGGGTCGACGGCGTCGTACACCAGGCAGTCGGCGCTCTGGTTGCCGCCGACGTCGACGATCGTCAGGACCTGCCCGGCGCGGACGACCGTCGACCACGGGGCGAGCGGCGCGACCCGGTCGTCGCGCACGACGGTGCCGGGGACCAGCGACTCGCTCCAGTCCAGGGCGACGTCGGGCGCGTGGACGGCGCCGACGGGGACGGTGGAGGTCAGGGTGTCGGACATCGTTCAGCCTCGTGCTTCCGCGTGGTCGATCGTGTTCAGGTAGGCGCGCGTCAGCTCCGGTGTGGCGCCGAAGCGGTCGTCCGCGGGGCTCGTCGGCTCCCCGCGCCAGGCGTGCACGCGCAACGGACCGACCACGTAGTCGGTGCGGGGGTCCAGCGGGTGCGCGACGTTCGCGACCAGCACCAGCAGCGGCAGCTCGGCGACCAGGGTGACGTGGTGCCCCGGGCCGGCCGACCCGACGGGCTCGAGTGCGCCGTCGGGCTCGACCCGCACGCCCTGGAAGAACGACACGCTCGGCGGCAGGTCGCGCTTGGTCAGGCCGTGCTTCGCCGCCGCCTTCGCCAGCAGGGACCGACCGCTCGGTGACGGCCCCTCGGGTGCGGCGTCGCCGTACTTGGCGGTGTTCCAGGCGTCGGTCGAGGTCCCGCAGAACGCGTCGTGGCGCCCGGAGGTGTCCTCGACGATGCTCGCGAGCACCCGGCCGTCGCCGCTCAGCAGCGGGGATCCGGCGCCCAGGTAGGCCTGCCACGGGATCTTCTGTGTGTCGGCGACGTTCAGGCGCTCGCACGGCTCGAGCGCGTTGTACACGACGATGCTCGCGCAGGCGTCGCCCGTGGGGTCGTCGAACCGCAGCCGGGAACCCCGAGCCAGGACCTTGTGCGTGTACCCGCCCGGGGCGACGGTCTCGGCCCAGACGAGCTGCGCGGGATCGACGGCGTCCGGGGTGTACGGGGACGTCGATGCCGGCAGGTACGGCATGTGCTCGGACCGGATTCCGGCCTGGGCGCGGGCGTCGTCCCGCGAGGCGAGGACACTGTCGGTCTGGTGCAGGTCACGCATGGGTGGTTCCTCCGTGCTGGTGCTGGTGCTGGTGCTGGTGGTGGTGGTGACTGCGGTGTCGTGTCCGCGCGTTCAGGCGTCCGCGGTCACGGGTGTCGCGGCGGTCGTGGGGACGTCGGCCAGGGTGATCGGACCCTGCGCGCGGTGCCGCCACGCCGACCACGCCCAGCCGACCAGCAGGACTCCGCCGATGAACAGCAGTGCGCTGTACTGCAGCCACCACGAGTGGCCCGTCAGGTCGTAGATCTCGGGACGGGGCCAGATCAGGTTGACCGCCATGCCGATCTGGAACGCCACGGCCAGCGCGTTGAGCGGGATGCCCCACCGGCCGAGCGTGAAGAGCGGCTTGCCGTCCTCGTCCACCCCGGCCGGGAAGCCCTCGCGCCGCAGCCGGATGCGCTGCACCAGCAGGGGTCCGGTCACGCCGAGGTAGGCCAGGTAGAGCATCGCGATGCACAGGCTGGACAGCGCCGTGAAGATCGCCGACTGCCCGATGTTCACCGCCAGGGCGAGCCCGGCACCGACCCCGACGACGATCGACGCCGCGATCGGGGTCCCGGTGCGCGGCGAGACCTTCGCCAGGGTGCGGTGGAACGGCAGGGCCTTCTCGCGCGCCATCGAGTAGACCATCCGGGCACCCGCGGTCTGCACCGCCAGGGTGCACGCGAAGACGGCGACGGCGACGGTGCACAGCAGCAGGCGGCCGAACACGTCGCCGAGCGTCGAGGTGATGACCCACGCCAGTCCCTGGGTGGCGAGCTTGCCGTCGGTCAGGCTCGGGGCCGCGACGAGTGCCCCGATGATGAGCAGTCCGCCGCCGAGACCGGACACCGTCAGCGCGCGGACGATCGTCTTCGGGGTGGTGCGGCGGGGGTTGTGCGTCTCCTCGGCCAGCTCGCCAGCCGAGTCGAACCCGACCATCACGTACGCCGCCATCAGTGACGACGCCAGGAACGCCCACACGTACGGCTCGGTGCTCGTCGACCCCGTGGTCGTGAAGAGCACCGCCGGGGTGCGGTGCGGCAGCAGGAACAGCGCGGCGATGAGCACCACGACGCCGATGATCTCGATGAGCACGCCGAAGCTCGTCACCCGCGCCATGAGCCGCACGCTCGTGATGTTCACCAGGGTCGTGACGACGAGCATCACCAGGCCGAGGACCACCGCGTTGGCGGCACCCGTCGACGACGCCAACGAGGGGTCGGCGCCCGGACCGCCGACGACCTGGAACCCGCTCCAGATGGCGGGGAGCACGGCCTGGACGGCGATCGCGGCGACCGCGACCGTCAGGATCTGCCCGATGATCATCGTCCAGCCGGTGAACCAGCCGAAGCGCGCACCGGCCAGACGGCTCGACCACTGGAAGATCGCGCCCGAGATCGGCCAGCGGGCTGCCAACTGGGCGAAGTTCAGCGCGACGAGCAGTTGGCCGCCGAAGACGAGCGGCCAGGCCCAGAAGAAGGCGGCACCGCCCAGTCCGAAGCCCAGGCCGAAGAGCTGGAACACCGTGGTCAGGATGGACACGAACGAGAACCCGGCGGCGAACGACGAGAACGACCCGACGCCGCGGTGCAGCTCCTGCTCGTAGCCGATGCGGGCGAGGTCCTGCGTGGTGGGGGAGACGGTGGCGCGCGGTGCGTGGAGCGGAGCTTCGGAGGAGCGCATGGCTGCAGACCTTTCGCGGAGTACCTGTCGGGCGACAGGTAGTGCGACCAGTGTGCTGCGGTGCTGTGTCGCCCCCGTTGCCCGGCTGTTTCGTGCTCGTGACAGAGCGCACGATCGTGTGAACACTGCGAGTCGGCGGCGGGCTAGGTTCGGTGTCATGGACGCGGAGCAGCGCAGCATCACGGCCCCCGACGGCACCCCGATCGCCGTCACCCGACACCACGGCGGCGACCGCGCCGTGGTCTTCCTGCACGCGGGCGTCGCCGACCGGCGCGCGTGGGACTCCGTCGCAGCCGAACTCGCCGACGACGGTCTCGACCTGGTCGCGTACGACCGGCGCGGCTACGGGGACACCCCGGCAGCGGCCGACCCGGCGTCGTTCACCCACGTCGACGACCTGCTCGTGGTGCTCGACGACCTGGGCGTGCAGCAAGCGCTGCTGGTCGGCAACTCGATGGGCGGCGGACTCGCGCTCGACACGGCACTGCTGCACCCCGAGCGGGTCTCCGGCGCCGTGCTCATCGGCGCGGGCGCATCCGGGATGACCGACGAGGACACCCCCTTCGACTGGGTGCTCGACGCGGCCACCGAGCCCCTGCTCGAGGTCGCGGAGGACGACGGTGCGCCGACCGAGGACCGCATCGCCGCCCTGGCGCACCTGTGGCTCGACGGCCCCACGGCGCCCGAAGGTCGTGTCAGCGGCCCGGCGCGCGAGCTGTTCGTCGCGATGAACCAGCGCATCCTCGACGTCGCCGCGGCCGACAGTGCCGGGGCGGCGGGTGTCGGCGCGTGGACACGCCTGGGCGAGGTCACGGTGCCGGTCCTGACGACCTGGGGCGACCTGGACATCCCGGCCGACCTGCCCTTCTACGAGGAGACCGCCCGTCGGCTCGGCCAGGGCCCGGGGCGGGTGCTGCCCGGCGTGGCCCACCTGCCCGGACTCGAACGGCCCGCTCTGGTCGCCGACCTGGTGCGGGGCGCGCTGAGCGGTCGGTGAACAGGGCGCACTGCTCTCTCTGGCCATCCTGGTGCTGGATCCACGTCGTCGTCGTATCCTGATCGAGGAAGCAACGACGGTTCCGGCAGAGTCCCCCGCCAGGCCCCACCACCAGGCGTCCGGACATGGCACCCGACCGTGAACGCAGCATGCCCGAACACATCATCGAGTACGTCGCCCGAGACCGCACGGGCATCACCGCCGTCATCACCGAGACGGGCGTCATCGACGTCGACACCGTGATCCGGAACATCCACTCCGGCCACTCCGGGTACTTCGTCCGCGCCGGCGACTGGCGCCGGGCGCCCGTCCGCAGCCTGTCGGTGCTCGGCAGCGCCTACCTGTTCGCGAACTGGGACGGCTCGAAGCGCAACAACCTGCACGACGTCGCGTTCCCGGCACCCACCCGCACCGTGCAGACGATCCGACCGCGCGGACGCTTCGGGTTCCTCAGCGCTCTGTTCGGCGCCACCGCTCGCTGAGGACGCTCCACGCGAGCCGACCACGCCCTGCGTCAGCCGACCACGCTCCGCGCGAGCCGACCATCTGCTGCGTCAGCTCCCGGTGCGCTCGCCGTCCCGGTGCGTGACCCGGTCGCGGGCCGAGCGCATGGTGTCCTTCGGTACCGGCGGGATGCCCCGACGGATGCCGCGGATGCCGACGGCCAGCAGGATCGCGGTGATGACCGCGAAGCCAGCGAACGTGATGCCCGCCGCCGCCCACACGGGCAGGGCCAGGGCCAGCAGCGCGACGACGAAGCCAGCCAGGGCGATGAGCGTCGTGAGCGCGAAGGCCGCGGCGACACCCGTGAGCACCAGGCCGTTCTTGGCGCCGCTGGCGCGCTCGCTGACCTCGCGTCGCGCTGACGCCACCTCGTCGCGGACGGCGCGCAGCACGGGCTCCAGGGCCTTCTGCACCAGCCCGGCGGTCATGGTGTCGCGGAACGAGGACCTGCCGGTCGCCTGGTCGTCGTGGTCGGTGTTCGTCATGGTCACTCCTGTCGGGGGCGCGAGCAGTGTGCTCGCGGGCACGAGCGGTGCGCCCACCAACGGGACGCACCTGGATCGATGATCGTCACGCGCTGCCGCGACGTGCCCGGCCACTTCGCAGGTTCAGCCCTGCAGCGCGCGCAGCTCGATCGTGCGGTTGCAGGCCACCGAGGCCTCGCCCGCGATGCGGCGTGCCGTTGCGACGTCGGGCAGGTCGAGCACCCAGAACCCCGCGACGTACTGGTCGTCGCCGAACAACGATCCCTCGCTGACCGCGGCGGAGTCGCCCCGCGCATCGATCACGACGGCGTCACCGGGAGCGGTCAGCCCGCCGGCGAACAGGATGCGACCCTCGGCCTGCAGCCGCTGGTTGAGGGCGTCGACCGCGTCGTGCTCGGCCGCGGTCGCCGAGTCGGTCCGGCCGGCGGCGGCGGCCTGGCCGGTGTCGATGACGTTGACGAGGAACTGCACGAGGCACCATCTCCCTGAGTCGGTTCGGCCCATCCTGCTCGCGCCGTGTGGTGGTGTCCAGACCCACCGGACGCCAGGCGCGGTGCGGGCCAGCACCGCGCCTGGCGTCCCGACGCACCCGTGTGCACTGGCCGCCCCCCACAGCCGGTCAGTTCACGCGAGCGCGTGGATCTCAGCCGCAGTACTCGTACGGCGGGTTCGGGTTGGTGCTCACCCAGACCGTCTTCACGGGGCCGTCCTCGCTCGACAGCACGAAGGTGATGTGGCGGCTGCCGTCGGAGACCGTCCACTCCGGCAGGCCGTACGCCAGCGTGGTGGGCATGCGTTCCAGGTCCGGGTACGCGGCCTGGAGCTGCGGGAGCGTGCTGCCGACGCCCAGCCCCTGGGCTGTGGTGGGCCCGGTCCCGAGGGGTTGTCCGGGTTGCTCGTTCCCGCCCACGGTGATCCCGAACACCTTCCCGTCGACCGCGGAGACGATGAGGGACTGCTGCGCGCCGTTGTCGTAGAAGTACACGTCGGGGTTCGGGCACAGGGAGTTCGGATCCACCGTGAACGCCGGCTCGAGGTCGTCGAGTTCGCTGGCAACCGCCCCTCCGAGCGCGACCGGGCCGACCTCGTCGAAGCTGATCGTCCAGGTGGTCGGGTCGTTCGCCGAGAAGGGCCTGCGGGTCGGTGTCGGCGTGGGGGTGCTGGTCGGCTGCTCGACGACCGGGGCCGACGACTCGCTCGGTGTCTCCGACGGTTCGACGGTGGTCGACTCCGGGGTCGGTGCGGGTGCTGCGGCGAAGGGCTGCGGGATCATGCCGAGCGCGACGCCACCGCTGGTGGCGCCGATGCCCAGGACCGCGATGACGCCGATGACGAGTCCGGCGCGACGTGCACGGCGCCTGGGGGCGGGGCGCTGCTGGTCGGCACGCGTCAGGACTTCGCGCTTCATCGAGACGAGCATCTGTTGCAGGTCGTCTCCGGTGGGAGGTTCAGTGTTCATCGTGCGTCACCGCCTTCTTCAGTCGCGCGCGGGAGCGTGAGACGCGCTGGGTGACCGCGCCGACGCTCAGGCCGAGCATCGTGGCGGCTTCGGAGTAGGAGTGCCCTTCGAGCAGGCAGAGTTCGCAGATCCGGCGGTCGGTCTCCGGCAGTGCTGCGATCTCGTCGCGGACCCAGCGGAGTCGTTCGCGGGCCTCGTCGGCGTCGGTGGGTGCTGCGAGTTCGGCGGGGAGCTCGTCGCCGGCGTTCTTCGCGGTGCGTCGGGCCTGGTTGCGGGCGTGGTTGCGGCAGACGACCAGCAGCCACGGCAGCAGCGTGCCGGTCGGCAGGTCGATGTCGGCGGCCTTCTGCCAGAGCGTCAGGAACGAGTCCTGGACGAGCTCCTCGACGTCCTGCTTGCTGCCAGCCAGTGCCCACGCGTAGCGGGTGAGCGTCGGTGCGAAGCGGTCGAAGGCGTCAGCCAACGCCCCGGTGTCGCCGGATGCCATGCGCCGCGTGAGTGCGGCGTCGGCGTCGGCATCGGTGTCGGTCGGTTCCACGGTGCCCCCTCTCACCCCAGAAGTGTCGAGGAAGCACCGGTCCTGACACGTCGTGACCGATCCGTGACCACCGCGTGTCGTCGAGCGGTCAGATCCGACCCCGGTTGCGGCGTCGGATCTCCTTCGGCGCGCGGCCGGCCTGGAACGACCGGGCCGGGTCCACGACGAACCCCTGGCGCAGCGCCTCGCGGCCGATGAGCATCCGGAAGCCCATCTGGTCGCGGTTGCTCAGTGTCACCTCGGCCTGCACGGTCCGGCCGGCGAGTTCGATGGCCGTCAGCACGACGATGCGTTCCTGTGTGTGGCCCGACGAGCTGCGGACCACCCGGCGGTCGTGCACGCCGCACTCGACCGTCGTCGGGTCGGCGTCGGACTCCTGCCAGGGGTGCACCGAGAACCGCACCCGGTCGCCGGGCAGCTCCTCGAGGTCGAACGCGTGCAGCGCCGAGGTCCGCGCACCGGTGTCGAGCTTGACCTTGATCCACGGGATGCCGAGGTCGGGCAGTCCGGCCCACTCCCGCCACCCGGCGACGATCGGGGTGCGCGCGGGGCGCTTCGGATCGTCGGACATGTGCCCATCCTGGCAGGACGGCGCGCGTGGTGCGCCGTCCGTCTGCCAGCATGGAGCGTCGCCGTCGCCAGCCCTCGATCAGCGGAGCCTCCCCGATGAAACTCGCCATCCTGTCGCGTGCCCCGCAGGCGTACTCGACCGAGCGGCTCCGTGCCGCCGCGCTCGACCGTGGCCACGAGGTGAAGGTCCTCAACACGCTGCGCTTCGCCATCGACCTGACGGGCGATGCGCCGGACCTGCAGTACCGCGGCAAGCTCATCTCGGACTACGACGCGATCCTGCCGCGCATCGGCAACTCGATCACGTACTACGGCACCGCGGTGGTGCGGCAGTTCGAGCAGATGGACGTGTACACGCCCAACACCGCCAACGGCATCACGAACTCCCGCGACAAGCTCCGCGCGAACCAGATCCTGTCGCGGCACGACATCGGCATGCCCGCCACCACCTTCGTCGCGGGCCGGGCGGACGTCCGCGGGGCGATCGAGCGGGTCGGTGGAGCGCCGGTCGTCATCAAGCTGCTCGAGGGCACGCAGGGCATCGGCGTGATCCTGGCGCCCGAGGCCAAGGTCGCCGAGTCCATCGTCGAGACCCTGCACTCCACCAAGCAGAACGTGCTCATCCAGAGCTTCATCTCCGAGAGCCGCGGCAAGGACATCCGCGCGCTCGTCGTCGGCGACCGGGTGGTGGCCGCGATGCGCCGCAGCGCCTCGGGCGACGAGTTCCGGTCGAACGTGCACCGCGGCGGCACCGTCGAAGCCGTGACGCTCACGCCCGAGTACGAAGAGGCAGCGGTGCGGTCGGCGCAGATCATGGGGCTGCGCGTGGCCGGGGTGGACATGCTCGAGGGCAACGACGGTCCGCTCGTGATGGAGGTCAACTCGTCACCGGGCCTCGAGGGCATCGAGCGCGCGACGGGCCTCGACATCGCCGGTGCGATCATCGACTTCATCGCCAACCAGGTCGCCTTCCCCGAGATCGACGTCCGGCAGCGCCTGTCGGTGTCGACGGGCTACGGCGTCGCCGAGCTCCTGGTGCACACGAACGCCGACCTGGTGGGCAAGACCATCAAGGAGTCCGGGCTCTGGGACCGGGACATCACCGTGCTCACGTTGCACCGCGGGTCGAGCGTCATCCCGAACCCGCGCAGCGGTGTCGCGCTCGAACCAGGGGACCGCCTGCTGTGCTTCGGCAAGCTCGAGGAGATGCGCTCGATGATCCCCGAGCGTCGCAAGCGCCGCGCCAAGCTCAGGAAGCTGCCGAAGGAGCACCTGCCGGAGCAGTGAGACCTGCGCCGGTGCAGGATCGAGGGGTGACCGACCTCCCCGAGCCGCTCCGCAGTCCCGTCCACGTCGCCCCGATGGCGGGTGGACCGAGCACCCCCGCGCTCGTCGTGGCCGCCGCCCGCGCGGGCCACTTCGCCCAGCTGGCGGCGGGCTACCGCACGCCGGACGACCTCGCCGCGCAGATCGCCGAGGTCCGGACGGGGACGGACCGCTTCGGCGTGAACCTGTTCGCCCCGAACCCGGTGCCGATCGACCCCGCCGACTACGAGCGGTACCGGGCGTCGCTCGGCGTCGAGGGGCTGCCCGACCAGCGCGAGGACGACGACGCCTGGACCGACAAGGTCGCGCTGCTGCTGGACGACCCGGTGCCGGTCGTGTCGTTCACGTTCGGGCTGCCCGACGCCGACCTGGTGTGGGAGTTCCGGAAGCGCGAGACGATCACGATGCAGTCGGTCACGAACCGGGCCGAGGCGCTCGCGGCAGCCGAACGCGGCGTGGACGTGCTGGTCGTGCAGGGCGAGGCCGCCGGCGGACACTCCGCCGTGCTCGATCCGGCGTCCGCACCTGTCTGGGAGCCACTGCCCGACCTGGTCCGGGCCATCCGGCACGCGGTCGAGCTGCCCGTCATCGCCGCCGGGGGCATCGGCAGCGCCGCCGACGTCGAGGCCGTCCGGATGGCGGGTGCCGACGCGGCCATGGTGGGCACGCTGGTGCTCCGCACGCACGAGGCCGGCACCGGACAGACCCACCGGGATGCGCTGGTCGATCCCGTGTTCGACCGGACCGCGCTGACCCGCGCCTTCACGGGGCGCCCGGCGCGCGCGCTCGTGAACCGCTTCGTGCGCGAACACGAGGACGCACCGCTCGGCTACCCGGCGCTGCACCACCTGACCCGGCCGATCCGGACCGCGGCCGCGGCGGCGGGCGACGCGCAGTCGCTCCACCTGTGGGCCGGCCGCTCCTGGCGGGCTGCGGCAGACGCACCCCTGGCGGACGTCCTGGAGGCCCTGCTGACGTGACCTGTGCCGGTCACGTGCGCCGCGCCTCCAGGCTGCTGCCCGGCAACGCGCTGACCGGAACAGCACTACGCTCGGATGCGGCCCGCGTCGCAGCGTTGCGGAGGTCCGCGGACCAGTCGCACTCAGCGTTCAGGAGGACCGAAGTGACCGAAACCGCACCCGTCGACCCCACATCGACCGAAGCGTGGAAGACCCTCGCCGGCATCGCCGACGGCTTCTCCCCAGACCTGCGCGGATGGTTCGACAGCGACCCGGGCCGCGCCGAGCAGTACACCTTCCAGGCCGGTGACCTGACCGTCGACCTGTCGAAGGGCCTGGTCACGAAGGAGATCCTCGACGCGCTGCTGCAGCTCGCCCAGGACGCCGGTGTCGCCGAGCGCTACCAGGCGATGATCTCGGGCGAGCACATCAACGCCACCGAGGACCGCGCCGTGCTGCACACCGCGCTGCGTCGTCCGGCCGAGGGCGACCTCGTACCGGCGAAGGGCTTCGTCGTGGACGGGCAGGACGTCGACGCCGACGTGCACGCCACGCTCGACAAGGTCTACGCCTTCGCGGACAAGGTCCGCTCGGGCGCGTGGACCGGCGTCACCGGCAAGCGCATCGAGACCGTCGTCAACATCGGCATCGGTGGCTCGGACCTCGGCCCGGTCATGGTCTACGAAGCACTGAAGCCGTACGTGCAGGCCGGCATCGAGGCCCGGTTCGTGTCGAACATCGACCCGTCGGACATCTACGAGAAGACCGTCGACCTCGACCCCGAGACCACGCTGTTCATCGTCGCGTCGAAGACCTTCGGCACGCTCGAGACCCTGACGAACGCCCGGCTGGCGCGCCAGTGGCTGTGGGAGGGGCTGTCGCTCACCGACGCCACGGACGACGCCAAGAACGACGCCGTCGCCAAGCACTTCGTCGCCGTCTCGACCGCGCTCGACAAGGTCGCCGCGTTCGGCATCGACCCCGAGAACGCCTTCGGGTTCTGGGACTGGGTGGGCGGCCGCTACTCGGTCGACTCCGCGATCGGCACGAGCGTCGTCATCGCGATCGGCCCGGACAACTGGAAGCAGTTCCTGGCCGGGTTCCACACCATCGACGAGCACATGCGCACCACCCCGCTCGCGCAGAACGTCCCCGTGCTGATGGGCCTGCTCAACGTCTGGTACTCGAACTTCCTGGGGGCCCAGAGCCACGCGGTCCTGCCGTACACGCAGTACCTGCACCGCTTCGCTGCGTACCTGCAGCAGCTCACCATGGAGTCGAACGGCAAGCGCGTCCGCTGGGACGGCTCACCCGTCACGACGGACACCGGCGAGGTCTTCTGGGGCGAGCCCGGCACGAACGGCCAGCACGCGTTCTACCAGCTCATCCACCAGGGCACGCGCCTGATCCCCGCCGACTTCATCACGGTCGCCAACCCGGCCCGTCCGCTCAAGGACGAGACCGGCGACGGCGGGGCGGTCGAGCCCGGGCAGGACGTCCACAACCTGTTCCTGGCGAACTTCTTCGCGCAGACCAAGGCGCTGGCGTTCGGCAAGACCGCCGACGAGGTCCGCGCCGAGGGCACCACGGACGACGCGATCGTCGCGGCCCGCACCTTCACGGGCAACAAGCCGTCGACGTCGATCCTGGCGCCCGAGCTCACGCCGAGCGTCGTGGGGCAGCTCATCGCGCTGTACGAGCACATCGTGTTCACCGAGGGCACCATCTGGGGCATCGACTCGTTCGACCAGTGGGGCGTCGAGCTCGGCAAGCAGCTGGCGCTGCAGATCGCCCCCGCGGTCGACGGCGACCAGTCGGTGCTCGAGACGCAGGACTCGTCCACCAGGGCGCTCATCGCGAAGTACCTCGAGCTGCGGAAGTAGCACCTGCACCGACCGGCGCTGACGATCGTCAGCGCCGGTCGGTGCCGCGTGTCAGCGCCGGTCAGCGCCGGTCGGGGCTGCGCGTCAGCGCCGGACCGGGTCCAGGTTGATCGTCGTGCCCTCGTAGAGCCACTGCTGGTCGCCGTACACCCGCAGGTCCGGGTCGAGCCAGATCAGTGCTTCGACGGAGATCCCGAAGCGGTCGGCGACGTTCGCGATCAGGTCGTCGGGCGCGATCACGTAGGACGCCGGTGCACCCGAGGCGGTCGTCGCGGACACCGTCCCGTTCGCCCCGGACCGGGCGCCACCGTCGACCGGGTGCACGTTCGTCGTGCGTGCCGGTACGGACCACCGCACGCTGTTGACCGACAGCACCTTGCCCGGGCCGATCTCGACCGGGATCGACGGGTCGCTCGATGCGTCGGAGTACGTCACGATCGTGCCGAGCCACGACGGGTCGTACGACGAGCCGGTCAGCGGGGTCGACGCGGTGGGCGCGGGCGTGGTGGTCGGGCCGCCGAGCTGGTGGTCGCCGACGCCGTGCGCGGTGATGCCGTCCCCGACCGCGGGCGCCTTGTCGATGAGCATCACGCCGACGGGGACCGGCAGGGTCGAGGTGAACCCGGAGTACTCGATCGCGTACGAGTCCCCGGCAGCGACGACGCGGTAGTGGAAGTGCACGCTGCCCTTCGGCGAGGTGACGTCCGCCTCGGCCAGCACGGTGCCGTCCGGGATCGTCGAGATCGTCGGTGCGGGCATCGACGCCTGCGAGGGTGCGGCGGTGGGCGGCCGCGGTGAGGCGGACTCGCGCAGCCGTTCCGCCTCGCTGTCGGCATCCGACGTCGCCGGGGCCGACGGGGACGCTGTCGGCGTGGCCGAGGCCGAGCGCGACGGCGCGGGCAGCCCACCCGAGTCGCCGCGGAGCAACGAACACCCCGACAGCCCCACTGCTGCCACGACGACCAGTCCGATCGCGAGTCCTCTGTGCACGGTCATGCCCCCTCGGATCGGCAGCGTAACGGACGGATCCTCGCGGCTGGAGCGGCGTGATCGGACTGTGTCCAACGGCCCACGCGGACGCGGGACGCCCGCTCGAGCGCCGTCGTGGAGCGTCGCACAGCGCATCCGGATCGCGCATCCAGCCCGGATGCGGAAGTATGTATCGGTGACGATCATGACGGAACGGCCGGTCGACCAGGCGACGAGCAGCGAAACCGAGCGCCCGGGCAACGCGACGGCCAAGCACGACAACGTCGCCCTGCTCTCGGTCGCGACCACCGTGGCTGAGCGTGTGACGACCTCTGCGGACATCGAGGAGAAGCTCCGCGGTGTGCTCCGTCGCCTGCGCCTGCCGATGGGGCTGCTCGAACGCGTGGCCGGGGTGAAGGAGCGTCGCAACTGGGGCGAGGGGCAGTCCTTCCAGGACGCCGCCATCGATGCCGGGCGCCGCGCGATGGCCGAAGCCGGCATCCGCCCCGAGGACGTCGGCCTGCTCATCAACACGTCCGTCACGCGTCCGCACCTCGAGCCCTCGGTGGCCGTGCGCCTGCACCACGGCCTGGGCCTGCCGTCGTCCGCGATCAACTTCGACATCGCGAACGCCTGCCTGGGCTTCGTCAACGCGATGAGCGTGGCCGCGGGCATGATCGACTCCGGGCAGATCAAGTACGCGCTCGTCGTCGACGGCGAGGACGCCGACCAGGTGCAGCTCAACACCATCGAGCGGCTGAACCAGGGCGGCCGCAACCGCAAGGACTTCATGAGCGAGTTCGCCAGCCTGACGCTCGGCTCCGGCGCTGCCGCGGCCGTGCTCGGCCCGGCGGACATGCACCCGGGCGGACACCGGATCGTCGGCGGCGTCACCCGCGCGGCGACCCAGTGGTACGACCTGTGCGTCGGCAGCGTGGACGGCATGTTCACCGACGCCAAGATGCTGCTGAAGGGCGGCATGGAACTGGTGGTCGCCGCCTGGAACGAAGCGCGCTCGCACTTCGACTGGGCCGACATGGACCGCTACGTCCTGCACCAGGTCTCCGACGTGCACACGAACGCCTTCGTCGAGGCCATCGGTGTGCCGCGCGACAAGGTCCCCACGACGTACGAGCGCTTCGGCAACGTCGGCCCCGCGTCGATCCCGATCACCCTGGCCGACGAGGCCGCCGCCGGCCGCATCCGTCCCGGCGACCGCGTGTTCCTGGGCGGCGTGGGCTCCGGCATCAACACGGCGATGATGGAACTCCGCTGGTGACCTCTGGGCTGCCCCGCGTCGCCGCGAGCACCGCTCCGGCCACGCTGCCGTCCTCGCTGCCCGGACTCGACCCGGCATGGTCGCGCCTGGTCACGGTGCCGGCAGGCGAACAGCCAGGAGGCGCGGATCACGCCGCGCGCACCTGGCACCTCCTCGACACGGCCGGCTCCCTGGCCGCGATCGGCGTGGAACCGGTCGGCACGCTGCTGTGCGTGCACGGCAACCCGACCTGGTCGTACCTGTGGCGGTCGGTGCTCCGCACCTCGCTCGCGGTGGCAGCGGCCGGTGGGCCCGCCTGGCGCGTGATCGCCGTCGACCAGCTCGACATGGGCTTCTCGGAGCGCACCGGGGTCGCCCGGGGGCTGCCCCAGCGCGTCGCCGACCTGGGCGCCCTGACCGACGAACTCGGGCTCACCGGAGCCGTCGTCACCCTCGGGCACGACTGGGGCGGTGTCGTGTCGCTCGGCTGGGCCGTCGACCACCCCGACCTGGTGGTGGGCGTCGCGACGTGCAACACCGCCGTGCACCAGCCGTCCGACGCACCGATCCCGGCGCCGCTCCGGCTCGCGCTCCGACCCCAGCTGCTCGGCCGCGCGACGGTGGTCACGCCGGCGTTCCTCGAGACGACGCTGGCCATCGCGCACCCGAAGCTCGACCGGGCCGTGGCTGGCGGCTTCCGCGCGCCGTACCGCGGGGCGGCGCGTCGTGGGGGGATCGGCGGGTTCGTCGCGGACATCCCCGTCGATGCCGCCCATGCCAGCGCTCCCGAGCTCGACCGGATCTCGGCCGGGGTCGCCCGGCTCGACGTCCCCGCGCTGCTGCTGTGGGGTCCGCGCGACCCCGTGTTCCTCGAGCGCTACCTGGACGACCTGGCCGCGCGGCTGCCGCACGCCGACGTCCACCGCTTCGAGGGCGCCGGCCACCTGCTGCCCGAGGACGCCGACGTCGCCGGCACGGTCCTCGACTGGCTGGGCGACCGCCTGCCGGACGGCCACGTGCCTGCCAGAGTCGAGCCGGGCCTCCCGGCTGCCGGATCAGCACCCGCCGACGCGAGCCGCCCGCTCTGGGCCGCGCTCGAGGACCTGCGGGACTCGGACGAGCCGGCGCTGGTCGAGATGGCCGCCCCGGGCGGCACCCGCACGATCAGCTGGCGCCTGCTGGCCCGACGGATCGACGAGGTCGCTGCCGGGCTCCTGGACGTCGGCGTCGGCCCGGGGGACCGGGTCTCGCTGCTGGTGACGCCCGGCGCCGACCTGACCGCTGCGCTGTACGCCAGCATCCGGATCGGCGCGACCGTCGTCGTGGCGGACGCCGGGCTCGGCCTGCGCGGACTCACGCGCGCCGTCAAGGGCGCTCGGCCGGACTGGGTCATCGGGGCGCTGCCCGGCCTGGCCGCAGCCCGTGCGCTCGGCTGGCCGGGGCGACGCATCGCGACCCTCGCGCTGCCCGCACCCGTGCGTGCCGCCCTGCGGGTCGAGCACACGCTCGCGTCCGTCGCCCGTCGTGGTGCGCGTCGCCTGGCGGCCGGAACCGCGCTGCCCGATGCGCCGGCGTCGAGCACCCCGGCCGCCGTCCTGTTCACGAGCGGATCGACCGGACCGGCCAAGGGGGTCGTCTACACGCACGGCCAGCTCGGTGCCGTCCGCGACGTCTTGGCCGGCCAGTACGACGTCGGCGTCGGCACCGGACTCGTCGCCGGGTTCGCCCCGTTCGCGCTGCTCGGTCCCGCGCTCGGCGCCCGCTCGGTCGCACCGGACATGGACGTCACCGCACCGCGTACGCTGACGGCCCGCGCGGTCGCCGCGTCGGTCGCGGCAGCCGATGCCACCGTGGTGTTCCTGTCGCCGGCGGCACTGGCGAACGTCGTGGCGACAGCTGACGCGCTGACCGACGCCGACCGTGCCGCGCTGTCGCGGGTCCGCCTGTTCCTGTCCGCGGGGGCACCGGTGTCCGCGACGCTGCTGGCCGCCGCGACCGAGCTCATGCCGAACGCCTCCGCCCACACGCCGTACGGCATGACCGAGGGCCTGCTGATGACCGACGTCGACCTGGACGCCGTGCAGGCTGCTGCGTCCGCGGTGTCGCGCGTCGGCGGGGTCTGCGTGGGACGGCCCGCGCGCGGGGTCGACGTCCGCATCGCGCCGTTGTCCGCGTCGGGAGTGCCGTCGGACGAGCTGACCACCGAGCCAGGAGTCACGGGCGAGATCGTCGTCGCCGCACCGCACGTGCGCGACCGCTACGACCGGCTGTGGCGCACGAACCGGGCGTCGCGTCGGGGTCTCGACGACCCCCGCGCGCACCGCACGGGCGACGTCGGGCACCTGGACGCCTCGGGCCAGCTCTGGGTCGAGGGCCGCCTGCAGCACGTCGTCACCACACCCGCGGGTGTCGTCACGCCGGTCGGGCCCGAGCAACGCATCGAGCAGGTCGCCGCGGTCGGCCGCGTCGGTGTCGCCGGGATCGGTCCCGCCGGCACGCAGCAGGTCGTCGCGGTCGTCGAGGCCGTGCCACCCGTCCGCCGTCCGGCGCTCGCACCCGCTGCACTCGCTGCCGCCGTCCGTGCGGCTGCCGGAGTGCCCGTCGCCGCCGTGCTGGTCGTCCCGGTGCTGCCGACCGACATCCGCCACAACTCCAAGGTCGACCGTGCACGCCTGTCCCGCTGGGCGTCGAGCGTGCTGGGTGGCGGCCGGATGACCCGCCCGTGATCGGACAGCGCGTGCTGGTCACAGGTGCCAGTGGGTTCCTCGGACGGGCCGTTGCTGCGGCGGTTCGCGACGCCGGGCACGACGTCCGGACGTTCCAGCGGCGTCCGTCCGGCGTCGCGGGCGTGACCGACGTGCTGGGGACGATGACGGACGCCGCCGCGGTCGCCCGGGCCGTCGAGGGGGTGCAGGCGGTCGTGCACCTCGCCGCGAAGGTCTCGCTCGCGGGCGATCCCGCCGACTTCGTCCGGGTGAACGTCGACGGCACGCGCACCCTGCTCGCCGCCGCCCGTGCCGCCGGGGTCGAGCGCGTCGCGTTCGTGTCCTCGCCGTCGGTCGCCCACACCGGCTCCTCGATCGCGGGTGCCGCGGCCACACCGGCCGATCCGGCACACGCCCGCGGGGACTACGCCCGTACCAAGGCCGAGGCCGAGCTGCTCGCACTGGCCGCCGACGCCCCGGGGTTCGCCGTCGTCGCCGTCCGGCCGCACCTGGTGTGGGGGCCTGGCGACACGCAGCTGGTCGGTCGGATCGTCGACCGGGCCCGACGTGGTCGCCTGCCGCTGCTCGACTCCGGCGCCGCGCTGATCGACTCCTGCTACGTCGACAACGCCGCCTCGGCCATGGTCGCCGCGCTGGCACGGGCCGCCTCGGACGGCGTGCACGGCAACGCCTACGTCGTCACGAACGGCGAGCCGCGGCCCGTCGCCGACCTGCTCGACGGCATCTGCCGGGCATCGGGCGTGCCGTCGCCGCGGTGGCACGTGCCGGCCGGGGTCGCGCGCGCTGCCGGGTCGCTCGTCGAGGCCGTCTGGCGGGTGCGACCCGGAGCGGACGAGCCGCCGATGACACGGTTCCTGGCCGAGCAGCTGTCCACGTCGCACTGGTTCGACCAGCGCCGGACCCGGCAGGACCTGGGGTGGGCGCCGTCGGTGTCGATCGACGAGGGTCTGCGCCGCCTGGCCGCTGCCCACGGGTAAGCGGCCGATCCGTGCAGAGCAGGTCGAACCGCGAGTTGGTGGTCGTTCCTTCCGACCCACCATGCGCGATCCCGCTTCTCGTGGCGAGCGGTGTGGGAACAGCCGCGCGCTGAACCCCCGCGGGCCGGGCGTCCGTAGTGTCGAGGACATGACCACCACCGTCCTCGTCGCCGGCGCCACCGGAGACCTCGGGAGCCGCATCGTCCACGCCCTGCTCGACCACGACGACGTCCACCTCCGCGCGCTGAGCCGGGGGAGCAGCCCCTCGGTCGACGACCGGGTCGAGTCCGTCACCGCCGCCTACGACGACCCGGCGGCGCTGCGGCGAGCGGTCCAGGGGGCCGACGTCGTCGTCTCCGCGGTCAGTGGGACCCGCCCGGTGATCGTCGATGCGCAACGGGCCCTGCTGGCCGCCGCGGTCGACGCGGGGGTGCCCCGGTTCGTCCCGTCCGACTACGCCGCCGACTACCGCTCGATCACGCCCGGGTCGAACCGCAACTTCGAGCTGCGCCGCGAGTTCGCCGCCGACGTCGACGCTGCGCCGCTCCGGGCGACGTCGGTGCTCAACGGGGCGTTCGCGGACATGCTGACCGGGCAGGCGCCGCTGATCCTGTTCGACCGCCAGCGCGTGCTGTTCTGGTCGTCGGCGGACCAGGTGCTCGACTTCACGACGAAGGACGACGTGGCGTGGCTGACGGCGCAGGTCGCCCTGGATGCCGATGCCCCCAGGGTCGTCGAGGTCGCCGGGGACCGGGTCACCTCGCGCAGCATCGCCGAGACGATGTCCCGACTGACGGGGACGCCCTTCCGCCTGCAGTGGGCCGGTACCGCGGGCACCCTCTCCGCCATGGCACGGGTGGGCCGGCGCCTGTCGAAGCCCACGGACGAGCCCTTCCCCGCGTGGCAGGGGATGCAGTACTTCGTCAGCATGTTCAGCGGCGAGGCCGAGCTGCACCACGTGCAGAACGACCGCTACGGGCCGCACGCGTGGACGAGCGTCGAGGACGTCCTGACCGCCCACCTGGCCAGCTGAGCCGCCAGGAGGCGCGCGGTGGCGTCGGACGCGAGCGGTACGGTCGACCCATGGACAGGTCCGAGATCCTCGCCGCGGCGGCCGCCGCCCACGCCGCCCGCATCGCCGCTGCCGGCGGTGACGACTCCGCCGCCCGCGACCGCGCCGACGCAGCCGCATCGGCGCCCCAGGACCACAGCCGTGTCGACGAGTCCGCACGCGCCGCCGACCGGACCGAGGGCGCCATGGCCTCCGACTGGCACCGGATGGGCACCCGCCGCGGCGTCAGCCCGGACGAGCAGGTCCGTGCCGCGTGGTCCGTCGCAGGGGTCCCCGATCCGGGTGCCGGACGAGCGCTGGCGAACGTCGTGCTCTCCACCGCGAGTCACGCGGGACGGGTCGCCGACGCCGCGCGGCGGAACGCGAACCTGAGCGGCGCCGCCAGCACGGCAGCGCGGCGCACCGTCCGGCGGTACACCGACCACGGCGCCGACATGACGCGGCTGGGCGATGTGCTCGGCGAGCAGGCCGACGGGGACTGACCGGATCGACCCCTGGATGATCAGGGCTTTCGTGGATCGCTCCATCACGCCTGCGATGACCATGACCGATTGACAGGACAAAGTTTCCGACTACCATCGGCAGCACGCACCGACGCGTGATCACGGACGAAGGAGTCACCGCACATGGTCGACATCAAGCCGGCAACGACGAGTGCCGCACTGCCGCCGCTCGGCACGGGAGCCCACCGCCGCCGCCTGGGCGTCCTCGCGCTGGTGGCCACCTTCGGCGGTCTGCTCTTCGGGTACGACACCGGGGTGATCAACGGCGCACTCCTGCCGATGAAGCAGGAGCTCGGCCTGACCAACCTGACCGAGGGGGTCGTCACCAGCTCGCTGCTGTTCGGTGCGGCGATCGGCGCCATGCTCGGTGGCCGCATCGCCGATGGGTGGGGTCGCCGCAGGACGATCATCGCGCTCGCCGTGACGTTCTTCGTGGGCACGCTCATCTGCGTCTTCTCGCCGACGTTCGCCGTGATCGTCGTCGGCCGCGTGCTGCTCGGGCTGGCGGTGGGCGGTGCATCGACGGTGGTGCCCGTGTTCCTGGCCGAACTGGCGCCCTACGAGATCCGCGGGTCGCTGTCCGGCCGCAACGAACTGATGATCGTCATCGGTCAGCTCGCCGCGTTCCTGGTCAACGCCGTCATCGGCAACCTGTGGGGCGAGGGCAACGGCGTCTGGCGCATCATGCTCGCCGTGTGTGCCCTGCCCGCCGTCGCCCTGTTCGTCGGCATGCTCCGGGTGCCGGAGTCGCCGCGCTGGCTGGCGTCGAAGGGCCGCAACGACGAGGCGCTCGCGATCCTCCGGCAGATCCGGACGGACGAGCGTGCCGTCGCCGAGCTCGACGACATCAAGCGCACCACCGCGTTCGAGGCCACGGTGCAGCGCGAGCGCGGCTGGCGGGTCCTGCTGGGCAACAAGTGGCTCATCCGGATCGTGCTCATCGGCGCGGGACTGGGGGTCGCACAGCAGCTGACCGGCATCAACTCGATCATGTACTACGGCCAGACCGTGCTGATCGAGTCCGGGTTCCAGGCCTCGGCGGCGCTCATCGCCAACATCGCGCCCGGTGTCATCGCGGTCATCGGTGGCGTGATCGCCATCGCCAACATGGAGCGGATCAACCGCCGCACGACGCTCATCATCGGGTTCACCCTGACGACGATCTGCCACTTCCTGATCGGCATCGCCTCGGTCGCGCTGCCCGAGGGCAACGCGGCACGTCCGTGGGTGATCCTGTTCCTGGTCGTCGCGTTCGTCGGGTCGATGCAGACGTTCCTGAACATCGCGGTCTGGGTCGTGCTGTCCGAGATCTTCCCGACGCAGATCCGTGCGCTCGGCATGGGCATCGCGGTGTTCTGCCTGTGGATCGCGAACGCCTTCCTGGGGCTGTACTTCCCCACGATCGTCGCCGCGACGGGCATCACCGGCACGTTCTTCGGGTTCGGCATCGTCGGACTGCTGGCCCTGTTCTTCATCTGGAAGTTCGTGCCCGAGAGCCGCGGTCGCACGCTCGAACAGGTCGAGGAAGGCGTCACCACGGGCAACATCTTCACGGTCGACAAGCACGGGCGCCGCGCCTGACGCCGGTGGCCGCCGGCCGGATCCCGACCCCCTGACGCGCCCTTGTCCGTTGCCCCTGGCACCGGGCGGGGGCGCGTCCGACAGGATGGAGTCATGGAAGACTCTGCACCCGACGGCACCGACGAGCTGCTCGCCGCGTCACGCGGCCTGCTCGGCGTCGTGGCGCGGTCGTTGGCACCCGCGCTCGAGGACGTCACCGTGCCGCAGTTCCGCCTCATCGTCCTGGTGTCGACCCTCGGCCCGACGCGGTCCGGCGACCTGGCCGAACGCCTGGCCGTCGGGCCCTCGACGCTCACCCGCAACGTCGACCGGCTGGTGTCCGGTGGCTGGGTGGAGCGGCGTCCCGGCGAGGAGAGCCGTCGCGAAGTCCTCATAGCGGCCACCGAGCGGGGTCGGGCGCTGGTCGACGAGGTCACCGTCCGGCGGCGTCGGGAACTCGCGACCGTGCTGGCACGCGTCCCCACCGACGAGCGTGCCGCCGTGGTCGTGGGCATGGCTGCCCTGCGGCGCGCCATGAACGAGCCGCTGCCCGAGGAGATCTCGGCGTTCGGGGGCTGACCACACCGACAGCATCGGTTGCATGAGTACAATCATTGTGTTCATGCAACCGACTCTGGAGGACCGTGTCCACGCGCACCGCAACCCATCGGCACCTGCACATCGCGAGCACCCGGTTCGGCGGTGCCGCCGTGCGGCTCGCCCTGCCCGCCCTGGTGATCGGCGCCGGGGCGGGGCTCGCCGCCGTCGCGTTCCGCTGGCTGATCGAGCACGCGACCTGGCTGTTCAGCGGACACGCCGACTACTCCGCCGTGACCGGACACCCCGCGAACCCGTGGGTGCCGTGGCTCGGTGCCGGGTTCGTCGTGCTCGCACCCGCGGTCGGTGGGCTGCTGTACGGGCCACTCATCCAGCGCTTCGCCCGTGAGGCGCGGGGCCACGGCGTCCCCGAGGTGATGTTCGCGATCGCGCGGAACGGCGGCCGTATCCGGGGGAGCGTCGCCGTGGTGAAGGCCCTGGCGAGTGCGATCTGCATCGGCGCCGGGGGATCGGTCGGGCGCGAGGGCCCCATCATCCAGATCGGTTCCGCGCTCGGATCGACGATCGGCCGGTGGATGCGGATGCCCGAGGTCCGGCTGCGCACGCTGGTGGCGTGCGGTGCGGCCGGCGGCATCTCCGCGACGTTCAACGCACCCGTCGCCGGGGTGTTCTTCGCGCTCGAACTCCTGCTCCGCGACTTCACGCCCACGTCCTTCGGCGCAGTGGCGATCGCGAGCGTGACGGCGGCGCTCATCGGGCGTGCGGCGTTCGGCGACACGGCGTTCCTGCACCTGCCGTCCATCGGAGGCGTCACGCCGCCGGAGTACCTGCTGTTCGCGCTGCTCGGGCTGGTGGCCGGCATGATCGGCATCGGCTTCACCCGGGTGCTGTACCTGGTCGAGGACGCGTGCGACCTGTTGTGGACGGCGACACGCGGTCCGGAGTGGCTGCGTCCCGTCGTCGGCGGCGTGGTGCTCGGCGCGCTGCTGCTCGTCCTGCCGCAGCTGTACGGCGTCGGCTACCCCGTGCTCGAACGGGGCGTCGCGGGGCAGTACGCGATCGGGTTCCTGGCGGTGCTGGTCGTGGGGAAGGTGCTCGCGACGTCGCTGACGCTCGGCATCGGCGGCTCCGGCGGGGTGTTCGCGCCGTCGCTGTTCGTCGGTGCCATGACCGGGGCGGGCTTCGGTGAGGTCGCCGCGGCGATCGACCCGGCGATGCGCGGCCAGGTCGGTGCCTTCGCCGTGGTCGGCATGGCCGCGGTGTTCGCCGGGTCGACCCGGGCGCCGATCACCGCGGGGATCATGCTGTTCGAGCTGACCGGTGCCACCGCGCTGCTGCTGCCGATCGTCGTCGCGGTCGTCATCGCGACGGCCGTGTCGAAGGTCCTGTCGCGGGACACCATCTACACGCTCAAGCTCAGCCGGCGCGGGGTCGACCTGACGGATTCTGCCGCGCCTGCGCCGTCGCGGACCGGAGCCACAGCAGGTGCAGCGGCACGGCCGCTCGGCCCGGTGCTGCCGTCCACGGCGACGGCGGCGCAGGCGCTCGAGGTGCTCGAGGACCACGACGGCGACCCGGTCGTGCTGGTGGATGCCGACGGCGGGTTCGCGGGCGTCGTGTCGGCGCGGTCGATCGGCGACGCGGTCCTCGGCGACCAGGACTTCGCCCGGCGCCCGGCCACCGAGGTGGTGGCCGACGTGTGGGCGGTCCCGGCGACCACGGTGGTGCAGGACGTCGTCACCGAGGTGGTGGGGGCCACCGAGACCGGCGGCCTGCCCGTGGTCGACGCGACCGGCAGGCCGGTCGGCTGGCTCGGACCGGCCGACGCGCTGCGCGCCCTGGTGCCGGTCACGACCTAGACGGACAGGAGGCCCGGTGCCAGCTGGCACCGGGCCTTCCGTCCGTCTCCTGGTCGCGCTACGGGCGCAGGAGCACCTTGCCGACACGGCCGGCGGTGTCGCTGGCGCGAGCGGCGTCGCGAGCGTCCTCGAAGACGAAGGTCTCCGACACGGGGAGCGTCAGCGAGCCGTCGAGCACGCGGGTGATGAGCTCACCGAACAGCTGGCCCTTGAGCTCAGCGGACATCGTGCGGCTGACCACGGCGCCCCAGAAGCCCTTGACGGTCAGCTGGCCGAAGATGACCTTGCCGGACGGGATCTCGAGCGTCGGCGACGCCATCGCGCCGAACACGACGAGCGTGCCGTTCTCGCCCATCACCGAGGCGATGTCGCCGGCGGCCTTGCCACCGACGGACTCGACGCCCGCGATGATCGGGGCGCCACCGGTGATCGCGGTGACCTGGTCCTGCCAGTCGGGGGCGTCGGTGGCGACGATGCGCTCGATGCCCTGGGCGCGCAGTTCCTCGACACCCTCGGCGCGACGGACGAGCCCGACGACGTTGATGCCGCGGGCCTTGCCGAGCTGCGCGACCATGCGGCCGACCGCGCCGTTGGCGGCGTTCTGGATGATCCAGTCGCCCTCGTGCAGGTCGAGCGAGTGCAGCAAGCTGATGGCGCTGAACGGCATCGACACGAGCTGCGACGCGGCTTCGTCGGGCATCGCGTCGGGCACCGGGACCAGGCCCGCGGCGTCGGCGACGTAGTACTCGGCCCAGACGCCGAACGTGCCACCGGCGACGCGCTGGCCGACCTGCAGGCGGTCGACGCCGTCACCCAGGGCCTCGACGACGCCGAGTGCCTCGGTGCCGCTGGCGGCGGGCAGCTCGGGCTTGAAGCCGTAGGTGCCGCGGATCGTCCACAGGTCGTGGTTGTGGATCGGCGACAGGACCGTGCGGACCAGCACCTGGCCGGGGCCGGGCGTGGGGACGGGGCGCTGCTCGACGGTCAGGACGTCGGCGGGCTCGCCGAACTCCGGGTGGACGACGGCGCGCATGGTGGTGGGGGTGCTCATGGACTAGTCCTCCGAGACGGTGATCGTGACGTCGATGTTGCCGCGCGTCGCGTTCGAGTACGGGCACACCTGGTGTGCCGCGTCCGCCAGGGCCTGTGCCTGGTCGTGGTCCATGCCGGGGATGACGACCTCGAGCATGACGGCGAGCTGGTAGCCACCGTCGCCGTTCGGGCCGATCTGCACGCGGCCGCCGACGGAGGAGTCGGTGATCTTGACCTTCTGCGCGCGGGCGACGCCCTGCAGCGCGGAGTGGAAGCAGGCGCTGTAGCCGGCGGCGAACAGCTGCTCGGGGTTGGCGCCGTTGCCGGAGCCGCCCATCTCCTTGGGGATGGCGAGGTCGAAGTCGACCGTGCCGTCGCTGGTGGTCACGTGGCCGTTGCGGCCTTCGCCGGTGGCGAGGGCCTCTGCGGTGTAGAGGACGTCCATGTGGTTCCTTTCCTTCGTGAGGTCAGTGGTCCGCGCCGGCCGCTGCCGGGTGGGCGGCGGCGTGCATCGTCTCGGTGAGGCGTTGCAGGGTGCGGATGAGGTCGGAGGCCGCGGTGGCGTCGGGCAGCCCGGTGCCGGCGGCGATCCGACCGGGGATGTCGGCGAGTTCGGCACGCAGTGCGCGCCCTCGCTCGCCGGTGGTCACGGTGACGACGCGCTCGTCGGTGCTGCGACGTTCGCGCTGCACCAGGTCGGCCTGCTCCATGCGGCGGAGCAGGGGTGACAGCGTGCCCGAGTCGAGCTGCAGGTGTTCGCCGAGGCTGGTCACGGTCTGGTCGCCCTCGACCCACAGGGTCACCAGGACCAGGTACTGCGGGTACGTCAGGCCCCAGGGTTCGAGCATCGTGCGGTACGCCTGGGTGGTGGCACGGGTCGCCGCGTAGAGGGAGAAGCACACCATCTCGTCGGTCACCGGCATGCCTTGAGTGTTGCACGCAACCAAGTTGTGCACAACCTTGTTGACGTGTTTCCCAGCCGGTGCACGGGCTGGTGCTATCCCGTGGTGCGGTCCGCGCGTGCGATGCAGGCGGTCACCAGGGAGGCGCAGGCAGCGGGGTCCTCGGTGATCGCCATGTGCGACGTCTCCGGGATGATCGACAGCTGCGCTCCGGGGACCGACGCCGCGATCGCCGCGGTGTGCTCCGGCAGGACGACGTCGTCCGAGCCCGCCGCGACGACCACCGGGCACGTGATCCGTCCGACGTCGTCCGCGGTCATGGTCGGCTCGGTGGCCCAGAGGTGCAGGACCTTCGCCACGACCACGGGCAGGTGCTCCGGCGCGTCGGGGGACACCTCGGCCCGCGACGACCCGACCGCCGCCACCATCTGGTCGACCGTCACCGAGCCGGCCCGGTACCCGGACGGGTCGAGGTTCGCCGAGAACGCCGACACCGACAGCACGAGCTCCGGGTGGGTGACCGCCAGCAGCAGGGCCAGGTCGGCACCGTCACTGTGGCCGACCAGGTGCACGGGTGCGTCGACGGCGCGCCCGAGGACCGTCACGGTCTCGGCGAGCATGTCGGTGTACGAGAACGGCGCGGGGGAGTCCGGGGTGCGGCCGTGCCCGCGGCGGTCGAACGTCCACAGCTCCAGTTCCGGCGACAGGTGCGTCGCCATCGGGTCGAAGGTGCGTCCGTCCGCCAGCCCGCCGTGCAGCAGCAGCACCGGAGCGCCCGGTCCCGGACGGTGACGCCAGGCCACCGGACGGCCGTCGACGTCGGACACTCCGTGCGAGAACACGCCCCCCAGCCTAGGAGCGGGGGGTCGCGGACCGGTACCGTGCCGGAATGACCTCTGCCGCTGCGCCGCGTCGGTTCGCCGCGCTCCGCGACCGGTACTCGCGCCCGTACCTGTTCACCGCCGGCCTGGCGATGATGGGCGACAACATCGAGCACGTCATCACCTACTGGGTGCTGTGGCAGGAGTTCCACTCGCCGGCCCTGGTCGGCTTCGAGGTCATCAGCCACTGGTTGCCGTTCCTGCTGCTGTCGGTGTGGTTCGGCGGGCTCGCCGAGAAGTACGACTGCCGCCGCCTGATCCAGATCGCGCAGGGCACGTTCATGCTGGTGTCGGTCTGCTGGGGCGTGCTGTTCCTGACCGGGTCGCTGCAGGTCTGGCAGGCGTGCGTGCTGCTCGTGTTGCACGGGTGCGCGGGTGCACTCTGGGCGCCGGCCGAACAGCTGCTCCTGCACGACTTCGCCGAACCCGCCGACCTGCCCGGCGCCGTGCGCATGAACGCGACCTTCCGCAGCCTCGGGATCCTGGCGGGCCCGGTCGTCGGTTCGGTGCTGCTGCTCGGGCTCGGGCCGACCTGGGGCGTCTTCGCTAACGTGGTGTTCTACCTGCCGATGACGCTGCTGATGCTCCGGACGCCGTACACGGGTCACACGCGCAGTGGGTACGTGCACCGTGCGCGGCTGACCGTCGTCGACGGGTTCCGGACCCTCCGCGACGTCGGCTCGGACCGGGTGCTCGTCGCGATGATCGTGCTGGCGGGCCTGGTGGCGCTGTGCGTCGGCGGATCGCTGCAGGTGTCGATCCCGTCGTTCGCGGATGCCCTCGGAGCCGGCAGCGTCGGGCTCGGCTACGGGGTGCTCCTCTTCGCCAACGGCGCGGGCGGCGTGCTCGGCGGCTTCCTGCTCGAGGCCACCGGCGCCCTGAAGCCGAACACCCGCGTGGTCGTCGTGACGACCGTGCTGTTCGGCGCGACCACGGCGGCGGTGGCCCTGACCGGCAGCTTCGCGGTGGCGGTCGTCGTGCTGTTCGTGGGCGGTGTCGCGAACATGGCGAGCACGTCCATCGGGCAGGCGGTCGTGCAGCTGCGCGCGCCGGTCGAGCAGCGCGGACGGGTCGTCGGCGTCTACAACATGTTCGGCAGCGGGCTGCGGACGGGCAACGGTGTGACGCTGGCGCTCCTCGGCGCGGCGCTCGGGGTCGGCACCGCGGTCTGGATCGGTGGCGCAGCCCTGGTCGTCGGGGCGCTGGCCGTCGCGCTCGTGATCGCCAGGGCCGACCGTCGGCGAGCACGTCGAGCCTGACCGGCGGCAGCGTCGGGCGTGATGGCGGACAGCCGGAACCGGCACGGCTGAGCGGTCCCGCAGCGAGCCGGTTAGGCTGGTCTGACCACTGATGACCAGCAACCACCCAGCCGAAGCACGAACAGCGACCCCCCGAGTCGGATCGTCGTCGTCCCACGGCAAGACGATCCTGATCGGCGAGCACGCCGTGGTGTACGGCGAACCCGCACTCGTGCTGCCGGTGAACGACGTCCGGGTCACGGCGACGGTCACGCCCACGCCCGAGCGCTCCGGTCACGGACTGACCTCGGCCGTGCACACCGGTCCGCTCGACCTGGCGCCCGCGGCCGTGATGCCGACGGTCACCGCCGTCACGGCCACGTTGCGGTACCTCGGTGTCGAGGACCAGCACGTGCACGTCCGGGTCGACAGCGCCGTGCCGACCGCCCGCGGCATGGGGTCGAGCGCCGCGGTCGCCGCTGCCGTCACCGCCGCCGTCGCCGACGCCTTCGGGGTGTGCCTGGATGCGGAGACGCACCACGAGCTCATCCAGGAGTGCGAGCGGATCGCCCACGGCCGGCCGTCGGGGCTCGACGCCCGCGGTGTCGTGTCCGACGTGCCCGTCTGGTTCGAGGGCGGCAGCATCGAGCCCGTCGCGCTGACCGGCGAGTTCGTCTTCGTCGTCGCCGACACCGGCGTCCCCGGCCACACCCGTCAGGCCGTGGCCGCCGTCCGCGAGCACCACACCCGCGACCCGCGGGCCGTCGGTGCCGTGCTGGCCGACATCGGCGACCTGGCGCGGCAGGCCCGGGGGACGCTCGTGGATGGCGACGCCCAGGCGCTCGGTGCCACGATGGACGCCGCACACGGGCTGCTCAGGACGCTTGACGTGTCGAGTCCGGACCTCGACCGCCTGGTCGGTGCCGCCCGGAACGCCGGGGCCCTCGGCGCGAAGCTCACCGGTGGCGGACGCGGCGGATGCCTGCTCGCCCTCGCCACCGACGGCGACCACGCCGACCGGATCGCCACCGCACTCGGTGACGCCGGCGCCGCCGCCACCTGGACCACTCGGATCGGAGACCGCGCCTGATGACCGCCACCGCCGTCGCGCACCCCAACATCGCCCTCGTCAAGTACTGGGGCAAGGCGGACGCCGACCTCGCCCTGCCCGCGACGGGCAGCGTCTCGATGGGCCTCGACGTCTTCCCGACCACCACGTCGGTCACGCTCGCAGACGGCTCGCTCACCGACGGCCAGGAGGCGCGGGACACGTTCACCCTGAACGGTCGCGTCGTCGACGACGGTGCGCTCACCCGCGTCACCGCCTTCCTCGACCTGGTCCGGCAGCTGGCGGGCTCCGACGCCCGCGCCCACGTCGACTCGACGAACACGGTGCCGACCGGTGCGGGGCTGGCATCGAGCGCGTCCGGGTTCGCGGCGCTGGCCACCGCCGCGTCGGCCGCGTACGGCCTCGACCTGTCCCAGCGCGACCTGAGCCGCCTGGCACGCCGCGGTTCGGGGTCGGCCACGCGGTCGATCCCCGGCGGGGTGTCGGTGTGGCACGCGGGCGACGACCAGGGCTCGTACGCCGAGACCATCCCGGCGCCGCCGATGGCCATGGTCGTGGTGACGATCGACGACGGCCCCAAGGCGATCGGCTCGCGCGAGGCCATGCGCCGCACGATCGCGACCTCGCCGTTCTACCCGGCCTGGGTGTCGTCGACCACCGAGACCGTCGGCGACATGCTGGCCGCGTGCGCCGCGGGCGACTTCACCCGGATCGGCGAGCTGACCGAGAGCAACGCCCTGCGCATGCACGCCACGATCGAGGGCGCGTTCCCGCCGATCCGCTACCTCAACGCCCGCAGTGTCGCCGTGTTCGACGCGGTCGCCGCCCTGCGTGCCGGGGGCACCGAGGCCTACGCCACCGCCGATGCCGGCCCCAACGTGGTCGTGCTCGTGCAGCCGTCCGACCGGGCCACGGTCGCCGCAGCGCTCGCCGACCTGGGCGCCGTCATCGAGTCCGGCACCGGGCCTGCCGCCCGTCTGGTCGGCTCCGAAGGAACGGAGGAGCATCAGCCCCCCGTCCCGAAGGAGTCCGCCGAGTGATCGAGTTCCGCGCCCACGGCAAGCTGTTCGTCGCCGGGGAGTACGCCGTCGTCGAACCCGGCCAGCCGTCGGTGCTCATCGCCCTCGACCGCGCCATCACGGCCCGCGTCTCCGAGGGTCACGGTGCCGGCAGCGTGCACTCGGAGGAGTACGGCCACCTGCCGCTGACCTGGACCCGCGCCGTGGACGGCCTGGCGCTCGACCGCGAGCGTCACCCGTACGACTACGTCATGGCGACCATCGACCTGGTCGAGAAACTCCGCGCCGAGCTGGGGATCGAGCCGCGCTTCCACGACCTGCGGATCGCGAGCCAGCTCGACGACGCCAGCGGCCGGAAGTTCGGCCTGGGGTCATCGGCGGCCGTCACGGTCGCCACCGTCGGCGCCCTCGACCGCTTCTACGGGCTCGGCCTGACGCAGCGGCAGCGCTTCCAGGTCGCCCTGCTGGCCACCGTGCGGGTCGACCCCCGGGCGTCCGGCGGTGACCTGGCGGCGAGTACGTTCGGCGGCTGGCTGCGCTACAGCGCCCCGGACCGCGAACGACTCGTCCGTGAACTCGGCGACCGCCCGGTGTCGGAGGTCCTGCACGACACCGATGTCTGGACCGGCTTCGACGTCGAGCGCCTGCCCGCGCCGACCGACCTGCGGCTGCTGGTCGGGTGGACCGGTTCGCCGGCGTCGACCACCAAGCTGGTCGGTGCCGTGCGTCGGAACCGCAACGGCGGGTACGGGACGTTCCTCGACGACAGCCGTGCCTGTGTCGACGACCTGACCACGGGTTTGCAGACCGGCGACGCCGAGCAGACGCTCGACGCGCTCCGCCGTGCCCGCGTGCTCATGCAGCGACTCGGCGACTCCGTCGGCTCGCGGATCGAGACCGACCGCCTGACCACCCTGTGCGACGTCGTCGAGCGCTCCGGCGGGGCGGCCAAGCCGTCCGGCGCCGGCGGCGGCGACTGCGGCATCGCCCTCGTGCCGGCCGACCTCGACCCGGCCGGCATCTTCCGCGAGTGGGAGGCGCACGACATCCGGCACCTCTCGGTCGCCGTCCAACCCCCGGAAGGGCCGCTCGATGACTGACACGACGACCGTCGACAAGACGATCACCCAGACGCCCATCCCCACACGCTGGGTCGGTCCGCTTCGGGTCAGCGGCAACGCGGTGCAGGGCGAGCACGCCGTACCGCTGGCGACGTACGAGTCGCCGCTGTGGCCGTCCGTCGGCCGCGGCGCCCGGATCTCCCGCATGGTCGAGGGAGGCATCGTCGCGACCGTCGTCGACGAGCGCATGACCCGTTCGGTCGTGGTCCGTGCCGACAGCGCCGCCGCAGCCCACATCGCCGCCGGGCAGATCCTGGCACGCCAGGCCGAGCTCGAAGCGGTCGTCGTGGGACAGAGCCGCTTCGCGAAGCTCATCGAGGTGCACCCGGAGATCGTCGGGGACCTGCTGTTCCTGCGGTTCGCGTTCACCACGGGCGACGCCTCGGGCCACAACATGGTCACGCAGGCTGCGGACACGCTGCTGCCGACGATCCTGGGCTGGCACCCCGAGCTGTCCTACGTGTCGATCTCGGGCAACTTCTGCTCCGACAAGAAGGCCACGGCGGTCAACGGGATCCGCGGGCGCGGCCGGAACACCATCGCCGAGATCGTCCTGCCCGGGGCGGTCGTCGAGCGGTTCCTGAAGTCCTCGACCCAGCGCATCGTCGACCTGAACACCGCCAAGAACCTGGTCGGGTCGACCATCGCGGGGGCCCTGCGCTCCGCGAACGCGCACTACGCCAACATGCTGCTGGGCTTCTACCTGGCGACCGGGCAGGACGCAGCGAACATCGTCGAGGGCTCCCAGGGCATCACGTTCGCCGAGGCCCGCGGTGACGACCTGTACTTCTCGTGCTCGCTCCCACACCTGATCGTGGGGACGGTCGGCAACGGCAAGGGCAACGACCTGCCCGTGGTCGAAGACGCACTGACGCGCCTGGGCTGCCGACAGGAGCGTGAACCCGGACAGAACGCCCGTCGACTCGCAGGACTCTGCGCGGCGACGGTGCTCTGCGGTGAGCTCTCCCTGCTCGCCGCGCAGACGAACCCCGGCGAACTCATGGCGGCACACGTCGCGATGGAACGCGGCGGGAAGAAGGACGGCGACACAGCATGACCACCATCGGCATCCACGACATCGCGATCGCGACCGGGCACCACGTGCTCGAGCTCGACGACCTGGCGGTGCAGCTCGGGGTCGACCCCGCGAAGTACCACATCGGCATCGGACAGGACGCGTTCAGCGTGCCCGCGCCGGACGAGGACATCGTCACGATGGGCGCCGCCGCGGCCAAGCAGGTCATCGACCGCCACGGGGCCCAGGGGATCCGCACGATCCTGTTCGCGACCGAGTCCGGCATCGACCAGTCCAAGGCCGCCGGTGTGTTCGTCCACGGGCTGCTCGGCCTGCCGCAGAACGTCCGCACGGTCGAGCTGAAGCAGGCCTGCTACGGCGGCACCGCGGCACTGCAGCTCGCACTCGGCATCGTCGCGCGCGACCCCCGCGAGCGGGTGCTCGTCATCGCGGCCGACGTCGCCCGGTACGACGTGGACACCGCGGCCGAGCCCACGCAGGGCGCCGGCGCGGTGGCCATCCTGGTGAGCGCCGACCCCGACCTGATCGAGATCGAGCCCGTCGCCGGACTGTTCACGGCGGACGTCGACGACTTCTGGCGGCCGAACGACCGCTCCACCGCACTGGTCGACGGCCGGCTGTCGGTCAGCGCGTACGTCGACGCGTTCATCGGCGCGTGGGACGACCTGGCGTCGCAGGGCGGCCCGGCGTTCGACACGATCGACCGCTTCGTGCACCACCAGCCCTTCACGAAGATGGCGCTCAAGGCCCACCGGAAGCTCACGCAGCACGTCGGCGCGGAGTTCGACGAGTCCGAGCTGCGCACGGGCTTCACCTACAACCGGCAGTTCGGCAACACGTACACGGCCTCGCTCTGGATCGCGCTCGCCGCGGTGCTCGACCTGGACGACGACCTGGCCGGCAAGCGGATCGGCATGTTCAGCTACGGCTCGGGCAGCGTCGGTGAGCTGGTCACCGGGGTCGTCCGGCCGGAGTACCAGCGGCACCGTCGTGTCGGCGCGGTGCGTGCCGACCTCGACGCCCGGGTGCGGCTGTCCGTGGCCGAGTACCGCGCGCTGCACGCCGCGGGTGCGGCGACGAGCGAGGACACCGAGCGTCCGCGCGTGACGGCGGCCCCGTTCCGGTTCTCCGGTGTGCTGGGCGGCGCCCGGCACTACGAGGCGACCGCGCACCAGGCGTGACGCGCGGGACGGACGCAGGTCGGGCCTCCAGTCAGATGCGGACGCGGACGCGGCCCCGCCCGCGTCCGTCCTGAGGGAGTAGACAGACCCATGGGTCAGCTCATCTACGCCGGACGACCGCTCGACCTGCACATCGACGACCGTGCGCTCACGCACCTGCAGATCGTGATCGTGAACATGCTGCGCCGCGACCACCGGTTCGTGTTCTCGTGGAAGGACGACGCCCTGCACGGCGACGGCCGGTCGACCATCTGGCTGCACCCGGACGTCAGCCTGCACTTCAAGTTCGCCGGCAGCCGCACGCCGTCGATCAACCGGTCCTGGCTCGAGGAGCTCTACGCCTCGGCAGCGTCCGGATCGGGCCTGGTGCTGACCGCCGAACCGTCGGACACGAGCGTGGGCGAGGACTCCCCGTGGTCGCGGGCCGTGGCGCCGGGCAGCACCGACGACCTGCACGAGGGCGACGACGCCCGGCACCACGACGCTTAGCACTGCGATCCATCCCGCGTCAACGGGTGGTCATCATCGACGCACATCGCGTACATTCGTGAGGACCACTCCGAAGTACGGCTCCGTTCCCGGCTCAGGGCGCCGCACGGACACGGGAATCCCGGATCAGGGGATTCTCACGGACTCGAGTGGTCAGGTCGCCGCCCCGCCCGAGGATTCGGGTTCCACACGGTGGGGCGGCGACCACCCCACTCGTTCGCTGGCCGCCGCCGTCGTCAGTAGACGTCGCGCACGTACCGTTTCGCGCGGCGCAGGTCGGCCAGGTACTCCGCCGCGTCGTCGTCCCCGTTGCCGCGCTGCTCGGCGATCACCTGCAGCAGGGTCGCCTCGACGTCCTTCGCCATCCGCGACGCGTCGCCGCACACGGTGAACGTCGCACCGTCCTCCAGCCACGCGTAGAGCTCGCGGGACTGCTCGCGCATCCGCGTCTGCACGTAGACCTTCTCGGCCTGGTCGCGTGAGAACGCCAGGTCCAGTCGCGACAGCACGCCGGACTCCTGCAGCGCCGTGAGCTCGTCGCGGTAGACGAAGTCGGTGTCGCGGTGCTGGTCGCCGAAGAACAGCCAGTTGCGCCCGGTCGCGCCACGTGCCGCGCGCTCGTGCAGGAACCCGCGGAACGGGGCGATGCCCGTGCCCGGACCGACCATCACCAGCGGGGCGTCGTCGTCCGCGGGGACGCTGAACGCGGCGTTCGGCTGCAGGTACACGCCCACCTGGTCGCCGACCGCCACCCGGTCAGCCAGGTGCGTTGAGGCGACGCCGGAGTGCCGCCGGGCGACGTCGCCGTACCGCACCGACGCGATGGTCAGGTGCACGCGGCCAGGGTGCGCGAGCGGGCTGGACGAGATCGAGTACTGCCGGGCCTGCAGCGGACGCAGGAACGGCAGCAGCGCGTCGAGTCCCGGTGCGTTCGGCCCGGCGTCGCGCAGCAGGTCCAGGACGTCCCGCCCCCACAGCCACCGGTCGAGCTCGTGCTTGTCGCCGTGCGCGACGACGGCGGCCAGCTCGCTCGACGGCGCACGCTGCACCAGGTCGGCGATCAGGTCCTTCGACGGCGTGCGGACCTCGCGGTCGTCACGCAGCAGGTCGCGGACCGTCCGGCCGTCGAACACCTCGTCGCCGGTCGCGCCGAGGTGCGTCAGGAGTTCGCCGACCAGTGCGTCGTCGTTCCGCGGCACCACGGCCAGGGCGTCCCCGGCGGCGTAGGTGATGCCGCTGTCGCCCAGGTCGAACTCGTAGTGCCGGATCTCCTTCGCGCTGCGCGGGTCGGAGAGCAGCCGGTTCTCGACCAGTCGCGCCGGGTACGGGTTGCGCTTGGTCCACTCCGAACCCGGACGGGAGGCCCGGGTCGTCCCCGCCCCGCCGGCTGCGGTCGCTCGCGTGGTCGCGGTGCCGCCGGGGGCGCCATCACCGGCCGGTGCGGTCGCGCCGGCTGGTGCGGTCGCGCCGGTCTCCGCGGCGATGCGGTCGAGCACCGCGGCCGTCCAGAGCGCGGCCGGGTCCTCGAAGTCGACGTCGCAGTCGACCCGTTCGTGCACCCGCGTGGCGCCGAGCTGCTCGAAGCGGGTGTCGAGGAGCTTGCCGGCCTGGCAGAACTCGTCGTAGCTGGTGTCGCCGAGACCGAGCACCGCGTACTGCAGGCCCTCGAGCCGCGGCACCGTGCTGGCCTGGATCGCGTCCCAGAACAGGCCGGCGTTGTCGGGCATCTCGCCCTCGCCGTACGTCGAGGTGACGACGAGCACGTGCGACATCGTCTCCAGCTGGTCGGGGGAGACGTCGTCGAGCGCGGTGGCGCGGCCGCCCAGACCGCGTGCGACCGCCCCGGCGACGAGCTGGTCGGCCAGGGACTCGGCGGTGCCGGTCTGGGTGCCGAACAGCACGTCGATCGTCGTGGTCGGCGCGGGCGCGGCGGTCTTCGTGCCGGCGGCGGCGATGCCCGCGATGAACCCGGCGAGCCAGGACTCCTGCGCTGCGGAGAACGGAGCGTCGACCGGGATCAGCGACCCGGTCGGGGGCAGGACGCTCATGCGGTCACCGCCTCGACCGGCGGCTGCGGGGCACGCCGGGCGATGTCCTCGAGGGCCGCGGTCGCCAGCAGCTCGTCGAACCGGGCCGCGCGCAGGCGCCCGTCGTTCTTCGCGTTCTGGTGCATGATCCAGCCGGTGGTGCCGGGCGCGTCCATGCTGCGGTTGTTCCGCTGCGTGAGCGCACGCTTGTGGTCGTCGAGTCGCTTGACGGCGATCAGGGTCGCCAGCTCGTCGTCGCTGAACCGCTCGAGGGTGCCGCGCAGGTACTTCACCACGCGCTGCTTGACGAAGAAGTCCTCGGTGAGCACCAGGTTCTTGACGGCCTCGGCCACGCGCGGGTCGGCCGGGTCCGTCGCACCGGGTACCCGCTCGAGCGCCAGGTCCTGAGCGACGCCGAGCACCGTGTACGACGACAGCAGCGAGAACATGTCCCCGCCCTGGTTGCCGAGTGCCGGGGCCCGGCCGCCCAGCACGGTGCGGCGGTCGCGGTAGTCGAGCTTGAACGCCCGGAGCTTGTCCGTCGCGGTCGAGGTCGCCAGCTCGTCGAGCAGCTCGGTGCGTGTGCTCGCCGCCGTGATCGCCTCGGCGTCCTGGGTGAGCAGGAGCGCCCGGGGCATGCCGACGTAGACGTGCGTGCGGGTCGTCGCCCAGTCGGCCAGCAGCTGCTCGGCCAGGGGTGAACCGGTCGCCTCGAGGTGCCACGCGAGGAGCAGCCGGGCCGCGTCCTCGTGGAAGGCACCGAGGGTGGTGTCGGTGACCGGGAAGACCAGCAGCGAGTCGGTGCTGGCGCGGTCGGTGACCTGGCCGCTCGGGTCGTACTGGTACAGGAAGCCGCCGGACATGCCGTTGCCGAGGCCCTTGCCGAAGCCGCCCAGGTTGAACACCGCACCGCCGGTCATGTACTCGCAGCCGAAGTCGCCGATGCCCTCGACGACCGCCGTGGCGCCGGAGTTCCGGACGGCGAACCGGTCGCCGGCCTCGCCCTGCACGAACGTGCGGCCGCCCGTCGCGCCGAACAGCGCGAAGTTGCCGACCAGGACGTTGCCGCCGCGCTCGGTGCTGCCGCCACCGGGTGCGCGGACGACGATGCGGCCGCCGCTCTGGCTCTTGCCGACGCCGTCGTTCGCGGTGCCGGTGTGCTCGAGCGTCACGCCGTCGTTGGTGAAGACGCCGTAGGACTGCCCAGCGGACCCGCTCGTGCGGATCGTCACGGCACCGTCGACGAGCCGCCGACGTCCGCGGTCGTCGGTCGACACTGCGGGGGCGTCGGCCAGGGCCGCGGCCCCGAGCTCGTGGTTCAGGACCCGCTCGAGGTCGATGCCGAGCTGGCCCCCGACGGACTTGTCCGCGTTGCCGAGCAGCACGCCGTCGATCGTCACGCTGTGCTCGTGCCGTACCAGCAGCGCCGCACGGACCTGCTCGATCAGGGCGTCGTCGGTGGCGTAGTCCTTCTCGAGGTACTCCGGGTCCACCACGACCTTCTCGGGCACCTGCGCGAGCAGGTTCCGGACGTCGAGCCGTCCCACGCTCGCCGGGTGGTCGAGCAGCTGCAGCAGGTCCGTGCGGCCCCGTGCCTCGCGCAGGGACCGCAGCCCCAGCCGGGCCAGGATCTGCCGGACGTCGTGCGCGATGTTCAGCAGGTACTGCGCGAGCGCACGGGGGTCGCCCTCGAACGCCTCGGCGTTCGTGGTCAGGCCCGCCGGGCACTTCACGTTGCAGTTCTTCGCCATCACGCAGCCGAGCATCATCAGCGCGGTCGTGCCGAACTCGAACGAGTCGCCGCCGAGCAGCGCGCTCGTGACGACGTCCGACCCGGTCTGGTGCGCGCCCGAGCAGCGCAGGGTGACCTTCTGCCGCAGGCCGTTCGCCACCAGGGCCTGGTGCACCTCGGCCACCCCGATCTCGGCCGACCGCCCCGCGTACTTCAGGCTCGTGACGGCCGCGGCCCCGGTGCCGCCGGTGTTGCCGGCGACGTTGATGACGTCGGCGCCGGCCTTCGCCACACCGACCGCGATGGTGCCGATGCCCTCGGACGACACCAGCTTGACGATCACCCGGACCCGGGCGGCCTTGCAGTCGTGGATGAGCTGCGCCAGGTCCTCGATCGAGTACGTGTCGTGGTGCGGGGGCGGCGAGATGAGCTCGACGCCGGGCGTGCCACCGCGGGCAGCGGCGATGTCGACCGTGACCTTCGGCGCGGGCAGCTGACCGCCCTCGCCGGGCTTCGCACCCTGGCCGATCTTGATCTCGAGCTCCTGCAGCATCGGGTCGGCGAGGTAGCCCGCCCAGATGCCGAACCGGCCCGAGGCGAACTGCTTGATGCGCGAGCCGCGGATCGTGCCGTACCGCGAGTGGTGCTCGCCGCCCTCGCCGCTGTTCGACATGCCGCCGACCATGTTCGTGCCGTGCGCGACGGCCTCGTGCGCGGTGGCGACGAGCGCGCCGTGGCTCATCGCACCGGACGCCAGGGTCCGGGTGATCTGGTGCGCCGGCTGGACCTGGTCGAGGTCGACGCTCGCCGGCGCGCTCTGCAGCAGTGCGAGCAGGTCGGCGGCCGCGCCCGTGGCGCGGAGCGTCACCTGGTCGGAGTCGACGCTGTCGACGTCCACCTGGCCGGGGTGCAGCAGGGCGAGCCCGTCCGCCAGCGCCCGGTGGCGCTCGAGACCCAGCGTCCCCGTGGACGTGAGCTGCAGGCGGAAGCGAGCCGGGCCTCCCGTCCGTGCGTCGTCAGGGTGGCCCGCCGGGCGCGAGCCGAGCAGCCCCCGCACCGTCACGCTGGTGTTGCCGGTCAGCGAGAACCGGCCGAGCTCGCGGGCGAAGTCCGCGGGCTCGTCGATGCCCGTGACGTCTGCGGGCAGGGCGAGCACGTCGCGGAGCGCACTCGGACGGCGGGACCGCTCGTCGTGCGTGGTCTGCAGGAACGTCCGGTAGCCCGGGGTGATGCGGAAGTCGTCGATCTCGGCGTCGCTGAGCCGGTCGTAGCCGGTGTTCCGGTACGCGGCGTCGGTGATGCCGAACGCGTCGTCGAGCTGCCCGAGCGTGAGCAGCCGCAGCGCCTCCGGGTCGCCGGAGCGCTCGAAGGTCGGACGCTCCTCGGTCATCCCGCCGAACCCGCGGACGCTCGCGACACCGAACGAGTGCCCGGCGCCGTCCGAGCGCTCCTTGAACAGGCCGAGCAGCGGGACCTGGGCGTCGTTCTGCACGCTCCGCGCCCGCTCGTGCCACTCCGTCGCCGCCTGCGCGATGCGGGCGAAGCCGACGCCGCCGACCGGGGCGTCCATGTGCGGGAACACCGTCGCGAACAGGTCGTCGCGGGTGTCGAGGTAGTTCGGCTCGAAGAACTCGCCGCCGATGTAGCTCTCGGCAGTGCACAGGCCGACCCGGCCCATCGTCTTCGCGAGGGCCTTCTCGGCTGCCTTGCGGAAGCGCTTGAGCGCCGCGTCGGTCTCGGTCAGCTCGCCCGCCGGTGCGGCGGCGGCCGGGTACTGCTCTTCGGCGCGCAGTCGCGCGGACAGGCTGTAGACGGCCGCGGCGCCGAAGCCGAGCGCCGTCGCGACGTGGTGCGAGGACGGCAGCTGACCGCTCTCGGCGACGACCGACACCCGTAGGCGCAGACCGGTCTGGATCAGGCGCTGGTTGACCGCGGCGACGGCCAGGATCACCGGCAGTGCCGCGTGCGTCGACGACACCTCGCGGTCGGACAGCACCGCGATGCCGCCGGTGGTCCGGGCGAGACGTTCGACGGCGTCGCTGAGCGCGGTCACGGCGGCGCGCATCGCGTCGGCGTTGGCCTGCTCGTCACCGAGCACCGGGACGTAGAGCATGTCGAAGCGTTCCAGCGGCACGATCGTCTGGTCGCGCAGCCGGACCATGTCCAGGTGCCCCAGGATCGGGGAGTCGACGACGAGCTGGCGGGTGGTGGACCCCGTGCCGTCCGGCTTGGCGCCGAGCGCGACCCGCATGCTCATGCCGTCGGCCTCGCGGATGGAGTCCAGCGGCGGGTTCGTCACCTGGGCGAACCGCTGCGAGAAGTACTTCGCCATGCCGCCCTCGGTGTCGCTGAGCGCGTTGATGGCGTTGCCGTAGCCCATCGCCGAGATCCGCTCCGAGCCGTTCCGCAGCATCGGGTCGAGCATGAACCGGAAGCTCTCCTGGTTCAGCGAGTACGCCACGTAGCGGCCCTGCAGCGACAGGTCGCCGTCGTAGCCGAGCGTGTTCGTCGTGCGGTCGTAGTCGGGCGCGGGCAGGTCGTCCAGGTGCACGCGCGCGGCGTCGAGCAGCGCGCCGTAGTCGCGACGGGCGGCGAGCATCGCCAGCACGTCGTCGGTGCGCATGAGCGTGCCCGTGCGGTGGTCGACGACCAGCATGCCGCCTGCCTCGATGCGGCCGCGGTGCACGACCTGGTCGTCCGCGAACGTGACCTGGCCGGCCTCGGACGACACCATCAGGTACTCGTCCGTCTGCACGGTGCGCAGCGGACGCAGCCCCAGGCGGTCGAGCCGGGCGCCCACCACGTCGCCGTCGCTGAAGATGACGGCAGCGGGACCGTCGTTCTTCTCCTCGTACAGCGAGAAGTACTCCAGCATCGCGCGGACGTCGTCCGACAGGGTGTGGTCGTTCTCCCACGCCGGCGGCATCAGGGAGACCACGGCCTCGACGATCTCGAGCTCGTCGTCGAACACGCGGCTCTGCAGGGTCTGGTCGAGGCGGCTGGAGTCGGACTGCCCGGGCGGGCGCACGATGCTGCGGGTGCGGGCCTGCGCGAGCGCCTCGTCCGACAGCCGGTTCTTCCGGTCGGTGTTGAGCTCGCCGTTGTGGGCCATCAGGCGGAACGGCTGCGCCATCGTCGGGTGCGGCTCGGTGTTCGTCGAGAAGCGCGTGTGGAAGTAGAGCGTGCGGATCGCGTGCCGCGGGTCACCGAGGTCGGTGAAGTACCCGATGACCTCGCCGGAGTTCAGCCGTCCCTTGAGGACCTGCGTGCGGGCGCTGAGCGACAGCGGGTACAGGGCGGCGTGCTCGGCGTGCTCGGCGGCGGCCTGGGCGTACGCGACCGACTCCACCGCCAGCAGAGCACGGTTGGCGGCGGCGTCGACCTGGGCGCGGGTCCAGTCCTGGGGAGCGCGGAAGACCCACTGCACGATCGGCAGCTGGTACTGCTCGGCCTCGGGGCGCGCGACGGTGTGGTCGACCGGGACGTCGCGGACGAGCAGGACCTCGAAGCCCTGATCGGTGATGGCTTCGGTGACCGTCTGGATCGCGGTTGCACGGTCGGTGCTCGCCTGGTCCGTGCTCGCCTGGTCCGTGCTCGGCACGAAGCAGTTCGCGACGCCGAAGTGGCCCGCGCGCAGGGTCTCGCCGGTCAGGGCGCTGAAGAACGCCACCGACAGGTCGATGCTGACCCCCGCGCCGTCACCGACGCCCTCGGCCGACTTGCCGCCGCGGTGCGGGATCGAGCACAGCGCCTCGTCGCCCTTGACGATGACGTCGTGGCTCGCGGTGCCGTCCAGGCGCGTGATGAAGCCGACCCCGCAGTCGGAGGATTCGCGGGCAGGGTCGTAGAGACCGAAGGGGGAGGGGTTCACGAGCGTGTCCAGTGGAGCGTGTGCCGGCAGCGGACGACGGAGGCTGCAACGGTGGAGCGCTCGCCGCGGGCGGACCGGTGGTGACAGTCGGGCCCTGTGGGGTGGTGGTGCGGTGAGGCGATGCTACGGGTTGGTATACCGCCGCCGCAACACCGCGGCGCCGGTCCGTGCTCCGCAGTTCGCGAGACGGACCGGCGCCGGTCGTGTCGGGGGTCGGGACGGGGTGCCGTCGGGGTGTTGCTGGGGCGGTGCCGGGGTGGTTGCGCACGGTGCTCGGTTCGTCGGCCGTGCGCCGTTCGCGGCCCGGTGCGAGGGTGTTTCCGCGCACGGGGCCGTCGACCTCGCACGGGCCGCGAAGCTCGCACCGTGCTCACGCGCACGTGCGAACGGTCACTGCGCAGCGTCGTCGTGCACGGGCAGCACCTCGGTCGTCGCCTCGGCGGCGGGGGTCGTGCCGGGGCGGATGAGCTCCGGCCGACGACGAGCCCGGAACACCCACGCCTTGAACAACACGAACCGCACGAGCGTCGCGAGCAGGTTCGCGCCGGTGAGCACGGCGATCTCCGCACCGTGCGAGGCGCCCGGCGTGGTGGCGTGCAACACGACCAGCGCTCCCGACGTGATGGCCCACGCAATGCCGAACACCACCAGGCCCTGCACCTGGTGCATGCCTGCTCCCGCCCGACCGCGGACCCCGAAGGTGAAGCGACGGTTCAGCGCGGTGTTCCCGACCGCGGTGACGAGCAGCGCGAGGAAGTCTGCCGTCTGTGCGCCGATGGCGGGGCGGAACAGCGCGTACAGCACCGCGAAGGCGATGGTGGACGCGATGCCGATCGCGCCGAACCGCAGGACCTGCCCGAGGATCCCAATGTGTGGCGTCGTGAACGGCTGGCGGCCGATCGCCTGGTACACCGGGGCGACCGGGATCCGGCCGGTCGCCAGTCCACGGGACACCCGCCACATCCCGCGCAGGTCCTCGGTGGCGGTCGAGGCGATGTCGACCGAGGAGTTCACGTCGTCGATCCAGTCCACGGGGACCTCGTGCACGCGCAGCCCCGCGTGCTCCGCCAGCACGAGCATCTCGGTGTCGAAGAACCACGCGTCGTCCTCGCACAGCGGCAGGACGTGCTCCGCCGCCTGCCGGGTGATCGCCTTGAAGCCGCACTGTGCGTCGGAGAACGACACCCCCATCGTGGTCCGCAGCAGCAGGTTGTACGAGCGCGAGATGAACTCCCGCTTGCCGCCGCGGACCACCCGCGACGAGCCGGCCAGGCGCGTGCCGATCGCCAGGTCCGAGTGCCCGGACAGCAGCGGGGCGACGAGGGGCTCCAGCGCGGCGAGGTCCGTCGACAGGTCCTCGTCCACGTAGACGAGCACCCGGGCCGGGGACGCACCCCACACGGCCTTCAGCGCTCGGCCGCGGCCCTTCTCGGGCAGGTGGACGGCGTGCACCTCGGGGAGCATCGCGGCGAGGTCGTCGGCGATGCGCGCGGTGTCGTCCGTCGAGGCGTTGTCGGCGATCGTGATGCGCCAGCGCTGTGGGAACGTCGCCCGGCAGAACGTGTGCAGTCGCCGGACGTGTGCCGCCAGCGTGTCCTGTTCGTTGTAGCAGGGGACGACGATGTCGATGTCGAGGGTGGGGTTCGTCTCCGTCATGCTGCTGATGCTCGGCAGCGCGGCCATGCGGACCGGAGCACGCCCCTGTGGTGGCGGTAAGAACGTCCTCGGTGGTCAGGACCCCTGTCGGCGCCGGCCGGCCTCGGACCGCAGCACCCGCATCAGGATGTCGGTCCGAGTGGCACTCGCCCCGACCGGCGAGCCGAGTGCCCGCCGGCAGGAGAGCCCGAGCCGGGCGCCGCCGGCTCCTCGGATCCCCAGCGCCCAGGCGCTCTGGCCGGTGAAGGTCTTCCGCTCCTCCGGCTCGAAGTCGTCGATCTGCTCCCACGTGATCTCGGCCACGGGGTCGGCGCGTGCACCGTCCCACGCGTGCAGCCCGATCGCGTCGGCCGTCCACAGGCGCGGTTGGTCGCCGCGCTCGACGGGCACCCCGAACGTCGGCAGTTCACCCCGGTAGGCCCGGCTCACCGGCACGAACAGGCTCGGCTGCTCGGTCCACGCGCGGGCACGGGCGACGGCGGCACGATCCGCACGGCGCAGGACCCACCCGCCGACGGCGAGCCCGAGCGCCAGGACGACGCAGAACCACGGCAGGGGTGCGAACCGCGGGAGCAGCAGGATCCCCCCGACCAGCCCGGCAACCCCGAGCAGCGACGTGCCCACCGCGGCCTTCCCCAGGCGGGGGAACGCCCCGCTGCGCAGCTGCTGGACCCAGGGTTCGCGTTCGTACGGCACACCCCGAGCCTGGCAGACGACTTCCCCTCGTGTTCACCCGCGTCGCGGACGGCCGGGTGGACCGATCGGTACACTGCGAAGCGCGACACTCGTCGGACAGGACGACGGGTGCTGACGAGGGGGCACCGTGGCCGGACCGGACGACGTCCATCGTTCATCGACGCTGCTGCCCGGCGAACGACTGGGTCTCGGCCTCGACGACCGCTCGGACGAGTTCGCCCGAATGCTCCTGGCACCGCCGCTCGACGGCATCCGGCCCGCAGGTCACGACTGGCTGCGTGAGCGCTACGCCGAGATCGTCCCCGTGGTCCTGCCCGCTGCGCTGCACGCCGTCGAACACGGCACACCGGTCGACTCCGAGGCCCTGTCGGCACTCCGCGCCCTCGCCGCCGACCGGGCGACCGATCCGCGGGTCGACGTCGCCGTCGCGTTGCGTGGGGCCGTGCCGGCGCTGCGCGTCTTCACGCTGGTGATGCGGACCGCCACGCAGGAGCACCCGGGACGCGCGATGCTCGCGATGGGGCGTGCCTCGCTCGTCGCACACGAACTCGGGACGTGCTGGTTCGAGGCCTGGGCGCAGCAGCGACGGCGGACGCCGGGCATCGACGACACCGACACGGACGTCGAGCTCGTGGCAGCCGTGCCCGGACTCGACGAGACCGAGGAGCAGATGCTGGCGCTCGCCGCGCAGGGCTTGTCGAACGACGCGATCGCGAAGGAGACCGCCTACAGCCGGCAGGCCGTCGCCTGGCACCTCGGGCGGCTCATGCGCGCGTGCGGTGCGCCGAACCGGACGGCACTCGTCTCCGTCGCCTTCGTCCGGGGCTGGCTCCGCTCACGGTCCGGTCGACACGGCGACACCCCCTGAGACCCGCGGGCCCCAGGGGGTGTCGGTCGTGCGGTGTGGTCAGCCGCCGTTGACGCTGATGACGTTGTCGGTCCGGACGATGTTGCCGAACGCGCCCCAGTTCAGCCAGCCGCCGTCACCGTTGTTGGTGATCTTGCCGGGGCCCTTGAACCAGTAGATGACGTAGTTGCCGCCCTTGATGTCGATCGACTGGGCGTCCGCGACGTCACCCTCGACCGTGATGTCCTGGTTCTTGTTCACCACGGCGACCGTCAGGCGGTCCGGGTTGCCGGCGTTCCAGTAGCCGACGTCGAGCGCAGCCTGCACGGCGCCGCCCCGGTCGCTCTGGTCGTTCACGGCGTCCTTGATCGCGTTGACGATCGCGACCGGGTCGAGGTTGACGTTGACGTTCCCGCTGCCGCCGACGCTGCTCGAGGCGGACGCGGTCGGTGCGGGCTCAGCGGCCTGCGCCGGGGCTGCGACGAGCGCTCCGGCGATCATCGCGCCGCCGAGTGCGGTGCCGGCGAGTGTCTTCACGGTCTTGGTCTTGAACGAGTTCATGATCTTGATCCCATCTCTGCAGTGGTGGCCGGTGTGGCCGTCGTGCTCGGACATGACCCATCCTGCGAGCGCTGGGGGCCGGACGCACGCGATCGGCCCGGACGTTGGACGATCGTCTGAAACCCGGGCCGGACCTCCCGGTTCGCCGCCCGTTCCCACCCGCCGAGTGGCACCCTGCCGCCCCGTCCCCGCGCCGGTCAGGACGCGGGCAGGGACACCGTGAACGCCGTGCGCCCGGGCTCGGACGACACCCGGACGGTCCCACCGTGCGACTCGACGACCGCGCGGACGATCGCCAGCCCGAGCCCGCTGGTGCCGTGCTCGCGGGATCGCGACGCCTCGCCCCGGGTGAACCGGTCGAACAGCGTCGGCAGGGCGACGTCCGGGATCACCGGTCCGTCGTTGGTCACGACGAACACCGCACCGGAGGCCGTGGTGCGCCGCAGGGACACGACCACGGTGGTCTCGGGTGGTGTGTGCGTCCGGGCGTTCGCGAGCAGGTTCGTCACGACCCGCCGCAGCTGCGCCGCGTCGCCCGGCACCACGACCGGCTCGTCGTCGACCTGCAGCTCCCACCGGTGGTCCGGAGCGGTGGCGCGAGCGTCCATCGTCGCTTCGACGACCACGGACGTCAGGTCGACCGGGTCCGTCGCGGCGGGTGCCGGACCGGCGGCGAGCGCTGCCGAGTCCAGCCGGGCCAGCAGCAGCAGTTCCTCGACCAGGGCGCCCATCCGGACGGCCTCGTGCCCGATGCGGTCGACGTTGCGGTGGACGGCGTCGAGGTCGCTCGTGCTCGACGACAGCTCGGCGTAGGCGCGCACGGTGGCGATCGGCGTCCGGAGTTCGTGCGAGGCATCGGCGACGAAGGTGCGCATGCCCGACTCGGCGTCGCGACGGACGGTGAGCGCGCGGCCGACGTGCCCGAGCAGCCGGTTCAGGGCCGTCCCGACGGCGCCGACCTCGCGGTTGCTGCTGAGGTCGGCCGTGGCGACGCGCACGGTGATGTCGGTGTCGCCGCGCTCGAGGTCGAGCGAGGTCACGCTCGACGCCACCGCCGCGACGTGCTCCAGGGGACGGAGCGACCGCCGCACGAGCATCGCGCCCGCCCACACGGCGACGAGCAGCCCGACGAGCGTGACGCTCCCGATGACGACCACGAGCCGCACGATCGAGGCCCGCAGGTCACCGAGGGGCAGGGCGGTGACGAACACGTCGCCGTCCGAACCGACGGCCTCGGCGCGGTAGGTCCCGAGCGACCCGAGCGTCACCGTGACCGGCTCGCCGTCGGTGGCGACGGTCGCCAGGGTCCGCTCCTGCGCCGCGCTCAGGCCGTGCTGCTGTCCCTTCGCGTCGGTGTACCCGGCGAGCACGGTGCTGCTGCCGCGGAAGATCGCCACGACGGTGTCGGCAGACTGCCCGGGCGCACCGATGAACGCGTTGCCCGGATCCGGACGGTCCGACGACGACCCCGAGCCCGACGACGACCCCGAGCCCGACGACGACCCCGACCCGGACGAGGACCCGGACCCCGGCGGCGGCTGCCCGTCACCCGGCCCCATCGTCCGGCTCGCAGCGGTCGCGAGCTCGGCGTCCAACCGCCCGACCAGGTACCCCCGGTAGGCCACCACCGTCACGATCCCGACCACGACGTTCGTCAGGACCAGCAGCAGCGCCACCGCCCCGACGATCCGCCACCGCAGCGACGGCACGCGCGCCGAGCGGTCCCTCACGGCGTCGCCGGCCGCAGCACGTACCCGGCGCCCCGGACGGTGTGCACGAGCGGCGAGCGTCCCGCGTCGACCTTGCGCCGCAGGTACGACACGTACATGTCCACCAGGTTGGACGACGACCCGAAGTCCATGCCCCAGACGTTCGCCAGCAGGTGCTCCCGCGACAGCACCCGGTTCGCGTTCCGCGCCAGGTGGCGCAGCAGCTCGAACTCGGTCGGGGTCAGCTCGATGGCCTCGCCGCCCCGGGTGACCGTCCGCGCGTCCTCGTCGAGCACCAGGTCGCCGACGGTGATCCCCACGGATGCGGTCGCCGCCACGCGGGCCGAGGTCCGGGCCAGGATCCGCGCCCGGACCAGCAGCTCGGCGACCCCGAACGGCTTGGTCAGGTAGTCGTCGCCGCCCCGGGTCAGGCCGGCCAACCGGTCCTCGGACGAGTCCCGGGCGGTCAGGAACAGCACCCGGACGTCGTCCCGGGCATCCCGCAGCCGCTCCAGCACCTGGAACCCGTCCAGGTCCGGCAGCATCACGTCGAGCACGATGACGTCGGGCTGGAACTCGCGCGCCGCGAACAGCACGTCCCGACCGCGGTGCACGGCACGCACCGACCAGCCGTCCGCCTCGAACGCCTGGCGGACGGCGTCGGCGAGCGCGTGCTCGTCGTCGACGACGAGGGCACGGACGGGCGAGCCGTCGGTGCGCTGGAGCGGCTGGTCGGACATCGCGCCGAGCCTACTTCGCGACGGTCAGGTCGTAGACGGTCTGGCCGCCGACGGTCGTCGACGAGTAGTTCGCGGCCACCCACTCCTTGATCGCCGACGCCGTGGAGGACCCGCCACCCATCCCGCCGCCGTTGCCCGAGGCGATGTAGTACGCGATCTTGTCCTCGGCCACGTACGCCTTGAACTCGGCCAGCGTCGGGGTCGGGTCGCTCGACCAGCCACCGATCGCCATCACCGGGGTGTTGCTGTCGAGCTCCAGCTGCGCGGCGGACTGCGATCCGTCCACCGCGGCGGCCCAGGTCGTGTCGGTCTGCGCGAGCAGCTTGGTCAGCGCGGCCGAGGTCGTCGCGCTGCCAGCGCCCATGCCGCCACCGTCGGTCGCCTGGTCGCCACCACCGGACGGGAGGCCCGTCCCCGACTCCGTCCCGGAGGTCCCGGTGCCGGGCGCCTCGCCGTCGGTGCCACCCGGCATCTCGCCGGAGGTCCCGCTGGGCGGGGTCCTACCGTCCGGCGGCGTGCCGCCGGGACCCTGCTGGGTGCCGCTGTCGGAGCCGTCGTTCTCGGTGCCGGCGGCCGATCCGCCGGGGCCACCCGAGCCTCCCGGCATGCCGCCGCCCATCCCGCCACCGGAGGACCCCGACGGACCGACGCTCGGGATCGAGCCGGAGTGCGCCACCGTGGTGGTGGCGAACGCGTAGGCGGTGGTGCCGGTGAGTCCGAACAGCGTTCCGGCCAGCACGCCGACGGTCACGAGCTTGCGGAGCGACGGGATGCTCCCCACGATGATCGCGAGGGCGGACAGCAGGCCACCGGCGAGCATCACCCAGCGCAACCACGGCAGCCACGTCGGGTTCTCGTTGAGCAGGCACCAGCCCCAGAAGGCCGTGCTGCCCACCATGGCGGCCAGACCGAGGCGACCGGTCATCCGGGTGCGGGCCCGCCAGAGCAGGGCGCCGCCGGTGCCGACCAGGCCGGCGATCGCCGGGACGAGCGCGACCGTGTAGTACGGGTGGATCGTGCCGGACATGTACGAGAACACCAGCCCGGTGACCAGCAGCCAACCGCCCCACAGCACCAGACCCGCGCGTGCCGGATCGGCCACGTGACGACGTCCGACGACGACCAGGCCGAGCACGAGCGCGATCAACGCCGCGGGCAGCAGCCACGAGATCTCCAGGCCCATCTCGGACGAGAACAGGCGGTTCAGTCCGGTGCTGCCGCCGAAGGACGAACCCGCGGTGCCGCCGGTCGTGCCGCCGCCCCCGCCGCCGTTGCCCGAGCCGCCGAAGATCCGGCCCAGGCCGTTGTAGCCGAACACCAGGTCGAGCACGGTGTTGTTCGTCGAACCGCCGATGTACGGGCGGGCGTCGGCGGGCCACAGCCACACGGCGACGACCCACCAGCCGGCTGCGACGACGAGCGACCCGGCAGCGATCAGCAGCCCGACGATGCGCTTCGGCACGGTGGTGCGGGCGGCGACGAGGTACACCAGGCCGAACGCCGGCAGGACGAGCAGCCCCTGCAGCATCTTCGTCAGGAACGCGAACCCGAGCGCGACACCGGCCAGGGCGATCCACCGCCAGCTGCCGCGGGGGAGGGCCCGCACCGTGCAGTACGCGCCGGCGGTCATCAGCAGGACCAGCAGGGCGTCCGGGTTGTCGAAGCGGAACATCAGCGCCGCTGCCGGGGTCGCTGCGACGACGAACCCGGCGAGCAGGGCGCCGACGTTCGCGGTCGTCGACCCGAGCCGGGCCAGGGTGCGGCGGACCGTGCCCCACACCAGCGCGACCGATCCGACGGCCATCAGCGCCTGGGGCAGCAGCAGGCTGGTGCTCGAGAAGCCGAACAGCCGGGCGGACAGCACCATCACCCACAGCGACGCGGGCGGCTTGTCCACCGTGATGAAGTTCGACGAGTCGAGCGAGCCGAAGAAGAACGCCTCCCACGACTTCGTGCCGGCCTGCACGGCGGCGGCGTAGAAGCTGTTCGCGTACCCGGACATGCTGAGGTCCCAGCAGTACACGACGGCGGTGACGACGAGCAGCAGCCAGAACGCCGGGCGGAGCCAGCGGGCGTCGGTGCGCTCGCCGAGGAAGAGCCGGGGGACAGCTCGGCGACGCGTGGGCGCTCCCGGGTGCGCACGGTCGCGACGGTCGGTCACGGGGATCGGGTACGTGGTCATGGCAGTGAGCCTCCGGGGTGTTCCCCGAACGGCCCCATGCGTCACCTGTGCGCCGGGTAAGGAGCTGCGCGCGGTCCCGACCCGTCTCGTGCGACCTTGGCCGCCTGGTGCGCGGTTGTTCCCTCGCACCAGGCGATCAACCTCGCACCGGGGATCAACCGCGCACGGCGCGAGCCCAGCGAACCTCGCACCGTGCGACCGTCAGGCGTACCGGCGCGCTGCCCGGAGTGCCGCGTCCGTGTACGACCCGCCGAACAGCAGCACGTGCAGCAGCAGCGGCGCCAGCTGGTGCAGCTCGACGCGCTCCTGCCACCCCGCCGCCAGCCGGGACTCGGCGTCGTACGCCGCCAGCACGGTCTCGAGCCGGGGCAGTCCGAACAGCGCCAGCAGTGCCAGGTCCGTCTCGGCGTGCCCACCGTGCGGTGTCGCGTCGATCAGCACCGCCCCGGTCGGCTCGGACGCATCGCGCGGCCACAGCACGTTCCCCGCCCACAGGTCGCCGTGCAGCCGCGCGGGGCCGTCACCGACCAGTGCGGGCTGCGGGGAGCCGAGCGTGCCGTCCTCCAGTCGGTCGGCGACACGTTCGAACACCGCGGCCTCGGAGCCGTCGTACCCGCCCGCGTCGACGATGCGCTGCACGAAGTCGCGGATCCGGTACTCCGCGAAGAACTCGCCCCACGTGTCGGGTGCGTCGACCGCGGGCACGAAGGGCGTCCGCGACCGCCCGACGCGCATCGACCCGACCGCCGGGAACCCGGGCGACGGGGCTCCCCAGTGCGCGGCTCCGGCGGCGTGGGTGTGCGCCAGGGACCGGCCGAAGCGCTCCGCCTGGGCCGTCGACGGCGCGGTGTCGGAGACGAACTCCAGCTCGAGCACGGTCGGCCGCGGTCGTCCGAGCACCCGGGCGATGCGGGTGCCACCGTCCGGTTCGGCCTCGGCGAGCCACTCCAGGCCGGCGGCTTCGGCAGCTGCCTCGTTCGGGTCGGTGAAGGTCTTCACGTAGGTCTCGGCCATCACCCCATCCTGCCGAGGACCCCTGCACGCCGGGTCAGCACCGGTGGTCGTCGTTCCCGATCGCCGCGAGGTGCGCGCGGACGCGGTTCGCGAACACCGGGCATCCGGCGTCATGGAGCGCTGCCACCAGCGCCTCGGCCGGATGCGATGTCCGCGTTGCCCAGTACTCGACCTGCTGCAGGCACACGTCTCGAACGGCGGCTGGAGCCATGTCGTCGATGCGGGTGAAGAACGCGTCGCACCCGGACACCAGGTAGTGGGACTGCGGGGCAGCAGCGAGGCCGCGGTCCTGTGTGCGCAGGACGTCTGCGCGACAGGCGACGGCGGCCGCGTGGACGTGTCGGTCATCGGGGTCGTTGCCCGCGTACGGCACGGTCGCGTCGAAGTCGTCGACCAGTTCGTCGATCGACGCGAGGACGGCTGCACGCAGCCGTGTCACCGCACCACCCGGGCGTTCGGGGTGGAGCCGACGCAGCGTGTGCAGGACCTCGGCGAGGACGTCTTCAGTCGTGTGGAGCTGGAAGAGCCCGTCGACCCGTGCTCGGAGCAGGCAGGTCCAGTCGCGGAGGGTCCGGCTGCACAGCACGTTCGCGTCCACGAACACACGCTGATGCATCACATATCGAGCGTACCGTCCGCGCCCCGGTCAGTCGAAGGCCTCGCCGGCGACCAAGAGCTCGTGCGTCGCGGCAGCCCGTGCGATCTGGCGATCACGACGGAGCGCGAAGACATCGTCGCGGACGAGTCGGTGGTGCGACCCGACCTTGTGTGCGGAGATCTCCCCACGACCGATCATCTTCATCAGTGTCGGCCGTGAGACACCGAGCAGGTCGGCCGCAACAGTGGTCGAGAGTTCGCGCGGCAAGGCCATCGCGGTGACCGCAGCGCCCGTGCTCAGTGCCTCGATGGCCTGTGTGACGACGTCGACGAGCGCGCTCGGCAGCTGCACGGTCCGGTCATCGTCGAACACGGCGTGCATCGAGGCGATGTGTCGCGAGGTCGACGCCGTCACGAACTCCTGTGCAGACGACTGCACCGCCTGGTCCACGGCAATCCGCCGACGCTCGGTCGTCACAGTCTCCATCGCGCCTCCGCTCTCGTGTGCTGGGCTCGACGGTACGCCAGTTGCACTTGTGAGTGCAACCCCTCACACCGCGTCGACGAGCGCCCTCGCCAGCGGGTGCCACGGCCGCGAGGACGGCCCGCTCAGCACCAGCGTCCGCACGAGCCGGGGCTCGGTCGGCACCATCACCAGGTCGTCGGGCAGCATCACCCGACCGAGCGTCGGCACGATCGACACCCCCTCGCCCCGCTGGATCATGCCGAACATCGTGCTCATCTCCCGCACCCGGTGGGCGTACCGGAACGGCTGCCCCGCGATCTCGTGCATGCGCTGGATCTGGTACTCGCACCCGCCACCGCCGGCGACCAGCCCGTCCTCGTGCAGGTCGTCGAGTGTCAGGGGTGCGGCGTCGGCGAGCGGGTGGTCTCGGCGCACGACGGCGGCCATCTCGTCGGTGGCGACGACCACGCCGCCGGGCGGCATCGTCGCGGGGTCGACGAGCACGGCGGCGTCCACGGTGCCGGCTTCGAGCCAGTCGGGCATCTCGTCGTCGTCGCCCTCGTAGACCTGCACGTCGACGTCGGGCAGGGTCACCGCCCACACCTCGCGCAGCCGCGGCAGCAGACCCTGGCACACGGTCGGGACGGCGGCGAGACGCACGGTGCCGCGCGCCGTACCGGGCCGGACCACGGCCTCCAGGGCGTCGACCGAGGCGATCGCGGTGCGGGCGTGACCGAGCAGGCGGTCGCCGAGCGGGGTCGGGACGGCGGCGGTGCCGCGCTGCAGGACGGGACCGCCGAGCTCGCGCTCGAGCCCCGCGACGGCGTGCGAGACGGCCGACTGACCGACGCCGAGCGACCGAGCGGCGGCGGTGAACGAGCCGCTGTCGACGGTGGTCACCAGGGCCCGGAGCTGTGCGATCGTGACGGACATGCGTACTCCTCATGGGCGCATGAGGCCGATGCGTTTGCCTCATGCCGGTCGATGGCTCGACACTAGCGGCATGAACGGCATCCTGTTCGTCCTGGTGGCGCTGACCTGGGGCTCGAGCTTCCTCTTCATGAAGATCGGGCTCGAGGGCCTGTCGCCGCAGCAGGTCGCGCTCGGACGGGTCCTGCTCGGCGCGCTGACCCTGCTGGTGATCCTGCTGGCGACCCGTCGTCGCTGGCCACGCTCGAAGGCGCTGTGGGGGCACCTGCTCGTGCTGGCGGTGTTCCTGAACGCCGTGCCGTCCTCGCTCGTCGCGTGGGCGGAGCAGAGCGTGCCGAGCGGTCTGGCGAGCATCTACAACGCGACCACCCCGATCATGGTGCTGCTGGCGATGCCACTGCTGCTGCCTGCCGAACGGCTGCGTGGCCGGCAGCTCGCCGGGGTGCTGATCGGGATCGTGGGCGTGCTCGTCCTGGTCGGCCCGTGGGACCTGATCGGTGACCCGTCGGTCCTGGCGACGGTGCCGGCACAGCTCGCGCTGCTCGGCATGACCGCCTGCTACGGCTTCGGTCTGGCCTACATGCGGCGGTTCGTCGCGGGCAGCGGCCACGACGCCGTCACCCTGACCACCGTCCAGCTGACGCTGGCCGCCGGGCTGATGCTGCTGGTCGCGCCGGTCACGGCGACCGCCCCGATGCAGCTGGACTGGAGGATCGTGGCCGCGATGCTGGGACTCGGGTGCGTCGGCACGGGGCTGGCCTACATGTGGAACACGGGACTCGTCCAGGCCTGGGGAGCGGCGCGCGCCTCGACCGTCACGTACCTGACGCCCGTGGTCGGCGTGGTGCTGGGCGTGCTGGTGCTGGGGGAGCGGGTGCGGTGGAACGAACCCGTGGGCGGTGTGGTGATCCTGGTCGGGATCGCGCTGGCCTCCGGGGTGCTGCTGCTCCGGCGGCGTCGGGTCGTCGAGCGGGACGCCGTCGATCAGGCTGTGGTCGCGACCGACACCGCAGCGGCTCCGGCTGGTGTTCCGGACGATGTGCCCTCGGTCGCGCCGGAGACGCCGCAGGCCGTCAGCCGATCCGCTCGACCCTGACGTCCCAGCCCAGGTCGGCGGCCCGTCGTTCGAGCTCGGACACGTTCGACCGGCACAACGACTGCCCGGCGCCCGGGTAGTAGCGACGGATGGCCGCGGCCGGTACGAACCGGCCGCCCAGCGGGTCGTCGGTGCGCCGGACCTGCCACCAGCGGGCCGTCGCCTGCTCGAGGGCCGCGTCGAACGGCACCTCGACGTCGACGATCCGCAGCCGGTCGTACCCGGCGTCGTCGAGTTCGGACAGCAGGTCGTCCAGGTAGTCGACGCTCGACAGGGTGCCGTGCACCACGACGTTCTCGCCGTCGCGCAAGGACCGGCGGCGCAGGGTGTCGGCGACGGCGGTGGACTCGGCGTGCACGTACGCGGCGAGCTCCCTCGGCCGGACGGGGGCGCCGTCGACCAGCACTCGCGTCGTCCACGCGTCGAGCAGTCCGTCGGCTGAGGCGCGTTCGAGCAGTGCGTCCTTGAAGTCGTCCGCGTCGATGTGCCGGTAGGCGTCGAGCTCGGGCATCCGGGACAGCGCCGTCGTCTTGCCCGAGCCGGGAGGCCCGGCGGTCACGACCACCGCGAGGGTGCCGTCGTCGGACGGTGCCGGCGTCTGTGCGGTGTGTGCGGCGAGCAACGTCTCGTGCAGCTTCAGCCGTTCGGCCGTGTACAGGAAGCCGTCCGGGGCGTAGCGCAGGCGGGTGCTGCCGGCGGGGTCCTCGGTCCACGGGTCGTCCAGGCACGCCGCCTGCAGGAAGGCCGCCAGGTCTGCGGCGGTGCGGTCGCGCAGGGCTCGGTCGTCCGGGGCGGCGCTCGTGCGGAGTGCGTCCGGTTCGGTGTTCACCGTGTGTGCGTCCGGCTCGGTGTTCACCGTGTGTGCGTCCGGCCGAGCCGCCCGGCGATCGCCTTGCGCACGGTCTCGTACTCGCCCTCGCTGATCAGCCCGTCCTGGAACGCCGCCGCCAGTTCCTTCGCCGTGCCGGTCTGCGCCGCGGCGCTGTCGTAGCCGGAGTCGCGGGCCGGGATGCGGTGGGTCATCACCATCGTCGAGAGCTCCCGCACCATGGTGTCCGAGTCGATCAGGCCGGCCTGACGCTGCGAGATCACCTCGCGCGGCGACGGACGCGATGCCGTCAGCCCGCGTCGGGTCAGCCGCCGCGAGACCTCGGGTTGCGAGATGCCGGCCAGTCGGGCGATGTCGCGTTCGGACACGCCCAGGTCGGCGAGGTCGAAGATGCCGCGCCGCAGTTCCATCTCGGCCAGGTGCTGCTGCTCGCGGGAGTGCAGCACGCTCAACACCGCTGCCCGCACGGCCGCGGTGTCGCCGCCCATCCGTGCCGCCAGCGCGTCGACCAGGTGTTCCACGTCGTGTCGTGTCCGGCGCCCGGCTCCGCGTCGGGGGTCGAGGTTCGTCATGCTGACTCCGTTCCCGCTGACGCCGATCGTACCGCTGCGGACGGGGCGGTCCGCCAGGATGGGGTCGTGCGCACACGACTGATCGGCCGCGGGACGCTGACCGGCTTCCAGGTGGGGGTGGCCTGGGCCGCGGGGCTCTGGATCGCGGTCGTGGCCGTCGTCCCGACCACCGACCGCGACCGCGCCGCCGACTTCGCCGTGGCGGCCGCGGCGCTCGCCCCGGCACTCGTCCTCGTCGCGACGGCCGTCGGCACCGTGCTCGCCGCCCTCGTCGCACCGGTCCTGGCGCGCCGCGGACCGTTCCGGTCCACCGTGCTGACCGTCTTCGCGCTCGTCGCGTTCTGCTGCTGGGGGTTCGTCGCCCAGGTGGTGCCGGCCAACCTCCTGCTGCGTCTGCCCGCCGACGGTGCGACCGGCAACACGGTGGTGCTGATCGTCACCGCCGTCGGTGCCGTCGTCGGGACTGCAGCGTCGCTGGTCGGGGCCGTTCGCCCGCTCCGGCGTCCGACGGCAGCGGTGGTGCGTCTCGTCACTGCGACCACGGTGCTCGGCGCTGCTGCGGGACTGCTCGGGTGGTGGCTGCGGCGCGGGAACACATCGTGGGCCTCGGGCCTGCCGGCCAGCGGCGACTTCATCGGCGCCGGCTTCGCCCAGGTGGACCTCGACGCCGACTGGGTCTGGGCTGTCGTCACCGGCGCGGTGCTCGGCGTACTCGTCGGGGTCGGCGCGGCCTGGACCGGCCGCCGGGTGTCGGTCGTGCCGATCGCCGCGCTCGCCGCTGCCGGGGCTGCGTTCGTCACGTCCGTGACGGGTGTGGCGTTCCCGGCGATCGACTTCGGAGCACCGATCGCACGGTTCCCGTCCATCGTCTCGCTGGCATGGTCGACGGGGACACTGCTCCCGGGGGAGATCGCGGTGACGGTGCTCGTCTGGGCCGCGGCCGGCGCGCTGTTCGGCGTGCTCGGGCTGGGCCTCGAGCGCGTCACGCGGGGAGCGGCACCTCGTGCTGGCGGTCCCATGGTTCCTCCCACCCCAGCCGGGTGAACAGCGCGTCGAGCAGTGACGCCGTGAAGCCCCAGACCACGTGTCGGCCGGTGTCGGTGTCGATCGTGAACGCCGGCCCGCGCCATTCACGGCCGTCCTGACGCAGCACGGTGACGCCCCGGTGGGTGGGGTCGAGCAGATCGGCGACGGGCGCGCGGAACACGGCGGCGGACTCGCCCTCGTCGACGACCCGCACGGGCGACGGGTGCTGCCACCAGCCGAGCACGGGTGTGACCAGGTGCCGTGAGAACGCGAGCGGCACAGCGGGCATCGCACCGAGCACCTCGACACCGGTCGGGTCGAGCCCGGTCTCCTCGTGCGCCTCGCGGAGCGCTGCCGCCGTGGCGTCAGCGTCGCCCGGGTCCAGCCGTCCGCCGGGGAAGGCGACCTGCCCCGGGTGCGCTCGGAGCGTCGTGGCGCGCGCGAGGAGCAGCACGTCGAGGTCCTGCGCGACGGCGGCATCGGCAGCGCGGTGGTCGCTCGGGACGTCGTCGAGCACGCCGAACAGCATGAGGACTGCGGCCTGACGGGGGGACTCGGCTGCGGGGACGTCCGACACCAGGGGGCGGAGGTCCCCGCGGACGGCGGCGGCCAGCTGGGCGTGTGCCGTTGCAGGCCGCTCGGTGGATCCGGTCACCATCCGAGCCTACGGTTCGACCGGCGTCGTCGCGGTCGTCGTCGGCGTCGTGGTCGTCGTCGGCGTCGTCGCCCGGAGGGACCGGACCATGCTCCGCAGTGTCGTGCGTGCTGCCTGCAGCGCATCGGCGTCGAGTCCGTCGAGCATGCGGACCTCGACCGCGCGGACCGCCAGGGTCGCCTGGCCGAGCAGCCTGCGGCCCTTCGGTGTCAGTCGGGTGGGTAGCACCTTGCCGACCGGCGCGGCTTCGGGACGGGAGACCTCGCCGTTCCGCTCGAGCGCCTGCAGCAGGACGTTCATCGACTGCCGGGTCACGAACGTGCCCCGCGCCAGCTCGGAGTTGCTCGACCCCGGTCGCTGCGCGAGCAGCTCGAGGCACGAGTAGTGCGTGATGGTCATGCCGAGCGGCCGGAGGGCACCTTCCATCGCGGTGCGCAGGGCACTGGCGGCTTCCTTCAGCAGGTACCCGAGCGAGGTCTCGAGATCGATCCCGTCGTCCACTTGACTCATGTCAGCATTCTGACATAGATTGACTCGTGTCAGCCAACTGACACACACCGAAGGAGCCCACCATGCCGGTCACCGGACCCGACTTCATCTCGCTGCAGGTCACCGACCTCGACGCCTCGCAGGCCTTCTACGAGCACTACCTGGGCCTGGAGCGCTCGCCGGCCGGGCCACCGCACGCGGTCGTCTTCACGACCAGCCCCGTCGCCTTCGCCCTGCGCGACGTCGTCCCCGGCACCGACATCGCGGGTCAGGCGCAGCCGGGCCTCGGCGCCGCGATCTGGCTGCACGCCACCGACGTGCAGGCCATCCACGACGCGCTGGTCGCCGACGGACACACCATCGTCGCGGACCCGATCGACGGACCCTTCGGTCGCACGTTCACGTTCGCCGACCCGGACGGCTACCACGTGACCCTCCACGACCGCGCCTGACGCCCACCGTGGCCGCGGTCCGTAGGCTCGGCGCATGACGTCACCGGTGCGACTGCTCCTCGCCTCGTCGCACCCGGGCCCGACGGTCACGGTCACCGTGCTGGCTGCGGTCATCGCCGCCGCGGTCGGCCATCCCGTCCGGCTGGTCGTCCTGGTGGCGCTGACCGTGGTCGCGGGGCAGCTGTCGATCGGGTTGGCGAACGACTGGATCGATGCCGACCGCGATCGCGCAGTCGGCCGCTCCGACAAGCCCGTCGCGCAGGGCCACATCGCCGCTGGCACCGTCCGCAACGCGGCCTTCGGCACAGCGGCGGCCGCGGTCGTGCTCTCGCTGTTCCTCGGGCCGGTCGCCGCGGTCGCGCACCTGGTGCTGGTCGCCGCCGGGTGGGCCTACGACGCGGGCCTGAAGCGGTCGATCTGGTCCGTGGCGCCGTTCGTCGTCGCCTTCGGTCTGCTCCCGGTGGTCGCCGTCTCCGCCGGTCCCGCGTCGCAGCTGCCGGCGCCATGGGCCATCGGCACCGGGGCGGTCTTCGGCATCGCGATCCACTGCACGAACGTGCTGCCGGACCTGGTGGACGACGCGGCGACCGGCGTCCGCGGGTTCCCGCACCGACTCGGCCTGCACGCCGCCGGGGTCGTCGCGTTCGGGGCACTGGTCGTCGCCGCCGGGCTGGTCCTGTTCGGGCAGCTGTCCGGCGGTGACCCGGTGCGCGGCCTCGGGGTCGTCCTCGCCGTCGTGGGCACGGTGGTGGTGGTCGTGCTGGCTGTCGTCGGCGTGCGTCTGGTGCTGACCGGGCCACCGACGCGCACGCTGTTCCGGTTGGTGATCGCGTCGTCGCTCGTGCTGGTCGTCGAGCTCGGACTGGCCGGGGCGCGGCTCGTCGCCTGAGCAGCGTGGCTCAGGACGGCAGCGGCAACGGCGACGGCGACAGCAACGGCTACGGCTACGGCTACGGCTACGCCTACGCCTACGCCTACGCCTACGCCCAGCGCATCGCGTACTGCCGCGCCAGCACGCCCGACGACGGCAGGCCCAGCACCGTCCGCAACAGCACCTCGCGTCCCAGGATGCCGAGGCCGGCCGCCCGGCCACCGAGCAGCATGTTCGCCTCGGCCTGCCGCGCTGCCCGCCGAGCGACCGCCTGCCGGTGCGCGGCGTACGCGGGCCACGGACCGGCCGATCCGGTCCGGACGCCCTCGGCCAGCAGCGGCGCCAGCTCGGCGGCGTCGAGCCAGCCGAGGTTCATGCCCTGACCGCCGATCGGGCTGATCTCGTGCGCGGCGTCCCCGATCAGCACGACCCGCCCCACGCCCACCCGTCCGGCCTGCCGTCGGCGGATCCGGAAGCCGCTCAGCATCGAGTTCGTGGCCGGGTCCGGGGTCGCCCCCGTGCGTCGATGGACGGTGTCTGCCAGGGCGCCGGCGTCGACCTCGTCCGCAGCTGGCGTCCGTCGACCGACGAGTGCGACGTACCGACGACGTCCGTCGGGCAGCGGGAAGGACTCGACGACGCCGTCCGGTCCCACGTCGACCAGGGCGTCCCGGCGGGCAGCGACGGGCTCGGGGTCGGCGAAGTCACCCATCACGTAGCGGTCCGGGTAGTCACGCCCGGTCGTGCCGATGCCGAGCAGGTCGCGTACGGTGCTGCGGGCACCGTCAGCGCCGACGACGAAGGACGCCCGCAGCGCGACCGGGCTGCCGTCGGGGCCGGTGCCGACCGCGTCGACGTGGTCCCGGTGGCGGTGCAACGCGGTGAGTGCGGTTCCCGTGCTGACCGCTCCGGGTGCCGCCGCATCGAGGCCTGCGCGCAGGATCCGCTCGGTGCGGTGCTGGTCGATCGTGACGACGTAGGGATGTGTCGCCGAGGCCTGGTCGAAGGACAGCGTCCCGAGTGTCCGGCCGCGGCTGCGAGCGATGCCACGACGCACCAGCGCAGCCTCGGCCAGCACGGGCACGGCGACGCCGATCGCGGCGAAGGCGTCGAGGGACGGCGGGTGGATGCCGATCGCCCTCGACCCGGTGGGCGCTGCGTCTCGGCGCTCCCAGACCTGCACGTCGACGCCGGCATGGGCCAGCAGCGCGCCCAGGAACAGCCCGACGGGCCCACCGCCGACCACCAGGACTCCGGTCCGCGCAACGGTCACGCCCTGAGCCTACGGAGCAGCCGGGCCGGCGGGGGTCGTGAGCCGGATCGCGCGACGGACCGGCCCGGGCCGCCCCGTCGCGCCCCGCGCCTCAGCGAACGGTCTGCGTGGCGGAACGCTCCGCTGCCAACAGGCGCCGGGCCTCCCGGAACCGTCGGCGGAGCTGCTCCACCGGGACCTCGACCGCGTAGGCCGCGCCGACGGCCACCAGGATCGCCGCACCGAGCAGCCACACCCAGTCGAACGCCCCGAAGGCACTCGATGCGACCGTGCCCAGCAGTGCGATGACGAGCGGGTGCCAGAGGTACGCCGAGTACGAGACCCGGCGGCCGAACCAGGCCATCGGCGTCCACGACAGTGCGATCGACAGCGGGCTGCGCACCGAGACCAGCCCGCCGATCAGCAGTGCCGAGACGACCCCGGTGGCGGGCAGCAGCAGGCCGAAGGTCCACGCGTGCTGCGTCCAGTCGTCGTCGATCCAGAACTGCACGGCTGCCAGCACCACGATGCCGATCCACGTGCCGAGGTGCCCCGCGAGGCCCCTGGCCCAGGCGCGGACCCGCTCGTCGTCGAGCAGCAGTGCGAGCAGGCAGCCCGTCGCGAGCGGCACCAGGCCGAGCACGGGCGAGAAGTACACGTCCGGCGTCGATCCGCTGCCGGGGGTCCGGTAGCTCAGCCACGACCCGACCGAGGCGGCGACGATGACCACCGCGAGCCCGGCCATGAGTGCACGGCGACGAGCCCGGAGCGCGAAGAGCAGCACCAGGACCGGCGGCCAGACCAGGTAGAACTGCTCCTCCATCGACAGGCTCCACGTGTGCGCGAAGACGCCCTGCGTGGTGTCCCAGAACGAGCGGAACAGGTTGCCCGTGTAGCTCAGGGCGATGAACGCCGCTTCGCCGGGGCCGAACGACGCGCCCTTGTAGTCGCCGACCCACGACCACAGGGCCAGGCCGACGACGACCATCACGAGCAAGGCCGGGTAGAGCCGGAGCAGCCGCTTCAGCCAGAACGACCCGAGCCGGATCCGCCCGGTGCGCCGGTGCTCGCCGAGCAGCAGCGTGGTGATCAGGAAGCCGGAGAGCACGAAGAAGACCGTCACGCCGATGAAGCCGCCCTCGAAGCCGGCGACGTGCAGGTGGTACAGCATCACGATGACGATCGCGACGGTACGCAGGCCGTCGAGCGCGGTGGCCCGGCTGGCGAGTGGGGATCGGTCGGCGGGTCGCCCGGTCGCGGGCTTCGCCGGGGCAGCGGTGGCCGCGGGGGCCGCGGGGCGCTGGGTCAGCGTGCTCGTGGACATCCATCGAGGATGCTCCGGCTCCCCATGAGCGACCTCAGTGTCCGGGGTGCAACAACTCCGTCAGGGCCCGCATCCGCTCGTGGACGATCTCGCTCAGGGAGCGGTCCTCGTCGGGGGCGATCCACTGCTGGAACGACAGGTGGAACACCGTCACGCCGGTCTCAGCGGCCAGGGTGGCGGCCGGTTCGGTCACGCCACGCTCGCGCAGCGCCTGGCCGATGCGGACGGTGAGCGTGGCCAGTTTGCCGAGTTCGCGTTCCCTCAGGGACGGTTCGCCCTCGATGATCGGTTGCCGCATCTGCGACCAGGCACGACGGTCGTCCGGGAAGAACGAGCCCGTCGCCTCGAGTGCCTGGGCGATCAGGTCGAACGGTGCCGTGTCGTCCGGTGCCTGGGCGATGGGGTCGAGGAACAGCGCGACGAAGTCGTCCTGTCCGGAGAACAGGACCTCGCGCTTGTCCGCGAAGTGCCGGAAGAAGGTGCGCTCGGTGACCTCGGCTGCGGCGGCGATCTCGGCGACGGTGGTCTGCTCGAACCCGCGCTCGGCGAACAGCTGCAGCGCCACGGACATCAGGCGTTCGCGGGTCCCTGGTTGCCATCGAGCCATACGGAGAGTCTACTGATGACAGCGGCTGACATGGGGTGCTACGGTGATGTCAGTGGGTGACATCGATTGCTCACGACCCGATGCGTCTGGAAGGACCACCCATGCACGTGTTCGTCACCGGAGCCTCCGGCTGGATCGGCTCCGCCACCGTCGACGACCTGGTCGCCGCCGGTCACCAGGTCACCGGCCTCGCTCGTTCCGACGCCTCGGCTCGCGCGGTCGCGGCCGCCGGCGCCACACCCCTGCGCGGCGACCTCGACGACCTCGACGCCCTGCGACGCGGTGCGTCGGACGCCGACGCGGTGGTGCACCTGGCCAACAAGCACGACTGGTCGGACCCCGCGGCCACGAACGCGTCGGAGCGTGCCGCGGTCGAGGCACTGGGCGAGGTCCTGGTCGGCACCGACCGTCCGTTCGTCGTGGCCTCGGGGATCGCCGGTCTGGCGGGCGACCGACCCGCGCTCGAGACCGACCCGTCGCCGTTCTCGGGACCTGACGCGATGCGCGGGGGCAGCGAGAACCGGGCGTTCGACTTCGTCGAGCGGGGTGTCCGCACCATCGCCGCACGGTTCGCCCCGACCGTGCACGGCACCGGTGACCACGGCTTCATCGCCCTGATCGTCGCCGCAGCACAGCGGCACGGGGTGTCCGCCTACGTCGGCGAGGGCACGAACGGCTGGTCCGCGGTGCACCGCTCGGATGCGGCACGTCTGGTGCGGATCGGGCTCGAGCAGGCGCCGCCAGGCACCCGCCTGCACGCCACGGCCGAGACCTCGGTACCCACGCGAGCCATCGCCGAGGCCATCGGCGCTGCACTCGGGCTGCCGGTCACGTCCGTCGACCCGGCCGACGCCGTCGCGCACTTCGGCTTCATCGGGCAGTTCTTCGGCATGGAGATGTCGGGCGACTCCACGGCGACGCGTTCGCTGCTCGGGTGGCAGCCCGTCGGACCCACGCTCGCCGAGGACATCGCGGCCGGCGCGTACTCCGGGGCGCGCGCGGCGTAGGCCGGCCACGGCCGGACAGGAGGCTCGTGGCGGCCGCACCCCGCGCCTCCCGTCGTGCGGGGGTCGCGCTGGTGCGCGCCTGGTCGCCTGGTGCGGGCGTGTTGCCTCGCACGGGGCGGCCAGCCTCGCACGGGCGGACGAGCTCGCACCGGATGGCGGACCCGGCACCGTGCGGCCAGGGCCAGGGCCATGGCCATGGCCAGGAGCCAGGGCCGTTACTCGGCCTTCTGCATCTGCCAGGGTTCGGGCTCGCGGTCCCCGTTCGGCCGCACCGGCCGGACGTCACCGACGATCGGGATCGAGCGCTTCCGCATGAACCACAGGTAGCGGACGAAGAAGTGCGACAGCGTGGACAGCCGGTTGCCGTTGCCGAGCAGCGACGCGATGTGCACCGCGACCCAGGCCGCCCACGCCACGGGCCCGACCATCGTGATGCCACCGCGCAGCTGTGCGACCGCCGCGTTCGTGCCGATCGTCGCCATCGTGCCCTTGTCGAAGTACTTCAGCGGCTCGGTGGGCTTGCCGTGCATGGTGCGGACGATCTGCTTGGCGATGTGCTTGCCGCCCTGCAGCGCCGGCTGCGCGAGCTGGGCGAGCGCGTCGTCCTGCGCCGCGATGTCCCCGGCGGCCCAGATGCCGTCGACGCCCTTCACGCTCAGGTCGTCGTTCACCTGGATGCGACCGCCGTGGGTCTGCGGCATGCCCCAGTTCGACACCTCCTTGTGCGCGGCCACACCGGTCGCCCAGATGACCTGCGACGCCGGGATGAACTCGCCCGAGGCCGTCATCACGCCGTCCTGACGCACCTCGGACACGCCCGTGTTCAGGCGGAGCACGACACCGCGCTTGCGCAGCACCTTCGCCGCGTACCGCCGGAGTCGGGGCGCGAAGGGCTTCAGCAGCTCGCCGCTCCGGTGCACGAGCGTGATGGTGATGTTCCCGCGGCTGATCTCCGGGTACGCGCTCTCGAGAGCCTGGTCGCGGAGCTCGGCCAGCGCTCCGGCCATCTCGACACCCGTCGCGCCGCCGCCGACGATGACGATCCGGATCTCGTCCGGGCCCTGGTTGGCGGCCGCTTCCTCGAGCCGGGTGAACAGCTCGTCGCGGATGCGCAGGGCCTGCGAGCGGGAGTACATCGAGTACGCGTACTCGTAGGCGCCCGGGGTGCCGAAGTAGCTCGTGTTGACGCCGTTGGCCAGGATCAGGTGGTCGTAGTGCAGGTCCTCGCCGTCGGACATCTCGGCGATCTTCTCGTCGGGCCGGATGTTCGTCAGCAGCCCGTGGCGGAACTCGGCGTTGTCCTGGCGTGCGCGCAGGCTGCGCAGGAAGTATGTCACGTCACCCGCGTTCAGGCCCCCCGTCGCCACCTGGTACATGAGCGGCTGGAACATGTTGTAGACGTGGCGGTCGACGAGCGTGATGCGGACCGGTGCGTCGGCGAGCTCACGCATCGCGGCGATGCCGGCGAATCCACCGCCGACGATGACGACGTGCGGGCGGGTGTCCTGCGGCATGGTGAGCTCCGTGGGTGATGCGGTCAACGGCACCCCCGAGGGTACGCCGCCTGGGCGTCTCCCCGGTTCACGGCCTGGAGGCCCGGCTCACCGCCGTCAGTCGGCGAACGGCCCGTAGGTGCTCAGGACGTTGCCCTTGCTGGTCACGGTGCTGCTGACCAGCCGCAGGCGCGTGGGCGGGTCGGTCGGCTCGAACAGCTTGCGCCCGGTGCCGGCGATCGCCGGGTGCACCATGAGCTGGAGCTCGTCGAGCAGCCCCGCGAACAGCAGACTGCGGACGAGCGTGACGCTGCCGCACACCGCGATCTCGCCGCCGTCCTGCTGCTTCAGGTCGCGCACGAACGCGTGCACGTCGCCCTGGATCAGCGAGGCGTTCTGCCACGACAGGTCGGGGCCGAGCGTCGTCGAGGCGACGTGCTTCTCGATCGGGTTGATCCACTGGCCGAACGGGTCCTCGGGGTGGGCAGGCCACCATTCCGACCACTCGGCGTAGCTGTTCCGACCGAGCAGCACGGTGTCCGTGCGGCCCATGAACGTGCCCATCGCCGCCCCGAGCTCGTCGTCGAAGCTGTCGTACTGGAAGTTGTACGGGTCCTGCACGACGCCGTCGACCGACGCGAACAGTCCAGTAGTCACCTTGCGCATGGTCGGAGGGTAGCGCTCAGCCGTTCGTACCGGAACCGTTCGTGCCCGTACCCATGCCGGAGTCCGTGCCGCTGCCCTGGCCCGGGAACGTGCCGGTGCCGCCGCCCCGGCCGGGGAACCCGTTCGAGCCCTGCCCGGGGAACTGCGTGGTCGAGCTCGACTGGTGTGCCCCGATCGCGTGGCCGATCGCGAAGCCCGCGCCACCGCCCGCGAGCAGTGCCGCCAGGCCCACGGCGACCGCGATCACGGGCCAGAACCACGGCGGCCGGGGCTTGGCGGGCACGGTCGTCGCCACGGCGCCGTACCAGGGCGTGGGGCCAGCGGGGGCCTGCCCGTACTGGTTCGTGGGGCCGGCCGGGGCCTGTCCGTACTGGTTCGTGGGGCCGGCAGGGGCCTGTCCGTACTGGTTCGTGGGAGCGAACGGGTTCGGTGCGCCGTACTGCTGGTCGGGTCCGGCAGGCGGAGCGCTGGCCCAGCCCGCGTCGGCACGGGCAGCCTGGTCGTCGTCGCGGACCGCGGGGTCCGTGCGGGGGAGATCGTTCATGGACGACATCCCACGCCGCGAACACAAGAGGACCCGATGACGCGGCTGCCCAGCACCTGGGGAGTGCGTCCTGCGTACGCTCGAGGTGTGCGCGCGCTGGTGGAGACGGTCTCGGTCGACGGTGTGCTCGTGCGGCTCCGGACGATGGCTCCCGCCGGCCGTCGCCGTGATGCCCTGGCTCCCACGATCGTGCTGGTGCACGGCATCGGGATGTCCCACCGCTCGTTCGCCCGGTCCCAGCGCGTCCTGTCCCGCAGCCACCGCACGATCGCCGTCGACCTGCCGGGGTTCGGCGGACTGCCGCCGGTCGGACGTCGGCTCGAGGTCCACGAGCTCGCCGACGTCGTCATGTGGGCCGTGCGGTCCCGGGGCGTGCACGAGTGCGTCCTGGTCGGGCAGTCGATGGGCTCGCAGGTCGTGGTCGCCGCCGCGTTGCACCACCCTGACGCCGTGGTGTCCGTCGTGCTCGTCGGACCGGTCGTCGACGACCGGCACCGGTCGCTGCCCTGGCTGGCGGCAGCGCTCGGTCGTGACGGACTGGTCGAGGACGCCCGCATGAACGTCGTGCTGCTGACCGACTACTTCCGGAGCCTGCGGCAGTACGTGCGCCAGCTCACGCCGATGCTCCGCTACCCGATGCTCGACGCCGTGGCGGCTCTGCGCGTGCCCGTCCTGGTCGTGCGAGGCAGCCGCGACCCGATCTCCCGCAGCGCGTGGGCGGGACGCCTGACCCGTGCGGCGCGGGACGGGACCCTGGTCGAGCTGTACGGCGGGCACCACGTGCAGGAGCACCAGCCTGGGCCGTTCGCGGAACTCGTCGACGAGTTCCGCCAGGCCCGGTCGCTCGAGGCGACCCGGTGAGTGGTGGCGACCCGGTGAGCGACCCGACCACTGCGGGCGGTGAGCCGGCGCGTGTGGGGGGAGTCGTGCCTCCAGTCCGGGTGGAGGTGGTGCGGCGCGCCTGGTGGGCCGCGCTCGACTGGGTCTATGCGGCGGTGTGGCAGGTCCGGAGCCTGGGGCCGACCACGCCCGACGACTACCTGACCGGTGACGGGGCGCCCGTCGTCGTCGTGCCGGGTGTCTACGAGACGTGGCACTTCATGCGACCCCTGATGGACGCCCTGCACGACGAGGGACACCCCGTGCACGTCCTCGCCTCGTTGCGACACAACCTGCGACCGGTGCCGGTGTCGGCAGCCGAGGTGATGGCGTCCATCGACGAGCTCGACCTGCACGACGTGCTGCTCGTGACGCACAGCAAGGGCGGGTTGATCGGCAAGTACGCCATGACGGAGCTCGACCCGGACGGCCGCATCGACCGGATGGTCGCCGTGTCGACGCCGTTCGGGGGGTCGCGGTACGCGGAGCTGGCTCCCGTGGCGCACCTGCGCGTGTTCCGTGCGACGGACCCGGTGCTGTCGGCGCTGGCGCAGGAGCGCGACGTGAACGCGCGGATCACCTCGGTCTACGGCGTGTTCGACACGCTCATCCCCGGCGGCAGCGAGCTCGTCGGGGCCACGAACGTGCGGCTGCCGCTCGGCGGGCACTTCCGGATCCTCGGCGATGCGCGGACGCGCGCCGCGGTGCTGGCGGCGGCGCACCCACGCTGAGCCCGCGAGCACCGTGCGGGGCCGCACCCTGCGGGGCCGCGCACGGTGGGAGGTTGCACCCTCGTGGGGGGGGGGGGGGCCGGGGGCGGGGGGGGGGCCCCGCCCCCCCCCCCCCCCCCCCCCCCCCCCCCCACCGGGCGGCCAGCTCTGCACGGGGTAGGAACCTCGCACGGTGCTGCGCGGCGGACGAGGTCGCGAACCCCGCACCGTGCTGGGACAGCGGCCTCAGCGCGCGCGGACGCTCGCACGCTCGACGATGCGGTGCGGGATCACGACCGTGGACGGGGCCGCGTGGCGATCCGCGATCCGCGCGGTCAGCAGGTCGAGGGCGGCATCGGCGAAGGCCCGCCGGTCGAACGCCACGGTGGTGAGCGCCGGGATCGCGAACGCAGCGCCGTCGACGTCGTCGAACCCGATCACGCTGACCTGGTCGGGCACGCGGATGCCGCGGGCAGCCAGCACGTGCAGCACGCCGAACGCGATCGAGTCCGAGAACGCGAAGACGGCGTCGGGCAGCGGACCGCGGAGTGCGGACAGCCAGGCGTCGAAGTCGGCGGCAGCGTCGGCGGTCGACCACCCGGACAGCGGCACACGCAGCAAGGGGTCCGGCTGCACACCCGCCTGACGCAGCGCGGCCTCGTGTCCGCTGATGCGGAGCTCGCTCGTCGCCGTCCGCAGCCGGCGGTCCGAGCGCGGGTCGGGCGCGCCCACGGCGGCGATGCGACGGTGTCCACGGTCGAGCAGGAACGTCGTGACCTCGTGCGCCGCGGCCACGCTGTCGACGTGTACCTGGTCGACCTGCTCGGGTTCGACCTCGCCGATCACGACCGTCGGCGGCAGACCAGCGGTCGACGCCAGGACGCTGGCGCTCAGGGACACCGGGTTCAGGATCAGTCCGTCCACCAGGTGTGCCCGAGCGCGTGAGACCAGCTGTCGCTCACGCTCGGGGTCGTTCGCGGTCTGGTCGAGCTGGACGACCCAGTCCCGGTCGCGGGCGAGTTCGACGAACCAGCGGGCGAGCTCGGCGGAGTAGGCACTGCTCATCTCCGGCAGGGTCAGCGCGATCACGCCGGAGCGGCCGTTGCGCAGTCCGCGGGCGGACAGGTTCGGCACGTAGTCGAGCTGCGCCAGCGCTTGTTCGACGCGCTCGCGGGTGTCCGGCCGGACGACGACCCCGCCGTTGATGACGTTCGAGACGGTCTTCGGTGAGACCCCGGCCAGGGTTGCCACGTCCCGCACGGTCGCTCGCATGGAGTCACCGTAGCGCTCCGCCGTCCCGGTCAGGGCCGGGTGAACCGGTGCACGTGTGTGACGTACGGCACCCGCACGGTGGGGCCGGACGTTGCCGGGGAGCTGTCGAGCAGGTCCTCGACGTCGCGCAGCAGCGCCTGGCGGTCGGCCGGTTCCATCACGATCACGTAGCTGCGCGAGGCGATCATGTCGAGGAACGCCGACCGGGACTGTTCGTGTACCCACGGGAACGTCCGGTACTCGTCCTGGGCGAAGGGCTCGCCGACCATCGGCCCGTCGTACGACATGATCCGCGACTCCGGACGCTTGATGCGCTCGCCGAGCTCCGCCGCCCACGGCACGGACTCGTCGCGGATGTTCCACACGAGCCCGAGCACACCGCCGGGCCGCAGGACCCGCGCGACCTCGAGGGCACCGGCGTCGGCGTCGACCCAGTGCCACGACTGCGCGAACGTCACCAGGTCGGCGCTGGCGTCGGGCAGCGGCAACGACTCGCCGGACCCGTCGAGCACCCGCACGTCGGGCAGCGCGACGGTGAGCTGCGCGCGCATCGCCGGGTCGGGTTCGACCGCGAGGACCTCGGCTGCGCGGGGGAGCAGCGTGCGGGTGAACTTGCCCGTGCCGGCACCGACGTCGACGGCGGTTGCGACCGGGTCTGGCGCGAGCCACTGCGCGGCCGCGTCGGGGTAGCTGGGGCGGCCTCGCTCGTAGGCGTCGGCCGCTGCTCCGAACGAGTGTGCGTGCTGCTCGAAGGTCATGCCCCGATGCTGTCACGGGTTCCCGTGAGCGGTCACTGGAACCCTCCAACGACTTACAACGATGGAAATGGATGGCAACAGTTGCCAGTCCGTTGCCGTGCACGACAGGGTCGCACCAGGAATCCAACGGAGGAGGCCAGGAGTGACGAAGCTCGACGACCGCGTGCGATCAGCCGCGAAGGGGACCGACGGGACGTCACCGCCGTCCACCGTTCCCCGCCGGAAGACGACCTGGGACCGCATCCGCCGCGACCGTGTCCTGCTCTGGATGGGGCTGCCCGGCGTCGCGCTGCTGCTGGCGTTCCAGTACCTGCCGCTGCTCGGCAACCTGATCGCCTTCCAGGAGTACCTGCCGTTCGTACCGCTCGGCCGCAGCCCCTGGGTGGGCTTCGAGAACTTCGCGGTGGTGTTCAACGGTGACCCGGAGTTCCTCGGCGCACTGCGGAACACGCTCGTCATCACCCTGGTGCAGGTCGTGTTCGTGTTCCCCGCGCCGATCATCCTGGCGCTGATGCTCAACTCGCTGCTGTCCGAGCGGATCAAGCAGGTCGTGCAGTCGATCCTGTACCTGCCGCACTTCCTGTCGTGGGTGATCGTCGTGGCGGTGTTCCAGCAGATCCTGGGCGGCTCGGGGCTGGTCAACAACGCGATCCGGGCGTCGGGCGGCACCGCGATCGACTTCCTCGGCAACCCGCACGGATTCATCGCGCTGCTCACCAGTCAGGTGATCTGGAAGGACACCGGGTGGGCGACGATCCTGTTCCTGGCGGTGCTGAGCCAGATCGACACGAGCCTGTACGAGGCGGCCAAGGTCGACGGGGCGAGCCGGTGGCGGCAGCTCTGGCACGTCACCCTGCCCGGCATGCGGGGCATCATCATCCTGCTGCTGATCCTGCGACTGGGGGACTCGCTCACCGTCGGGTTCGAGCAGATCCTGCTGCAGCAGGCCTCGGTCGGTCGGGGCGCCAGCGAGGTCCTCGACACCTACGTCTACAACAACGGCGTGCTCGGTGGGCAGTGGGGTGTCGCTGCAGCGGTCGGCCTGGTCAAGGGCGTCGTCGGCGTGCTGCTCGTCCTGGGCGCCAACAAGGTCGCGCACGTATTCGGCGAAGCCGGCGTCTACCAGAAGGAGTCCCGATGACCGCCACCGAGAGCGTCACCGTCCCGCAGACCGGGACGACCGGCGGCCGTCCGAACAAGCACAAGCGCGGCGGACCCGACGCAGCGCCCCTCCCCGGACGTCTGCTCACCGGGTTCGTCCTGCTGGTCATCTGCCTGGTCGTGCTGCTGCCGTTCCTGGGCATCGTGTCCACCAGCGTCGCCCCCTCCAGCCAGGTCAACGGCGCCGGCGGGTTCGTGATGTGGCCGACGGGCCTGGACTTCGGTGCGTACGAGAGCATCTTCGCCGGTGGCGTCGTCACCCGGGCGCTCGTGGTCAGCATCGGGATCACGGTCGTCGGTACGCTGATCAGCCTGTTCGTCACCGCGATGCTCGCGTACGCCCTGAGTCGTCCGGGGTCGTACGGGCACGGGGTCGTGCTCAGCCTGGTGCTCGTCAGCCTGCTGTTCGCGCCGGGACTCATCCCGAACTACCTGGTCGTCAAGCAGTTCGGGCTGCTCGACTCGTACTGGGCGCTGATCCTGCCGACGGCGCTCAGCGCGTTCAACGTCATCGTGATGCGGTCGTTCTTCATGGCGATCCCGCGGGAGCTCATCGAGTCCGCCCGCATCGACGGTGCCGGCGACTTCGGGGTGTTCCTGCGGATCGTGCTGCCGCTGTCGAAGGCCGTCCTCGCCGTGATCGGGTTGTTCTACGCCGTCGGCTACTGGAACGCGTTCTTCAACGCGTTGCTGTACATCAACGACACCGCGAAGTGGCCGCTGCAGCTCGTGCTCCGCACCTACGTCATCAACAACGCGCAGCTCGGTGGCGCCGACCTCGGCACCAGCTCCGATGCGCTGCCCCCGCAGGCCTCGATCCAGATGGCGATCCTCGTGGTCTCCATCGTCCCCATCCTCATCGTCTACCCGTTCCTGCAGCGGCACTTCGCCAAGGGTGTCCTGACCGGAGCGGTGAAGGGCTGACGCCGTGACCGACCACCACAGCGGCCTGAGCCGCCGCGCGCTCATCGCGACCGGTCTCGGTGTCGCAGCCACGGGCCTCCTGGCCGGGTGTGACACCGTGACCCGCTCCACCGACATCAGGGCCATCAACAAACCCGTCACGCTGCCCGACTACGTGCCGTGGACCGGCGGGCCCGAGCCGGTGCTGCCGAAGACCAGTGCGCTCATGCCGAGCGCGTTCCGGAAGCTGCCGAGCACCCTCGTGCCCACCGCGAAGGTGCCCGGTGACGGGTCGACCCTGCACGGCAGCGTGCCGACGAACTCGCCGGTTCCGCCGGCCAAGGGCAGCAACCGGTACTGGCAGGGACTCGACCAGCGGATGGGTGTCGACCTCGACCTGACCATCACGCCGAACGCCGACTGGGGCAACAAGTTCGCCACCCAGGTCGCCGGGGACACCCTCGGCGACGTGTTCACCGTGTTCGGCACGTTCTCGTACCTGCCGCAGTTCCTCGAGGCCAAGGCGCAGAACCTGACCACGTACCTGTCCGGCGGCGGCATCCGCGACTGGCCGTACCTGGCGAACCTGCCGACCGCGTCGTGGCGGGGCACCGTGTTCTCCGGCGGGATCTACGGCGTGCCCGTCCCGCGTGGGCCGCTGACCACCGGGGTGCTGCACCGGCGCCAGGACCTGTTCGACCGGCTCGGCGTCGACCCGTCGTTCTCGAGCGTCGACGAGTTCACCGCGCTGTGCCACACGCTCACCGACCAGAACAGGAACCGCTGGGCGCTCGGCTCGGTGCCGACGAACATCCTGGCGTCGATGCTCGGCGTGCCCAACCAGTGGGACGAGCAGGGCGGCCGGCTCACCCACATGTACGAGGTCGACCAGTACCAGGACATGCTCGAACTGTCGCGGAAGCTGCTGGCAGACGGACTCGTGCACCCGGACAGCGTCACCGCCTACAACGGCAAGGTCTGGTTCGTGCAGGGCTCGGCCGTGATGCTGCAGGACAGCTACAGCGCGATCCCGGGGTTGCTGCAGCAGGCGGAGCCGGGCAGCGGGTTCGCCATGACCCAGGCGCCGTTCGTCGGGCCGTCCGGCGCGAAGCCGAAGCCCTGGCTCGGCGATCCGAACAACGCGATCACCGCGCTCGCCGCCGGCAACGAGGACCGCATCCGCATGGTCCTCGACGTGCTGAACTGGTGCGCGTCGCCATTCGGCACCGAGGCCTGGACCTACCGCAAGTTCGGCATCGAGGGCCGCGACTTCGAGTACCGCGACGGCGCACCCGTCCTGACCAAGACCGGCAACAGCGAGACCGCGCTCGGCGAGTTCCCGCTGCAGTACTTCACCGAGTGTCCGCTCCCGCTGTTCTACGCCGGGTTCCCGGACATGACCGAGGTCGTCTACGACTCGTTGGCATCGTGGCTCGACGACGGGATCACGAACCCCACGTACGGCCTGTACTCGCCGACGAACTCCACCAAGGGACCGGCGGTCGGCACGTTCGCGACGAACGCGATCAACGACGTGCTGCTCGGCCGTGCACCGGTGTCGTCGTGGAAGGACACGGTGCGTGAGTGGCGCCGCCGCGGCGGCGACGCGATGCGTCGGGAGTTCGAGCAGGCACTCGCGGCGCGCGCCGGCTCCTGAACCGGACCGCCCGCCGGACGGGAGGCCCGGTGCGGGCCCGCCCCGCGCCTCCTGTCCGGTGGTGGACCGGACCACCCGGACCAGGATCGCGATCGCGCCGGTGGCCGATCCGGTTCCCGGACCCCGAGGATCGTCGACCGGATCGGCCAACGCCGCTCAGGCGAGCCAGGTCGGCTCGGCGAACAGTTGCCCGACCTCGGTCAGCAGGCGCGAGGTGTGGAACCCGTCGGCGGCCGCGTGGTGGACCTGCACGGACAGCGGCAGCAGGGTGCGCCCACCTTCGTCGTGGTGTCCGCCCATCGTGATGATCGGCAGCAGGTGGTCCCAGCCCTCGCGGACCTGCAGCGAGAACCCCGAGAACGACGCCCACGGCAGCGTCGACACGTCGAACAGGTTCGCCGGGCGAGGCTGCTGGGGGAACATCGTCGTCGCTGAGCGGTGGATCGTCATCTCCTCGACCGCGGCGTCGTGGAAGGCGTCGAAGTCCGGGTCGTACGGCACGAACACCGCGCAGAACGTCTCACGCTCGGGATTGAACACCGTGAAGGCCGGGTGCACGACGTCCCACGCGGCGGGGGAGCGGTCGGGCAGCAGCGTCATCCGGAACTCGCGGTGGGCGTTGACGGCCGTGGACAGCGCCCAGATCTGGGACGCGTACGTGCGGCGGCCGGTGCGACGGACCTCGGCGATGAAGTCGGTGACGTCCACCTGCACGGTGAGCTCGTAGCGGCAGGGGACCTGGTCGCGGTAGTACGCGAAGTGCTCGCGGCGTGCCCAGGTGTCGAGGTCGATCGGCGTCGGTGCCGGTTCGGTGGTCATGCGGCCATCCTGGCAGTGAGGCCGTGCCTAGTGTGGTGTCATGACCGGTCCTGGCGCGATGACACCGACGGTGGTGCTGGTGAGTGGCGCTCCGGGTAGCGGCAAGACGACGCTCGCTGCGGCCCTCGCGGAGCGTCTCGGGTGGCCGCGGGTGAACCGCGACGAGCTGTACGCCGGGCTGATGGCGTCCGGGACGCTCTCGCGTGACGAGGTCGTGCCGCACGGGGTCCGGCTGTTCTGGGACATCGCCGCCGCGTACGCCGCCGCAAGGTGCAGCGTCATCGCCGACGCCACGCTCTACCGCGACCAGTCCGAGGCCGACGTCCGGTCGACGCTGGACCCCGTCGGCGCCGTGCTGAACGTGCATTGCCGCAGCGTCGCGGCGATGGACCGGTTCGTCGCGCGCGGGCACGATGCCGTGCTGAACGACCGGGTCCGACGGAACCTGCCGCGGGTGTCGTCGCCGCTGGACCTCGGCTGCCCGGTGCTCGAGGTGGACACCACGGACGGCTACGCACCCGAGCTCGACGCCGTCGTCGCGTGGGTGCGGCGGCAGGGAGCAGCTGGCTAGGGGACCTCGTCCGCCGGTGCGGGGCGGGAGTCCGGGCCGCCGGGTCCGTCGAGCATCGGACGGAGCGTCGTCACCAGGGCTGCCGAACTCGCGGTGTCCGGCCCGAACCACGCGTTGCTCGCCAGCACGACCGGGTACGCCTGCGCGAGCACTGCCCGACCGTCGTCGGTGAGCACGACCCGCGAGCGACGGCCCCGACCGCGCTCGGCCCCACGGTCGATGAGCCCGCGATCCGCCAGCGTGGCGACGAGCGCGGTCACGCTCTGTGGCCTGACGCCGACGGCGCGAGCCAGGTCGGCCTGCGCCAGGCCGGCCGGGGCGGGGTCGGCCGCGGTGTCCTCCGTCGTCGCGAGCTGGACCAGCACGCCGAACTCCACGGGGGTCAGGTCGAGCGGCGCGAGCACGTCTGCAAGCCGCCGTGCGAGCACCCGGGCGGCGCGGATGACGCTCCAGGCGGCGATCGCGTCGACGTCGTCGCGCGTCGGGGAGAACGGGTCGTGCATGCAGCGATGGTACCGGCGTAGGCTCTGGTATCAGGAAACTGATACAAGGAGGAACCATGACCGGAGTGGTGGCCATCACCGGCGTGACCGGAGACGTGGGCGGGAAGACGCTCGCGATCCTGGACGGCGCAGGAGTGCCCGTGCGCGCGATCGTCCGCCGACCGGCACAGGCCGAGGAGCTGGCTGCGCGGGGCATCGACGCGCGGATCGCCGACCTGGGAGACCGTGCGGCACTGGCGCGGGCGTTCGCGGGCGTCGACCAGCTGTTCCTCGTCACCGCGGCGACGCAGCAGCAGGAAGCGCACGGTACGAACGCCGTCCACGCGGCGAAGGACGCGGGGGTCCGCGCGATCGTGCAGCTCTCCGGGGGTGATGCCGCCGAACACTCACCGATGCCGTGGGCGAGTGCGATCGCGCGCATCGACGCCGTCGTCCGGGCGAGCGGGCTGGCGTGGACGATCCTGCACCCCTCGGGGTTCATGACGAACCTGGAGTCCTCGGGCCCGGCGCTGCGGCGGGGGTTCTTCCCGCAGACGATGGGCCGCGGGGTCATCGGCTGGATCGACACCGCCGACATCGCCCGCGTGGCCGCGACCGTCCTGCAGCATGGCGAGCACGACGGCGCCGAGCCCGTGCTGACCGGTCCGGCGCTCCTCGACGGCCGGGGCGTCGCACGGGAACTGTCCGTGGGGCTCGGACGCCGTGTGCGGTACGTGCACCTGCCGAGCCGGGTGTTCGCCGGTGTGCTCCGGCTGAGCGGGGTCCCCGCGTGGCAGGCCGAGGGACTGCGGGCGCAGTTCGGCCGGGTCGCCCGACGGGGGCTGGACGGGGTGGACGTCCTGACCGACCAGGTCGAGCGGATCACCGGGACACCAGCTCGACCGATGTCGGCGTGGGCGCGGGACCGCCGCGCGGTGCTGCTCGGGCACGACTGAGCCGGGTCGACCGGACAGCGGCGGACGGTGTCGGGCTCAGGCGAACCCGTCGAGGGCCGCGGTCAGTGCCGCGCTCTCCCGCGCTCCGCCGTGGCCCTCGTCCTCGACGATCGTCAGGGTGCTCGCCGGCCACCGCCGGTGCAGCAGCCACGGAGTTCGTGCCGGCCCGCTGACGTCACGGCGACCGTGCACGAGCGCCGCCGGAACGGCGGCGAGTTCCGCTGCCCGCGCCAGCACCGCCCGGTCGCCCGGCAGGAACGCGTCGTTCGCCCAGTACCGGGTGACCAGCGTGGCGAACGCCAGCCGGGCCTCCTGGCCGAGGTGTCCGCGGCCGCGGATCGACGGGTCGTCCAGCGAGACGTGCACGCTCTCCCACCGGTCCCACTCCGCTGCCGCAGCGTCGCGGTCCGCAGCGTCGTCACCGGCGAGGCGGCGGGCGTACGCCTCGACGACGCGCTCACCGGGGCGGCGGTGGGACGCCCGCTCGAACCGGTCCCAGTCCTCGGGGAACAGCCGACCGACGCCCTCGGTGATCCAGTCCACCTCGTCACGTCCCGTCGTCGTCACGGCCATCAGCGCGAGTGCTCGGACGCGCTCGCGGTGTTCGAGGGCGTAGGCGAGCGCCAGGGTCGTGCCCCAGGAGATGCCCGCGACCACCCAGGTGTCGATCCTGAGCGTCTGACGCACGTGTTCGAGGTCGGCGATCAACCGGCCGGTCGTGTGGTCCGCCAGCCGCGCCCGTGGGTCCAGCACGGTCGGGGTGCTGCGACCGTTGGCACGCTGGTCGATCCCGATCAGCCGGTAGCGTTCCGGGTCGAAGTGGGTGCGGTACCAGCCGGACCCGAGCGAGCCGCCCGGGCCGCCGTGCAACCACAGCGCCGGCGTGCCGTCCGGCGTGCCCGACTCCTCGACGTACAGCGCGGCACCGTCGTCGGTGGTGATCGTCGTCGTCCGGTACGGCTCGATGCGGGGGTACGGCACGTCAGGAGGCGTGCAGTGTCGACCACTGCCGGAACGGTGCGGTCGCGTCCTCGACGGTGACCTGCTCGGCGGTCAGCGTCCGCTCGTGCGCGGGCTTGGTGTACTCGCCGTAGAACGTGTCGAGGGTCATCAGGCGGTTGCCGTCCTCGTAGTGCTCGGACTCCTGGTCACGACTGGCGGCGAACACGACCCGGTCCGGCTGCGCGTAGTACAGCGCGCCCAGGCACATCGGGCACGGGTACGCGGTGACGTAGACGTCCAGCCCGGTCAGGTCGCTCACGCCCATCTCGGCCGCCAGCCGGATCGCGGTGATCTCGGCGTGCGCGGTCGGGTCGCCGGACTGCGTCACCTGGTTCGCCGCCTCGACCAGGACCTTGCCGTCGCGGACGATCAGGCACGCGAAGGGCTTGCCGCCCTCGCGGACGTTCTGCACGGCGCGGGCGACGACCCGCTCGGCGAAGCGGGTGTCGAGGTCGGGGGTGCTCATGCGGTGGCGGACGGTTCGGGCTCGCTCGCCGGCTCGGGCTGGCTCGCCGGCTCGGGTGCGAACTGCTCGACCAGGGCGCGCTTCAGCACCTTGCCGCTCGGGCCGAGGGGCAGCGCGTCGACGATGTGCACGACACGGGGGAACTTGTACGCGGCGATCTCGTCGGACACGTGCTTGACGAGCTCCTCGGGGGTCGCGGTGGCACCGGCACGCAGCACGACGGCCGCTTCGATCTCTTGGCCGTGCACCTCGTGCGGCACGCCGAACACGGCCGCCATCGTGACGTCGGGGTGGGTCGCCAGGACCTCTTCGACCTGCCGCGGGTACACGTTGTAGCCGTTGCGGATGATCATGTCCTTGGTGCGGTCGACGATCGTCAGGTAGCCCTCGTCGTCCTTCGTGCCGAGGTCACCCGTCCGGAACCAGCCGTCGACGATCGCGGCCGCCGTGTCCTCGGGCCGGTCCAGGTACCCGTTCATCAGGTTGTGCCCGCGGATCACCAGCTCGCCGATCTCGCCGTGGGGCATCAGCACGATGCGGTCCGCGACGGTCGGGTCCGCGATCTCGATGTCGACGCCCCACACCGGCGTCCCGATGGTGCCGGGGTGCGGGGGCGTGCCGACGTGGTTGAACGACGCGACCGGCGAGGTCTCGGTCAGCCCGTACCCCTCGTGGATGGGCGCGTCGAACACGGTCTGGAACTTCTGCAGGACCGCCAACGGCAGCGAGGCGCCTCCTGAGATCGCGTAGCGCAGGCTCGGCCGGGCCTCGGTGCGCGTCGCGGCGTCGAGGAGCGCCATGTACATGGTCGGCACGCCCATGAAGATCTCGCACTCGTGCTCGACCATCGCGGTCAGGGCGGAGTCACCGTCGAACTTCGGCAGCATCACGATCGTCGCGCCCACCCGGAACCCGGTGTTCATCGTGCAGGTCTGCCCGAACGTGTGGAACAGCGGCAGCGCACCCAGCAGCACGTCGCCGCGGTGCATGTCGAACGTGGTCATCAGGTTCGTGTTGACCTGCTCGAGCAGCGCGAAGTGCGAGCCCTCGGCGCCCTTCGGCTGGCCGGTGGTGCCGCTGGTGTACAGGATGGTCGCGGTGTCGAACGGGTCGCGGGGCACGTACCGGTCGAGCGGCGTGGCGGACTGGGCCAGGGCCTCCAGTCGGTCCGGCGCGGCTGCGCCGTCTGCGGTCGCGTCGCCGGTCGGCGCTCCGCCCGCCGGCGCTCCGCCCGCCGTCGCTCCGCCCGCCGTCGCTCCGCCTGGAGGCGCGAGCACGGTCACGACGTCGACTCCCGCCAGGGCTGCTCCCGCGGCTCCCTCGCCCAGCAGTGGCGCTGCGCAGACCAGCAGCGTCGCGTCGCTGTCGCGGAGCACGTACTCGATCTCGCGGCGCTTCAGCAGCGCGTGCACCGGCACCGCCACGGCCCCGAGGGCGAGCGTGGCGTAGTAGACGCGCGGGAAGTCCGCGACGTTCGGCAGGAGCATCGCGACCCGGGCGCCCTCGGTGACACCCCGTTCGCGCAGCGCTCCGGCGTAGGCGAGCGTCTCGGCCCACAGCTCGGCGTAGGTGGTGCGCTGGTCGCCGACGATCAGGGCGACGTCGTCCGGGAACCGGGCCGCCGACTCGGCGAGGATCGCGGCGACGGAGGCCGTGGCCTGCGTTCGACGGGGGCTGGCGGTGGGCTGGATGGCGTTCATGCCGATCTCCGTCTCCGATGACGAGTGGTGCTCGACCACCCTACGACCGACAGGTGTGGGATCGGTGACCCCTGTGCGGGGCGGGGTGTTGCCCGTCTGCGCGTCAGTCGTTCGGGTGGATCAGGCAGAACGGGTGCCCGGCGGGGTCGAGGAAGACGCGGAACGTCTCCGTGCCCGAGCCTGTCGCGGTCGCCCCGATCGCCAGGACGGCCTGTTCGCCGGCATCGAGGTCGTCGACCTTGACGTCCAGGTGCACCTGCTGCGGGGTGTCCTGTCCGGGCCAGACCGGTGCCGTGTAGTCGTCGACCTGCTGGAACGCCACGAGGGGGCGGTGCCCCTCGATCGGCAGGACCACTTCGGCCCAGTCCTCGTCGTACCCGACGATCTCACCCCCGAGCAGCTCCGCGTAGAACCGTGCGAGTGCCCGTGTGTCCGGGCAGTCGAGGACGATGACGTCGAGGGTGCCGATCATGCCGGTGAGGGTAGTCCTCAGCGGGCGGCGGTTCACTGCTTGCATGACCGATGCGTTCTTCTCGCCCGCGCTGGCGACGTTCTTCCGGGGTCTCGCCGCGCACAACGACAGCGCGTGGTTCGAGGAACACCGCGACGACTGGGAACGGCACGTCCGCGACCCGATGGAGTCGCTGTTGCGCGAGGCCGAGCGGCGGTACGGCCCCGGGCGGGTGCTCCGGCAGCACCGCGACCTGCGGTTCACACCGGACAAGCGGCCGTACCGCGAGGACACCGGACTCACCGCCGGTGGCGTCTACCTGAGTGCCGGTGCCGACGGCCTGCAGGTCGGGGGCGGGTTGTACGAACCCGCGCGGGCGCAGCTGTCGGCCGCGCGGACCGTGATCGACGAGCGACCGCACGCGGCGGCAGCGCTGCAGCATGCGCTCGACGAGCTGACCGATGCGGGGTACGACATCGCCGGGCCGCCGCTGAAGACCGCGCCGCGAGGGTACGCAGTGGACCACCCGCGGATCGAGCTGTTGCGGATGCAGCACTACGCGGCGCTGGTCCACCTGCCGCTGGCGAGTCCGCTCGACGACATCGTGGCGGCGTGGGAGCGGGTGCAGCCGCTGGTGCGGTGGACGGTGAAGTGGGCACGGGCGGACGATCCCCAGGCCAGCGACGACCCGGCACCGCCCGTGCCGGGAGCGCGGTCGATCGACGAACGGGCCTGAGTCACCGCTGGTTTCTGGTTTCTGGTTCCTGGTTCCTGGTTCCTGGTCTCGCCGTCTCGCCGTCTCGTCAGCGCGCGGCGGCGGCCAGGGCCTTCGTGATGCGCTGGAGCGAGACCGTCTCGGCGGTCCCGAGTTCCTGCGCGAACAGGCTGAGGCGGAACTCCTCGAGCATCCACCGTGCGTGGACGAGTTCCGGGTGCGAGCCCATGGCGGGTGGGAACGTCCCCCCGGCATCCTCGAAGCGGCCGGTCGCCGCGGCGACCTCGCGCATCCAGGTGGCGTCGCGGCCGGGGTTCTGCAGGAGCTTCGTCACGCGGGCTTCCACGCCCTGCAGGTAGACGCGGATGCGCCGGAGCCGTCCGAGCCCCGCCACTGCGACGAACCCGGGGAACACCAGACGGTCGAGCTGCTGGCGCATGTCGTTGAGTGCGGGCAGCAGCGCCATGCTGTTCGCCTGCTTCAGCGCACGATCGGCGCCCCGGAGCGCCGTCAGCACCGCGGCGACCTCGGACACCGCGGCGAACATCGTGTCCACCACCGACGAGGAAACGGCATCGCGGACCGATTCGAACTCGGCGCGCGTGAACAGGACGCCGTCGGGGTGGACCGCGCGGATGCCGGCGTCGACCACGGCTGCCAGGACGTCGTCGAACAGTGCGTTCGTCGACGGGTACGGGCTGGCCGCGAGCGCCAGTTTCTCCTGCGCGGTCAGGTGTGACTGGATGTACGACACGGGCGACGGCACCGCGAGCATCACCAGGCGTCGGACCCCGGCGGGCATCCGGACGGCGCGGTCACCGGGCGTCGCCAGCAGCTGGACGCCGACGGTCGCCTTCGGCCCGGTGCCCTCTTCGACGAGCGCCGGGTACGCGCGGATCACGCCGCCCGCCTGACGGGTGTCGAGGACCTGCGGCAGATCGGTGTCCGGCCACGCGACGAGACCGGAGCGCTCGATGCGCCTGTCGGGTTCGGCGTCGGCGGCCCGCCCGGCTCCGCGTCCGCGTCCATCGCGCTGGGTGGCCGCGGCGACGCTCTGCTGGGTGCGGTCCTTGAGCTTGGTCTGCAGCGCGGACAGGTCCTTGCCCGTTTCGACGCGGCGTCCGCGTTCGTCGACGACGGCGTAGGTCGGCAGCAGGTGGGCCGGGACCCGCGTCATGTCGAAGTCGGCTTCGGTCACCGGCACGTAGGTCATGCGCTGGATGGTCTTCGCCAGGGTCGCCCGGAAGCTCTCGGTGGGTTCGGTCGGGGCGTCGTCGGGCAGCTCGTCGACGATCTTCTCGGCCCAGTCGGCAGCCGGCACGACGTTCTTCCGGATCTGCTTCGGCAGCGCCTTGATGAGCGCCGTCACCAGGTCACGACGGAGCCCGCGGACCTGCCAGTCGAACCCTTCCTCGCGCATGCGCGGCAACAGCGCGATCGGGACCTGCACGCTCACGCCGTCGTCCTCGGCACCGGGCTCGAACCGGTACCGCACCGCCAGCCGCTGGTCGCCGGAGCGCCACTCGGTCGGGTACTCGGCACCGTCTTCGGCAGCCGAGGCAGCCGACTCGTCCAGCAGGTCCTCGCGCTGCATCGTCAGCAGATCGGGTTGCTCGCGTCGGGTCCGGCGCCACCAGCCCTCGAAGTCGCGGGTCGTGGCGACTTCGGCCGGCACGCGGGCGTCGTAGAACTCGTAGACGGTCTCGTCGTCGAGCAGGATGTCCCGGCGTCGGGTGCGTTCCTCGAGCTGTTCGAGTTCGCGCCGGAGCGTGCGGTTCGCGCGGTCGAAGGCCTGCTGCGAGTCCCACTCGCCCTGGATCAGGGCATGCCGGATGAAGAGCTCACGCGCGTGCACGGGGTCGATGCGGGTGTACTGCACCCGTCGGCGCTGGACGATCGGCACGCCGAACAGGGTCACCCGTTCGTAGGCGACGACGGCACCCTGCTTCTTCTCCCAGTGCGGCTCGCCGTAGGTGCGCTTGAGCAGGTCGCCGGCCAGCTGCTCGGTCCAGAGCGGGTCGATCCGGGCCGCGGTCCGTGCGAACAGGCGGCTCGTCTCGACGAGCTCGGCGGCCATCACGGCGTCGGGCTGCTTCTTCGCCAGGACGCTGCCCGGGAACAGGACGAACCGGGTGTTCCGCGACCCGAGGTAGTCGCGCTTCTCGCGGTCGCGCAGACCGATCTGGCTGAGCAGCCCGGCAAGGAGCGATCGGTGCACGGCGTCGGGATCGTCCTTGCGCTCCGTGGCGACGTGGATGCCGACCTGCTTGGCGGCGCGTGACAGCTGCCGGTACAGGTCCTGCCACTCGCGGATGCGCAGGTAGTTCAGGAACTCGGCCTTGCAGAGCCGTCGGAACGCGCTCGACGACAGTTCGGACTGCTTGTCCTGGATGTGGTTCCACAGACCCAGCAGCGTCAGGAAGTCGCTGGTCGGGTCGGCGAACCGTGCGTGGAGCTGGTCCGCCTGCGCACGCTTCTCGAGCGGTCGCTCGCGCGGGTCCTGGATGCTCAGAGCGCTGACGATCGCCAGGACTTCGCGTCCGACCCCTTGCCGCCCGGCTTCGAGCACCATGCGGCCGAGCCGTGGGTCGACGGGTAGCCGCGTCAGCTGCCGACCGGACTTCGTGATCGCACCGTCCTGGTCGACCGCCCGCAGTTCGCGCAGCAGGTCGAGGCCGTCCTTGACGCCACGTGAGTCCGGCGGCTGCAGGAAGGGGAACGACTCGATGTCGCCGAACCCGAGCGAGATCATCTGCAGGATGACGGCAGCCAGGTTGGTCCGGAGGATCTCGGGATCGGTGTACTCGGGGCGCCGCCCGAAGTCGTCCTCGGAGTACAGCCGGATCGCGATGCCTGCGCTGGTGCGACCCGCGCGGCCGGAGCGCTGGTTCGCGCTGGCCTGCGAGATGGCCTCGATCGGCAGTCGCTGCACCTTGGCACGCGGGGAGTAGCGCGAGATGCGCGCGGTGCCGGTGTCGATGACGTACTTGATGCCCGGAACGGTCAGCGAGGTCTCGGCGACGTTGGTGGCGAGCACCACGCGACGCCGCACTCCGGGCGTCGACGATCGCTGGAACACCCGGTGCTGGTCGGCCGCGGACAGCCGTCCGTACAGCGGCAGGACCTCGGTGCCCTGGTACCCCTTGCCCTCGATGGCGTCCTGGGCATCGCGGATCTCGTTCTCGCCGGACAGGAACACCAGGACGTCGCCCGGGTCTTCGCGGGCGAGTTCGTCGAGCGCGTCGGTGATGCCGGTCAGGGTGTCGCGGTCGTCCTGGTTGCCGCCCGAGTCCGCCGTCCGGGAATCGGTGTCGTCGTCATCGTCGTCCTCGTCACCGGGTTCTTCGGCGACGAGCGCTCGGTACCGGATCTCGACGGGGTAGGTGCGTCCGGAGACCTCGATGATCGGGGCGCCGCCGAAGTGCTTCGAGAAGGACTCCGGGTCGATCGTCGCACTCGTGATGATGAGCTTCAGGTCGGGGCGACGGGGCAGCAGCCGCTTGAGGTACCCGAGCAGGAAGTCGATCGTCAGTGACCGCTCGTGCGCCTCGTCGATGATGATCGTGTCGTACCGCGTGAGATCGCGGTCGAAGTGGATCTCGTTGAGCAGGATGCCGTCGGTCATCAGCTTGACCCGGGTGTTCGCGCTGACCTTGTCGGTGAAGCGGACCTGGTAGCCGACCAGGTCGCCCAGTTCGCCGCCGAGTTCCTCGGACACGCGCTCGGCGATCGTCCGCGCGGCGATCCGCCGCGGCTGCGTGTGGCCGATGTGCTCGCGGCCCAGCTCGAGGCAGATCTTCGGCAGCTGCGTCGTCTTGCCCGAGCCCGTTGCGCCCGCAACGATCACGACCTGGTTGTCGCGGATGGCCGCCGCGATGTCGTCGCGCCGCTGCGAGACCGGCAGCTCGGGCGGGTAGGTGATGACGGCAGGCGTGGGAGACATGAGCATTCCAGGATACCGTCCGCGCTCAGACGCTCGCGAGTTGGCGCGTGAGGTCGTCCACGGAGCGCGCGGGCAGTGCGCACACGCGGTCGTGGCAGACGTACGCGGCGGGGTCGAGCTGGTCGCGGGACGCAAGTAGTTCGAAGCCGGCGGCGGCCCACTCGGCGGCCTGGGTCGGGGTGACCACGACGACGAGGGTGCCCGGGCGGCGTGACGCGACCGCCGCGGCACGGAGCGCCCCGGGATCGGTCGCGACGACGACGACCTGTCGTGACGGTCGCTGCATCGCCAACGCCAGGCCGAGCGCGTCGGCATGCCCCAGCGGTCGGTCGATGCCCGCGCGAGCACGGTCACCGACGAGCTCGACGGCGGCCGCCCGGTACTGGTCGTCACCGGTGAGCGTGCCGATCGTGCACGCGGCGCTCGCCAGGGCGATGGTCCCCGACCGCAACGCGGTCTGCGGCTGCTCGCCCGTCGCGGTGCCGGCGGTCGCCAGGACCGGGTCGGACCGGAGCGAGCCCGACAGTCCGTCGTCCACCAGAGCCCGAGCCGTGACGGCGTACCGGACCTGGCCCGTCACGAGTGCCAGCTCGAGCAGCCCCTCGGCGAACAGGCCGACGTCCTCGATGGTGGGCGGGGCCGACGACACCCCGCGCGGGGTGCTCGACCGCACGACGACGTGCGCGTCGCGCAGGTGTGCGTCGACGACCGCATCGGCCGCGGCTCGGGCGAGGGCGATCATGTCGTCGTCGCCGTGGCGCGCACCGGCGATCGCCAGCCCCCGGATCGCGAGTCCGTTCCACCCGGTCAGGACCTGGTCGTCGAGGGGCGGTGGATCCAGGTGCACCCGTTCCGCCACCGGTCGGCGGTACCACTCGCCCTCGACTCGGCGGCCGTCGATCGTCGACTCGCTGTCCTGCGCCGCGACGAAGGCGCCGTCCGATCGGCGGAGGGTGTCGCGCAGGAAGTCCGCGATGCCCCGGGCCTGGCCGGGGGGAGCGATCGCCAGCAGTCCGGCGTTGTCGTAGAGCATCCGCTCGTAGTGCGGCACGGACCAGTCACGACGGGTGGCGTACCGGAACACGCCACCGTCCGGGTCTGTCAGCTCGGATGCGGCGATGACGCGGAGCGACCGGCCGCAGAGGGCTGCCGCCGCGGGGTCCCCGTCGGCGCCGGCATCCGCCAGGAACTCGAGCAGCGGCGCTGACGGGAACTTCGGGGCACCGCCGAACCCGCCGTACACCGGGTCCTCGCCCTGTCCGACGGCGCGCACGACCTGGTGGATCGCGTCGACGGACGGGAGGACCGGTGCGGCTCCGTCACGCCCGGCCACTCCGCCGTCGCTCGCGTCGACGGCGCCTTGCCGTATCGCCGCCGCGAGCGCGGCCGCGTTGGCCTCGACTTCGTCCCGCCGGTCGCGCCAGGCGTCGAGCACGGCACCGAGCACCTGCCGGAACGACGGGTGCTGCCCGACCGGGGTCGGCGGGGAGTACGTGCCCGCGAAGAAGACGTGGGCCTGGGGCGTCATGAACGCCGTCAGTGGCCACCCGAGCTGCTCGGTGAAGGCGGCGGCCGCGGCCATCGTGCTGGCGTCGACGTCGGGCCGTTCCTCGCGATCGACCTTGACGGCGACGAAGTCCTGCCGCAGCAGTTCGGCGATCTCGGGGTCGGAGAAGCTCTCGCGCGCCATCACGTGGCACCAGTGGCAGGTGGCGTACCCGATCGACACGAGGACGGGCACATCACGCTCGCGTGCTTCTGCGAAGGCGTCGGGACCCCACTCACGCCAGTCCACCGGGTTGTCGGCGTGCAGGCGCAGGTAGGGGCTGACGGCGGTGCCGAGCCGGTTGTCGTTCATGGCTCCAGCGTGCCCCGTCCGGCCTGGGCAGGAGGACTGCAGTCCCTGACTGTGGACGACTCGCGGCTGTCCACAGCGCTCAGTCGGGAAGCCACCCGGTCAGCGTCGCGAGCCGACGTGCGACGTCGGCCGGGGTCATGGTGTCCGTGTCGATGCGGGTGACCCGGTCCGGGGTGGCCGTGTCGAGCCTCCCGGCGGTCCGCGTGCTGTGGGCGAGTTGCGCTGCCGGCAGCACGCCGCCCGCACGGCGGGTCAGCCGTGACGCGGTCTGGTCGTCGCCGGCGCGCAGCAGCGCGGCGACCACCAGTGGGTCATCGCCCATCGCTGCGGCGAGCCGTTCGGTCTCGAGCACCGACACCGTGTTCGTGAACACCAGCCGATGGAACCCGAGCGCCCGGTAGTTCGCCCAGATCGTGGCGAGGTTGCGTTCGGCGAGCCGCGCCTCGGGGTGTTCGCGGTGCGGCGCCGGATACGCCAGGTCGAGCGTGTCGCCCTCGATGACCGCGTGCCGGACGTCGTGCGCCGACAGCAGGTCGTGCAGGGCCTCGGCCGCGGTCGACTTGCCGACACCCGACCGGCCGCCGATGAACAGCACCTCGGAGCGGGGCATGCTCACGAGCCGAGGGACAGCATGACGAGTGCGGCGTCCTCGGGGCCGTAGTCGAACATGCGGTCCCAGAACGGGTCGGTCGCCCACGGGACGTCGCCGTCGGCCGGGGTGCGGTGCGCGGTGTCGACCAGCCAGTCGAGCTCTGGCCCGACCGCGTCCTGGTACCGGGGCGGCTCCCAGCCGAGGGCCTGCGCAGCCGAGGTGTCGAGCACGAACGGTGTCGGCGATGACCACGGCGTCAGCCCGACGAACACCGGCGCCTCGGCGTCGAGCAGCACCTCGTCGAACCGGTGGTCCAGGTGGCCGGCGACGGTCCGCACGATCTCGAGGACGGACGGCGCCGATGCGTCCGCGACGTTGAGGATCCGGCGGTCGGGCGCGCCGGCGACCAGGCGGACCAGGCTCCCGATCCCACTGGCAGCCGTGGTGTGGTCGACGCCGCGACCCTGGTCGGCGAGCAGGACCCGCTCGCGGCCGTCGAGCGCGCGGCGCACCACGAACCACTCCCGGGGACGCCCGATGCCGACGCCGTACACCTTCGACGGGCGAAGGACCGTGACCGGGGCGCCGTGGTCCAGCAGCAGCTGTTCGGCGGCGACCTTGGCGGCCGCGTAGCCGTCGCGGCTGGTCGGGTCGCCGTCGGCCGGTGTGACGGTCGGCTGGATCTCGGTCACGGCACCGGGGAAGACCGGCTTGTCGAGTGCATTGGCGTGACGGCCCTGCTCGTCCACGTAGACCGCCTTCGACGACAGGAACACCGTCGAGCCGACGTCGCCGAGGTAGGGCAGCAGCTGGGCGGCGTCGTCACGGGTCGCGCCCACGGTGTCCACGAGCAGGTCCGCACCCGGACGCAGCAGGTCGCGGAGGACCTGCGCGTCGCGTCGGTCGCCGGGCGTGAACGTCGCGCCGGCCCCGACGAGCGTGTCGGCGACGTCGCCACCGCGCCGCGCGAGGACATCGACCTGCCAGTCGTCGCCGCCCCGACCGGAGTGCTCGAGCAGTTCCCGCACGACGGCCGAGCCGACACCGCCCGTTCCGCCCAGGACGACCGCGCGCTTGGTGCTCATGGCGCCAACGCTAGTGCCGGCGGGCGTCTCCGACGGCCGACGAGGGCACGACCGTGGTCGTGTGGGCGTGTGGGCGTGTGGGCGTGTGGGCGTGTGGGCTTGTGGGCGTGCGGGCGCGACCGTGGTCGTGTGGGCGCGACGGTGTCCGTGCGGGCACGACCGTGGTCGTGTGGGCGTGCTCGTGCGGCCGGAGCCGCAGCCACGGGCGTCAGGACGCGAGGGGCTCGAAGTCCCAGCGCCACCAGTCCGCGAGCGAGCCGTCGTACACCTGCACGCGGTCGTGGCCGAGCACGGTCAACGCCAGCGCATCGACGCACGCCGCGCTGCCCACCCCGCAGTACGTGACGATCTCGTCCGACCCGAGCACCGGCGCGAAGACATCGCGGAGCGCTGCCGGACGGCGGAGCGCGTTGGAGTCCTGGTCGACGACGCGGTGCAGCGTGATCGGCGTCGATCCGGGGACGACCGGCGGGTGCGACGTGCCGAGGGTGGAGTCGTCGACGGCCAGCACGAGCGCTGCCGGCTGTGTGCCGTCCACGGCACGCTCGACGCGGGCACGATCGGCCCAGAGCGGTCGCTCTTCGCCGGCCAGGAACACGTCGGCGTCGGGAAGCCGTGCCGCGGAGGTCCGCAGTGCGCCGATCCGGACGGGGCGGCCCTCGTCGCGCCACTTGACGAACCCGCCGTCCAGCACGGCGACGTCGTCGAAGCCGAACGCCCGGAAGATCCACCACAGTCGCGCTGCCCACTCGCCGACGCTGTCGTCGTAGACCACGACGGTCGAGGTGTTGGTGATGCCGAGCGCTCGGACAGCGTGCTCGAACTGTTCGGCGTCCGGGCGGGTGAACGGCACGCTGGCATCGGGCGTCGAGAAGTCCCGCACCAGGTCGGCGTAGCGCGCACTGGGAACGTGCCCGGACTGCTCGTACGTGTCGTGCGCCGTCCGCCACGTCGTGCCACGACCGGTCCCCGAGGTGTGCACGGACGCGTCGAGCACGACGAGCTCGTCCGCACCCAGGTGGTCGGCGAGCCACTGCGTCGACACGAGCGGCGAGGTCAGGACGGGGGACATGACCCTGACCATAATGCGCACCCCTGACGGCAGGCACGGGAACCGCAACAGTGCGCAATCCAGTGTGGGAGAGCGGGTGCTGGACCGAAGGACGTTCGGCTGTGGGGTGCTGGACGACGCAGAACGACGGGGTCGCTGTCGTTCGACAGCGACCCCGTCGTTCGGAGTCCGACGCGCTTCGCGCCCGACGCGTGGGAGTCCGCGCGGCGGGCGAGCGTCAGTGTGCTGCGGCGGGGATGCTGCCCGTGGCGTTGGCCGCCAGGTGCTCGAGCTTCTCGAGGCGGACCGACTGCCGGTTGATCAGCAGCCCGCTGGCGATCGCCACGATCACCAGGACGCCGGCCGAGATCGCGAACGCCGCGTGGTAGCCGTCCAGCGTGGCCTGTGCCTGCTGCAGCTTGGTCGGTGCCGCAGTCAGCCCGGACAGGCTGTTCTTGACGACGTCGGCGAAGATCGTCGACAACAGAGCTGTGCCGATCGAGCCGCCGATCTGCTGCATGGTGTTCACGGTCGCGGACGCCACTCCGGCATCCGCACGAGCCACACCGGTCGTTGCGGTGTTCATCGCCGACGAGAAGATCGTGCCCATGCCGAGCCCGATGACGATCAGCGCCGGCAGGACGGTACCCGCGTACGTGCTGTCGAGGTCGGTGCGGAGCAGCAGCAGGAGCCCGGTCGCAGCCACCAGACCGCCGGCGAAGATCAGGATCTTCGGACCGACGCGGGTCAGCAGGCGCCCACCGATCTGCGTCGCCGAAACCATGATCGACAGCGGCATCGGCAGGAACGCCAGGCCGGTCTGCAGCGCCGAGAACCCGAGCGTCTGCTCGAGGTAGTAGGTCAGGAACAGGAAGATGCCGAACATGCCGATCGCTACCAGGCCGATCGCGATGAACGACCCGCCGCGGTCACGGTCGAGCACCACACGCAGGGGGAGCAGCGGGTGGGCGACACGGGTCTCGATCACGATGAAGGCCGCGATGAGCACGACCCCGGCAGCGAGCATGCCGATGGTCCACGGGTCGTCCCAGCCGTTGGTCTCGGCGTTCGAGAACCCGTAGACGACGCCGACCAGACCGGCGGTGATCGTCAGCACGCCGGCGACGTCGATGCGCGGACGATCGACCTTCGGCGGCTTCGCCATGAAGACGAGCGCGCCGATCACGCCGAGGATCGCGAAGACGACGTTGACGTAGAGGCACCAGCGCCACGACGCGTACTCGGTCAGGACACCGCCGAGCAGCAGGCCGATGGCGGCGCCCGAGCCGGCGATCGAACCGAAGATGCCGAACGCACGGCCGCGTTCCTTCGGGTCACGGAACGTCGTCGTCAGCATGCCGAGCGCGGACGGCGCCAGGAGCGCACCGAAGGCGCCCTGCAGTGCGCGGGCGGCAACGAGCAGGCCGAAGCTGTCCGCCAGACCGCCGAGCACGGACGCGATGGCGAAGCCGACGAGCCCGATGATGAAGGTGTTCTTGCGCCCGAACAGGTCGCCGAGACGTCCGCCGAGCAACAGGAGCGACCCGAAGGCCAGTGAGTACGCCGTGACGATCCACTGGCGCTGGTCGGTGCCGAACCCGAGGTCCGCTTGCGCCGACGGCAGGGCGATGTTGACGATGGTGGCGTCGAGCACGACCATCAGCTGCGCGAGCGCGATCACCGCCAGAGCGATCCATCGGTGTTCCTTGCGGCCGGCCGGGGCGGGCGCGGGGCCGCCGACAGCACTGGTGCTGCGGGCGGGTGAAGTCTGTTCTGCCGTCACGGCAGCCTCCTGGTGTTCGATCGAGTGGAGGGAGGAACACGCGCCGTCGGGCGTTCCGAGGAGATGGAGAAGCGGATGCCGTGCATCCGCTTGCGTCCACTGTAGACCCAAACGGAGCAGGTGCATCCGCTTGTTCCCAGAAAGTTCAATTAGGTTCGTCACCGTGAGCACCACCGAGCAGCACGCGGACCTCGATCGGCCGCTCCGCGCCGATGCCGCGCGGAACCGTGAACTGATCCTGCAGACGGCACGCAAGTGCTTCGCCGAGCGAGGCCTGTCGGTCACCCTCAACGACATCGCGCACGAAGCAGGCGTCGGCGTCGGCACGGTCTACCGCCGGTTCGCCGACAAGGACTCGCTGATCGAGGCGCTGCTGGCCACCAAGTTCGACGCGATGAACGCGGCTGCGGCCCGCGCCGCCGAAGAGATCGACCCGCGCGAGGCCCTCCGCCTGTACCTGATGGGCGTGTTCGAGTTCCGCGCGCGTGACCGTGCACTGGCGGACGCCATCATCCGCGCCGGCAAGGCCCGCCCGTCGATCGTGCACGAGCGTGACCGGCTCGAGCGTCAGGTCAGCACGATCATCGGGCGAGCGCGCGATGCCGGCGTGGTCCGCAACGGCTTCGACTACCGCGATCTCCCGATGCTCACGACGATGATCGGCGCCGTCGCCGACGCCACTCGAGCGCAGGACCCGGACGCGTGGCGCCGCTACGCCCAGGTCGTCATCGACGGGGTCCTTCCCCCGGCCGACCCGACCGGCCCTGTCGCCATGGCGGGTGCGCCGCTCGACCGCGAGTCGCTCGAACTGGCCCTGCACAGCCAGTCCTGACCCGCTCTGGACCGTGCCATGCGCATCGGACCGGCACCGAGCCTCCAGTCCGACGCGACCGACGGGGCCGACGCGACCGACGGGGCCGACGACCGGTCACGACGCACCGCTCACGTCCGTCCATCGGTCACGAACCGTCGTCACGACGGCCTTGGACCGACAGTTCGTGACCAGTCGGCGGAACTGAGCGGGGTGTCGTGACCACTCGGGGGAACCGAGCGACCGGTCACGACGCACCGCTCACGTCCGTCCATCGGTCACGAACCGTCGTCACGACGGCCTCGGACCGACAGTTCGTGACCAGTCGGCGGAACTGAGCGGGGTGTCGTGACCACTCGGCGGAACCGAGCGAGCTCGCGCTACAACCAGCTCGGCAGCCAGTAGTGCGACCGGATGAAGTCCCACGGCACCTGCATCGCCGACCACATCGGGTACCAGTACGCCGAGGCCAGCACGACCACGACCAGGTACGCCCCGATCCAGACGATCGCCCGCGTGCGACGGGGCCGCGGATCCTCGCGCGAGCCGAGCAGCAACCCGACGGCGACCGCCAGGGCCATCACCATGAAGGGCTCGAAGGCGATCGTGTAGAACTGGAAGACCGTCCGGTTGACGTACAGCAGCCACGGCAGGTACCCCGCGGCCACGCCCATCACGACGAAGCCGTACTCCCACTTGCGTCGGGTGACGAAGAGCACCAGCAACGCGACCACGGCGGCCACGGCCGGGTACCAGATGAACGGGTTCGCGATGCCGGTGATCGCCGCACCGCAGCGGTCGACCGCGCAGCCGTCCTGCCCGGCGTTCGTGCCGACGTAGTACATCGACGTCGGCCGCTGCATGAACAGCCACAGCAGCGGGTTCGCCTGGTACGAGTGCGGCGTGTGCAGACCGATGTTGAAGCCGTAGATCTCGGACTGGTAGTGCCACCAGTTCTGCAGGCTGTCCGGCACCCAGGCCAGCACCCCGGTCCAGCGCTGCCCGCCCGAGGCGATCCAGTCACGGTCCCAGCCGTCCTTCGACACGAACCAGCCGGTCCACGAGGCCACGTACGTGATCGCGGCGACCGGCACGGTGAGCAGGAACGTCACGGGAGCTTGCTGCAGGAACGCGCTCGACGACCAGAACTCGATGCCGGCCCGCTTGCGCAGCATCATGTCGCTCAGGACGGAGTACACGGCGAAGAACGCCAGGAAGTACATGCCGGACCACTTCGTGCTGGTCGCCAGGCCCATCGCGAGCCCCATCGCGACCAGCCAGGGCCGCCACCACAGCACCGGTCCCCACAGTGTCGCCCGCCCGGCTGCCGCACGAGCTGCGACCCACGCGTCCAGCCGACGTGACGTCCACCGCCGGTCGAGCAGCAGCGCGCCGAACCCGAGCAGCACGAAGAACGTGACGATGCCGTCCAGCAGCGTGACGCGGGACATCACGATCGCCTGCCCGTCGATCGCCATGAACCCGCCCGCGAGCGTGCCGATGAGCGTCGACCGGAACAGCGACCGGGCGATCACGGCGACCAGGAACACCGTCGCGATCCCGAGCACCGCGACCGCGAAGCGCCAGCCGAAGGCGTTGTCGGGCCCGAACAGCAGCATCCCGAGGCCGATCAGGTACTTGCCGAGCGGGGGGTGCGCGATGAACTCGGCCGCGCTCGTGAAGATGTCGGTCTGACCCGATGTGAAGCGCTGGTCGGTCGTGGGGCTCGTCTGATCGGTCGGATTCGCCGGCCAGGTGCCCTCGTAGCCCAGGTGGACGATGGACCAGCCGTCCTTGACGTAGTAGGTCTCGTCGAACACCAGCGCGTGCGGGCGGCCCAGGTCGATCAGCCGCAGCAGGGCACCGAGGACGGTGACGGCGATCGGTCCGCCCCACCGCCAGGCGGCGAAGCGCCACGGCACCGACAGCACCCGTGCCCACCAGTCGTCGAGCCGGGACCCGCGGGGCACAGCGGGCGCGCTGTCGAGCGTCTCGGCGAGGTCCGTGGTCATCCCGAGCATCCTACGGATGTCACGCAAGGACTGGCTGCGACCACAATGGGGACGTGATCGTCCTCGCAGCAACCCCCATCGGCAACCTCGGCGACGCGTCGCGCCGACTCGTCGAGACCCTGTCCAACGCGACCGTCGTGGCGGCGGAGGACACCAGGACCGCCATCCACCTGATGCGCGCGCTGGGGATCGAGAACCGCCCGCGGCTCATCGCCCTGCACGAGCACAACGAGCGGGCGCGCGCTGCCGAGGTCGTCGAGATGGCGCGCGACGAGGACGTCGTGGTCCTGACCGACGCGGGCATGCCGGCGATCAGCGACCCGGGCTTCCCCCTGGTCGAGGCCGCCGCTGCCGCCGGAGTGACGGTCACCGCGCTGCCCGGCCCCTCGGCCGTGCTCATGGCGCTCGCCGTGTCGGGCCTGCCGACCGACCGCTTCACCTTCGAGGGGTTCCCGACCCGCAAGGCCGGCGAGCGGCGCCGGGTGTTCGAGGCGCTCGCGGGGGAGCAGCGGACGATGGTGTTCTTCGAGTCGCCGCACCGCCTGGCGGACACGCTGACCGACATGGCCGCCGGGTTCGGGTCCTCGCGACGCGCAGCGGTGTGCCGCGAGCTCACGAAGCTCTACGAAGAGGTGCGCCGCGGGCCGCTGGACGAGCTCGCCGCGTGGGCTGCCGAGGGGGTCAGGGGTGAGATCTGCATCGTCGTCGCGGGCGCCTCGGGGTCCCTCGACGAGGTCTCGCTCGAGGACGGCGTCCGCCTGGTGCTCGAGCGCGTCGCCGCCGGGACCCGCATGAAAGAGGCCTCGGCCGCGGTCGCCGACGCGACCGGGCTGTCCAAGCGGGACCTGTACGAGGGCGCGCTCGCCGCGCGCTGAGTCGACCGCGCATCGGACGGGAGGCCCGGTGCCGGCCCGCCACGGGCCTCCTGTCCGGGTTCTCCACAGGCCACCGCAGGGCGCGTCATCGAGGGACGCCGCGCCCGTAGGATGGTCCGCATGTCCGACGGGTCCTCGTTCAGCATCACCACGCCGATCTTCTACGTGAACGACGTGCCCCACATCGGGCACGCCTACACCGAGGTCGCCGCGGACGTCCTCGCGCGCTGGCACCGGCAGCGCGGTGACGACACATGGCTGCTGACCGGCACCGACGAGCACGGCCAGAAGATCCTGCGCACGGCATCCGCGAACGACGTCTCCCCGCAGGAGTGGGCCGACCGGCTCGTCACGGACGCGTGGAAGCCGCTGCTCGACACGGTCGACGTCGCCAACGACGACTTCATCCGCACCACCGACGAACGCCACGAGCGCGGCGTGACGGCCTTCCTGCAGAAGCTGTACGACGACGGCTACATCTACGCCGGCGAGTTCGAGGGCTTCTACTGCGTCGGCTGCGAAGAGTACAAGCAGCCGAGCGACCTGGTCGCGGGCACCGGTCCGTACGAGGGCCAGCAGGTCTGTGCGATCCACTCGATCCCGGTCGAGGTCCTGTCCGAGCGCAACTACTTCTTCCGGATGTCCGACTTCGAGCAGCGCCTGCTCGACCTGTACGAGTCGAACCCGCAGTTCATCCAGCCGGACAGCGTGCGCAACGAGATCATCTCGTTCGTCAAGCAGGGCCTGCGCGACCTGTCGATCTCGCGCTCGAGCTTCGACTGGGGCATCACGATCCCCTGGGACCACGACCACGTGCTGTACGTGTGGTTCGACGCGCTGCTCAACTACGTCACGGCGCTGGGCTACGGCACCGACGACGACGAGGCCTTCCAGCGCCTGTGGCCCAGCGTGCACATCGTCGGCAAGGACATCGCCCGGTTCCACGCGGTGATCTGGCCCGCCATGCTGATGGCGGCGGGGCTGCCCGTGCCCGAGCGGGTGTTCGGCCACGGCTGGCTGCTGGTCGGTGGCGAGAAGATGTCCAAGTCGAAGCTCACGGGCATCGCCCCGTCCGAGATCACCGACACGTTCGGGTCCGACGCGTTCCGCTACTACTTCCTGCGGGCCATCACCTTCGGGCAGGACGGCAACTTCAGCTGGGAGGACATCTCGGCGCGCTACCAGGCCGAGCTCGCCAACGGCTTCGGCAACCTGGCGTCCCGACTGCTGACGATGATCGACAAGTACTTCGGTGGCGCGGTGCCCGACCGCGGTGCCCTGTCCGACTCCGACCAGGCGATCGACGACCTGGCGCGCAGCGTCACCGAGCGCGCCGATGCCGCCATCGCCGCGTTCGCACCGCAGGACGCCATCGTCACCACGTGGGAGCTCGTCGACGCCCTCAACGGGTACATCACCGAGCAGCAGCCCTGGGCCCTCGCCAAGGACGACGTTCAGCGCGAGCGGCTCGGCACGGTCCTGACGACGGCACTCCGGGGGCTGGGAACGGTCGCGGTGCTGGTCTCGCCGGTCATGCCGAAGGCCACCGCGAAGCTCTGGGCGGCCATCGGAGCGGGCGGGTCGATTGCCGAGCAGCGCGTCGACCGTGCCTGGGAGTGGCAGGGGGCCGAGCGTGTGACGCAGCTCGAGTCCGGGCTGTTCCCGCGCATCGAGCAGGCGGAGCAGGGCGCAGCGTGACCGACGCGCACCTGCGCTCCCGGGGCGACGGCGCCGACGGGTCCGAGCGCGACCGCAGCTACCCACCGCTGCCCCAGGCCCTCGTCGTGCCCGTCTACGACAACCACACCCACATGGAGATCGCCGACGGCGGTCCCGACGGTGCGCTCGACTGGCGTGAGCACCTCGACCGTGCGTCGAGCGTCGGTGTGCGCGGGGTCGTGCAGGTCGGCACCGACCTGGCCACGTCCCAGTGGTCCGCGTCGATCGCCGGACGCGAACCACGCGTGCTCGCCGCCGTGGCCCTGCACCCGAACGAGGCGCCGGCGCTCGAGGCCGCCGGGCTGCTCGACGAGCACCTGGCGGGAATCGAAGCGCTCGCGGCGCTGCCCCGGGTCCGGGCCGTCGGCGAGACCGGGCTCGACTTCTTCCGCACCGCCGAGGACGGCCGTGACGCCCAGATCCGGTCGTTCGAAGAGCACATCCGCATCGCCAAGCAGTACGACCTGGCGCTGACCATCCACGACCGTGATGCCCACGATGCCGTGGTGCAGGTGCTCGACCGTGTCGGTGCCCCCGAGAAGACGGTGTTCCACTGCTTCTCCGGCGGCCGTGACCTGGCGCGGCTCTGCGCCGAGCGCGGCTGGTACATGTCGTTCGCCGGCACCGTGACGTTCAAGAACGCCCGGTCCCTGCGCGATGCCCTGATCACCGCGCCACGGCACCTGATCATGGTCGAGACCGACGCGCCGTACCTCACGCCGACGCCGTACCGCGGTCGGCCGAACGCGCCCTACCTGATCCCGCTCACGCTTCGGTCGATGGCTGAGACCATCGGCACCGACGCCTCCATGCTCGCGGCGCAGATCGCGTCGAACACCGAGCTGGTCTACGGCGCGTGGGACGCCGAACCGGTCACGGTCGAACAGTGAGCGCGCTGCTCGGTCCTGCGGAGATCCGCTCCCTGGCGTCCCAGCTCGACGTCACGCCCACCAAGAAGCTCGGGCAGAACTTCGTGCACGACGCCAACACCGTCCGGCGCATCGTGGCAGCCGGTGGCGTGACGGCCGACTCTCGTGTGCTCGAGGTCGGGCCGGGCCTGGGGTCCCTGACGCTCGGGCTCACCGAGACCGGCGCTGCCGTCACAGCAGTCGAGATCGATGCCCGTCTGGCGGCGCAGTTGCCGGCGACGGTGGCCACGATGCAGCCGGCGGCGCAGTTGACCGTCGTGCACCAGGACGCCCTGCAGGTCGGCGCGGACGACCTGCCGACGGCGCCGACGCACCTGGTCGCGAACCTGCCGTACAACATCTCGGTCCCGGTGCTGCTGCACCTGCTGGCGACGTTCCCGTCGATCGAGCGGTCGCTCGTCATGGTGCAGGCCGAGGTCGGGTACCGCCTGGCCGCCGACCCGGGCAGCAAGGTGTACGGCTCGCCGAGCGTCAAGGCCGCCTGGTACGGCGCGTGGCGCATCGCCGGGCAGGTCAGCCGCCAGGTCTTCTGGCCGGTGCCGAACGTCGACAGCGTGCTGGTCGGGTTCGTCCGACACGACCCGCCGGGTGACGAGGTCCTGCGGGCACAGGTCTTCGCGCTCGTCGACGCGGCGTTCCAGCAGCGCCGGAAGATGCTCCGTCAGGCGCTCTCCGGCGTGCTCGGGGGCAGCGCGCACGCATCCCAGGTGCTCGAGGCGTCGGGCATCGCGCCCACGGCCCGCGGCGAGGAACTCAGCGCGGACGACTTCGTCCGCCTGGGCCGAACGGTGCTCGCCGCCGCCGAGTAGCGCAGCGCGCCGCGCTCCGCGCGCCGCTCCCGCCCCGTGCGCGGTTCGCGCACCGTGCGCGGTTCCCGCCCCGTGCGCGGTTCGCGCCCCGTGCGCGGTTCCCGCCCCGTGCGAGGTCGACCGCCCGGTGCCGGGTAACAACCGGGCACCACGCGGCCGACCCCGCACCGCGATTCGGTTCGGGCCGTCCACGGATCGATCACGCTCGGCGCGCGTTCGGATGTTGCACACGGATTTCTTGCGCTGCTGGACACGCCAGACCTACCGTGCAACGACCGAGGACAGGAGCACCCATGAGCACGATCCGCCCCAAGCGCGACGAGCGGTACCACCACTCCGACGCGGTCCCGATCCGCTTGTTGAGTGCGGAGCAGATCGAGGCCGCACGTCATCGTCCCGTCGGCAGTCCGGACGCCCGCGCCGACCAGGTGCGCGAGATCCTGGCCCGTTCGACGTTCACGGTTCCACCGCAGTCAGGCCCTCGGCCCGTCTGGTACCGGTGAGGTGGTCCGGCGAACCGGGACCCCCGACGACCTCGGCGTCGTTCCCACAGAGGACTGCGCGGCGCTCCCGGCTGGTGTGGTGCTCGAGACAGGATTCGTGGTGAGTGCGCTCGAGCAGTCCGACACCGACCACGATGCGTGCTCGGAGTTCCTGGAACGACTCATCCGCGCGCGCCGCACCCTGTTCTACAACGACCTGTTCGAACTCGAGCTCCACCAAGCAGCATTCGACCTCGCCGCGCTCGAAGTGCAGGTCCGGCCGCGGCCGACGGACGCGGTCGTGCGCTTCACCGTCCCGGTCGTGCGTGACCTGGCGGGTGCCCTGCTGCGACGTTGGCACGCGGTCGTGATGCGCGCGGACACCGTGCACGTCGACGCCCCGAACCTGCTGGAGGACGTCCGGTACTTCATGGAGCGTCACGGCCTGTCGGCGGCACACGCCGTGCAGGCAGGTCTGGTCGTCGCGTCCGGCGCCGATGGCATCGCGACGGTGGACGATCGCTTTGCGATGGTCGACGAGACACTGCTCCGCGTCTACACCCCACGACGACTGGTCAGCGCGAGTCGGTCGCGCCGTCCGCCCGCGTGGCGGAGGACGTGAAGCACCACGTCGTCAGTGCCCCGCCAGCCGCTCGATCAGCTGCTGCTGCGTCCCGTCCCGCTCCGACCACCGCAGCGGCAGCACGTTCTGCACCAGGACCTCCGGCGACGCTCCGGCCTGCAACAGCGCCGTCACCTCGTCCAGGTACGCCTGCAGGGGCATCCCGCCGAAGTCCACCCCCTCGCCCTGGATGTCGGTGGCGACGGCCGGCGGCACGAGCTCGAGCACCGACACGGGAGAGCCGGTGAGCTGCTGCCGGAGCGACAGCGTGTACGAGTGCACGGCGGCCTTCATCGCGCTGTAGGTCGGCGTCGGGGTCAACGGCGTGAAGGCCAACCCGGACGACACCGTCATCACCGTGGACGCCGGCTGCTCGAGCAGGTGCGGCAGGAAGGCATCGACGAGCCGGACGGTGCCCAGGAAGTTCGTCGTCACCGTGGCCTCGGCGTCGGGCAGGTGCGCCGACGACCGCAGGTCTTCCTGCCGCATGATCCCCGACATCGTGACGAGGGTGTCGAGGGACGGGTGCGCCGCGGTGACGGTCGCGGCGGCTGCGGTGATCGATGCCGGGTCGTCGACGTCGATCTGCACGGTGGCGAAGCCGTGCTCGGTGGCCAGGGAGTCCAGCAACGTCTGCCGGCGTCCGCCGATGACGACGGTGCTGCCGGCCTGCTGCAGGCGGAGCGCGAGTCCCAGGCCGATGCCCGAGGTCGCGCCGGAGATGAAGACGGTCGAGTTCGTGATGTCCATGGCATCGACGATCCGGCACACCCGAGACCCGAACCAGAGCCCGGTCATCGGGGGACCGACGATCCCTGGCTGCACGGCACCGTCCCGCGCAGACTGGGACCATGGACCGCCCTGCCCTCGCCGACTTCCTCCGCCGTCGCCGCGAGCTCCTGCGGCCCGAGGACGTCGGCCTCGGCCCCGGTGCCCGCCGCCGCACTCCTGGGCTGCGGCGCGAAGAGGTCGCGGCACTGGCGGGCATGTCCGCCGACTACTACACGCGGCTGGAGCAGCAGCGCGGGCCACAGCCGTCCGAGCAGATGATCGCAGCCGTGGCCCGGGCGCTCCGGTGCACCCTCGACGAGCGCGACCACCTGTTCCGCCTGGCCGGGCACAACGCCCCCGTGCGCGTGCACCGGAGCGACCACGTCGACCCGGCGATCCTCCGCGTGCTCGACCGGCTGCAGGACACCCCCGCGATCGTCGTGAGCGACCTCGGCGAGACCCTGGTCGAGAACCCGTTGGGCGCGGCCCTGCTCGGCAGCACCGTGGGTCTGACGGGCAACGAGCGCTACCAGCCGTGGCGCTGGTTCATGACCGACGCCGAGACGGCCCGGTACGCGCCGGAGCAGCACGAGCGGCTCGCGCGCGCCCAGGTGGCGGCGCTCCGGGCGGCTGTCGGGGCAGCGGGTCCGGGGGACCGACGGGCGTCGGCGCTCGTCGCCGACCTCGAGACGCACAGTCCGGCGTTCCGGCAGCTCTGGGCACTGCACGAGGTGGGCAGCCGGTGGGAGGACCGCAAGACCTTCGTCCACCCGGAGCTCGGGCGCATCACCGTGGAGTGCCAGGTGCTGCAGACGTCGAACCTCGCGCAGGCCCTGCTGCTCTTCACGGCGCCGGCGGGCAGCGAGGACGCCCAGAAGCTCGACCTGCTGGGCGTCGTCGGCCGGCAGGTGTTCAGCGAGTAGCACCGCGTCACACACCTGGCAGCCCCACGGGCACCGTGCCTAGGGTGGACCGGTGACCTCCCCGCGCGTGTACGTCATCCACGAGAACCCCGAGTGGTTCCCGCCGCTCGCCGCCGCCTTCGAAGCCGAGGGCGTCCCGGTGCAGGAGATCCTGCTCACCGAGGGACAGATCGACCTGGGTGCCGAGCCGGAACCCGGTGTCTACTGGAGCCGCATGTCGGCCAGCAGCCACACCCGCGGGCACGAGCACAGCAAGGAGTACACCCGCGCCGTGCTGGGTTGGCTCGAACGCGCCGGCCGCCAGGTGGTCGGAGGCAGCCACGTGCTCGAGCTCGAGGTGTCGAAGGTCGCGCAGCACGGCCTGCTGCGCAACGCCGGGTTCGACGTCCCCCGCACCACCGCGGTGTTCGGCACGAGCACCCTGAAGGACGCCGCCGCCACCTTCACGGACGGCCAGGACGTGCCGTTCATCACGAAGCACAACCAGGGCGGCAAGGGCCTGGGCGTCCGCCGCTTCGACTCGCTCGCCGAGTTCGACGCCTACGTCGACTCCCCGGAGTTCGAGGAGCCCGTCGACGGCATCACCCTGCTGCAGGAGTACCTGACCGCGCGTGAGCCCTTCATCACGCGTGTCGAGTTCGTCGGCGGCGAGTTCGTCTACGCCGTCCGGGTCGACACCAGCGCGGGCAGCTTCGAGCTCTGCCCGGCCGACGCGTGCGCAGTGCCATCCGGAGAGAACGGGCCTCAGGTCATCGCCGGCGCCGTGTGCGACGTCCCCGGCACCGAGACCGCCGGCGCCCCGCCCGCGTTCAGCGTCCGGACCGAGGTCACGGCCGAGCATCCGCTCGTCCAGCAGCTGCGGACGTTCCTGGCCGACCAGCGCATCACGATCGCGGGCGTGGAGTTCATGGAGACCACGGACGGCCGCACGGTGGTCTACGACATCAACACCAACACGAACTACAACCCGGCGGTCGAGGAGACCGCGCCGGCCTCCGGCCCGCGCTCCATCGCCCGGTACCTGGGCGGCCTGCTGGCCGACGAGTACGCGACGACCGCCGCATCCGTCGCCACGGCCTGAACCCGACCACCCACCGGACGGGAGGCCCGGGTCGCCACCGGCACCGAGCCTCCCGTCCGACAGTCACCACCTGAGGAACCCTGTGCGATTCGGATACTGGACCCCGCTGTTCGGCGGCTGGCTGCGCAACGTCGACGACGAGCACATGCCGGTCACCTTCGACTACGTCAAGCGCCTGGCGCAGCGCGCCGAGCGCATCGGCTTCGACCTGACGCTCGTGCCCGAGCTGAACCTCAACGACATCAAGGGCGTGGCTGCGCCGAGCCTGGAGGCCTGGGCGCTCGCGGCGGCCATCGCGGCGACGACCGACCGGCTCGAGATCATGGCGGCGATGCGGCCGGGGTACCACCTGCCGGCGGTGACCGCGAAGCAGGCGGCGACGATCGACGACATCTCGGGCGGCCGGTTCACCTTCAACGTCGTGAGCGCCTGGTGGGCGGAAGAAGCGCGGCAGTACGGCGGCATCTTCTCCGAGCACGACGACCGCTACAAGCGCACCGCCGAGTTCGTCGAGGTCATGAAGGGCCTGTGGCGCGAGACGCCGTACTCGTTCTCGGGCGAGTACTACGAGGTGCAGAACGCGCACCTCGAGCCGAAGCCGCTCGTGACGCCGCGCATCTACGCCGGTGGCGAGAGCGAAGCGGGCAAGGCGAGCATCACGCACTACGCCGACGCCTACGTGACCCACGGCGGCACGGTGGACGAGCTGCGCACCAAGATCGCCGACATGCGCCGACGTCGCGACGAGGCCGGGCTGCCGCCGTTCGAGGCGTTCGGCATGGCGGCCTACGCGATCGTGCGCGAGACCGAGGGCGAGGCGCAGGCCGAGCTCGCGCGCATCACGGACGTGCAGCACGGCAACGCCTACGAGTCCTACCAGGACTTCATCTCCAAGTCACAGCTCGAGCACGTGCCCTCGCTCGAGGACTACTCGGTGTCGAACCGGGGGCTGCGGCCGCAGTTCGTCGGGACGCCCGAGCAGGTCGCCGCGCGGATCCGCGAGTACGAAGCGGTCGGCGTGGACACCCTGCTGCTGCAGTTCTCGCCGCAGCTCGAGGAGATGGAGCGCTTCGGCGAGCAGGTCATCCCGCTGGTGCGCTCGTCGGTGGTCACCGCCTGATGGCCTCGGTCGAGGACGGCTGGCACTTCGAGACCCGGCAGATCCGCGCCGGCTTCCGGGCCGATCCAGGGTGGGGTGCGAACGTGCCGCCGATCGCGCAGACGGCGGCGTACGTGTACCCGTCGGCCGAGGACGCGGCCGACCGGTTCATGCTCGACGCGCCCGGGCACACGTACTCACGCGTGAACAACCCCTCGGCGGCGGCGCTGGAGCGGCGGATCGCGGACCTGGAGGGCGGGGTGGGCGCGCTGGCGCTGGCCTCGGGGCAGGCGGCGACCTCGCTCGCGGTGCTCGGTGTGGCGCGCGCCGGCGACCACGTCGTGTCGAGCGCGTCGCTGTACGGCGCGACGTACACGCTGTTCGCATCGACGCTGCGCGACCTCGGCATCGCCTTCACGTTCGTGCAGGACCCGACCGACCTGGCCGAGTGGGCCGCGGCGGTGCGTCCGGAGACGCGGGCGTTCTTCGGGGAGTCGATCCCGAACCCGCGCGGCGACGTGCTCGACTTCGCCGGGGTCGCTGGCGTTGCGCACGACGCCGGGGTCCCGCTGATCGTCGACAACACGATCGCCACGCCGTACCTGGTGCGTCCGATCGAGCACGGTGCGGACATCGTGGTGCACTCGGCGACCAAGTACCTGGCCGGACACGGCAGCGCCATCGCCGGGCTCATCGTCGACAGCGGCAACTTCGACTGGGCGGCGTACCCGGACAAGTACCCGCAGCTGACGTCGACCGAGCACTCCGGGTTCGCGAGCACCGACTTCGCGGCGAAGTTCGGCCGGCGGGCGTTCATCCAGCGCACCCGGTCCAAGCTGTCGGCGGACCTCGGACCCGCGATCGCCCCGTTCAACGCCTTCCTGGTGCTGCAGGGCATCCAGACCCTGTCGCTCCGGATGGACCGGCACGTGTCGAACGCGGCGACCGTCGCCACGTGGCTCGACGGCCACGACCAGGTCGAGCACGTGCACTACGCGGGGCTGCCGTCCTCGCCGTGGCACCACCTGCAGCAGCGCTACGTGCCCCGGGGGCCCTCGGCGGTGTTGGCGTTCGACCTGGCCGGTGGGGCTGCAGCGGGGCGTCGGTTCGTCGATGCGCTCGAGCTGTTCGACCACGTCTCGAACATCGGCGACGTGCGGTCGCTCGTCGTGCACCCCGCGTCGACCACGCACGTGCAGATGACGCCCTCGGAGCGCGCGGCGTCCGGTGTCGGCGACGGGCTGATCCGGCTGTCGATCGGCCTGGAACACCCGGACGACGTCCTCGCCGACCTGGAGCGTGGCTTCGCCGCAGCGCGCGCGGGATAGGTTGGGGTCATGACCTCGCTGGCCGCACCGACTCGCGTGCGGACGCGCGCTCCCGGCAAGATCAACGTGTTCCTGTCCGTCGGCGCACTGCAGGACGACGGCTACCACGACGTCGCGACCGCGTACCAGGCGGTCTCGCTGTTCGAGGACGTGGTCGCCGAACCCGCCGACGACTTCTCCGTGACGTTCACGGGGTCGATCGACACCGCATCCGTGCCCGTCGACGGCACGAACCTGGCGATCCGCGCGGCCCGGATGGTCGCCGAAGCCGCCGGGTACACCGGCGGGGTGCGGCTCACGATCGAGAAGCGCGTGCCCGTCGCCGGCGGCATGGGCGGTGGCTCTGCGGATGCCGCGGCCACGCTGCTGGCGGTGGACACGCTCTGGGGCACCGCGCTCGGCCGTGACGAACTGCTGCGCATCGCCGCGCGGCTCGGGGCCGACGTGCCCTTCGCCTTCGCCGGCGGCACCGCGGTCGGGACGGGTCGCGGCGACGAGCTCAGCCCGGCGCTGGCCAAGGGCGAGTTCCGCTGGGTGCTCGCGCTGAGCGACGACGGGCTGTCGACACCGGAGGTCTACCGCGCGCTCGACGCCCACCGCGACCGCTACCGGGCGGACATCACCCCGGCGCCGTCCATGCCCGTGGTCGAGTCCAACGTGCTGCAGGCCCTGCGTGCCGGCGACCCCGAGCTGTTGGCGGACTGCCTGCACAACGACCTGCAGGCGCCGGCCATGCGGCTGCAGCCCGAACTGGCGCGGACGCTCGAACTGGGGGAGAAGTCCGGCGCACTGGCCGGTCTGGTGTCGGGCAGCGGGCCGACCGTCGCGTTCCTGGTCGCCGACCGGGACAGCGCGCTCGAGGTCCAGGTCGCGCTGAGCGCCGCGGGCTTCGTCGCCGTGCGTGCCACCGGGCCCGTGCACGGCGCGCGCGTGGTGCACTGACGCGTCAGTCGGCCAGCCGCTGGAACAGCACGTGGTCCTGCCAGGCCCCGGCGATGCGCAGGTACTGCGGCGCGTAGCCGTACCGCTCGAAGCCGCTCTTCTCGAGCACGCGCTGTGACCGCACGTTGTGGGGCAGTGTGCCCGCCTCGAGCCGGTGCAGTCCGAGCCCGTCGAACGCCATGCGGACCGCCAGTCCGACGGCGGCGGTCGCAGCCCCGTGCCCGGCCGCGTCCTCGGCGACCCAGTAGCCCAGGGTGCCGGACTCGAAGGCACCGCGGACGATCGAGTTGACGTTCAGCCGTCCCACCACGACGTCGTCCGTGGTGATCACGAGGGGCAGCATGACTCCGCGGCCCCGACGTCGCAGGCACGAGTCGATCTCCGCGCGCTGACCGCCCTCGGTGAAGTAGGACTCCGGACGGGCGGGGTCCCACGGAGCCAGCCAGGCGCGGTTCCGGACGAGCAGGGCGGCGAGCGGTGCGGCATCGGCCGGTGCGATCAGGCGGACGTCGTGCTGCATGGTCGCAGCATGGCACAGTGCGGCATCGGGACCACGCAGGTCAGCGGCGTCGAGCGCAGGTCAGCGACGTCGGCGGCTGGTCAGCGTGCGCGGACGTACTCGGTCAGCAGCACTTCGCCGGTCTTCCAGTGGTGCTCGGCGACGAATCCGTGCTGCGACAGCACCGACGCCGCCTGCGGTTCGATGTTGCGCGAGGTCCCACCGACGAACCAGACCGTGTCGATGTCGCCCAGGCGAGCGGGAACGGTCGTGGCGAGGTCACCGGTCTGGTTCCACAGCACGCCGGACTGCGCGCCGTCCTTGCGCACACCCAGGTCGGTCATGCCGGTGAACGCCCACGGGTACGAGACCCGGATGATGTCCGCGGTCGCGCCGGGGTGCCGGTACACGCTGCCGTAGATGACGCCTTCGTCGGCGTCCGGTCGGGCGTCCCGGGCGGCGGCGACGATCGACGCGGCGTTCGCCCAGGTGGAATCCTGCTTGGACAGCGGGGTCTTGACGTCGTAGGCGTTCGGGACGGACAGCAGCAGGACGGCGGCCAGCGCACCGACGAGCCAGGCCTTGGGCCGGATGAGCGTGATCGCCAGCGCCATCAGCAGCGCCACGAACGGCAGGCTCAGGCTGGCGTACTTCGGCGAGTACAGGTGTTCGCCGAGTGCGGTCGCTCCGACGAGTGCGGCCGTCGGGACGATCACGAGCGGCAGGGCGACGCGCACGGCCTGCATGCGGACCAGGGCCCGCACGGAGGCGCTGCGGCGGTGGGCCTGCACGCCGGCGGTGACGACGCCGACGATCAGCAGGGCCCACGCAACGGCGGCGTACCAGTCCATGCCGCCGAACCACGCGGTGGCGAAGACCTGGTCCTTGGTGCGGTCCGTGATGCCGGCGATCCAGCCGACCTGCTTCGACTGCGAGGCGACCTCGAGCACGAAGGGCGAGGCGATGAGTGCCGCGGCGCCGGCGGCGATCAGCCAGCGGACCGATGTCCGCCGCGTCACCAGCGGTTGCGTGGGCAGGCCGCTCCGGACCTGCATGGTCTGTGCCCGGGTCCGTCGGCGTTCGGCCAGGGCGACCCAGAGCAGGGCGACCGCGTGCGCGACCACGGCGAGCGAGAGGTAGATGTTGAACGTCACCGACACCAGCGCCAGCACGCCGTACGCCGACCACCACAGGACCGGTCGTCGTCCCGAGCGTGTGCGGCGGACGGCCGTCAGACCGACCAGGGTCAGGCAGACCGACAGCGCGGTGATGGTGGCGTAGGGTCGCCCTTCTCCGCCGGCCCACTGCACGCGGGGCAGCGCGAGGAAGACGAGCCCGGCGACGATCCCGAGCCGCCGACCACCCAGCCGGCGACCGAGGGCGACGACCAGCCCGGCCGCGACGCCGATCGCCAGAGCGCTCGGGAAGCGCAGCGTGAAGGGGGTGTACCCGACCAGCCAGAACCAGGCGTGCATGAGCGCGTAGTACAGACCGTGCACGGCGTCGACGGAGTGCAGTTCCGCCCACAGCTGCGGCCAGCTCCGCGTGGCACTGGTGACGGTGGCGGCTTCGTCGTACCAGACCGACGGAACCCACGAGAACGCCGCGGTCGCGACGACCGCGAGCGCGCCGATGGTGAGCTCCGGGGTGCGCACGACGGCCACGCCGACCGCGCGGGAGCCCCCTCGGAGGCGACTGCGCACCGTGGGTGCGGACAGCGACCGAGGGACGCTGATGGTGCCGGTCCGGGGAGTGCTCACGGATCCGACGGTATCGGCGCCTGCTGGGCGGCGACCCCGCACAGTGGGGCGATCGACTGGGAACTGCACCGTGGGATTCGGAGTGCTCACAGGAACGGGCGGGTCGGGTCCACGTCCGCCCTGGCCCGCACACCGGCTAGCATCCGGGCATGACCCGCTTGCGCATCCGTGACGCTGCCCGCTACCTGGGGGTCAGTGACGACACCGTCCGCCGGCTCGTGGATGCGGGGACCTTCACACGCTTTTCGGACGGCGCCGGACGCGCGGTCGTCGACGGGCGCGAACTGGCCGTCCACGCCAAGGCCCAGAGCGCCGCGTTGCCGGATCCCGCCGCGGGTCGGAGCTCGGCGCGGAACCGCTTCGTCGGCATCGTCACCGAGGTCGTCGTCGACACCGTGATGGCGCAGGTGGAACTGCAGTGCGGGCCGCACCGCGTGGTGTCCCTGATGAGCGCCGAGGCGGTCCGTGACCTGGGGCTCGAGGTCGGTTCCGTCGCGACGGCGTCGGTCAAGGCCACGATGGTCACGGTGGAGGCACCCCGTGACGACGAATGACGCCGTGACACCCGCGGTGACGTCCGCACCGACACCGCCCGCGACGCCCGCCGCCTCGCCCGGTCTCACCCCCGCCCGACGGCGGCTCGGCTCCCGCACCGCCGCTCTCGACGCCGGTGGGGACCGCACGCTGACCCGCCTGGCCGCCGCACGGGTCCTGGTCGTCGGCGCCGGCGGGCTCGGTGCCCCGGTCATGTCGTACCTGGCGGGCAGTGGCATCGCCCGGTTGACGATCGTCGACCCCGACACCGTCGACCCCTCGAACCTGGCGCGGCAGACGCTCTTCACCACGGCCGACGTCGGACGCCCCAAGGCCCAGGTCGCCGCGGAGCACGCCCGCGCGGTGGACCCGGAGGCCGACGTCGTCGCACTGGTCGGCCGGTTCGCCCCGCAGCTGGTCGTCGACCACGACGTCGTGGTCGACGCCGCGGACTCGGTCGTCGTCACCCGCGCCGTGTCGGACGCCTGCGCCGCCGCCGGTGTGCCCTTCGTCTGGGGCACCGTGCTCGGCTACGACGGCCAGGTGTCGGTCTTCGACGACGCGGGCGTGCTGACCGGCGCCCCGATCGACTTCCACGACCTGCACCCCGAGGTGCACCCGGACGAGGGCTCGTGTGCGATCGACGGCGTCCTGCCGGCCCTGTGCGGCGCGGTCGGGTCGGTGATGGCGGCGCAGGTGACCGCGATCGTCGCCGGCCTGGGTGACCCGCTGGTCGGCCGGGTGCTCACAGTCGACGCCCGACGGTGGCGCTGGACCGAGAGCCCGGTGCGACGCGGACCGGACTCGCATCGGCCGGACGCCCCGGCGGCCGAACCCGACCGCATCGCCCCCGCGGCGCTCGCCGCCCGGCTCGCGGACCCGGCGGACGACGTGGTCGTGGTCGACGTCCGCACGCCCGAGGAGCGCGCCGAGGGGGCCATCGCCGGTGCCGTGACCCCGGACGAGCTCGCGACCGACGCGCACGACCGCGACACACCGGTCGTGGTCGTCTGCGCACGGGGACCGCGCGCCGTCGCGTGGGCGTCGACGGCGGACCGTCCCGCGGTGGTGCTCGACGGTGGCATGCAGGCCTGGCTGCGCGAGGGCCGCCCGGTCGTCTGAACGGCAGGCCGTGACGCGCGGACTGCAGCGCGAACCGAGCTCGCAGATGCGCTTAGGATCGTCATGAGACGTCGCAGGTGCGTCACGGATGGGATCAGACATGCGCAGGACCACGGCGATCGTCTCGGGGGCACTCGCCGCCGCCGTCCTCCTGACCGGGTGCAGCGCCCAGGGCGGATCCACCGCGAGCACCACGCCGAGCGCCAGCGCGACCCCCACGGGCTCGATCACCGTGTTCGCCGCGGCGTCCCTGCAGCAGACGTTCACCACGCTCGGCAACGACTACCAGGCGTCCCACCCCGGCACCACCGTGACGTTCTCGTTCGCGGGCTCGAGCGACCTGGTCACCCAGATCCAGAACGGCGCCCCGGCCGACGTGTTCGCCAGCGCCGACCAGAAGAACATGACCAAGCTCACCGACGCCGGGCTCATCACCGGTGGCACGCCCGCATTCGCGACGAACACGCTGCAGATCGCCGTCGCCCCCGGCAACCCGAAGGGCATCCACGACCTGCAGGACCTGACCGCGTCCGGGCTGCAGGTCGTGACCTGCGCCGCGCCCGTGCCGTGCGGAGCGGCGACCCAGACGGTGGAGCAGGCCAGTGGCGTGACGCTTGCACCGGTCAGCGAGGAACAGTCGGTCACCGACGTGCTCGGCAAGGTCGAGTCGGGACAGGCCGACGCCGGGCTGGTCTACGTCACCGACGTCAAGGGCGCCGACGGCAAGGTCGACGGGGTCGACTTCGACGCCGCGGCGAAGGCCGTCAACACGTACCCGATCGGCGTCGTCAAGGGCTCCGGGCACGCCGCGCTGGCCGCGTCGTTCAGCGCCTACGTCCGGTCGAGCGCGGGTGAGCGGGTCCTGCGGGAAGCGGGCTTCGGCAAGCCGTGACCCGGGCGCACAGCCAGGCCCGGGCGCACAGCCAGACCCGGGCGGACGGCCGGACCCGGCTGCACGGCCGGACCCCGACCCCGTGGTGGTTGCCGGTGCCGGCCGTGGTCGGAGGACTCTTCGTCGTCGTGCCGGTCCTGGCGATGGTCGGCCGCGTCGACTGGTCGTCGTTCGTCGCGCTGGTCACCGCCCCCGCCTCGCTCACCGCACTCGGCCTGAGCCTCGGCACGGCGGCGGCCGCCACGGGCATCGCGCTGGTGCTCGGCCTGCCCCTCGCCGTGCTGTTCTCGCGGGTCCGCTCCCGCTGGGTCGGCGTGGCCCGGGCCCTGGTCCTGCTGCCGCTGGTGCTGCCTCCGGTGGTCGGCGGGCTGGCCCTGCTGGCGGCGTTCGGGCGCATCGGACCGGTCGGCGGGTTCCTGGCCGACCACGGCATCCGCATCGCGTTCACCACCGTGGCGGTCGTGATGGCACAGACCTTCGTCGCGATGCCGTTCCTGGTGTCCGCCGTCGAGGGCTCCCTGCGCGTCGGTGGTGACCGGCTCGAGCGGGTCGCGGCGACCCTCGGCGCGAGTCCCACCCGGGTGCTGTTCACGGTGACGATCCCGCGGGCACTGCCCGGCATCGCCTCGGGCGTCGTGCTGTGCTTCGCGCGGGCACTCGGCGAGTTCGGCGCGACCCTGACGTTCGCCGGCAGCCTGCAGGGTGTCACGCGGACCCTGCCGCTCGAGATCTACCTGCAGCGGGAGATCGACCCGGACACCGCGGTGGCGCTGGCACTGGTGCTCGTCGTCGTGGCGGTCGTCGTGATCGGCGCGACCTCGATCCGCGGCGCGCGGACGGCGTCGGCATGACCGCGCTGCGCGCCCACGTCGTCCTGCGCGACCGTGACGTGGACGTCGAGCTGGTGGTCGGTGCCGACGAGTGCGTCGCGCTGGTCGGACCGAACGGCGCCGGCAAGTCCACCGTCGTCGAGGCGATCGCCGGACTCCTGCGGATCGACGCCGGCGGCATCCAGGTCGCCGGCCGATCCGTCGACGACGGGCGCCGCGCCGTGCCGTCCCACCGGCGCCGGGTCGGCCTGGTCACGCAGCGTCCCGAGCTGTTCCCGGACCGCTCCGTCGCCGGCAACGTCGGGTACGGTCCGCGTGCGGCCGGCCTGGGCGGACGGGAGGCCCGGCTCCGCTCCGACACGGCGCTGTCGGCCGTCGACGCACTCGCCCTGGCCGACCGCGCTCCGGCGACGCTGTCCGGCGGCCAGGCCCAGCGGGTCGCGATCGCCCGGGCACTGGCCGCCGACCCCGCGGTGCTGCTGCTCGACGAACCGACCTCGGCACTCGACGTCGAGGCCCGCGACGACGTGCGCGCTGCCCTCCGTGCCGCAGTGGTGGGACGCCCGAGCATCCTCGTCACGCACGACCCGATCGAGGTCGTCGCGCTGGCGTCCCGCGTCGTCGTGATCGAGCACGGCCGCGTCGTCGAGCAGGGGCCGACCGACCGGGTGCTCGGACGACCGACCAGCGCCTTCGGCGCCGCGTTCTCGGGACTGGTCCTGGTCGTCGGGACCGCCACCAGCCGTGGCATCGCGCTGCCCGGCGGGGGCGAGCTGGTGTCGGCGACGCACACCGGGCCTCCTGGCCGTGCCGTCCAGGCCGCGTACCACCCGACGGCCGCCGTCGTGACGCGGGACGGCGCCGGGCCCGAGCGCACGGTGCGCGGTCTCGAGCCGCGCGACGGCCTGGTCCGGGTGCGGACGGACGACCTGGTCGCCGACGTGACGATCGCCACCGCCACCCGTCTGGCCCTGACGCGTGGCGACACCGTGCACGTCGCCGTCGACCCCGCCGAGCTCGACGTCTCCGCGCGCTGACGCTGACCTGGTGCGCGGTTGTCCGCGCCGTGCGAGGTACTTTCCGCGCACGAACCGATCAACCTCGCACCACGCGACAACCTCGCACGGTGCGCACCCTCGCACCGTGCGGGATCAGCCGCCGGCGAAGGGCGGCATCACGTCGACCAGCCCGACGCCGTCGAGGGTCGTCGACCGGTCACGGGTGCTGAGCCCGTCGACCAGGTACGAGCACCGCTCCTGCAGCACCAGCCACCGGGCGGCGTCCACGGCGTCGACCCCGCGCAGTGCCTGGTCGAGCGTCTCGGCGTCGACCGTGGTCTCGTCGACCCCCACGGCCGCGCGGGCGGCGGCGAAGAACCGCATCGTGGTCATCGTCACCCGCCGATCGCGCTCATGCCACGCGTCGGGTGCACCATGCCGTCGGCGTCGTCACCGTGGTCACGCGGCTTGGCCCACATCGCCAGACGCCAGCGGTCGAGCACCTGCTCGTCCGAGGCGCCGTCGCGCATGAGCCCGAGCAGGTCGGACTCCTGGTCGGAGAACAGGCAGCTGCGCACGTGGCCCTCGGCGGTCAGGCGGGTGCGGGTGCAGTCCGCACAGAACGACTCGGTCACGCTGGCGATCACGCCCACGGTGCCGAGGTCCTCGCCCGTCTCCCGCGGCGCCACCCGGAAGCGCTCGGCCGGGGCGCCGTCGCGTGGGGCCTGGTCCGGGGTCAGCACGTAGCGCTCGCCGAGCATGGCGCGGGTCTCGGCGGCGGTCACCATCGACGTGCCGTCCCACGCGTGCCCCGGGTCGAGCGGCATCTGCTCGATGAAGCGCAGCTCGTGGCCGCGCTCGAGGCACCAGGTCAGCAGGTCGACGGCCAGGTGGTCGTTCACCCCGCGCAGCAGCACGGCGTTGACCTTCACGCCGAGTCCGGCGGCGTCGGCGGCGGCGACGCCCTCGAGCACGCGGGCCAGGAAGGGGCGGCGGGTGACCGTGGCGAAGACGTCGGGGTCGACGGTGTCGAGCGACACGTTCACCCGTTCGAGTCCGGCGTCGCGGAGTGCCTGCGCGCGCGCCGCCAGCCCGATCGCGTTCGTGGTCAGCGACAGCTCGACGCCGAGTGCCGCGCACCGGGTGACGATGTCGACCAGGTCGGCACGCAGCAGCGGCTCACCGCCCGTGAACCGGACCTTGCGGACCCCCAGGTGCTCGGCGCCGAGTCGGACCAGCCGTTCGATCTCGGCCGCGGTCATGAGCGCGTCGGTCGGGATGACCGGCAGCCCCTCGGCCGGCATGCAGTACGTGCAGCGCAGGTTGCAGCGTTCGGTCAGCGAGACCCGCAGGTCGACCGCGCGACGACCGAAGCGGTCGACCAGCCCGGGGTCACCCGCCGGTCGGGGTGGTACGGCGGTCTCGGTCCGGACCCGACGGAGCAGCCCGGTGGCCGGGAGTGCGACGGCGGTCATGGCTGCGATGATACGTCGCCGGGCGTGGGCGTCGGTCGCCCGTGGCGCATGCGGGACGGGACGAGCCGGTCGCGCCAGCGCAGCCAGTCGGCCCGGTCGGTGCGGATCACGGTGACGACCACGATCAGCAGGACCGCCCCGAGCAGCCACCACCGGTAGGCGTCGGCGTTGACCCAGAGCCCGCGCACGGTGATGGCCAGGCCGATCGACGACCACTCCCAGCGCCCGGACAGGGCCACGAACGGGATGAGCAGGAGCGCGTACCAGGGGTAGCGGGGTGTCACGGCCAGGAAGGTCACGCCGATCATCAGCACCTCGCCCGACCACGGCCGGCTCGGGTCGGACAGCCGCCACGCGACGACTGCGGCGACCAGGACGGCCGACGCCACGAGCACCGTCGCGGCGTCGCCCTTCGTCACGAGGGAGACCAGGGCGAAGCGGGACCCGTCCTCGTACCCCTCTTCGCTCAGGTACCCGGGCAGGTAGCCGAGCACCTTCGGCCCGGTGGTGATGACGTAGGGCACGTACAGCAGTGCGAACACGGCGATGCCGACGGGGATCGCCCACCAGTGCCGCCACCGCCCGAGCAGCGGCGGGTAGACGATCGCCGGGATGAGCTTGGTGGCGGTCGCGGCGCCGAGCGCGATGCCGCCCCAGATCGGCCGGCCGAACGCCACGAGCACGGCGCCCGCGGTGGCGAGTGCTGCGCCCAGGACGTCGACGTGCGAGTTCGTCACCGCCTCGGACGCGACGAGCGGCGACCAGGCCCACAGTGCTGCCCACCATGCCGGGCGACCCGTGCGGCGCAGCACGACGAGCAGCCCGACCGTGACGCCGAGCGAGACGATCAGTCCGGCGACCTGGAACGGCATGTACTGCGCCGTCACCGGGACGGCCGACCGCACCAGGGCGAACCACATCTCGGCGAACGGCGGGTAGATGGTGGGGACGTCGACGCGGTTGATCGCCACGCAGTGCCCGTCGGCTCCGTCGCCGAGTCCGTGCAACCGCGGCTTCAGGTTGTCGCACGTGCCGTTCACCTTGTCCGGGAACAACCAGTCCGGACGCAGGTGCGCCAGGGCCTCGGACTGCGGCGTGTGCAGGTACGGCGAGGTCCCGGCGTGCTGCACGATGCCGTCCCAGGCGTACCGCGCCGAGTCCGTGCTGGTGTTGGGCGGACCGACCAGTGCGGCGAGTCCCACCACGACCGCGCCACCGAGGACGATGATGGTCACCAGTCGTGCCGGGACGAACCGCAGTGCCAGGACCGCGACGACGAACACCGCCCAAGCGATCAGGGTCCACGCGACGAATGACAGTCGATGACCGGACCGGAGGAACCCCAGATGCGTGATGCCGACGGCGATGACGCCCGCCAGGGCCAGCACGCCGACGACGGCGATCACGGTGGACAGGGGATGGCCGAGTCGCAGTCGCATGGTGCGTCGAGGCTACCGACGATCGTCCGCCGCTCGCTGCACGACGCCCGGTCCGCGATGGCCTCGCCGAACCGCAACGCCCGGACCGCCGTGGTGCTCGGTCGGCTGCTCGGGATCGCGTTCCTGATCTGCTTCGGCACCGGCGTCTACAGCCACTTCCTGCAGGACCCACTGCCGTGGATGCGGTTCCCCACCCGGCCGACGCAGCTGTACCAGTTCACGCAGGGGCTGCACATCACCGCCGGCATCGCGATCATCCCGCTGCTGGTCGCCAAGCTCAACACCGTGATGCCGGCCCTGGCGCAGGACCCGCCCGTCCGCGGGGTGCTGCACCTGTTGGAACGCGCGTCGATCGCACTGTTCGTGTCGTCCGCGATCGTGCAGGTCGGCACCGGCCTGGTGAACACGTACCAGTGGTACCCGTGGCCGTTCCCGTTCCGGCAGGTGCACTACGCGCTGTCGTACGTGCTGATCGGCTCGCTCGCCATCCACATCGCCGCCAAGCTGCGGATCATCGCCCGGTACTGGCGGGCGCGCGACGCCTACGACGCGGACGGCCGGTTCGTGTACGACGGCTCGGTGGGCAGCGAGCTGCCCGAGTACGTGGGGGAGGCCCGCAGCGCCTCCGCCACCTACCCGCGGGGGATCACGGGTCGGGTGATGCGCTGGGCGGACGGCGCCCCCGCCGCCAGCGTGACCGACGGGGCGGAGCCGCCCCGGGCCTCCCGTCCGCAGTCCGGTGCCGATGCCGGTCCGGACGCCGTCGCCGTCGCCGAGTCTCGGCCCGGCGGACATGATGCGGCCGGATCAGCACGCAATCCGTCCGCAGGGCCGAGTCTCGGCGCGCCCGCGCCCGCGCCCGCGCCCGCGGGCCGGCGGGAGCGCGTCGCGCGACGCGGGTTCTTCGCGGGTGTCGCAGCCGCGACGGCCGGCGTCGTCGTGCTGACGGTCGGGCAGTCGTCGAAGCTCGGCGAGCCGTTCAACGTCTTCGCGCCCCGCAAGCGCCACCTCGGCCCGAACGCGCTGCCGGTGAACCGCACGGCACGTGCTGCCGGTGTGCTCGCCACCGCGACGGCCGCCGACTGGACCCTGACGGTGGTGGGCCCGGCGGTGACGCGGACCTTCTCGCGCGCCGAGCTCGTCGCGCTCGGGATGACCACGGTCGAGCTGCCGATCTCGTGCGTCGAGGGCTGGAGTCAGATGGCGACCTGGAAGGGTGTGCGGATGCGCGACCTGGTGCGGGCCGTGCAGGCCGACCCCGAGTCGGCGGTGCGAGTGACCAGTCTCGAACGCCACGGCGGCTACCGGATCATGGACATGGGCCCCGAGTACACCTCGGACCCGACCACCCTGATCGCGCTCGAACTCAACGGCGGGACGCTCGACCTGGACCACGGGTTCCCGGCGCGCATCATCGCCCCGGGCCGACCCGGCGTGCTGCAGACCAAGTGGATCGAACGGATCGAGGTCCGGTCATGAGGGCCGCGCGGATCACCCTGGTCGTGCTCGGTGTGCTGGTGCTGGCCTTCGGCGCGTACACGATGGTCGAGACCGTCCGACCGAACCGGATCGGTGGGCTCGTGACCTGGCTGATCGGTGCGGTCATCCTGCACGACGCGATCCTGTCGCCGTTCGTGGTGCTGGTCGGCCTCGGACTCCGCCGCGCCGGACGCGCGCTGCGCACGTGGGTGCTGGTCGTGGTGCAGGCCGCGGTCGTGCTCGGCAGCGTGCTCGCGCTCGTGGTGCTGCCGGAGATCGCGGCGAAGGCGCACGGTGCGAAGAACCCGACCGTCGTGCCGTTCGACTACACGACACGCCTGCTGGTGGTCGAGGGCGCGCTGCTCGTCGTGGTCGTCGTGGTGCTCGTCGTCGGGTGGGTGACCGCACGTCGCCGACCCGCGCCCAGGGTGGTTGAAACGACAACCACTTCGTAGGATGGAGCCATGACCGACGAGGTGCCCTGGCTGACACGTGGGCAGCTGCGCGCCTGGATGAAGCTCGTCGCCGTCATGGAACTGCTGCCGGCCGCACTCGACCAGCAGCTGCAGCGGGACGCCGACCTGACGCACTTCGACTACATGGTCATCGCGATGCTGTCCGAGACCGACGGGCGGACGCTCCGGATGTCGGCACTGGCCTCGGCGACGAACGCCTCGTTGCCGCGGCTGTCGCACGTGGTCTCGCGGCTGCAGAAGCGCGGACTCGTGACACGATGCCCGTCGTCGGACGACCGTCGCGCCACCGACGTCCGGCTCACCGACGCCGGGTTCGCGCTCATCGTCGACGCAGCTCCCGACCACGTCCGCACCGCCCGGCAGTTCGTCATCGACGCGCTGACCGACGAGCAGGTCGAGGCCCTCGACGGCATCACCCGGTCGCTGCTCGAACGGCTCGACCCCGAGGGACGCTTCGCCGCGCTGACGTACCCGCGCGACGACGACGACGTGGCGATCTGCGAGGAACGCCTCACCGGGCAGGCGCCACCCCTGCCGGTGCAGCCCGGGCAGGTCGCGCCGCTGCAATAGGCTCAGCCGCATGAGCCAGCCCGACGCCCCGAGCGAGACCTACAGCTACCTCGGACCCGCGGGCACCTTCACCGAGGCGGCCCTCAAGCTCGTCGACGCCGCCGTGGGCAAGCCCTGGCGGAGCGTCAACAACGTCGGCGAGGCCCTGGACGACGTGGTCTCCGGCCGTTCCGTCGGCGCCGTCATCGCGATCGAGAACAGCGTCGACGGTGGGGTCAGCGCCACGCAGGACGCCCTCGCCCGGATCCCCGGGGTGCGCATCGTGGGGGAGTACCTGGTCCCGGTCGACTTCGTGCTCGTCGCCCGGCCCGGCACCGCGCTCGCCGACGTCCGCACCGTCAACGCCCATCCGGTCGCCTACGCCCAGACGCACCACTGGCTCGAGGCCAACGTCCGCGGCCACGGGCACATCCCCGCGTCCTCCAACGTCGCCGCCGCGGCAGCACTGCTCGACGAGCACCCGACCGCCGACGCTGCCGTCGCACCCCCCGGCATCACCGACCACTACGAGCTGGCCGTGCTGGCCGACTCGATCGGCGACAACGCCAGTGCCGTCACCCGGTTCGTGCTCGTCTCGAAGACCCTGGCGATCCCGACGCGCACCGGCAGCGACAAGACGAGCGTCATCGTCGAGCTGCCGGCCGACCACCCGGGTGCCCTGGTGGACATGCTCGAGCAGTTCGCCACCCGGGGCATCAACATGGGGCTGCTGTCCTCGCGGCCGATCGGCGACGAGCTCGGGCGGTACCGGTTCGTCATCGACCTGGACGGGCACGTGCTCGACGAGCGGGTCGCGGACGCGCTGCTCGGCCTGCGCCGGTTCAGCCCGCGCGTGACGTTCCTGGGGTCCTACCCACGGGCCGATCGGCAGGAGTCCGAGGTGCCGCTGCGCTACTCGGACGAGGCGTTCGTCGAGGCGCGCGACTGGCTGCGGGCGATCGTGGCGGGCGAACCCGGGGCCTGAGCCCAGCCCCGCTCAGCACGGTGCGAGGTTGCTGCCGGCGTGCGAGGGTGTGCTCGCTCAGCACGGTGCGAGGTTGCACGCTGGTGCGAGTTCGGCGGCGCCGTGCGAGCTTGTTGCGCGGCACCGGCCGATCAACCTCGCACCGGTCGCGAACCTCGCACCGTGCGCCAGCGCCAGCGCCCCTGCCCGCCGTCAAATGCGGTGGTGCGCCCGCACCTGTCGCGTGGACCGGGTCTGGTCGCGCGGCCCGGCGACCCGCACGCGCAGCGCCCCGCCGTGGATCTGCGCCTTGAACGCCGTGATCTTGCCGACCGGGTCGCCGTCGATCTCGAACTCGTCCGGCGCCTCGAGTCGCGCCGTGAACTCCTCGCCGCGCAGGTAGCGCAGCGGGCGTTCCTCACGCGCACGGGTGGTGATGCGCTTGCCGATCGCGGTGTGGCCCAGCGCCGAGCGCCGGACCGACCGCAGGATCGCGTTCTCCCACAGCATGCGCGCGGCGATCCGCACCCACCCGAAGAACCCCCGCGGACGCATCACGACCACGTCGAACACGCCGTCGTCGATCTCGGCGTCGGGCAGCAGCGTCGCGCCGGCCTGCAGCGTGCCGCAGTTGCCGACGATCAGCGAGTGCGCGCGCACCGAGCGGTTGCCCTCGCCGTCCAGGCGGTAGCGGAACTCGAACGCGTCGGCGTCGCGCAACGACCGGATCAGCGAGTCGACGTAGGCCAGCCAGCCCACCTTCTTCTTCAGCTCGGGCTTCGTGTTCGCGAGCATCCGCGCGTCCAGCCCCAGGCCGGCCATCACCAGGAAGCCGAACTGCTCCCGCGATCCGTCCTCACGCTCGACGCCGACCGTGCCGATGTCGATCGCGCGGTCCTCACCGCGGAAGATCGTGTGGACGCTCGCGCTCAGGTCGTCGATCGGCGCCGGGATGTTGCGGGCCAGCAGGTTGCCGGTGCCGCTCGGCAGCAGGGCGAGTGCGGCGTCGGACTTCCAGACGACCTCGGCGACGGCGCGGACCGTGCCGTCACCACCGGCTGCCGCGACGACGTCGACACCCGCCGCGATCGCCTCGCGGGCCATCCCGCCCCCCGGGTCCTCCTCCGAGGTCTCGAACCACAGCGTCTCGTTCCACCCGGCCTCGCGCTGGTACTGCTCCACCGTGCGCTGCAGGGTCGGCAGGTGCACCTTGACGGGGTTGTAGACGACGGCGGCGGTGCGGTGCTCTGAGGCGAGGGCGTCCGGCTGCGCGGGCGCGGTCTCCGAGGGCGATGACATGCATCGACCGTACCGACGGCGGCTGGGGAGCGCGCACCGGGTCGCGGCCCGGCCGCCGTCGGACGGGAGGATCGTGGCGGGCCCGCACCGGGCCTCCCGTCCATCTGCTGGTCACCTGGCTCTGGCTAGGATGGGTCGGTGATTGACCCCCAGCTGCTGCGCGACGATCCCGATGTCATCAAGGCCTCACAGGCTGCGCGCGGCGCCTCCGTCGAGGTCGTCGACCGGGCGGTCGACGCGGACGCTGCCCGCCGCGGCGCGATCTCGTCGTTCGAGGCGCTCCGCGCCGAGCAGAACGCGTTCGGCAAGACCGTCGCAAAGGCCCCCAAGGACGAGAAGGCCGCGCTCGTGCAGCAGGCCCAGGCGCTCGCCGCCAAGGTCAAGGAGGCCCAGGCCGCGGTCACCGCCGCCGAGGACACCTTCAACCAGGTCGTCCGCTCGATCCCGAACACCGTCCTGCCCGGTGTCCCCGCCGGCGGCGAGGACGACTTCGTCACGCTCAAGACCGTCGGCACCAAGCCGTCGTTCGACTTCGAGCCGCGCGACCACGCCGACCTGGGCGAGCTGCTCGACATCATCGACATCCCACGCGGCGTCAAGGTGTCCGGATCGCGGTTCTACTTCCTCAAGGGCCTCGGTGCCCGGCTCGAGATCGCGCTCATGTCGCTCGGCCTCGACCGCGCCGTGCAGCACGGGTTCACGCCGCTCATCACGCCCACGCTCGTGCGCCCGGAGACGATGGCGGGCACCGGGTTCCTCGGCGAACACGCTGCCGAGGTCTACCGGCTCGAAGCCGACGACCTGTACCTGACCGGCACCAGCGAGGTCGCCCTGGCCGGGTACCACGCCGACGAGATCCTGGCGTTCCCGTCCTCGGACGACGGCGACCAGGCCCTCCGCTACGCCGGCTGGTCGACCTGCTACCGGCGCGAGGCCGGCTCGGCGGGCAAGGACAACCGCGGCATCCTGCGCGTGCACCAGTTCAACAAGCTCGAGATGTTCTCGTACGTCCACCCGGACCAGGCCGATGCCGAGCACCAGAAGCTCATGGCGTACCAGGAGTCGATGCTGCAGGACCTCGGGCTGCACTACCGCGTGATCGAGACCGCCGCGGGCGACCTCGGCACGAGCGCGGCGCGCAAGTACGACCTCGAGGCCTGGGTCCCCACGCAGGGCACCTTCCGCGAGCTCACCTCGACGTCGAACTGCACGACGTTCCAGGCCCGCCGCCTGGACATCCGCTACCGCACCGACTCGGGCAAGACGGCTCCGGTCGCCACGCTCAACGGCACCCTCGCCACCACTCGCTGGCTCGTCGCGATCCTCGAGACGCACCAGCAGGCCGACGGCTCGGTCGTGGTGCCCGAGGTGCTGCGCCCGTTCCTGGGCGGCGTCGAGGTGATCGAACCCCGATGAACGACGCCCACGGCACCGCCGCCACCAAGGTGAAGCGCTGGCTCGTCGCCCTCGACATCGACGGCACCGTCATGCGTGAGGACGGCGTCGTCACGCAGGCCACCGTCGACGCCATCCAGGCCGCGACGGCCGCCGGACACCAGGTCATGCTGTCCACCGGTCGCAGCGAGGGGATGACCGTTCCCGTGCTCGAGCGCCTGGGCGTGCAGCCCGAGTACCTGGTCTGCGCCAACGGTGCCGTCACCCTGCGACGCTCGACCGCGCCGAACGCCATCAACGGCTACGTCCGCGTCCACGTCGAGACCTTCGACCCGACCGACGTGCTGCAGACCATCCGCGGCGCCCTGGCGAACGGGGCCTACGGCGTGGAGTCGCCCGACGGGCAGTACCTGCTGAGCGGCGAGTTCCCCGACGATGCCATGACCAAGCACGGCGCGCACGTGCCCTTCGAGCAGCTGCTCGGCGTGCAGGCCACCCGTGTCGTGGTGATCTCGCCGGAGCACGGGCTCGAGGAGTTCCTGCAGATCGTCGACCGCATGGGCCTCCACAAGGTGTCGTACAACGTCGGCTGGACCGCGTGGCTCGACATCGCTCCCGAGGGTGTGACCAAGGCCACCGCCATGGAGCGTGTGCGCGAGTGGTTCGACATCCCGCGCAGCCGGGTGTTCGCCGCCGGAGACGGCCGCAACGACATCGACATGCTGCGGTGGGCGTCGACGTCCGGCCGTGGTGTCGCGATGGGGCAGGCGCCGTCCGACGTGGTCGAGGCCGCGCGCGAGATCACCGGCGGGGTGGCGGACGACGGCCTGGCGGCCGCCCTGGACACGCTCCCCCGGTAGACCGGGGTCCGGTGGTCGCTCGCGCCCAATGCTGGCGCTCCGTGCGAGGTTGATCGTTCCGTGCGCGCTCGTTGCGCTGCACGGGCCGGCCAAGCTCGCACCACTCGCCGGACGAGCGATGCGGACGGGAGGCCCGGTACACTTTCCGGGACGCGGTCACGTCTCGCCACGTGGTCGCGTCGTGGAGGGTTGTCCGAGTGGCCGATGGAGCCTGTCTTGAAAACAGGTGGGCAGTGATGTCTCGTGGGTTCGAATCCCACACCCTCCGCCGTCAGTCCCACGTCACGGCAGGACGATCACCTTCCCGGTGACCCCGCCGGCGTCGGCTTCTGCGTGCAGTTCCGGCAGCTCGGCGAGCGGGATCCGGCGGGTGACCTCGACGGTCAGTTCGCCGGCGTCGACGAGTGACACCAGTTCGGTCTGGCGTCCCCGGTTCGGCTGGACGAACACCGTCGCCGCCCGGACGCCGCGCGCGTCGTCGCCAGGGGTGGCCATGGATGCGGTGGTGCTGACGACGATGCCGCCGTCGCGCACCGCAGCCACGTCCGCAGCGAACTGCGCCGGGTCGATCGGCGCCAGGTTCAGCAGCACGTCGACCTGCCCGTCCAGAGCGCCGAGCGGGTCGGTCGTGGTGTGGTCGATCACCTGGTGAGCACCCGCGGCACGGACCGCGTCGGCGCTGCGCGGGCTGGCCGTCGCGATGACGGTCGCGCCGCCGCGGGCTGCGAGCTGGATCGCGTACTTTCCGACGACGCCACCGGCGCCGACGATCAGCACGCGCTGCCCCGCCTGCAGGTGCCCTTCGTCGAAGAGTGCCTGCCACGCCGTCAGCGCGACGGAGGGCAGTGCCGCGGCATCCGCCAGCGGGAGTGTCGTCGGTGCGGACACCAGGGTGTCGGCCGGGGCCAGGACGTACTCGGCAGCGCCGCCGTCGCGCTCCATCGGCAGGAACCCGATCACGGCGTCGCCGACCGACAGCCCGTCGACGCCGTCGCCGAGCGCGTCGACGGTGCCGGACACGTCGTAGCCGGGCACGTGCGGCAGCTGGACAGGGATCGGCAGGAACCCGCCGCGCATGCCGCCGTCGGCCGCGTTGTAGGCGGAGGCGGCGACGCGCACGCGCACCTGCCCGGTGCCGGGGGTGGGCTGGTCGCGCTCGACCAGCTGGAGGACCTCGGGTCCGCCGAAGTCGTGGAACTGCACTGCACGCATGGTTCTGTCCTCTCGATTGTGCTTCGAGTTCGAAGCACTGAGTGACACCGTAGCACTGCTGCGAATTCGAAGCAACAACCCGTCCGGACATCCGCCGTGGAGGGCCGACGGGTAGCGTCGTTGCAATGAGCGACATCATCATCTTCGGCGGCCACGGCAAGGTCGCACTCCTCGCGACGCGCATCCTCACCGAGCGCGGCCACCACGTCACGTCCGTCATCCGCAAGCCCGAACAGGCCGACGAGATCGCCCAGCACGGTGGACAGGCAACCGTCGCGGACATCCAGCAGCTGACCCTGTCGGGGTTCGAGGACCTGGTCCGTGGCAAGGACGCCGTGCTCTGGTCGGCCGGTGCCGGCGGGGGCTCCGTGGACCGTACCTGGGCGATCGACCGCGACGCCGCAGTGCTGTCCGTCCAGGCCACGGCCCGCGCCGGCGTCGAGCGGTACGTGATGGTCTCGTGGTCCGGCTCCGAGCTCGACCACGGTGTGCCCCAGGACGACGACTTCTTCGCCTACGCCCAGTCCAAGATGATCGCCGACGCGGTGGTCCGTGACTCCGGGCTCGAGTGGACGATCGTGGCGCCGAGCACGCTGACGGACGACGAGCCCACCGGCGCCGTCGACTGGGACGGCACGGGAGCGAAGGTCGCCCGCGGCGACGTCGCCCACGTGATCGCCGACGTGCTCGAGTCAGGTGGCACTGCCGGCAGCACCTACCGCTTCAACAGCGGCAGCACGCCGATCGCCGACTTCATCCGCGCCGACCAGGCCTGACCGGTCGGATGTACCCGGACCAGGGTCGTCGAGCGCTGATCGTCGACGCCGCTGCCGTCGCGTTCGCCCGAGACCGTTACGCGACGGCGAGCATCGCTGGGATCGCGCGGGCGGCAGGTGTCCCACAGGGCACCCTCCACCGGTGGTTCCCGACCAAGCACGCGCTGGCGCTGGCGGTGATCGACGAGCAGAACGCCAGGACGTTCCAGGCGCTGGACACCGCCGACCCCTCGCCGCTCGTGACCTTGATCCGGGCCTCGCGAGGGGTCGCTGACCTGCTGATGACCGACGTCGTCGTCCGCGCCGGCATCCGCATCTCGTTGGAGCACGGTGTGCTCGCGCAGCAGACTGCGAGCTTCTACGAGCAGTGGATCGCCGGCGTCGTGGACGTCTTCCGGCTGGCCCTCGCCAGCGGCGAGGTCCGTGGCGACGTGCCGGCCGAGGCCCTCGGTGCGACGCTCGTGCCGTACTTCACCGGCGTGCAGCTCGTGTCGAACGTGCGGACGGGGCGCGCAGACCTGCTGCCCGCGGTCGCCACGATGTGGCAGGTGATGGTGCTCGGTGTCGCGGAGCGTGCCCACCAGGAGCGCCTGCTTCGGGTGGTGCGATCGACCTTCGCGGGCTGATCGTCAGACGTCGCGCAGCTCGCGATCGCGGAACCACTTCAGCAGCCACGCCGCGCTGGTGCGGTCGAACGACGGCGGGAAGTCCATCCCGCCGCGCAGGAACGGGCTGAAACCGTCCTCGGACGCCAGGTCGTGGTCGTCCAGGCTGTGGTACGCCATCGACCACCCGTCGAAGCGCCGCTCCGGGATCTCCTCGCGGATGAGCGAGGTCAGATCGGTGTGCTTCGGGTCGCGAGCGATCGCGGCGTACCGGTCGTCGACGCTCCATGCCGGACCCTCGAGCAGCTGCATGAACCGACCCCCCTTGGCCACGAGCAGCCCGGAGACGCCCAGTGCTTCGTTGCGCAGCCGCGACCCGTGCAGCAGTTCGGTCATCGTGGCGTCGTCGAACTCGGCGACGGCACGACTCATGTAGACGATCGAGACCAGCACCCGACCATCCTGCCGGATCAGACCGGTCGGCGAGCCACTCGCGACTGGAATCGGATGAGGTACCCGTCCGGGTCGGTCACCAGGAACTGGCGGACCCCGACCTCGGAGTCGCCCGTCCGGTACCACGTGGTCTCGGGCGTCATGAAGAGCGCGGTGCCGGACCGGTCGAGCGCCGCGGCGATCGTGTCGCTGTCGGGCACGGTGACCTGCAGGTTCATGCCGCGCCCGAGCGGTCGTTCCAGCGGCCCGGTGACCCAGTTGCGGCCGACACCGGCCTGCTCGAGCATGAGGTGCGCCGACCCGAGTTGCAGGTACGCGAACCGTTCCTCGGGCCGGTCGTAGCGGATCGTGAAGCCGCACGCGTCGATCCAGAACCGCAGGCTGACGTCCAGGTCCGTCACCAGCAACTCCGGGACGAGCGCTGGTTCGTCGTTCACCGGGTCAGACCTCGGCGCGCTGGACGAAGACCCACTTGCTCATCGCCCAGTACCGGAACACCATCGCGATCAGCGTCCCGATCACCGGGCCGCTGACGAAGTCGGCGATCTCCTGCGTGGCCAGGCTGACGTGCGGGACCTCGAGTCCGAAGACGTACCGCGAGACCCACAGCGGTGCCGAGTTGAGGCCGATGCCGATCACACTGACGATCACGAAGTACAGCATCTCGATCCCCGTGTGCAGGCCACCGCGGTCGCCGAACGACCACTTCTTGTTCATCCAGTACGACACGACCGTCGCGACGACGGTCCCGACGACCAACGCGGTGACGGGGTGCTGGGGGATGACGAACAGCTTCAACCCGTAGTTGATCACCATCGTGATGAGGAAGCCGATGCCGCCGACGACGAGGAAACGACCCGCAGAGGGGTAGCGTCGGAACAGGGAGAACACGGCATCCATCACCTCAAGTATGCAGTTCAGCCTGGGTGCGCGGCGAATCCCTCCTGAGCACGCGTGAATAGGATCGGTCCATGTCCACCGTCCTGCTCGTCCGCCACGGACGCACCACCGCGAACGCGACGGGGCTGCTGGCCGGCCGTACTGCGGGCGTCGCCCTCGACAGCGTCGGCAAGCAACAGGCGGCGCGGACAGCGGAACGGATCGCCGAGGTGCCCGTGGTCGCCGTGGTGTCGAGCCCCCTCGAACGCTGCCGACAGACCGCGCGGGCGATCACGGCCTTCCAGCACGGCGAGCCCGAGCAGCGCATCGAGCGGGCGATCACCGAGGCCGACTACGGCGAGTGGCAGAACCGGAAGCTCAGCGACCTGGCGAAGGAGCCGCTGTGGCGCGTGGTCCAGTCGAACCCGAGCGCCGTGGTGTTCCCCGGCGGCGAGTCGATGCAGACCATGCAGTCGCGGGCGGTGGCGGCCATCCGGCGCATCGACGCCCAGATCCAGGCCGAGCACGGCGCGAACGCGGTCTGGGTCGCGGTCAGCCACGGCGACATCATCAAGGCGATCCTGGCCGACGCGCTCGGCATGCACCTGGACCTGTTCCAGCGGATCACGGTCGGACCGGCATCGGTGTCGGTCGTGCGGTACGGCGAGCACCGCCCCGAGGTCGTCTCCACGAACACCGAGTCCGGCGACCTCTCCTGGCTGGCGACGGCGCCGGCACCCAGCGGGGACGCGGCGGTCGGCGGCGGTGCCGGCAACCAGCCGCCCGCGGACGGTGCGGAACCCGGCCCGGGCAGCCCGAGTTCCTGAACGGACGCAGCCGCCCGCTCCTACAATGCGGGTATGCCCACCATCGTCCACGGCTTCGACTGGCCGGACCGTCTCGTCGTCGGCACCATCGGGCGCCCCGGTGAGCGCTCCTTCTACCTGCAGGCCCGCGACGGCCGCCGTGTGGTGAGCGTCGCGCTCGAGAAGGAACAGTCCGCCGTGCTGGCCGAGAAGCTCGACGAGCTGCTGGACGAGGTCGCCACGGTCGAGGACAACCGCTTCAGCGTCCCGCCGTCCGTCCCGCGCGAGCTGTACGACGTCGACCCGCTGGACCAGCCGGTCGAGCCCGAGTTCCGCGCGGGTGCGCTCAGCCTGGGATTCGACCCCGCGACCGCGCAGGTGGTCATCGAGGCGTACCCGATCGACGACGAGGTCGAGATCGTCGCCGAAGAGCAGGACGTCGACGGCGAGATCGAGGCGGTCGTCGAGATCCCCGAGCCCGCCGAGCTGCTGCAGGTGAAGATCCCCGTCGGCACGGCCCGGGCCTTCGTCGAACGCACGCGCGAGGTCGTGGCCGCCGGTCGTCCACCCGGCGCCGCATGAGCGCAGCCCCCGACGCAAGCGGCATGCAGCTGGTCGCCCGCATCCGCGAGGCGTCGAACGCCACCTTCCTGGCCGAGCTCGACGGGCACGAGGTCGTGTACAAGCCCGTCGCGGGCGAGAAGCCGCTGTGGGACTTCCCCGACGGCACCCTGGCCGGCCGCGAGGTGTCGGCGTTCCTGGTCTCCGAGGCCTTCGGGTGGCACGTGGTCCCGCCGACGTGGCTGGGCGACGGCCCGCTCGGCCGCGGCATGGTCCAGCGATGGCAGGACGTCGACCCCGAGCAGGACGCGGTGGACGTCGTCCCCACGGAGCAGGCCGACCAGGACGGCCGGAAGACCGTGCTCGAGGCGATCGACGAGCACGACCGGCCCGTCACCCTGGTGCACGAGGACACCGCGGCGCTGCGACGGATGGCCGTCTTCGACGTGGTCGTCAACAACGCCGACCGCAAGGGCGGCCACGTCCTGGCGATGCCGGACGGGCACCGCTACGGCGTCGACCACGGGCTGACCTTCCACGTCGAGCACAAGCTCCGGACGGTGCTGTGGGGCTGGGTCGGTGAGCCGCTCACCGACGACGAACTCGCGGGCATCGACCGCGTCACCGCGGCACTCCACGGCGATCTGGGCGAGGCGCTGACCGAGCACCTGACCGTCGACGAGATCGACAACCTCGAGGCGCGCTGCGCCGCCCTGGCGGCCGTCGGTACCTTCCCGCCACCGGCCGGGTACGGCTCGGCGGTTCCCTGGCCGCTGTTCTGACGTCCGCCATCAGGACCGGTCCGTCAGCCGAACCGGCCGAACCCGCCCCAGTCGTCGTCCTGGAACAGCGCGCCCGGGCGCCGTGACCCGAGGTACGACCCGACCACGGCGACCCCCAGGTCGTCGTTCTCGGGGGCGGTGACCGTGCCGTCCACCCGCCGGGCCATCCCGTCGATGAACCGGGCCAGCCCCGGATCGTCGCCGAGCCGGAAGAACGTCGTCTGCGCGCCGAGCCGGTGCGCGTTCTCGAGTTCGCGGACGCTCAGCGCGACCGTCATCGGGTCGGGCGGGTAGCTGAAGAACACCTGCCCGTTCGGCTCGAGGTGCGACGTGGGCTCGCCGTCGGTGACGATGAGCAGGACGGGCTGTGCCGTCGGGTGCTTCCGGAAGTGCCGGTTCGCCAGCAGCAGCGCGTGATGCAGGTTGGTCCCCTTGTCCCACATCGCGTCGAGCCCGACCAGCTGCTCGACGTCCATCACCTCGGCCTCGCGACCGAACGCGATGAGCTGCAGGTCGTCGCCGCGGAACCGGGTCGAGATGAGCGTGTGCAGGGCCAGGGCCGTGCGCTTCATGGGGACCCAGCGGTCCTCCATCGCCATCGAGAACGACGTGTCCACGAGCAGGGCGACCACGGCCTGGGTGCGGGCCTCGGTCTCCTGCACCTCGACGTCCTCGACGGTCAGCCGGACGCCCGCCCCCGTGCGACCGGTCGCCGCCGTGCGGGTCACCGCGTTCGTGACGGTCCGGGGGATGTCCCACGGCTCGGTGTCGCCGAACGCCCACTGCCGCGTGGCGCCGGACGGTTCGCCCGCCGCGCCGGAGCGCCGCAGGTCACGCGCACCCTGGCGACCGGACATCTTCTGCGCGACGTCCTTCAGCAGGCTCTTGCCGAGCTGCCGCATGGCCTTCGGCGTGAGCTTGACCTGCCCGTCGGCACCCCGGCGCATGGTGCCGGAGTTCCGCAGGGCCTTCTCGAGCTGCTGCAGCGTGCGGGCGTCGACCGCGGCGTCGGCACCGAGCTGCTGGGCCAGGGCGTCGAGGTCGAGGTCGTCGAGGTCGGAGCCGGGGCTGGACTGCGCGAGCTGTTCGGCCAGCGAGTCGAGGTCGGCGATGTCCTGGAAGACCCCGGTGCCGTCGCCGAGCCCCAGACCCTGGTCGCCCTCCATGCGTTCGGAACCACCCCAGTCCTCGCCGGGGCGCAGGGCCCGCAGGTTGCCGTCGAGCTGGTTCAGCGCACCCATCAGGTCGGGGGATCCGAACGCCTGCTGCGCGAGTGCGTCGAGTTCGTCGCGCTGCTGCTGCGTCATCGAGTTCCGCATGCGCTGCGCAGCGGCGGACCGGGCTGCCAGGTCGTCGAGCAGTTCGTCGACGTTCTGCGGGTCCGACGGGAAGTACTCGCCGTGCTTGGCCATGAACTCGTCGAACTGCTCTTGTGAGTCGGTGCCGGCGCGGTGGTCCTCGAGCAGCTGGTTGAGGTCCTGCATCATCGCCTGCACGTCGGCGCGGTCGTCGTCCGAGGCGTTCTCGAGCGCCTGCTTCATGCCCGCGAACCGCTGGTCGAGCATCTCGCGGCCGAGCAGGTCCTTGATCTCGTCGTACTTCTGGCGCGCCGTGGGGCTCGTCCAGTCGTAGGAGCCGAGCTCGCGCACCGCTGCGGCGGGCGACGGCGGCAGGCTGTCGAGCTGCATCTCGGCCAGGGCCCGGTCGCCGTCCTCCATCGCGACGTTGCGGGCCAGCTCGCCACGTTCGGCGAGCAAGGCCTCGTCGAGCAGCTGCTTGACCTGCTGCAGCGTGCCGTCGAGGTTGTTCTTCGCGGTGAGCTCGCGACGCTTCTCGGCGACGCGGCGTGCCAGGTCGTCGAGCCCGCGCTGGTCGCGACCGCCGCGACGCAGGAACTCCCGCATCGCGCGCTCGGGGGAGTACCCCGCCATGACGTCCTGACCGATGGCGTCGAGCGCCTCGGACAGGTCGGCGGGCGGCGCCAGGGGGTCCGGGCCGCCCTCGTACCGGCCGTAGCGGGTGTCGCGGGACAGCCGACGGTTCTGCCGACTAGCCATAGACGGCTTCGCCTCCGCCGGACTCCTTGCTGATCTTGCGCGCCAGGAACAGGCCCTCGAGGGCGAGCTCGATCGCGCCGGCACGCTCGCCGTCGTTCGTCGCGCCCAGACGTTCGCAGATCCGGTCGTACAGGTCGGACTCGCCGAGTGACGGCAGGCCCTCCAAGAACGCCCGAGCGGACACCTGCTCGCCCGTCGTGACCATCGTGCCGCCGTCGAGCGCCTCGATGAGCTGGGCCAGGTCGATCCCGCGCAGCCGGGCACGGACCGTCTCGGCGGTGGCGGTGCGGAGCAGGTGCTCGAGGACCTCGTCCGCCCGGTCTTCCTCGCCGGACTCGAACTCGATCTTGCCGCCCAGGACGTCGACCGCGGTCTCGAGGTCGATCGGACGGGCCACGGCCTCGGGTTCGCCCTGGCGTGCCGCGCGGTGCACGGCAGCGGCGGACACCGTCTCGGCGCCCGCGATCGAGAAGCGCGCGCTGACGCCGCTGCGCTGGTCGACCGCGCTGGACTCGCGGAGCGCCCGGGTGAAGCGGGCGAGGATCTCGACCAGGGGATCCGGCACCTCGGCGCTCAACTGCGCTTCCTGCCGGATGACGGCGATCTCGTCGTCGAGCTCGATCGGGTAGTGCGTGCGGATCTCGGCGCCGAAGCGGTCCTTGAGCGGGGTGATGATCCGGCCGCGGTTCGTGTAGTCCTCGGGGTTCGCGCTGGCGACGACGAGCACGTCGAGCGGCAGCCGCAGCACGTAACCGCGGATCTGCACGTCGCGCTCTTCCATCACGTTGAGCATGGCGACCTGGATGCGTTCGGCCAGGTCGGGGAGCTCGTTGATCGCCACGATGCCGCGGTGTGCCCGGGGGATCAGCCCGAAGTGGATGGTCTCCGGGTCGCCCAGGCTGCGGCCTTCGGCGACCTTCATCGGGTCGACGTCGCCGATCAGGTCGGCGACCGAGGTGTCCGGCGTCGCCAGCTTCTCGACGTAGCGGCCGTCACGGTGCCACCACTCGATCGGCATCGCCTCGCCGAGTTCCTGCGCCCGACGGATGCTGGCGGTGGTGATCGGTTCGTACGGGTGCTCGCCGAGCTCGGAGCCGGCGATGACCGGCGTCCACTCGTCGAGCAGGCCCTGCAGCGTGCGCAGCAGGCGGGTCTTGCCCTGCCCGCGCTCGCCGAGCAGCACGACGTCGTGTCCGGCGATCAGGGCACGTTCGAGCTGCGGGATGACAGTGGTCGCGAAGCCGTGCAGGCCGGGCCACGGATCGGTGCCCTGGCGCAGGGCGGTGAGCAGGTTGTCGCGGATCTCGGCGCGGACCGTCTTCTGGACGTGTCCAGAGGTGCGGAGCTCGCCGACCGTTCTGATGGAGGGTCGGGTCACGTGATCGACGCTACGCCGGTCCACCGACGAACCAGTCCACCTGTTCGCCCAGGGCGAGCAGCGCCGGACAGGAGGCTCGTGGCGGGCCCGCCACGAGCCTGGTGTCCGGACCTGGTCACGTTCACGTTCCGTTCCACGGCGGCACTTGTCTCGCTGCGCCGCAGCCGCGATGATCGTGCGCAGGGTCTGACCGGTCGCGCTTGCGCCGTCGACCCGACACCGGCGACGGAGCCGGATCGGATAGGGGGATCCGGCTCCGCGTCGGTCCACTCCACGCGGCTGCCGGCCCATGTCGTTCCGACCGCGAACCACCGCGGCGATCCGGGCGTACGTTCTCCATCTGTGCCGGACCGGAAGGTGTCCGGCGGGTCAGGAGGGCGACGCGATGACGACCGCGAACGGGTTGCAGGACGGACAGGTCAGGAGCCTCGTCCCGGCCAGGATGGACCGACTGCCGTGGACGAAGTTCCACTGGAGCGTCATCGTCGGCCTGGGCATCTCGTGGATCCTGGACGGACTCGAGATCCAGATCGTCTCGAACGCGGGCTTCCAGGCCGACCTGGACCTGTCGGCGCAGCAGGTCACCTACCTCGGGACCTTCTACCTGGTCGGCCAGGTGGTCGGTGCCATCGTGTTCGGCCGCATGTCGGACCGACTCGGCCGACGCAAGCTCTTCATCCTGACCCTGGCGATCTACCTGATCGGCTCCGGCATCGCCGGCTTCGCGCAGGACTTCTGGTTCCTCGCGGCGTTCCGGTTCGTCGCCGGGTTGGGCATCGGCGGCGAGTACGCGGCCATCAACTCCGCGATCGACGAGCTGATCCCGGCGAAGTACCGCGGGCACGTCGACATCGCCATCAACGGCACGTACTGGGGTGGCGCGGCGCTCGGCGCGTTCGCCAACATCTACCTGCTCGACACGTCGATCTTCTCCGAGAACATCGGCTGGCGTATCGGCTTCTTCCTCGGCCCGGTGCTCGGCATCGCGATCATCTTCCTGCGGCGGCACATCCCCGAGAGTCCGCGCTGGCTGATGACGCACGGCCGGCAGGACGAGGCCGAGGCGACGGTCTCGCGGATCGAGGCCGAGGTCGAGCGGGAGTCCGGCCACCCCCTCGAACCCGTCGACGAGTCCAAGGCGATGACCGTCACCCCGATGGACAACGTCCGGTTCTCGACGATCGTGAGGGTCCTGTTCCAGCAGTACCCGACCCGGACGCTCGTCGGCGCGACGATGATGATCACGCAGGCGTTCCTGTACAACGCGATCTTCTTCACGTACGCCCTGGTGCTCACGAACTTCTTCGGGCTGAAGACGTCCGAGACCGCCGTGTACTTCTTCCCGTTCGCGATCGGCAACCTGCTCGGCCCGCTGCTGCTCGGGCGGCTGTTCGACACATGGGGCCGTCGGCAGATGATCTTCTCGACGTACCTGATCTCGGGTCTGGTGCTCGCCGTGTCCGCGTTCCTGTTCCAGGCCGACGCGATCAGCGCCACCGTGCAGGTGCTCTTCTGGTGCGTCTCGTTCTTCTTCGCCTCGGCCGGTGCGTCGAGTGCGTACCTGACCGTCAGCGAGATCTTCCCGCTCGAGCTCCGGTCGCAGGCGATCTCGTACTTCTTCGCGCTGGCGCAGATCTTCGGCGCCGTCGCTCCGCTCGTCTACGGCGCGCTCATCGGCGACGGGACCTCGCGCGAGCCGCTGTTCTGGGGCTACCTGCTCGGCGCCGGGATCATGATCATCGGCGGCGTCGTGGCGTTGATCTTCGGCGTGGACGCTGCCCGCAAGGGCCTGGAGGACGTCACCCAGCCGCTGTCCGTCATCGTCAAGAAGGAAGACGCCAAGCGCTGATCACCGAAATACGGAATGTTTAGCGGCTGACGTCCGCGCCTGCCACAGTCACTGCATCGACCCCCGCCGGGGGTCACGACAGCGGGAGTGCAGTGATGCGAGACGGGGTGATCGCGCAGGCCGACGGCCTCGGGCGATCGGCGGGTGTCCAGTCCTCCACAGGACACCCAGCGGCACGGACGTCCACGGATCGGCGTCCCACCGGGGCGGGCGCGGGATCGACACATGACGCTGGCGGCATGGGGTTCGGTGAAGGGCTGGCGACAGCTGTGGTCGGTCCGCGAGAACGTGACGGGCTGGGCGTCCCGCGCAGCCTGCTGCGGGACGCCGTGTTCCTGCGGCTGCTCGAGCGGATCCTGCGGGGCGAGTACCGGCGGGGTCAGCGACTGCGGCTCGATGCCCTGGCCGACGACATGCGGGTCTCGCGCACACCCGTGCGCGAAGCACTGGTGCCGCTCGAGTCGCTGCGCCTGGTGTCAGTGCAACGGTACGTCGGTGTCGTCATCGCACACTGGTCGATCGAGCAGATGAAGGAGCGCATCCGCCTGGGGTGTTCGCTGCTCGTCGAGCCGACGACGTCCGTCGGGGCGACGACCGAACGATTCGACCCGGCGTGGCTCCGCGACTGCCTGTCCGAAGCCGGCGCCTTCGTCGAACTGGCTGCTTGGCTGCTCCGCCGCACCGGCTCGTCCGTGTGCGCCGATCTGCTCGCCGCGCAGCGCCCCGTCCTCGACGTCTTCTACACCGACGACGTGGCCCTGGCGAACGGCATCGACGCGGTCGTGGACCGCCGACAGCGACTCGACCTGGTCGACCGTGCCCGTGATGCCGCGGTCCAGGACGACCTGGTGCTCTGCAGGCGCCTGGTGCGCGAGCTCGGGGAGTGCCTGATCGCCCTGCCCGACCGGTTTCGCACGGTGGAGTCGGCATGAGCGGACCCTGACCGACCCGGCGGGCGGGCCAGATCGGCACACGCTTCCGATCACCGTCATCGCTGCGTCCGTGACTGCCCCCCGAACAGGGCACGCCGCGCCGCCCGGGTTGCCGAGCGTGCGGGCCCGGGTCGCGTATGGTCCCCGCGAGCGGCCCCGAGGTCACTCGGAGGGAGCCCGCCCGTGACCGACCCCGACGGTCCGCACCGCAACCAGACCTCGTCCGCACGAGCGAGATCAGGCGCGCGGGACGGTGTCGCCGCGTTCGACGACCTGATCGATGCGCGTCGTCGACCCGCCGTCGTGTCCGGCCCGGGGTACCGCGTCAGCGGAGCCCGTCACGGGCGCGGTGGCGGCCAGCTCGGCCTGCGACGCCTCGCGACGATCGTCGGGATGACGGCCGCGGTGGTCGTGGTCAGCGCCACCTCACTCTCCGCCTACGCCGCGTACGACGTCGGGCACGGGTTCCAGCAGGGCGCGGTGGACATCGGCGGGGCCGGCTCGACGGACGGCGCGTTCAACGTCCTGGCGATCGGCGCCGACAACGACCCGTCCCAGGGGCAGGCCTACGGCGACCGTGGCGCCACGCTCAACGACTCCAACGTCCTGCTGCACGTGTCCGCCGACCACACCCAGGCCGTGGCGGTCAGCTTCCCGCGCGACCTGATCGTCGACCAGCCCGCGTGCGGTGACAGTCCCGCCGTGACGAACACCCCGCTCAACCAGGCGTACGGACGCGGCGGGATGGACTGCGTCGCGTCGACGATCGAACACGTGACCGACATGCAGGTTCCCTTCGCGGCGCAGGTCAGCTTCGCAGGCGTCATCCGGATGTCGGATGCTGTCGGCGGGGTGCCCGTCTGCGTCACGGACGCGGTCGACGACCCGTACACCGGGCTGCAGCTGTCCGCCGGCGAGCACACCGTGTCCGGTGCGACGGCCCTGGCGTTCCTGCGGGATCGGCACGGCGTCGGGGACGGCAGCGACCTGTCGCGGATCTCGAGCCTGCAGCAGTTCCTGTCGTCGCTGCTGCGCAAGGTCAAGAGCGAGGGGACGCTGCGGGACCCCACCGAGCTCTACGGCCTGGCGAAGGCGGCATCGAAGAACATCACGCTGTCCACCTCGCTCGCGAAGCCCGCGACGATGGTCGACATGGCCAGGGCCTTCGACGGCATCGGGCTCGACCACATCACCTTCGTGCAGTACCCGGGCAGCGTCACCGACCCGGCCTTCCCGGGCAAGGTCGTCCCCGACCAGGCGACGGCGCAGCGGCTGATGGGTGCCGTCCGCGCTGACCGTCCGTTCAGGCTCGATGCGGGTGCGACCGGACGTGGCGCGACGGACGCGACCGGCGGTGGTGCCGGTGGGGGCTCGGCAACCGGGAGCAGCGCGGACCAGAAGGGCGGAGCCTCCAGTCCAGAGCGGGGATCCGGGTCCGACGTGGGCCCGTCCCCGTCGGCGACCACCCAGCAGATGTCCGGCGTGACGGGCCAGACCGCGCGGCAGAAGACCTGCGCGGTCGCGGCCGGCTGAGCCGCGCACCCGGAGGATCCACGCCGCAAGTCACACGGGATCGCCAGGCGTTCCTGTGGCACCCTTGTCCGGTTGCCGTCCCCACGGTGCGGCCCAAGCGGCCCGCGCGTGGGTCCCGACGGAGGCGAGCAGGACGCCTTCCGTCATCGTGTCCGCCGACGACAGGAGTGCCCGTGAACGACGTCCGTGACCGATCCCACCGCCTGAACCGAGCGGCCGGGATCGCCCGACACGGACGCCTGCCACGGCGCAGCCCCTTCGGGACCGCCGCCAAGGTGCTGTCCGGCGTGGTCGCGGTCGCGCTCGTCAGCACGGCCTCGGTCGCGGCGATCGCGGCGAAGCAGGTCACGGACGACCTGGGCGAGGGCGTCGCGATCCAGGGGCAGCCCGTCGCGACCGCGAAGGCCGACGCGCCGCAGCTCGATGCGTACAAGGGCGGGTTCAACATGCTCGTCGTCGGGACCGACAACGAGCCGGCGCAGGGCACCCAGTACGGCGAACGTGATGCGACCCTGAACGACGTCAACATCCTGCTGCACGTGTCCGCCGACCACACCAATGCGACCGCGGTGAGCATCCCGCGCGACCTGGTCACGCCGATCCCGGCGTGCCAGAAGCCCGACGGTTCCGGGTCGACGCCAGCGATGGCGGCACAGCCGATCAACGACGCCTGGGGTGAGGGCGGGCTGAACTGCGTGGTGCAGACGGTGCAGGGGCTGACCGGGCTGGACGTGCAGTACTCGGCGGCGGTGTCGTTCAACGGCGTGATCGAGATGTCGAACGCCATCGGCGGCGTGCCCGTGTGTGTCGCGTCGCCGATCAAGGACCGCTACACCGGCCTCGACCTGCCCGCGGGCACGACGACGCTGCAGGGGGAGCAGGCGCTCGAGTTCCTGCGGACCCGGCACGGCGTGGGCGACGGGTCGGACCTCGGCCGGATCAGCTCGCAGCAGGTGTTCCTGTCGTCGCTGCTGCGTACGGTGAAGTCGAACGACACGTTGACCTCGCCGACCACGCTCTACAAGCTCGCGCGTGCCGCAGCGTCCAACATGCAGCTCTCGCAGAGCCTGAACGACATCGGGACGATGGTGCAGATGGGTCGGGCGCTGCAGGACCTGCCGCTCGACAAGGTGAACTTCGTGCAGTACCCGGGCGACACCGGCGGCACGGGGGTCTACGCCGGCAAGGTGCAGCCGACGAAGTACCTGGCCGACGAGCTGTTCGCCAAGATCAAGGCCGACCAGTCGTTCTCGCTCGGTGCGGGCAGCACGGGCATCGGGTCCGAGGCGGCACCGTCGACGCCGGCCGGTGCTGCGACCACGCCGGCGGCGCCCGCTGCCCCGGCAACGCCTGCGCCGTCGACGCCCGCCCCGGCGACCGCCGCCCCGTCGACACCGGCGACGTCGGACACCATCGACGGGCTACAGGGGCAGTCCGCCGCCCAGCAGACGTGCTCAAAGGCCTTCGGCTCGTAGGTGCGGCGCGGCTTCGGCTGCGGCGCGGCTGCGCCGAGTCTCGGCCTGGCGGACACATTGCGCCTTCCGCACGCCGCACAGTGTCCGCCTGACCGAGTCTCGGCGGGCCGGGCCGGCCGGCCGGGCCGCACACGCAGAAGCGGGGACGCGGCCGGAGCCGCGCCCCCGCGGAGTCGCTCCTCGGCGGGCACCGATCCATCGGGCGAGCCGGTCCCAGGCCGGGGAGCGACGCTGGGTGCTGTGTCGCGACAAGGGGGACGAACCCCGGAACGTGATCGTCGCGTCTCGACGACCCTACGACCCGGGGTACGTCGGGACAAGGGGAACGTGTCCCCACTTCAGGGGACCATCCACGAAGCGCGGTGCGCGGACGGGTCGAGAGTGACCGCGTCCTCCTGTATGGTGGGGAGCGCGCTCGCAAGGGCGCATGGAGACGTCGCATAGTCCGGCCGAGTGCACCACCCTGCTAAGGTGGAGTCCCCTTTTGGGGACCGAGGGTTCAAATCCCTCCGTCTCCGCACGAACTCGTTCACGACACGGCACCACGCACGACGAAGCCCCTCTGGTCGCCAGAGGGGCTTCGTCCGTACCGGGGTCGCGCGTCAGTCCGTGCTGGTGGAGTCCAACCAGCGGATCCAGCCCTCGAGCTGCGCCTTCGCGCTGTCGAGCGTGCTGTGGGTCCCGTTGACCTCGCCGCCGGTGGACCGCAGCACGTAACCGTCCCGCCACGAGACGACGCCGACGAGCTGCTGCCCCGAGGATCCCTCCCAGTGGCTCTCGTCGACCTCGACCCAGAGCACACCGTCCAGCAGCGTCATCGGGGACACCTCGGGTCGGGTTCAGTGCACGGGAGGGCGGGTGAAACCAGCATGGTTGCTTCCGGTCGGCATCGGACGAGAGATCGTTCCAGCGGCCGGGGGTCAGGGTCACCTGACGTGGACAGTAGTCCGGTCGACTGCGCGTCGCCCGGGTACCGGTCGCGGCGCGCGTCGCGCCCCGTGGCGGGCGTCGCGCCCCGATGAGACGGGGTGCGACGCGCGTGCGGGGGCGCGATCCCGGCGTGCTCCGGACTGGAGGCCCGGTGCCGGTGAGCCGGTCTGCGCACCGGCATCGGGCCTCCAGTCCGTCTGCTGGTCACCGATCAGGCGACGGTGGCGGGAGCTCGGAAGTGCGTGCCGGGCTGACGGCGTGGTGCGAGCCTGTTGCCTCGCACCATGCTGCCGACGCCGCACCGCGTCGACCGGCGCGCCACCGCCGCACCGCGCACGCCGGCCCCTCACTGCGGCGGCGCCGTCGTCCCCCGCACCACGAGCTCCGGCGGCACCAGGGTCATCGTCGCCGGTGGGTGCACGCCGGTCCCGATCAGTGCGACGAGCCGTTCGGCGGCACATCGGCCGACCTCGACGTTGTGCGGGTCCACCGTGGTGAGGTCCACCAGCGGCGACGCGGCGAGCGGGGTCTCGTCGTGGCCCACCACGGACACGTCCTCGGGGACGCGCAGGCCGAGGGACCGGGCGGCTGCGATCGCGCCCATCGCCATGACGTCGTTCGCGGCGAAGATCCCCGTCACGGACGGATGCCGGGTCAGCACCGCGATCGCGGCCTGGTGTCCCGCCTGTTCGGAGGTGGCGCCCTCACCGACCACGACGGGTGCGATGTCTGCGGCGATCATCCGGTCGACGGCGGCGACGCGCCGGGCCGCGGCGGAGCCTCCCGTCCCGCTCAGGTGTGCGACGGAGCGGTGCCCCAGGTCGAGGAGGTGCTCGATCGCCAGGCGGGCGCCGGCGGCTTCGTCCGAGGCCACCACGTCGACGCCGAGCGGGGCGAGCGCGCGCACGCCGGCGACGACGACCGGGGTCGCATCGGGGACGTCGAGGTCGGGGGAGCTCTCGGCGGCGAGCACGATCCCGTCGACGCGGAGCGACACGAGGTCGTCGAACGGCGACGATGCCAGGTGGGCGTTGGTCGTCGCGTCGGCCAGGGTCAGTCGCAGGCCGTGCGGTTCGAGGGCCTTGCGGATGCCGTCGAGCATCGGGACGTACCAGGGGTTCCGGAAGTCGTCGACGACGACCCCGATCGTCCGGGTGCGTGTCCCCGCGAGGATCGCCGCGGCACGGTTGGGTCGGTAGCCCAGGTCGGCCGCTGCGGACAGCACGGCAGCGCGGCGCGCATCGGACACCCCAGGGTCGTCCCGCATCACCATCGAGACGAGCGACTTCGACACCCCGGCGCGGGCGGCGACGTCGATGATCGTCGGTGGTCGCCGATCGGTCACGCGGACTCCTTGACAGGACATGGGGTGGTCGGGCTACAGTCTACGCATCCGCTCTGGAACGTTCCAGAGCATCTGGGACGCGATCACGACGAGGTGCACAGCATGCCGACCACGACCACCAGCATCGGAGCCGCCGTCATCGGCGCAGGCATGGCGGGCAAGGCCCACATGGCGGCCTGGCGCAATGCCCCGACCCTGTTCGGCCCGACACTGCCGCCCGTTCGCCTGGTCTCGGTTGGCGACGTCGACGAGCCGCTCGCCGCCCGGGTAGCGGCACGGTTCGGGTACGAGCGCCACGACACCGACTGGCGGGCGATCGCCGCGGCCGACGACATCGACTTGGTGAGCGTCGTCGTCTCGAACCGACTGCACCGCGAGATCGTCGAGGGGCTGCTGGCGGCGGGCAAGCACGTTCTGTGCGAGAAGCCGCTGTCGGACTCGCTCGAGGACGCCCGGGCCATGGTCACCGCCGCCGACCAGGCAGCAGCGCGCGGCCAGGTCGCCCGCGTGGGCTTCACCTACCGTCGCGCACCCGGACTGGCGGCGATCCGCGAACTCGTCGCGGACGGCACCCTCGGCCGGGTGTTGCACGTCTCGGGCCGCTACTGGACCGACTACGGCGCCTCGCCGGGCGTCCCGTTCTCATGGCGCTTCGCCGGAGCACCCGGCACCGGTGCGCTCGCCGACGTCGGATCGCACCTGGTGTACGTCGCCGAGTTCCTGGCCGGCGACGTCCGGAGCGTCCGCGGCGGACTGTTCACCACGACGATCACCGAGCGCCCCGTGGCCGCGCGGCACGCCCTGCGCGGGCAGCACGCCGAGGTCACGGGGGAAATCGCCGCGGTCGAGAACGACGACTACGCCACGTTCGCCGCCAGCTTCGGTGACGGCGCGGCGGTCGGTTCACTCGAGGCGTCCCGTGTGGCCTCCGGGCACCCGAACGGCCTGATCGTCGAGGTGTTCTGCGAGCGGGGGGCCGCACGGTGGGACCAGGAACGGCCGTCCGAGATCGGGCTGGCGCTGCAGGCGGACGGGTCGCGCGTGGGCGGGTACCGGCAGGTCGTCCTCGGCCCCGACCATCCCTACGTCGCCGGTGGCATGGCGATGGACGCCCCCGGGGTCGGCTGGGGCCAGAACCAGATGTTCGAGTACCAGGCACGGGCCTTCCTCGACGAGGTCGTGGGCGCAGCCGACCCGCTGCCTGCCAACGCCACCTTCGTGGACGGTCTGCACAACATGGAGGTCCTGGACGCGGTGGCACGGTCTGCCGCGGCGGACGGGGCGTCCTTCCGGATCGGCACGAGCGCCGGGAGCCCCGACGTGGTCATCGCCGAGGAGCAGCACGCATGAAGCTCGGCCTGTACGACGCGATCCTGCACGACCGCCCCCTCGCCGACGCGCTCCGCGTGATCGCCGACAACGGCCTGACCGGCATCGAACTGAACACCGGCGGCTTCCTGCCCCCGGTGCACGTCCCCGACATCGACCGCATCCTGACGGACGACCGGGCGCGCGACGACTACCTGGCGCAGTTCGACGGCACAGGGGTGTCGATCGCGGGGCTCAACTGCAACGGCAACCCGCTGCACCCCGACCCCGTGATCGGCGCCGCCCACGCCGAGGACGTCCGACGGTCGATCCAGCTGGCGGCGCGCCTGGGCCAGGACCGGGTGGTGACGATGTCCGGCCTGCCCGCGGGGGAGCCCGGCGGCACCCGGCCGAACTGGATCGTGAACGCGTGGAACTCGGCTGCCCTGGACGTCCTGGAACACCAGTGGAGCGTCGCGGTGCCGTTCTGGCAGGAGATCGACGTCCTCGCCCAGGAGCACGGCGTCAAGGTCGCGCTCGAACTCCACCCGCAGAACCTCGTCTTCAACCCGGCGTCGATCCGTGAGCTCGTCGAGCGGGGCGGACTGACCAACGTCGGCGTCGAGCTCGACGCGTCGCACCTGTTCTGGCAGCAGATGGACCCGATCGCCGTCGTCCGGGACCTCGGGCCGCTCGTGTTCCACGCCGCAGCCAAGGACGTCCGGATCAACCCGCACGCCGCGATCAACGGCGTGCTCGACAACTCCTTCCGCCGGCTGGCCCCGAGCGAGCCGCGGACGAACCTCGGAGGTGACGAGTGGGCGAACGAGTGGCCCGCGCCGTCCGCGTGGGACTTCGTCGCCCTCGGCAAGGGCCACGACCAGGCGTGGTGGACCGAGTTCCTCCGTGCCCTGCGCGAGGTCGACCCGGACATGTGGGTGAACATCGAGCACGAGGACACCGAGCTCGGACGCGAGGAGGGCGTCGCCGCAGCAGCACGCGTCCTGCTGGCCGCGGACGCGGCCCTGGCCGTTCCGTCCGGACGCGACTGAGCGGACGCGTCCGGTCGCGACTGCGTGGTCGCGACCCCGCGTCACGGACGGGAGGCGCGGTGCCGGTGAGCCGGTCTACGCACCGACATCGGGCCTCCAGTCCGACTGCCGTGGTCCGGACGGCACATCGGTGACACATCCTCCGGGTGCTGTCACCGGCCCGATGTAGCATGCGCGGACATCGAACCGAGGAGACCTGCGTGCCGGAAGCCCCCGACCTCGCCTTCCCCATCGACCGGGTCCGTGACGCCGGTGCGGCGATCATGTCCGCAGTCGCGACGGTGGTGGACGGCAAGACCGACGCCATCCGCACGGCGCTGACGGTCATGCTCGCCGAGGGACACCTGCTCGTCGAGGACGTGCCCGGCGTCGGCAAGACCGTGCTGGCGAAGGCCCTCGGCGCGTCCGTCGGCGGATCGGTGAACCGCATCCAGTTCACCTCGGACATGCTGCCGTCCGACGTCACCGGTGTGAACATCTTCGACCAGTCCTCGGGCACCTTCCGGTTCTCGCCCGGTCCGGTCTTCGCGAACGTCGTCATCGGCGACGAGATCAACCGGACCAGCCCGAAGACCCAGTCCGCGCTGCTCGAGGCCATGGCCGAGTCGCAGGTCACGGTCGACGGTGTCACCCGGCCGCTCGAGTCGCCGTTCATGATCGTCGCGACGCAGAACCCGGTCGACATGGAGGGCACGTACCCGCTGCCCGAGGCCCAGCGCGACCGGTTCATGGCGCGCATCGCGATGGGGTACCCCAGCGTCGAGGCGGAACGGCGCATGCTCACCGCGCGCGGCAGCCGTGACCCGCTCGAGTCGGTCCGACCCGTGGTCGACGTCGAGTCGCTGCGGGGCATGATGCAGGCCGTCCGGCAGGTGCACATCGCTCCGGACGTCGAGGCGTACGTCATCGCGATCGTCCGCGCCACCCGCTCGCACCCCGACCTGGTGCTCGGCGCGAGCCCCCGTGCCACGCTGCACCTGGCGCAGGCCACCCGCGCACACGCTGCACTGCTGGGGCGCCCGTTCGTCACCCCGGACGACGTCGCCGAGCTGGCGCCGATCGTGCTGGCGCACCGCCTGGTCCCCGTTGCCCGTGGTCTGGGTGGTTCGGCCGAGGACACCGCACGCGAGATCGTCGTGCGCGTCGTCGCCGAGACCGCTGTGCCGTTCACCGCGGCGCCCGTGCGCTCCTGATGTCCGGGTCACCGGTGCGCCTGCCGTTGTTGCGTCGTGCGGGTGCTGCCCGCTCGACGCTGGCGCGGCTGACCCGCCGGGGAACCGCGATGCTGCGTCGGACGCCGTTCCCACGGCCGACCGCGCGCGGCTGGACGGTCATCGCCGTCGGCGTCGGCCTGGTGTGCGGCGGACTCGTCGCCACGACGAGCGTCGCCGTGTCGGCCGGGCTGCTGCTGCTCGTGCTCGTGGTGCTCGGGTTCGCGATGGCGTTCCTGGTCGCCGCGCCCCTGCGCGGATCACGGGTGGCGCCCCGCGCGATGGTGCAGGTCGGCGAGGTCTACCGCGAGCGGATCACCCTGCGGGGCACGACCCTGGCGCTCGGACCTCGATCGACGTTGCTGGTGCGCGAACAGCTCGACGACGCCTTCGCCAGCGTGAGCGACGCACAGGCGTACGTCGAGGTCGGGCCGAACCTGCCGCCCGCCGTGTTCGACGTCGAGGCCCTGGCGATGCACCGCGGCCGCACCACGATCGGCCCCGTGACCATCCGTGTCGAGGACCCCTTCGGCCTGCTCCGCATCGACCGCCCGGTCGTGATCCCGGAAGAGGTCGTCGTCGTCCCGTCGTCGACCCCGTTGTCGGCGATGGACACCGGCGCACTGGCAGGTGCGGTCTCCGCCGACGAAGGTCGCGTCGGGCAGGGCGGGTCCGCCGACGACAGCGAACTCCGGCCCTACCGACCGGGCGACCCGATCCGTCGGGTGCACTGGGCGCAGAGTGCCCGGCGCGGCGAACTGCACGTCCGGCAGACCACCCAGGCGCAACCCCCCGAAGCGGTGATCGCGCTCGACCTGCGCCGCGAGTCGTACCAGCAGCTCGGGCGGGACGACCTGGCCGAACTCAGCGACCTGGGCGGCGACGCGGCCTTCGAGCACGCGGTGGTCGTCGCCGCCAGCGTGGCCAGGGCGCTGGCAGCACGGACCTCGCGCGTGGTGCTCGTCACCGACGACGTGGGCGGAGCGACCCGGCACACCGGCGACGCGGGCGGACTGACCGACGTGCTGGTCGGGCTGGCCGACGTGCACGTCCGCAGCGACGCGCGCGCAGTGACCGCCGTCCTGCCCGAGGTCCGCGGTCGCGACGTGCACGGCATGACCGCCGTCGTGACCGGGCACTGCACCGCCGAGCAGGCCGCCGAACTCGTCTCCTCGACCAGCGGGTCCAGCCGGGGCATCCTGGCGACCATCGTGCCGCCGGACCCGGTGGTGCGGGGCATCCTCGACCGTGGCGGATGGCGCACCCTCGTCGTCCCCGTCGCCGGGACCGGAGCCGTGCGATGACGACCGCGACCGCGGGGGAGCGCCGCGCCGACGTCCGCGAGATCCTCGAACGTGACGACGTGGTCCGCGGCCCCTCGCCCTGGGTCGTCGCCCTCGCCCCGGTCCCCGTGCTGATCGCCGCGCTGGCGTTCCGGCCGCTCGTGCAGGGCGTCGCGTGGTGGACCTCGGCGGTCGCGATCGTGGTCGTGCTGGTCGGCGTCGTCCTGACGGTGCGCCGACGACCGCCCGGCGTCCGCTTCGTCGCCCTCGTCGCGACGCTCATCGCCTGCTCGTGCGCCGCGGCGCTCGTGAACGACATCCAGCCGCTCGGGTGGATCGACGGCAACGGCGCACTCGGCCAGACCATCGCCGCCATCCGGTTGAACCCCGCCCCGCTGCCGCAGACGGATGCCATCCGCCTGGTCGTGACCGTCGCGATCGCGTGGGTGGCCGCGGCGTCGATCTTCCTGGCGACCGTCGCGCCGGCGGCAGCGCTCGCCGCGGCACCCGCGCTCGTCATCCTCATCGTCCCCGGTGTCGTCACCGGGACCCCGGCGAGCACCGGGCTCGTGGTCGCGACCGGCCTGGCGTTCCTGGCGCTGCTGTGGTTGTCGGTCCGGCCCGTGCAACGCGCACTGCCCGCGACGGTGGTCGGTGCGATCGCCCTGGTGGTCGCCGTCGGGCTGCCGTCGATCGTGCCGTTGAACGCGAGCTGGTTGTCGGGCGTCACGGGAGCGATCCAGTCGCCCATCCAGCCCGGACGCCCCGGCACGCTGCTGAACCTCGGGCAGGACCTGCGGCGACCCAACGAACTCGAGGTGTTCCGCTACCGCACCTCGGACGGGCAGCCGGAGTACCTCAAGCTCGCCGACCTCGACGACTTCGGGTCCGGTGACTGGGTGCCGACCGTGACGGACGTCAGCAACGCCCCGACTGCCGACCAGCCGCGGTACGCCGTCGGCGTCAACCCACGGCTGGCCAGTCGGGGCGACGTGACCGTCCGCATCACCGGGCTGTCGAGCAACTACCTGCCGGTGCCCGCCGGCGCCGTGTCGATCCAGTCGCAGTCCACGAACCTCGAGCTGGACCAGTGGCGGTGGATGGGGGACTCGAGCACGGTGCGGTCGACGGGACCGGCCACCCGTCGCGGCGCCACCTACCAGGTGTACGGGTCGTCCACCTTCGCCAACGCCTACCTGGACGCGGTCGACGCGTCCGGGCGGCTCGGCAGCTTCGAGGGTCGCGGCTACCAGACGCCCTCGACCGCCGAGCTCCGTACCGACCGACAGCTGCCGAAGGACCTGCCGAAGAGCATCTCCGCGGCCGCCACGCGGGTCGCCGGTGGGGCGGCGACGCAGTACGAACAGGCCCGAGCGCTGGAGCAGTGGTTCCGCAGCGACCTGTTCACCTACTCCGAGACCGCGCCCGTCGAGCAGGGGTACGACGGCGACAGCATGGACGTGGTCGCGAAGTTCCTGCAGGTACGCCAGGGGTACTGCGTGCACTTCTCGTCCGCCATGGCGGTGATGGCCCGGTCGCTCGGCATCCCCTCGCGGATCGCGGTCGGCTACCGTGCCGGCGGCACCGCCCAGGACGGCGAGTACATGGTGTCCAACCGGCAGCTGCACTCGTGGCCCGAGCTGTACATCAAGGGTGCCGGGTGGGTCGCGTTCGAGCCGACGCCGGACTCGGACGCGGCCGCCACCACCGATCCGCAGCCGACGGCGACGCCCACCGCTGCCGCCCCCGAGACGCCGCTGCCCGCGCCCGACCAGGCCACACCGTCCACGACGGCCACGCCGACCCCGAGCGCCTCGGCCGAGGCCGGCGCCGCCACGTCCACCGGCGGGGGCAACGGCCCGTGGGGGCTGCTCGTCGGGATCCTCATCGCCCTGGCCGTGCTCGTCGCCCCGGCGTTCGTCCGTGGTGTCCGCCGTCGCGTGCGACTGAGCGAGGTGGCCTCCGGGCGTTCCCCAGCGGTCACCGCGTGGCGCGAGCTGCTCGACGACGTCGCCGACCACGGGTACGCGCCTGGGCTCGCACCACCGGGTGACGCCGCCGCGGTCGCCCGGACGGCCAGGGCGGTGCTCGGCCGACTCCGGACGACGGTGCCGACAGAGGTGGTCGGCCACCTGGAGACGGTCGTTGACGCGATCGACCAGGAGCGCTACGCCGCCGCCGGTTCCGTCGACGGCGATCGGTTGGTCGCGGTCCTCCGCACGGCGCGGGTCGCCCTGGACGCGTCCGTCACCCTGCCGGTGCGCGTGCGGTCGCGCCTGCTGCCGCCGAGCCTGACGCCCTCGTCGGCCTGGTCGCACGAGGGGCGGCGGCGCCGGACGGCCCAGTCGTAGCGCGGTCCGCGGTCCGCGGTGCGCACGGTGCGAGGTCGGCGGCGTGCTGTCGTGGTGAGCACGGTGCGAGGTTGCGTCCCCGTGCGCACGTGGTGGCTCGGTGCGAGGCTGATCGCCTGCACGGGGCGGTCAACCTCGCACGGAGCGCCGTGCGCGGTTCGCGCACGCAGCACCGTGCGCGGTTCGCGGCAGCGTCAGCGCCGGCGGATGACGGCTTCGACGAGGGCTGCCACGACCTCGCCGGGATCGACCGCGTCGAGCGCGGGGGTGTCGAACACCAGGCCGACGTTCGTCGCGATCAGCGCCTGCGAGAGGACGTCGAGCGGCATCCCGGGGTCCACCTCGGGATGCGCGCCGAACCACAGGCTGACGAGTCGTTCGACGCCGTCCTGCAGCACGCGGCGCTGCCGGACGAACTCGGGCATGAACTCCGGGTGGCGCGTCGCGTAGCCGCGGAACTCGGACAGCAGCGCGAACTGTTCGCGCTGGTCGTGCCGACCGAAGGCCGTGCGCACGACGTCACCGATGTCGGTCGCGGTGACGTCGGGGTCGACCAGGTCGTCGAGTGCGCCGAGCACCAGGTTGGTCGCACGCTGCATGACCTGCGCGACCAGGTCCTCCTTCGACGAGAAGTTCGAGTAGACGGCGCCCTTGCTGAAGCCGGCCCGGGCGGCCACGTCGTCCAGTCGAGCCTCGTGCACGCCGAGCTCGGCGAAGGTCGCGGCACCGGCAGCGAGCAGACGTTCCCGGACCTCGGCCCGCGGCGTCCTGGTCGAGGTCGGGCCGGTCGAGGTGGGCCCGGTCGAGGTGGGCCCGGTCGGCGGGGTGTCGTCCGGGGAGTCGGCGTCGCGCATCTGGTCCTGCTTCAGATGGGTGTCCCTGACACGGTGGCCGAGCCGTGGGACAGGCGTGGTGATGGGGGTGCCCCGTCATCCTGGTGGTTGCGGTGCGCCACCGGGAACCTGCCGCGCCGCGCGTCTGACCACGCGCGGTGCGGTGGAGCCCCCAGTGGCTGCACACCCCGTGTCGTTCCGGCCGGTACCGCCGCATTCGGGTCGCGTCGGTGTCGTCCCGGGCCCTGGTGCTCGCAACACGCCGTGCACGAAGGGCGACGTCGGGATGAGGTGCGCCGGGCATCTCGATACCCGGCGGTCTCGATGATAGGCGTCGGGCCGGGCGCGTGGAAGGTCCGCGACGCGATCGGGACACCGCCCGGGCGCGTCAGTGGTCGTCGTCGGTGTGCACGCTGCCCGGTCCGCGTCGACGCCCGGGTCGGCGGAGCAGCCGCACGGCATCGGGCCGCGGTCCGCGACCTCGGCGCAGCAGCCGCACGGCATCGGGCCGCAGCCCGCGGCCCCGGCGCAGCAGCGATGCCAGGGTCGACTGCGGCTGCCAGTCGCGCCCGTTCGGCAGGCCCCACCCCCAGCGCACAGCACCCCAGCGCAGCACCAGGGACAGCACGACCGCGGCGACGATGCCGATCGTGGGGGACCCGAGCGCCGAGGCGATGACCATCACCGTCGAGGCGGCGACCGCGACCGAGGCGTACAGCGCGTTGCCGCCGAACACGGCCGGCACGCGGCGCAGCAGCAGGTCGCGGCCGACCCCACCGCCGACGGCCGTGATGGTGCCCATGATGATCGCGGCCGGCCACTCGAGCCCGGCGTCGACGGTGCGCTGCACGCCGACCACTGCCCAGAACCCGATGACGGCGGCGTCGAGGAACGTGAACAGGCGGTCCCAGCCGCGTTCGGAGAACGACACGAAGAACGCGACCAGCGCTCCGGCGACGGCGACCGGCACGTACAGCGGGTCGGTCAGGGCGACGGGCGGCCCGTTCTGCAGCAGGACGTCGCGGAGCATGCCGCCGCCCAGGCCGGAGACGAACCCGACGACCACGAACCCGAACAGGTCCAGTCCCATCGACCGGGCCACGGCGCCGCCCAGCAGCGCGGACGCGAACACCCCGGCCAGGTCGAGCACGTTCGTGACGGCGGCGAGTCCGTCCGCCGAGAGCAGGTTCATGAGAACCATCAAACCCCACGCCGACCGGGTCGACGGGAAGCCGGAAGTAAGGCTAGCCTTGCCTACGTCATGCTTGCCACCCTCGTCATCGGCCTCCGCGAAGGCCTCGAAGCCACGCTCATCGTCGGCATCATCGCCGCGTTCCTGCGTCGCAACCGCGTGCCCCTGGCGCCGATGTGGCTCGGAGTCGGCATCGCCGTCGCACTGAGCATCGCCGTCGGCTTCGGACTGCAGGCCGTCGAGCAGGCGCTGCCCCAGGCTCAGCAAGAGGGGATGGAGGCGGTCATCGGCATCGTCGCCGTCGTCTTCGTCACCGGGATGATCGTCTGGATGCGCACGCACGCGCGGCACCTGACGAAGGAGCTCGAGGCGAGTGCGACCGAGGCGCTCGGCCGCGGCACCGCCTGGGCACTGGCGGGCATGGCCTTCCTCGCCGTCCTCAAGGAGGGCTTCGAGACCTCGGTCTTCCTGCTCGCCACCTTCCAGGCGTCCACCGACACCGGACTGGCAGCGCTCGGCGCCGTCGTCGGCATCGCCGGAGCGGTCGCCGTCGGCTACGGCATCTACACCGGTGGCGTCCGGATGAACCTGGCGAAGTTCTTCACCGGCACGGGCGTCTTCCTGGTCTTCGTCGCCGGCGGGCTGGTGCTGACCGTCCTGCGCCGTGCGCACGAGGCCGGCTGGATCGTCATCGGCCAGCAGCGCACCGTCGACCTGAGCTGGCTCGCCCCGAACGGATCCGTGCAAGGCGCCCTGGTCACCGGCGTGCTCGGCATCCCACCGGACCCCCGCGTGATCGAGGTCCTCGGCTGGGTCCTGTACGTCGTCCCCGTCCTGGCCATCTCGCTGTGGCCGCGCGCCTGGCGACCGGCCCCCGCCCGGGTGCCCGTGGTCCGGGGGAGCGTCGCAGCCGTCCTCGCCGTCGCCGCAGCCGTGCTGGCGCTCGCCGTCCCGACCGGCGGCGTGCACGTGCCGTCGACCGTGCCGGCCACCGGGGACCAGACCTCGGTGTCGGCCGAGGTCCACGGGCAGGCTGCGGTCCTGCGCACCCGCGGCAACGGCCGGGAGGCCCGGGTCGACTTCCCGGCATCGACCCACCGCACCGTCACCCGCGCCGGGATCACCGCCGACCGGTGGCGCACGACCACCGACGACGGTGCCGGCGGCCAGCCCGCCTCGCTGACGCTCGACGACCTGGTCGGGATCTTCGGCCGCGTGCCCGTCGGTATCTCACCCTCGACGAACCCCGGCCCGTTCCGGGCCGGCTGGTCGGTCTCGACGACGACCACCCTGTGGACCGCCGGTGGCGGTGTCCTGGACGCGACCAGCACCCAACGCTCGGTGCTGACGCTGCGTGGTGGAGGCCTCCCGTCCGCACGCACCACGTCGATCGCCCGCACCGCCTTCGCGGTGCCGGACGCGCGCGTGCAGCGCACGGCCACGGCCGTCGCCGCCGCCGCCACGCGTTCCGCCGAACTCGCGCTCTGGAGCGCCTGGCTGCCGATCGCCCTGGGCATCGCCGCAGCGGCCCAGCTCGCCCTCGCCCTGCGTGACCGTCGTCGTCTGACGGCACCCGCGCACCACGACCCCGTACCCGTCCCCGCCCGCGGACCACCCGCCGGGGACCCGACAAGGAGCACCGCCCATGCCGTTCGTTGAGCGAACCGTCCGACCCCTCACCATCCTGGGCGCACTCGGCGTCGTGACCGCGCTGGCCCTGACCGGCTGTGCCGCGAACCCGTCCTCGGCGACGGACGACGCCTCGACCTCGGGCAAGGTGTCGCGCGTGTCGATCACCCTGACGAACGACGGCTCGGACAAGTGCGCCGTGTCGACCACCAAGGTCCCCGCCGGCCCGGTCACCTTCACGGTGGAGAACGAGTCCTCGACCGCGATCACCGAGGTCGAGCTGCTGCAGGACCAGCGGATCTTCGGCGAGAAGGAGAACCTGGCACCCGGCCTGGCCGCGGTCTCGTTCACCAGCACGCTGGGCGGCGGGAAGTACCAGGTGTACTGCCCCGGAGCCGACACCGAGATGACCGACTTCACGGTCACCGGCAAGGTCGCCTCGACCGCGAACAGCAGCGCGGCCTCGCTCCTGAAGCAGGGGGCGAAGGGCTACGCGACGTACGTCGACGGCCAGGTCACCGACATGGTCACCGCGGTCGAGCAGTTGCAGAAGGACGTGGCGGCGGGCAACCTGGACGCGGCCAAGAAGGACTACGCCGACGCCCGTCCGTACTACGAGCACGTCGAGAGCGACGTCGACGGCTTCGTCAAGAAGGGCTACAAGGCCACCGACAACGCCGGCAACCTCGACTACCTGATCGACATGCGCGCGTCGAACCTCGACCCCGCCGTCGGGTGGAGTGGCTTCCACGCCGTCGAGCGCGACCTGTTCGCCAACGGTGCGATCACGGACGACACGAAGAAGACCGCGTCCGAGCTGGCCACGAACGTGCAGCTGCTCGCGAAGCTCGTCCCGACGCTCGACTACCAGCCCGAGGACCTGGCGAACGGCGCCGCCGGCCTGCTCGAAGAGGTGCAGTCGAACAAGATCTCCGGCGAGGAAGAGGCCTACAGCCACATCGACCTGGTCGACCTCGCCGCGAACGTCGAGGGCGCCCGCCAGGCCTTCGCGTACCTGAAGCCGGGGCTCACCAAGCTCGACCCGACCCTGACCAAGCAGATCAGCACCCAGTTCGACCAGACGAACACGATGATGGACGGCTTCCGGAACGCCAGCGACCTGGGCGGCTTCGACAGCTGGACCGACGCCACCAAGTCCGAGCACGCGAACGCGATCTCGCAGCGCGTGCAGGCACTGCAGGACCCGCTGTCCCGCCTGGCCGAGAAGGTCGCCACCGCGTGAGCGAGTTCTCGCGGCGGGGACTGCTCGGCGCCGGCCTCGCGGCAGCCGGGGCCGGCGTCGGCGCGGTCGCGGGCGTCGCGGGTGCGACCGCGGCCACGGGCGTCAACCCGTTCAGCGCGGCGTCGAACGGCGACGAGTCGATCGACCTGTCGCTGAGCCACCCCTTCTACGCCACCGCTGCCCGCCAGCCCCAGGGCGGCATCCGCACCGACCCGCAGCGCTACTGCGTGTTCATGACGTTCGACCTGTCGACCTCGGCCACGACCGACCTGCAGGTGCTGCTCGCGCGCTGGTCGGCCTCGATCGCACAGCTGCAGGCCGGCAAGACCGTCGGGTCCGTCGAGCCGGCGCACGGCAACGGCGTCGGCGCGGACACCGGCGAGGCGCTCGACCTCGGCCCGGCGTCGCTCACCGTCACGGTCGGACTCGGCCCTGGGGTGTTCGACGACCGGTTCGGGCTGGCCGCGCACCGACCGGCGCAGTTGCAGGACATCCCCGCACTGCCGAGCGACCGGCTGCAGGACGGCCTGACCGGCGGGGACCTGTCCCTGCAGGCGTGCGCGGACGACCCGCAGGTGGCGTACCACGCCGTGCGCGACCTGGCCCGGATCGCGCGCGGCACCGCGACCGTGCGCTGGACCGTGCTCGGGTTCGGGCGTGCCTCGGCCGGGCCGTCGCAGACGACCCCGCGCAACCTGATGGGCTTCAAGGACGGCACCCGCAACATCACCACCGACGACGAGTACGACCGCTTCGTGTGGCTCGACGACTCCGCCGGGTGGATGGCCGGCGGGACCTACCAGGTCGTGCGGAAGATCCAGATGAACATCGAGATCTGGGACGCCGACGTCGTGAGCGACCAGCAGCGGGTGTTCGGCCGGACCAAGGTCGAGGGTGCGCCGCTGTCCGGCGGGACGGAGCACACGACGCCGGACTTCCACGCTCGCGCGGCGATGGGGTCCGGGGCGGCGTCGGACGGCGACACCGCCATCGACGCCCGCTCGCACGTGGCCCTGGCAGCGCACGAGAACAACGGCGGGGTGAAGATCCTGCGGCGCGGCTACAACTACACCGACGGGCTGAACCAGTACGGGCAGCTCGACGCGGGGCTGTTCTTCGCGGCGTACATGACCGACCCGGACCACTTCACCCGGATCCAGCGGCGCCTCGGCGCGGTCGACCGGCTGAACGAGTACATCGCGCACATCGGGTCCGCGGTGTTCGCGGTGCCGCCGGCGCCCCGCGCAGGTTCGTACATCGGCGAGCAGCTCTTCCGGTAGCCGCGGGCGCCGTCGCCCCGTATGGCTGGTCACGACTCCCCGCTCGCGTTCGCCGAGTGGTCGTGGGTCGTCGGTTGGCGTTGCCGCAGGCGACGGATGGTGACCGGTCGGCGGGTGGCGCGCGGGGTGTCGTGACCGGTCGCGGGCGGGACGGGAGGCGCGGTTCGGTTCGTTCGCACCGCCTCCAGTCCGGTGGTCGTCGCCGCTGTCGCCGTCGCCCCGTCTGGCTGGTCACGACTCCCCGCTCGCGTTCGCCGAGTGGTCGTGGGTTGTCGGTTGGCGTTGCCGCAGGCGACGGATGGTGACCGGTCGGCGGGTGGTGCGCGGGGTGTCGTGACCGGTCACCGCGAGTGGCGAGCGGCGAACAGCGAGCGTTGAACAGCGGGCGGCGACGCGCGGCGCGGAGGCGCGCGGCTGAGCCCTCGGGATGGGTGCCCTCCGTCGTTTCCCTGGAGACGGAGGACACCCGCGCCACGGAGTCACGCGAAACGGAACCACCGCTCGCGAAGAGAGGCGACCCAGCGTGGCGCGTCGCGGGGGCGACAGGGCCGAGATTACCCGTCGGACCCGGAGAACGACAGGGATCGGTGCGGACCGGATACGCCCGGAGCGGACGGCCGAACCCACCCGGACGCAGGACGCCCCCGCCGCACCCGGACATCGTGGCCTCCCACGGTGTCGCGAGTGGACGGGGGCGTCCGGCGACGTGCGGTCAGATTCGTGTGCGCCGCCGTCGTGCGACGACCATCGCCGTGATGCCGGCGAGCAGCAGCAGCCCGGCGACCAGGGCCGGGGCGGCGAGCTCAGTGCCCGTGTAGGCCAGGTCGCCCGAGCCGCGCACGGCGGTGCCACCCGTGCCGGCACCGACGACGCCGCCGCTGCCCGCATCAGCACCGCCACCGGCGACGGGGCCCGTGCCCGGGTCGGTACCCGGGTCGCCCGGGTCGCCCGGGTCGGTCGGGTCGGTGCCCGGGTCGACGGCCGCAGCGAGGGGCACCGTCACGGGGAGCACGATGCGCGTCGAACCGACGGTCACGACCAGGGGTGCGTCCGTGGTGGCGGCCAGCGCGGCGAACGTGGTCTCCGCCGCACGGGCTGCCGGAGCGTCGGTGCCGGTCGGCACGGTGAACCGGAGCGATGCCCGGCCCTGCTCGTCCGTGGTGTCGACGACCGTCGGGTCGATGTCCGCCGTGGCGAGCACCTGGTCACCAGCGCTGACGGACACCGTGGTCGGCTGGTCGGCCGCGCTGCTGAAGACCAGCGACGACAGCTCCATGGCGATCGGGTCGCCCGGCTGGAAACCGCCCTCGGGCGTCGGGGTGATCTGGACGCCCACCGAACGCTGGTCGTCGGCCACGGTGACACTGGGGTTCGTCCGGAAGTACTGCACCTGCGCCTCGAGGTCGACCGTGCCGCTGTCCTGCTTGGCCGCGGCACCGGCGAACGCGGTGAAGTTGTCGCCACCCGACGCCAGGAACGAGTTCACCGTGACCTTGTACGTCGTCGCGGGGTCGATCGGGGCGCCGTCGAGCGTCATCGAGGTGATGCGCGACCCGGCCGCGGCGGTCGGGTCGTAGGCGTACGAGAAGCCCTTCGACAAGCCGAGCTTCAGGAACGGCCGGCTGGCGGCGGCGGGCTGCCACTGCTGCTCGAGCGCCTGCTCGACCTGCGCCCCGGTCAGGTCGAGCACGACCAGGGTGTTCGCGAACGGCTGGACGACGGCCGCTTCCTTGTAGGTCACGTCGCCGCCGGCCAGGTCGGCACGCAGACCGCCCGGGTTCATGAACGCGATCTGGGCGCCCTGACGGTCCTGGGTGGCGCTGCGCTGGACCTCGGCGACGAAGTTGCCGAGCGTGGACTCGCCCCCGCGGTTCTCGCTGCCGTCGGTCTGCACCGCGCGGCGCATGTCGACGTCGGTCTTCCCGATGACCTCGGCCCCACGGACCTCGGCGGCGGCGACGGCGCTCGTCACGGTCGCGGCGACGGCAGCGTCCGGGGCGTACGTGCCGTCGACCAGGCTGAGGTTCTCGGCCGTCGCGGCGACGGACCCGTCGGCCGCGACCGTCATGCGCAGGTGACCCAGGTTGAAGCCCGTACGACCCGGTCTGGATCACCGGGCGGGGGACCGTGCCACCGTCGGGAACGACGTTGTGCACGTAGGTCTGGTGCGTGTGTCCGGACAGGATCGCGGACACCTTCGGGGTGACCCCGTGCACCGCCTTCGCGAACGCCGACCCGTTGTCGAGGTCGCTCGCTGCCGCGGTGTCCGCGCCGTCGTGGACCAGGAGCACGAGTGCGTCAGCTTCGCCGTTGGCCTCGTTGCCGTCGGTGAGCTCGTCGGCGACCGCATTCACCGACGAGGTGATGTCGGCCATCTGCAGGGTGGAGATGCCAGCTGGGCTGACGAGCCCGGTCAGGTCGACGGTCGCGCCGATGAACCCGATGCGCTTGCCGCTGATCTGCTGGATCGAGTACGGCTGGAACGCGGGCTCGCCGGTCGCCCGGTCGATGATGTTGGCGGAGACGTAGTCCCACTTCGCGTTGCGCGCCCCCTCGGGCCCGATCACGCGGTCCTGCAGGTCGGCGCGGCCACCGTCGAGCTCGTGGTTGCCGATCGCGCTGACGGACAGGTCCATCTGGTTGAGCACGTCGATCGTCGGCTGGTCCTGCTGCACGAAGGACTCGAAGGTCGAGGCGCCGATGTTGTCCCCGGCGCTGACGAACGCCGACGTCGAGCGGTCGGTCCCGCGCAGCTCGTCGAGTGCCCCGGCGAGCACCGCGGCACCGGCGGCGTCACCGGCGCGCGGGGTCGGGCTGCTCAGGGACTGCGCGATGCGTCCGTGGAAGTCGTTGACGTCGTAGATGTCGATCGTCGTGTCACCGTCGGCTGCGACGGCGGCAGTGGGCAGGGACAGGGCGACGAGGACACCAGCGGTGGCCAGGGCGGCGCCGGCGGCGATGCCGCGTCGTCGGGAGGTCGGTTTCGTGTTCATCGGCAACGAACCTACGAGGATCCACAGACAACCCGCCAGGGGGTCCCGGCGAACGTCACGCGCTGTTCACATGACCGGACTGGAGGCCCGGCTGCCGTGACCGACGTCGGTCACGGCAGCCGGGCCTCCAGTCCGACCCGTCGGCTCAGCCGACGTCCTCCCACGCGCGCGAGCGCGCGCTCGCCACGACGGCGTCGATGATGCGCGCTGACCGGGCGCCGTCGGCGAAGGTCGGCAGACCGTCGGGGACCACCCCGGTGCGGACGGCGGTGTAGGTGTCCGCGACGAAGGCGGCGAACGCGTCGAGGTAGCCCTGCGGGTGCCCGGCCGGCACGGTCGCCAGACGCCGCTGGTCGGGGGAGCCCTGCGACGGGTCCCGCACCACGATCTGGGCGCCGGTCTCGTTGCCGAACCAGGCCGACTCGGGCTGCTCCTGGTCGAAGGCGGCCGAACCGCGTGTGCCGTCGACCTCGAACCACAGCCGGTTCTTCCGTCCGGCGGCGACCTGCGAGACGACGACGTTGCCGATCCGGCCGGTCTCGGTGCGGAACGTGGCGACGGCGGTGTCCTCGGTCGTGACCTCGTCGCGGGTGCCGGCGTCGGCGATCGGGTCCGGGTCGGGCGAGCCCGAGAACGACGGGCCGGAGGCGGCCGGCCGGGTCGGGTAGACGATGTCCGTGGTGGCGCTGACGCTCGCGAAGCGCTCGCCGGTGACGAACTCGGCCAGGTCGCACCAGTGCGAACCGATGTCGGCGAACGCGCGGGACAGCCCGCCGGCGCCGGCGTCGACCCGCCACGAGGACGAGTCCTCGTCGAGCATCCAGTCCTGCAGGTAGTGGCCGTGCACCGCGAGCACCCGGCCCAGGTCGCCGTCGGTGATCCGCGACCGGACCTCGCGCACCATCGGGTGGAAGCGGTAGACGAACGGCACCGTCGCGACGACGCCGGCGTCCGCCGCGGCCCGCTCGAGCTCGGCGGCCTGCGCGCTCGACACCGCGAGCGGCTTCTCGCACACGACGTTGATGCCGGCGCGGATGACGGCGAGGGCCTGGGGGTGGTGCTGGTCGTTCGGTGTGCAGACGTGCACCACGTCGGGTGCGTCGGCGATCACCTGGTCCAGGTCGGCGTACCCGCGGGGCACGTCGAGCTGGGCGGCGACCTGCGCGGAGCGATCGGCGTTCCGGCCGAGGACCCCGAGCACCTCAGCCCCGGCGGCCTTCGCGGCGCGCACGTGCACCGCCGCGATCATGCCCGTGCCGACGACGACCACACGCAGTCGTCGTCCGGTGTCCTCAGTCGCCATGGTGCTCCCTCGCGTCCCGACGCCCGCGGTGCGCCGTCACGGTGCCCACAGTATTGGAACCACCCGTCCGTGCACCGGAACCGGTGGGTACGGTCTGGGACATGTCGAGCCTCCAGACCACCCTCCTCATCCTCGGTGCCAGTGGCGACCTGTCCAAGCGCCTGCTGCTGCCGGGCCTCGCGACGCTGCTGGAGGTGAAGGAGGACTGGGACGTGCAGCTCGTCGGGGCCGGGGTCGAGGACATCGCGGCCGACGACTGGAAGCAGCTGGTGCACGACGCGTTCGAGAACGCACAGGCGTCGAAGAACGAGGAGGACGAGGGCGCCTCGGGGTCGAAGCCGCTGTCGAAGCGCCTGCAGGACGTCGTCGACGCCTCGAGCTACCGCAAGGCGGACGTCACCAGTGCCGACGACCTGAAGACCCTGCTCGCCGACTGCCACCACGACCCGGCCGTGTACTTCGCCCTGCCGCCCGCCGTCACCGAGAAGAGCTGCGCCGTCCTGGCCGACCTCGACCTGCCCGCCGGCATCCGTCTGGCGCTCGAGAAGCCCTTCGGCACCGATGCCGCCAGCGCCGAACACCTCAACGACCTGCTGCACTCGTTCCTGCCCGAGGAGCGCATCCACCGCGTCGACCACTTCCTGGGCCGCTCGACGGTGCTGAACCTGCTCGGGCTGCGCTTCGCGAACCGCATCATCGAGCCGCTGCTGTCGTCCACCCACGTCGAGCGCGTCGACATCGTCTACGACGAGACCCTGGGGCTCGAGGGTCGCGCACGCTACTACGACAAGGCCGGTGCCCTGGTCGACATGATCCAGAGCCACCTGCTGCAGGTGATGGCGGTCGTCGCGATGGAGGCACCCGCGTCGATCGACGCCGACGACCTGCGCACGCAGAAGGAACTCGTGCTGCGCGCCGTCCGGCCGTGGGGCGGCGACCCGCTCACCGCGGGTCGTCGCGCGCGGTACACGGCCGGCACCGTGGGTGACCGCTCGATGCCGTCCTACGTCGACGAGGACGGGGTCGACCCGTCGATCGGCACCGAGACCCTCGCGCAGATCCGGCTGGAGATCGCGAACTGGCGCTGGGCGGGCGTGCCGTTCACGCTGCGGTCCGGCAAGGCCCTCGGTGCCCAGCGCCGCGAGATCGTCGTGACCTTCAAGGACTCCCCGCACGTGCCCGACGGGCTGACCGGCGTGCAGCGCCCCGACCGGCTGCGGATCTGGATCGCGCCCGACAAGATGGACCTCGAGCTCAACGTCAACGGCCCGGGCGACCCGTACACGATCGACCACACCGTGCTCGAGACCACGTTCAACCCCGGTCGGCTCAGCGCCTACGGCGAGGTCCTGGCCGGGGTGCTCGAGGGCGACGCGACGCTGTCGGTCCGCGGCGACAGCGCCGTGCAGGGCTGGAAGGTCGTCGAGCCGTTCCTGACCGCCTGGCGGGCCGGCAAGGTCGACCTGGACGACTACCCCGCCGGGTCCGAGGGGCCCGACGGCTGGGACAACATCGACTGCTGAACGGCTCCGCACCCGCGCCACCCGTCGTCCCGGCACCGTCCGGGGCAGCGGGCGTAGCGTCCGGGACATGACCACGATCGACGACGTCCTGCAGACCGTTCCCGAACCCGCCGGAGCCGACATCCGTGTCGAGCCCGTCCGCTACGACCACGAGGGCACGGCGCTGCTCGGGGTGCTGGCGAAGGACCACGCCGTGTCCGGGCCCCGCCCCGGCGTGCTCGTGATCCACGACTGGCACGGGGTGAACGAGCACGTCGAGGCCCGCGTGACGATGCTCGCGCGCCTGGGGTACGTGGCCTTCGGCGCCGACGTCTACGGCGAGGGCGTCCGTCCGGGCGACGACACCGCCGCCGAGGTCGCCGGGTCGTACTACCAGGACCTGCCGCTCATGCGTGCCCGGGTGCAGGCGGGGCTCGACCGGCTGCGCGCCGACCCCGACGTCGACCACTCCCGCGTCGTGGTGATGGGGTACTGCTTCGGCGGGTCCGCAGCGCTGGAGCTCGCCCGTACCGGCGCGGACCTGGTCGGGGCGGTCTCGTTCCACGGCGGCCTGATCGCCCACGACCCGTCCGATGCCGCGGCGATCCGGGCCAAGTTGCTCGTGCTCACGGGCGGGGTCGACCCCGTCGTGCCCGACTCGACCGTCCAGGCCTGGCAGGACGAGATGCGCGCCGTGCCCGATCTGGACTGGCAGGTCGTGACGTACGCGGGTGCGATGCACGCGTTCGCCGTGCCGGAGACCGACGCGCCCGAGAACGGTGCGCAGTACCAGGCGACGGCCGACCGTCGCTCGTGGCAGGCGCTCGAGGCGTTCCTGGCCGAGGTGTTCGGCGAGGAGCTCGCCACCGTCTGACCGCGCTCGAGCCGGGCGACACGCCGTCCGTGGCGTCGACCCCGGCACGATTGGCGCTGCGGGCCGCACCTGTTGTAGAGTCTTCCACGGCCGCTTCGGCAGCCATGCGCTCGTAGCTCAATGGATAGAGCATCTGACTACGGATCAGAAGGTTGGGGGTTCGAGTCCCTTCGAGCGCACAGTACCGTCAGTTCAGGATGACGGACTGACACCGAACCGCTGCAGGCCCCGATGCACATCGCATCGGGGCCTTCGGCGTTCCCGGGGGCGTGTCCGTCCGCACCGTTCGCGGCCCGGCCCGGCGCGCGCCGAGTCTCGCTCTGGCGGACATCATCCGGGCGTTCCGGCCCGCAGACTGTCCGCGGAGCCGAGACTCGGCGCCACGAGTCGCCGCGAGCCGCCGCACGAGCCGCGCTCGGCGGATCGGCCTGGTGCCGGCCCGCCCGGCGGCGGTACCATCAGCGCGCCAGGACGCCCCTCGTCGTGAACGGAGCCTCGCGATGCCCCCTTCGACCGACCCGGTGCCCACCGGCGACGACACCGGTGCGCTCCCCGCGGACGCCGAGCTCGACACGAAGCCCGACCTGCCGACGCCGGGCCACCCGACGGTGTTCCTCGAGGACGGCCCGAGCCTGCAGGAGCCGGCCGCGCAGTAGCGGCCCGGCCACGGCCGGAGCACCGGCCACGGACATGACGGGAGGCCCGTGGCGGATCCGCCACGGGCCTCCCGTCCGACCGGGGTCGGGTGCTACGCCATCGCGCGCACCTCGGCGAGGGTCGGGTAGTCCGTGTAGCCCTCGGCCGTCGCGCCGTAGAAGAACTGCGGGCGCAGCTCGTTCAGCTCGGTGTCGCGCTCCCAGCGGTGTGCCAGGTCGGGGTTCGCGATCGCCATGCGACCCACGGCGACGGCGTCGGCCTGGTCGGCGTCGACGAGTGCGATGGCCTCGTCACGGGTGGTCAGCGACGAGAAGCCCGAGTTCACGATGAACGGGGCGCGGGCGGTGCGACGGACGTGCTGCACCAGGTCACCGGTCGGCTCGGCGTGCAGGACGTCGACGAACGCCAGACCCAGCGGGGCGAGGCCCTCGGCGACGGCGGTGTAGGTCGCGCGGACGTCGGCCGCGTCGTCCTCGATGACGCCCTGGATGCCGTGCTCCGGCGACAGGCGGATGCCGGTGCGGTCCGCTCCGACGGCCTCGGCGACGGCCGTGGTGACCTCGATCGCGAAGCGCGCACGGTTCTCGGGGGAGCCGCCGTACTGGTCGGTGCGGGTGTTCGACACCGGGGACATGAACTCGTGGACCAGGTAGCCGTTGGCGCCGTGGACCTCGACACCGTCGAGCCCGGCGGCGATCGCGTTGCGGGCGGCCTGGGCGAAGCCCTGCACGGCCTGGGCGACCTCGTCGGTGGTCAGCTGGTGGGGGACCGGCATGTCGGCCTTCGAGCCGTCGGCCAGGTGCGTCTGACCGGGGGCGGCGATCGCGGAGGGGGCGACGATGCGCGGGGTGTCGGAGATCGACGGGTGCGAGACGCGGCCGCCGTGCATGAGCTGCATGACGATCGTGCCGCCCTCGGCGTGCACGGCGTCGGCGACGCGGCGCCACCCGGCGATCTGCTCGTCCGTCTCGATGCCGGGCTGCCCGGGGTAGGAGCGGCCTTCCTGCACGGGCCAGGTGCCCTCGGTGATGATCATGCCGAGGCCCGCGCGCTGGCGGTAGTGCTCGACGAGCAGGTCGTTCGGGATGCCGTGCTCGCCGGCGCGGGTGCGGGTGAGCGGGGCCATGACGATGCGGTTCGACAGCTGCAGGGCGCCGAAGGAGGTGGTTTCGAAGAGCTTCACCTCAGGCCGAACGCACTGTTGCCGCGTGCAATTCCGCCTGCGCGCAGATCGGTCAGTCGCGAGGGCAGACGAGCGTCGACGAGCGGACCTGGCCCTCGGGACGGATGACCTGGTGCAGCGACAACGGCCTGTGGCAGATCGGGCAGCCGCGGTCCACCGTGCGGTCGTCGACGCCCTCGGCATGCCCGGCCCCGATCTGCGACGGGCCCATCTTCTCGATCAGCGTCGTGTTCCACCGTTCGTACCACCGGCCGAAGCGTCCCACGGTTCTCCCTTTCGTTCGTGCACTCACCATTGTTGCACGAACGAGTCACACGGTGTCGACGAGTTCGAGGAGTGCGGTCAGTTCGTCCTTCAGGGCTTCGAGTCGGGCGAGCGGCCAGCCCAGGCGTTCGGCGATCTTCACCGGTACCGCGCGGGCGCGCTCGCGGAGCGCGCGGCCGGCGGTGGTCAGGCTGACCTCGAGCTGTCGTTCGTCGGTGGTGCTGCGGGTGCGGCGGAGGTAGCCCGAAGCCTCCAACCGCTTGAGCAGCGGGCTGATTGTGGCCGAGTCCAGACGCAGCTTGCCGGCGATCTCGCGCACGGACCGGGGATCGTGCTCCCACAGCGCCAGCATCACCAGGTACTGCGGGTGCGTCAGGCCCATCGGCTCGAGCAGGTCGCGGTACAGCCCGATCACGCTGCGGCTGGTCGCGGCGAGGGCGAAGCAGAGCTGCCGGTCGAGGGCGAGCGGGTCGAGGTCGGTCTGGGCCATGCGGCCAGCGTACCGTTCGTGCACGAACCGTGGCGTGGGTGGGCGACGGACGGGAGGCCCGGTGCCGGTCTCGGGGACCGGCACCGGGCCTCCAGGGTGGTGCGACGGACGCGGTGCGCTCCGCGCGGTGCGATGGGCGCGGTGCGCTACGCGCGGTGCGCCGGCGGGTGCCCCGAGTCGTGCGTCGTGGCGTCCGGTTCGACCGGCAGCACATGCGTGCCCGTGTGGGTCGACTCGCGGGCCAGGTCGTGTCCGTCACCCGGGTGGGCCCGCTCGAGCTTGGCGCCCTCGACGTCGACGTCCGGCACGATGCGGTCCAGCCACTTCGGGAACCACCACGCGCTCTCGCCGAGCAGGTGCATCGCCGCCGGGATCAGCAGCATGCGGACGACGAACGCGTCCACCAGCACACCGAACGCCAGCCCGAACCCGATCGGCTTGATCGTGGACGAGTCCGAGAAGATGAAGCCCGCGAACACCGAGATCATGATGATCGCCGCTGCCGTGACCACCGCGCGACCGGCGTGCAGGCCGCGCTGGACGGCCACCTTCGCGCTGGCTCCGTGGGCGTAGGCCTCGCGCATGCCCGACACCAGGAACAGCTGGTAGTCCATCGCGAGCCCGAACAGGATGCCGATCTCGATGATGGGCAGGAAGCTCAGGATCGGTGCGGGGTCGTGCACCCCGAACACGCTGCCGAGCCAACCGAACTGGTAGATGGCGGTCAGGCCACCGAAGGACGCCAGCACCGACAGGATGAAGCCCGCCGTGGCCGTGATCGGCACCAGGAACGACCGGAACACGATGATCAGGATGATCAGCGACAGGCCGACGACCACCGCCAGGTAGAGCGGCAGCACGTTCGACAGCTTCTCGGACACGTCGATGTTGGCCGACGCGTTGCCGGCGACCCCGAGCGTGGCGGAACCGCCCGACACGGAGACGTCCTGCGTGCGCAGGTCCTTCACCAGGTTCTCGGTCGAGACGCTGTCCGGGCCGCCGTCCGGCTTGACCTGGAAGGCGATGACCTCGCGCGACTTCGAGGCGCCGATCGGCAGGACCGCGTCGACGTCCGCGTTCTTCGCGATGGCCTGGCCGATCGTGACCTCGGTGGCCGTGACGTCGTCGGACGCGATCGCCTTCGGCAGGGTCGCCACGACGAGCAGCGGGCCGTTCTGGCCGGCACCGAACTCCTTGTCGAGCGCCTTGTACGCCTTGTACTGGCTGGAGTCGACGGCCTCGGACGCGCCACTCGGCAGGCCCAGTCGCATCTGCGTGGCGGGGAGGGCGATCGTGCCGAGCACCGCGATGCCCGCAACGAGCGTGATGACCGCGCGCCAGGTCGACATCGGCTTGTTCGGCACCCGGGTCGAGCCCGTGTTGCCGATGCTCTTCTGCTCCTTGCGGCGCAGGATCCGCATGCCGATGATCGACAGCAGCGCCGGGGTGAAGGACGTGGCGATGCAGATCGCGAAGAACACCGCGACCGCACCGACGGTGCCCATCAGTCCCAGGAACGGGATGCCGGTGATGTTGAGCGCGAGCAGCGCGACGATGACCGTCGCCCCAGCGAACACCACGGCGTTGCCCGAGGTGCCGTTCGCCAGACCGATGGACTCGTGCACCCGCATGCCCTGCTTCAGCTGGGTGCGGTGGCGGTTCAGGATGAAGAGCGAGTAGTCGATGCCGACCGCCAGGCCCAACATCACCCCCAGCACGGGCGTGACCGAGATGAACTCGACCAGGCTCGAGAAGGACAGCGCTGCGAGGGACGCGACGCCGACGCCGAGCACGGCGGAGACGAGCGGGACCGCGGCGCCGATCACCGTGCGGAGCATCAGGAAGAGCACGATCGCGGCGATGATCACGCCGCCGATCTCGCCCGGTCCGAGGATCGACGGCACGCCCTGGGCGATGTCGTTCGACACGTAGACCTCGACGCCGTCGATCTTCGCGTCGTCGGCCTTGTCCGAGATCGCGGTCTTCGTGGACGCCGGCACCTCGTACGTGGACTTCGTGAACTGCACGGTCCCGATCACCGTGCTGTCGTTCTTCGACACGAAGCGGATGTCCTTCGACAGGTCCAGCAGCTTCGTGCCCTGCGTGATCTCGGTCTCGTTGTCGTCGAGCTTCTGCGCGTTCGTGTCGATCGTCTTCTGCGCGTCGGCGAGCTGCTGCTCGCCGGACGTGATCTGGGCCTGCTGCGCGTCGATCTGCGCCTGGGCCTGGGTCAGCTGCGCCTGTGCCGCCTGCGCGGCGGCACCCGAGGCTGCTGCGCCACCGGCCGCCGCGGCCTGCTGCTTCTGCGCGTCGAGCTGGGCCTGGGCGGCGGCGATCTTCGTCTTGCCGTCCTCGAGCTGCTGCTTCTGCGCGTCGAGCTGGGCCTGACCCTGCTCGATCTTCGTCCGCCCGTCCGCGATCTGCTGCTTGCCGTCGACGAGCTTCTGCCGCTGGTCGTCGAGCTGCTGCTGGGTGTCGAACCCGCTCGTCGCACCCTTGACGCCCTTGAGCTGCTCGATGTCCTTCAGGAAGTCGGCGACCCCGGTCTTCTGGGTGTTCGAGAAGGCCTTGCCGTCCTTGGTGGTGAACACGAGCGTGCCGGTGCCGCCGTTCGCGCTCGGGAACTTGTCCGCGAGCTCGTCCTGCACCTGGCTGGTCTTCGTGCCGGGGATGGTGATCGACGAGGAGATCGTTCCGGCGAAGAGGGCGTAGGTGCCGCCCGCGATGCCCAACAGGACCACCCAGGAGATGATCACGAGCCAGTGCCGCCGAGCGGAGAATCGTCCGAGGCGGTAGAGCAGACCGGCCATGCGGTGCCCCGTTCCTTTCGTAGAGGTGGTGCGATGTGGGTGGGGCACGCCGGCGGACCCCTGGTGGTGCGTCTAGTGCTGCGTGTCGTGGTCGGCCATGTAGCCGCTGCGGACGCTGTGCACGAGGCGTGCGAGCAGGGCGTCCCAGTCGTCGAGCGCTTCCTGGTCGAGGCGTGGGCCCGTCGTCGTGAGCCAGTGCTCGGCGATGACGACGATGCCGCTCATGAGCGACTCCACGAGCAATGCCGCGTCGAGGGCATCGGCCGCCGGGTGCCGGCGGACGACCTCTTCGCGCAGCCGGTCCGACACGCGCGAGAACGCGGTCTGTGTCAGCACGGCGGCCTTCGCGTCGGTCTCCTCGTCGGGCTCGCCGAGGACCATCTGCATCCGCACGATCGCCGGCGCGAGGTCGGCACCGCGCGCGGCGGACTCGAGCTCGTCGAACATCGCCGAACGGGTGCCGTCGCCGACGGGGGTGTTCGCCATGTCGGCCAGGAACCGGTCGATGATCACCGACAGCACCTCTTCGCAGACGGTGAGCAGGATCTCGTCGAGCGAGGAGAAGTGGTTGAACACGGTGCGGCGCGCTACGTCGGCGCGCGCGGCGAGTTCGTCGACGCTGAAGCCCCGGCCACGACGTTCGTCGACCAGCTCACGCGCGGCCTGCAGGATCGCGGCACGGTGCTTCGCCTTGAGGGCAGCACGGCGGTCGATCGACAGGGTCACGGCGGGAACACTAAGTGCATCGATGCACTCGGTGCAACACGGCGCAGGAGACGTCCAGGCTCGTCCCCCGGATCAGTCGGCCGATCACAGAAACTCCGTTCAGCACATCGGTGCCGTGGTTGACTGGCTCTGCATGCACACCCCGTACGAAGGAGTACCGATGCCTGTTCGTCTGTCCCCGGACACCCTCGACGAGATCGCCGCGACCGGCATCGCGGTCCCGACGTACGACCGCGCCGGGATCACCGCCGGCATCGTGCACTTCGGTGTCGGTGGGTTCCACCGCGCGCACCAGGCGATGGTGATCGACCGGCTGCTGCAGCAGGGGAAGGCCCGCGACTTCGGGATCTGCGGCGTGGGTGTCCTCGAGCAGGACCGCCGGATGGCCGAGGCGATGGCGGCGCAGGGCGGCCTGTACACGCTCGTGCTGAAGCACCCGGACGGCACTCGGGACGCCCGCGTCATCGGCAGCATCGTCGACTACCTGCTGGCCGTCGACGACCCCGAGGCCGTGATCGCGAAGATGGCCTCGCCCGACACGAAGATCGTCAGTCTGACCATCACCGAGGGGGGCTACAACTTCGACCACGTGACGGGGGAGTTCGTCGCTGACGAGCCCGGTGTCGCCGCGGACCTGCGCGGGGAAGCGCCACCGCACACCGTCTTCGGGCTGGTCGTCGAGGCGTTGCGGCGTCGTCGTGACAGCGGCCAGGTGCCCTTCACGGTGATGTCGTGCGACAACATCCAGGGCAACGGGCGTGTCGCCCGGAGGATGTTCACCGCCTACGCCCGACTGCAGGATGCGGCCTTCGCGGACTGGATGGACGAACACGTCAGCTTCCCGAACTCGATGGTCGACCGGATCACGCCCGTCACGACCGACGAGGACCGCGCGGCCGTCCGCGACGACCTGGGCATCGAGGACGCCTGGCCCGTCGTCGCGGAGCCGTTCTTCCAGTGGGTGCTCGAGGACGACCACCCCGCCGGACGACCGCCGTACCAGGACGCCGACGTGCAGATCGTCGACGACGTCGAGCCCTACGAGCTGATGAAGCTGCGGCTGCTCAACGCGAGCCACCAGGGCCTGTGCTACTTCGGGTACCTGTCCGGGTACCGCTACGCCCACGAAGCCACGCAGGACCCCGTGATCGCGACGTTCCTGCGGCGGTACATGGACGAGGAGGGCACGCCGACGCTCACGCCCGTGCCCGGCATCGACCTCGACGACTACAAGGCCACGCTCATCGAACGCTTCCAGAACCCCGAGGTCCGCGACACCCTGGCCCGGCTCTGCGCCGAGTCGAGTGACCGCATCCCGAAGTGGCTGCTGCCCGTGGTCCGCGAGAACCTGGCGTCCGGCGGTCCCGTCGCGCTGTCTGCCGGCATCGTGGCGTCGTGGGCCCGGTACGCCGAGGGCACCGACGAGTCCGGCGAACCGATCACGATCGTCGACCGGCTGGCCGACTCGCTCAACCGGATCGCGCTGACGCAGCGCGCGGACCGGCTGGCCTTCATCGAGAACCGGGCGGTGTTCGGCGACCTGGCCGACGACGAACGGTTCGTCGCCGCGTACCGCGAGGCGCTCGACGGCCTGCTGGCGGACGGCGCGCACGCGACGGTGGAGCGCCTGGCGCGTTCCTGACGCGCCCACCCACCGGACGGGAGCCGGCGTGTGGCGCCGCCGTCAGGGCAGCGATGTCGTCCTCGACGGTCATGCCGCGAGCGGAGCGGCCGCTGTCCACAGATCGATCTCCGCGCCCTTGCGAACCGTCAGTGACTGTCACGATGCAAGGCATGGCGATGACCACACGGCAGGGCATCTGATGTCGTTCGATCCGGGGCCGCGGATCCGGAACCGGATCGCGACCGAGCGCGCGATCGAGGCGGCGGCGGTCAGTCTCGTGCAGGTGCAGGGATACGCGAAGACGACCGCTCGCGACATCGCGCAGGCCGCGGGCACGACCGAGCGCACGTTCTTCCGGTACTGCCCCGCGAAGGTCGACGCGTTCCGCTTCGGCGTGCAGTGGGTGCTCGAGGCGGCCGGCTGGTGCATCGGCGGGCAGCCGGGCTTCGCGGACCTGGTGAGCGGTGTCGCACAGAGCCTCGGCTGGTTGGAGCGGACGCGGGGACACCCGCGCCGGCACCTCATGCGGGTCACCGAGACCGTCGACGAGGATCCGGTGCTGTCTGCGGCGATGTCGACCCGCGATGCCGCCTTGGTGCCCGACCTGCGGCGGACCTGGGCCGTGGATGACCCGTTTGCGGTGCCGTTGACCGTGCTCGCCCTCCGCGAGTCGCTCTCGACCTGCGCTCGCGTGGGGGAGACCCGGCTCGCCCAGACCTTCGTGGTGACCTGCCGACGGCTTGCGGAGTCGGTGCGGCACTGAGCTGCGTGCCCGAGCGGATCACGCGGTCAGCGGCGAGTTCGAGTTCGTCGGCCAGGCGCACATGGGGCGTGACGGGCAGGCTGGCCGCATGCGAACCAGGAACAGGCTCATCACTGGGGCCGTCGTCCTCGTCGCCGCGGCGTCGGCAGCGGTCGTCGTCACGCAGGTGCCGTTCGGGGAGACAGCGGGACCGGCGGCAACGACGTCAGCGGAGTCCGTCGCGGCGCGAGAGCCGTCGTCGAGTGCGGACCGCGCGATCCAGCGCTCGTTCGCCGCGCTCGAGCAGGCGCACCACGCGCGGCTCGGCGTCACCGCGATCGACACCCGCAACGGTCGTCAGGTCGCGTACCGGGCAGGAGAGCGATTCGCCTTCGCCTCGACGAACAAGACGTTCATCGTCGCCGCGGTGCTGGCGGCCTCGTCCGACGCGGACCTGGACACCGTCGTGCACTACGACCGGAGCGACCTGCTGTCCTACGCGCCGATCACCAGCCGGTTCGTCCACACCGGGATGACCGTCCGCGAGCTCATCGACGCGGCGATGCGGTTCAGCGACAACACCGCGGCGAACCTGCTCGTCGAGCGGGTGGGCGGACCGGACGCGGTCGAGCGGTACCTGCGTGGGACCGGTGACCGGACGACGAACGTCGACCGCCTGGAACCCGACCTGAACGAGGCGACGCCGGGCGACCCGCGGGACACGACCACGCCGGCGCAGTTCGGCGCTGACCTGCGGAAGGTGTTGCTGGGCACGACGCTCGGGGCCACCGATCGCACGCTCCTCCGGGACACGATGCTCGACAACACCACGGGCGCCGGGACGGTCCGTGCGGGTGTCGACCCCGCATGGCCCGTCGCCGACAAGACCGGCACGGGGGAGTACGGCGTCCGGAACGACATCGCCGTGGTGTACCCGGCGGGACGGGCGCCGGTCGTGGTCGTCGTCATGACGAGCAAGGACCAGGCGGACGCCACCGCCGACGACGCCCTGGTGGCCGCGGCGGCACGGGCCGCGATCGCCGCGCTGCGGTGACCTGTCGCGGCTGCGGTGATCCGGAGCACCGCGGCGTACGCTCCGCCGCATGGCTGACTTCACCGCTGCACAGGCCGCCGTCGTCCGGATCGAGCGTTCGGAGGCGGGGCGCTGGGACCTGACCATCATCAGCGACAGCGGCGTCCCGATGGGGCGCGGTGTGTACTTGTTCGAACACGACCGCGACGACGAGCAGGACGAGGTGGCCGGCGCGGCCGAGTTCGTCGGTGACTACGGCTTCCGCTTCGACGCCGACGCGGTCGTCGCGGACGGGCCGGACGCCTTCTGGGCGCCGTTGCTGCCCAAGGACTGACGGATCAGGACAGCTTCTTGCTGTCCTGCAGCCAGCCCGCCAGGTCGGTCATGTACTGCGCCTGCGACGTGTAGTCGAGTGCCGGGAACGTCCAGCTGTGGACCTGGCCGGCGGCCAGGGCCGGGTTGTCGGCGAAGGTCGGCTGCTTCTCGAGATCCGCGACCTGGTAGCCCTGCTGCGACAGCAGGATCACGTCACCGCGCACCTGGCCCGCGTTCTCCCAGCTGTAGATGCCCCAGTACCAGCCCTTGGGCTTCGGGGTGACCAGGTCGACACCGAAGTCGCTGTACATCTGCAGCGTCGGCTCGTCGGAGGGGCGGGTGACGTAGGCGCCGTCACCGTCGGCGTACATCGACACGACCTTCAGGTCCTGCTGCTTCGCCGCCGCGGTGAGCTTCTGCTTGGCGGTGTCGAAGCGCTTCTCGGCGGCGGTCACCGTCGATTCCTTCGCCCCGAGGGACTCGGCCAGCTTGCTGATGGTCGTGATGACGTCGAGGCCCTTACCGCCCCACTTGACCTGGACGATCGGGGCGATGGCCGCGATCTGCTTCTGCTGCTCGATGTCCTTGAAGCCGTAGCCCGGTGCCTTCGGGTCGAGGGTGCCCGACGAGTCCGTCGGGTAGACCGAGGTGACGACCAGGTCGGGCTTCAGTGCCGCGAGCTGCTCGAGGTCGATGTCGCCGTACCCGGTGCCGAGCTGCGTGATGCCCTTGGTGTCGAGGCCCTTGAAGCGGGCGTCCGACGCCATGGTCAGCTGTCCGAACGTGCCGACCGGGCGCAGGCCGTAGTGCACGAACGACAGCGCGATGTCGTTGAGGACCACGACGCGCTTGGGGGTGTGGTCGACCTTGACGGTGGTGCCGGTCGCGTCCTTGTAGGACCAGGCGCCGTCGGACACGGACGTGGACCCGCCGCCACCATCGGACGAGCCGGTCGTCCCGGTGCTCGAGCAGCCGGCCAGGAGGAGGGCCGTCGCGGCCACAGCGGTCAGGAGTACGGATCGGAGCTTCACGTTAGGAGAGCCTAACCTAAGTCCGCGTCGGCTGCGAGCCCGGACAGGTGATCGAGGTCGTGCTCGTCCGCCTCGGGCACGACCATGGGCGCTCCCGTCACCGGATCCGGCACGACCCGGGCGTGCAGGCCGAACGCCCGGGCCAGGACCTCGGGCGTCAGGACGTCACGCGGTGCGCCGTCGGCCGCGACGCCGCCGTCGTGCAGCACCACCAGGCGGTCCGAGTAGCGGGCGGCGAGCGTCAGGTCGTGCAGGACCATCACGACCGTCGAGCCCTGGTCGCGGTTGATCCGCCGCACCAGCCGCAGCACCTCGAGCTGGTGCGCCAGGTCGAGGTACGTCGTGGGTTCGTCGAGCAGCAGGGTGTCGGCGTGCTGGGCGAGCACCAGGGCGATCCACGCGCGCTGCCGCTGGCCGCCGGACAGGCTCGCGACGTCGCGGTGGGCCACGTCGGTCAGCCCGGTGGCGGCGATCGCGTCCTCGGCGACGGCAGCGTCCTCGGGGGTCCACGGCTTCGCCCACGACTGGTGCGGGTTCCGTCCGCGCATCACCAGGTCGAGGACGCTCGTGCCGGCGGGCGCGACGGGGGACTGGGGCAGGATCGCGAGCTTCCGGGCGACGGCGCGGTTCGGCTGCGAGCGGATCGGGGTGCCGTCCAGGTGGACCTCGCCCACGATGGGCTTGAGGACACGACCGAAGGCCTTCAACAACGTGGACTTGCCGCAGCCGTTCGCCCCGAGGAAGGTCGTGACGGTGCCGCGCTCGATCGACAGGTCGAGGTCCCGGAGTACCGGGTGGCGGTCGTAGCCGACGGACAGGCCGCGGGCCTGCAGGACCGGTGTCGTCGCGGGCGGCGCGAGGGTCGGGGCGTGGGCCGGTGCGGGCGGGGTCATCGGGACATCTCCTTGCGGTGACGGACGAGCAGCCAGATCAGGTAGGGGGCACCGATCACGGTCGTGACGATGCCGACGGGCACCTGCCACGGGAACGCCGAGCGTGCGAGCAGGTCGGCGCCGAGCACCAGGACGGCCCCGAGTGCGGCGGACAGCAGCAGCGGCGGGCGGTTCGTGCCGGCCAGCCGGAGCGCGACCTGCGGCACGACGAACGCGACGAACCCGACCGGCCCCGCAGCGGCGACGGCGGCGGCGGTGAGCACCACGGCCAGGGCGATCACGAGCAGCCGGTGCCGCTGGATGCCCAGTCCGACGCCGACCGCGACCTCGTCCCCGAGCTGGCCGATGCCGAGCGCGGCGCTCGTCGCGAGGGCGATCGGGACGGCCACCGCTGCGACGAGCAACAGTGGCCAGAAGGCCGACCACGAGGTGCTCGACAGGCTGCCGACCAGCCACTGCGAGGCCGCGGTCGCCTGGGTGATCTGCGCGCGCACGAGCAGGTAGCTGGTCATCGCGTCGAGGGTGGCGCTGACCCCGATGCCGACCAGGACCAGTCGGTAGCTCTGCACACCGCCGCGCCACCCGAGTCCGTACACGACCGCAGCCGCGACCAGGGCGCCGACGGTCGCGGCCACCGGGATCCCGCCGCCGAGCACCAGCGCGCTGATCGAGGCGCTGCCACCGCCCAGCACCACGGCGGCGACGGCGCCGACGCTCGCGCCGGAGGTCACCCCGATGATGTCGGGCGTCCCGAGCGGGTTGCGTGTGAAGGTCTGTGTCAAGGCGCCGGCGACCGCCAGGGTCAGGCCGACCAGGGCGCCGGTGAGGACCCGGGGCAACCGGAGCGTGGTGACGATGAAGGCGTCCGGACCGCTCTCGAGTCCGAGCAGCGAGCGGATGACGACGCCGGGTGTGATCCACGTCGACCCGATGGCGACGCCGAGCACGACGAGCAGCAGGGCGACCACGACCGCGCCGATGGTCATGCCGAACACGCGTGGGCGCCAGGCGAGTCCGACGGGCCCGATCCGGACGCCCTGGCGCGCCGAGGCCGCCCCGGGCGCCACGCCGCGTCCGGCTGCGTCGGGCCGCACGTCCGCCGTGGTCGGCCCGGCCGCTCGGGTCGCCCCCGTCCGCCCGCTCACAGCGCCACCAGCGATCGTCGACGTGCCACGGCCACGAACACCGGGCCGCCGATCACGGCGAGCACGATGCCGACCTCGACCTCGGCGAACCCGCCGATCAGCCGCCCGATCACGTCGGCCAGCAGCACCAGTGCCGCGCCGAGCAGTGCGGACGCGGGGAGGGCCCACCGGTGCCCCGTGCCGACCAGGGCACGGGCGACGTGCGGCACGGTCAGGCCGACGAAACCGATCGGGCCGGCGGCGGCGGTCGCACCGGCGGCCAGCAACGTGATGCCGCCCAGGCCGACCAGTCGTGCGACCAGCAGGTTCTCGCCGAGGCCCCGTGCCAGGTCGGCGCCGAGGCCCAAAGCGTCGAGGGCGCGCACGTTGGCGACGGCAAGCACGAGCCCGACGACCAGGAACGGCCACGTCGCGCCGAGCACGTCGAGCTGTCGGCCGGACAGCGACCCGACGACCCACAGCCGGTAGGCGTCGAGCGAGTCCTGGTCGGTGAGCACGATGAACGACGTCACGGCGCCGAGCAGCGCGGACACGGCCGCACCGGCGAGGGCGAGCGGCACCGGGCTGGCGGTCCCGCTGCCCGCGATCGTCACCGAGAACACGACGACGCTGGCCACGACGGCACCGGCAAGGGCGAACCACACCGTGACGCCCGTGCTGGTGATGCCGAAGACGTAGACCCCGAGCACGACGGCCAGTCCGGCGCCGGCCGACACCCCGAACAGGCCGGGGTCGGCGAGCGGGTTGCGCGTGTGGCCCTGCATGAGCAGCCCGGCGACACCGAGTGCGGCACCGACGGTCGCACCGATGAGCGTCCGGGGGACGCGGGAGCCCCAGACGATCGCCTCGTCGGTGCTGCTGCCGGTGTGCAGCAGCCCGGCCAGCACCCGCCCGGCGCCGATCTGGTTGCTGCCGAGCACCATGCTCAGGACGACCGTGACCGCCAATGCGAGCACCATGGCAACCACGAGGAGCGCTCGGCGACGGAGCGTGGCGCGGTGGACGCCGACCGAGCCGACGGCAGCGCTGACGACCGTGGAGCGGGCATCGGTCACGACGGGAACGGGGGGTGGCACGCGGACCATCTTAGGTTAGCCTTCCCTCATGGCGAAGACCCCGCGGCTCATGCCCACGAACCCCCGGCTCTTCCGTGCACGCGTGCTGCGGACCGAGCGGGCAACCCCGTCGATGCACCGCGTCACCGTCACCGGCGACGACCTGCACGAGTTCGGGTACCTCGGGTTCGACCACTGGTTCCGCCTGTTCCTGCAGCTGCCGCACCAGGACACCTTCCGCCTGCCCGAGCTCGACGGCGCGAAGTGGTGGCCGCCGTTCCTGGCCATCCCCGAGGACGTCCGCCCGCACTGCGCGAACTACACGGTCGCCGCGTTCCGTCCCGCGACCGGGTCCACCCCCGCCGAGCTCGACATCGAGTTCGTGGTGCACACCGACGCCGACGGCGCCCCCGAGGGCCGCGCCGCGCTCTGGGCCTGTGCGGCACGACCGGGCGACGAGCTCGCCTTCCTCGACCAGGGGTGCATCTTCGACTGCCCGGACGACGCCACCGAGGTGCTGGTCGTCGCCGAGGAGACCGGACTGCCCGGCGTCGTGGGCATCGCGGCTTCACTCCCACGCGACACGGTCGGGCGGATCATCCAAGAGGTCCCGACTGCCGGTGACATCCGCGAACTCGACGCTCCGGCCGGCGTCACCGTGACGTGGCTCGTCCGGCAGGACCCGCACGCGACCCCTGGTGCCGCTGCGCTCGAGGAACTCCGCCGCCACACGCCGTCCGACGACCGCGGCTACGCCTTCGTCGTGGGTGAGTCGACCCTGGCCACCGAGGGCCGTCGCCACCTGCACCGCTCCGGCCTGCCGAAGTCACGCATCACCTTCAGCGGGTTCTGGAAGCAGGAGAAGGCCCGCGTCCTCGCCTGAGCGGACCGCCCCCGGACTGCACCGTAGACGGACGGGAGGCCCGGTGCCAGCTGGCACCGGGCCTCCCGCGCGCGTTCCGCTGATGTGACGCGCCAGCGGCACGCGACGCCAGCGCCGACCGAGCCTGCGAGGGCGGTCGATCTGGCCGGTCAGCCCTTGAGGCCGGAACCCGTCACGCCCTCCACGATCTGCCGCTGGAAGATCAGGTAGAGGATGATCAGCGGCAGCGCCGCCAGCAGCGCACCCGCCTGGATGTCGGCGTAGCGCTGGCCGAAGCTGCCCTGCACCGTCGCCAGACCCACCGGGATGGTCATCAGGTCCGGGTTCGACAGGACGAACAGCGGCAGCAGCAGGTTGTTCCACACGCCGACGAACGTCAGGATCGTCACCGCGGCGATGACCGGACGCGACAGCGGCAGGATCACCGACCAGTAGATCTTCCAGATGTTCGCGCCGTCGATGCGGGCTGCTTCCTCGAGCTCGCGGGGGATGCCGTCGAAGAACTGCTTGAAGATGAACACCGCGATCACGGCGGGCACCTGCGGGAAGATGACCGACCAGTAGGTGTTCAGCAGGTTGACGGAGTTGAGCTCTTGGAAGATCGGGATGATCAGGACCTGCGTCGGGATCATGATCCCGAGGATGATCAGCAGGAACGCGACGTTCCGGCCGCGGAACACCAGCCGGCTCAGGGCGAAGGCCGCCATCGACGCGAAGAACACGGTCAGCACGGCCGTGATGACGCTCGTGATGCCGCTGGCCAGGTACCAGTTCCAGATGTCGCCGGCCTGGAACAGCGACGCGTACGAGTGCAGCGTCGGGTTCCAGTTCGACAGGATCGAGTTGGCGCCGAGCGCCGCGACACCGTTGTCGGACAACGACGTCTTGAGCGCGAACAGGCTCGGGATCAGCCAGATGATCGCGAACACCGTCAGGATGATGCCCGACGCGATCGTGAAGCCCCGGCCACTGACGCCGATCTTGGCGGCGCTGGTGGGCGCGGCCGACGAGACGCCGGAGCGGTACTTCTGGCGGTCGGTCGTGATGCTCTCGGTGGTGGTCATGTCAGGCACCGATCTCTCGCTTGGCGGCAGCGCGCTCGACGAGCTGCCGGATGACTGCGATCGCGACGATCACGATGAACAGGAGCACCGACGCGGCCGATGCGGCACCGAGACGGTTGTCGGTGAACCCGACACCGGTGATGAGCTGCAGCGAGACCTGCGTCGAGATGCCCGGACCGCCGTTCGTCATCAGGTAGACCTGGTCGAAGATCTTCAGGCTCGCGATGATCTGCAGCAGGATGACCAGCGTCGTCGTGCGGCCGAGCAGCGGGAGCGTGATCGACTTGATCTGCTGCCAGTTCGACGCGCCGTCGACGGCAGCGGCCTCGTACAGCTCGCGGGGGATCTCCTGCAGGCCAGCCAGGTACAGCACGAAGTTGAACCCGAGCGTCCACCAGACCGTGGCGAGTGCGACGCCGATCATCGCGGTGTTCGGGCTGGCCAGCACGCCGGCACCCGGGGTCATCCCGAGCAGCGACTGGATGCTGGCGAACAGGCCCGTGCTGGGCGTGAAGATGAACACCCAGATGAGCGAGATCGTCGCGGACGGCAGGATGAACGGCAGGAAGAACGCCAGGCGGAAGAACCACTGGCCGCGGTTCATCCGGTTCGTCAGCACGGCCAACACGAAGGCCAGGATCACGAGCGGCGGCGTCGTGTAGAGCGTGAACTGCAGCGTGTGCCAGAGCGACGACCAGAAGTCCGCGCGGCTGAGCATCTCGGTGTAGTTCGCGAACCCGGCGAAGCTGCCGAGCCCGGTGCGGACGGTCGAGGTGTTGAAGAAGCTCGTGACGATCATCCAGACCGTCGGTCCGAGCAGGAAGGCCACGTAGAACAGGCCGAAGGGGGCGAGGAAGAGCCACCCGCTGCGACCCTGGCCGCGCGTGAGACTGGTCCGGTAGGTGCGCAGACGGCCCGGGACGAGGGCCGCGTCCGAGGCGCGGTCGAGGACTGGTGCTGTGGTCACGTCATCGTGCCTTTCGCGGGGTGTTCACGGTGTTCGTGGTGTGCAGGACCGCGTGGTCGCCGGTCACAGGGGGCTCGGGGTGTCGAGGTAGGTCGACAGCTGCGACTTGATCGCGCTCATGGCTGCGGCGGGGGAGCTGCTGCCCTGTTGCACGAGGGCGAGCTGCGCGCCGACGGTGTTCTCGAACGTCGAGCCGGACCCGCCGTACCAGGCGGCGTCGTCGAACACGGCGCTCTCGGCGGCCGAGGCGTAGTTCGACTGCGGCGTCAGGTTCTTGTACGCCGAGCTGTCGTACGTCGGCAGGTACGCCGGGACGTGACCGCCCTGTGCCCAGGTCAGGCTCTGCTCGAGCATCTGCTTGATGAAGAGCATCGCCGCCTTCTTCTGCTCCGGCGTGCGGTCCTTGCGGGGCAGGATGAACGTGTGCGAGTCGGCCTGGGTGGCCGGCTTGTCGAAGAGCTGCGGGATCGGCGCCATGCCGAACTTCAGCCCCTTGATGGACTGCGCCGTGCTGATCTCCCACTCGCCCTGCATGAAGAACCCGGCCTTGCCGGTGAACATCAGCGTCTGCGCCGTGGCGTAGTCGAGGCCCTTGTTGAGCCAGCCGTTCTTCACCCACTTCTGGGTCATGTCGGTGACCTTGGTGTAGGCGTCCTCGTTCACGGTGAGCTTCGCGCCACCGTCGCTGATGAACGGCGTCGCACCGTTGATCTGGTTGTACATCGTCCAGAAGAAGCGCCACGGGGTGGCGACCTCGGAGACGTTCGCGACGTTGAGGGCCGTGCCGCCGGTGACCTTGGCGACCGCGGCCAGGGCGCTCTCGAACGCGTCGACACCGGTCAGGTCCTTGAGGTTGCCGTCGCCGTCGATCAGGCCCGCCTTCTGGCAGACGTCAACGTTGTAGAAGAGCACGAACGGGTGGGTGTCGAGCGGCACACAGATGTTCTTGCCGTCGGTCTTCTGCGCCGTCCACGCCTTCTGGTTGAAGTCGCTGGCACTCAGTCCGACGCCTGCCAGGTCCTCGGACGTGATCGGGTCGAGCAGGTCGCCGTCCCACAGCGGCTTGGCGCGGGTCAGGTGCGAGATCGCGACGTCCGGCGGCTTGTTGCCGACGGTGGCGAGCGTGACCTTGGAGTAGTACGGGTTGCCCCAGGCGAACGTCGTCGCCTGCAGGGAGCTGGACCCGCCGTGCTGCTTGGCGTAGCCGCGTTCCATCTCCTGCATGCGAAGACCGTCGCCGCCGCCGAACAGGTTCCAGAAGACGAGGGTGTCGGGGTTGAGGGCACTGCCGGCCAGGCCGGCGGAGATCGGGCTGGAGCAGGCGGCCAGCGGCAGGACCGCGGCTGCCGCGGCACCGGCGGCGAGCAGGCCCCTGCGGGAGAAGCCGGCGCCGCGCAGCTGCGCAACGGGTGGGACGGGTCGGTTCGGCATGGCATCACTCCATCGGGATGGGCCGGGCTGGGACACCTGGGTCAGTGTCCCGTGAGCGCTCACATTAGCCCGCGTGTCCACCGTGCGCCAGCCCTTTCGTCGCGGTGTGGATACCGGTAGCGTTGCAGTCAGGTGAGCGCTCACTTTTCGTGACGGGGTGCCACCGAAGCCGCCGGGTCCGACCCGGCAGTCGCCGCTGGGCCCACCCGGCGGCACCCGACGACCGATCGAAGGAGATCCATGCCCCGCACACACCTCGTCCTCGACGCCGCCTTCACCGTGGGGCCGGTGCGCCGGCGGCTGTTCGGCGGGTTCGTCGAGCACCTCGGACGACACGTCTACGACGGCATCCACGAGCCCACGCACAGCACCGCCGACGAACACGGCTTCCGCAAGGACGTCATCGAGCTCGTCAAGGAGCTCGGTGTCACCACCATCCGCTACCCCGGCGGCAACTTCGTCTCCGGCTACAAGTGGGAGGACGGCGTCGGCCCGGTCGACCAGCGCCCGCGCCGGCTCGACCTGGCCTGGCACTCCACCGAGACCAACGAGGTCGGCCTGCACGAGTTCCAGCAGTGGCTCGACTCGGTCGACTCCGAGCTGATGCTCGCCGTCAACCTGGGCACCCGCGGCACCGAAGCCGCCATCGAGCTGCTCGAGTACGCCAACATCCCCGGCGGCACCGCCCGCTCCGAGGAGCGCAAGCGCAACGGCCGCGACGAGCCCTTCGGCGTCACGATGTGGTGCCTCGGCAACGAGATGGACGGCCCGTGGCAGCTCGGCCACAAGAACGCCGACGACTACGGCAAGCTCGCGGCGATGACCGCCAAGGGCATGCGGCAGATCCAGCCCGACCTCGAGCTCGTCATCTGCGGGTCCTCCGGTGCGTCGATGCCGACGTTCGGCGAGTGGGAGCGCACCGTGCTCGAGCACGCGTACGACGACGTCGACTACATCTCCGCGCACGCCTACTACGAAGAGGGCGACGACCTGGCCACCTTCCTGGCCTCGGGCGTCAACATGGACCGCTTCATCGACACGGTCACCACCGCCGCCGACCACGTGCAGGCGCACAAGAAGTCGGACAAGCGCATCGACATCTCGTTCGACGAGTGGAACGTGTGGTCCATCTCGAAGTGGAACGAGATGCAGAAGGAGTTCACGATCGACGAGTGGCCCGTCGCGCCGCGCCTGCTCGAGGACATCTACACCGTCGCGGACGCCGTCGTCGTCGGTGGCCTGCTCATCTCGCTCCTGCGTCACGCGGACCGGGTCGCCTCGGCGTCGATCGCGCAGCTCGTCAACGTCATCGGCCCGATCATGACCGAGCCCGGTGGCGAGGCCTGGCGCCAGACCACGTTCTTCCCGTTCTCGCTGACGTCGCGCCTGGCACACGGCACCTCGCTGCAGGTCATCGCGTCGGGCGACACGGTCGACGGCGGCACCTACGGGCAGGTCCCCGTGGTCGACTCCGCCGCCACGATCGAGGACGGCAAGGCCGCGGTGTTCCTGGTGAACCGCCACCCTTCCGAGAGCACGACGGTCACCATCGACCTGTCCGGGCTCGACGTCACGGGCGACGTGCACGCCGAGGGGGTGTGGGACGACGACCTGCACGCCGTGAACGACCTGTCGAACACCTCCCGCGTGGGGCTGCGCACGAACGACAGCGCTCGCCGCGAGGGTGACACCGTCACGATCGAGCTGCCGCCCGTGTCGTGGACGGCGCTGTCGATCGGCTAGTCAGCCGGATCGCGCGCAGCAAGTCGGACCGCGCGTGGGGGGTCGGGTTTCCCGACCCACCACCCGC
>NZ_JALGRO010000005.1:189198-248730 GCF_022815645.1 Curtobacterium sp. VKM Ac-2922 | reverse complement strand
GGGCCCCCCCCCCCCCCCCCCCCCCCCCCCCCCACCGTTCTGGGGTGGGGTCTAGACCTCGACCGCCACCTTCTCCGGGTCCTCGTTCGAACCCGGCGCGCTCGGCACGACTGCGGCGCGCACGCGCGCACCCAGGTCGGCATCGACGTTGGTCCAGTACGCGAACACCCGCTCACGCAGGTCGTCGCGCGTCACCTTCGAGACGTGCCCGGCGATGTTGCCGACCAGTCGCTCGCGGGCGGCGTCGTCCAGGACCTCGCGCACCAGGGTGCCGGCCTGGCCGAAGTCGTCGTCCTCGGGGTGCAGCGTCGCGGCCGCACGCTGCAGCGCGCCGTCGGACTCCCAGCCGGGGACGTCGTCCGTGGCGGTGGCGTCGGCGTGGGCACCGCCGAGCGAGTTCGGCGCGTACACGGGCACCTCGGCCTGCTGGAAGTCGAAGCGCATCGCGCCGTCCTTCGAGTACGAGTGCACCTGGTTCTTCGGGGCGTTCACCGGCAGCTGCGCGTGGTTCGTGCCGACGCGGTAGCGGTGGGCGTCCGCGTAGCTGAAGATGCGCGCCAGGAGCATCTTGTCCGGGCTCGCCGCGATGCCGGGCACGAAGTTCGACGGCGCGAAGGTGGCCTGCTCGATCTGCGCGAAGTAGTTCTCCGGGTTGCGGTTGAGCTCCATCGTGCCGACCTCGATGAGCGGGTAGTCCGCGTGCGGCCACACCTTCGTCAGGTCGAACGGGTTGAAGCGGTAGCTGGCGGCGTCCTCGTACGGCATGACCTGCACCTTGAGGGTCCAGCGCGGGTGGTCGCCGCGGTCGATGGCCTCGCGCAGGTCGCGGATGTGGAAGTCCGCGTCCTCGCCGGCGATGCGGTCGGCGTCCTGCTGCGTCAGGGTCTCGTGGCCCTGCTCGGTGATGAAGTGGTACTTGACCCAGAAGCGCTCGCCCTCGGCGTTGATCCACTGGTAGGTGTGCGAGCTGAAGCCGTCCATGTGCCGCCAGCTCGACGGCAGGCCGCGGTCGCCCATCAGCCAGGTGACCTGGTGCGCCGACTCGGGCGACAGGGTCCAGAAGTCCCACTGCATGTCGTGGTCGCGCAGGTGCGAGCCGGGCAGGCGCTTCTGCGAGCGGATGAAGTCCGGGAACTTGATGCCGTCGCGGATGAAGAAGACCGGGGTGTTGTTGCCGACCAGGTCGTAGTTGCCCTCGGACGTGTAGAACTTCAGCGCGAAGCCGCGGGGGTCGCGCCAGGTGTCCGGGGAGCCCTGCTCGCCGGCGACGCTCGAGAAGCGCGCGAGCATCTCGGTCTGCTGCCCGGGCTGCAGGAACGCGGCGCGGGTGTAGCGACTGACGTCCTGCGTGACCGTGAAGGTGCCGAACGCGCCGCCGCCCTTGGCGTGCACGACGCGCTCCGGGACCCGCTCACGGTTGAACTGGGCGAGCTTCTCGACCAGGTAGTGGTCGTGCAGGGCGAGGGGCCCGTCGGCGCCCACACCCATCGAGTGCTGGTCGCTGGCGACGGGAGCGCCGCTGTTGGTGGTGGTGACGGGGACGCCGGCGGGGCGGTCGTCGGTCGTGTGCTGGTCGGACACGGTTCCTCCTTGGGTGGAACGGTTGGTTCGGTCAGGGTGGTTCGGGGTGGCGTCAGGCAGGCCAGGCGCGGGTGCGCGGGGCGGGGCGGGGCGGTCCGCGGCGGCGCTGGTGCTGCGCCGCCGTCAGCCGGTCAGGCCGTCGGCACGGCGTCCGTGTCGTCGCGTTCGGCCGCGGCGCACTGCTCGCAGATCCCCCAGTACGTGACCTCGGCGGTGGTGACGGCGAAACCGTGGGTCTCGGACGGGGTCAGGCACGGCGCGTGCCCGACGGCGCAGTCGACGTCCTGGACGGCGCCGCACAGGGTGCAGACGACGTGGTGGTGGTTGTCGCCGGTGCGTCGCTCGTAGCGAGCCGGGCTGCCGGCGGGCTCGATCCGTCGCACGAGGCCGACCCCGGTCAGCGCTGCCAGGACGCCGTACACCGCCTGGTGACTGGTGGTGGGGAGTTCAGCGGCGAGCGCGGTGACGATGTCGTCGGCCGTGGCGTGCGGCATGGTCTCGGTCGCCCGCAGCACCGCCAGACGCGGGGTCGTCACCCGGAGGCCCGCAGTGCGGAGCAGCGTGGCGTCGACGTCCATGACTCCCCCTTCTTTTGCAACATTCAAGACAAGCATGACCTTACACGACATGACGTGACGGGATGCATTCCCGTACCGGAATACAATGTGTCACGGTTCGGTCGCGATCGGCTGGACAGCGCCTGGGAACCGCCGACCGCCCGGTAGCGTCACGCCATGTCCACTCAGCAGGCGCAGACCCGCGTGGACGTCCGGGGGATCATCGCGCAGCGAGACCTGGTCGTCGACCTCATCCGGACGGCGTGCGTCGTCCTCGTCGTCGTCGTGCACGTCACGATGGTCGGGATCGCCGCCGACGACGCCGGCATCCGCGTCACCAGTCCCCTGCAGCAGGCGGACTGGTACGTGCCGGCCACCTGGGTCGGGCAGGTGATGCCGCTGTTCTTCGTGGTCGGCGGGTTCGCCAGTGCGGTCGGGTGGCGCAGCACCGTGGCCCGCGGCGGGGGCGCCCGCGACTGGACCGCGACCCGGCTGGTGCGGTTGTTCCGCCCGGCGGTCCCGCTGCTGGTCGTGCTCGCGCTGGGGCTCGGGGTCGCCACGGCCCTGGGCACACCGGCCGACCTGCTGGCGACCGTGGCGTTCGGCATCGGGTCGCCGCTGTGGTTCCTCGCCGCCTACGGCATCACCCAGTGCTGCGTGCCGCTGATGGCACGCCTGCACGCCCGCGCTCCGTGGCGCACCCTGGGCGCACTCCTGCTGCTGGCGGGCGTGGTCGACGCGGTCCGCCTGTCCACCGGGGTCGCCGACGTCGGGCTGCTCAACCTCGGCCCCGTGTGGCTGTTCGCGCAGCAGCTCGGGTTCCTGTGGGCGGACGGCTGGTTCCGGCAGCGCTCGCGCGCACGGCTCGCCGCCGTCGCCGTCCTGACGTACGCGGTCACCATCGCGATCACGCTCGTCGGGCTCTGGTCGCCGGACATGCTGCAGGACCTCAACCCGCCGATGCTCCCGCTGGCCCTGCTCGCCGTGGCACAGGTGTGCCTGGTGCAGGTCGTGCACGCGCCGCTCACCCGGCTCATGCGCACCCGTGCGGCGCAGGGCGTCGTGTTCCTGCTCGGCCGCGACGGCATGACGATCTACCTGTGGCACCTGCCCCTGTTCATCGCTCTCAACGGCATCGCCCTGTTCATCGGCATCCCGTTCCCGGCGCCCGGTTCGGCGACGTGGTGGGCGACCCGGGCCGTGGCCGTGGTGGTGGTGCTCGCAACGGCGTTGGCGGTGGCGCGGGGGCTGCGCTGGTTCGACCGGCCGCTCCCCCGCCTGGTCCCCGGCGCCGACCGTCCCGCCTGGCCCATACTCGCCGTCGCGGTCCTGTGCACGGTCGGCCCGGCGTTCGTCGTGATGCAGCTGCACCTGTCGCTCGGGGTCGCGCTCCTGGGTGCGGTACTGGTCCCGATCGGGGTCTGGCTGCTGTCCCGGACGGTCCCGGCGGCGGGCGTCACGCGGATCTGAACCCGTTCTCACCGGATCGGCTCCGGCTCCGAGCGGCATCGGTCCCCCGCGGGCCGAGGATGAACGTGCAGCGCGCCCGCACCGTGTGATCCAGGAGGCCCACCACGCCGTCACCGTCCGAGTTCTGGAGCATCTGGCACCTCGATCCGCTCGCGGTCGTCATGATCGTGGTCGCGGCGGTCGCGTACGGCTGGTGGGTCGTCGGGGCCCACCGCCGCCGAGCCACGTGGCCCTGGTGGCGCACGCTGTCGTTCGTCGGCGCGCTGGCGCTGTTCGGCGTGCTGCAGTTCGGGATCGTCGGCGTGTACGACCAGATGCTGCGGTGGGCGTTCGTGCTGCGGCTGGCACTGCTGTTCTTCGCGGTGCCCACGTTCGCCGCGATCGGTGCCCCGATCGCGCTGCTCCGGACAGGAGGCCCCGCCCGCCTGGCCGACGCGGCCACCGCGGTCATGCGGTCGCGTCCGGTGCGCGTGCTCGGCACCGCGATCGTCTCGCCCCTGGTCGCGCTGACGCTGTTCTGCCTGCTGCTGACACCCCTGTCGGCGACGATCCGCGAGTCCCCGGTGTGGGCTGTCGCGATCACGGTCCTGGTGCCGGTGCTCGGGTTCGGGCTGCTCGCGCCGCTGTCCGAACCGGGGCTGCTGCGGTCGTCGACGTTCGTCACGGCGGAGTTCCTGCTGGCCTTCGTGGAGCTCATGCTCGACGCGATCCCCGGCATCGTGCTGCGCATCACGAACCACGTGCTCGACGGGGCGACCGTGATGGCCTCGGGCCCCGCGTGGTTCCCGTCGCCCCTGCGCGACCAGCACCTGGCGGGCGACCTGCTGTGGTTCATCGCCGAGGTCGCGGACATCCCCGTGCTGATCTCGCTGTTCGTACGGTGGCAGCGGACCGACCGCCGCGAGGCCCGCGCCGTCGACGCCCTGTCCGACGACGAGATGGACGCGCTGACCCGCGAGCACCTGCAGCGCCGCCGCTGACGGCAGGTGCCGTCGGGCGCGAGCGGGCCCGTCGCCGTCGCGCCGACGTGTCGCCTTCGGGCCGAACTGTCGCCTTCGCGAAAGCGACAGAGCGCTGCCGACTGTTCGCGCCGATCTGTCGCTTCGGCGGAGGAGCCGGGCGGCCGACTCGCGAAAGCGACAGTTCGCGCCCGACTGTTCGCGCCGAACTGTCGCTTACGCGTAAGCGACAGAACGCCGCCGGGCTGTTCGCGCGCGCAAACGCACGACGACGCCCCCGGCCGCGGGTGCGGTCGGGGGCGTACGGGCGTGCGGGCTACTCGGCGCCGGAGTGGCGGCCGTGGTGGTCGACCACGGCGAGTTCCTCTTCGGGCGAGGCGGGCGCGGGCGCTGCGGCGTGGGCTCCGTGCCCGGCGGGGGCCGCGGGGCCGTCGGCAGGGGCGCCGGGCTGGGTCGCGACGGACCCGGTCTGGCTCCAGGCGACGGTCTGCTTCGGCTTCGCCAGGAACAGCGCCGCGACGATCGCGACGACCAGCACCACGGCCGGCAGCACGAGCGACTGACCCATCGCCGTGGCGAACGGCTGCTGCAGGAACGCGGGGAGTGCGCCGACCTGCTGCTCGGCGCCGCCGGTGGACGTGCCACCCGACTGTGCCGGGAAGTTCGCCGTGATGCGGGACTCGATCAGCGCCGCGATGCCCGCGGAGCCCAGCACGGCACCGATCTGCCGGGTGGTGTTGTAGACACCCGAACCGGCACCGGCGAGCTTCGGCGGCAGGTTGCGCGTCGCCGAGACGGACAGCGGGCCCCACATGCAGGCGTTGGCGAGACCGAGGAGCGCGCTCGGCAGGAGCGTCCAGCCCCAGTCGGCGCCCGACGACAGCAGCGCACCGAACCAGAACAGGCCACCCGAGAAGCAGGCGAGACCGAACGCAGCGACCCAGCGGGGGTTCCACACGGTGAGCTTCTTGCCGACGAGCGGCGAGAGCCCGGCGGCGATGACGGCCTGCGGCACGAGCAGCAGTGCGGCCTGGGTGGGCGAGAAGCGCAGGACGTCCTGGGCCCAGAGCATGATCGGCAGCGCGAAGGACGAGATCGCCACGCCGACGGCCGTGATCGCGATGTTGGCCAGCGTGAAGTTGCGGTCCTTGAACAGGCCGAGGGGCAGCAGCGGCTCGCCCTTCTGCACGCCCTGCCACACCACGAAGGCGACCAGCACGACGATGCCGGTGATGATGAGCGACCAGACCGAGATGACGCCCGTGATGACGCCCCAGTCGTAGGTCTCGCCCTCTTGGATGCCGAAGACGAGCAGGAAGAGCCCGACGGCGCTCAGGACGATGCCGAGCACGTCGAAGCGGTGGCCGTGGCGCTCGAACGACGGCACGAAGCGCTGCGCGAGGACGAACGCGACGACACCCACGGGCACGTTGACGAAGAAGATCCACTCCCAGCCGAAGCCGTCGACGAGCAGGCCGCCGAGGATCGGGCCGACGAGCGAAGCGACACCGGCGACGGCACCCCACAGGCCCATCGCGGCGCCGCGGTTCTGCGGCGGGAAGATGCGCGTGATGACGGCCATGGTCTGCGGCGTCATCATCGCGGCGCCGAGACCCTGCACGACGCGGGCGATGATCAGGGTCTCGATCGAGCCGGAGAACCCGCACCACAGGCTGGCGAGCGTGAAGACCACGAGCCCGATCTGGTACATGACCTTGGGGCCGAAGCGGTCACCCAGCCGGCCGGTGATCAGCAGCGGGACGGCGTACGCCAACAGGTAGGCGCTGGTCACCCAGATCACGCTGTTGATGTCGGCGGCGAGCTTCTGGGCGATGGTCGGGGTGGCCACGGAGACGATCGTGGAGTCGACGAGGATCATGAAGAACCCGACGACCAGGGCCCAGAGGGCTGGCCACGGCTTCTTCTCGGTGGTCGCGGGGGGCGACGAGACAGCAGTCATCGAGTGTGTTTCCTTGCTGGTGGTGTGGATGTGTTCGTCAGGACCGGTCAGGTCCAGGGGACGGCACCGTCGGCGATGCGGGCCGTCGTGGCACGGAGCCACTCGATCTGTGCGCGCAGCATGGCATGGACGTACGACACGTCCAGCCAGTACCGCTCGGGCAGGTCCTTCATGAGGACGACCCGACGGATCGTCTCGGCCTCGGCGAGCTGGGCCTCGAGCGCACGGGTCCGCGCGCGGAGTGCGTCGAGGGCATCGACCGCGGGCAGGTTCTCGATCTCGGACACCGCGAGGTGGAAGACCGGGTACTCCTCGGCAGGCTGGCTGAGCAGCACGAGCAGACGTTCCCGCAGGGCGGCCCGACCGGCTTCGGTGATCGCGTAGGTCGTGCGCTCGGGCCGGTTGCCCTCGCGGTCGGTGCCCACGACCTCGGCGTACCCGAGCTCCACGAGGCGCCCCACCTGGTGGTATAGCGTGCCGGGCCGGACCTTGACGTTCCGGTTGTCACGGCGGTGCACCATCGTCTGGAACATCTCGTACGGGTGGGTCGGCCCCTCGTTCAGGAGCCCGAGCGCGGCGAACGCGAGCGGCGTGAGTTCCGGCACCGGGCCTCCTGTCAGGGTCGGATCGAACTGGTCGAGCTGGACTATTCGACTTGGAATATACCGGACGGACCAGTTCTCCACAACCGGCCGCAGCAGTCGCTGCGCGGCATCTAGACTCGTGGTGTCCCCAACCGACCCACCGTGCTGGAGTGAACACGTGCCAACGATCGTCGTCGAGGTCATGCCGAAGGCCGAGATCCTCGACCCCCAGGGCAAGGCGGTGGGCAACGCCCTCGCCCGCCTCGGCAAGAACGACCTGACCAACGTCCGCATCGGCAAGCGGTTCGAGGTGACCGTCGACGGCCCCGTCGACGACGCCAAGCTCGCCGAGGTCCGCGAGATCGCGGCGGACATCTTCTCCAACGCCGTGATCGAAGACGTGGTCTCGGTCAGCGTCGCCGAGCACAGCAGCGCCGAGTGACCGCGATGCGCATCGGCGTCATCACGTTCCCCGGTTCGCTCGACGACCGTGACGCCCAGCGCGCGGTCCGTCTCGCCGGAGCCGAGCCCGTCGCGCTCTGGCACGGCGAGCACGACCTGCAGGGCGTCGACGCCATCGTGCTGCCCGGCGGGTTCTCGTACGGCGACTACCTGCGCGCCGGAGCCATCGCCGCCAAGGCCCCGATCATGGCCGAGGTCATCGACGCCGCCGGCAAGGGCATGCCCGTGCTCGGCATCTGCAACGGCTTCCAGATGCTCGCCGAAGCCCGTCTGGTCCCCGGCGCCCACACCCGTAACGCACACCAGCAGTTCATCCGGCGCGACCAGAAGCTGCGCGTCGAGAACACCGGCACGGCATGGACCTCCGGCTTCAGCGCCCAGCAGGAGATCACGATCCCGCTCAAGAACGCCGACGGCCGGTTCGTCGCCGACGCCGACGAGATCAAGCGCATCGAGGACAACGGCCAGGTCGTGTTCCGCTACGTCGGCGTGAACCCGAACGGGTCCATCGACGACATCGCCGGCGTGTCCAACGAGCGCGGCAACGTCGTCGGCCTGATGCCGCACCCCGAGCACGCGACCGAGCCCGGCTTCGGCCCGGACACCCCCGCGGCGATGGCCTCCGGCACGGACGGCCTGACCTTCTTCACCTCCGTGATCGCGTCGACGCTCGTCACGTGACCGAGCCGACCGACCCGACCGACGTGACCGACTCCACTGCAGCAGGGAACGACAACACCGTGACGACCCACGTGCGCCCCAAGCCCGACACCGTGCAGGACGCGGCGACGACCCCCGACAAGGACCAGCCGTACGAGGCCCTCGGGCTCAAGGCGGACGAGTACGCCAAGATCCGCGAGATCCTGGGCCGCCGCCCCACCTCGGGTGAGCTGGCGATGTACTCGGTCATGTGGTCCGAACACTGCTCGTACAAGTCGAGCAAGAACTACCTGCGGCAGTTCGGCAAGAAGGTCACGCCGGAGATGACCAAGGACCTGATGGTCGGCATGGGCGAGAACGCCGGCGTCGTCGACGTCGGCAACGGCTGGGCGGTGACCTTCAAGGTCGAGTCGCACAACCACCCCTCGTACGTCGAGCCGTACCAGGGCGCGGCCACGGGTGTCGGCGGCATCGTCCGCGACATCATCTCGATGGGCGCGCGGCCGGTCGCCGTGATGGACCAGCTGCGCTTCGGCGCGATCGACCACGAGGACACCGCGCGCGTCGTGCACGGAGTGGTCGGCGGCATCTCGTTCTACGGCAACTGCCTGGGCCTGCCGAACATCGGCGGCGAGACGTACTTCGACCCGGTGTACCAGGGCAACCCGCTCGTCAACGCACTGGCGGTCGGCGTGCTGCGGCACGAGGACCTGCACCTGGCGAACGCCTCGGGCGCGGGCAACAAGGTCGTGCTCTTCGGTGCCCGAACCGGTGGTGACGGCATCGGCGGCGCATCGATCCTGGCCTCCGACACCTTCACCGAGGGCGGCCCGACCAAGCGCCCCGCCGTGCAGGTCGGCGACCCCTTCGCCGAGAAGGTCCTGATCGAGTGCTGCCTCGAGCTGTTCCAGAAGGACCTGGTCGAGGGCATCCAGGACCTCGGCGCCGCGGGCATCTCGTGCGCCACGTCCGAACTCGCCAGCAACGGCGACGGCGGCATGCACATCTCGCTCGACGACGTCCTGCTGCGCGACCCCACGCTCACCGCCGAAGAGATCCTGATGTCGGAGAGCCAGGAGCGCATGATGGCGGTCGTCCGCCCCGACAAGCTCGACGCGTTCCTGCAGGTCGTCGGCAAGTGGGAGGTCGAGACCAGCGTGCTGGGCGAGGTCACCGGCACCGGCCGTCTCGTCATCGACTGGCAGGGCCAGGAGATCGTGAACGTCGACCCGCGCACCGTCGCCGTCGACGGCCCCGTGTACGACCGCCCGGTCGCCTACCCGACGTGGATCGACGCGCTGCAGGCCGACAGCGCCGACTCACTCGACCGTCCCGAGACGGGCCCGGCGCTCAAGGCCCAGTTCCTGCAGTTGCTCGGATCGCCGAACCTGGCGTCGAAGGACTGGGTCACGAACCAGTACGACACCTACGTGCTCGGCAACACCGCGCTCTCGTTCCCGGACGACGGCGGCATGATCCGCATCGACGAGGAGACCGGCCTGGGCGTGACGATCGCCACCGATGCCAACGGCCGCTACTGCCAGCTCGACCCCAAGCAGGGTGCTCGTCTGGCGCTGGCCGAGGCGTACCGCAACGTCGCCGTCACCGGGGCGATCCCGGCCGCGGTGACCGACTGCCTGAACTTCGGCTCGCCGGAGAACCCCGAGGTCATGTGGCAGTTCTCGCAGGCGGTCGAGGGACTGGCCGACGGCTGCATGGAGCTCGGCATCCCCGTCACGGGCGGCAACGTGTCGTTCTACAACCAGACCGGTTCGACGCCGATCCACCCCACCCCCGTGGTCGGCGTGCTCGGGGTCATCGACGACGTCGCCAAGCGCGTGCCCTCGGGCTGGCAGGACGACGGCCACAACATCTACCTGCTCGGCACGACCGACCTCGAGCTCGACGGTTCGGCATGGGCCGGCACGGTGCACGGGCACCTGGGCGGTCGCCCGCCCAAGGTCGACCTGGCGCGCGAGAAGGAGCTCGGCTCGCTGCTGGCCGCAGCCACCGACGAGCAGCTGCTCAGCAGCGCACACGACCTGGCGGACGGCGGCCTGGGTCAGGCACTCGCCGAGTCGGTCCTGCGCTTCCGGGTCGGCGCGCGCGTGGTCCTCGACGAGCTGCAGGAACGCGACGGCATCGACCTGGCCACGGCCCTGTTCTCGGAGTCGACTGCCCGGGTCATCGTCACCGTCCGCCGCGAGGACGACGTGCGGTTCCAGGGCCTGTGCAACGGCCGGGGCTTCCCGGTGCTGCGCATCGGCGTGACCGACGGCCACTCGCAGGCGCTCGAGGTCCAGGGCGCGTTCGAGGTCTCGGTCGACGAGCTCCGCGGCACGCACGGCGCGACCCTGCCGAGCCGCTTCGGTGACGTCATCGAAGAGACCGTGACCGAGGGCGTCCTGGGCCGTGGCCCGCTGGCGTCCGACGGCACCTTCTCGCCGCGCACCGACAGCTGAGCACCACGACCGTGTCTGCCGCCCACCTCGTCACGCTGCCCTTCGCCGAGCTCGTCGACCGCTTCGGCCCCGTGCCGGACGGCATCGAGCTGGGCGTGTGGGACGTCGGATCTCCCCACCAGCGACCGGACGACGTCGCGATCACGATGCTGCCGTTCTACTTCCAGGGTCGGCACCGGTGGCAGTACGTCCACGACCTGCCGAACCTGCGCCTGCTGCAGCTGCCGAGCGCCGGCTACGAGCACGCCGTGCCGCACGTCCCCGGGCACGCACAGCTGGCCAACGGCCGGGGCATCCACGACGACGAGACCGCCGAGCTCGCGGTCGGTCTGGCGCTCACGGCGCTGCGGGAGATCGGGCAGTTCCAGATCGACCGGACGAACGGCGTCTGGGACGTCCGCACGACCCGCTCGTTGGCGGACCGTCGGGTCACGGTGGTGGGCTACGGCGCGATCGGCGGCGCCATCGCGACCCGGTTCGAGGCCTTCAGGACCGACGTGACCGTCGTCGCCCGGACGGCGCGCGAGCAGGACGGCCGCCACGTGCACGCGTTCGGCGACCTGCCCGAGCTCGCCCGCACCACGGACGTGCTCGTGCTCATCGCTCCCCTCACCGACGAGACCGACCACCTGGTCGACGCCGCGCTGTTGGCGGCGCTGCCCGACGGTGCCCTCGTGGTGAACGTCGCCCGGGGTCGGGTGGTCGACACCGACGCCCTGGTCGCCGAACTGCAGCGCGGACGGCTGTCGGCCGGGCTCGACGTGACCGACCCCGAGCCGCTGCCGGTCGGGCACCCGCTCTGGACGACACCGAACACCGTGCTCACCCCGCACGTCGGCGGCAACACCGACCTGAGCGTGCCGCGGTCGATCGAACTGATGCGCCGACAGGTCTCGGCGCTGGCCGAGGGTCGCGCGTTCGAGAACCTGATCGAGTTCTGACCCGGCGCCGGACCAGGTCTACGAGAGCGGCACCACGCAGGTGGGCGTGCCGACGGCGATCTGTCCGACGGGCTCCCCCGGCATCCCGTCGTCCCCGACGGGCAGCACTGCCACGGCGTCGGACCGCTCGTTCGCGACCAGCAGGAACCCGGGCACACGGGCGAAGTGCCGCGGCCAGGTACCTCCGCACGGAACGGCGCCCATGAAGGTCAGCCCGCCGTCGGCCGCGTCGAGCACGGCGATCTCGTCACGACCCCGGACGGCGACGACCACGCGACCGGCGTCGTCGACCTCGATGTGGCTGAGCAGCGAGTCACCCGGCACGACCGAGCCCGTCCCCGCTGATGCGACGGTCCGGAACGATCCACTGTTGTCACGCCGCAGCCGGTGCACCTGGCCGTCGAGCTCGCCGGCGACGAACAGGTCGCCGTCGAACCACGCCATGTGCCGCGGGCCCGCTCCCGGCGCGACGTGGTGCACCCGCACCGACGACAGCCCGACGGACGACGAACCAGAGCCAGAACCAGACCCCGAACCAGAAACCGCGAACTCGTGCAGCGCGTCCCCGCCCAGGTCCGCCACCAGGATCGTGCCCTCGGGCGTCGCGATCGACTGGTGCGCGTGCGGCCCGTCCTGCCGGTCCGGATCGGGTCCGGTGACGTCGGGCAGCACCGCGGTCGCAGCAGCACCAGCACCAGCAGAACCAGCACAAGCACCAGCAGCGCCTGCACCGTCGAGCCCGACCGCGGTCACGGTCCCGGACGTGTAGTTCGTCAGCACGAGCACGCCCGCGGCGTCGACCCGCACGTGGCACGGCGCGTCCCCACCAGCGGGTGCGTCCCACAGGTGCTCGAGCGCCGAGCCGTTCCGACGGAAGGCACTGACGCTGCCGTCGACGACCTCGGACACGGCGTACACGCGGTCACCCGCGACGGCAAGGAACGACGGGTCGTCCATCACGGCCACGGTCGATGCGACACCGTCCTGCACCAGCGAGATCCCGGTCGCGTTCCCACCCCCGGTCGCGGTGTAGGACCCGACGAAGAACGACGGCACCGCAGCGCCCTCGCTCACGCCTCGGCCCCGGCGATCTGCTCGTGGTGGTGGATGACCTCGGCGACGATGAAGTTCAGGAACTTCTCCGCGAACGCCGGGTCCAGGTGCGACTCCGCCGCCAGGGACCGCAGCCGCGTCACCTGGATCTGCTCACGCGCCGGGTCGGCCGCGGGCATGCCGGCGCTGGCCTTGAGGTACCCCACCCGCTGCGTGTACTTGAAGCGCTCCGCGAGCATGTGGATCACCGCGGCGTCGATGTTGTCGATGCTCTGGCGGATGCTCCGCAGTTCCGACACGGCAGCTTCGTCGTACTCGCTCATGGCCAGAGCCTAACGGTGGGAGGATGGTCCCATGTCGGCGCTCCTCGTCCTGTCCACCGTGTTCGCGATCCTCGCCGGACTGCTGCACGTCTACATCTTCTTCATGGAGTCGATCGCCTGGACCAGCCCGCGCGTGCGCAAGACGTTCGGCATCGCCTCGGACGCCGAGGCACGCGCCACCCGGGGCCTCGCCTTCAACCAGGGCTTCTACAACCTGTTCCTGGCGATCGGCGCGTTCCTGGGTGTCGTCCTGGCGTACGCAGGCAACGGCGCGACCGGCTGGACCCTGGTCGTGTTCGCCACCGCGAGCATGCTCGGTGCCGCCGTGGTGCTCGCCGGCACCGGCCGCCGCTACTTCAGCACGGCGCTCATCCAGGGCGGCTTCCCGCTGATCGCCCTGCTCTTCGCGCTGATCGGCTCGACCATCGGGGGCTGAACCGCCCCACCAGCGCACGCCCGCCAGGGCGCGCGCACCAGGCAACGGCCAGGAGGCCCGGCGCACCCCCGGCGGACCGCAACCGGTCCGTGGGTGGTGATCCGGGCCTCCTGGCCGTTCAGCTGGTCGGGTCGGCTCAGCCGAGCTTCGCCGCGAACTGGTCGGGCAGGCGCTTGAGCGCCCACTCGATCGCGGCGGTGGTGCCCATCGAGAAGGCGGACGAGACGTCCTTGTCGTCGACGACGATGTCGTGGCCGGCCTGCACGGACGGCACCTTCTGGAACAGCGGGTCTGCCTCGGCCTTGGACGCGTCGACGTAGATCGGCAGGATCACGGTCAGGTCGGCGTCGAGCAGGTCGAGGTTCTCGTTCGACAGCGACACCGAGAACTGCTTGCCGGCTTCTTGGTCGATCTTCTTCGGGATCGTGAAGCCGAGCTGCTGCATGAACTGCGCGCGGCTGTCGGCCGAGGCGTAGGCGCCGAAGCCCTCGGACGTGTAGGCGCCGATGACGGCCGTCTTGCCCTGGAACTCGGGGTGGGCCTTGCGTGCTGCGGCGTAGGCCGTGTCGACGCCGTCGAGCAGCTTCTTGCCCTGGTCGACCTTGCCGAGCGCCTTCGCGATCATCGTGGTCTGCTGCTTCGTCGTCGCCAGGTAGTTCGCGCCGCCCTTCGGGATCGCCACGGTGGGGGCGATCGCCGAGAGCTTGCTGTAGCGGTCCTTGTCGCCCGAGGACTTGACGTCGAGGATCAGGTCCGGCTTGAGCTTGAGGATGTCCTCGTAGCTCGGCTCGAGCGTGTTGATGATCTTGGGCGACTTCGTGTAGGCGCCCTTGAGCCACGGACCGACGCCGTCGCCGCCGAACGCCAGCCAGTCGCTCGCACCGACGGGCTGCACGCCGAGTTCGAGGGCCGTCTCGGCGTCACCCCAACCGAGGGCGACGACGCGCTTGGGCTGCGACTCGATCGTCGTGGTGCCGAGGCCGGTCGTGATGGAGACGGGGAAGGCACCGTCGCCGCTGGAAGACGGGTTCGACTGGGCGGTCGTCGAGCCGGCAGAGCAGCCGGCCAGGACGAGCGACGCGGCCACGACGGCGCCGGCTGCGGCGAGCACGCGGCGCAGGCGCTGCTTGGGGAAGGAGGTTCGGATCACAGAAGTAAGGCTACCCTAAGCCCCTGACGCTGATTCGGGCTGACTATGCTCGCTGACCGTGACCCCCACCTGGCGCGACCCGGACCGCACCGCGCTGGCCGTGCTCGGCTCGCCGATCGCGCACTCGCTCTCCCCCACGCTGCACCTGGCCGCCTACCAGGAGCTCGGCGTCCCGTTCACGTACGGACGGCACGAGGTGGCCTCGGGCGGGCTCGACGCCTTCATCGCGGGACTCGGACCCGCGCAGCCCGGGTACCGCGGACTCAGCCTGACGATGCCGTTGAAGCGCGAGGTGCTGCCGCTGCTCGACCGCACGACGCCGCTGGTCGACGAGCTCGGGGTCGCGAACACCCTGGCGTTCCGCAGTGTCGGCGACGGGGTCGAGCGGTCGGGCGCGAACACCGACGTCGAGGGCATCGTGCGGCCCGTGGCAGCGCTCGGGCACGTCCCTGGCCAGGCCACGATCCTGGGCGGCGGCGCCACGGCGGCCAGTGCCCTGATGGCGTCGCTGCGGCTCGGCGCCGATCTGGTGCGGGTGTTCGTGCGCGACACCGGCCGCGCGGGCGACCTGGTCACGCTCGCGACGCGGCTCGGCGTCACCCTCGAGGTGCACCCACTGACCGAGCTGGCGCAGGCCGGGCCGCTCGGGTTCGTCGTGTCGACCCTGCCCGGGGGCGCGGCCGACGACCTGCCCCTGACCCCGAGCGGCCCCGACGCGGTGCTGTTCGACGTGGCGTACGAGCCGTGGCCGACGGCGGTTGCCCGGCGGTGGTCGACTGCCGGGGGTCGGGTGCTGAACGGCCTGGACATGCTGACCGAACAGGCCATCGGGCAGATCCGGTTCTTCCTGACGGGGGACGACGACGAGCTGCTGCCGGACGAGGCCGCCGTGCGCCGGGCGATGCGGCACGCGGTGCGGTTGCCTGAGACGATCGTCGGGTAGCGGGCCCGCGGAGCGCAGTGCTCAGTGCTCAGTGCTCAGTGCTCAGTGCTCAGTGCTCAGCGCCGGGTGCGTGCCTCGGCGTCGAGCAGCGCGACGGACACGTCCCACAGGCGATCGGCGTCGTGGGTGTCGAGCGCCCAGGGCAGCACCCCGTACAGGCCGTCCTGCACGGCATCGACCACGGCGGACTCGTGGCAGTCCTCGAAGTACTTCCCCGTGACGTCGGCGAGCTCGGGCGCCGTGGCCAGCAGCACGGACGTGGCCGCTCCCTGCGCCGGGGTCTTCACGACGTCGGCCGCGGCGACCTTCGTCGCGGCCAGGACGTCCGGGTCCCAGTGTTTCTGCAGCCCGGTCCAGATGCCGCCGGGCATGCAGGAGTTCGCGGTGATGCCGTCCTCCGCCCAGCGCAGCCCGACCCCGACGGCGAACAGGGCGTTCGCCGTCTTCGACTGGGCGTACGCCAGGCCCGGGTCGTAGGCGCGACGACGGAAGAACAGGTCGTCGAACACGACGGGCGACGAGCCGTGCCCGCTCGACGACACGGCGACGATCCGGGCGTCGCCGGCCGCGGTCAGGGCGTCGTGCAGCCCGAGCGCCAGGGCGAAGTGTCCCAGGTGGTTGGTGGCGAACTGCGACTCCCAGCCAGCAGGCGTGTAGCTCTCGGGGGAGTCCATCACCCCGGCGTTGGCGATCAGCATGTGGAGCGGGCCGTCCCACGCGGCGACGAACGCGTCGACCGAGGCCGGGCGGTCCAGGTGCAGTTCGACGACCGCGGGCGCAGGCCGACCGGTGGTGCTCGCGATGTCCTCGGCGACACGGTGTCCGGCGTCGGTGTCGCGGACCGCCATGGTGACCGACGCGCCGGCTCCGGCGAGCGCCCGGGCCGTCTCGACGCCGATGCCCGAGGCGGCACCGGTGACGATCGCGGTGCGGCCGGTCAGGTCGACGCCGTCCACCACCTGGGCGGCCGTGGTGCGGGCGCCGAACGTGGTGAGGTCGCGGGTGGGACGGGAGTCGGGCATGGTGCTCCTCAGGACGCCACGACCCCGTCCAGGTAGAACCAGCGGCCCTGCTCGCGGACGAAGTCGCTCGTCTCCTCGAGCGTGCCACGGTCGGTGTCGGTCCGCCACCACGCGCGGAAGGCGACCGTGCCCCGCGAGTCGAACGGGCCTCCCGCCTGGGTCGCGGTGATGTCGAGCCGGGTCCAGCGCTGGTCGGGGTCGAGTTCGAGCGTGGCCGGTCGGGTGCTCGGGTGCCACGAGCGCAGCAGGTACTCGGGCAGCCCGAGCGCGAACGCCGAGAACCGGGAGCGCATGAGCCGTTCGGCGGTGGGTGCTGCGGCCCCGGCGTGCAGGGGGCCGCAGCACTCGCCGTAGGGGTTGCCGCTCAGGCAGGGGCAGCGCGACACGGGGTCCATGGCCCCAGCGTGCCAGCCGCCGGGCCGGTCAGTCGACCAGCGAGAGCGTGACGGTGATGTTGCCGCGGGTGGCGTTGGAGTAGGGGCAGATCTCGTGCGCCCGCTCGGCGGCGCGCTGCCGCTTCGCCTGCTCGACGTTGGGCATGTACACGTCGAGCTCGACCGCCAGGCCGAAGCCGCCGCTGCCGTTCCCACCGATGCCGACCTCGGCGGAGACCTCGGCGCCGGTGGTGTCGACCTCGAGCTCCTTGCCCGCGGCGTGCAGCGCGCCGAGGAAGCACGCGGCGTACCCGGCGGCGAAGAGCTGCTCGGGGTTGGTGCCCTCGCCGCTGCCGCCCATCTCCTGGGGCGGACGGGTGTCGAGGTCCAGGCGGTCGTCCTCGCTGCGGACGTGGCCGTCGCGGCCACCCCCGGAGGCGTGGGCGACGGCGGTGTAGACGATGTCGAGACTCATGGCAGCAGGTGAGCGCCCCTGCCTGGACGATCGCTGATCCGGCCCGCCGCCGTGCGGTGCCGGGTGTGCGCGGTCGAGACCAGCCGGGCGTGTCCGGCGGCCGGCCGAGTAGGAACGATGCATGTACTCCCTCGGCTGGCGCGTGTTCCGCGACGAGTTCAGCCGCTGCGTTCCCGCCGAGCGTCGTCGCCGGTCGGTGGTCGTCGGTGTCCTCGTCGCGATCGCCAGCGCGGTGGTGCTGGTCGGCGTCGGGCTCGTCACGCCGTGGCCGGACCTGGGCAGCGCCGCAGGACTGGTCGGTGTCGTGATGCTCGCGCTCGCGGTCGGCGTGCTCGGCGCCGCACTCGTCCCCCTCCGCCCCACCGGCCCGGACGGCGCACGCCTTTACTGGTCCGGAGCCATGACCCAGGCGCGGGACGGCGTCGAGCAGTACTTCCGCCGCGGTGGCGCGCCGACGATCGACCCCGCCGACCGCGACGACGTGCTGCGGGATGCAGCGGTCATCCGCGCCGGGATGGTGCCCGAGGTGTACCGCGGGCTGCTCCTGCTGGTGGTCGTCGTGCTGGGCACCGTCGCGGTCGTCCTGCTCGAGGTGCCCGCCCGGATCGTGCTCTGGGTCGCGCTGATCGCCGTGGTCCGCACCGTGACGAACGTGATCCGCCTCGGCAGGGTCGAACGTGCACGTGCCCTCGCCGAACTCCTGCCGGACGCACCGCCCCGCGCCGCGAGCACCTCCGTGCGCCCGGGACGTCCGGGCACCCGTTCGGGCTCGAAGCTCGGCCTGCCGGGCGAGGACGGGTAGCGCCCGTGCTGCGACTCGGTTGGCAGACGTACTGGCAGCAGGTCGGTGACGCGGTGTCCCCGGCTCGCGTGCGCCGCGCGTTCGGGGTGGCGCTCGCGGCGATGGCGGTCGCCGCGGCCGGGATGACCGTGTTCGAGCTCGGCCGGCACTGGACCGGACTGCGGCCCGGTGGCGCCACGGTCATCGTGCTGCTGCTGGCGCTCGGGGTCGGTCTGGTCGCGTTCGCGTGCTGTCCTCTGTCGGGGCGGTCCGAGCCCGTCGCGACGATCAACGGCCGGCAGGTCCGCCCCGACACGGCCCGCACCGTCCGGTCGTCGATCCAGCGCTACCTGGCGGTCCGGCCACCGGCGATCGCGCCCGAGGACCGCGAGGCCGTCCTGATCGACACCGCGCTGTACCGCCGCGGCGTCATCGTGGACCTGACGCGGGGAACGGCACTCGTCGCCGGCGGGGTGCTGGCGGCGATCAGCTTCGCGGTCGTCGGGTCCGCGCACGTGTGGCCGGTGCTCATGCTCGTCTACGCCGGCAACCTGCCCTCGATGCTGACGCGCCTGGGCCGTGCCGAGCGCGCCCGCCGCGAGGCCGCATCCCTCTGACGAGACTCGGCCCCGCGGACCCCGCACGGCATCCCGACGGCGCAACCTGTCCGCACCACCGAGTCTCGGCCCCGCGGACCCCGCACGGCATCCCGACGGCGCAACCTGACCGCATCGCCGAGTCTCGGCTCTGCGGACCCCGCACGGCATCCCGACGGCGCGAACTGTCCGCATCGCCGAGACTCGGCCCCGCGGACCCCGCACGGCATCCCGACGGCGCGAACTGTCCGCATCGCCGAGTCTCGCCGCCCCGCCCCGCTTGGCCCCGCTGGCCTCGCCCCGCCGACCCCACCCCGCCGCCGTGAGCGCCTGTCCAGCGCACCGACCTGATCCCGCGGGCCACAGAGCCGCCCCCGGACCCGGACGGGTTCCCCCTGCAGGTTGGCCGATCTGGTCCGCGATCCCCGGGTTCCACCGACCAGATCGGCCAACCCGCAGGACGAACCACGCCGCACCGCCGCCGCTTGCCGCTCGCCACTCGCCACCCCCACTTGCCGCTCGCCACTCGCCACTCGCCACTCGCCGTAACGAGACTCGGCCCCGCGGACACCTTGCGGCATCCGGCCGGCGCGAACTGTCCGCTGCGCCGAGACTCGGCACGCGCGGCGGCACGCGCACGGGCACGCGCACGGGCACGCGCGGCGGCACGGCACGGGCACGCGCCGCGGCACGGCACGGGCGTCGGTGGGACGGGGCACACTGGGCGCATGTGTGGCCGCTTCGTCGTCTCCGACACCACCGCTGACCTGCTTCCGGAGCTCCTGGCCGAGCTCGCCTCGGGGACCGAGTACGTCGACCCGGACTCGGGCGAGGTGCACGCCGGCCTGGCCCCGAGCTGGAACGTCGCGCCGACCGACCCCGTGTACGCCGTCCGGCAGCGTCACGGCGAGCGCGAACTCCCCCGCATCAGCTGGGGCTTCGTGCCGACCTGGGCGAAGGACTTCGCGAAGCAACGTCCGAAGCCGATCAACGCCCGCATCGAGACCGTGGCCACGAGCGGCATGTTCAAGCGGGCCTTCCTGACGAACCGGTGCATCGTCCCCGCGCAGGGCTACTACGAGTGGGTCGTGCGCGAGGACGGCAAGGAACCCCACTTCGTGCACGAACCCGGCGGGGCGCTCGCGATGGCCGGCGTCGTGAGCGCCTGGCCCGACCCGACCAAGCCCGAGGACGACCCCGACAAGTGGAAGCTCTCGCTGGCGATCATCACGCGGGACGCCCACGTCGCCCCGGGCGAGGTCCACGATCGGATGCCGGCGTTCCTGACTCCCGACGGCTACGACGACTGGCTGGGCGGTGAGCTGGCGGCGGACGACCTGCTGGCGCTGCTGGACCACGAGTCGCTCGAGGTCGCAGCAGGTCTGACGCAGTACGAGGTCGCCCGCACTGTCAACAGCGTCCGGAACGACGGCCCGCAGCTGATCGAACCCGTGGATCCGGCCGGCACCGCCGAGCTGCGCGGCACCGACACGCTGTTCTGACGCGGCTCGACACACCCCCACGGGCCACGACAGCAGACTGGAGGCACGGATCACGTCCGCCGTGCGACGGCGGTGACCGAGACCTGCTGTCCGCCATCCGCGGGGCCCTGGCAGTCCGGGTTCCCGCCCGGCACCGGTAGCGTCGACCCTCGTGACCTTGTCCCGGACGGCCGTGATCGCCCGCCTCGTGCTGGGCCTGGCGGTGCTGGCCGTCCTGGTGGCCGCGACGCTGCCCGGGGTGGCGAGCGAGGCGGTGGCGCTGTTCCGTACCGGGGTCGCAGCGCTGCGGGGTGTCGGGCACGGCCTCCTGACCGTCGAGGACGGCTTCGTCACCGCGATGGCCGTGACGGCGGTCACCGTCCCGCTCCCCGCGCTCGTCGCGGCAGCCGGGCGCGGGTCGTCTGCCGTCACCGGGTGGCGCGCGTCCGCGTGGGCCGCGGTCGCCTGCGTGCTGGTCGTGAGCATCCGCGCGGCGCAGGGTGGCACGCCGGGCCGGACCTGGGCCTCCGGGATCGTGGCGTGCGCGGTCGGGGTACTGCTCGGCGCCCTGGTGCTCGCCGCGCTGCGGACCCGTGCCGTCGCTCCGACGCCGCGCAGTCGGCGGCTCGCGACGACGCTGCTGGTGCTGTACGGCCTGGGCGTGCTGGTGGTGGGGTACTGGGGCTCCCCCGTCGACGCCGGTGCCCACCCGGTGATCCTGCGCGTGCTGGACCTGGTGCACCGTGTCGGCGTCCCCGCGTGGTTCGGCTACGGGGCGCTGGAGTTCAGCGCGAACGTGCTGTTCTTCGTGCCGCTCGGGTTGCTCGTCGTGCTGCGGCTGGGGACCCGCGCGTGGTGGGTGGGCTGCGTGGCCGGGCTGGTGGTGAGCTCGGCGATCGAGATCGGGCAGGCGCTGTTCCTGCCGGCGCGGTTCGCGTCGTTCGACGACGTGCTCGCGAACACCAGCGGCGCGGTCATCGGTGCGCTGCTGGGCGTGGTGGTGCTGGGCGTGGTCGCCATGGGAACGACGAAGCCCCGCCGGAGTGCGGCGGGGCGTTGATCGTGCGGTCGGACCGGGGTCAGGAGCGGATGACGTCCGGCAGGACGGTGTGCAGTCGCTCAGCGAGGCGGGCCTGGGCTTCGTCGAGTGAGCGGAAGTCGCCGACGTACTGGCCGAAGGTGTCCGACACGAAGTAGTGCGAGCCCTGCTTGTCGACCGTGCCGCCGTAGTAGCCGCCGTAGTTCGCTGCCCACAGGCCGGTGTCGGGGCGGGTCCAGAGGATCCGTGCGCGCTGCGGAGCGGCGGAGGTGACGACCTGGGCTTCGATCGCAGCGATGACCTCGATGGTCTCCGTGTCGAGGGTCACCTCGGCCACGGCGGGGTGGGTCTCGGTCATGCTCATGTCGCTGCTCCTTCGCGATACGGGGTACGTGTCCTGATGACCCCAACGCTATGTCCTGCACCCCGGGTGACACGAGCGCTCCCGTGGATTCACGGGAGTTGTCAATGCGCGGGACAGGTGGAGCCCTGTGTTTCCGGGCTGGTACCAATGTGTTTCGGGGTACATCTCCTGCACGGGGTACTCGCGATCTGGACACCGTCCACAAACCCGGGCGGATCGGGAATGCGCAGGGGCTCATGTGCGTCGCTTGGCTGAGCCGTGTGGCGCACAGGTTGGTGCTGCACACTCCGGCGCATGGACAACCGCAACCAGCCCCCGCGTCAGCTGAAGCGGCCCGGGCGGACACCGCCGTGGCTGTACATCGTGCTGGCGGTCGTCGGTGTCGCCGCGGTCGTGCTGGTGGTGTTGGCGCTGCTCACGCGGTGACCTGCCCCGCGTCCACCCCGAGCATGACGAAGCCCCCGCAGCCAGACGGCTGCGGGGGCTTCGTTCAGTGTGTCGAGACTCAGACGGTCTCGCGCTGGCGACGGACCGAGCCGCGGACCACGAGCAGGCCACCACCGAGGACGACAGCGCCGCCGCCGACCCAGAGGGCCAGAGCGGAGATGGTGCCACCGGTGAAGGCGAGGGTGCCGTTGGTGCCGTTCGAGCCGGTGGCAACCGCAGCGTCAGCCGGAGCGACGGTGAACGAGGCCAGGCCGACGACGCCCGAGGTGGCGCCGGTGGCGGTCAGGTTGTAGGTGCCCGACGCGCCGGCCGGGAAGGTGACGCGGACGACGAGCGAGCCGTCGGACGAAGCCGTGTAGGACTTCGAGACGGTCGTGGTCGGCAGCGCACCCAGGGTGACGGCGCCGGCGCCGGTGACCTGGACGTTGACGGTCTCGTTGTCCTGGAAGGCACCCGGCGTGAAGCTCACGGCAGCGGTGCCACCGGCGGTGTAGCTGCCGGAGACGGAGACATCGGAGTCGGGCGTGTAACCGGCAGCGTTGGCGACGGCCGGCGTTGCGAGCAGTGCGGCCCCAGCCAGCACGACAGCAGCAATGAGCTTCTTCATGAAGTTTCCCCTAGTGATCTGATCATCCAGACCCTGGAACCAGAGCCCGCTCCCTCGCCGCATCGTGCCCAGGCCGTTGGTGATGATGGCGGGCGTTATTGGCGAAGTTCACTCAATGTATCGGCTTTTCCCAGTTCGTTGTCATGTTCTGTGCGTCGATCTCGTTAACTCGAGGTCACAGTTCGGGCGCGTCGGCATCGGTAGTCACCCTCGCCACGCCGGTAATTCCGTCGAAACCCCTGATCAAAAGCACTTTTTGTGTGGGCTCAGGCGTCAGCAAGTACCTGTGCACCAGGTGAACAACCCACTGTCCGATCGAGCAGGTTGACCCGGCGACCCCCGGAATGGGGGCACCGAACGCCGCGCATCTTGGACGAACACGTCTCGTCCGAGCGCCCTGTGGCGGCGCGGTGGGCATATGGTTCGCGCCGTCAGCCCTTGGTCGGGTCGGCGCAGTCGAACGTCAGTGGCAGGACCTTGCTCTGCCGGACGCCCGGGGTCGACATCGCCTGCACGCCGGCCTTGGCGTACTTCGCCTCACCCAGGAACGCCACACGGAACGTCGTGCTCTGCCCCGGGGCGAGCATCGTCTGCAGCTGCGCCACCGGGTGACCGCCGTCGCTGGCCGTCTGCACTCCGACCTGCTTGCCGCCCTGTGTGGACCCGAGGTAGAGCGCGTTCGTGGGCGCGTAGACGGCGATCAGTGTCTTGATCGTGCCGGGCTCGGTGCCGAAGTTGCCGCCGCCGGTGACGTACTCGGGCAGGCTCGTGGCCGCATCTGCGGGTGCGGTGTTCTTGATGGTGACCTGCACGACCGACGTCGGCCGGCCGTCCTTCCGACAGACCGAGGCGCCGACCGACACCGTCTTGTCGAGGTAGAAGTCCATCTTCGCTCCGGTGCCGTCGTTCAGGTAGACGCCGAACTGCCGGGTGGCCTTGGACACGCTCGGCAGGGCACCGGACACCGGGGTGCCGTCGATCAGCTGCTGCTCGCTGTCGTCAGCGCTCCACAGCCGGAGTCGGTCCTCGTCGGCGCCCTGGGTCAGCGCGCCGATGAACTGCTTGGTGTCGAACGTGCCGCTCGACACCTTCTCGAACACTGCGCTGGCGGCGGAGGCGAAGAACGCGTCCTGGACGCTCGGGTCCGGGTACTTGCTGTAGACGTCGCTCAGCAGCAGCTTGACGGCGTTGTCCGAGGTCAGCGTGTCGCCGGTCGGTAGCTGCACCGGACCGGTCGCCCGCAGGATGTAGCTCAACGTGACGGGATCGATGGCCAGCACGCCGTCGACCTGCTCGCCGAACTTCTGCTTCCACATCGCGCGCGCCAGCTGCGCTGACACGTCGAAGCGCGGGGTGAGCGTGACGTCCTGCATGTACTCGCCGGTGATCGAGCCGTACAGGCTCGCGGTGTCTGCTGCCAGCGGTAGCACCGGCTGGTCGTACGGTCCGAACGACGAACCGGCAGCCTGGTTCGTGAGGCTGATGTGTCCGTCCTCGACCTGGAGGCGAGCCACGGCTCCCGGGATCCCCCCGCCCGCGCGCAACTCGGCGTTGTTCTGGAACAGCAGCAGGTAGTTCCGGTCACCGTCGTGTCCGAGCATCGCGGGTGCGAGCTGGACGATGCGGTTTGCCGCCGTGGCCTGGGTCGAGGCCGATTGCAGGGCGTTCCGGAGCTGCCCGACGGCGGTGGTGACCGGCGACAGCGTGTCGCTCGTGTCGATCGCCTCGGCATCACGTTCCGCGCGCTGCAGGGTCGATGTCGCCTTCGCGACGGCTGGTTGCGCGTCCTCGATCGGCTGCAGGTCGATCTTGCCGTTCTTCGGCGCGAAGCTGTCGGTGCTGAACTTGCCGACGACGCTGGAGACCGGCGTCACCGCGTTCCGAGCGACGTCGTCGACCACCACGGAGACCTGCCGCACCGCGCGCAGGTTCGTCCCGAAGAACGGCACGTACTGCGACGCACCCCAGATCGGGTCTCCGGTCAGCGACCGGGCCGCACCCGCTTCGTCCTGCAGGTGCTTGGCGGTCTTCTGCACGGCAGCGGTGTCCCCGCTGGTGAGCTGCGTCCGCAGGGTGTCGACGTCACCGACGGCGCGTTCCAGATGCCCCTTCGCCAGGACACCACGGATACCCACCCACGCGACGGCGAAGATCAGCAGGAGGACGAGGGCGAGGACGACCCACAGGACAACGCGGGCCCCAGACCCCCGACGTGCTGCAGTGCGTCCTGACTCGGGCTGGTCGGACATGGGTTGATCCTAGGGTCGCGGAGTTGCCGTCGAGGTCACTGGCGCACGGTGTCCGCGTGTTCGCGGTACCACTCGACCGTGCTCCGGAGGCCTTCCTCGAGTCCGATCTGCGACGTCCACCCCGCATCCGCCAGCTTGGACACGTCGAGGAGCTTCTGCGGCGTTCCGTCGGGCTTGCTGGTGTCCCAGAGCGTCTCGCCCTCGAACCCCACGATCCTCGCGATGGTCTCGGCGATCTCGCGGATCGTGACGTCCGATCCGGTACCGACGTTGACCTGGTCCGGGCCGTCGTAGTGCTCCAGCAGGTGGAAGACCGCCGCTGCCATGTCGTCGACGTGCAGGAACTCGCGCCGAGGCGTCCCGGTCCCCCAGTTCTCGACCCGGTCGGCACCGGAACGCGCGGCTTCGTCGTACCGACGGATCAGGGCGGGGAGCACGTGGGAGCCCTGCGGCGAGAAGTTGTCGCCGGGCCCGTACAGGTTCGTCGGCATCGCCGAGATCCACGGCAGGCCGTGCTGGCGACGCACCGCCTGCACCTGGAGGATGCCCGCGATCTTCGCGATCGCGTACGCGTCGTTCGTCGGCTCCAGGTGACCTGTCAGCAGCGCGTCCTCGTGGATGGGCTGCTCGGCGAGCTTCGGGTAGATGCACGACGAGCCGAGGAACACGAGGCGCTCGACGCCGTGCTCGACGGCGGCGTCCATCACGTTGACCTGGATCTGCAGGTTCTCGCTGAGGAAGTCATGCGGATAGGTGTTGTTCGCCATGATCCCGCCGACCTTCGCCGCGGCGAGGACGACGTGCTTCGGCTGCTCGTCGGCGAAGAACCGGAAGACCGCGTCGCGGTTCTTCAGGTCGAGTTCCGAGGAAGAGCGACCGATGACGTCGGTGAAGCCCTCAGCATCGAGCTTCCGTGCGACAGCCGATCCGACGAGTCCACGGTGGCCGGCGACGTAGACCCGGTCGCTGCGGTCCACCGGGCCGGGGGTGAAGTCGATCTCGGCCATCAGGACTCCCAGCTCTGCAGACGGACGGTGTCGATCCACGGGCGACCTTCGTGCTCGAGGGCCTCGATGTCGGCGTCGACCATGATGCGAGCGAGTTCGGCGGTGTCGACCGTCGCCTCCCAGCCGAGCTTCTCCTTGGCCTTCGACGCATCGCCCACCAGGGCGTCGACCTCACTCGGGCGCAGGTAGCGCTCATCGAAGCGGACGTGGTCCTCCCAGTTCAGGCCGGCGTGCGAGAAGGCGGTGGACAGGAAGTCCTTGACGGTGAAGTCGCCGCCGGTGGCCAGCACGAAGTCGTCCGGCTCGTCGACCTGCAGCATCCGCCACATGCCCTCGACGTACTCGGCCGCGTAGCCCCAGTCACGCACCGAGTCGAGGTTGCCGAGGTAGATGTGGTCCTCGACGCCCGCCTTGATCCGGGCAACGGCACGCGTGATCTTGCGCGTGACGAACGTCTCACCACGACGGGGCGACTCGTGGTTGAACAGGATGCCGTTCACCGCGAACATGCCGTACGCCTCGCGGTAGTTCCGCGTGACCCAGTAGCTGTAGACCTTCGCGGCGCCGTACGGCGAGCGCGGCCAGAACGGCGTCTCCTCGTTCTGCGGTGGCGGCGTCGCACCGAACATCTCCGAGGACGACGCCTGGTAGAAGCGCGTGTGGATGCCGGAGACTCGGACCGCTTCGAGCATGCGCATCGTGCCGACACCCGTGACGTCGCCGGTGTGCTCGGGCTCGTCGAACGAGACGCGCACGTGCGACTGCGCGGCCAGATTGTAGACCTCGTCGGGCTTGAGGTCGGCGAGCAGGCTCACCAGGCGCGCTCCGTCGCCCAGGTCCCCGTAGTGCAGGTACAGCTTCGCGTCAGGGTTGTGCGGGTCCACGTACAGGTGATCGATCCGCGATGTGTTGAACGTCGATGCCCGACGGATCACTCCGTGGACCTCGTACCCCTTGCGGAGCAGCAACTCGGCCAGGTAGGAACCGTCCTGTCCCGTGATGCCCGTGATGAGCGCGCGCTTGGTCATGAATCCCCGAGTCTGATCGACCGCATCGAGCCCGTGCTCGATCCCGGCTAGAAGCAACGAACACTCAGCATAACGGCCGCAAACCAGGACGACGACAACTCCAGCTTTGGGTGGTCAAGCTTTCTCCCGGAGTTCCAGTTGGCTGCCGAAGCCCGAGAGCCAAGTTTGCGCGTACGCAGACAGCTTGCCGTAGCTGTTGTCGGTAGCGATGACCCTTCTCCCCATCTGGAGGCCCAGGAGCATGGCGTGAAGTCGATCAGTCACGATTACTTCGCCCTGCGACAAATACGCGATGCCGCGTTCGAGTCGTCGTTCGGCTTTGTGCATCCAGGTACTGGGCTTTCGCTGGAACAGATGCCTGATGGGCGGCATCTCCGCCGACCGATTCGCCCACCAACGCAACGCATTCAGATCCCGTGGGTCATCGGGCCAGTCGATTCCTTCCCGCAACCGGCCAGCTGACTCGTCGTCCCGTCGGCGCAAGTAAACGAACTCTTGAGTTGGCGGTAAAGCCGGAAGCTCCCCAAGCAGGTGGACCGGATCCGGACTGAGGACCACATCGTCCATCATCTGGCGGAGTACCTCGACACTCCGATCGTCACGACCCGCGATCCTCGTGTTCTCGCGCCGAGCGAACCGCTGCTCGAACTCCCTGCGGCGGGCTTCTGTCGCGAAGTGCACCGTCTGCGGCTCCTGGATGAGGACAGTGCCCCGCGGCAGAGCCGACGCGAGGCGGTAACGATGTTCGTCGGCGGCGGGATACAAGCCACCGATGTTTCCACCGCCGTGTACCGCGATCGTCATCGTGCTTCGAAGAGTCGCGCGGGTCAACGTCGGTTGGCTTTGTACTCTTGCCATCCGAATACCGGACTGATCCCAGAAACGTCGCTCACCGAGTGCAATTGCGGAGTCACCGATGTTTCCATGGTCAGGAAAGTCGGTCAGGATGAGGCTCGTAACGCCCGCATGCAACTCCTGGAGGCTCGATTGCGCCCGCAGTTGTAGCGCGGCCACTTGACTGCTCATGCAGAAGACCCCCTTCGATCCTGACGAAGGGTACAGGAACCAGGACGCGAAAATCGTTCCGCCGCGCTGCGCCCGCGGTGGCCCCAGTCGGTGGCTGCTCCCCAGTCGCCGAGCTAGTCGGATACGATCACCCTGACCCACCACGTCACTCGCACGGATCGGAGCGGAGTTGCAACTCTCCGTCGTCATCCCTGCCCGAAACGCAGCGAAGACTCTCCAAAGGGCCCTGACCTCAACTCTCAGGTCAGCCCCGGCACACTCCGAAGTCTTGGTGATGGACGACGGAAGCCACGATGGAACTGCCGACGTTGCTGCGAGCATCGACGACAAGCGGATCAAAGTTCTGCGTTCTTCTTCCGGTCTAGGAGTCGCATCGGCATTGAACACGCTGCTCGATGAGGCGCGGGGTGAGTTCGTCGCGCGGATGGATGCTGACGACATCACGCTTCCCGGACGCTTTCGCGCTCAGCTCAAGCGACTTCGTTCCGGTGCCGACTTCACGTTCGGCGGCGTCATCCATTTCGGCACGGGGTTGACGCTTCCGTACCCCTCTCCGCCGCTCGCGATATCACCCCTAGCCTTCCCGATAGCCCTGCTCGTCGAGAACCCTGTGGCTCACTCAACGATGTCTGCGCGGACGGCCTCGGTGAAGAGTTTGGGGGGATATCGCGTCTGTCTCGCCGAAGATTATGACCTTTGGCTTCGCGCTGCCGCCAGCGGACTCCGCCTCGAGCGGACATCGCGACCAGTGACCGCGCTCCGCCGCCATCGAGAGCAGGTGACCGCAACTCATGATTGGTCCGCTCGAGCTGCTGCGGAGGGCGAGTGGCAAGAGGCTTACTCTGCGCTGGCCAAGCACGTGTTCCCCACGCTGTCAGGCGACCGCGCGGAGGCGATGCAGGCGGCCGGATCCCCGACGCGGAAGCTTCGGACGCTCGGCGGCGCTCTCGAGGACGCGCTGGCGCACCTTGCTGCCCGAGACCGAGTTGCGTTGAAGGCCTTGTCCCGCCGGTCGTCTCGGAGCTAAGGCCGCACGCTCTTGAAACGGGAACGATCGGTCCCTGATCTGCCCGCCCCATGCTACGTTTCCCCTATGCTGCCAGGGGATCGTGTCACGCGTGTCCCCAAGGTGGTGGTGGGCACATCCGCGGTTGCACTGATTCTTGCAGCAACAAGGTGGGGATCGTACATCGGTGTATCGCCCGTCTTCTTGACCGACGTACTCCTGTTCCTGGGCCTCGCGCAGTGGTTCTTGCTCCGCCAGCGGAACGGTCAAGCCCCTCGAGACCTCTTTGTGGCTCGCGACCGTCCAGGCTTGCCATTAACACTGTTCTTCTGCTACGTACTGACGCGAATCGTGGTCGCGCTGGCGCAGGACGTGTCAATCGGCGACTGGGTCCGAGACTCAGCCCCATTCCTCTACTCATTCCTCGCCTTCGTCAGCGCCGCGTCCATCGCCCGGTCAACGAAGCTCGCACGAGACCGCTCGGCACGAGTGTTCATGGTCGCCCTGACGGCGCACCTCGTCTGGGCCACCTTCTCGATCTTCACGCGATTCGCTGGCTTCCCGCTTGCCGGCGGTGCTGCAGCGGTCTTCCAGATCCGGCCAGACATCGACATGGCAGTTCTCGGAATCGGATCCGGGATGTTCCTGCTCCGCGCTTTCCGAACGAAGAAACGCTTCTGGCCGATCGTCGCGATTTTCATCTCCCTCGCAGACGTCCTTTCCCTGCAGTCTCGCGCTGGGCTGCTGAGCGTGGTTGCATCCTTGTTGGTCGCGTACCTGATCTTCTACGCCGGAACTCCTGCGAGAAGCGGCCGAAGACTGTTCTCCCAGATGCTCGTTCCACTAGCCCTCGCTGCCGCGATCGTGGTGTTACCCCAGACCGGCCCGGGACAACGTCTGGTCGCGACGATCGATTCATCCTCCGCGACGACAGCCCAGCAGCTGAGCGCCCAGGGGACTGAACAGGCTCGGCGTCTTGTGTGGACGCGGGTCATTGAGTGGACAAACGAGACGCCCTCGCGGCAGATATTCGGTAGCGGGTTCGGGAACGACTTCCTGTCGGAATCCGGAACACTCTCCTATCTCGAGGGCACCACATACGAGAACGTTCGCAGTCCGCACAATTACTTCATTGGCATCTACGCTCGGATGGGCCTAGTCGGGGTCTTTCTGGTGGGCGGGGTAATCCTTAGCCTCGTTTTGACCGTTTTCCGCCGTCTTCGCGTTGCCGCTGAGGACGATGTCATCGCAATAGCATCACTGATTGTGCTGGCAATACTTCCCGTGGCCTCTCTAGGTGTCGTGCTCGAGGCACCATTCGGCGCTGTGCCGTTCTGGTGGGCCGCCGGAATCGTACTTACGACTGCGCCGCAACGACAATCTGCTCTCGACAGTCACAAACGGCGAGCCCTGCCCTTGCCGAGATCAACGGGCGACTTCGATTCGGCGGTGATCATCGAGTGATTGCGCTACAGAGCTGACCGCCCCAAGAACTCTCGTTCACGGGATTACGCTTTCGCCGCGGGCACAGTCCGAGGGGCCGATTCATTGAATTGCGGAGAAATCAGGGTCGACGGTGAAAGTACGGGCTCAGGATGAGGAGAATAATGGCCGTATCGAGTCACGCGATGAGCTTCGAGACGTCGACGCACTTGTCGTTTTGATTCAGTACTTTCTTGTCCCGTGTGGGTAGCGGAACGGACGACTCGCCACTGCGGGGTCAGAGGAACCCGACCACCGCTCCGCCGATCAGGGAGACTCCGACTGCCAGGAGAGTCGCTCGAACAGGTGTTGCTCTGCCGCAGGCGCCGACGAGCAGCAGGAGCAGCACGAGCTCTCTAGCAAGGAAGAACCATGCCGCGAGAACGATGCTGTGGGCGGCAGCAACAGCGATCGGTACCGCCAGAATTACTCCCACAACTTTTATAGGAGCTCCCCACCGCAGACGGCCACGCGCCATCAGTACCGGTGCAAGCGACCATGTGACGGTGGTGATGAGGATGCTCAGCGAAGCCGGGAAAACCGCCTCAAGCGGCTTCGACCACGAGTCGTCGAGAAGGGGACGGAGAACGAAACGGGTTCCGAGGTCCAACGCGACGACCAAGACCACCGAGAGCGCCACCGCGCGGATCAGCAGGTGGTCAGCCTTCGTACGGACCTCGCGAAGCTCCTCGACTCCATCGAGTCGCACCCGGAGAACGTTCGCGGTCGATGAGGACACCGCGTCGCCCGGATTGCGCGCGACCGCCATGGCGAGGTTGTAGGACCCGAGAGCCGCAGTTCCTGCCACCGCGCCGAGAAGAATCCGGTCGGCCTGGCCCTGCAACCACCCCAGGATGAAGAACCACGACGCATGTCGGAACTCCGCCGCCAGGGTGCGTCCAGCACCGATAGTGCGCAAGTGCTGAAGCATTCCGAGTCGTACCGCGGATCGATGGGCGAATACCGCGAAGAGCAGTTCCGCCAGGAGCACCTGAAGGGCCGCGCCTAGCAGGCTCTTCGTGAGGAAGAGCACCGGCAGCGACACGACGAGCGAGAGTCCCGCAACTCCCAGCTGCAGGTTTGCAAGACTCCGCCAGCGATCGGCGCGCTGCAGGAAACCGAGAGGGATGATTGCGTACGAATTGGCCACAGGCACAACGATCAGTGGGAGGAGAGCGACGATCTGCGGATGCAGACTAGTTGGGAACACCAGCCAGAGGACGGCGAGCGTGGCCGTCATTGCGACCACGCCGCAAATGCTCGCCCACCTCCTGTACCGCAGCAAGAAGTCGTAGGAGTTCTTGTTGGAGAAGCTCGGGACCACGACCTGACGGATGGCACCGTCGAGAGCTGAGTAGTAGAAGGTCAAGACAAGCATCGGCCATGCGTAGAGACCGACGACAACGGGAGTCACGTACTGCGCCAGCAGCACCATGAGGAGTGCGCTTGCTAGTCGCGGGAAGACTCGCTCGATGAGCGACCAGATCAAGCTGCGCACAGATCAGCTCACAACTTTGGTGGTCAAGCCGTCGCCATACAACACGAGCTCCCATGCGTCGGCGCCGGCACTGACTGTGCGATGACCATCGAAGAAGGACGAAGCGTTCTCTCCCTGTCGCGCGACAGCTGACGAGTCGGCAAGCAGCGAGTCGAGGGCACGTCCGATGCTGTCAACGTCACCCGTCGGCACCACGACTCCAGCGTCGGCGCGCATGACGTCGAGCGCAGCCTGGCCCGAGGCTGAACCGAGGTGGAAGACTCCGCGCCCAGCTGACATGGCGGCGTACACCTTGGACGGAACGCAGGTTCCGGTCATCTCTTCGGACAACGCAACGACGTGAAGGTCGGCATCTCCGTACGATCGCTGGAGTTCCGTCTCAGGAACAAAGCCCCCGATCGTGATGTTGCTTGCGGGTCGAACTGCGAGCCAGTCCCGAGCACGGTCGACTTCGGCGCCGGAGCCGCTGATGAGGAGTTCAACGCCGGGTCGGTCAGCAACTGCGGCAATCAGCCCCTGCAGAGGGTGGAGCTCCCGAGCGGAGCCCGAGTAGAGCAGACGGAGCGGCTCACCGGACTGTCGAAAGCGTGCCTGCCGCTCCATCTGGCGATGCCACAGCGGGATGACATCAGCTGGGCGATGTGCCAGTCTCTCTATTCGCGAGGCCATGCAAGATCCGATCGTCACGATCTCGGCGGTCGTCCGCAGGGCGATGAGCTCTACGGATGTTCGGGCGCGGGTCAGGATGTTCTTGCTCGGTCCGGCCAGCCGGTACAGGTCCATCACCCAAGCAACGTCGCGGACCCGCCCCCGGCTGAGACGTCGCGCGAACAGCCCGACCAGCGGCAGGCCAGAGGGTACATCGACGCTCACGAAAGCCTGAAGGCGATGGCCCTTCCGCACGACGACGCCCAGGAGCCTGAAGATGAACGACAGTTCGCTTCGCAACCGGCGAATCTTCTCAAGCCCGTTTCCACCCGCGGAGACGATCGACTCCGCGGGTATACCGATCACGCTCACATTCCGTCCGCGACGACGCAGTTCAGATGCAAGCTCTCCGATGACCCGGGCCACGGCGTCTCGCTCTGAAGCCGCGTAGGCGTAGGCAAAGACCACCAGATCTCGTTCAGGTCGGCCACGGGTCATGGGTTGACGCTCCGAGCCGGATTACCGACCACCGTGTCTCCCTCACGAACGTCTCGAACGACGACTGCCCCTGCTCCGACGCTCGCACCTCGGCCGATGGTGACTGCTCCGACGATGAGCGCTGTGGTCCCGATGTCGACGAAGTCGCGCAGGAACGGCGCGTGCTGCTCAGGACGCTTGTGACCGATGACCACCCCGTTGCGCAATACAACTCCCGTCCCGATCAGCGCGCGATCATTCACAACTAGTCCTGTTCCGTGAAAGATTGTGAGCCCCGGCCCCACGCGCGTCTTCGGTCGGAGTTCAATACCGAGGATGAATTCGGTCGCGAACCGATACATCGCTACAGCTGGGTAGGACCGCCGACGTGGATGCGCTCGGTCTCGGATGAGGTACTGACAGATCCGGAATCCGATGAGCACGACCCGCGATTTCGGATCCCCTCGATTGGCACGCAGATCGGCAGCCAGCGTCTCACGCATGCCGCGGAAGGACCGGAACGCCACCAAGGCAGCCCGCTCCTCGTCTGTGCCGATCCCTACCAGCGGAGCTGACTGATTCACGCTGCGTCCTTCTGCACGGACTCGATGACGTCGTTCCAGGCCGCACGGAAAGTGGCTTTGGAGTACTTCTGATCGAACGCTCGTCTCGCGCCCTCAGACGCGAGCCGGTGACGCTCGGGGTCGGTCGCGAGCAGCGAGACCGCTTGCACCGCCTCGTCGACCGTCGCCTCTGACAACAAATATCCGTTCTCTGGGCCAACCATCTCGCCTATAGCCCCCACGTCGGAAGCAACCACAGGCACGCCAAGGCTGAACGCCTCGACGATGGTCAGCGGTTGCGCCTCGAAACGATACCGCGACGGGAACACCAGGAGTTGCGCTCCTGCGAGCACGTCCCACTTGTCCTCGCCGAATCTCGGCCCGAGGAACTGCACGCGCGAGGCGTGGCCCGAGCGCACGACGCGCAGCTGTAGCGCGTCCGCCAGCGCTCGGTCTGCCGGCTGCCCCACGAGGGCAAACGTCAGCTGATCAGAGCGGTCACAGAGAGTGATCGCCATGTCGACGAACACGTCCGCGCCTTTCTCTTCCAGCAGGTTCGAAAGGAAGAGGATCGGCCCGCTCGTGTTCACACCGTCAGGCCGCCGACGTGTTTCGGCAAGGCGGTCAGGACGGTCGTCGATCGTGTTTGCGATGACGACGATCGTTCCCTTACCGACAAAGGGCGCGATGTCGGCGACCAACGAATCAGCAAGGCAGACCGTGGTTGCTCCGTGCGACAAGAGACGTTGCACCATCCACCGCCAGACCTTCCCGCGGGCCGCAAGGTCGGAGTAACCGCTGGTGTGCACGTAGTTGACAGTCGGCACACGGAACAGCCGAAGCACTTCACCCAGCACGACGTCCACGAGGAAAGAGAACGATCTGTTCGTGCAGAAGAAGATGCAAGCATCGGGACGGCGGACGACAGCCAGAGCCAGCCGGAGAACGAGTGACGGCACTGCGACGATCTTTCGGAGCGACAGCGCACCAACCTCGTCCACCGCTCTGCTGAAGCGTCGGTCAACGAGCTTCGTCCGGCGGCCGTCCTCTGCCAGGACCTCCAGGAGGATCTTGGTCATGATCGTCGAGCCGTGCGTCGGCGGTGGCACCTGGCTGATGACGACGACCTTCTTCGTACCCAATTAGTGGTCCCGCAGGACGGCGCCGAGGAAGACGAAGTTCCCGATGAGGTATCGACGCCAGAGTCTCTTGGGCTCGGACAAGAGGCGGTAGAGCCACTCGAGTCCTGCTGAGGTCATCCACACGGGCGCCTCTCGCTTGGTGCCAGCGGTGAAATCGAAAGCCGCACCGACCGCGCAAGCAACGCTCCCGAGTTCAAGCGCAAGTCGCTGAACCTCATGGTCTTGCTTAGGCGTCCCGAGCCCGACCCAAACGATGTCCGCACCAGACTCCCTGATCAAGGTGTCCTGAGTCGCAACTTCGTCGCTCGACAGCGTGCGGAACGGTGGGCTGTAGACCCCGACAATCTGGACGCCCGGAAACTTTGCGCACAGATTCTCTTGCAGCTTCACGAGAAGGTCGTCGGACCCTCCGAGCAGGAAGTGTCTGACATCGGCGGCACGGCCCGTGTCCATGACGTCGAGGAAGAACTGGGGCCCACGAACTTGGTGGAGACGCCTCTTCGAGAACCGAGTGACCCAGCTCAACGGCTTCCCATCGGGGAAGTTGCACGCGTCCCCTTGCAGTGCGCTTCGGAATCGATCATCGCTCTGAGCGAGAGCGATCGAGTAGGCGTTCAGCAGATGCACGGCTGCACCATTGTGTTCCGACCTGCTCAGTGCCACGACCACCCGAGAGGCGTCCTCTGGGGTTGCGATCAGGAGTGGGAGACCGCCGAGCGACCGGGTTTGGAGTTCGCCCAGCGGGCCAGGATGGCGTTGCGGCATTTCGCGACTTTCTCGATTGGACAAGGCGGGTGCTCAGTAAGCACCGTCGCTACGGACAACGGCTTTGATGGTGCGCCAGAGAATCAGCAAGTCGCCCACCAGCGACCAGTTCTCGACGTAGAACAAGTCGAGACGTACCGAGTCTTCCCACGAAAGGTCAGACCTACCGCTCACCTGCCACAGACCTGTCAGCCCGGGCTTCACCAAGAATCTACGGTGGACGTGGGTTTCGTACCGCGCGACCTCGGCGGACAACGACGGGCGCGGCCCCACGAGGGACATCTTGCCCTCGACCACGTTGAACAGCTGCGGCACCTCGTCCAGGCTGTAGCGCCGCATGAACGCCCCGACTCGGGTCACCCGGGGGTCGTTGCGCATCTTGAACAGCACGTCGTTGCCCTCGGCACGGTCGAGCGCACTGAGCTCCTGCAAGCGGTCCTCGGCGTCGACGACCATCGAGCGGAACTTGACCATGTGGAAGGTGCCACCGTTCAGCCCGACGCGCTCCTGCAGGAAGAACACCGGCCCGGGCGAGGTCGCCTTCACGAGCAGGGCCAGGACCAGCAGCACCGGCGACAGGACGATGATCAGCAGCGCCGACCCGATCAGGTCGAACGCACGCTTGGTGTAGAGCTTGCGGCCCGAGTAGGTCGGCGTCTCGACGTGGATCAGCGGCAGTCCCTGCACCGGGCGCGTGTGGATGCGCGGACCACCGATGTCGGTCAGGCTCGGAGCGACCACCAGGTGCTGCCGGCCGGGCTCGAGCGACCAGCTGAGTTCGCGGACGCGCTCAGGGGGCAGGTCGTCGGAGCTGGTGATGACGACGGTGTCGGCGCCGGTCTCACGCAACGCCGCACTCACGTCGTCGAATCCCCCGTGGCTCTGGATCGTCGAGCCGGGCAGCAGTCCGCGCAGCCCGGTGGACACCGCGGCACCGACGACCTGGTAGCCGGCCTCGGGCGAACGGCCGAGTTCCCGCCCGATGTGCAGCACGCTCGCCGGCGATCCCACGAGCAGGACGCGCGCCGAGTACGCCCCGCGCTTGCGCTGTGCGACGAGCCATTGGCGCCACATCCAGCGCGACACCAGCAGGACGAGGATGCCGATCGGGAACGCGATCAGCACGTAGCCGCGGGCCAGGTCGACGTGCAGCAGGAACGCGGCGATCGCCAGCAGCCCGAACACCCGGACGCTGGAGTCGGCGACCAGCCGGTACTCGGCGCTGCCGACACCGATCACGCGGTCCCCGCGGGTGTCGTACAGCGCCAGTGCGCCCATCCACACGACGATCACCAGGATCGAGATGCCGAAGTAGCTCAGGCGCAGATCTGCGGTGTTGGTCGCCAGGTTCGACCCGAGCCCGAGCCAGGCGATCTGCACGCCGAACACGACCCAGATCAGGGCGAGCAGGTCCGTGAACAGGACGCCGCGCGAGTAGCGGCGGCTCCAGTCGTCGGTCGTGCCCTGCGCCTGCGGCGTCCGGACCGCGTCGGCGGTCATCCCGGGCTCACCGTCACCACGACGCCCCGCCGTCCGCCGACACGGCAACCGTGTCGCCGGCCCACGCCCACAGGCTCGTGCCCGCCAGGTCGATCGCGACCGGCCCGCTGCTCGTCCCCTCGGTCCAGCACCCGACCGGGCTGACCGCCGACGACGCGGTGACCTTGACGGCCGGCAGGCTCAGGACCTCGACCCCGGCGCAGGTGGCCGCGCCGGTGCGCGCGAGCGTGTAGGTGTTGCCGGCGTCGGCGATGGACTGGATCCCCGCGATCGGTGCCGTCACCCACGCGCTGGTCCCGTTCCGCCAGGCGACGCTGTCCGAGCACGCGACCAGGGTCGTGTACTGCCCCTGGTAGGCGTCGACGGGGTCGGTGCACGGCGACGCGATGCGCCCGCTCTTCAGCTGCAGCGCCGTGTCCGTGACCCCGGCGCCGGCAGCGCCGGGCTGACCGGCTGCCCAGGTCGCACCGTCGTCGGCACTCGTCCGGACGGTCGCGGCGCAGTCGTCACCCACGCCGACCAGGACCGAGACCCCGGTCGTGGTGGCGCGCAGCCCCGTCAGGGCGCGCACGTCGTCGCCGAGCGCGACGGCGACCCAGGTCGCCCCGCCGTCCACGGAGTGCTCCAGCACCGCCTTACCGGCGGAACACGACGTCCTGGAGGCTCGCCATGCCTCCTTGCCGTCGACGGCGGACAGCAGACGGCTGGCTGACGCATCGTCTGCCACACCCGCCGACGGCGTGGCCGAGGCGCTGGGCGTCGGTGTGACGCTGGGACGAGCGCTGCTCGAGAAGGTGGGGATCGGCCCGGCTGGGCCGTTCTGCGCGGTCGCGGTGCGACCGAGTGCCAGCGAGACCAGCACGACGTCGACGACGATCAGCGCGACCACCGCGACGGCGATCCACACCAGTGTGGTCCGCGGCAGTGACCGGCCGAGGCCTCGGGTCCCCCGGCGAGCATCCATGTCCCCCAGCTCCGATCAGCGTTCCGCGCGGCGCAGGGCGTTGAGCTTCCTGCCGATCCGCTTGGGCGGCCGGACCGCGTCGGCAGCGGCGGCGCCGTCTTCCTCGTCGTTGCCGTAGCCGTAGCCGTAGCCGTAGCCGTAGCGGCCGTAGCCGTAGGCGCCCGGACCCTTGACCGGCATCATCGTGATGACGAACCCGGCGATCGGTGCGCCGACGTTCTCGAGCGAGGCGACGGCGGCGGCGAGCTGGCCCTTGTGGGTCTTGCCCGAGGCAACCGCCAGGATCGCACCCGAGGCCTTCTTCGACAGGATCGCGGCGTCGGTGACGGGCAGCAGCGGCGGCGCGTCGAACAGGACGTAGTCGAACTGGCCCTCGAGCCGCTCGATCAGTTCCTGCATCGACCGCGAGCCCAGCAGCTCGGACGGGTTCGGCGGGATCGGGCCGGCGGGCAGCACGACCAGGTTGCCGCGACCCCAGGGGTGCGCGACGTCCTCGAGCTCGGCGCGACCGATCAGCACGTCGGTCAGACCGGCGCTGCCCTCGACGTCCATGTACTCGGCGACGCGGGGACGGCGCAGGTCGGCGTCGATCAGGATGACGCGGAAGCCGGCGCTGTCGAGCGCGATGGCCAGGTTGGCGACCGTGGTGCTCTTGCCCTCGGACTGCATCGACGAGGTCATCACGAAGGTGCGCGAACCGGTGCCCAGGTCCAGGAACTGCAGGTTGGTGCGGAGCGTGCGGAAGGACTCGGCACGTGGGCTGCGCGGGTCGACCTGCACGATGAGCGGACGCTCCGAGGCCTTGCTGTCGTAGGCGATGCCGCCGACCACCGGCTTCTCGCTGATCTTCTCGACGTCGAGCTCGGTGCGCACGCGGTTGTCGAGCGTCTCGCGCAGCACGGCGATGCCGACGCCGAGCGCCAGCCCGACCAGCAGCCCGAGGGCGACGTTGACGGGCACGTTGGGGCTGATCGGCTTGCTCGGCACGTCGGCCTGCTTGACGCGGGTGAGCTTGACCGTGCTCGAGCCGTTGGCGTCGGTGGCCTCGATGTCCTGCACGACGTTGGTCAGGCTCTGCGAGGTCGCGTTCGCGATGTTCGCTGCCTGCACCGGGTCCGTGTCGTTGACCGAGATCGAGATGAGCGTGGTGCTGGTCGGCGCGGTGGCGCTGACCATCGTCGCCAGCTGGTCGGCGTTCATGTCGAGCTTCAGCGTCGAGATGACGGGCAGCAGCACGATGGGCGTCGACACCAGGTTGGAGTACGTCAGCACGCGCTGCTGCGTGAAGGTGTTGCCCTGGGCCAGGTCACTGGCGCTGCCGGAGGTCTCCGTGGAGACGAACACCTGCGCAGATGCGGAGTAGACCGGCTTCTTGACGAGGGAGAACCCCGCCGCTGCTGCCACTCCGACGAGTGCGAGCACCAGGATGAGGACCCATCCCTTGCGCAGCACTGTGATGTAGTCGCGTAGCTCCACGCGCCTGCCTTCCCCGATCCGAACCGTTCCTGTGGTCCCGACACAGGCAGACCGGGATACTCCCAGCACACGGCATTCAAATAGTGCCACATGTCCGAGGGGTTCTCGGGAGTTCACCGCGCCAGGCGGCCTCGGTCCTCTACGGTTGCCGCATGAGCTCCGAGCCGGCCCGCCCCACCACCGAGCCCTCGACCACCCGCCAGCGCGAGCTGATCGTGCTGCTGGTCGCCCTCGGCGTCGCGGTCGTCCTGGCCCGGGTCGTCGGCGGGTTCACCCGGTCCGGTGGCATCCCGTCGCCGGTCCTGCAGGTGCTCGCCGCGGACCTGGCGGTGTGGGTGCCGCTGGTGGCCGGTGTCGCCTGGGTCCTGCGCCGCAGCGACCGCTCGACGTTCAGGTCACGCTTCCGTCTCGATCTCGGCGACGCGGTCTTCGCGCTCGGCATCGTCATCATCTGCCGCGTGGTCGACGTCGCGCTGTCGATCGCGTTCACGGGGACGACCGGCCTGACGCCCGCTCCGTCGCTCGGCGAACCGCAGGTCGGGCTGCTCGTGACCTCGGCGATCGGCATCGTGCTGGTCAGCCCGGTGCTCGAAGAGGTGTTCTTCCGCGGGGTGTTCCAGCGGCGGCTGGCTGCCGAGCTCACCCCGCGCACCCGGTTCCTGGCCGTCCTGCTGACCGCGTTCCTGTTCGCGCTGCTGCACCTGCTGCTCGGCGCGGCGACGACGACCAACGGTGGTGTGCAGGTCTTCGTCACGACCTTCCTGCTCGGCACCCTGACCGGCACCCTGGTCGCGATGACCGGCCGCATCGGCGGCGCGATCCTGGCGCACGTGCTGTTCAACGCCGTGGCCGTCGTCGCGACCTGGCCGCGCTGAGCATCACGGCGGTGGACGTCCCGTTCCACTAATCTGGTCTGAGCATGTCTCGCCCAACCAGCATCACCGACAGCGCCCTCGTCCGACAGGTCCCGATCAGCGTCCTGCTCGCCGTCGCTGTGCTGGTCAGCGCCCTGGTGCCGACGATGCAGGCCACGGACACCGGGACCTTCCTGACGAGCATCCTGGTGGCAGCGGTGGCCACCGTCGTCGCAGCCGTCGCCGCCGCGATGCCGCGCGTGGTCTGGCTGGTGCCGGTCGTCCTGGTGCTCGACTTCGCCGCGATGGCACTGCTGCGGACGGGAACGGGCGCGAACACCTCCGTCTTCACCTCGCTTGTCGTGCTGCCCGTGGTCTGGTGGGCGTCGCTGTCCGGCTGGCGCACGATCCTGTGGTCGGTGCTCGGTGTGGTCGCGGTGATCCTGGCCCCGTACGTGCTGCTGCCGTCGATGGTGCCGAGCATCAGCGAACTCGTCCGCCTGGGCATCACCGCGACGGTGTTCGGCACGGTCGCCGTGGTGGTGCACGAGCTCGCCCGACAGGCCCGGTCGAGCGTGCGGCGGGCCGAACGCCGCGAGAAGACCATGGCGGCCGAGATCGCCCGCGCCGCCGAGGTCCAGCGATCGCTGCTGCCCACGCGCACCGGTTCGGGCGTGATCCCCGAAGCCGCGCCCGACGACGACGCGATCCGGGTCCGCACCGCCGGTGACCTCGACGTGGCCGGCGCATGCCTGCCCGCACGGAGCGTCGGCGGCGACTTCTTCGACTGGTACGCCACCGAGCACGGCCTGGCGGTCACGCTCGGCGACGTGATGGGCAAGGGCGTCGGTGCCGGGCTGATCGCCGCTGCCGTCCGCACGACCCTGCGGAGCGCCCGCACGGTCGACGACCCCTCCGAGGCCCTGCGCCGCGCGTCCGACGGGCTGAGCGCCGAGGACGGCGGTGGCATCGTCGCGTTCACGACCCTGTTCCACGCCCGACTCGACGACGACGGCACCCTGCGCTGGGCGGACGCCGGCCACGGGCTGAGCTTCGTGCTGCGCGCCGACGACGGGGTCGAACGACTGCGGTCGGTGGACCTGCCGCTCGGCCTCGGGATCCGCGACGAGTGGGCGACGACCGCGGACCGGCTCGAGCCCGGCGACCTGCTCATCTCGTTCAGCGACGGGGTGCTCGACCTGTTCGGCGGACGCGACGACGCCGTCGATGCCGTCGCCGCGATCGCCCGTCGTCACGGTCACCGTGAGCCGGCGACGCTCGTCGCCGCGCTCTCCGACCTGGCGGACGAGGTCCCCCACGACGACGACGTCACGGTCGTGGTGCTCCGGCGACAGCCGGCGCACGCCGAGCTCCGGGCCGCACTCGGCCCGGCGGCGGCGACCACCACGACCTGAACGTCCCCACCGTCTGCGCTGGCGATCCGCCCAGACCCGGCCCCGGGCCTCCCGTCCGGTCCTGCGGCTCGTCAAGATGAGCTGTGCCCACCTCGCTGACCCGACGCGCCCTGCTCGCCGGCGCCGGTGCCGTCGCTCTCGGCGGCGCCACCGTCGCCGCGGTCGACCTGCGCGTCGTGCCGGGGCGTTCGACGATGTTCCGTGTCCTGGGCCTGGACGGCACGGACGGCACGGTGCCGGACGTCACGCCGACACCGACCACCTGGGGGTCGTTCGTCTCGCACGCGCGCCATGGCCGGACGGTGGGCTGGAGCATCACCGCGCCGCCGTCCGAGCACCCGCTGCCCGTGGTGGTGGCGCTGCACGGGTACGGCGACGACCACCGCGAGTTCACGAGCAGCTCGCTCGGCTTCGACCGGTTCCTGGCGCAGCACATCCACCGCGGCGGTGCACCGTTCGCCATCGCGGCCGTGGACGGCGGCAACCGGTACTGGCACCGGCGCGCGGACGGCGAGGACCCGGCCGGCATGGTGGTCGACGAGTTCCTGCCGCTGCTGCGCGACCAGGGGCTCGACGTCGACCGCCTGGGCTTCACGGGCTACTCGATGGGCGGGTACGGCGCGCTGTACCTGGCGGGAGCGCTCGGCTCCGGGCGGGTGCGGGTGGCGTCCGCGCTGAGTCCGGCGCTGTGGAGGTCCGCCGGCGACACGGCCCGGGGCGCGTTCGACGACGCGGCCGACTTCCAGCGGAACACGGTCCTGGGGCGACAGACGCGACTGCAGGGAGTGGCGGTGCGGGTGGACTGCGGGACGGGCGACGGCTTCGAGCCGGCCGTGCGCTCGTACGTGGCCGGGTTCGCGGCCGGGCACCGGCCGGCGGGTGGCTTCGAGCCGGGAGGCCACACCCACGGCTACTGGCGCCGTCTGGCTCCGGCGCACATCGCGTTCCTCGGCGCGCACCTGACGGCGTGAGCGGGTGCGGCCGGCGCGCGGCCGGCCGGGCTTGCGCTCGGCGCGAGGTTGCCGGGTCCGTGCGGGGCAACAAGCGCGCACCAGGCGCGGAGCGCCGCACCACCCCCCAACCGCGCACGGTGCGCGCTGGCGCCGCCCACCACACGACGGGAGGCCCGGCGCGCGACGCGAGCACGGCCTCCAGCCCGGAACGTGCGAGCTTCACCGCACCGTGCGGGGCTACAAGCGCGCACCAGGCGCGCAGCGCCGCACCACCCACCAACCGCGCACGGTGCGCGCTGGTGCCGCCCACCACACGACGGGAGGCCCGGCGCACGACGCGAGCACGGCCTCCAGCCCGGAACGTGCGAGCTTCATCGCCCCGTGCGGGGCAACAAGCGCGCACCAGGCGCGCAGCGCGGCACCACCCCTGCGCCGCAGCGCACGGTGCGCGCTGGTACCGCCCACCACACGACGGGAGGCCCGGCGCGCGACGCGAGCACGGCCTCCAGCCCGGAATGTGCGAGGTTCACGGCCCCGTGCGGGGCAACAAGCGCGCACCAGGCGCGGAGCGCCGCACCACCCCCGCGCCGCAGCGCGCGGGACGCGCGGGACGCGCGGGACGCGCTCTAGTCGACGGAGCGGATGACCGGCGGCAGCATGACGTGCAGGCGCTCCGCCAGGTTGGTCTGGGCGTCCTCGAGCGAACCGAAGTCCCCGACGACCATGCCGAACGTGTCCGAGGCGACGTAGCGGCCGCCGAGCTTGTCGACCGAACCACCGAAGTACCCGCCGTAGTTGGCGATCCACTCACCGTCGGACTCCTGCGTCCAGGTGAGCTTCGCGCGGGCCGCACGGGTGCTGGTGGTGGCCACGGCGTCGAGCACGGCGATGGTGTCCACCGTCTCGGTGTCGAGGGTGAGTTCGCGCTGGGTCGTGGTGGTGCTCATGGCCGTGCTCCTGTCGCGGTTCGGGGTACGTCGTGCGGTACCCCGAACTTAGGGCGTCGACCACGGTGCCCGCCATGCAGCCCCGTGGATTCACGGCTCCCGTTCACCGCCTGTTCGCGCCGGGCCCGCATTCCGCGGGGGAACGGCGTCCGGATCGGGGTACATGTCCCCCACCGGACTGCGCAGAACGACACTGTCAGCAGCGGCCGGCCGGCAGGCTCAGGCGACGGCGCGCAGTGCGTCCGCGATGATCGTCAGCGCCCGGTCGATCTCGTCGGCGACCCGCTCGTGCGTCGCCGTGGAACGACGGTAGGGGTCGTCGACGTCGTCGTCCGCGGGGTCGGCCGGCGGCGGCACCGTGCCACGCAGCCGGGCGACGCGTTCCACGAGTGACTGGGGCGTCGTGACGTCGGCCAGGTCGCCGGGCTCGAGCCCCTCGAGCACCCGCGCGAACTGCTTGATCGTGAACGTCCGCTTCGAGGCCCGCGGCGCGAGCTGCACCGCCGCGGCACGGTGCGAGCGCTCCGCCGTCAGCACCAGGTCGGCGCCGTCGACGATCGCCGGCGTCAGGTAGCGCGACGCGTGCGCCGACGGGTCGCCGCCGAGCCGCACGGACTGCTCGGCCGCGGCGCCGTCCATCGCTGCCCCGTCGTCGGCGATCGTGCCCGCCGACTCGACGACGAACGACGGTGCCGCCGCACCCAGGCGCGCACGCAGGACCTGGGCCCCGAGCGGCGACCGGCAGATGTTGCCGCTGCAGACGAACAGGATCCGCACGCTCACGACCCCAGCAGGTCGTGCCGGACGACGATCGCGTCGCGCCCGGGGCCGACACCGATCGCCGAGATCCGTGCGCCCGACATCGCCTCGACGGCCAGCACGTAGTCCTGGGCGTTCTGCGGCAGGTCCTCGAACGACCGGGCGCCCGTGATGTCCTCGGTCCAGCCGGGGAACTCCTGGTAGATCGGCTTGGCGTGGTGGAAGTCGGACTGGTTGACCGGCACCTCGTCGACCCGCTGCCCGTCGACCTCGTACGCAACACACACGGGGATGGTCTCGAGCCCGGTCAGCACGTCGAGCTTGGTGAGCACGAAGTCGGTCACGCCGTTGATGCGCGCCGTGTACCGGGCGATCGGGGCGTCGTACCAGCCGCAGCGCCGCGGACGCCCGGTCGTGGTGCCGAACTCGAACCCGTTGGCGCGCAGGAACTCGCCCGACGCGTCGAACAGCTCGGTCGGGAACGGACCGGCGCCGACACGCGTCGTGTACGCCTTGACGATGCCGATGATGCGCTCGAGCTTGCCCGGGCCGATGCCCGAGCCGGTGGCTGCCCCGCCCGCGGTGGCGGACGACGAGGTCACGAACGGGTAGGTGCCGTGGTCGACGTCGAGCATCGTGGCCTGGCCGGCCTCGAACAGGACGGTGTCGCCCCGCTCGAGCGCCTGGTGGATCTCGAGCGCGGTGTCGGCGACCATCGGGCGCAGGCGGTCCGCGAACGACAGCAGCGACTCCACGACCTCGTCCACGTCGATGGCGCGGCGGTTGAAGACCTTGACCAGCAGGTGGTTCTTCTGGTCGAGGGCGGCTTCGACCTTCTGCCGCAGGATGTTCTCGTCGAAGATGTCCTGGATGCGGATGCCGACGCGGTTGATCTTGTCGGCGTAGGTCGGACCGATGCCGCGGCCGGTGGTGCCGATCTGGCGCTTGCCCAGGAACCGCTCGGTCACCTTGTCGATGGTGCGGTGGTAGTGCGTGATGACGTGGGCGTTCGCCGACACGCGCAGCTTGGAGACGTCGACGCCGCGGGCCTTGAGCGCGTCGAGTTCTTGGAACAGCACCTCGATGTCGACGACGACGCCGTTGCCGATGACCGGGGTGACGCCCGGCGTGAGGATGCCGGAGGGCAGCAGGTGCAGCGCGTACTTCTCGCCCCCGACGACGACCGTGTGCCCGGCGTTGTTGCCGCCGTTGAACTTGACGACGTAGTCGATGCGGCTGCCGAGCAGGTCGGTGGCCTTCCCCTTGCCCTCGTCGCCCCACTGGGCGCCGATGATGACTGCTGCGGGCATCTGGTTCTCCTCACGTTGGCGGAGGACCGCACGCGACCGTTGGTCGGTGGTCCACCCGAGTCTATCGGACGGCCATCTGCTGGCCTCCCGTCCGTCAGATGGTGACGAGCGTCACTCAGCCGCGGAAGAAGTCCGCGTAGCTGGGGTCACCCACCAGCTGGCTGTGGCCCGGCTGCGCCAGACGTTCCTCGACCATGGCCTGGATCACGTCCGGCGGGGTCAGTCCGCGCCGACGCCACTCGATCGGGTTCGTGCGGAGCTGGGAGAGGTCGTTCTGCGGTCGCATGGGACCACCGTGGCAGCGTTTCACTAGTTTGTCTAACTACTTGTCCGCTCACCGCACACAGCGCCGCGCAGAAGGACAGAAGACGCCGGATCCCGAACGGGACCCGGCGTCTTCCGGAGCGTGCCGCGCGACTAGCGGCGGGTGACCTTCGCGGTCTTCGCGGAGGTGGCGGAGCCGGTCTGGTAGCCCTTCGCCGTTGCCGTGACCGTCACCTGGAAGCGGTGGCCGACGTCCGAGGAGCCGAGCTTGTACCCCTTGCCGTCGGCACCCTTGACCGCCTTGCCGTCACGGAGCCACTGGTACGAGTACGTCACACCGCGGGCGTTCCAGTCACCGTGCTGCGCGGTCAGCTTCTTGCCGACCAGCGGAGAGCCCGACACCGTGACCGCGCTGCCCGGACGGAGGGCCAGGACGGGCTGCGCGACCGAGGTCCCGAGCGTGTCCGCCTGGTCGCCGACCGCGTTGTGCAGGTGCAGCAGCAGGATGCGCGGCGTCGACGTGGTGTCGGCGGCGCGGGTCACCTGCAGCGATCCGGCGTCGGAGAACAGCACGCCGGCGGTGCCGCCCTGGGCGAAGGACAGCGACGGGGCGGACGGGTCGAACGTCGCCGTGCCCGTCTCGTCCACCACGGACGAGCCGTCCGTGGCGCGTGCCGGGGCGTACGCCGACTCGGTCAGCACCGAGTAGTCGAACGCTCCCGTGACACCGATCGCGTCCTGCGACACGGTCAGCACCTTCACCGCGCTGTCGAACGTGTTGACGTCCTGTCCGGGCGCCCCACCGTTCAGCGGCTGGGCGTCGAGCGTCTCACCGGTGGCCAGGTCGATCGTCGTCGCGAACGTGGCGTCCACCGCGGCCGACTTGGCGTCGTACACCAGGTAGTCCGGCGTGCCGTCACGGTCGGCGTCGATGAGCACCTCGACGTTGGTCACGGCGCCGGGGTCGGCGTCCGGACCGGCCGTCTGCACCCCGAACGCCAGCGTGCCGTCGGCCGCACTGGCTCCGAAGGCGAGGACGTCAGCGGCCTGCAGCGACTGCTTCGCCGAGCCGTCCGCGAACGACTCCTGCGGGTCCGTCCCACCGAGCACGAACGGTGCCACCAGGGCTCCGGTCACGCCGCGGCCCGTCAGGGTCACGTCGGCGCTCGTCGTGTCGGCAGCGAAGGTGACGTCCCCACCGTGCACCGCGCTGACCGCCTTGGGAGCGGCGTAGGTCGCCAGTCGCAGCGGGTTCAGCTTGCTGTCGGTCGGGGTGAAGGTCACCAGGCCGGTGGCCGCGGCGACGAACTCCCGCTCGTAGCCCTGCTGGACCGACTCCTGCGTGGGGTCGATCGTGCGGGTGAGCTTGGTCGGGTCGGCGATCGTCATCGTCAGCGTGACGGTGGCGGTGCCGTGCGGGACGACCGTGACGCGCTGCTTGTCGACCGTGAATGCGACGCCCGTCTGGGCGACCCGCGACTGGTACGCCACGTCGTACGTGTGCGGCCGGCCGTCGGTGTTCTCGATCTGCAGGGTGCGCTTCTCGGTGGTCGGCGAGGCGACCTCGACGACACCGAACGACGCCGTCACGAGCTGGTCGTTCTCGACGCTGCGCACCGTGGTGCCGGCGGTGACCGCCTGCAGCGCGTCGACCCGGCCGGTGCCCTGGCGCAGCAGCGTCGCGTTGCCGTCACCGTCGCGCACGTCGTGCGTGGCGGTGTTCATGAGCGTCGCCTTGACGTCCGGAGCGGACCACGTCGGGTGCGACTCGAACGTCAGCGCGGCGATGCCGGCCACGTCCGGGGTCGCCATCGAGGTGCCGCTCATCGACATGCGGCCGTCACCGGTGCCGTTGGCCGCCGAGATCACGTTGACCCCGGGACCGGCGATGTCCGGCTTGACGATGTCGTCGAACGAACCGTGCACGCCGCGGCTGGTGAACGACGCGAGCGTGTTCACGGCGTCGGCGTCGGTCGCGAGCTGGAAGCCCTTCAGCTCGTCGGCGAACCGCACGTGCAGGGTCCCGGCCTGGGCAGCGGACTGGAGGCTCGCAGCACTGTCACGGGTCAGCTCGGCACCCGGGATGGTGGCGTTGCCCGCGATGCCGGAGTCGAAGGTGTTGATCGTCCCGGCGAGCAGGACGCCGACACCGCCGGCTGCCTGCACGTTGGTGAAGCGCACGCCGGAGCCGCACTCCAGCTGCGCGTCGGTCCACTTGAGCCAGACCACCTTGCCCGCGATCGCCGCCGCGTCCTCGGCGCTGAACGCCGCGCACCCGTCGACGTTGCTGGTCGGGACGACGACGTCGCCCTCGACGGGCAGCGTGCCCTGGTAGTTCTGCGAGTACTGCGCGCGGTAGGTCTTCGCGACGTCCGCCGGAGCGGTCGCCTGGACGCCGTCGTACAGGCTCTGGCCGGTGGCGCTCGCGGCGACCGTCAGGGCACCCTCGGCGTTCCCCGGCGAGCCACCGATGTCGGTGAAGTCGTCGGCGTTGCCCGAGGCGATCACGGGCAGGACACCGCGGGCGGTGAGCGCGTCGATCTTCGCGTTGTCGGGATCGTCCGGTGCGCCGTAGTCCGAGCCGAGCGACAGGTTCAGGACGTTGATGTCCTTGCCCTCGGTCAGCGCCTGGCCGACCCAGTCGAGCGCAGCGCCCGTGACGTCGGTCGAGCCGCCGTTGTCGCCGAAGACCTTGAGCGCGTACAGGCCGGCCTCGGGCGCGGTGCCCGGGCCGATCCACATGTCCTGCACGGTCTGCGTCGTGAGCTTCTTGTAGTTGCCCTGGAAGGTCTTCTTGTCGGCGTCGAGCCCGTAGCCGGCGATGGTGCCCGACACGTGCGTGCCGTGGTCGCCGCCCTTGCCGTCGATGGGGTTGTCGTCCGGTGCCGGGGTCGGGTCGTAGTCGGGGCTCGACGGGTCGGCGTTGTACGTGGGGCCGGCGAAGTCGTAGCCGCCCAGGAACTTCTGCGGGTCGTACGAGCCCGCTGCCGGAGCGCCCGTGTTCGCCAGCGCTGCGGCGTAGGCGTCCGCGGTGCCCGGTCCACCGAAGTCGGCCTGCGTGTAGTCCAGGCCGGTGTCCAGCACGGCGACGTTGACGCCCTTGCCGGTGTGGCCGGTCTGCTGCCAGGCGTCGAGGGCCCGCGTGTAGACGTCGCTGGCCGCGTTCTTCGGGGTGACGCCGTCCGCGCCCGGCTTGACCAGGTCGGGGTCGACGCCGCTCGGGGCCGCGGTGGTGCTGTCGTTGACCGTCGGCTGGACGATCTTCTTCGGGGTAAGCGGGATGACGCTCGCGACGTCGGAGCGCTCCGCGACCTTGCGGAGTGCTGCGACGTCCGCCACGACGGCGACACCGGGGACGGTGTACTCGGTCGTGTACAGCTCGGTCGCGTCGCCGTCGGCCGACTGCACCGCGGCCGTGACCTGGTCGGTCGTCGACGTGATGGCCGACACCCGCTGCTTCGCGGCGCTCGACTGGGTCGTCGACTTCGTCAGGTCGCCGCCCTTGGCCTTCGCGTCCACGGCGAGGGCGCCTTCGCCCGTCGTCCGAACGAAGGCCGCGATCGTGCTCTGCGGCTTGGCGTCACGCAGGGGCTGCGCGAGCTTCAGGTCCGCCGACGACAGGCCGGTCGGTGCTGCGACGGCTGCTCCACCGACGGCGAGTCCGCCGCAGGCCAGGGCGCCGGCTGCCACCAGGGCGGTCGCGACGCGGGTGAAGCGGCGGGTGTTCGGGGTCCTCGGGTTCTCGGGTTCGTTCGGTGTTGCACGGGTCACTGGGGGCACTTGGAGCTCCGTCCGTGTTGCTGGGGAATTGCCCCGAAGCTATGTGCTTCCACTCAGGCGGGGGAGTCGGCACTTCGGGGGACGTCCCCTGAACAGGGGTACCCCGAACCTCTGATCTTGCACAGCAGTGTGCACGTTAGTACGATGGGGTGCGTGACCACTCCCGAGCCCTCGACCCGCGCCCCGCGGCGCGACGCGACCGAGAACCGCGCGGCGCTGATCGACGCCGCGAAGACCGTGCTGCAGCGGGATCCGGACGCCTCGCTCGAGTCCATCGCGACCGCCGCCGGGCTGTCCCGCCGTGCGGTCTACGGACACTTCCCGTCGCGCGACGACCTGGTCCGCGCCGTCGTCACGGCCGGCGCCGCCCGCGTGGCGGGAGCGATGCCGACACCGTCCGACCTGCGCGACCTGCCCCCGGCAGCGCGTATCGCGGCCATCGCCGTCACCCTGTGGTCCGAGGTGTCCCACGTCCGTTCGATGGCGCGCATCGCCGTCAGCAGCCCGTACAGCGAGTCCGTGGCGCAGGTGTTCGCGTCGCTGCGGGCCCAGGTGCGGGACGCCTGCGCGCTCGGGATCGCCGACGGCTCGATGCGCAACGACGTCTCCGCCGACTCGCTCGGCCGCCTGGTCGAGGATGCGTGCATCGCCGTCCTCGACGAGGCCACCCGGTCGGGCACCTCGGACCACGACGGCCGGCGCATGGTCGTCGTGTCGGCGCTCGGCATCGCGGGCATCGACTGGCGCACCGCACTGCTCAGCGAACCCGCCGAAACCACCACCCCCACGGAGGCCCACGCGTGACCACCATCGAGATCCAGGACGCCGGCATCGGGGACGAACCGGGCGCGGCACTCCCCCGCGTGTCCGCCGTGGCCGGTCCGTACCGCCCGGGCATCGTCGCCGTCGAGACCGAACAGGCCCCGGTGCTGGCGTCGCTCGTCGCCGGCGGGCGGATGCACGCCGAACACGGACGGGTGCTGCTCGACGGCCATGAGGACCCCGCGGTCATGCGTCGCACCGTGGCCCTCGTCGACACCCCGGGCGTCGCCGAACCCTTCCCCGTGATGACACTCCGGCGCATCGTGCGCGAAGAACTCGCGTTCGCCGGGCAGCGCCCCTCGCGCCAGCACGTCGACACCGTGCTCGACGAACTCGGCATGACCACGTACGCCGACACGGCCGTGCAGCGCGTCCCAACCGCCGTGCGGGTCCGGCTGCTCGTCGAACTCGCCCTGCTGCGGGACGGCGTGACCGCGCTCGTCATCACCGCGCCCGAGCGCCACGGCGGTGCGGTCGACAGCTGGTTCGCCGTCGTCCGTGACGTCGCCGCGCGCGGCATCACCGTGCTGCTGGTCACCTCGAAGGCCGCGGCCGAGACCGCCGAGCGGCTGCTGGCGACCATCCCGGTGCCGCACGACGACCTGCCCGCCGAGGGCAGCCCCGAAACCCCCGGTCCCGACGACGCGACCCTTCCCGACGGAGACGCCCCGCGCCTCCAGACCGCTCCTGTGGAGAACCGCTCGTGACCACCACCTCGCTCGTCCGCGCCGAACTCGCGCGCCTCACCGCCACCCCGCTCGCCCGGCTGGCGTTCCTCGCCCTGATGATCGTGCCGCTGCTGTACGGCGGCGCGTACCTGTGGGCCAACCGCGACCCGTACGCGGCGCTCGACAAGGTGCCCGCGGCGATCGTCAACCAGGACGCCGGCGCGACCCTCGACGGCAAGCGCGTGGACTACGGCACCGACGTCGCAGACCGTGCGATCGACGGTGCCGACTTCGCGTGGAAGGAGACCACCGCGGCGGACGCCCGCTCCGGGGTGCGCAACGGCACGTACGACTTCGTCGTGACGATCCCGCACGACTTCTCGGAGTCGCTGGTGTCCGCGCAGTCGGACGACCCGAAGCGCGCCGAACTCGTGATGACCACGGCCGACACCAACTCGTACCTGGCATCGACCATCGCCGAGCAGGCGGGCAAGACCATGCGCACCGCCGTCGCCGAGCAGGTCGGCAAGCAGGCCGCCAAGACCCTGCTGGTCGGGCTGGCCGACGTGCGCGACAGTCTGGGCGACGCGGTCGACGGTGCTGGGCAGCTGGCGTCCGGCGCAGCCTCGGCGTCGTCGGGAGCGGACCAGCTGGCGTCCGGCAACGCGGCCCTCGCCTCGGGCGCGGCGTCGCTGGCGTCGGGTACGGCGTCGCTGCCGGCGCAGACCACGAAGCTGAACAACGGGGCGCAGCAGGTCGCTTCCGGGGCGTCGTCGTTGTCGAGCGGGTTGCAGTCCGCGGCCGACCAGACGGCGGCGTTGCCGGCGCAGACGGCGCAGCTCAACGGTGGCGCGAAGCAACTGCAGAGCGGCCTGCACGACGCCCGCGACGAGACGGCGACCCTGCCAGCGCAGTCCCAGGAGCTCGCCACCGGGGCGGCCGCCGTGGCCACGGGGAACGCGGACCTGGCTGACGGAGCCGCGCCGCTCATCGCCGGTGTCCAGCAGCTCGCTGCAGAGTCGCCGACGCTGGTCTCGAGCCTGAAGCCGGTCGTCGAGACGTCGACCGTTCTGACACCGGCGCAGAAGACCCAGCTGCTCGCTTCACTCGACACCCTGCAGGCATCGAGTGCCCAGCTGGGCACGGGCGCGACACAGGTCTCGAACGGGCTCAGCTCGTTGCGGGGCGCCAGCGCGCAGGTCGCCGCCGGCGCATCGCAGCTCGCCACCAAGGCCCCGCAACTGACGTCCGGCATCCAGCAGCTGTCTGACGGCTCCGACCGGCTCGTCGCCGGGACCGACGAGCTCGCGGGCGCTGCACCGAAGCTGTCGAACGGGATCGCGTCGGCGGCCTCGGGGGCGTCCACGCTGTCGAGCGGTGCGTCGCAGGTCGCAGCCGGCACGTCCAAGCTGGCCGCTGCCGCACCGAAGCTGTCCGACGGGGCGGCGCAGTTGTCGACCGGAGCCACGACGGCGTCCTCGGGTGCCGACTCGCTGGCGTCCGGGCTGCACACGCTGAAGGACGGCTCCACGAAGCTCGCCGACCAGCTCGACCAGGGCCGCACGAAGATCCCCGCATCGACGGCATCGCAGCGCAACGACCAGGCGTCGGTGATCTCCGACCCGGTCAAGGTCGGCGACGACAACGTCGCGGCGGCGGACAACTACGGCGCCGGCCTGGCACCGTTCTTCATCTCGCTGGCAGCCTGGATCGGCATGTACGCGCTGTTCCTCATCCTCAAGCCGATCTCGAAGCGGGCGATCACCGCCGTGCGGAAGCCGCTGTCGATCGTCCTGGGCGGGTGGCTCACGCCCGTGGTGCTCGGGATCGTGCAGATGGTGGCGCTGTTCTTCATCGTGCGGTTCGCCCTCGACCTGGGTGTGCAGCTGCCCGTCGCGACGATCGGCGTGATGGTGCTGGCCTCGGCGACGTTCGCGGCGATCCTGATGGCGCTCAACGTGCTGCTCGGGTCGGTCGGACAGTTCCTCGGCCTGGTGCTCATGCTCGTGCAGCTCGTCACGGCGGGTGGCACCTTCCCCTGGCAGACGCTGCCCGGGCCGTTGGCAGCGCTGCACTTCGCCCTGCCGATGACGTACTCCGTCGATGCGCTCCGGCAGACGATGTACGGCGGGTCGATGGGCGCCGCGTGGTCGGACGCTGGCGTGCTGGCGTGCTGGATGCTCGGCGCGCTGCTGGTCAGCTTCGTGGTGGCCTCCCGTCAGGGCCGCGCCCGCACGCTGCGCGACCTGCGCCCGAGCCTGATCGGGTAGCGCGCGCGGCCGCGCTCCGCCGCGCTCCGCTCGCGATCCGCGGATCGCACCCCGTGGCGAACATCGCGCTCCGTTCCCGCGGGGCGCGATGTCTGCAACGGGGTGCGAAGCCGCGCGGCGCGAGCGTGCGCGCGGGACGCGACGCTCCCTCACGAAGACTCCAGCGAGGCACCGATAGCATCGAGGGACGAGCTGGAGGTCGATGCCGACGATGCCTGACGCGAAACCCGCGACGATCTACGACGTCGCTGCCCGCGCGGGGGTGTCGAAGTCGCTCGTGTCCCTCGTGCTGCAGCGCTCCCCCCGGGTGAGCGAGCAACGCCGGGCCGCAGTGCTGCAGGCCATCCAAGAGCTCGACTACCGCCCCTCGACCGCGGCCGTCTCGCTCGCCGGCACCCGCAGTCGCACGATCGGCGTGGTGCTCGACGACTTCCGCAACCAGTGGTTCGTCGACCTGCTGACGGGCCTGCGCGAGTCGCTGCAGGACCAGGGGCACCGGCTCGTCGTGGCCGACCGGTTCCTCAACACGGGGCTCGACGCCTCACCCGTCGAGGGCTTCCTGTCGATGCGCGTCGAGGGCATCGTCATCGCTGGCGAGCCCGACACCGACCTGGCGATCCCCGCGTCCATGCCGCTCGTCATCGCCGGCGGCCGCGTGTCGATCCCCCGCGCCGACACCGTCGCGAACGACGACCGTGCCGGAGGCCGCATGGCCGCCGACCACCTGCTGAGCCTGGGCCACCGCACGCTCGGCTTCGTCGGGGCGGGCTCGGCCGCGTCCCTGGAACGTCGCGCGGGGTTCGAGGCCGGCGTGGCGGACAGCGGGACCGACGCGACGGTCGTGACCACGATCCTCCCGGGCGAGCTGACGGAGGACGCGGGCCTGCACGCTGCACGCACCCTGTTCCAGGAGCACCCGGACGTCACCGCGCTGTTCGCAGCGAACGACGTGATGGCACTGGGCGCCATGTCCGCATTGACCGAGCGCGGGCTGCGCGTTCCCGAGGACGTCTCCGTCATCGGCTACGACGACACCCCGGTGGCAGCGACGCGCTACGTGGGCCTGACGAGCATCGACGACCGGTCGGTGGAGATCGGCCGTGGGGCGGGCGAGCGACTGCTCGCGCGGATCGCGGACCCGTCCGTGGTCGCGCAGGAGTACCTGGTCGAGCCGCGGCTGGTCGCGCGGCGCACGACCGCCACGCGCTGACGCGGCCTGGAGGCCCGGCTCGGCCCCGGTGCGTCAGCCCGGCTCACTCTCGGCTCGGCTCGGCTCGGCTCGGCTCGGCTCACGCTCGGGTCGGCTCGGCTCACGACGACGGAGGCGGGGGCGCTGCGTGCTGGACGATCCAGCTGTGCATCACGATCGCAGCGGCAGCCGAGGCGTTGATGCTGCGCGTCGACCCGTACTGCGCGATCTCCAGGTGCGCGTCCGCGCCGGCGACGGCTTCGTCGGTCAGGCCCGGCCCCTCTTGTCCGAACAGGAACACGCAGCGCTCGGGCAGCTCGGTCGACTCGAGCATCGTCGCACCCGGGGTGTTGTCGATCGCGATGACCGGACGGCCCTCGTCACGCATGGCCTGCAGGAACGCGTCGACGTCGGGGTGGTTCCGCACGTGCTGGTAGCGGTCGGTGACCATCGCTCCGCGGCGGTTCCAGCGCCGGCGCCCGATGATGTGCACGGTGCCGGCCAGGAACGCGTTGGCGCTGCGGACGATCGAACCGATGTTCAGGTCGTGCTGCCAGTTCTCGATCGCCACGTCGAACCCGTGCCGGCGGGTGTCGAGGTCGGCGACGATGGCCTCCATCGACCAGTACCGGTAGTGGTCCAGCACGTTGCGGGTGTCGCCGTGCTCGAGCAACTCGGTGTCGAGTCGGGCATCGTCGGGCCAGGGCCGGGGGTGCGGTCCGACGCCGTTCGTCGTGCGCTCGTGCGAGGGCTCGGGCAGCGACGGTTGTGCCGGCGGCGACGGCTGCGACGGCTGGGGCTGGTCGGTCACCGGTCCAGCGTAGGGCGCTCACGGTGACGCCCTCGGCCTGCCGCTGAGCAGGAAGCCGGCGAGCGCTCCGATCACCCCGACGACGAGCGGTGCCAGGACCATGCCCGCGCCGCTCACCACCGTGACCGAGCCGTGCCCCTCGATCGTCCGGAGCATCGTGCCGAGCCGCACGAGCGGATCGCCGCGGAACGCTGCGCTGAACGCCCACGCCACGAGCGCCAGGTCCACGACGACCCCGGCCACGAACCCGAGCACCCCGCCGGCGACCACGACCTCGGTCTGCCGCCCCGTTCGCTGCCGCATCGCTCCTCCTGACGTGTGATGTTCCACACTCTGCCAGACGGTCGGACAGAAGGTCAACCGAACGGTGTCATCGAGGTCAGGTCAGCGCCTCCGAGCACGACCACACCCACCGCCACGTCAGGAGGCCTGCGGCAGCCGTGCCTCGATGCCCGCCAGCAGGATGTCCAGCCCCAGCTCGAACCGGGTGTCGTACGAGTGCGTGCCGAGGATCTCCCCCACCAGCGCGTGCCGCTCGGGCCGCCCGGCCTCGGAGTCCCCACGGCCGACCAGCACGCCGGCGTGCCCGACCACGAAGTCGTACACGACGAAGAACGTGTACATCGCCTCGACGTCGTCGAGCCCGCCGTCGCGCAGTGCCCCGACGACCTTGGCGACCACCGCGTCGGACTCCGACGACACGAGCGGCGCGCGCTGGCTGTGTGACTCGAGCACGAGCGGGTGGGTGACCATCAGGTCGCGGAAGGTCCTCGCGAAGGTCCGGACGACGTCCTGCCAGTCGGTGGGCCACACGAAGGTGGCGGTGAACTCGTCGACGGTCTTGCGCACGAGCTCGGCGTGCAGGTCGTCCAGGCCGCCGATCGTCCGGTGCACGGTCATCGGTGCGACGCCGAGTCGCATGCCGAGCGCGCGGAAGGACAGGCGGTCGAGCCCGTCCTCGTTGGCGATCGTGGTCGCTGCCTCGATCACCTGCTCGCGCGAGAGCGAGTTGGGCCGTCCCCGGCGTCGGGGCGCGGCGCCAGTAGCGGCAACCGCCACGGCCGCATCGTCGGCGGTGTTCGGTTCGACGAGCACGGGGCCTCCTGCTTCCGGTACGTGTCCCGCAAAAACCCTACCGGTGCTCGGTGTTCCCGGGTGCCCCGAGGCGCGCCGACTAGTCTGACCGCATGGCATCCCGCGACGAGGTCGAGTGCTGGCTGACGGACATGGACGGCGTGCTCGTGCACGAGAACCAGGCCCTCCCCGGCGCTCCGGAACTCATCCAGCAGTGGCTCGACGAAGGTACCGAGTTCCTGGTCCTGACCAACAACTCGATCTTCACGCCGCGCGACCTGAGCGCCCGCTTGCGCTGGTCCGGCATCGACGTGCCCGAGGACCGCATCTGGACGAGCGCGCTGGCCACGGCCGACTTCTGCAAGTCGCAGATGCCCGGCGGATCGGCGTTCGTGATCGGCGAGGCCGGCATGACGACGGCCCTGCACGAGGCCGGCTTCATCATGACCGAGACGGCCCCCGACTACGTCGTCGTCGGCGAGACCCGCAACTACTCGTTCGAGGCGATCACCAAGGCCGTCCGCCTGATCCGCGACGGCGCCCGCTTCATCGTCACGAACCCGGACGCGACGGGTCCGAGCGCCGAGGGCGTCCTGCCCGCCACGGGGGCGATCGCCGCGATGATCGAGAAGGCCACGGGCAAGCAGCCCTACGTGGTCGGCAAGCCGAACCCGATGATGTTCCGCTCGGCGATGAACCGCATCGGGGCGCACTCCGAGAACACGGGCATGATCGGCGACCGGATGGACACCGACGTGCAGGCCGGCATCGAGGCCGGGCTGCACACCGTCCTGGTCATGACGGGCATCAGCGACCAGGCCGAGATCGACCGCTACCCGTTCCGTCCCAGCGAGGTCATCTCCGGCGTGCACGAGCTCGTGCGCACGGAACCCATCGAAGTGGAGATGTAGCCGTGCGCTGGGACCCGACGCGGTACGCCGCGTTCCAGGACGAGCGGTCGCGCCCGTTCCACGACCTGGTCGCCCAGATCGGACTGGAGGCCCCTGGTCGCGTCGTCGACCTGGGCTGCGGTCCCGGGGCGCTCACCGCCACCCTGGCCGAGCGATGGCCGTCGGCTCGCGTGGTCGGGATGGACTCCTCGAGCGAGATGTTGTCGGACGCTGCGGCCCTCGCCGCCACGCACCCGAACCTGTCGTTCGAGCTCCGTGCCATCGAGGACTGGTCTCCCACCGCGGAGGACGACGTCGTGGTCACCAATGCCGCGCTGCAGTGGGTCCCGTCACACACGTCGCTGCTGCCCGGGTGGCTCGCCGCGATGCGCCAGGGCTCGTGGTTCGCGATGCAGGTCCCGGGCAACTTCGACTCCCCGTCACATGCGCTGATGCGGTCGGTCGCCGCCGAGGGCCCGTGGGCGTCCGCGCTCGACGGGGTCCTGCGCGCCGACCCCGTGCTCGATGCTCCTGGCTACCTCGAGCTGTTCGAGGACAACGGCTTCGCGGCCACCGCGTGGGAGACCACGTACATGCAGCTGCTGCCCGGCGAGGACCCGGTCCTCACGTGGGTCCGCGGCACCGGACTCCGCCCGGCACTGGCTGCGCTCGACGCGGCCGAGCCGAGCGGCGAGCTGACCCGCGCGTTCGAGGCCGCGTACGCCGAACAGCTGCGCCGGGCGTACCCGCGAGGCCGACACGGCACGGTGTTCCCCTTCCGCCGCGTCTTCGCGGTCGCCCACAAGCGCTGACCCGCCTGGCCCACCGCCCCCGGCCGCCCACACCTGCGCACGCCGAGTCTCGCCCCACCGGACATCCTGCGGCGCCCGGACGGCGCGAACTGTCCGCGGAGCCGAGACTCGGCGGTCTGGGCGGCGGGCGTCGCCCAGACCGCCGCGACGACCCGCAGCTACTCGACCGTCACCAGGGTGCCGAGCGGCAGGGCGTTGATCGCTGCGACGGCATCGGCGTCGAGCCGGACGCACCCGTGCGAGATCGCCCCCGCGGTGGCGGCGTTCCAGTGCATGCCGATCAGCCCGCCGTCGTGCCCGCCGTACGGTTCGTCCGCGACACTCGAGTGCAGTGAGGTCAGCTGGATCGGGTGCTCGCCGGTGCCCTGGGACGCGTCGACGTAGCGCTGCTCCAGGTAGCCCGTCACGCCGGTCGGTGTCGGGGTGTCCGTGGTGCCGACCCCGGCCGAGAACGACTGCTGCACGGCGCCCGAGGCGGACACGATCGACACGTGCTGGTCCTTGGTCGAGATGACGACGCGGGACGTCGGGGTCGCGGCAGGCTCGAGCGCGGCGACCGGTACCCACGCCGAGGTCTGCGCGGCCGCCCCGGACGAGCCCGCGGCAGACGGCAGCTGCTGGCGCGCGGGTGTCAGGACGAGCTCCCATGCTCCCTGTCGGCGGAGCCCCACGACGGTGCTCGGCTGCTGCAGGAAGTCCGTCGCGGCGAACCGGGCGACGGGGGTGTGTCGGTCCGAGCCGAACAGTGGGGCGTCGGCGCGCAGGTGGAAGACGGTGTCGCTCGTGACCGTCTGCGCGAAGGGCATCAGCCCGGCGACGACGGCGGAGTACTGCGCCTCGGGCAGCGCGGCGAGGGCCTGCGCGCTGACGGACGGCACCGCGGGCGTAGCAGCCGTGGCGGATGCCGAGGCCGACGGGTGCGCGGCGGGCGACGGGCTCGTGCCCCCGAGCAGCGGGACGGCGAGCGCGCCGGCGGCGACGACGGCCGCAGCGGCGATGCCGACGGTGGTCCAGAGGGTGCGCTTCTGCAAGGGGGAACTGGCTTCCTGGGAGACGTGCGGTGCGGGGCGGAGGCGGGTCGAGCCTCCAGGCCGTCGACAGACCGACGACCCAACCGGTGCGGGGGGGGGGGGGGGGGGGGGGGGGGGGGGGGGGG
>NZ_JALGRO010000005.1:0-189188 GCF_022815645.1 Curtobacterium sp. VKM Ac-2922 | reverse complement strand
CGGCCGACGCTGGGTGCGTCGGCCGGCCCGCGGGTGGGATGCGTCAGCCGCTGACGACGGGCAGGTGGATGCCGGTCGGCGTGGTGACGGTGGTGCCGGACCCGGTCGTGCCGGTGCCGGTGGTGCCGCCCGTGGTGGGGGCAGCGGTCACGGTGATCGCGAGCGGGGCGACGAGTGCCGAGGCGCCCGCGGCGTCGACCAGGTCGACGGTGTGCGATCCGGCCGCGGTGCCCGCCGGGATGGCGACGCTGCCGGTGACGGCACCGTTCGCGTCCGCGGTGAGCGTGCCGACGACCACCGGGTCGCTGTGCAGCACGACCTGGTAGGTCGCGCCGGCGGTCAGACCGGTGCCGGCCAGGGCGAGCTGCGACCCGGCCTGCACGGTCGTGCCGTTCGGGGCGGTCAGCACGCCGGAGACGACCTTCGCGGTGCCGCCGGTCGAGACGACCTTGACGGAACCGTCGGCAGCGACGTCGACCGTGGCGCTGGTGGCAGCGGCCAGGTCGATGCGCTCCCACGAGCCGTTCGCGGTGCCGGACTGGTCGAGCGGGTCACCCGAGGCGATCTCGGTCTGGGCGAGCACGGCGGTGCGCTGGGCGTCGGTCAGGGTCGGGAACGTGCTGAGCAGCAGGTTCTCGGCACCGGTCGGGACGCTCGGGGCCAGGCCGGTGGTGCCGGTCTTGGCGAAGCCGTAGTCCATGCGCTCGTTGTAGACCTTGACGGCCGAGGCGCGGTCGGTCACGATCTGCGACGTGCCGCCGGGGATCGCCTTCCCGCCGTACGGGTCGTTCTGGTAGGGCTTCTCGGCGGCGATGCACTTCGCCAGCGTGTTGCCGCACTTCGCCTCGAGGTAGGCGGTGAGCTCGGCCCGGGCGGGCTCCAGCACGTCGGTGCGGAACGCGGTGTCGGACCAGCGGGCTGCCAGGGCGGCCTCGCCGTCCATGCGACCACCCATGATGTCGAGCGGGTAGTGCACGCCGAGCACGATGCGGTCGTTGCCGTTCTCGGACGCGCGGGCCAGGATCTCCGGCGCGAGCTCAGGGACGAGTGTGGCGAGGGTGATGCCGGCCTGGTACGCCGTGGTGGTGTGGCCGCTCGGGTACGAACCGCCGGTGCAGATGCCCTGGGTCCCGTAGCCCGGGTCCAGGACGACGTCGCTCGGCGAGAACTCGTGCGTGGTGTCCGTCTGCACGGGCACGCGCGTGATCGTCAGGTTGCCCTTGGCGTCCGCCCAGGCCTTGCCGGTGCGGTTCGCGGCGAGCGACGAGGCGTTCACCTTGGCGGGTGCGCAGTTGACCTGGTCGTCGCCGGCCGGCAGGGTCGCCGAGGCGTCCGTCGGCAGGTACGGGCGCGGGTAGCTGAAGTGCGCCTTCGCGGTGCCGGTGCTGACGTAGGCGCCGGTGGTGCCCGTGTTGCTGTTGATGAGCGCCTCGGTCAGCGGCAGGTCACCGTTCTGCCGGCCCTGCAGGTAGAGCTTCTCGAGCGCGTCGCCGAGCCCCTGCCCCACGGTCGAGGACTGGTCGTACCCGGTGGGGGTGTTCTTGTACTCGGAGTCCTGCAGCGCCGTGAACTGCTGCGCCTTCGTGGCGTTCTGGTTGATCCACGAGGTCAGCTGGTCGTTCTGCGCCAGGGTGGCACCGCTGACGACCGTGCCGTGCAGGTCGTTCGTGCCGCTGGACTTCCAGAAGGAGTCGTAGCCGCTCAGCAGCGAGACCAGGTCGGGCTTGGCGGAGTCACTCGGGTAGGTCGCGGCGTTCGCCACGAGCGGGTTGCCGATGACCAGGGACGTCGCGATCGCTGCGACCGTCACCCCTGTGGCCATGGCGCGTGCGGATGTGCGCATGCGTGGTTGCCGCCCCGGTCGGGGCGACGCTCCTTCCTGTGGTCCGGCCGGCGACGGTGTCCGGACGGGCTGGGTTCCCGGGTTGGGATCGCAGTGACGGTAAGGAGGCCCGGTGACGGTCCGAGGAACGGTTGCCGTCAGGCAGGTGAACCGGACGGGGTGTCTGTGCGGGTTCGCAGGTCGTTCCGGTCCGGAACGGGTTCGGGCTGTCCGGCAGGCGCTGCGGTGTCGCGGGGCGGGACGTGGTCGTGCCCGTGGTCCCGGGGCGGGACGTGGTCGTGGTCGGCGTCCCGCGGCGGGACGTCACGCCAGCGTCGGCGCAGGCGTCGGGGTCGGTCGTCGCGCCAGGCCACCACCCCGCCGGCCACCACGCCGAGCGCCAGCACCGCGAACGCGAACAGCCCGATGGCCCCGGCGACCGCGATGTCGTCGAAGCCCTGCCGCGAGGTCGCCGACACCGCGATCGAGCCGAAGTCCCAGAACGCGTGCAGCAGCACGGGCAGCAGCAGGTTGCCGGTCAGTCGGCGGGCCAGGTACAGCGTCGACCCGAACGACGCCGCGAACACCACCTGGATCAGCGTCGGGCCGATGCCCGCGCCGGCCAGGGCGTTCAGCAGGTGCAGCAGCCCGAACAGCACGCACGAGGCGATCCACACGCCGAACTCCGGCAGGCGCCGACGCAGCCCGACCAGCAGCACGCCGCGGGTCAGGAGCTCCTCGAAGACCCCGACGAACAGCACACCGATGCCCAGCAGCGCAAAGTAGTGCCAGGGCAGCGCCGTCCAGTCGACCAGCGGCAGGCGCGCCAGACACACCACGGCGATCAGCGCGGGAGCGACCCACGTCCACCGCGGACGACCGCGAGTGGGATCGACGGTCGCGATGCGCCACCACCCGAGCCCGGTGACGACCACGGCGAGCGCCATCGCGGCGATGCCCTCGGGGACGACGAGCGCGCGCAGGACGCTGTCGACCGTCAGCCCGAGCGACGGGTAGTCGTCACTGGGCCGTGCGCGCCAGGCACTGACCGCCGCGAAGACGACGACCGGGGCGACGCCGATCAGCAACGACGGCGGGACGGGCCAGCGGCGACGACGGCGCGTGGGTTCGGGCATCCCTGTTTGTACCATTGGGGCATGCGCCTCCCTTCGCTCTCGACGATGGCCGAGGACTACGTCAAGCTCATCTGGAAGGCGCGCGAGCGTGGGGACGGCGGCATCGCCACCCGGGACATCGCCGCCGCGCTGAAGGTGTCGGCGTCGACGGTGTCCGGCAACCTGCGCAAGCTCGACCGCGACGGCCTGATCGAGCACACCCCGTACTACGGCGTCGTGCTCACCCCGCTCGGGCAGCAGGTCGCCGTGGCGATGGTCCGACGGCACCGGCTGATCGAGTCGTTCCTGGTGTCACGCCTGGGCTACTCGTGGGACGAGGTGCACACCGAGGCCGAGGCGCTCGAGCACGCGGTCTCCGAGACCTTCCTCGACCGGGTCGACGCCGATCTCGGCCACCCGACGCACGATCCGCACGGCGACCCGATCCCGCGCGCGGACGGCACGGTGCCGGACTCCCCCGGCGCGCTGCTCGGCACGATCGCACCCGGTTCGTGCGGCACGGTCGACCGCGTCTCGGACGACGACCCGTCGCTGCTGCGCTACTTCGACGAGCTCGGCGTCGGGCTCGGGACGCACCTGCGGGTGGAGCAGGTGCGGGACTACGCGGGCGTCATCGCGGTGTCCCGGCGTTCCCCGGACGGCACCGAGTCGCTCGTGGACCTGCCGTCCGCCGCCGCCGCCGCGATCTGGCTCGCTCCCGACGCCGACTGACCCGCCCCGCCTCGCCGCGGCGCCCCGCTGCCGGGCGCGCCCCGCTGCCAGGCGCGCCCCGTCCTTTGGCGCTGCCCAGCCCGACCGGTCACAACACCCCGCTCACCGTCCCCCGACCGGTCGCATCCCGTCGCTCGCCGACGTCTCCAGCGACGTTCTCCGACCGGCCGGCGCGCGACCGACGGGGTGTCGTGACCAGTCGAACCGGCGCGATCACGTGGGACCACCGGACGGGAGGGCCGGTGCCAGCCCGCCCCGAGCCTCCCGTCCGACGGGCGGTCGCGCCCCGCCGCACCGGCCGCATCCCGCCGCACGCCCACCGGTCACAACGCCCCGCTCACGTCCGCCGACCGGTCGCATCCCGTCGCTCGCCGACGCCCCCAGCGACGTTGTCCGACCACTCGACGATGGCCGGACGGGGTGTTGCGACCACTCGAACCAGCACCCAACCGCCCCGGTACCGCGCCGCCGCACCCCCGCACCCCCGCACCCCCGCACCCAACCGCCGAACCGCCCCGGCACCGCACGACCCCGGCACCGCCGCACCGCCAACCCTCAGCGCAGCGCCGGGCTCGACGGGCGCCGGAACGGGGCCGTGATCGTCGGCACGATGTCGCGGCGGTTGATCCACAGCACCACGAGGGCCACCGCCACGTGCACCCCGCTCAACACCCACCGCCCACCGGTGTCCGTCACGACGAACTGCACCGCGAACAGCGCCACGAGAGCGATCGCCGACCACCGGTGGAAGCGCAGCGCGATGATGATCGCGACGCCGAGCACGGTCTGCGACGCGGTCAGCATGAACTCCTCCACCTGCCGAGCGTCGAGCGGCAGCCCGCCCGTGGTGCCACCACCCAGCACGTGCGCGATCGGCAGCGACCCGACCAGCAGCGACCACTGGTTCACCTTCGAGGCGATGAGCGTCCCGATGGCTGCCCCGCCCATGCCCCGCAGCGCGAAGAGGGCGGCGACGATGAACTCGGGCGCCTCGGTGGCCAGGGGGGCGAGCCACTGCACCAGGAAGTAGCTGTCGATGCCCAGTGCGCCGCCGGACTGCACCAGGGCGTCGGCGAACGGCTCGGCCGAGGCCAGGATGACCGCGGCAGCCACGACGAACAGCGCGACGATGGTCCACCGGCGCGGGCGCTGCCCCATCGACGCCAGGTTTCCCGCCATGCCGACGAGTTCTTCGTCGTCGTCCTCGTCGTCGGACGTCTTCGAGGCCCGCCACAAGTACAGCACGAACGCGACGAGCATCGCGAACCCGAACCACAGCGGGATGGAGCCCATCGCCGGGATCAGGAACGCGACCAGGGCCAGCAGCGCCAGGAACCCGATGTCCACACGCGACGAGCGCTCCAGTTCGAGCACCTTCGTCGCCGCGGCGGGCATCGCACCCGTGCGGACGAACCGGCGGGCGACCAGCAGCGAGATGATCACGACGAGCGGCCAGCCGAACCCCAGCAGCAACCGGTTGGACCCGGTCATGTTGGCGGCGGCGAACTGCTCGTACGCGGGGTCGGAGCCGGACCGGAACGCGTAGTACAGGTCGACGGCGTACTCGGGCAGCACGGCGATGAGCGCCAGGATCGCGATGGCGAGCGCGCCGGCGATGTCCTTCTGCGCGGCCTCGGCGGCCCAGGCCAGCAGGAACGACGCGGCGACGACAGCCGCACCGAACACGAGCAGGTCGACGACGGGGTTCGGCGCGAACCCCGTCACACGCCAGTGCCTGTCAGCAGCGAGGGCGACGGCGGGCAGGGCGATGGCGAAGCAGATCGCGATCTTGCCCCAGGCACTGGCGCCCATGCGGGGAGCCGGCGCCGCGGTGGCGGGTGCCTGCACGGCGATGGTCTCGGTCATGGTGGTCCTCGTGGTCGAGCCATGACGCAGCACACACACTTCGAGCGGCTTCGGCCATGGCAGAACGGCCGAAGGTCTCGCTCGCTCCGACTGCCCGTGACCAGGCCGACCGGAGTGGTGCACCGGGCCGATCATCGTGATGGCCAGTGTGTCGATGCACGCGCTGGGAGCTACTCCCCTTCGGCACCCATGCTGGCGCGCTCCGATCCGCATGCGCAAGCCGATCCACCCTGTTCGGCAACCCGAATCGTCGGGCTCGCTCGCCCGCCCCGGAACCCCGCGGCACCCACTGGAGGCCCGTGGCGACCCCGCCACGTTCCTCCCGTCCCGAGCGCGACGCGCTGGTGCGCGTCTGGTCGCCTGGTGCTCGCTTGTTGCGCTGCACGGGCCGCGCAACCTCGCACCGGCCCGGAAGTCAGCACCGTGCGCGGCCGTGTCAGCCCTTCGCGGACCGCGTCCGCCCCAGCGCCACCTCGCGACGGGCTCGCTCCCGGGCGAGCTCCGACGCGGCGTCCGGGTCGCGCAGCAGACGCTCGGTCTCGGCGGCGTGCTCGCGGACGGCCGTCGACCGGTGCGCCGAGGCGTCCCGCAGCACGGGCTCGACGACGGCTGCGCCGAGACCGACGAGCGCACGGCTCAGCGCCAGATGGGTCTCGCGGTCCCCCTGTCCGAGCTGCACGGCGAGCGCCCGGGCCAGGGACTCCCGCGAGCCCTCGGGCACCAGCACAACGGCCGCACGCCAGGCGGTCCGGACCACGCCGGGGTCGTCGTCCCCGAGCCGCGCGACCACCTGCGGGTACACCGACCCGTCGTGGATCTTGGACAGGGTGTGCAGTGCCTGGCTCCGCGCCTGCGCCTCGGGTCGGTCGAGCTCGGCGAGCACGCGGGGCAGCACAACGTGAGCGGGCAGCCGGATGAGCGCCCAGGTCAGCATCTCGCGCACCTGCAGGTCGGGCTCGTCGCGGCACTGCTCCACGAGCAGCTCGAGGTCGTCGGTCGAGGGCGAGGTCCCCGCTGCCATCACCGCCCGCAGGCGCACGGTCGGACGGGGGTCGGCGAGGTACGAGGTGAGCGTCGGCATGTCCCCCACAGCCCACCCCGACACCACACCGATGTCAAGGCGCGCGGCATACCGTGGGCCACGAACCGTACTGCGACGAAAGGACCCCGCATGCCCCGCATCGGAACCAGCGACCTGCACGTCTTCCCCCTCGCCCTGGGCGGCAACGTCTTCGGGTGGACTGCCGACGAGTCGACCTCGCACCAGGTCCTCGACGCCTACACCGCGGCCGGCGGCGACTTCATCGACACCGCCGACGTGTACTCCGCCTGGGCGCCCGGCAACTCCGGCGGCGAGTCCGAGACCGTGATCGGCTCGTGGCTGGCGAAGTCCGGCAAGCGCGACGACGTCGTCATCGCCACGAAGGGCTCGCAGCACCCCGAGTTCAAGGGCCTGTCCGCGGACACCGTCGCGAAGGCCGCGCGTGCCAGCCTGCAGCGTCTGGGCACCGACCACATCGACCTGTACTACGCGCACTTCGACGACCAGGACACCCCGCTCGAGGAGAGCGTCCGCGCGTTCGACCAGCTCGTCAAGGAGGGCCTGGTCCGCTACACCGCGATCTCGAACTACTCGAAGGAGCGCGCAGCGGAGTGGATCCGCATCGCCGACCAGCACGGTCTGGCCAAGCCCGTCGCGATCCAGCCGCACTACAACCTGGTCACCCGCCAGCCCTACGAGTCCGACATCGCGCCGCTCGCGCACGAGCACGGCCTGGGCGTCGTGCCGTACTTCGCGTTGGCCGCGGGCTTCCTGACGGGAAAGTACCGAACCAAGGACGACTTCGCCGGCAAGGACCGCGAGGGGCAGGTCGCCGGCTACTTCACCGACGCCGGCCTGGCCGTCGTCGACGCGCTCGACACGATCGCTTCGGCACACGACGCCGAGATCGCCTCGGTCGCGCTGGCCTGGCTGCAGGCGCAGCCCGACGTGGTCGCGCCGATCGCCTCGGCGCGCAACACGGAGCAGCTGCCGGCACTGCTCGCCTCGGCCGACCTCGAGCTCACGCAGGACGAGCTGGCGACGCTCAGCGACGTGTCCGCGCAGGTCCCGGTCACGGCCTGAGACCCGGCCACACCACAGACGGGAGGCTCCCCACCGGTCCGGTGGGGAGCCTCCCGTCCGTCAGGGGTCGGCTGGCTCTCTGGGGTCGGCTGGCCGTCTGGTGCCGCCTGGCTCTCTGAGGTCGGCTAGGCCGACGGTGCCAGGGAGCCGGTCATCGTGCCGCCGCCGGAGCGGGTGACGAAGCACGACCAGAAGCGGTCGCCGCGGTTCCACGAGGCGTCGTCGGGCGGGTAGACGCTCTGCACCTGGACGTCGCCGTAGGCGGATGCCGCTGACACGTCGAGTGCGCCGTCGGACTGGCACTGGTCGGTCGCGATGCGTTTCGCCTCGTCCGCACCCGGGAACGCGTCCGCCTCCATCGCACCGCGCCGGGTGAGCTGCGCCGCGTGTGCGGAGCCGCAGTCGACGACCGTGAAGTCCTCGGCCCAGGCGTTCGTGAACGGGGTCAGGCACTCGCCGCCCGCCAGCTCGTACCAGGGGTGCTGGCCGGGCGCAGCCGCCGTGGTGGCGAACGCGATCGTCGGGGCCGAGGCCGGGGGCGCCGCGGCCTGGGGCGCCGCGGTCCTGCTGGTCTGCACCGAGGCCGATGCTGCCGCCGGGGACTTGGTCGGCGTCAGCTTCTCGTCGATGTTGTTGCTCTTGATCCACCACGTGAGTGCGAAGACCGCCACGAGCATCACCAGGATGATCACGATCGCCCCGCCGAACAGCAGCTGCTTGCCGCGCGTGCCCTCACCGCGCAGCCGGGCGAAGCCGCGGTTGATGAAGTTGCCCGTGTCGGCCGGGGGCGGCACCGGAGCGCCGGACCCCGATGCGCCCGGGGACGATGTGCGGGCCGGCGTGGGCGCGACGGCAGCGGGCATCATGCGCGTGCCGGTGTCGTGCGGGTCGTAGCCGGTGGCGCCGAGCTGGTCGACCGCCTCGGTGCCGAACAGGTCCTTGATGGCGCTCGTGTCGCTGGTCTCGCGGCCGTCCCACTCGGACTGGTCGAGGTCGTCGGCGCCGGGCGCTGCCGGTGGCAGGCCGAACGGGCTGCGGGTCGGTTGGACCAGCGGCGGAGCCTGCCGCTGGTCGGCAGGTGTCGGGGCCGGGCGCGGGGCCGGCTGCTCGGCGGGCGGCGGGGTCGGCTGCTCCGCAGGCGGCGGGGTCGGCGTCGGGCGCTGGAGTGCCGGCATCGCCTGGGTCGGGACGTCGGCGCCGGGGACGTCCGTCGACGAAGGGTCCGTCGTCGGGCGGTCGGTCGACGAGGGGTCGGTCGTCGGGGCGTCCGCCGGCAGGTCGTTCATGGGGAACGGGGCGGGTTCGTCGGCCGCGGTGGGCTCGTCGGCGGCCCACCACGGGGTCTCGCCGGTGCGGACGGCTTCGTCGACCAGGGACCAGCTGCCGCTGTCGCTCGGGGCGTCGCGGCGCACCGGGTCGGTCGGCGGCGTGGGGTCCGGTGCCGGGGCCGGCGCAGGCATCGACGTCGGCAGTGGGACGGACGCGGCCGCGACGGGGGGAAGAGGGATCTCGCCCGACACCACGTCATCGTCGTCGTCGTGGTCGGCCGCCAGTGACCACGAACCGACGTCGAGCGTCGTCGTGTCGTACGAGGGTGACGTCAGCGCGACCGGCACCTCGCCCGTGGCGTCGTCGTGCACGGCCCAGTTGAAGGGCTTGTCCGCCTGGTCGCCCCCGGGGATTCGCAGCAGGTCGGTGAAGCTCGGCGGCTCGTCGCTCGTCGGCAGTGCGTTCGGCACCCCCAGCGGTTGCGCGACGGGGCCGGTCGGGGTCGGGAGGTCGCCGAGCCCGGGCGCGGGCGCGGGCGCACCGGTCGCGCGGCCGAGCCAGTCGACGTCGTCACGGCCCTCACCGCGGGGGTCGTTCCGGCGGCGCTCGGCCTCGATCGCGAGCACCTCGGCAGCGCGCTGCTCACGGTGCGTCATCGCCGACGGCAGCTGGATGGCGCTCGGGTGCGGCGCGGTGCTGTTCGGGGGCACGTCGGACGCGGCGGGGATCCGGCTGCTCAGCAGGGAGCGGTCCGGGTCGGACGCGGGCTGCGCCGGCTGCGAGGGCCGGGCGAGTTCCTCGGGCATCGAGATCGCCTGGGTGGCGTCGTCGGCGAGCGGCTCCGGCGCGGCGGGCTGCTCCGGTGCTGCCGGTGGCTCCGGCGCGGCGGGCTGCTCGGGTGCCGCGGGCGGCTCGAACGGCTCGGGCAGCGGCTGGCCGGTCTCCGCGGCCGCGCGCTCCGCCTCGCGGCGCTCGCGACGCGAGGGCCACTCGTCGGCCGTCCGCGGGGCACCGAAGATGTCCGCGGCGCTGCGGAGACCCGGGAACCGAGCGTCCGGGGCGGACGCGGGCGGAGCCTCCTGGTCGTCCGCCCCTGCTGCGGGGCGAGCGACGTCGTCGGGCTCGCGCGCGTCGTCCGGACGCTCCTCGGTCACGCGGACAGCCCCAGATCAGCCAACCCGATGGCCGCGAAGTACGGGTACCCGGCAGCCTCGATCTTCTCCTTGGCGCCGGTGTCGCGGTCGACCACGACGGCGACGGCTGCGACGATCGCGCCCTCGCGCTCGAGCGCTTCTGCGGCCTTGAGCGGGGAACCACCGGTGGTCGACGTGTCCTCGAGGACGACGACGCGCTTGCCGCGCAGGTCCGGGCCCTCGACCTGCTTGCCGCGGCCGTGGTCCTTGGGTTCCTTGCGGACGACGAACGCGTCGTACGCCTTGCCCTGGGCGGCGGACTGGTGCAGGACGGCGCTGGCGATCGGGTCGGCACCCATCGTCAGGCCGCCGACGGCCACGACGTCGGGGACCTGGTCGACGAGCTCCGTCATGACCTGTCCGATCAGCGGTGCCACGCGGTGGTCGAGGCTCACCTTGCGGAGGTCGATGTAGTACGTCGCCTTCTTGCCGCTGGTGAGCGTGAAGTCACCGTGGAACACGGCCTCGGCCGTGATGTGGTCGATCAACTGCTGGCGCGCGTCCGTCACAGCGCACAAGGGTAGCCGTTCCCGCCAGGACGCGCTCATCGGCCAGGTCGGAGGGGCCGTGGGTACGCTCCCTGCATGCGTTCCGCCCGTCTCCGTGCCCTCGGGCACGAGGCCGTCGGCGCGGTCGTGGCACTGGCGCTGACGGTCGTCGCCCTGCGGCACGTGATCGCCTCGGCGCGGGTGTCGTTGCTCTGGTACGACGGCGACTCGGTCCTGCTCCCCCTGGTCGTGCGGTCGATGCAGGCGGGCGACCCGTTCGAGTGGGCCATGTCCCCCGCGCTGTTCTTCTTCCCCGAGCTGCCGGTGTACCTGCTCTGCTCGCTCGTGACCGCGACGCCACAGCAGGCCCTGGCGCTCAACGGGGTGCTGGTGCTGCTCGGCGTGTACGCGCTGCTGCGGGCCGCGGCGAACGAGCTCATGCCCGCCGCCGGACGACCGGCGCGGATCGCGGTGTCGGGCATCGCGTTCGCGTTCCTGACGCTGCTGGTGCTCACAGAGTCGAGCGCCTCGGCGACGTCGCTCGAGCTCGCGTCCCTGCTCCTCACCACGACCTACTACTACGGCGTCGTGCTGGCGCTGCTGGCGACCGCCGTGCTCGTGCTCCGCGCGGTGCGCACGGGCCGCGCATCGGTCCCCGTGCTCGTCGTCCTCGGCCTGGTCGCGGCGGCCACGACCGCGTCGAACCCGCTCTACGTGCCGTGGTCCGGCGCCCCGGTGGTCGTCACGCTCCTCGTCCTCGCCCTGGCGCAGCGGGTGCCGTGGCGACCGGCACTGCTGGTGTCCGGCACGGTGGTCGCCGGTGCGGTCGTCGGGTACCTGGTGCGGATCCCGCTCCGGCCGTTCGTCTCGCTCGACCCGTCGACCTACGTGCACCCGGACCAAGCGATCTCGACCCTCGGCTTCTTCGCGTCGCTCACCGACGTCCGCTCCGGAACGCTCATCGGTGACGTCGGGCTCGCGCTCATGCTGATCGGGGTGCTGCTCGCAGTCGGCGGGACGGTGTGGGCGTGGCGTGTGCGGGCATCGCGGACGGTGCTCGTCGCCTCGGCGCTGCCCGTCGTCACCGTCGTGGCGGTGTCCCTCGGGGTCGTCGCCGCCGGGTCGGAGACGCCGCGGTACCTGGAACCGGTCGTGGTCGCGCCCCTGCTGGCCCTGATCGCCGTGTGCGAGCTGGTCCGGGTCGCCGTGCGGCAGACCCGCGTGTACCGACCCTCGCGCGGCATCCGGGTCGGGCTGGCGATCGGTACGGCCGTCGTGCTGGCCGCGGGCATCGCCGTCACGCCGAGCACCCTGCGCACCGTGCGCACCGCGTCGTACGCCCCCGCGGCGTGCCTGGACCGGTGGGCGGACGGCAAGCCGGTCGTGGGCGTCGGCCAGTTCTGGACCGTCCGGCCGCTCGCAACCTACGCATCACAGAACGTCCGCATGCTGCAGGTCCGTGACTCGTTCCAGGTGTACCCGTGGCTGGTCGACCTGGGCTCCTACCGGAACGCCGACCCGACGTTCGTCCTGGTCGGCTCCGGGGACGTGTGGCCGACCTCGGTCGAGGACCAGCTCGGCGCCCCCGTGTCGGTCACCCACTGCACCGGGTTCGACATCTGGGACTACGCCGGCACGGCCGGTTCGGCGACCCTGCGCGACCGCGTCGTGGACAGCGCCGCCCAGGTCCGGCGCGACCGGGGGTTCTGAGCGAGTTCTCCACAGGTGGTGCGTCGGCGTCGCGGTGACCCTGTGTGGATGTATAGGCTCGCTCCCGATGTCTCGTCCTGCCGCGCCCCACCAGCCCCAGCGTGTCCGCGCGCCCCGGCGCATCCGCGTGTCCGCGCGCCGTGCGGTCCGTTTCGCCGTCGCCGGGTTCTCGCTCGTCGGACTCGCCGGCGCGCTCGTGCTCGACGCCCCGCCTGCCCAGGCAGCCACCTACCCCTCGTGGGACGACGTCCTGGCCGCCCGCGGGCAGGAATCACAGAAGAACGAGCAGATCTCCGGCATCGAGACCCTGATCGGCGACCTGTCGAGCAAGGCCGACGCCGCGGTCGCCGAAGCCGAGACCCGCGGCAACGAGTACGCCGAGGCCCAGCGCAAGTCGCAGCGCGCTGCCGAGAAGGAACAGCGGCTCCGCACCGAAGCCGAAGCGCACGCCGAGACCGCCGCCCAGAGCGCCGCCCAGGCCGGGCAGTTCGCGGCGCAGATGTCCCGCTCGGGTGGTGCCGACGTCACCTCGAGCGTGCTCACCGGCGGTGACGACTCGCGTGACCTGCTGTACGACCTCGGTGCGCTGAGCAAGCTGTCCGAACAGGCGGAACGCGTCGAAGCCGTCGCCAGCGCCGATGCCGCCGTCGCCCGTGCCCTGTCCGGCCAGGCCGACCGTGCCGCCACCGAGCTCGCCGAACTCGCTGCCGACGCCGAAGAACGCATGGCCGAGGCGCAGGCGGCGTCCGACCGCGCCCAGGCGGCGTACGACGAACAGCAGGACAACAAGGCGCGGCTCGAGGCACAGCTCGCGACGCTCAAGTCCGGTCGTGTCCGGACCGAGGCCGAGTTCGCCAAGGGTGAAGCGGAGCGCAAGGCAGCCGAAGAACGGGCCCGCGCTGCGGCGGCCGCGGCGGCCGCGCGCGCAGCAGCGGCGAGCTCCGGCGGCGGCGGCGGGAGCAGCAGCTCGGGCGGCGGCGCAGTCGGGTCCGGTTCCGGGTCCGGGTGGGTCCGTCCCGCCGGCGGGTACATCACCAGCGGCTACGGCTCACGCGTGCACCCGATCACCGGCGCGGTCACCTTCCACGACGGCATCGACCTGGGCAGCGGCTGCTCCACGGCCATCGTCGCGGCGGCCGCAGGCACGGTGGAGTACGTCGGCTGGTACGGCGGGTACGGCAACTACGTGCGGATCGACCACGGCGGTGGGGTCAAGAGCGCGTACGGCCACATCGTCAGCGGTGGCTTCCGGGTCGCCACGGGCCAGCGGGTCGCTGCGGGCACCCTGGTCGCGCTCGTCGGGTCGACCGGCAACTCGACCGGATGCCACCTGCACTACGAGACCCACGTGGGCGGCGGCACCACCAACCCGGTGTCGTTCATGGCTGCGCGCGGGGTCGGTTTCTAGCCAGCTGCGTCGGTCTCCGTCGCGTCGCGCTCATCGACGCTGCAGTCCCACATCGCCCGGTACCAGGCCGTCCGCTCCGGGTCCACCGGGACGCCGTACGCCTGGTGGAACTCCTCGTCCCACCCCGGCCCGTAGTTCCAGCCGAGCGCCATCGTCGCCACGGCGATGTCCGCCCAGCGGTCCGCGACCCCGAGCGACCCCAGGTCGACGTGCCCGATCCAGCGGCCGTCGTCACCGAGCAGGGTGTTCGGCGAACAGGCGTCCCCGTGGCACACGACCAGCAGGTCGGGCTCGGGCGCGGGTCCGATGCGCTCGACGTCGACCCCGGCGGCACGGGCCCGGTCGAGCCGCATCGACGCCGACCAGTCGAACGGGCACTCCGCCACCGGCAGCCGGTCGTGCATCGCCCGGAGCCCCTCGGCGATCGCCACGACCGCTGTGCGGGGGTCCTCGCGCCACCGCGGGTCGACCGCACTCCACCCGGGCACGGCGCGGGTGCGCAGCCACGCCCCGTCGTCGTCCGTGCCGTGGTCCAGCACCTCGGGCACACGCAGCCAGTGCCCCGCCCAGTGCAGCCGTTCGGCCTCGGCGGTGACCCAGACCGTGTAGGGACGCGGGACCCACTTCAGGTACTCGTCGGCGGTGTCGGCGCCGCCGTCGCCCCCGACGCGGAAGGTCTTCCCGCCGATCTCGTTCACCCACACCGGCACCAGCGGACGCCCGGCGGCGAGACGGGCGATCGGACCGGGGACCTCGACGGCCTCGTCTGCGGCGGGGATCCCGTTCTTCGACGTCACACGACCAGCCAACACCAGACGCCCGGCCCGCACCCGGCACGCGCCGCGCGCCCCGCGGCGCTGCGGCCCGCAGGTCACGCCCAGTAGGTTCGATCCCATGCGCGTCGCGACCTGGAACGTGAACTCCGTCCGCACCCGAGTCGGCAGGATCGTCGACTGGCTCGTCCGGCAGGACGTCGACGTCCTCGGCATGCAGGAGATCAAGTGCAAGCCCGAGCAGTTCCCCGTCGAGGCCTTCGAGGCCGCCGGGTACCACGTCGAGGTGCACGGACTCAACCAGTGGAACGGTGTCGCCTTCGCCAGCCGGCTGCCGATGGACGACGTCACCCGTGACTTCCCCGGCCAGCCCGGGTTCCTCAAGGGCCACGAGGGCCCGGACCTGCCGGTCGAGGCCCGCGCGATCGGAGTCACCGTCGACGGCGTCCGACTCTGGAGCCTGTACGTGCCGAACGGCCGCGAGCTCGGCGACCCGCACTACACGTACAAGCTCGACTGGCTCGCGCAGCTGGCTGACCGCACCACCGAGTGGCTCGAGGCCGACCCGTCGCTGAAGCTCGCGCTGATGGGCGACTGGAACGTGGCACCGCTCGACCAGGACGTCTGGGACGTGCGGGTCTTCGAGGGCGCCACCCACGTCAGTGAGCCGGAGCGCGCGGCCTTCCGCACGTTCGAGGAGCGCGGCCTGCAGGACGTCGTCCGGCCTCTCGTCCCCTCCGGCTACACCTACTGGGACTACAAGTCGCTGCGCTTCCCCCGCAACGAGGGCATGCGCATCGACTTCGTGATGGGCTCGCAGGGCTTCGCGGACGTGGTGACGGGCGCGTCCATCCACCGCGACGAGCGCAAGGGCGACGCCCCGAGCGACCACGTCCCCGTCGTCGTCGACCTCGACCTCGAGACCTCGCTCGACGACGACCGCCCGATGATCTTCTGACCCCGGCGAGGCATCCCGCCCGGCGCGCCCCACCCGCCGACCGGTCACAACACCCCGCTCACCTCCGCCGACCGGTCGCCCCGTCGACCCGACGCCCTCCCTGGCCGGTCACAACACCCCGCTCACCTCCGCCGACCGGTCACAGAACGTCGCCTGCGGCGCCGCCACCCGACGACCTCCGACCACTCGGCGCCCCGCACCCGGGGTGTCGCGACCACTCGGGGTGGCACCGGACCCCGCGGCCAGCCGCAGACCCACCGGACGGGAGGCTCGCGACGGGCAGCTCCCGAGCCTCCAGTCCGGCCGTGGCCGGCCCACACCCCCCCGCCCACCGGTCACAACACCCCGCTCACCTCCCCCGACCGGTCACAGGACGTCGCCTGCGGCGCCGCCACCCGACGACCTCCGACCACTCGACGCCCCGCACCCGGGGTGTCGTGACCACTCGGGGCGCCACCGGACCCGCGGCCAACGCCACCGGACCTGCGCCGAGCACCACGCCCCGCGCCCCCGCCAAGCGCCGCGCGGCCTACGGGTGCAACAGCGCCGCGATCGCGACCAGCACCGGCACGGCCCCGAGCGTCGAGATGAGCACCACGTCGCGCGCCACCGGCACCGCGGCACCGTAGCGCTGGGCGTAGTTGAAGACGTTCTGCGCCGCCGGCAACGCGCCGAGCGTCGTGAGCACGAACACCTGCTGGTCGCCGAGGCCGAACACGAACCGGGCGAGCACGAACGCCACGGCCGGCATCACCACGAGCTTGATCGACGACGCGACGATGACGTCCGTGCGGATCGACGGGTCCCGCAGCGGTGCGGCACCGTGCAGGCTCATGCCGAACGACAGCAGCACGATCGGCACGGCGGCAGCCCCGACCAGGGCGAAGGGCTGCAGCACCGGGTCGGGCAGCGTGATCCGGAACGCCGAGCACAGCAACCCGAGCAACGACGCGATGATGAGCGGGTTGGTCACCGGACCGAGCACCCGGCGCTTCCACCCGCCTCCGGAAGCGGTGGCGGCGTCCAGGATCGTCAGCGCGATCGGCGCCATCACGACCAGCTGCAGCAGGATCACCGGCACCACCGCGGTGGCCTGGCCGAGCACGTACACGGCGACGGGCAGCCCGATGTTGTTCGCGTTGACGTAGCTCGCCGCGAGCGCCCCCACGGTCGTGACGGTCACCGAGCGCCGCAGCACCAGGCGGAACACGGCAGCGGTGCCCAGCGCGACCACGGCCGCGCTCAGCAGCGACACCCAGAGCATCGGCGACACCAGCGACGCGATGTCCGCGGTGGCGATGGTGTGGAACAGCAGGCACGGCATCAGCACGAAGAACGCCAGCCGGCTCATCACGAACTGGGCGTGCGGGCCGAGCAGTCCGGCGCGGCCGACGCCGTACCCGGCCGCGATGATCGCGCCGATGATCGCGAAGCCGATCAGAACGCCACCCATCCCCTCCATCCTGGCAGGCACGTTCGGTACTGGCGCGACATGTGACGTCGTTCAGCTCGGAAATACGTGCGCGGTCGGCATCGTTCCAGGCAGCATGACCTCCGTGACGACCCTCACCCGTTCGACCGATGCGAGCCAGCCACTCGTCCCCCTGCTCGACGAGCGCTGGAGCCCGCGCTCGTTCGACGAGTCGGCGACGATGTCCGATGCGCAGCTCGACGCCGTGCTCGAGGCCGCCCGCTGGGCACCGTCCGCCATGAACCTGCAGCCGCGCCGTTTCATCGCCGGCCGTCGTGGCACCGACACGTTCCGGAAGATCAACGACAACCTGCTCGGCTTCAACGCCGCGTGGGCCTTCCGTGCCAGCGCGCTCGTGGTCGGTGTCCTCGAGACGGTGAGCGAGGACGGCGACGAGCGTCCGTTCGCCCAGTACGACCTGGGGCAGTCGCTGGCGGCGCTGACGGTCCAGGCACACGCCGAGGACCTGCACGTGCACCAGATGGCCGGCATCGACGCCGAGGGCCTGCGGGCCGCGTTCGACCTGCCCGAGCGGTTCCTGCCGTACACGGTCACGGCGATCGGCACCGTCGCGCACCCGGACCAGCTCGACGACAAGGCCGCCGAGCGTGAGGTCGCCCCGCGCACCCGCATCCCCCTCGACCAGGTCGTGCTCGTCAAGGAGTAGCCACACCAGCAGCCGCAGCCACAGCAGCCGCACCGTGTGGTCGGTTTCCCGCACACCTCGGGGAGCCGACCACCGTCGGCCGCTGTCGCGCGTGGGTGCCGTGGCAGAATCGGCGCATGACCGCACCACGCCTCGTCGCCTTCGATCTGGACGACACCCTCGCCCCCTCGAAGTCCTCCCTCGACCCGCGCATGCTCGAGACCTTCGCAGCGCTGCTCGAGACGGTGCCGGTCGCGGTCATCTCCGGCGGTAACTTCGAGCAGTTCGAGCAGCAGCTCGTCACCCCGCTGCGGCACCGTGACGGCCTGACCCTCGACGACCTGCACCTGCTGCCCACGTGCGGCACCCGCTACTACCGCTGGTCCGGCGACGACTGGGCGCTGCAGTACGCCGAGGACCTGACCGACGACCAGAAGGCCCGTGCGCTCGCGGCCGTCGAGTCCGTCGCGAAGGACGCCGGCTACTGGGAGTCCGAGACCTGGGGCGACATCCTCGAGGACCGCGGTTCGCAGATCACGTTCTCGGCGCTCGGGCAGCGCGCCCCCGTCGACGTCAAGAAGGCGTGGGACCCGACCGGCGCCAAGAAGGACGATCTGCGCCGCCGCGTGCAGGCCGAGCTGCCCGACCTCGAGGTCCGTTCCGGCGGATCGACCAGCGTCGACATCACCCGCAAGGGCATCGACAAGGCGTACGGCATGCAGCGGCTGGCCGAGATCACCGGCATCGCGCTCGACGACATGCTGTTCGTGGGCGACCGCCTGGACCCCGAGGGCAACGACTACCCGGTGAAGGCGCTCGGCGTCCCCTGCCACGCGGTCGAGGGCTGGGAGGACACGAACGCGTTCCTGACGACGCTGATCCCGACCCTGCGGGTCGCCTCGGTCTGACCGCCGGTCCGACACAGGCCCGCCCGGCACCGTCCTGGAGGCCCGGCTCGGCCCCGTCAGCCCAGGCTGCGGACCGCCTCGACGAACGCCCGGATCTTCGCCGCGTCCTTGACGCCGCGCTCGGACTCGACTCCGCTCGACACGTCGACGCCGTCCGGGTCGAGGGACTGCACGGCCGCGACGACGTTCGCCGGCGTCAACCCACCCGCCAGGATCCAGGCTTCGTCGACGGCGCCCTGCATGGTCGCGGGGTCGATCAGCTGCCCGCTGCCGGGTTCGGCGGCGTCGAGCAGCAGCAGGTCGTGGTCGTACGCGGCGCGTTCGTCGGGCGTCTCGCGCAGGTAGTCCGCGGCGGCGACGGCCCGGATCGTGAAGAAGCCGGCATCGCGCGCGCGGGCGAAGTCGGTCGCGGACTCGCCGCCGTGCAGCTGCAGCGTGGTGAGTCCGACCGCCGAGGCGATCCCGACCACTTCGTCGATGGGCTGGTCGCGGAACACGCCCACGGCATCGACGCCGTCGGGCACCCGCTCGACGAGCTGCTTCGCCAGGTCGGCGGTCACGGTGCGGGGGCTGCCCGCGGCGAAGACGAACCCGACCGCGTCGGCGCCCGCGTCGACGGCGACGTCCACGGTGTCGGGCGTCGACAGGCCGCAGATCTTGATCCAGCGCTGGTCGGTCATGCGGTCCATCCTGCACGAAACCGCCGACGCGCGGGGGCCGGCCGGTCGATCAGTGGAGGGTGCCCGCGATGTAGCTCAGCACGCATGCCAGCAGCACCCCACCGGCCGCGACGGACCCCGTCACCATGTTCCGTCGACGCCACCGGTTGACGGCCTCGAACGTGCCGCGACGGGCGTGCCGGTGCGCCGCCCGGTGCATGCGGTGGTCGCGCTTGTGCTTGGTCCGGGTGGGGCCGAGCGGCACCGGTCCGGTGATCTGGGTGGACCCGCCGCGCAGGGCGTTCGCGACCGCGACGGCCGTCGGGCGGCGTGCCGGGTCACGGTCGGTCATGCGGAGCAGCAGGTCGCTCCAGTCGGGTCCGACCGACTCGGGGATCTCGGGACTGCGGCGCAGCCGTGCGAGTGCCGCTTCGACCAGCGTGCCGGAGTACTCCTGCTTGCCGGTCAGTACCTCGAGCAGCACCAGCCCGAGCGAGTACACGTCGGTGGCGTAGCTGATCGGTTCGCCGGCGACCTGCTCGGGGCTGAGGTACGCGGCGGTGCCGATGATCGTGCCGTCGTTGGTCAGCCGCGACCCGTCGACGAAGTGCGCGACGCCGAAGTCGGTGAGCTTGACGGTGCGGGCGAACCCGGACGAGCCCTCGTCGCTGATCAGGATGTTGGCGGGTTTGACGTCGCGGTGCACGATCCCGCGGGAGTGCACGTACGCCAGGGCGTCGGCGAGTTGGGCACCCAGATCCGCCGCCTCGTAGTTGTGCAGCGGCCCGTCGGCCAGTCGGCGCAGCAGGGTGGCGTCGGCGATGAGCTCCATCACGATGAACCGGTGCGGCCCGTCGGGGAACTCGTGGGTGCCGGCGTCGTAGAGCGGGATGAGCCCCGGGTGCGAGAGCATGCTGAGCAGCCGGATCTCGCGTTCCTGCCGGACCCGGTCGGCCGTGGTCATCATGTGCGGCGTCGCGAAGAGCTTCACCGCGACCAGCCGGTAGGTGTGCTCGTCGCGGGCTTCGTAGACGGACCCCATGCCGCCCGTGCCGATGAGCCGGGACAGCCGGTAGCGCGCCGCGAGCACCGTCTCGGTGCGGGTGTCGTCCACGAGGGTCATCAGGGTCGTCGATCCGTCAGGAGCCAGGACGGCGAACGGCGCTCGCGTGGTGACTCATGCTCAACGGTACGCGTCCCACCAAGCGAAGTCGCGCCGCGTTACGACATCGTGACCGGGGGTACATCCCTGAGTTCATGCGGATGTATGGGGGTCTAGCATGTGCGCCACACACACGACGGAAGGACGGGTCCATGGCGCTGTCGAAGGGCGACGAGGTCCACTGGAACACCTCGCAGGGCACGACCACCGGAACGCTGGTGGAGCAGAAGACCAAGGACTTCACGTTCGACGGGCAGCACTTCAAGCCCACCGACGACGACCCCTACTGGATCGTGGAGTCCGAGAAGTCGGGCAAGCGGGCCGCGCACAAGGAGTCGGCACTCACCCCGGCCTGATCAGGTGCGGTCCGCCGCGCCTGTCCGCGAAACGCGCTCCGCCCGCGAGCGACGGACCCGCCGGACCACGAACACGGCGACCACCACGACGATCGCGGTGTACATCCCGTAGTCGATCCACTCGGTGTACTGCTCCACGCGCTCGTACTGCGTGCCGAGGGCGGCGCCGCCGAGCACGAGGACGCTGTTCCACAGTCCAGACCCCAGGACCGTGAAGAACGAGAACGACACCAGGGGCATCCGGTCGGCACCGGCCGGCAGCGAGATCAGACTGCGGACGATCGGCACCAGACGGCCGAACAGCACCGCGCTGCGACCGTGCCGGTGGAACCACGCCGCGGCCCTGCGGAAGTCGTCCTCGTCGACCAGGGGCAGCTTGCCGAGCCACCGGACGGTCCGCTCGAAGCCGATCACCCGGCCGAGCCAGTAGAGCACCAGGGCCCCGACGTAGGACCCGAGCGTCGCCAGCACCAGCACGAGCACCAGGTTCATCCGCCCCGCACCGGCCAGGAAGCCCGCGAGCGGCAGGATCACCTCGGACGGGATCGGCGGGAACACCGTCTCGACGAACAGCATGAGCGCGACGCCCCACTCGCCCAACCGGTCGATGAGCTGCAGGACCAGGCCCGACAGCCCGCCCATCTCCGAGGTCTCGGGCCCGCCGGAGGCAGCGACGGTGGACACGGTGGCGGCGGCGAGGGCAGTCGTCATGCGCCCATGTTCCCTGAGCGGCCTGACAGCTTGCGCAGAGCACGGCGACGGACGAGCATCATCGGATCGTGGACTTCGACGTGCTCATCCCCCGCCCGCAGCGTTCGACCGCCGGTGTCGGCGCGTTCGCGATCACCCCGTCGACCCGTGTCGCCGCCGACGCCGCCAGCGAGTCCGTCCGCCGGTTCCTGCAGCAGACCCTGCGCGCATCGACCGGCCTGCCGCTCCGCGATGCCGACGGCGACGGCGAAGGCGACGGCGACCAGACCGACTCGACCGGCACAACCGGCACGACCGGCACGACCGGCACAACCGGCACGACCGGCACGACCGGCACGACCGGCGCGATCGTCCTGCGCGTCGACACCACCGGCCTGCCCGAGGGCCCCGGCGGCGCCGTCGACGAGTCCTTCCGCCTGGTCGTGACACCCGACCGGATCCAGGTCACCGGCGGTGCCGCGGCCGGGGTCTTCCACGGCGTCCAGGCCCTGCTCCAGCTGCTGCCCGCCGCCGTGTACCGGAAGGGGCAGGTCGGCACCGCGCCCTGGACCGTCCCAGCCGGCACGATCGAGGACGCCCCCGCCTTCGCCTGGCGCGGCGTGATGCTCGACGTCGCCCGGCACTTCCGCACCACGGCCGAGGTCCTGCGCGTCATCGACCAGCTCGCTGCCCACCGGCTCAACCGGCTGCACCTGCACCTGACCGACGACCAGGGCTGGCGCGTCGAGATCCGGAAGCACCCGCGCCTGACCGAGGTCGGCTCGTGGCGCCGCGAGTCCCAGGTCGGCGCGCACGTCCCCGGCGAGGACGGCGTGCTGCGGCCGGACGCATTCGACGGCCGACCCCATGGCGGGTACTACACGCAGGACGACCTGCGCGAGATCGTCGCCTACGCCGCCGACCGCTTCGTCACCGTCGTCCCCGAGATCGAGACGCCCGGGCACGTCCGGGCCGCCCTCGCGGCGTACCCCGAGCTCGGCGTCCACCCCGACGTCCCGGTCGAGGTCTGGACCGAGTGGGGCATCGCCGAGGACGTCCTCAACGCCGACGACAGCACGATCGACTTCTTCCGCGACGTCCTCGACGAGGTCATCGACCTGTTCCCGAGCCCGTACATCGGCCTGGGCGGCGACGAGTGCCCGAAGGTGCAGTGGGAGTCCGACCCGCGCACGCAGGAGCGCATCCGGTCCCTCGGGCTGGCCGACGAGGAGCAGCTGCAGGCCTGGATCATCGGGCAGCTCGCGGCGCACATCGAGTCGTCGGGCCGCCGCGCGTTCGGCTGGGACGAGATCCTCGAGGGTGGCACGCTCGCGCAGTCCGCGACGGTCGTCTCGTGGCGAGGGCTGCTCGGCGCGACGACCGCGGCACGACGCGGGCACGACGTCATCTCGACGCCGGACGACCAGGTCTACCTGGACTACCGCCAGAGCGACCTGCCGAACGAGCCGATCCCGGTGGCGATCGTGCTGGGCGTCGACGAGGTCTTCGGATTCGACCCGGTGCCCGACGAGCTGACCGACACCGAGCGCGCCCACGTCATCGGCGGCCAGGGCAACATGTGGACCGAACACGTCGACGACGTCCGGAAGCTCGACTACCAGCTCTTCCCCCGGGTCGCCGCACTCGCCGAGGCCCTGTGGTCCGCCGACGTCACGGGGCCCCGCGACCTCGAGGACTTCCGACGCCGCCTGCGCGTGCACCTGGCCCGCCTCGATGCGATGGGCATCGAGTACCGGCGCGACACCGGACCGCTGCCGTGGCAGGAGCGCCCCGGCGTGCCGGGGCGCCCGTCCTCGCGCGAGGAACGCGCGACCTACATCGACGCGGTGACCGCGAACATCGCCGACTGACCGCGCCGCCGTCCCGGACACCCCTCGCCCGCCCCGCGTCCGCCCGTCGCCCGCCGTCCCGGACATCCCTCGTCCGCCCCTCGCCCGCCCCTCGTCCGCCCCGCTGCGCTCCTTCGACCGGTCACGACACCCCGCTCACGTTCGCTGACCGGTCAAGGATCGTCGGTTCGATGCTGGCGGAACGACGATCTGTGACCGGCCCGCGTCTGCCAGGCGGGGTGTCGTGACCGCTCGCCGTGGCGGGCGGCCGACCACCCGACCACCCGACCACCCGACACCGGACCGACGACGGACGGGAGGCCCGGTGCCAGCTGGCACCGGGCCTCCCGTCCGTCAGGTGGTCGCGCGGACGACGCGGGTCGCGCGGACTACGCGGCGACCGGCGTGCGCTGTCCGACCGTCTCGCCGGCCACGGCGGCCTGCTCAGCCGCTGCGGCGTCCGCAGCCGGAGCCCGACGCACCCACTTCTTCAGCGCCACCAGCACGAGTGCCGAGACGACGGTTCCGGCCAGGATCGCGACGATGAACATGCCCACGTCGCCGATCGCGAAGAACACGAAGATCCCACCGTGCGGGGCCCGCGACGTCACGCCGGCACCCATCGAGATCGCACCGGTGACGGCAGCGCCGATCATCGAGGCCGGGATGACGCGCAGCGGGTCGGCCGCGGCGAACGGGATCGCACCCTCGGAGATGAACGAGGCACCGAGCAGCCACGCGGCCTTGCCGTTCTCGCGCTCGGGCTTCGTGAAGCCCTTGCGGTACAGCACCGTGGATGCGAGCGCCAGGGCCAGCGGCGGCACCATGCCGGCCGCCATGACCGCGGCCATGATCTCGAACGGCACCACGTTGGTCGCGGTCCCCGCCCCCAGGCCCGCGACGGCGAACGCGTAGGCGACCTTGTTGACCGGGCCACCCAGGTCGAATGCCATCATCAGGCCGAGGATGATGCCGAGCAGGATCGCCGAGGCGCCGGAGAGCGAGTTGAGGAAGCCGGTCAGCTGGGTCATGACCCACGCGATCGGTCCGCCGAGCACCAGCAGCAGCAGACCCGAGGCGATGATCGACGCCAGCAGCGGGATGATCACGACCGGCATCAGGCCACGCAGCCAGCGCCAGACCGGGATGCGCCCGATCCAGTACGCGGCGGCACCAGCGATCAGGCCACCGACCAGGCCGCCCAGGAACCCGGCGTTCATGAAGACGGCGATCGACCCGGCGACGAACCCCGGCGCGATGCCCGGACGGTCGGCCATGGCGTAGGCGATGTAGCCGGCGAGCGCTGCGACCAGGAAGCCGAGCGAGACGCCACCGATCTGGAACGCGGCCGCACCGAGGTAGTACGCCAGGCCCTGCGGCGGCAGGTTGATGAGCGTGTAGTTCGTCAGCGTGTAGACGGCGTTGTTCTGGCCCGAGTTGCCGTGGGTCAGCGCGATGCCGTACCCGGCGAGCAGGAAGCCGAGCGCGATGAGCAGCCCGCCGCCCGCCACGAACGGGATCATGTACGACACACCGGTCAGCAGCCAGCGCTTCAGGGACTGCCCGAAGTGCTCGTCCTTGGCGGTGCTCGACCCGGCCTCACCGACGGTGCCGGACACCCGGGCGGCGTTCGGGTCCTCGCTGGCGCGCAGGGCCTCGGCGATCATCGCGTCGGGCTCGTCCACGCCGCGCTTGACCGGTCCGGAGACCAGCGGCTTGCCGGCGAAGCGCGAGCGGTCGCGCACGTCGACGTCGACCGCGAACACGACGGCGTCGGCGCGGGCGATGAGCGCGGGGTCGAGGGGCTCGACCTGCGAGGAGCCCTGCGTCTCGACGTGCATCTCGGCGCCGGCCCGCTTGGCAGCGGCGACCAGGGCGTCGGCAGCCATGTAGGTGTGCGCGATGCCGGTCGGGCAGGCGGTGACGCCGACGATGACCTTGCGGCCGGCGGCGGGTGCCTCGGGGCTGGCCGGGGCCGCACCGGAGGCCCGGGGCGCGCCCGTCACACCGGCGTCGGCGACCTCGCCGGTCACCTCGCGGTCGACCAGGTCGACGATCTCCTGCTGCGTGGTCGCGGCGCGCAGGGCGGCGGTGAAGTCGTCGCGGATGAGCGCGCGGGCCAGCGTCGACAGGACCGTCAGGTGGTCCTTGTCAGCGCCCTCGGGCACGGCGATCATGAAGACCAGGTCGGCGTCGCCGTCGGGGGCGCCGAAGGGCACCGTCCGGGCCAGACGGGACATGGCCAGCGTGGGCTCGGTGACCGAGGCCGACCGGGCGTGCGGGATGGCGATGCCACCGGGGACGCCGGTGCCGACCGAGGCCTCGCGCTTGATGGCGTCGGCGGCCAGGGACTCGCCCGACGCCGCACGGCCACTCGCGGCGACGCGGTCGGCCAGCACGCGGATGACGTCGGCCGAGGTCGCGCCGAGGTCCTCGTCGAGGCCGACGAGGGGGACGCTGATCAGGCCCGGGCTCGTGTCTCGCGCAGCGGTCATGGTGTGCTCCTTTGCAGTGACGCAGTGGGGGTTCGGGGGGTGGTGTCGGTGGGCGTGGTGTCGGTGCGTGTCGTGTCGGCGGGGCCGAGCCGGGTGACCGTGACGGCGCCCGGGTCGGTGTGGTCGAGGGCCGGGACGTCGCTGCCGGGCAGTGCCGCGGCTGCTGCTCCGGTGGCGACGGCCTGGGCGAGCCGCTCGCCGGGTGGTGCTCCGGCGACCTCGGCCAGCAGGTAGCCGGCGAGCGAGGAGTCCCCCGCACCGACCGTCGAGCGGGCCGTGATCCTGGGCGCCGCGGCGGCGAAGACCCCGTCGGGGCCGACCAGCACGGCGCCGGCACTGCCCAGGGTGAGCAGGACGCTCTCGACCCCGCGGGCACGCAGCCGTTCGGCCGCCGCGGCAGCGAGCCCGAGGTCGCGCTCGTACGCGTCGGGGTCACCGCCGACGACCTCGGCGAGCTCTTCGGCGTTCGGCTTCACCAGGTCGATCCGCTCGCCGGACGACAGCAGGGCCGTGAACGGGACGCCGGACGAGTCGACCGCGATCTTGACGTCGTCGCCGTGCCGGGCACGGACGGCGCGGACCAGGACGGCGAGGGCGTCGTCGGGGAGCCCCGGCGGCAGCGATCCGGCGAGCACGACCCAGCGGGCGCGGGGCCCGGTCGCGGTGGCCGAAGCGGTGTCGGCGACCAGGTCGGCCAGGTCCTGCAGGCGTCCGGCCAACGAGGGGCCGGGTTCGTTGAGCTTCGTCGTGGTGCCGGTGGGCTCGGTCACGGTGACGTTCGAGCGGAGCGGGGCGCCGATCGGCAGCGCGGCGGTCGGGATGCCGCGCACGGCCAGCCCGAGCAGCACCGGGTCGAGCTCGTCGCCGGGCAGGACGGCCACGGTGTCCCCGCCGCTGGCGACCACGACCCGCGAGACGTTGACGCCCTTGCCGCCCGGCTCGGCGGTGCTGCGGGTGGCGCGCTGGACGACCCCGCGCTGCAGTTCGCCGGCGAGCTCGATGGTGCGGTCGAGCGACGGGTTCGGCGTCACGGTGACGATGCGGGCGCTCATGCGACGACCACCTCGACGTCGGCGTCGGCCAGGGCGACGGCCAGGTCGGCCGGGGGCTGCTCGTCGGTCACGAGCGTGTCGATCTCGTCCAGGCGGGCGAAGCGCATCAGCGCCTCGACGCCGTGCTTGGCCGCGTCGGCGAGCACGACGCTGCGACGGGCGGCGAGCACGTACGCGCCCTTGACCCCGGCCTCGTACTCGTCCGGGGTGCTCAGCCCGAAGCCGGCCGACAGGCCGTTCGTGCCGACGAAGGCGATGTCCGGGCGCAGGGCCCCGATCTGCTCGACGGTGGCGGTGCCGACCGCGGCGCTCGTGACCCCGCGGACCCGTCCGCCCAGCAGGTGCAGCTCGACGTGCGCGCTGTGCTGCAGCGTCGCGGCGATCGGGACGGAGTTCGTCACGACGGTGATCGTCGCCCCGGCCTCGGCGGGCTCCCACCGTGTGAGCTCCGACGCGACGGCGGCGCAGGTCGTCCCGGCGTCCAGGGCGATCGACCCGGTGAAGGTCGGCGGCAGCAGGCGCATCGCGGCCCGGGCTATCGCGGACTTGGCCGAGCCGTGCTGTCCCTCGCGCTCGGCGACGGTGAGCTCGACGACGCTGGAGCGCCCGATCGGGACCGCTCCCCCGTGCACGCGGCGCAGGACCCCGGCGGTCTCGAGCAGGTCCAGGTCGCGGCGGACGGTCTCGGTGGTGACGTCGAAGTGCTCGGCGAGGTCGGCGACGGAGACCCGGCCGGCACTGTGCAGCTGCGCGGCGATCGCATCATGGCGCTCCGTTGCGTACATGCCCGAACTCCTTCGTTCCCGTTGGTTTCGAGCACCATACGCCGCAAACCCACATGATCGCAACCGTCGATCCCACATCGGCTGGCACCTGATATTGTTATTTCATGTCCCAGTCTCCCGAACCCGCGCGCCGACGCGACGTCCAGGGTCTCCGCGCGGTCGCCGTGCTCGGTGTGCTCGCCTTCCACGCGGGGGTTCCCGGCGTCACCGGGGGCTTCGTCGGTGTCGACGTGTTCTTCGTGATCTCCGGCTTCCTGATCACCGGGAACCTGCTGCGCGACCGGGCCACCCACGGGCGCGTCCGCCTGGGACACTTCTTCCGCAACCGTGTGGCGCGCCTGGCGCCGGCAGCGACCGCGACCGTGGCGGCGACCGTCCTCGTGGCGTTCCTGGTCGCGCCGCCCCTGGACCGCATCGGCATCCGGGTGCAGGCGATCGCGGCGCTGGTCGGGGCCGAGAACCTGCAGCTCGCACGGACCGGCACCGACTACCTCGCCGACCACGTCGCCGGTCCGTTCCAGCAGTTCTGGTCCCTCGGGGTCGAAGAGCAGTTCTACCTCGGATGGGCGCTCGTAGTGGCGGGGATCCTGGCGGTGCCGGCCCTCCGCCGACGACTGCTCGTCGTGACCGCCGCCCTGTGCACCGTGAGCTTCGTCGCGATGGTCGCACAGACGTCGGCGAGCGGCCCGTGGGCGTTCTTCGGTCCCCACAGCCGCGCCTGGGAGCTCGGGGTCGGGGCCGTTGCCGCGGTCGTCCTCGCACGGGCCCGCCGTCGCGCAGCAGTCCCCGCGCACGTGCTGTGGCGGTGGTCCGGACTGCTCGGCATCGGGCTGGTCGCCGTGTCGTTCGTCGTGTTCGACGGGTCCACCCCGTTCCCCGGACCGCTCACGCTCGTGCCGGTGGTCGGCGCGCTCCTGCTCGTCGTCCCCGGCCCGGCTGACGACCCGGTGCGGCAGCTGCTGTCGACCCGGCCGATGCGGTGGATCGGGGACCGGTCGTACTCGCTGTACCTGTGGCACTGGCCCGCGCTCGTGCTCGCGGCCACCGCCGTGGGGCGACCACTCACGCCCCTCGAGACCGCCGCGGCGCTCGCAGCCGCCGTCGTGCTCGCCTGGGCCGGGCACGCGGTGTTCGAGGTGCGGGTCTCGGCCTGGGCACGTCGGACACGCACCAGGCCCGTCGTCCTGGTGGCCGTCGTCGCCGCGGTGGCCGTCGCCGTCGTACCCGCGACCGCGCTGCCGGTCCTGCACACCACGACGGTCGCACCCACTGCCAGTGCTGCCCGTGTCCTCGGCGGGCCGTGGGCGCCACCGGCGGTGCCACGGAACCTGACGCCGTCACTGGCATCCGCGACGGACGACGTGCCCAGACTGTACGCGTCCGGATGTCACGCGGACTTCGACGCGGTCACGACCCGGGCATGCCGGACCGGCGCGGGCGCGCGGACGATGGTGCTGTTCGGCGACTCGCACGCGGCGCAGTGGGCGTCCCCCCTGACGACCGTGGCCGACCGGCAGCACGCAGCCCTGGTGACGATGACGAAGTCGTCGTGCCCGAGTGTCGACCTGACCGTGTCGTCCGTCGAACTCGGCCGGACCTACCGCGAGTGCGACCTGTGGCGGCGGGACGCACTCCGCCGCATCACCGCGATGCGACCCGACGTCGTTGTCCTGGCGAACGCCGCGAACTCGTACGCGGCGGACACCGACGCCGCGGGGTGGGGACACGCACTCGAACACACGATCCACGACCTCCGGGCGTCCGGGGCCGCAGTGGTGCTCGTCGGCGACACCCCGTTCTGGGACGAGACGCCCGACCGGTGTCTGTCCGCCGCGCTGCACGACGTCGGGCGGTGCGCCGCGCCCCGCGACACGCTCGTCGACACGGCGCGGACGACGGCACAGGCCGAGGTCGCCGCGCGCACCGGCGTGACCTGGATCGACCCCCTGCCCTGGATCTGCCGCGACGTCTGCGCTCCGGTGCTCTGGAACGTCCTGATCTACCGCGACGCGAACCACCTGACGGACACCATGGCCCGTGCGCTCGAACCGCGGCTCGCCGACGCGCTGGCACCCGTGCTCGGACCCGCCCGTCCGGCCGGTCCCTGAGCCCCGCGCCCACGGACGGTCCGTCGACCCGCGACGGGTCGTCAGTGGATCCCGTCGAACGGCACCTCGCCGGCCGCGCTGACACCGGCACGCTGCCGGTAGGCCAGGTGTCCGCCCAGGTACCCCCCGACACCGACGACGGCCAGCCCGGCGAACCCGAGCACCTTGCCGGCGCCGTGGTTCCCGGCCCGCCGCTGCGCCCAGGACAGTCCGTACAACGAGATGCCGACCCAGTTGACCGCCTGGTGCACCCACCCGGTGCGCAGCTGTTTCGTCCCGAGCTCGGCCCAGTCGACGTAGCCGGCCACCGACGCGCTGCCCGCCGACGCCAGGCCGACGCCGACCAGGGTCGTCGCGGCCTTCGCGTTGCCCTTCCCGCCCAGCAGGTCGAGCACCGCGGCCGAGATCCACGTGCCCAGGGGCACCTGCACCATCAGCGGGTGGATCGGGTGCCCGAAGGGCACTCCGTGCAGCAGCTGCCGCAGGGCTCGCGGCCTGGCGGTCGCACGGACGACGGCCCGGTCGAAGGCCACGGCCTTGTCCAGGACGCTGGCGTCCTCGATGGCATCGGTCATGCGCCTCAGCGCTCGGATCTCCGGCATGCACCGGACGCTAGGCCCCCGGGCCCGGTGCGGTCCCAGGGACCGGCACCGGGCCTCCCGGCTGACCGCGTCGTGTCCTCAGACCGCGGCCAGCGCGCTCGTCGGGGGGATGCGCGCGGCGCGGGCCGCCGGCCAGAGCCCGGCGACCCCGCCGATCACGACGGTCGCGCCGAGGCCGCCGCCGACCGCCCACAGCGGGACCGCGACCGGCCACCCCTGTCCGACCGCGAAGGCGACCGTCACCCCGAGCCCGATCACCACGCCCGCGATGCCCCCCACGAACGACAGCAGCAGCGACTCGACCAGGAACTGGTCACGGATGTTCCGGCGCCGCGCACCCAGCGCCCGCCGCACCCCGATCTCGGCGCGACGTTCCAGCACGGTGATGACCATCGTGTTCGCCACCCCGATGCCACCGACCAGCAGCGCGACACCGCCGATCCCGACCAACAGCCCCGTGAAGGACTCGTCCGTGGCGTTCTTCGCGGCGAGCGCGTCCGACGGCCGGGTGACCCCGACGTCCTGTGCGTGTCCGGGGCTGATCGCGTCGGCCAGGACCCCGCGTGCGTCGGCGACGCGGTCCGGGTCCACCCGCGTGTAGACCGCCGTCGGGTGACCGTCGAACCCGAGTGTGGCGGCCAGCCCGCGCGGGACGAACACCTGGTTGTCCAGGTCCGCGGCGAGCGCGATCGGATCGAGGACGCCCACGACCTGCACCCACCGTCCGTCGATCCAGACCCGCGCGTCGGCGTCCACGTGGTCGATGCCGAGGTTCGCGGCGGCGCTCGCCCCGAGGACGACCTGCGGCAGCGCGGTCGGGGCCGTGTCGAGCCACCGACCCGAGGCGACCGTGCCGCCGAGGACCGCGGGGACGTCGCCCCACGCCCCCGTCACGCCGATGCCCTTCGTCTCGGCGGTCGGGACGTGGTCGTTGCGGTACGCCGAGCCGCCCGGCACGGTGCCGACCCCGGCGGCCCCGAGGACGTCGTCCTGCCGGAGCGCCGAGGCCACGGCGGTGTCCGGCAACGGCGGTCGTTCCCCGAACCCCTGTGCCGGGGTGACGGTGAGCACGTTCGTGCCCAGCTGGTCCAGCACGCGGTCGAGTGCGGCCTTGCTCGACGACGAGATCCCGACGACCGCGATCATCGCCGCGATGCCGATCGCGATGCCGAGGGCGGACAGGACGACGCGGGTCGGCCGGGTGCGCAACCCGAACACGCCGAGCCGGAACAGGTCGCCGGCGTTCACCGTGCGCTCCCGAGCGGCTGCCGGGCGTCGTCGTGCTCCACCAGTCCGTCGCGCATGCGCACCCGGCGGGGCAGGGACGCCGCCAGCTCCAGGTCGTGGGTGATGACGAGCACGGTGGTGCCGCCGTCGTTGAGTTCGCGGAGCAGCGCCAGGACCGCGGCCCCCGACACCGAGTCGAGCGCACCGGTCGGCTCGTCGGCGAGCAGGATGCTCGGGTCGCCGACGATCGCCCGGGCGATGGCGACGCGTTGCTTCTCGCCACCCGAGAGCTGGTCCGGTCGGTGGTCGACGCGGTGCCCCAGGCCGACGCGCTCGAGCGCAGCGACCGCCCGGAGACGGCGCTGGCGACGCGGGACCCCGGCGTAGAGCAGGCCGTCGGCGACGTTCTCGGCCGCGGTGGCCCCGGACTGCAGGTGGAAGTGCTGGAACACGAAGCCGACGTGCTCGGCACGCAACTGCGAGAGCGCGTCGTCCGTCATCGTGTCGACGTCGTTGCCGGCGATCGTCACGGTGCCCGCGGTCGGACGGTCGAGGGTGCCCACGATGTTGAGCATCGTCGACTTCCCCGAGCCGGACGGCCCGACGACGGCGACGAGCTCGCCGTGGTCGATCTCGAGCGAGACCCCGCGCAGGGCACCGACGTCGCCGTAGGTCTTCGTGACGTCGCGCACCGACAGCACGCTCACGACGGCACCACGACCCGGTCGCCGGCGTGCAGCGCACCCGTGACGGCGACCTTGCCACTGGCGACGAAGCCCGCCTGCACCGGAACACGCTTCGTGGTCCCGTCGCGGCGCACCACCTCGACCGCGTACCCGCCGCCGGACCCGGCACCGGCGACGAGCGCCGCCACGGGGACGGTGAGCACGTCGGTCTCCCGCTGCCCCTGGGCCTCGACCTGCGCCGAGGCCGCGGCCGGCAGTGTGCGGTCCCCGGGGTCGAAGCCGACCGTGACGTCGACGGACGCGGTGCCGTCCTTGCCGGTGGTCGGGACCGCGTCGACGACGGTGCCGTCCATCGCCGCGCCCGTGCCGTTGACCCGGACCCGGACGGCCGTGCCCACCGCCAGGCGCTCGGCCTCGCGCTGGGCCACCGTCGCCCGGACGACGCGTGCCGTGCTCGTGACGCGCAGGACGTCGCCACCGGCCGGCTGCCCGAGCACCCCGGTCACGGCGTCGACCCGGACGTCGCCCGGGACGAAGGCGATGTCGTCCGCCGTCACCACCCCGGTCACCGGCATCCGGCGGTCGTGCTGCCAGCGCTTGACGGCCGCCGCGGTCCGGCGTCCGAAGACGTCGTCGACGGCGACGTCGTACCCCAGCGCAGCGAGGTCCTGGTTGAGCTGCTGCACGTCGGCCCCGCGGGCACCGGGTGCCAAGGTCCGCCACAGCGGGGTGGTCCCGTGCATCGCGCGGACCGGGTGCTCGTCGACCGCGTACAGGGGTTCGTCCTGGTGGATCACCTGGCCCGGCGCCGGCAGCCACGTGAGCGTGCCCGTCGCAGCGCCCGGCACCGAGGACGGGGCACCGTAGCCGAGCGACCCGGCGAAGGTCTTCGTGTCGACCAGGTCGCCCCGCTCCACCGCTGCGGTGGGGTGGTGGCGCGGGGCGCTCGTCGTGTCGGCGCGGGACGCCGCCGGGTCGAGCACGGCCCAGGTGCCGACACCGGCCCCGAGCACCACGACCAGACAGACGCCTGCGATGGCGGTCCGGCGCGCGGCCACCCGCCTCACGACCCCGCTCCGGACCTGGTCGCCGGTGCGAAGTCGCGCCCGCAGGCCGTGCCGGCTTCGTCGAACGCGTCGGGGTCGCCGGGGACCTGGTAGGTGGCCTGAGCGTCGAGGGAGTCCGGGAAGTCCTCGTACCCGTGCTCGCGCAGGCAGGCAGCGACCTTCTTCGCCCGGCGGACCAGGTCCTGGTCGGGGAACTCGGAGTCGTCGCCCGTCGCGGTGCCCGGTGCAGCGTGTCCGCCGGTCCCGGCGCACGCGGCGAAGTCTGCGTCCCACTGGGCCGGGTCGACGCCGTCCGGCCGGCCGACCGAGAACTTGCCTGCAGACGGGTCCGCCATGTCGTAGCCCTTGGCGCGCATGCACGCCGCCGTCTTCGACGCGGCGCGGTCCGCGGATCCGGCGCCGGCACTCGGCGCACCGCTGGCAGAGCCGTCGGGTGACGAGCTGCATCCGGCCAGGACGGCAGGCAGCAGCAGGGCAGCGGCAGTGAGCGCCACGATCTGGGCGCGGAGGGTCTTCGTTCGTGAACTGGTGTGCATGCACCCAGCACAGCGGAACCGCTGTTTCGTCCCGGGTACCCGTCAGGTCACATCGGCGAAACACCGACGCGCACGACGAGTCCGCCGCCGGGTCGCGGCGTGATCGCCAGCGTCCACCCGTGGGCACGGACCACGGCCTGCACGATCGACAGGCCGAGCCCGCTGTGCCGACGCGTGCCGTCCACACCGTTCCGCCGGAAGGGCTCCGTCAGGGCGCCGACCGCGTCGTCCGACACGGTCGGTCCGGTGTTCTCGACGACGAGTCCACTGCGCTCGACCGTCACCCGGACGATGCCGTCGGGCACGTTGTACTCGAGCGCGTTGTCGACCAGGTTGGTCACGACCTGGCGCACGAGCGTCGGTTCGCCGGTCAGACCGACGGGAGGCTCGCCCCGCGTCACGCAGACCACGCGCGCGCCACCGGCACGCTCGGCCCGCACCGCCGTGGTCACCTGGTCGACGATCGCGGGCAGGTCGAGCGCTTCGCGGGGTACCGAGATCCCGCGTTCGGCCTGTGCCAGCACCAGCAGGCTCTCCACCAGGTGCTCGGTGCGACGGTTGTGGTCGAGCAGCTGTCCACGTGCGACGGCGATCTCATCGGGGGTCGCGTCGTCGGGCAGGCCGATCTGCAGTGCCGCGCGCTGGACGGCCAGCGGCGTCCGGAGTTCGTGCGATGCCTGGGCGACGAACCGTCGCTGGCTCTCGAACGCCGTCTCCAGCCGCGCGAGCAGGGCGTCGACGGTGCCCGAGAGCCGTCGGAGTTCGTCGTCGGGTCCGTCGAGGGCGATGCGCTCGTGCAGGTTCGACGCCGAGATGCGGGTCGCCGCCCGGGTGATCCGGTCGATCGGCCGCAGGACCCGCCGTGTGACCAGCCACCCGACACCACCGGCGAGCGCCCCCGCGGCGACGATGCCGATCGCGGACCACTGCCACTGCAGGGTGGAGACCGTCGACACGATCGTCCCCTCGGCGGGCTGCGGGGCGGGTCCGCTCGTCATGGGCAGCGCGGTCGCCGCGGCCCACCCCGGAGCAGCGGGAGCAGCCGGCGGAGCAGGGTCCACCGATGCTGGAGCCGACGCCGTCCCCTCGCGTTGGAACACCCGCGTGAAGGACTGCTGCGACGCGACGTTGACGAACACCAGCACCGCCGTGGTCAGTGCCATCGAGGCCACGGCGAACAACAGCGCCGTCCGGACCCGGATGCTCCAGGAGCGCCTCACACCGCGTAGCCGGCGCCCGGCACGGTCCGGATCGGGTCGGGGTCGCCGAGCTTCCGGCGCAGCTTGGACATCGTCACCCGCACGGCGGCGGTGAACGGGTCGATGTTCATGTCCCAGACCTTCTCGAGCAGTTCCTCGCTCGACACGATCCGGCCGTCGGCGCGCAGCAGGGTCTCGAGCACGCCGAGCTCCTTCGCCGTCAGGTCGAGCGGTCGGCCGTCGCGCGTCACCATGCGGCGGTTGGTGTCGAGCACGATGCCGCCGCGTTCGAGCACGGGCGCGACGGGTGCGGTGCTGCGGCGCCCGAGGGCCCGCACGCGCGCGACGAGCTCCGGGTACTCGAAGGGCTTCGCCAGGTAGTCGTCGGCGCCGAGTTCCAGCCCGTGCACCCGGTCGGTCAGTGTCGCCGCGGCCGTGAGCATCAGGATGCGCGTCAGGCTGCCGTGTGCCGCCAGACGCCGCGCGATCTCGTCACCGTGCACACCGGGGACGTCACGGTCGAGCACCACGACGTCGTAGTCGTTGACCGCGAGCATCTCGTCGGCGGTGTCGCCGCGGTAGGCGACGTCGACCGCCATGTCCTGCCGTGACAGCCCCCGCGCGATGAGGTCGGCCAGGGTCGTCTCGTCGTCCACCACCAGAACTCGCACACCGGTAGTACACGACATGTCACTGTGCTGGGGCTGAGTCGAGGGTCACCGACCCCGATCGCTCGTCGACCCGGACGACGAACGCGGTGACGGCCCCCGTCGGGGCGGAGACGGTGGCCAGGGGAACGGTGTCGATCGTCAGGTGGTCCATGTGCCGAGCCTTCCCGGTCCGGCGTTTCGTCGACGTTTCGCGCTCTGGGCGATGCACAGCAGGCCCGGTGCCGGTCCGTCGGACCAGCACCGGGCCTGCTGTGCGTGCTGCACTACTCCTCGACGATCTCGGCCAGTTCGAACGGCTCGACCGTCAGGCCGTCACCGCCCTCGGCGACGTCCACCCGCACCGTGTCGCCGTCACGCACGTCTCCGGCCAGGATCGCCCGCGCCAGGTGGTCGTCGATCTGCCGCTGCATGAGGCGACGCAAGGGGCGGGCGCCGTAGACCGGGTCGTAGCCGCGTTCCGCCAGCCACTGGCGTGCCTGCGGCGTGACCGCGAGCTCGAGCCGACGGTCGGACAGCCGGCGGGCCAGCCGGTCGACGTACAGCGAGACGATCTGGCCGAGGTCCTCGGCCGTCAGCGCCTGGAACACCACGATGTCGTCGAGCCGGTTGACGAACTCCGGACGGAAGGCCTGCTGCACGAGGTCCCGCACGGCTTCCTCGCGCTGGTCGGCCGTGATCGACATGTCGGTCATGAACTGCGAGCCGAGGTTCGAGGTCAGCACCATGATCGTGTTCCGGAAGTCGACCGTGCGGCCCTGGCCGTCGGTCAGTCGCCCGTCGTCCAGCACCTGCAGCAGCACGTCGAAGACCTCGGGGTGTGCCTTCTCGACCTCGTCCAGCAGGATCACCGAGTACGGACGACGCCGGACCGCTTCGGTGAGCTGCCCGCCGGCCTCGTACCCGATGTACCCGGGCGGAGCACCGATCAGGCGTGCGACGGAGTGCTTCTCGCCGTACTCGCTCATGTCGATGCGGACCAGGGCCTTCTCGTCGTCGAACAGGAACTCGGCGAGCGCCTTGGCGAGCTCGGTCTTGCCGACACCGGTCGGGCCGAGGAACAGGAACGACCCGGTCGGTCGATCCGGGTCCGAGATGCCCGCGCGGGTGCGGCGGACGGCTTCGGAGACGGTGCTGACGGCGGTGCGCTGCCCGATGATCCGGCGGCCGAGCTCGGTCTCCAGGTGCAGGAGCTTCTCGGTCTCGCCCTGCAGCAGTCGCCCGAGCGGGATGCCCGTCCACTGCGCGATGACGGCGGCGATGTCCTCGTCGGTGACGCTGTCGTTCACCATCCGGTCGGCGCCCTCGGCCTGTTCGGCGGCGGCGAGCTCGGCCTCGATCCGGGGCTTCTCGCCGTACTCCAGCCGCGACACCGTGGCGTAGTCGGCTTCGCGCTGGGCCCGCTGCGAGCGCATGTTCAGGTCGTCGAGCTGTTGCTTGAGCTCACCGATCCGGTTGAGCGAGGCCCGTTCGGCCTGCCACCGTTCCTCGAGCACGCCCAGGCGTTCCTCGCGCGAGCGGAGTTCCCCGCGCAGGGTCTCGAGCCGGGCCTTGGACGCGTCGTCCTTCTCCTGCTTGAGCGCGAACTCCTCGACCCGCAGTCGGTCGACGTTCCGCTTGAGCTCGTCGATCTCGACCGGGCTGGAGTCGATCTCCATCCGCAGGCGCGACGCGGCCTCGTCGATCAGGTCGATCGCCTTGTCGGGCAACTGGCGGCCGGAGATGTACCGGTTCGACAGGCTCGCCGCGGCCACGAGCGCGGAGTCGTTGATGGTGACCTTGTGGTGCGCTTCGTACCGTTCCTTGAGCCCGCGCAGGATCGCGATGGCGTCCTCGACGCTGGGTTCGCCCACGTACACCTGCTGGAAGCGCCGCTCGAGCGCCGCGTCCTTCTCGATGTACTGGCGGTACTCGTCGAGCGTGGTCGCACCGATCAGGCGGAGTTCACCGCGCGCCAGCATCGGCTTGAGCATGTTCGACGCGGCGACGGATCCCTCGCCCCCGCCGGCGCCCATCAGCGTGTGCAGCTCGTCGATGAACGTGATCACCTGGCCGTCGGACTCGTTGATCTCCTTGAGGACGTCCTTCAGCCGCTCCTCGAACTCGCCGCGGTACTTCGCACCCGCGATGAGCGCCGAGATGTCGAGCGACACCAGCCGCTTGTCCTTGAGCGAGTCGGCGACGTCGCCGGCGACGATGCGCTGCGCGAGTCCCTCGACGACCGCGGTCTTGCCCACGCCGGGCTCGCCGATGAGCACGGGGTTGTTCTTGGTGCGGCGCGTCAGCACCTGCGACACGCGCCGGATCTCGGCGTCACGGCCGATCACGGGGTCGAGCTTGCCGCTCCGTGCGATCGCCGTCAGGTCGACGCCGTACTGCTCGAGGGCGGTCTTCTGCCGCTCGGCAGAGTCAGGAGCGCCCTGGAGGTTCGCCATGCGTTCTGTCCTTTCCTTGCGTCGGATCTGAACTTGAGTCTACTGCACTCAACTCAGGATCGCGTGGTCGGATTCCGGATCCCGAGCGCGCTGACCACGGCGCCGGCCGCCAGCAGCACGGCCATCACGAGCATCGCCCGGTGCAGGCCGCCCACACTGACACCGCCGCCCAGGACGACCCCGGCCAGGGCCACCGTCACCAGTCCGGCGATGCGCGCGACGGCGTTGTTGACGGCCGATCCCGCGCCGGCCTCGGACTGCGGCACCGATCCCAGCACGGCACTCGTGAGCGGGGTCACCATGGTCGCGATCCCCGCCCCGATCAGCACCAGCCCCGGCAGCACCGACCACCAGTAGGCAGCGGGGTCGTCTCCCGCCAGCAGCAGCACGAGCGCGCCGACCGCCGCGATCGCCGGACCCGCCGCCATGAACCACCGTGGACCGTACCGCCCGGCGAGCGACCCGACCGTGGTCGAGAGCAGCAGCAGCATGACCGTCGGCGGCAGGGTCGCCAGGCCCGCCAGCCAGGCCGGGAAGCGCCAGATCTCCTGCAGGAACAGCGTCACCACGAAGAACACCATCCCGAGCGCGCCGTAGATCGACAGCGTGGCCAGGTTGCCGACCGCGAAGTTGCGCGCCCGGAACAGCCCGAGCGGGACGAGCGGCGCACCGGTTCCCCGCATCACACGCAGCTCCCAGGGCACGAACGCGACGAGCGCCACGCCACCGACGACCAGCGCCGCGACCACCGCCGGGGCTCCCCACCCGAGCCGCTCCTGCTCGATGAGCCCGAGCACGACACCACCCACACCGAGCACCGCGAGCACCGCGCCGACGACGTCGACCGGGGGACGGTGCCCCGCCACCACGTCGCCCGAGATCCGGCGCACCAGCACGATCGTCACCGCGATCGGGACCGCCGTCAGCACGAAGATCCACCGCCACCCGATCCCGTCCACGATCAGCCCGCCGACCACCGGGCCGACGATCACCGCAGCGCTCGACCACGCCGTCCACGACCCGATGGCCTTGGCCTGCGCCGCGCCCCGGTAGGCCGCGACGATCAGTGCCAACGCGCTCGGGGTGACGAGTGCGCCGCCGACGCCCTGCAGTGCCCGGGCGACGATGAGCACGACGCCCGTGGGTGCGATCGCGCAGAGCACCGAGGCGACCCCGAACACCACGAGCCCCCACGTGACGATCCGGACGCGACCGAACAGGTCCGACAGCGAGCCGGCGACCAGGATCAGCGAACCGAGGGTGACCAGGTACGCGTCCACCGTCCACTGCTGCACGACGAGTCCGCCGCCGAGCTCGGTCTTGATCGCCGGGAGCGCCACGTTCACCACGCTCGAGTCCAACCCCACGACGAAGGACGCCAGGATCGCGACGACGAGCACGGTACGGCGGTCGTCGCGCAGTGGCGCGGGGTGGGTGGTCACCTGCTCATCATGCGCCTGCGCGGCGGGGCGGGCCGGGGTGTCGCGCCGCTCGTCATCGCACCCGCGCCGGACACGACGAAGCCCCCGTGTGGGACCACGGGGGCTTCAGCAACGGGGCGGGACCGGATCAGCTCCGGTGGTCGGTGGTGTTCGGCTGGACCGAGGGTCCGGGGTTGACGACCGGGACCTGCTGCGCAGCAGGGGTGGTCGGCTCGGCCGTGGTGTTCTGGACGGTGCCGTCCGTGCCCTTGGCCTTCTTGTCGTCGGTGTCCATCTCCTTCTTGAAGATGTTGATCGACTGGCCGAGGCCCTTGGCCAGGGCCGGCAGCTTGGTGGCGCCGAAGAGCAGGATGACGATCCCGAGGATGATCAGCAGGTGCAGACCGGTGAGGTTTCCGAGCATCATGACTCCTTGATTCTGGAACTGGTCGCCGTCAGCGGATCGTCATCGATGCGCCCAGCGGAAGTCCGCGTTCGTCCGATGGTACCGCGCGTGCGTCCGGAAGCACAGGCGGGGCCGGGAACGGACACCGCTCATTCAGGATCGACGTGGTCGTCGAGGACGCGATCGAGGGTCCACATCACCGCGGCACCGGTGAGCGAGGGGATGTCGGCCTCGGTCACGCCGTGCAGGCGGAAGGCCACCTGCTCCCCCGGCAGCAGGGTCATGAAGCCGCGGTCGACCGTGCCACCCGGCTGCACCCGGTCCGGCTGCAGCAGCAGGTCGCGCACGAGCGACTCCGCCTCCACCACCAGGTCGAGCCCGTCGCCGTCCGCAGCCGGCGAGAACGCCGCCCGGTAGTGCGCGGGCTCCCAGCGCATGTCCTTGTCGGGTCCCGGCGTCCACACGGCACGTCGCCAGTCCATGTCCGCGATGACGAGCTCGGCCGTCGGGTCGGCCACGACGCCGACCGCCGCCGGCAGCGGCACGACGGCGACGCCGGCCTTGTCCAGCCGGACCGGCAGCTCGGCCTCGGCCAGCACCCGTCCGGACAGGTCGACCCGACGGACGCGCACCACGCTGTCCAGACCGCGGCGCGTCGATCGCACCGCGATCTCGATCGGCGACGAGGTGCCCTCGTCCGGGCGGTCGAGCACGGCGGTGTCACCCGGCGCCGAACCGGAGCCGGCGGACCCGACCACGGCAACGGACCCGACTGCGACGCCGGAGCCGTCCGCGGCACCGGACCCGACCGTCTCGGGGACCGGCAGCGACGCGGTGGTCTGGTCCGAGCCTCCTGGCCGTCCGGCGCTGTCCGCAGGCGCCCGACCGGTCGCGACCGACACCCGCGACGCCGGTCGGATCGTCAGCAGCACGTCGTCGTACAGGCGGCGCAGCTCGTGCGCCAGCGGCTTCAGCCGCCCCGCCGAGTCGATCGCCGACCACGACGACACCGGCCACAGGTCGTTCAGCTGCCACACGATCACGCCGGTGTTCCGCGGCCAGTGGGTCCGCCAGTGCTCGACCCCCGTGGCGATCGCGCGGGCCTGCTGCAGCTGCGTCAGGTAGTGCCACCGGTCCAGGTCGGTGTCCCAGCCGGTGCCGAACCGGGGCTCGAGCCCGCGGGCGAGCTTCGCCATGCCGTCCGCGGCCTTCTGGTGGTGCACGACTCCGGGCGACGTCGGCGTCATCGGGTCGTCGGACACGGCGTCGCGCAGGGTGCGCCAGGCGGGCGGCGCCTGCCAGCCGAACTCGGACACGAACCGCGGCACCGAGTCGCGGTAGTGGTCGTCGGACAGCCGGTTCCAGACGTCCCACGAGTGGTGTGTCTCGTTGTCGACGTCGTTCGCGAACAGCGACTCCGACCCGGACCACGGCGACGCCACCGTGTAGAAGCGCGACGGGTCGACCGCGTCGACGATCGTCGGCAGCAGGTCGAGGTAGTAGTCGAGCCCCCAGCCGCGGTCGCCCAGGTCCTTCGCCCAGCCGTCGGCGTCGTGCAGCCAGATGTTCTCGTTGTTGCCGTTCCACAGCACCAGCGACGGGTGCCGCGACAGCCGCGCGACGTTGTCCCGCGCCTCGGCCACGACCTCGCTGCGGAGCGGTTCGATCTCCGGGTAGGCCGAGCACGCGAACGGGAAGTCCTGCCACACCAGCAGTCCGAGTTCGTCGCAGACCTCGTAGAAGTCGTGCGACTCGTACACGCCGCCACCCCACACGCGGACCAGGTTCGTGTTGAGCGACGCCGCCGCGGCGAGCCGGTCCTGGTAGCGGGCGCGGTCGACCCGCGAGACGATGACGTCGTCCGGGATCCAGTTCACCCCGCGCACGTCGATCAGCGTGCCGTTGACGTGGATGTCGAAGGGCCGCCCGGTGTCGTCCTTGGTGGTGTCGATCCGCGTGGACCGGAACCCGGTGCGGAACGTCTGCCGGTCGAGCACCTCGCCCTCGACCGTCTGCAGCTCGACGAAGACGTCGTACAGGGGCTGCTCGCCGTACCCGCGGGGCCACCAGAGCCGCGCGTCGGGGATCCGCACCGTGACGACGGTCTCGTCCTCCTTCGGCGTGACCTGCGCGCGCGAGCGCTGCCGGGTCGTCGTGCCCTCGGCGGTCTCCCCCGCCACGGTCACCACGAGCACCAGGTCGTCGTCCTCACCGTCCTGGTCCAGGTCGTTCGCGCCCGAGCGCTCGAACGCGATGTGGGCGTCGAGGACCCCCTCGCCCGCCTCGACGTCGACCAGCGGCCGGACGTCGCGCAGTCGGGCGGTGGACCAGCGCTCGATCGCGACGTCGCGCCACGGTCCGCTCGTGACCGCGGTCAGGCCCCAGTCCCAGCCGAAGTTCGACGCCATCTTGCGCACGTAGGGGAACGGCTCGTCGTACGGTCCGGGCATCGCGCCCGCGCGGGCAGCGACGCGGCCTGCTTCGCGGTACGGCGACTCGAACAGGATCTCGAGCGTCCGGTCGTCGTCGCCGCTCCCGCCGATGCGGTTCAGCAGGTCGAAGCGGTAGCGGCGGTGCATGTTGCGCGTGGTCCCGACGACCACGCCGTCCAGGCTCAGCTCGGCGACGGTGTCGAGTCCGTCGCAGACCAGGTCGACGCGTTCGTGTCCGCGCGGGTCGACGTCGAGCTGTCGACGGTAGGTCCAGTCCGCGCGACCGACCCATGCGGCCGACGGCTCGTTCCGGTCGAAGGCGGGGTCGGGCAGCAGCCCCTCGCGCTGCAGGTCGGTGTGCACCTGCCCCGGCACCGTCGCGCTGATGCCCGGTCCGCGCAGGGCGGCCAACACCGCCGCCGGTGCACCGGCGGGCGCGGAGTCGTCGCCGATCGACACGGTCCAGTCGCCCTGGAGTTCCTCGCGGTCGAGGGTCATAGCGGTCCTTCTCTTCGGCGGAGCGCCCCGGGGTCCGCCGCGGTCGGGGCCCGGCCGTCGGTGGTGCCGTGGCCGGTCTGCGGCCTGGAGGCACGGCACCGGTGGTCCGGGCAGCGTCGCGTCGCGCGCGCGGAACGTACCAGGACGATCCGCGCGCGTGGGTGCTCCGTGATGCTAGTACGGGTTGCCATCGGGAACACGTGCGGGCGGCGTTGGTGGCAGGTTGGTGGGGTGATCACCGTCGAACTCGCCAAGACCCTCCGTGATGCCGGACTCCGTTGGAACCCCGCAACGGGCGACCGCTTCGTCATCGACAAGCCCGGGGTCGACGACGACGTCTACACCGTGTCGGAGATGACCGTCGAACGGCACGACCACCCGTCGGGCACGATCCTGGGCTTCAACGGCACCACCGAGTGGGCACTCGACTCGGTGACCGCCGCCGAGTCGCTCTGGCTGCCGCGCGAGGACCAGCTGCGTGACCTGCTCGGCCCGTCGTTCATCGGGCTGACCCGTGTGTCGAACGGGGACCGCGTCGTGTACACCGTGACGGCGACGATCTCGGGCGCCGACCGGACCTTCGCGTCCGCCGACCCGGCCATGGCGTACGGCGAGGCCCTGGCGGCGTACATCCGCGCGTCGCTCGCGTGAACCCCGTTCGCTGAGTGTTGCCGGAACGCCGCTCGGACGTCCGCTGGTTGTCTGGGGTCATGACCGTTCCGAACATCACACTCAACGACGGCAAGACCATCCCGCAGCTCGGCTTCGGTGTGTTCCAGATCGACCCCTCGGAGACCAAGGCGGCGACGCTCGCGGCCCTCGAGGTCGGCTACCGCCACATCGACACCGCCGAGATGTACGGCAACGAGAAAGAGGTCGGCGAGGCGATCGCCGAGTCCGGCATCGACCGCTCCGAGATCTTCGTGACCTCGAAGCTCAACAACGGCTTCCACGACCCCGAGGCAGCGCTCGAGAACGGCAAGAAGTCGGCCGAGCTGCTCGGCGGGTACACGGACCTCTTCCTCATCCACTGGCCGCTGCCCACCGTGACGGACTTCGTCCCCACGTGGAAGGCGATGGAGGAGCTGTACCGCGGCGGCACCGCCCGCTCGATCGGCGTCTCGAACTTCCAGGCGCACCACCTCAACCGCCTCAAGGCCGAGACGACCATCACGCCGTCGGTCAACCAGATCGAGGTGCACCCGTACCTGACCCAGGACGAGCTCCGCGCCCACAACCGCGAGCTCGGCATCGCGACCGAGGCCTGGTCCCCGATCGCCCAGGGCCTGGTGCTCGACGACGAGACCATCACGCGCATCGCCGGCAACGTCGGCAAGACCCCGGCGCAGGTCGTGCTCCGTTGGCACATCCAGCGCGGCGACATCGTGTTCCCGAAGTCGGTGACCCGCTCGCGCGTCGAGGAGAACTTCGCGATCTTCGACTTCGAGCTCTCCGACGAGGACATGACCGACATCACCACGCTCGACAAGGGCCACCGCACCGGCCCGGACCCGGACACGTTCGACTACGTCCCGGCGTAGTCCGAGCGACCGCATGGCGAAGGCCCCCTGCCGATCACGGCAGGGGGCCTTCGTCATGACGTCAGTGCGGTGGTCGCCAGAGCACGATCTGCGTGTTGCGCTCCGGACGCGAGCCCGCACGCAGCGACACCGCGGCACCGCTCGCCGTGGCCGCGAACACCCGGGCGCCGGGACGGTTGATCAGCTGGTCTGCCAGGGCCGTCTCGAGTTCGCGGACCCGGTCACGCAGCTGCTTGTTCTCGTTCTCGAGCTCGAGCACGCGGCGGATCCCCTCGAGCGACACGCCCTCGGAGCCCAGCCGCGCGATCTCGCGCAGCTGTACGACGTCGCGCATCGAGTACCGACGCGAGCCGCCGCGGGTGCGCCCCGGCACGACCAGGCCGAGCCGGTCGTACTGCCGGAGCGTCTGCGGGTGCATCTCCGCCAGCTCCGCGGCGACCGCGATCGCGAAGACGGGCGAGTTCTCGTCCATGTCGGTCATGGCGTGGGTCCCTTCCGTCGTCCGCGTGGTCTGCGACCAGCCTGGAGGCCCGGTGCGGCTTCCTGACGGAGCCGCGCCGGGCCTCCTGGCCGGGTCTGGTGCATGTGGTGCGCGACGCTAGCCGCGCGCCTTGGCGAGCAGGTCCTCGCGCGGGTCCTCGTCGGGCAGGGCCGCGGCGAGCGCCTCGACCGCTTCCTTCGCCTTGTCGGACAGGTGCGACGGCACCGCGACCTGGACCGTCGCCAGCAGGTCGCCCGTGCCGGTCTTGGTCGTGACGCCGCGGCCCTTGACGCGCAGGACGCGACCAGAGGGCGTGCCCGGAGCGACCCGCAGCTTGACGGGCTCGCCGCCGAGCGTCGGGACCTGGATGGTGGCGCCGAGCGCTGCCTCGACGAACGTCACGGGGACGTCCACGCGCAGGTGCTGCCCGTCGCGCTCGAAGACCGGGTGCTTGCGGACGTGCACCGCGACCACCAGGTCACCAGCGTCGCCGCCGTCCGGGCTCGGTTCGCCGCGGCCCCGCAGCCGGATCTTCTGACCGTCCGCGACCCCCGCGGGGATCCGGACGTTCACCGGCCGGCCGTTGCCCTGCGCGAGCTTGACCGTGTCGCCGGCGATCGCCGTGGCGAAGTCGAGCGTCGTCGTCGCGGTGACGTCGCGCCCCTTCGTCGGACCACCGAAGCCGCGGTACCCGCCGGAGGACTGGCCGAAGCCAGCACCGCCGCCGAACATCCCGCCCAGGATGTCCTCGAAGCCGCCGGCACCGCCCTGGCCGAAGCGGACACGCTGTCCGCCACCGCCCTGCTGGCCGAACATCCCGCCGAAGACGTCCTCGAATCCGCCGCCCTGGCCCGGGCCGCCCGCCGTGAAGCGAGCGCCCGAGCCCATGGCACGGACCTGGTCGTACTCGGCGCGCTGGTCCTTGTCGGACAGCACCGAGTACGCCTCGCTGATCTCCTTGAACCTGGCCTCGGCGGCAGCGTCACCCGGGTTGGAGTCCGGGTGGTACTGCCGCGCGAGCTTCCGGTAGGTCTTCTTCAGGTCGGCCTCGGACGCCTTCTTGTCGACACCGAGGACCGCGTAGAAGTCCTTGTCGAACCAGTCCTGACTGGCCACTGGTACCTACCTTCCGTCCCGGCTCAGGCCGGGACCGCCACCGCGACCTTGGCCGCACGCAGGACACGCTCACCGAGCTTGTAGCCCGGCTCGACGACGTCCGCCACGGTCTGGCCGGTGGCGCCCGGGGTCGGGAGCTGCACGATCGCCTCGTGCACGGTCGGGTCGAAGGGCTCGCCCTTCTCGCCGATCTGCACGAGCTTGAACTTGTCGAAGCCGCCGCGGATCTTCTGCCCGATGACCTGCATGGGGCCCTCGTTCAGATCGCCGTGGGCCTCGGCCCGGGTCAGGTCGTCGAGCGCCGGCAGGAGTGCCCGGACGACCTCGGCGATCGCGACCTCGCGGTTGGCTTCACGGTCACGCTCGACGCGCTTGCGGAAGTTCACCAGCTCGGCCTGCGCACGGAGCATGTCCGCGCGCATCTCGGCGACCAGGTCGCGGTCGGCAGCGCTGAGCTTGTCCTCCGCCATGCCGCGTGCGGCGTCGGCCAGCAGTGCCTCGTCCTCGGGGGACAGGTCCTGCTCGCCGCCCGCCGGGGCGTCCGTCGGGACCTCGACGTCCGGCCCCTCGGCCTCGATCAGGTCCTCGGGCTCGGCCGCGTTCGTGGCGTCCCCCTCGACCTGGGGCTCCTCGTTGTTCTCGACGTTGTCGTCGTTCGTGGAGTCCGTCATCGTTACTTCTTGTCCTTGTCGTCCTCGTCGTCCACGACCTCGGCGTCGACGATGTCCTCGTCGTCAGCCGGCTGCTCGGCGTTCGGCTGCTCGCCACCGGCCGCGGCGCCCGCGTCCTGCTGCGAGTAGATGGCCTGGCCGAGCTTGCCCTGCGACTCGTTGAGCTTGTCGAAGGCGGTCTTGACCGCGTCATCGTCCTCGCCCGCCAGGGCGGACTTCAGCGCGTCGACGTCGCCCTGCACCTCGGACTTGACGTCCGCGGGGAGCTTGTCGTCGTTCTCCTTGATGAGCTTCTCGATCGAGTAGACGAGCTGCTCGGCCTGGTTGCGACGCTCGTTCGCCTCACGACGGGCCTTGTCCTCGGCCGCGTGCTCCTCGGCTTCGCGGACCATGCGCTCGATGTCCTCCTTCGGCAGCGACGAGCCGCCGGAGATGACCATCGACTGCTCCTTGCCGGTGCCCTTGTCCTTGGCGGACACGTGCACGATGCCGTTCGCGTCGATGTCGAAGGTGACCTCGACCTGCGGCACGCCACGGGGAGCCGGCGCGATGCCGGTGAGCTCGAACGTGCCGAGCGGCTTGTTGTCGCGGGTGAACTCGCGCTCGCCCTGGAAGACCTGGATCGCGACCGACGGCTGGTTGTCGTCAGCGGTCGTGAAGGTCTCGCTGCGCTTGGTCGGGATCGCGGTGTTGCGGTCGATGAGCTTCGTCATCAGGCCGCCCTTGGTCTCGATGCCGAGCGAGAGCGGCGTGACGTCGATGAGCAGGACGTCCTTGCGCTCGCCCTTCAGGACACCCGCCTGCAGGGCGGCGCCGACGGCGACGACCTCGTCCGGGTTGACGCCCTGGTTCGGGGACTTTCCGCCGGTCAGTTGCTTGACGACCTCGGCCACGGCGGGCATGCGGGTCGAGCCACCGACCAGGACCACGTGCGCGATGTCGTTGACGGACACGCCCGCTTCCTTGATGACGTCGTTGAAGGGCTTCTTCGTGCGGTCGAGCAGGTCCGAGGTCATCTGCTCGAACTGGGCGCGCGAGATGGTCTCGTCGAGGTTCAGGGGGCCGTCGGCGGTCAGCGTGAGGTACGGCAGCTGGATGCTGGCGCTCATCTGGCTCGACAGTTCCTTCTTGGCCTGCTCGGCGGCTTCCTTGAGGCGCTGCTTGGCGATCTTGTCCGTGGACAGGTCGACGCCGTGCTCGTCCTTGAACTTCTTGATCAGGTGGTCGACGATGCGCTGGTCCCAGTCGTCACCACCGAGGCGGTTGTCACCCGAGGTCGCACGGACCTGGATGGTCGAGAAGTCGTCGTCCTTGCCCACCTCGAGCAGTGAGACGTCGAAGGTTCCACCACCCAGGTCGAAGACCAGGATGAGCTCGTCTTCCTTGCCCTTGTCGAGCCCGTAGGCCAGCGCGGCCGCGGTCGGCTCGTTGATGATGCGCAGGACGTTGAGGCCGGCGATCTCACCGGCGTCCTTGGTGGCCTGACGCTCGGCGTCGTTGAAGTACGCCGGCACGGTGATGACCGCGTCGGTGACGTCTTCGCCCAGGTACTGCTCGGCGTCGCGCTTGAGCTTGCCGAGGGTCCGGGCCGAGATCTCCTGCGGCGTGTACTTCTTGCCGTCGATGTCGGTCGTCCAGTCGGTGCCGATGTGGCGCTTGACACTGGCGATCGTGCGGTCGACGTTCGTGACGGCCTGGCGCTTGGCGGTCTCGCCGACCAGCACCTCGCCGTCCTTGGTGAAGGCGACGATCGACGGCGTGGTGCGCAGGCCCTCGGCGTTCGCGATGACGGTGGGCTCGCCACCCTCGAGCACGCTGACGACCGAGTTGGTGGTTCCGAGGTCGATGCCTACTGCACGTCCCATGTGGTGTTGCTCCTTCTGTTGGATGCGTGGTGCTGAAGTCTGCCGGACTTGCGTCCGATGGGCTCAACTCTACTCCGGACGGGAGGCGCGTCAACTTCCGGAGCGGAAACTTGCGTCGATCAGACGCAACTCCCAGGTCGGAGCGGTATTTGAGTTCTGGCATTTCACATGATATGTTGAATACACCTGTCCTGGCCCCGGTTTCGAGGCCACATCACGAGAGAGCATCAGACCCCCTCATGAAGATCACCAAGAACCGACTGCCGAAGGTGCTGGGCGCGAGTGCCCTCATCACGGCGACCGTCCTGAGTGGCATGGCCTTCGGCCCGGCCGCCGATGCCGCCGACCTTCCGCCCGTCGTCAAGCACATGCCCCTGGCATTCGAGCTGAGCGATGGGACCTTCATCGCACCGCACCCGGTGCCTTATACGGCACCCGATGGAACGCAGCTCATGTACTCGAAGAAGTTCTACGAGCTCCCTTCGGACGGGTCGCTCACGTACGTCGACTTGATCGAAGTGACCAAGGGTCGCTACGCCATGATGAACGAGGCCCACAACCAGTGTTACTGGGCACTAAAGTTCAGCACGCCTTATGTGACCATGGGCAGCGCCAGCTCCACGGAAAGCGTCTGCGCGGACGCCTCCGTGGGTGCTGCCTACGGGTGGGGGCTCAACGCCAACGGCACCCTCGTGAACATTATGACAAACGGTCTCGCCCTTGGAGTCGACCCGGACTTCAAGTACCAGTACAACTCGGAGTCGCGCGTCGCTCTGAAGCAGGCGTCGATCGACGACCCCTCCTTCGCGTCCCTGGCCGGAAGCCAGCAGCAGAACGGCGGGTTCAACGCCCAGGGCGTCGCCTCGTCAGCGACGATCAAGGCCGGCGAGCAGCAGGACGTCGCGTTCGGCATGAAGGCCGATGCCGCGGTGACGAAGCTGACGAACACCACCGTCGAGGCGAAGGCCCCGTCCGGCACCACCTTCACCGCCGGGCAGACCACGCTGACGGGCAAGTACCGTGCGTCGGCCAGCGACGCCTGGTCAGACGACAAGACCTTCACCGTGTCGGGCTCGGTCATGGCGAGCGGCTCCCTGTTCCGCGGCACGATCACCGACGTCGACGGCGCGAAGATCGCCGCCGGCAGCGAGCTGCAGTGGAAGGTGAACGTTGCCGCGCCCGCCAATGCGAAGGACGACCAGCAGGACCTCGACTTCACGGCGTCGGGCAAGACGAACGCAGGCGACTTCACGGTCACCGGCAAGTCGCCGGTCACCATCACCGCAGACAACTCGGGAGTGAACAACCCGTTCTCCGTCGACGCACCGATCGACGGCTCCGAGCACAAGGGCGAGAACACGCGCTTCTCGGGCAAGGGCTCGGCTGGCCAGAAGATCACCCTGCACGTCGACAACTTCGCGACCGCGGACGTCACCACCACGGTGAAGCAGGACGGCACCTGGGACGTGAACAAGTACACCGGCACCGGCGAGTACAAGTTCACCATCACCCAGACCGACAACGGCACGGCCAACGGCAGCAAGTCGCTGACCATCAACCCGTCCGCTGCGCCGATCAACAACCCGTTCTCGGTCGACGCACCGATGGACGGCTCCGACCACAAGGGCGAGGACACCGTCTTCTCCGGCAAGGGCTCGGCTGGCCAGCAGGTCACGGTCCACGTCGACAACTTCCCGAGCGTCGACGTCACCACCACCGTCAAGAACAACGGCACCTGGTCCGTCGTCAAGCACACCGGTGTCGGCGAGTACAAGCTCACCGTCACCCAGAAGAACGGCGCAACGGCCAACGGCAGCAAGTCGCTGACCGTCAACCCGTCCGCCGCGCCGATCAACAACCCGTTCTCGGTCGACGCACCGGTCGACGGTTCGGACCACAAGGGCGAGGACACCACCTTCTCGGGCAAGGGCTCGGCCGGCCAGCAGGTCACCATCCACGTCGACAACTTCCAGAGCGTCGACGTCACCACCACCGTCAAGAACGACGGCACCTGGTCCGTCAACAAGCACACCGGCACCGGCGAGTACAAGATCACCGTCACCCAGAAGGACGGCGCGACGGCCAACGGCAGCAAGTCGCTGACCATCAACCCGGCCAACGCGCCGGTCGTCCTGCCCTTCGACGTCACCTCGCCGAAGACGAACACCACGGGCTACAAGGGCGAATGGGTCGAGTTCACCGGCACCGGCACCCCGGGCCGCACGGTGACGCTCAAGGTGACCAACTTCACCAGCGTCTCGCCCTCGGTCGTCGTGCAGAACGACGGGCACTGGTCGCTCAAGAAGACGATCGGTTCCGGTCACTACGACATCACGATCGACCAGGCCGACGGCGACGGCATGACCGACACGAAGTCGCTCAGCCTGAACTGACGCCACCAGAGCCGGGCGGTCGCGACCGTGACCGCCCGGCTCGACACCGCGCCACACCGCGCCACACCAAACCGCACTGCGCCGTCCTGGTCCTTTCCAGGACGGCGCCTGCAGCACGACCACCACCGACCAGAACGACCCGCAACCCGGAGAGCACCATGAAGAAGCGCATCCTGATCGCAGCCACCGCGACGGCCCTCGCCGCCCTCGCCCTGACGGGCTGCACCACCAACAACACGACCACGAAGTCCGGCACGCCGTCACCATCCGCGTCATCGACGCCGAGCACGAAGGCCGATCCGGCCTCGGTCAACTCCGCCTGTGCCGACGGGGTGCAGTCGATCGGCGCGAGCGACAAGACCACCAAGGCCTCGGGCTGCGACTTCGTCGACGTCCTCGGGTCGGGCAACACCCTGACGCTCGGGGACTCCCGCGAGCTGACCGTCGAGGGCTCCAAGAACGCGATCACGGTCTCCGCTGCCACCACGATCACCACGGTCGGCTCGGACAACACCATCTACTACGACGGCGACGAGCCCAAGCACACCGAGATGGGCTCGGGGAACAAGGTCCTGCCCATCGCCCAGAAGCACTGACGACCGCGAACACGCGGTCCTGAGCGCGCGTCTCCACCGCGCGGAACGTCGATCGCCCCCGGCCCATGCCGGGGGCGATCGGCGTTTTCGTCGTGCACCGCCGGGTCGCGCTCGCAGCGGAACGCGACCGGTCCGAGGCCCGCCAGCGCCGGTGTCGGCGTTCCCCACGCCACTCGGGGCGAGCCGGTCGGTCGCGACGACGGGGTCAGGCCGGACGGATGGAACCTGCCCCGGGCCTCCTTGCCGGCGACGCTGCCGGACGATCAGGTCGACGGGTGGCGACGCTCGCCCTGTTGTCCCGAAGACCCGTCACCGCAACGGACCCCGTCCGCCGGGCCCGCTGCGGTGCTGTCGGGCGCTGGCCTGGGGCGGCACCCGCGTCCGTGACGACGGCACCGACGGTGGTGCCGCTCATGACGTGTGCGTTTCCTGCTCGCCCTTCCGGTCGGGGGGCCTCCGGACATGCAACGGCTCCAGCCACACAAGAGCGATGCCTCGAGCCCCACGTCCGGAGACGTGGGGCTCGAGGCATCGCTCGTTCCGGATCCGCTCAGGTCAGCGGGTGACCACCGGCGCGGCTGGGTCCGAATGCCGCCCGGCGAGCGTCTCGGACGCGGCATCGGCCGCGGTACCCGCACGCTGCTCGTAGGTGTAGAGCTGGCGATCGGCGCGCACGGTGCGGACCATGGTCAGGATGGACCCGATCGGCTCGACGCCGGAGTCGCGGAGTGACGCAGCGGCTCGCGCGAGGTGCTTCCGCGAGGTCCCGGCCATGGAGGCCACCAACAGTGTCCCTCCGACGACGCGACCCAGGATGGCCGCGTCGGTCACGGGCAGCATCGGCGGTGCATCGATGATGACGATGTCGAAGGCCTCTTCCAGCTCGTGCAGGACGGCCTTCATGCCGAGGGTGCCGAGCAGTTCCGCCGGGTTCGGGGGGATCTGGCCCGACGGCAGCATGACGAGGTCGTCGCGACCCCACGGCTGCAGGGCGTCTTCGAGCTCGACCCGTCCGATAAGGACGTCGGACAGTCCGGCCTGCCCCTCGAGGCCCATGAGCGACGCGATGCGCGGACGGCGGAGATCCGCGTCCACCAGGGCGACTCGGGCACCGTTCTGGGCGAGCGAGATCGCCAGGTTGGCAGCCGTCGTGCTCTTGCCCTCGTTGGCCACCGACGACGTGACGAGGAAGCTCTTCGTCGCACGACCGGCCTCGAGGAACTGCAGGTTGGTCCGGAGGCGGCGGAACTCCTCGGCGCGCGGGTCCGCGCCGTGGGCGTGCACGACGAGCGGCTGCTCGCGGACACCACGATCGAATGCGATCGACCCGATCACCGGCGCACTGGCGATGCGTTCGACTTCGTCACGGTCACGGAGCCGGACGTCGAGCGTCAGTCGGAGCGCTGCGATCGCGAGTCCGGCGAGGAGTCCCACGGCGCCGCCCCCGACGAGGTTCACGAGCAGACGCGGAGATGCCGGCGTGCTCGGCGCGATCGCCGGCTGGATCGTCTCGATGGCGAACGGGCTCTGGCCCTGGGGGTCGGGCTTCTCCAAGCGGTCCGTGACCACGTGGCGGAGCTGGGCGGCCACGGCGTTCGCGATGGCCGCAGAACGTTCGGCGGAGGTGTCCGTCACGGCGATCGTGACGAGCACGCTGTCGATCGGCGACTGTGCCTCGACCTGCCGTGCGAGATCCACCACGCCGGTGTGGAGCCCGAGCTCGTCGATCACCGGCTGCAGGACGAGCGCGCTCCGGGCCACGCTGGCGAACGTCTGCACCTTCTGTTCGGCAGCGCTGCCGCCCTGCACCAGGTCGGTCGAGGTGTTGCCACCCTTCACCGACACGTACAGCGACGTGGATGCCCGGTACTGCGGCGTGGTGGTGGCGACGAGCGCGGCGCCAGCGCCGATGCCGGCGAGCGTCGCGACGAGGATGATCAGCCAGCCGCGGCGCAGCAGGGTCATGAGCAGGTGGAAGTCCATCGGGTCCTTCTCGAGGTCAGTGGGGATGCGGGGAGGTGAGGAGTTGCGGCGCGATCAGCGCGTGAGGATGCGTCGGTACATGTCGACGTGTTCGGCGACCGCCCTGTCGATGGACAGGCGCCCGCGAACGGTCGGGGCGTTGGCCGCCCACGCCGCAGCGACGCGCTCGTAGTCGGCCATGCGGCGGAGCGCCAGGTCCGACCACCGCGTCGTGTCGTGGATCGGTGGGAGTTCCCACCCTGGTGGGACCTGTTCGTCCGCACCGCTCACGTCGAACAGCAGGACCGGCAGCCCCGACACGGCCGCCTCGCTGGTCACGGTGGAGAGCGCTTCGCGATGCGAGGGCAACACGAGGAAGTGCGACGACGCCATCTCGGTGCCGATCTCGTCGCGGGTGCGTGTGCCGAGGTAGTGGACGTCCTCGTGGACCCCGAGACGCCGAGCCGCGGTCTCGAGCTCGGGACGGAGCGTCTCGCGGTGCGAGATGATCCGCAGCCGAGCCGGTTGTCCGGCGTCGCGGAGCCGACGAAGGAGTTCGAGCGCCAGGTGCACGCGCTTGAACTCGACCAGCTGACCGACGTAGAGCAGGTCCCAGACCTGCCCGGGCCGCGGTCGGGCCCGCGTCGTCGTGGTGAACCGCTCGACCGCGAGGGCACTGCGGATGACCTCGATCTTCCGGTCCGGGACACGCCGGCCCAGGCGACGCCGCTCGTCGTCCGTGAAGACGACGACACGGTCAGCCCGCCGTTCGGTCGCGTTCCGGACCATCCGGTGGTGCCACGGCTTCCACCCGCTCGTGTGGTGGGTGAACACGACACGCGTCCGTGGCTCGACGATCGACCGCAGACAAGCGTTGGTGAGGTGGTTCAGGTGCACGACGTCGAAGGACGCCCAGTCGCCGCGGAAGGTCGGAGCCGCCGTGGTGATGTCGACCCCGGCGTCGGCGAGCGCGTCAGCGAGGAGGCTGTCCGGGGTCTCCGCCATGTGGGACGCACGGTACGCATCGGACTGGGCGAAGATGCCGGAGAGCATGAGGATCTTCATGCGAGCTGCCTTTCAGATCGGCGTCCTGGCCAGAGCGCGGCTCCGGCGGACAGCGCCAGTGGTGGGACGATGAAGTAGATGACGTTCTGCTCGATGACGTTGAAGGACGTGACGCCGGCCTGCGCGACCCACAGGACGAACAGCGCCGCAGCGTAGGAACCGAGCACGGTCGAGGTCCGCCGACGCCACAGGTCGCTGACGGCCAAGAGCACCCCGACGACGAGCCCGCACCCGATCACACCGATCACGCCGAAGCACAGGAAGCCCTCGAACCACGTCGGCAGGAGCTGGTCCTTGCCGACGAAGCTGTGGTAGACGATGTTGTTGTACAGGGCGGTGCTCGAGGCGGTCCGGGCCGCATCGGGGGCGCCCGGGATCGGAGACAGCACCGACAGGACGAAGCTCGTCATCCCGAAGGGGTCCGAGACCCGGACCGGCGGTATCGCTGCGGCGAGTTGCATCGGGGTGCCGAAGTACGGGATCACGGACTGCAGGACCGGGACGAGCTGCAGGGTGGGCGCGTCGAGCCCGGTGCGGGTCACCCACAGGCTGGAACGCAGCGTGCCGACGAGCACGAAGAACGCGGTCAGCAGGCCCAGCAGGCCGGCGAGGTGTCGTCCCCGGAGCGCCCCGGCCGCACGCTCGGCGAAGACGAAGACCATCCCGATGATCGCGTAGGCGACCGTTGCACGGTTGAGCCCGTACGACGCCAGCCCGAAGACGACCGCAACGACGAGGAACGGAACGACGGGGAGGACCGAACGCCCGGCTCGCCGACGGTCGCGCGCGAGCAGGACCAGGCCGACGAACAGCATCGGCCGGAGCACCATGCCGATCAACGGGATCCCGGAGCTCGCGCCCTCGCCGGTGCCCTGGAGCTGTTCGATCGCGCCGGACAGGAACCCGGTGACGGCCCCGGGCGACGGGAACCGGATGACGAGCCCGACTGCCCCCAGGCCGATGAGCACCCAGCTCGAGATGCGGGAGGCGCCGAGTCCGGAGACGCGGAGCGCGACCGGATCGGAGCCCCGGGCGGCCGAACCGACGATCGACGCCGACAGGCGCGTGGCGATCACGACGACGAAGAACAGGACCGCCAGCCAGAGCACGAGCTCCGTGTCGGCGTAGGTCCCCAGGCGGTAGTAGAACGCGTTCCCGTTGCCGAGGTACTGGATGATCACGGGCGTGACACAGCCGCGCATCGTCTCCCACGCGGTGAAGAGGGTCAGTGCGTCGACACGCAGTTCCTCGCGAGACGCACGAGCGACCTCGAGCGCGACGACGACCAGGACGGCTTCGACCAGGACCGGCAGGGTCAGGACGCCCGCGTCTCCCCCGGTCGTCGCGGCGATGACCAGTGACGCCAGCACGGCGCTCAGCGCAACGGCACGGATGGCCCAGTGGATCACCCGTCGACTCGCCACGACGGGAGCGGGGATCGGTGCGCGCGTCATGCGAGGCTCCCAGCGGCTCGCCGAGCGGGGCGAGCGAGGCCCACCAGCCTGACGGCCACGCCGACCGCGGATCCCGCAGCGGCGACCACGACGATCTGGACGACGTCTCCCCCGGTGGCAGCGCACACCACGAGGCCGCCGAGCACCGTGAGCATCGCGGCGACGTCCGCGCTCACCCAGGTTCCCCAACGGCGCCGTGCGACACACACGTTGCCGACGCTGATGAGCACGGCCCGCAGACATGCGGCGACCAGGACCGCCACGGTGACGGCGACGAGGCCGTCGTAGGAGCGGACGAGTCCGGGGAACACGAACACGAGCAGCGCCAGTGCAGCCGCGGACGAGACGACCGACAGGACCGTCACGACGGTGACGTAGGACCGCGCGGTCCAGTGGTTCTGGCCGGGCCGGGGGGCGGCCAGCTCGCCGACGACAGCCCGCCCCAGGACGACCGGTGCGACGGTCGTGACCGACGCGAAGCGGCTCGCAACACCGTAGACACCGAGTCCGACCGCGCCACCGACGGCGCTGATCCCCCACAGGACCGCCCAGTTCGCGATCTGCCCGAGGACGTTCGCGCTGATCCCGGCCACGACGCCACCGGAGCGGAGGTCGTGGTCGTGCTCGCGGTCGACGACGAGCACATCGGATCCGGTCGGCCGGGGCATCACCCGCAGGGCGACGAGCACGCCGAGCACTCCGACGACGTCCAGCACGAGCATCCCGGCGACGCCGCCGATCGGCCCGAGGACGACGGCGCCGACGAAGGCACCCGCGCTCGATCCGACAGCGCGACCCGCGTCCACCACCGATCCGACGAGGGGCTTGCCGCGCCCGACGACGACCGCGGTGATCCCCTCGGCCACCGGCAGCACGCCGCTGAGGGCACCGAGCACGATCAGGGCGACGATCTCATCGCTGCGCAGCCCCAGGCCGAGGGCTGCGACGCCGATCGGGAGGACCACCGCAGCGCAGCAGGCATTGACGAGGAAGGTCCGCCACCGAGCGAGCACGAGGACGCGGACGAGTGGGAGCAGGTCGGTCGAGCGTCGCTGGGTCGTCCTGGCAGCCGCCGCGTTGGTCATCGCGCTCGTCGTCGACCCGAGGACGCTGGCGACTCCGAGCAGCAGGGTCTGCATCGCCACGAACCTGCCGTAGCCCGCCGGCGACAGGACCAGCGCGAGGGTCGCGAGTGCGACGAACTGCCCCGCTCGCCCGCTCAGCGCCGGTGCCACGACCAGGAGGAGGCGGACGACGCGGATCGTGATTCGTCTGGCTCCGGCCATGATCGTCTCCGTTCTCGTGTTCCAACATCCTAGCAGTTGATATACAATACTGTACATGACGAAATCCGACGACCTCAGCGCTCCGCCTCCGCGGCACGGCACGGGCCCGGCAGTGTCCGTGGTCGTACCCGCCGTCCGACTCGACCTCCATCTCCGCACCGCGCTGCAGTCGCTCCTGACGCAGACGCTGCAGGACATCGAGGTCGTCCTGGTCCTCGACGGCGTCGGCAACGACGGCTGGGACCACCCGGACGATCGCGTCCGGGTCCTCCGCCTGCCGACGCACCAGGGGACCCCCGCCGCGCTCAACGCCGGGCTGGCAGCCAGCGCGGCGCCGTACATCGCGCGTCTCGACGCCGACGACGTGGCGGAGCCCGAGCGCCTGGAACGGCAACTCGGCACACTCACCGCACGCCCGGACCTGATCGGTGTCGGGAGCGCTGCGCTGCTCATCGACGGCGACGACGCCGTGATCGGCGAACTCGAGGTGCCCACGGGCCCCGGCATGGCTGCACACCTGCTGCGGCGGAACGTCTTCGTCCACTCCGCGATGCTGCTCGACGCGGCAGCGCTCCGTGCCGTGGGTGGGTACGACGAACGATGCCTCCGCATGCAGGACTACGACCTCTGGCTCCGCCTCAGTCGGGTCGGCGCGCTGGAGAACACGTCGGAACGGCTGGTGCGGTACCGCGTCCACGACGGGATGCACAGCAGGCAGACGAACCCGTTCGGCAGGTCGGCCCAGGTCGTCGGACGATCGCGCCGTGCACTCGCGCGGTCCCTCGGCCGATCCAGGTCGACGCAGGCGGCCCGTGACCTGGTCTGGACCGCCGGCCAGACCGCCCGCCACCTGGGCCTGCGACGTCCGGGCTACGCGTCCTCGATCGCGGCCGGGGCGGACCGATGAGCCGCCGCTCGGGGACGCTGATCGTCAAGACGTCCGACTTCAGCCTGGACGTCGTCCTCCGTGACCAGCTCCGCGCCCTGTCGACGACCGATCTCGCTCCCGTCCACATCGCGTCCGGCGATCACGGCCGCCTGGCGGAGGTCAGTCGCCGCGAGGGAGTGCAGGCCCACGCCCTCCCGCTCTCACGCGACCCGTCGCCCGCCGAGGACGTCCGAGCGCTGCTCGAGCTCATCCGGCTCATGCGGCGCCTGCGTCCTGAACTCGTCGTCTACGGAACACCCAAGGCGACCTTGCTCGCGGGCATCGCCGCCGTCTGCACACGGGTACCCGCGCGCGTCCAGGTGCTCCACGGCCTGCGACTCGAGACGACGACCGGAGTCGCACGGCAGCTGCTGTTGGCCACCGAGCGACTGGCGCTCCTGCTGTCGACCAGCACGATCGCGGTCAGCCACGGCGTCCGCCGCCGATGCGCGGAACTCGGGCTCCCCGTCGCCGACATGACGGTCCTCGGATCGGGCTCCGTCGTCGGCATCGACACCGCCCGCGCGCGCCGACTCAGTGCCGACCCCGCCGTGCGGCGGCGGATGCGGACCGCACTCGACGCCGGGCCGGACGAACTCGTCGTCGGGTACGTCGGCCGGATCACCCGCGACAAGGGCGTCGAGGTCCTCGTCCGTGCCGTGGCGCGCGCTCGCGACCACGGCCTCCCGATCCGGCTGGCGATGATCGGTCCCGACGAGGGCATCGACGCGCTCGACGACGACGTCCGCCGGCTGCTGGCCGAACCGTGGGTCACGTGCACGGGCAACGTGCCGGACCCCGCTGAGTACTACACCGCGTTCGACGCGTTCTGCATCCCGTCCTTCCGTGAGGGGCTGTCCACCGTGCTGCTCGAGGCCTGGGCTGCCGGTGTGCCGACGATCGTCAGCGACTGCACCGGACTGGGCGACGTCGTCGACGACCGATCCACCGGCATGGTCGTGCCCGTCCGGGACGTCGTGCGGACAGCAGCGGCACTCGAGGAAGTGCTCGGTGACGCCGCGCTGCGAGCTGCACTGCGCGAGCGCGCGCTCCGCCGCGTCGAGGACGACTTCTCGCGAGAGGTCGTGTGGGCCCGGTGCGCAGCGTTCTACCGGACTGCACGGGACAACGGTCGTCGGCGCCTCGGTCGCAGACCCCCGCGCTGAGTGCAACGAGAACGGCCCGTGGTGCGCGCACCACGGGCCGTTCTCGTCGTCACCCCGACGTGGGGCGGGCGTCCACGCCCGGTCCGGGTCAGATGACGACCGGACGCCGACGGTGCTCTGCTTCGGGAACCGCGACGGACGCGGTCGATGCAGCACGCCGGCTCGCCGCCGCAGGAGCGGCCGTGCAGGCCGAGCTGCCCCGACGGGACAGCACCGCGGGCAGGGTCCGCACGAGGATCGCGGCATCGAGGCGCATCGAACAGGCGTCGACGTACTCGACGTCGAACTCGAAGCGCGACCGGAAGTCGAGGTCGTTGCGGCCGTTGACCTGCGCGAGCCCGGATATCCCGGGGCGGACGTCGTGTCGACGCAGGTGCCGGTCGTCGGAGTGGTTCCGGATGAGGCCCTCGAGCTGCGGGCGTGGCCCGATGATGCTCATGTCCCCGCGGAGCACGTTCACCAGGTTCGGCAGTTCGTCGAGACTCGTTGCCCGGAGGAACTGGCCGACCTTCGTGACCCGCATGTGGTCGCTGGCGATCCCGGCGCCGTCGACGTCGTGCCGCATGGACCGGAACTTCAGCATCGTGAAGTGCGCACCGCCCAGGCCGATCCGACGCTGTCGGAAGAACACCGGCCGCCCCTGTGTGACCAGCACAACCCCGGCGATGAGCGCGAACAGCGGCGCGACGATCGCCAGCAGGAGCGCAGCACCGACCAGGTCGGCCGCACGCTTTCCCCGCAGTGATCGGAGCCGGGCGCCGGGGCGCGACGGACTGGCCGTCGTCGACGCCCGGCGGTGCGACAGTGGCAGGTGGAGGCCGGTCATGCCGCGAGCACCGCATCGAGTCGACGGACGCGGGCGGACCACGCGGAACGCGCGATGTCGGCGAGGTCGTGCTCGGCGTGCCAGCCGAGCAGCAGCGCTGCGCGCGTCGGGTCGGCGACCACGGCAGCAGGGTCACCGGCACGTCGTCCGGCATCGGTCGCCGTCGCCGAGCGGCCGCTCGCCTGCCCGACCGCGGCGACGACGTCGAGCACCGATGCCCCGCTGCCCGTCCCGAGGTTGAACGCCGTGGCCCCTGGCCGACGGGACGACAACCAGTCGAGGGCGGCGATGTGCGCGGTGGCGAGGTCGAGCACGTGGATGTAGTCGCGGACGCAGGTGCCGTCCGGCGTTGCCCAGTCGGTGCCGAACACCGGCACCAGGGCCCCCGCGTCGACGGCGTCCACGACGATGGGCACGAGGTTCGATCGTCCCTCGTCGGCCAGGTCGTCCCAGCCGGTCCCTGCGACGTTGAAGTACCGCAGGTTCGCGACGCGGAAGCCGTCGGCCATCGCGGCGTTCGCCGTCATCCACTCGCCGACGAGCTTGGACTGCCCGTAGGGGTTGGTCGGCCGGAGGGGCGCGTCTTCGTGGACCGTGGTGTCGTCGACGTCGCCGTAGACGGCTGCGGAGGACGAGAACACGAGCTGGGTGCAGTCGACCAGGCGCATCGCCGCCAGGAGGTTCGTGAGCCCGCCGACGTTGCGGTCGAAGTACGCCGTGGGCTGCCGCATCGACTCGCCCACCTGCTTCATCGCCGCGAAGTGCACGACGTGCGTGACGCGGTGCTCGAGCATCACCTCGACCAGACGCTCACGCGCGCCGGGGGCGGACACGTCGAGCAGGACGAAGGGGACACCAGCGACGCGGTCGATCCGGCCGGTGGAGAGGTCGTCGACGATGACGACGTGGTCACCCCGCTGCCGGAGGAGCCGGACCACGTGGGAGCCGATGTACCCGGCACCACCCGTGACGAGGATCCGGGCACCTGTCTCGTTCATATCCCACATGACATTGAATATACTACAACTCCACCGGCAGCGCAGCGTCGAGTTGCGGTCGGAGGAGCCGCGCGACGGCGTCCGTCAGGTGCGAGGCATCCCGGTACACGACGACGTTCCACAGGACGGGGCTGCACGACGTCCCGCACACCCACGGGACGGGGTCGACGACATCGACGTGCGGATGGTCGTCGCGCAGCCGCGAAACGCGCCGCCGGGACGCAGCATCGAGCACGGCGTCGCGCGGTGAGGCACATCGCTCCGCCGCGTCGACGTGGTCGGACAAGCACGCGTTGGGCGGGGCGGACCACGACGGGGTGTCCTGCAGCACGGACACCCGGGCGGTCCCCATCCGGTCGAGCGTCCGGCGCGCGCCCGCAGACCATGCAGCAGCGAACGAGGTGTGCGCGACCTGCTGTCCGACGTACCGGGAGGTCGCTTCGCCGATCACGACCTGCTGTGGGCGGATCTGCTCGATGCGGTCGAGGGCCCGTCGGCGCCATCCTTCGCACGCGGCGTACCGCCGGCGCAGCTGGGCGTTCACCACGGCGAAGTCCATGGGCGGACAGGCCGCACGGACCAGGACCACCAGCCGCAGGCCCCGGTCGTGCGCGATCCGTCGGAGCGGTGACGCCCACTGCGCGGCGTGCGAGTCCCCGAAGAGCACCACCGTGCCCGCGGATCCCCGCCGGCTGCCGAACGAGCACGTGCGCACGTCGTCGGCACCGGCCGTCAGCGGTGTCACACACCCGTCTGCGTAGACGGACGGCAGGTCTGCCGACGCCTGCGCCAGACCGGGTCGGGCGTTCGCCGGGACGACCGCGGAACCGTGTGGCCCCGCGAGGACGTCTCGCGCGGTCGGTGCGGGGATCTGCCGGGGATCGGCGAGGCGTCCGGGGAGTGCCACCGTCGCCGATGCCACGACGACGCCGACCATGCCGACGCACACGCCGGCCACCAGGCCCGGGGATCGTCGGGTCAGCCACCGACGGAACCGGGTCTCGACCACCACGAACGTGGCCCACGACACCACGAGCACGGCCGTCAGGGCGGCGGCGAGCTCGAGTCCGGCGAGGGGCACCGACCGTGCAACCTCGGGGAAGGCGAGCACGGGCCAGTGCCAGAGGTACACCGAGTAGGACATGTCGCCGAGCAGCCGCAGAACGCCGCTGCGCGGGACCGAGCCGGCACGCCGGGTCGTGCGGAGCGGTCGCAGCGGGACCACGAGGAGCGCAGCGCCGAGGACGGGGACGACCGCCCAGGGGACGGGGAAGGGCGCGGACTCGTCGACGAGCACCGCCGCGCCGAGGACCGCGCCGAGACCGACCACCCGCAACCCGGCACCGACCGGACGGGGCACGGGCACCGCCCTGCCCGCGGCGATCACGGCGATCAGCACGCCGACACCGAACTCCCACGCACGGGTGGTCGGTGACAGGTACGCGACGTCCGGGGCCGTGACCGTCCCCACGACGAACGAGGCGACCACGAGCAGCGACAGCACGACGATCGACCCGGCCCGGGTCCGCACCGCGAGCAGCACGACCGGCAGCGCGACGAAGAACTGGGTCTCGACGCCGAGCGACCAGAACTGCTCGAACAGCCCGATCTGCTCGCCCGCCAGGTAGTCGGTTCCACGTCCGGTGAGCACGAGGTTCTCGACCCCCAGGAGCGAGGCGACACCGTCCCACAGGGTCGCGGGGAAGTCGAGGAGCGGCAACCGCGCCCGGGCGACCAGGAGCGTGGCGGCCACGACGACGACCGCGGCGGGCAGCAGCCGTTCGACGCGACGGCGGGCGAAGGCCAGGACGTCGATGCCGCCCGTCGCGGCGCGCTCGCGCACGAGCGTCACCGCGACCACGTAGCCGGAGATGACGAAGAACACGTCGACGCCGACGAACCCCCCGCGCAGGAACACCGCATGAGCGTGGTACCCGACCACCAGGGCCGCTGCGAGCGCACGGAGGACCTGGATGTCGGTGCGGATCGGCGCGGGTGCCGGGTCGGGGACAGCGGGGGAACGAGTCACGTCGCCATTCTGACCAGCATGTCACGTCGGACATGCATGATCGGTATTTCTCTGGAGACGATCGGTGATCCACAGGGCTACGCTCGGACCGTGCGATGGAGTCGAGTGAACTGGCCCGCAGTGGGCTACGTGTCCCTCGAGGACTTCGACGGCGCCGCTGACCACCTCCGGCTGCTGCTCGAGGACGCCGCACCCCCGGTTGCGGCTCTGGCGACCGTCCGGTGGACCGACGCCCGCATCGCGGCGTGGACCGTCGAGGCCAGCCACCGGCACGCCCCCGCCGACGACCACGAGCACACCGCGCTCCCCGACCACGGCGAACCCGCCCCGGTCGTCCTGCACGCCACGGTGCTGGTCCGGAACGACGAGGTGCTCGACACCCCGGACGGCCTGTGGCGACGGTGGAACCACGCTCGGGTGACCCTGCGGTTCGCAGACGCCGTCATCGACCCGCCGCTGCTCGACCCGGAGACCCTGCTCGCCGGGGACGCGCACGTGGCCCGCGGCGAGATCGACCACGCGGGCCTGGACACCTGGGAGCTCCGGCTCCTGGTCTCCCCCATCGGTGAGGTCGCCATCCGCTTCACCGACGTCACGGTCCAGGTCCAGAGCGTCCCCGAGGCCGACTTCACCGCGCTCGACGGCCGGCCGGCGCGTGGCTGGCACGGACCGGTGCCGGACGGCTGGGTCGAGTGGGCGTCCGAGGGGGTCCGGGCCGCGGCGTGGGGCGACCTGGGCGGGCTGCACCTGGCCGACGACGCCAGCGACGTCGACGACGTCGACCCGCGGTGGGGCTTCGCACCGCTGCACGCCGCCGCCTGGTTCGACCGGCCCGAGATGATCGCCGAACTCGTGCGGCGCGGTGCGGGCGTCCAGCTCACCGACACCGAGGGACGGACGCCGCTCACCCTGGCGATCGACCGTGACGCACGCGGCGCCGTCGCCGCCCTGGTCGCCGCGGGTGCGGACCTCGGCGCGCGAGACGGCGACGGCAACCCGCCGGTCATCCGCGCCGCGTGGGGTGGTCACGCCGAGGTCGTCCGGATCCTGGCCGACGCCGGGGCGGACACCCGGGCGCGCGGCTCACGGGGTGCAACGCTGCTCATCGCCGCGGTGGACTCCGGCGACGTCGCCACCGTGCGCGAGGTCCTGACACGCGACGTCGACCGCTATGCCACGGACGACGAGGGGTCGAGCGCCGCCGACCGCGCCGAGCTGCTCCGCGACCCGGGCCCCGGCGAACTGCTCGGCATCCACCGCTGACGACGCGTCGCACGACGCCTTCGAGGGAGCAGCAGACGTCGGGTCGCGGCGGCGCACGCGACGATTGCTGCTCCCTCGAGGGGTGTCCGTCAAACCGGCAGACCGTCAGAACGTCAGACGGGCAGCGCGTTGGCGCGCGCGACGCCGCCGTACCAGTGCGCGGACGGCTTGGGCGTGCGCTCGAACGTGACCGGGTCCCATGCCACCAGCCCGAAGGTCGGCCGGAACCCCGAGGCCCACTCGTAGTTGTCGAGCAACGACCAGTGCTGGTAGCCGAGCACGGTGATGCCGTCCTCGATGCAGCGGTGGACGCCTTCGAGGGCGCCCTGCGTGTAGGCCTGGCGGCGGGTGTCGTCCGCGGTCGCGATGCCGTTCTCGGTGATCATGAGCGGCACGTGCCCGGACAGCTCCCACGCACTGCGCAGTCCGTCGGCCGACGCTTCGGGGTAGAACTCCCACCCGGTCAGGGTCGTCTCGACATCGTCGGCGACGGGCAGCGGCCCGTCCGGCCCGATGAACGTGCGCGTGTACGCCTGCACGCCCAGGAAGTCGTCGCCGGCCGCGGCTTCCAGGTACCAGTCGTCGCGCGGGTACCCGTACTCGCGCAGCGCCTGGTCGGCGCCCGGCTCACCGTTGGAGCGGAAGGCCTGCGTCGCGACGGTCCACCCGGACTGGAGGCCCGACACCTGTCCCAGCACATCGCGCGACCGCTGGTGGCTGGCCAGCAGGGCGTCGGCCACGCCGAGATCCGGGTTCGGCAGGCCGTACGCCACCAGGTTGGCCGCGTCCTCGCCACCGGCGAGCATCGCGGCGATGTTCGGCTCGTTGATCGTGCACACGTACCGGACGCCGTCCTGCACGACGGGCAGCGCGGCCTCGGTGTACCGGGCGAACAGGTCGGCGGCGTCGGGGGCACGCCAGAAGCCGTCGCGCTCGAACCACCGCGGCACCGTGAAGTGCATCAGGGTGACGATCGGCTCGAGGCCGAACTCGTGGCAGGTGTCGACCATCCGGCGGTAGTGGTCGACCTCGGCACGGCTGACGAACCCGCGCTCGGGCTCGATGCGCGCCCACTCGATGCTGAAGCGGTAGGAGTTCAGCCCGAGCTCGGCCGCGATCCGGATGTCGTCGCGGTACCGGTGGTAGCTGTCGGCCGCGTCGCCCGAGGGCTCGACGATCGTGGTGTCCGGTTCGTGCTCGTGCACCCACCAGTTGCTGTTGACGTTGTTGCCCTCGATCTGGTGGGCGGCCGTGGCGGCACCCCAGAGGAAGCCGTCGGGGAACTGCAGCGAAGTGATGATGGTGCCTTTCGTGTGCGGGGGTCAGTGCAGACCGAGGTCAGTGCTGACCCAGGTCAGTGCTCGCGCAAGAACCTGTCGAAGACCTCGACGGTCCCCTGCGGGTTCTCGGTCTGGGGGCCGTGCCAGCTCTCCGGGATCACGACGTACTCGGCGCCGGTGTCCTCGGCCATCTGCCGCTGCCACGGGATCGGCCACGCCGTGTCCCACTCGCCGTGGGTGACGAGCACGGGGAGCCCGGTCGCGCGGAGCTCGTCGGAGCTGTCGGTGTGGTCCTCGAGGATGTGTCCGCCGGCGACGACGCTCAGTGGGCTCGTGGCGTCGAAGCGGTCGCGCACCATCCGGACGTCGTCGGGCAGCTCTTCGTCGGGGCGGTACGCCCAGAGCGGGTTCGTGGCGTCGAACAGCGTGCGGTTGTTGCCGCCGGTGTCGTGCATGATCGTCAGCTCGGCGACCTTGCGGTACGGCCACCCGTACGGGCCCGAGCAGAACTGCACGACGTCACGGAAGGCACCCGGGTCCTGGATCGCGGCCGCGCGGACGATGACCCCGCCCAGCGAGTGGCCGATCAGGTGCACGGGCGCGCCGTCGTCGAGCAGGCGTGCGACCCGGACGACGTCCGCGGCTTCTTCGTCCACCGTGAAGTCCGACGGCGAGGTCGGTGCGGCCGAGTCGGCCTGGCCACGGCGGCTGATCGCGACCGCGGTCCAGCCGGCGTCGCGGAGCAGCGGCACGAAGGTGCGCCAGTCCTCCTTCGAGCCGGTGTACCCGGGGACGATCAGGACCGTGCCCTTGGACTCCCCCGACGGGACGACGCGGTAGGCGGTGAGCCGACCGACGGGCAGGTCGATGCCGACGACGTCGACGCCCTCGGGGGTGGGCAGGTGGCCGAACGGCGGGACGGTGGGGAACGCGTGCAGGTTCGTCATGCGGTCAGTCTTCTCCGCGCAGTCTGCGACGGGGGTTGGGGACCGCATCGAGGAGCGCCACCGTGTAGTCGTCCTGCGGGTGCTGCAGCACGTCCGCCGTGCGTCCGCGTTCGACCACGGCGCCGTCGTGCAGCACCATGATGTCGTCGGTGATGAGCCGGGCGCTCAGCAGGTCGTGCGTGATGTACAGCATCGAGACGCCCCACTGCTCGCGGAGGTCCTCGAGCAGGGCGAGCACCCCGGCGCGCAGCGTCACGTCGAGCATCGAGACCGGCTCGTCGGCGATGATCACCTGCGGGTCGCTGGCCAGCGCGCGGGCGATGACCACGCGCTGCCGCTGCCCACCCGACAGCTGGTGCGGGAGCTTCTGCGCGAACTGCTCCACCGGCGTCAGTCCCACGGTCTCGAGCAGTTCGAGGACGCGGTGCCGGGCCTCGCGGCCGCGCAGCCCGGTGTAGTTCACGACCGGTCGGGTCAGCGTGTACTCGACCGTGTGCAGCGGGTTGAGCGCCGAGTACGGGTCCTGGAACACCATCTGCACCTCGGAGCGCAGGTCGCGCATGCCCCGCCGCCCGAGCTTCGCGACGTCGAGGTCACCGAAGCGGACCGTGCCGCTGGTCGGCTTCTCGACGCCGGTGAGCATCTTCGCGATCGTGGACTTGCCCGAGCCCGACTGCCCGACGAGCGCCAGGGACTGCCCCGGCTCGAGGGTGAAGGACACGTCGCGGACCGCACGGACCGGGTCCTCGCCACGCCGGGGCGCCGGGTAGGTCTTCACCAGGTGCTCGACCGTGATCGGGTTGCGTGCCGCCGAGCGTTCGCGCGACCCGACCGTGCTGAACGACGAGGTGGTCTCCTGGCGGGTGGCACCGTCCGACGAGCGCAGGGAGCGGTCCGGGAACCCGGGCAGCGACACCACCTCGGCACGCGGGTCGGCGTAGTGCGACAGCAGCATCTGCGTGTACGCGTCCTGCGGGTCGCGGAGGATCGCCCGCGAACCGCCGTCCTCGACGATGCGTCCCTCGTGCATGACGAGCACGCGCTCGGTCGCCTCGAGCACGATGCCGAGGTCGTGGCTGATGAGCACCGCGGTGAAGCCCTCGGCGCGCTGCAGCTCGATGATCGTGTCCATCACGGCGTGCTGCACCAGGACGTCGAGCGCCGTGGTCGGTTCGTCGAACACCATCAGCTGCGGTTCGAGGGACAGCGCCAGCGCGATCGACACGCGCTGCCGCATGCCGCCCGACAGCTCACCGGGGAAGCGCGCCAGCATCGAGTCCGGCAGCTTCACCTTGCCGACGAGCTCCCGCATCCGTGCGTCCCACCGCTCGCGCGGCACGTGCCCGTGCGCCGTGAAGACGTCGATGAAGTGGTTCCGGATGGTCCGCACCGGGTTGAGCGCGTTCATGCCGGACTGCAGCACCATCGCGAAGCCGCCCTGCCGCTGCTGGCGGAGCGCTTCGTCGTCGAGGTCGCGGATGTCCTGCCCGGCGAAGACGATGCTGCCGCCGTTCGTGCGCGCCGGGGGCTTCTGCAACCGCGTCAGCGCGTAGCCGAGCGTCGACTTGCCCGACCCGGACTCGCCGACCAGGCCGACGAACTCGCCCTTGCGCAGTCGGAAGGACACGTGGTCGACCGCCTGCACGGCGGACTGGCCGGCCGACTCGTAGACGACCGACAGGTCGCGGACGTCGAGCAGGACGTCGGTTCCGGTGGACGCGTCGGACGGGAGGGTCGTGGCGGCGCCGCCACGGGCCTCCAGTCCGTCATGGGGTGAGCCGCTCATGCTGCTGCTCCCTTCTTGGGGCGCGCGCCGTCGCGCAGCCGCGGGTTGGAGACGGCGTCGACGCCGAAGTTGATCAGGGTCAGGCTCATCGCCAGGAGGGCGATGCACAGGCCGGGGGCGAACAGCAGGATCCACTGGCCGGTCAGCAGCGCGTTGGAGTTCTGCGCCCAGTACAGGATCGTGCCCCAGCTGACGATCGACGAGTCGCCGAGGCCCAGGAACTCGAGCCCCGCCTCGGCGAGGATCGCGCTGGTCGCGGCACCGAAGAAGCTGCCGACGATCAGGCTCGTCATGTTCGGCAGGATCTCGCGGAAGACGATGCGGAACGCACCCTCGCCGGAGAACTGTGCCGCGGTCACGAAGTCACGGCCACGCAGCGACTGCGTCTGGGAGCGGAGCACGCGAGCACCCCACGCCCAACCCGTCACCACGATCACGGCGATGATGACCGCGATGCCGCCGTTCTGCAGGTACGCCGCGATGACGATCATCAGCGGCAGGCCCGGGATCACCAGGAACAGGTTCACGACGAACCCGATGACCTCGGCGATCCAGCCGCGGACGTAGCCCCAGCTCAGGCCGATCGCGACGGCGACGAGCGTGGACAGGATGCCCGCGACCGCACCGACCATGACCGAGATCCGGGCGCCGTAGATCAGCTGGGACAGGACGTCCTCGCCGGCGGCGGTCGTGCCCATCCAGTGCGCGACGGTGGCGTCCTGGTTGCGGGCGAAGCCGTTCTGGCTGGCACCGTAGGGGGCCAGCAGCGGCGCCAGGATCGCGACCAGGACGAAGACGGCCAGGATGATGATCCCGATCCGGGCCTTCGTGTTGCTCCACACGATGCCGAACTGGCGGGCGGCGGAGCGCAGCTTGCTGGGGGCCTGCTGCTCGGGGGCGTCTTGCGTGCGGACTGCGACGGTTGCGTCGGGTGTACTCGTGTTCGTCATCGGCGCGTCCTCGGGTCCAGGACGCCGTACAGCACGTCCACGATGAAGTTGGCGATGAGCACCGACACGGTGATCATCAGGAACAGTGCCTGCATGAGCGGGTAGTCCTGCCCGATGACGGCGTTGAACAGCAGGTAGCCGATGCCCGGGTAGCCGAACACCTGCTCGACCAGGACCGAGCCGCCGACCACGCCACCCAGTGCCAGGCCGAAGCCGGTCAGGTTCGGCAGGATCGCGTTGCGCGCCGCGTAGCGGATGGCCACCGTGCGGCCGCGCAGCCCGTTCGCCTCGGCGAAGGTGACGTAGTCGTCGCCGAGGGTGTTGATCATGGCGTTGCGCATGCCGATGATCCAGCCGCCCAGGCTCGTCACCAGGATGGTCACGGCCGGCAGGACCGCGTGCTGCAGGGCATCGCCGACGAAGGCACCGCTCAGGCCGGGCGTCGTCGTCGCCGAGTAGGCACCCGTGGTCGGGAACCAGTGCAGGACGTAGCCCAGGAAGAACAGCAGCAGCAGGGCGGTCCAGAAGTACGGGAACGTCGACATGAAGCTCCCCGACAGCGTCGGGAGCGAGTCGAGCCAGGTGCCGCGCTTCCACGCTGCGGCGATCCCGATCAGGGTGCCGAGCACGAAGGCCAGGATCGTGACCACGCCGACCAGGATCAGCGTGTACGGCAGCGCCTTGGCCACCAGGTCACCGACGTTCTGCGGGTAGAACGTGTAGCTCACGCCGAAGTCGAGCGTCACGACCTGGTGCAGGTAGCTGACGTACTGGTCCCACAGGTTGCCGGTCGGCACGCCGAGCTGGGCCTCGATGGCCTTCTTGGTGGCGTCGGTGACGGGGCCGTTCTGGCTGAGCTTCGCCAGGGCGGCGTCGCTGGGGCTGCCCGGCATCAGGCGCGGCAGCACGAAGTTCAGCGTGACCGCGGCCCACAGGGTCAGGACGAACAGGACGAGTTTCTGCAGGACGTACTTCACTTGCTCTGCTCGCTTTCGGCCTCGAGGATCGCCTGGCCCGCCGCGCTGTCGCGGAGCCGGAGCTTCGTGAAGATCAGCAGCGGCGCGGAGTCGTAGTTCTGCGGCGCCATGTAGGGGTCCTCGGCACTCGGCCACCCGACGAACTTGCCGGTGTTGAACAGGCCCCAGAGCCCGCCGTAGTACATCCCGATGACGGGCAGGTCGTTGTAGACGACCTCCTGCAGCTGGTCCAGGATCTCCTGCTGCTTGGCGGTGTCCGTCGTCGCCTTGTACGCGTCGAGCAGTTCCTGGGTGTCGGCGTTCTTGTAGCGCTCGTAGTTGTTCACCGTCGACTTGCCGACCGGCTGGTAGAAGTCGCTCGACAGCAGCGAGTTGAAGGCCTGGTAGACGTCGCCGTTGCCCATGCCGCCCATCGCCATGTCGAACGTGCCGTTGTTGATGTTCGACTGGTAGCCCGCGGGCTGCGGCGCGGTGATCTGCACCTTCACGCCGATGGCCGTCAAGTTGCGGCGGACCTCCTGCGCGGCGCGGAGCCAGTCGGAGTAGCCGTTGGCGGTCATGATCGTGATCGACAGCTGCTTGCCGTCCTTCATGATCTTGCCGTCCTGCTCGACCCATCCGGACTTCGCGAACGCGGCCTTGGCGGCGTCGACGTCCTGCGTGATGACGCCCTTGTCCGGGATCCGGTCGTTCACGTACTGCTCCTGGTTCGGCAGGATCAGCCCGGTCTGCGCGGCGGCCTTCAGGTTGCCCTCGGTCGCGGTCTCGGCGATGTCGTCACGGTTCAGCGCGAGGGAGATGCCCCGGCGGACGTTGACGTCGTCGTACGGCGCCTTGGTCAGGTTGGGGATCAGGCCGATCACGCCCCCCGGCGGGAACCACCACGTGTTGGTCCGTGATGCGGCACCCCACGTGCCCTTGACGTCGGAGATGAACGAGTACGACCAGTCGTAGCCGCGCGTGACGGTGTCCAGCTGCGTGTTGGTCGCGGGGAGGATCAGGTGCTTGATGACGATCTTCTGCGCCTGCCAGTACCGCGGGTTCTTGTCCATCGAGTACTGCTGGTCGGTGTAGTTCCCGAGCACGAACGGGCCGGTTCCGACGGGGTTCGGGTCACGGAAGGTCGTCGGGTCCGTGACGCCCTTCCAGTGCTGCTCGCCGAGGATGTACGTCTGCCCGATGATCGTCAGGCTGGGGACGTCCGCGGACTTCAGGTGGAAGACCAGGTGCTGCCCGCGCTGCTCGATGGTGTCGATGTGCTGCCAGGCGCCCTTGAGGTCCATCGCGGGGAACTTCTTCAGCAGGTCGAACGTGAAGAGCACGTCCTTCGCGCTGAACGGGGTGCCGTCGGACCACTCGACGCCGCTGCGGATCGTCATGTCGATCGTCTTCGGGTCCGGCTGCGTCCACGCGCTCGCGAGCCACGGGGTGCGCTTGCCGTCGAGGGGGTTGACCTCGATGAGCGGCTCGTACATCCACTTGCTCGCGGTGCGGGCGTTGGCGATGTACGGGTTGAAGTTGCGGTCGAACAGCGGGTTGCCGTGGTCGGCGTTGATGAGCATCGTGTCCTTGCCGATGCTCGGGTCCGGTTCGGATCGGACCTGGATGCTGCAGCCGGTGGCGGTGAGTGCCACGACGGCCAGGCCGGCGAGTGCGGCCAGCAGACGGCCGCGACGGCCGGTGCGCGGCGGTCGCGACGGCGTGCGGCCGCTTGCGCGCTGTGGGGGAAGCGTCATTGCTCGGTCGACCTCCGTGTCGAGTGGGTACCGGGACAATGTATGCGCTTACATCGCGGGGCGCAAGCGCGGCGCGGCGCTGTGGGGGCGGGCGTGCGGCGCGGCGGGCGGGCGGCGCGCGGCGCGGCGGGCGCCGGCCGTGCGAGGTTGGCGGCGTGGTGCGAGGTTGTTTGCTCGCACGGAGCGCGCAGGCCCGCACGGGGACGGAAGCTCGCACGGTGCGAGGTGCGTGCGCAGGCTCGCACGGTGCGAGGTGCACGGTGCACGCGTCGGGCCGGCGCGTCACAGCTCCGGCGGGCAGCTCTCGCGCAGCAGGACCTCGACGGGGAGCCGCGTCGCGCGGGGCGGCCCCTCGAGGCGCTCCAGGCGATCGACGATCGCCTCGACCGCAGCCCGTCCGAGCGCCCCCATCGGCTGGTGCACGGTGGTCAGCGGCGGCACCGAGAACCGCCCCGCGTCGATCCCGTCGAAGCCCGTCACGACGACGTCCTCGGGCACCCGCAGCCCTGCCGCGAGCACGGCGTCGAGCACCCCGAGCGCCGACTGGTCGTTCGAGCAGACGATCGCCCGCGGCACCCCCTCGGCCACCAGCTGGACGGCGAGCTCCCGCGCCCGGGCCCGTCCGAAGTCACCGTGCACGGTCCGCACCGAGGCCGGAGCGACGCCGTGGTCGGCCAGCGCCGCCGCGAACCCGGTGGACCGCTCGTTGTCGTCGGGCGAGTCGACCGGACCGGCCACGTAGGCGACCGACCGGATCCCGAGCCGCCCGATCACGTGCGACGCCAGTGTCCGCATGCCCGCGGCGTTGTCGACACTGACCGAGTCGAACCCGTGCGAACGACGGTCGTCCGCCAGCACCACCACGGGGATGCGTCGGGCGACGTGTTCGAGCAGCTCGTCCGGCACGGTCTGCGCCAGGACCGCCAGACCGTCGACCCGACCGGCGACGTCGTTCACGATGACGTCCCGCGACGGACCCCGCCCGGCGGCGACCATCAGGGCCAGACCGCGCTGCCAGGCCTCGGTCTCGGCTCCGCGCAGGACCTCGTCGAAGTACAGGTTCGACGCGAACGGCTGCGTCACGTGCTGGCGGTCGTCGACCACCCGGACGCCCCCGTCCGTCACGAGCCCGGGCCGTTCGTCGGTGACGACGTCGAACCCCGGCAGCAGCAGCCCGATCACGCCCGTGCGCTTGCCCGCCAGGGCGCGGGCGTTGCCCGAGGGCACGTACCCGAGGCTGCGGATCGCCGCCTGCACGCGGTCACGGGTGCCCTCGCGGACGGCGTCGGGCGTGCGCAGCACGCGGGAGACGGTGGCGATGGAGACACCGGACGCCGAGGCGACGTCGTAGACCGTGGGAGGTGCCGTGCGTTGCTCGGCCAACCAGGGCCTCCCGTCCGTCGAGCGATGCGCGCCGGCGGCGAGCGACCCCGACAGCGGACCATCCTAGGCACGGCCCCGCCGGGGACTTCTCCACAGGTGGCCGTGGACCCTTGCGGGATCCGGACAGACCGGACCACACTGGGGCGACCTCAGTACGTCCCGTGAGGAAGCAGAACCAGCGGGCGGTGCCCGCCTCAACGCGCGGGCCGAGCCCGCCTTCGGGAAGGACGACCAGAGATGTCACAGTCGACCCATTCAGGACGCCGCGACGCGATCCGCGTGAGCCGCGACGAAGCCGAGGTCCGCGACGCGCTCCTCGAGCACACCGGCGCGATCACGCTGGACGACACCGACGACGGGGCGCGGCTCGAGTAGCCGCTGACCGGACAGGAGGCCCGGCCCGGCTGGGTCGGGCCGCCTCCGGTCCGGCGCTCCAGCGGTCGGTCACCCCGCCTCAGCAGTCGGGCGACACGCTTCAGCGGTCGGGCGACCCGACGATCGCCATGCCCGCTCCGCGCAGGCGCCGACGCTCCTGCGCGATGAACGCAAGCAGGCGGTCGTTGGTGCCGGCCACGTGCGCGGCGAGCAGCTCGGCCGCGCGGTCGGCGTCGCCGGCCTGCACCGCGTCGAGGATGGCGCTGTGCTCGTCCCAGGCGGCATCGCGCGCTTCTGGCGTCCGGACCTCGATCCAGCGGGTGCGCTCGAGCCGGGTGAGCGCGTCGGCGATCGCGTCGGTGACGAACCGGTTGCCGCCGAGTGCTGCCAGGTCGAGGTGGAAGGTCGAGCCCATCCGGATGCCGGACTGCCGATCGGGTGTCGGGCGCAGGGCATCCAGGTGCGCGCGGACCTCGGCGAGCGCGTCGCTTCCGGCACGTGCGACAGCCAGGCGCGCGGCTGCGGGTTCGAGGACGCCGCGGAGCTCGGCGAGCGAGGCGATCTCGTCGAGGTCGATCGGGGTGACCGTCCACGAGCGTCCCTCGTGCAGGATGAGTCCCTCGCGTTCGAGCCGCGACAGCGCTGCCCGCACGGGGGTCCGCGACGCGTGGAACCGCGCTTCGAGACCGCGCTCGGAGATGCGCTCGCCGGGTGCGATGTCGAGCGTCAGGATCGCAGCACGCAGGTTGTCGTAGAGCTGCGCCGTCTGCGACACCGGCGTCTCGTCGGTCGGATCGGTCACGGCAGATCAGCCTAGTGGCGGGTCGCCGCTGATGGTATACCGTTTTGGTATACCAATCAGTTCCGCGACGAAACGACTGCCCCAGTGACCACGACCGCCCCCACCACGCCCGCGACCCGGATCCCGGCCCGCGCCTGGACGATGCTCGCGCTCGGTGTCGCGGCACAGGCGGCCGGCACGCTCGTGGTGTCCGCTCCGGCGCTGCTCATCCCGTACCTGCACGCGCAGGGGACGCCGTTGGCGCTGGCGGGGGTGCTCGCCGCGGCACCGACGTTCGGCATGGTGCTGACGCTCATCGCCTGGGGAGCACTGACGGACCGGGTCGGCGAGCGGGTCGTCATCGCCGGCGGGCTCGTGCTCACCACGCTGGCGGTCGTCGGCGCCTGGGCAGCCGCGGGCAACCCGGTCCTGCTCGGCCTGGCGTTCCTGGCGGCGGGGATGACGAGTGCCTCGACGAACGCCGCCAGCGGACGCGTCGTCGTCGGGTGGTTCCCGAAGCAGCGCCGGGGCCTCGCGATGGGGATCCGGCAGATGTCACAGCCGCTCGGCGTGACCCTGGCCGCGGTGACCGTCCCGCAGTTCGCCGAGGCGTCGGGCATCCGCGCCGCCCTGGTCCTGCCGATCGTGCTGTGCGGGGTGCTCGCGGTGCTGTGCGCGATCGGCATCGCGAACCCGCCCCGACCGGCCCGGTCCGAGGCCGCCACCACGGTCACCGCGAACCCGTACCGGGCAAACGGGTTCCTGTGGCGGATCCACGCCGTGTCGGTGCTGCTCGTCGTGCCGCAGTTCACGCTGTCGACCTACGGCCTGGTGTGGTTGGTCGGCCTGGGGTGGTCGACGCCCGCGGCCGGGCTGCTGGTCGGCGCGTCACAGTTCGTCGGCGCGATCGGGCGGATCCTGGTCGGCGTGTGGAGCGACCGTGCGGGTTCACGGGTCGGACCGCTGCGGGTCGTGGCTGTCAGCGCTGCCGTGGTGATGGCCGTGCTGGCGGTGGTCGACGGCACGCACCTGGCCGGGGCCGCCGTGTTCCTGGTCCTCGCGACGAGTGTCACGGTCGCCGACAACGGGCTGGCCTACACCTCGGTGGCCGAGGCGGCGGGACCGTTCTGGTCGGGGCGGGCACTGGGCGCGCAGAACACCGGACAGTTCATCGCGGCGAGCGCGGTCGGTCCGGGCGTCGGAGCCCTGGTCGGGGCGCTTGGGTTCGCGGCGTCGTTCGGCATCGTGGCGGTGCTGCCCCTGCTGGCGCTGCCGCTGGTCCCGCGCACCGACCGCTCCCACGACTGACCCGCTCGTTCGTTCCCACACCACCCGCGATGGGAGGTCGGATCGCGCGTGGGCAGCGGGAAGATCCGACCGACAACGCGCGATTCGACCTCCTGCCTGGGCTCAGGCGGGGACGGTCGGGCCGACGGGCCAGCGCAGCAGGGCGGCGGCGGCCGCACCACCGGGCAACGACGCCGCATTGACCAGCACGAGCTCGGCGTCCGTCAGCACCGCGGCCCGCACGAGCGCACACACGGCGGGCACGGGGCCGATCACCGGCACGCTGGCTGCCTGTTCGGGTGCGGTCGCGATCCACGGCGCTGCCCCGAGTGCGAGCAGGGTCCTGTCGCCGATCGCCACGGCGTCCAGGGCGATCGTCGCGCCCTGGGCCTGCTGCAGTGCCTCGACGACGGGTCCGAGTCCCGTGACCGCCTGGTTGTCCCCGCGCCCGACGTGGGTGCGCAGCAGGTCCTCGAGGTCGTGCCGGTGGGTGGCGATCACCCGGGCCAGGGCGACGCGGGTGTGGTCACCGAGGACCGTCTCGTCGAAGCCGCCGCCGGGCACCTCGCTGACGAGCTTGCGCGCGTCCGAGGACAGCTTCTCGATGAGCATCGGCCGGGCCTGTGAGTCACCGGCGACGACGATGAGCGCGGGGTTCAACCGGGTGACGGCCTTGTCGATCGCGCTGGCGACCTCGGCGGTGTTCTGCCGCCAGACCTCTTCCGTCCGGCTCTGCCAGCGCGGCTGCTTCCAGTCGCCGAAGCCACCCTTGACCTTGTGCTGGTCGAAGGTCTCGCCGCTGATGCGCTCCTGGTCGTCGGACGTGGCGGGGTGTCCGAGCTTGAACGCGCGGTAGCCGCCGCCGTCCTTGCCGACCTGCACGACCAGGAAGGGCAACTCGATCGGCCGGTGGGCGACGAGCGGCACCAGGTCGGGGACGGCACCCACGCCGATCGACTCCGACGCCTGCATCGGTCCTGGCAGCACCTCGCTCACCACGAGCTCGCCGTCGTGGACGAGCACGTACCGGGCAACGGGCGACGGCACGCCCGGGGTGTCCTCGAGCTCCCCGGCGATCACGTCGACCGCGGTGGTGTCCGACCCCGATGCGCGGAGCGACTCCTCGACCCCGCGGAGCTTCAGCGCGGCCTGACGACGCGGGTCCTCGACGTTGCCGGACGCGTCCACGTAGGCCCACGCCCAGGTCCCCCCGCGTTCCAACCGCTGCCCCAGGATGCGGTGCAGTTCGTTCGTGGCGTTCGTCGACGTCATGGCAGCTCCCTTGCCTACGGTTCCCCGGGAGTCGGTCGAGCCCCGGTGCTCTCACGTGCCGTACAGCCTGCTCCTGGAACGGGCGGCATGTCCGCAGTCGGAGCGAACACCCAGTCGGAGCGAACCCCCAGACGGAGCGAACCCCCAGACGTCAAATCGCAACATCGCTCGGTTTTGTGCCAGGCTGGGGAAGCAACCCGCTCGCCGACGAACCGAGGTGCAGGCAATGACGCCAACGAACCCACGACGACCCATCACGAGACGACAGCTGTTCGGATTCGGGATCGGCGCCGCAGCGACCGGCCTGCTGGCTGGCTGTGCGGTACCGGGGTCGACCAACGTCAACAAGGCCGCACTCGTGCCGGCCGCAGCGAGCGGCGAGACCGTGACGCTCACCTACTGGGCCTGGCTCAAGGACCTGCAGAAGGTCTGCGACGTCTGGAACGCCAAGAACCCGAAGATCCAGGTGCAGGCCAACTGGATCCCCGGCGGCAACTCCGGCGGGTACCAGAAGATGTACTCCGCGCTGGCGGCGGGCGGCGGCCCGGACATCGGGCAGGTCGAGCTCCGGCAGATCCCCGAGTTCATGCTGGCCAACGGCCTGGTCGACCTGGCCCGGTACGGCGCGAAGGACTTCCAGTCGAAGTACGACGAGGCCGCCTGGGCGCAGGTCGAGTTCGTCGACGGGGTCTACGGCATCCCCCAGGACACCGGCCCGATGGGCTTCTACTACCAGACCGCGATCCTCGAAGCGGCCGGGGGCGAACCCCCGTCGACCTGGGACGAGTGGAAGGTGCTGGCCGACAAGGTCCGGAAGACCGGAAAGCAGAACTACCTCGAGGTGTTCCCGGTCGCCGACGCCTCGCCGTTCGCCGCCTACGCCCAGCAGGCCGGCGCCCGGTGGTTCAAGGTCGACGGGGACGAGTGGGTCGTCGACATGACCGACGACGCCACGATGAAGGTCGCCGACTTCTTCGACGGCTGCATCGACGACGGCCTGGTGGACACCAGCGCCGGTGCGTACTCCCCCGGCTGGTACGCCGCGTGCGCCAGCGGTCGGATCGCCGCGGTGACCAGCGCCAGCTGGGGTGACGCCCTGATCGAGTCGATCCAGGGCGGCAAGGGCAAGTGGAAGGTCGCCCCGATGCAGAAGTGGGACGCGTCTGGCTTCGGCTCGAGTGCGATCGGCGGTTCGAGCGCCGCGGTGCTCGCCAACGCCAAGCACCCGAAGGAAGCGCTCGAGTTCATCACCTGGATGACCACCTCGGAAGAGGGCATCAACGCGATGATCCAGTACTGCGGCATCGGCTGGTCCCCCGCCAAGGACTACATCGGCGCCCAGCGCCAGAAGCCCTCGGCGTGGTTCTCCGGCCAGAACTACAACGAGGACGTCTTCGTCCCCGCCGCCAAGGAGCAGAACGTCGACTGGTCGTGGTCGCCCGTGACGCAGTCCGCGTTCACGTCGCTGCAGAACCAGTTCCGCCGCAAGATCACCGGCAACCTCAAGCTCTCGGACGCCGTCGAGCTCGCCCAGGCCGAGATCGTGCAGTCGTTCAAGGAAAAGGGCCTCAGCGTCAGGACGGCACGATGACCACGCAGCAGACACGACCCGCCTTCCGCACCAGCACCAAGGCCACCCGCGCCCAGAAACGCGCACCGTGGGTGCTGCTCGCCCCGTTCCTGGCGCTCTTCCTGCTGACGTTCATCATCCCGATCATCAGCGCCCTGTTCCAGAGCTTCACGACCGTCGACCGCAAGGGCCTGTTCGGCGAGGACGGCGTCACCGGGCGGTTCGCCGGGTTCGACAACTACGTCACCGCGCTGAACGACTCGGGCTTCGTCGCCTCGATCGGCCGGATGCTGCTGTTCGGCGTCGTGCAGGTCCCGGTGATGATCATCGCGTGCACGATCCTGGCGCTGCTGCTGGAGTCGGCGAGCGCCCGCTGGCCGGGCTTCTTCCGCGCGGTGTACTTCATGCCGTACGGCGTGCCGGGCGTCATCGCGACGATCCTGTGGTCGTTCCTGTACGTGCCCGGGCTGTCGCCGATCGTGTCGCTGCTGCAGTCGATGGGGCTGCAGCCGGACTTCCTCGGCGCCAACAGCGTGCTGTGGTCGATCGCGAACATCGTCACGTGGACGTACACCGGCTACAACATGCTCATCATCGTGGCGCAGCTGAAGTCGATCCCCGGCGAGGTCTACGAGGCCGCCAAGATGGACGGCGCCGGCCCCTTCCAGGTGGCGTGGCGCATCCAGATCCCGCTCATCGCCCCGGCCCTGGTGCTGACGACGGTGTTCTCGATCATCGGCACGCTGCAGCTCTTCGCGGAGCCGCAGATCCTGTCCACGGTCGCCCCGGCGATCGACACCGAGTACACGCCGAACTACGCCGCCTACACGAACGCGTTCGCGTTCAACGAGTACGGCGTCGCGAGTGCGCAGGCGGTCATCATCGCGCTGGCCGCGTTCATCCTGTCGTTCGCGTTCCTGGCGTTGACGAACCGGCCACCCAAGAACGAGCGCGACCAGCGCAAGCGGGCCAGGCGAGACGGCCAGGAGGCCCGGCGCGCGCTCCAGACGCGCCCCTCCGCCGTCCGCACGGCCACCAACCAAGCCGACCAGGGCCTCCAGTCCGGGTCCGGAACGCAGCACGGAACGACGGGGGCACGCGCATGACCAGTGAAGCCATCCAAGCGTCGGCGACCGCGCAGAGCGCGCCGCCCGTCGACACGACGTCGATCTCGGCGCACCAACGGCGCAGGCTCGACCGCTCCGGCAAGTCGCAGGTCGTGGTGACCGGCATCCTGGTCATCGTCGCGATCTACTTCCTGGTGCCGCTGTACTGGGTCGTCATCGCCGCCACCAAGACCACCGGCGCGCTGTTCGCGACGAACGGGTTCTGGTTCGGCGGCGACTTCGCCCTGTTCAGCAACATCCAGCAGGTGTTCACGTACGACGGCGGGATCTTCGTCCGCTGGATCGCGAACAGCATCCTGTACTCCGGGGTCGGTGCGGTCCTGGCGACGTACTTCGCCGCCGCCGGTGGGTACGCCCTGGCCAAGTACGAGTTCCGCGGCCGCCAGCTGGTGTTCGGCACGATCCTGGGCGGCGTGCTGGTCCCCGGGACCGCCACCGCGCTGCCGCTGTTCCTGCTGTTCTCGACCATGGGCCTGACCGACACGTACTGGAGCGTGCTCATCCCGAGCCTGGTCTCGCCGTTCGGGCTGTTCCTGTGCCGGGTGTACGCGGCGGCCTCGGTCGACACCGCGCTGATGGAGTCCGCACGACTCGACGGTGCCAGTGAGCTGCGCATCTTCCACACCATCGTGTTGCGACAGCTGACCCCGGCCCTGGTGACCGTGTTCCTGTTCCAGGTCGTCGGCATCTGGAACAACTTCTTCCTGCCGCTGATCATGCTGGCAGACCAGAAGCTGTACCCGATCACACTGGGGTTGAACAACTGGCGGGCCCAGGTGGACCGGCTGCCCGAGTTCTACCAGCTCACCACCGGCGGGGTGCTCGTCTCGGTCATCCCGCTCGTCATCGCCATCATCGTCCTGCAGCGCTTCTGGCGCGGGGGCCTCACGGAAGGATCGGTCAAGGGTTGACCAACGCCGCCATCGACGACCTGCACACCACCACGCCCGGCTCGGCGTCCCGACTGGCACCACGTGCCTGGTTGCACACGGACGCTCCGGCCCTGTCACTGAACGGGGCGTGGGACTTCCGGTGGTCGCCGGTGGCGGACGTCCCGATGCCCGGAGCGGACGACTCGTGGGGCACGATCCCGGTGCCGGCGCACTGGGTGCTGCACGGACACGGCTCGCCGAGCTACACGAACCTGCAGTACCCGTTCCCGATCGACCCGCCGCACCCGCCGGAGGAGAACCCGACGGGCGACTACCGACGGACCTTCGAGGTACCGACGACGTTCGACGCCGCGGCCCGCGTGCTGCTGCGCTTCGACGGGGTGGAGTCGCACTTCCGGGTGTGGCTGAACGACACCGAGGTGGGCTGGGCGACCGGGTCGCGGCTGGCGACGGAGTTCGACGTGACGGACCTGCTGCGGCCGGGCTCGAACGAGTTGCGCGTGCGCGTGCACCAGTGGTCGGCGGCGTCGTACCTGGAGGACCAGGACCAGTGGTGGCTGCCGGGCATCTTCCGCGACGTCACCCTGCTGGCGCGGCCCACGGCACCCATCGACGACGTGTTCGTGCGCGCGGGCTGGTCCGCGACGCTCGGCGACGCCGCGACCGCTGGGACGGCGGCCTCGGGTCGGCCGTCGACAGGCACGGGGACCATCACGGTCCCGACGCTCGACGCGGTCTTCCCGGTGCGGTTCGCCGTGCCCGACCTGGGCGTCGACGTCGTGTGGGCCTCCGCCGACCAGGTCGAGCCGATCGTGCTCGAGGGCGTCGAGCCGTGGAGCGCCGAACTGCCGAAGCTGTACGACGCGACACTGTCCTCGGGCAGCGCCGCCGGGGGCGCCGAGGGCGGCGAGACGGTCGCACTCCGGCTGGGGTTCCGGACCGTGCAGATCGAGGGCGACCGGTTCCTGGTCAACGGCGAGCGCGTCGTGTTCCACGGGGTGAACCGCCACGAGACCCACCCCGAGCGGGGCCGCGTGTTCGACGAGGCCCACGCCCGCGCGGACATGGCGCTGATGAAGCGGCACAACGTCAACGCGATCCGCACCTCGCACTACCCGCCGCACCCCCGCGTGCTGGACCTGGCCGACGAGCTCGGCTTCTGGGTGATCCTGGAGTGCGACCTCGAGACGCACGGGTTCATCTTCACGGGATGGCAGGGCAACCCGTCCGACGACCCCGCGTGGGAGGACGCCTACCTGGACCGCATCGCCCGCACCGTCGAGCGCGACAAGAACCACGCGTCGATCGTGATGTGGTCGCTCGGCAACGAGTCCGGCACCGGCCGCAACCTGGCCGCGATGTCGAACTGGGTGCACGCACGTGACGCCGAGCGACCCGTGCACTACGAGGGCGACTACACGGGCGAGTACACCGACGTGTACTCGCGGATGTACCCGACGCTGCAGGAGACCGAGTCGATCGGTGGCGGCACCCCGACCCCGCTGCTGGAGTGCGGTCCCGCCGAGGCCGCGCGACAGCGGTCGAAGCCCTTCATCCACTGCGAGTACGTGCACGCGATGGGCAACGGCCCGGGGCAGATCGCCGAGTACGAGGCGCTCGTCGACAAGTACCCACGGCTGCACGGCGGCTTCGTGTGGGAGTGGCGCGACCACGGACTGCTCACGCACACCCCGGACGGCACGCCGTTCTACGGGTACGGCGGCGACTTCCACGAGGTCGTCCACGACGGCAACTTCGTGATGGACGGCCTGGTGCTGCCCGACGACACCCCGACGCCGGGGCTGGCGGAGTTCGCGGCCGTCGTGGCCCCGATCCGGATGTCGCTCGGCACGACGACGGTCTTGGTCGAGAACCGGTACCACTCGGCCTCGACCGCGGGGCTGCGCTTCCGGTGGACCCTGTCGCAGAACGGTGTCGTCGAGCACGAGGGACGCCTGGCGCCCGGTGTCGTCGCGGCACGGCAGTCCGCCACCGTGCCGGTCCCGACCGAAGTGCTCGAGGCCGCGGCTGGGCCGATCGCCCCCGGCGAGGAGCTCTGGCTCGACGTCGTCGCGGAGCTCGCCGGACCGACCGCCTGGGCGGACACCGGCCACGTCGTCGCACGCGCCCAGACGCTCGTCGCAGCACGCCCTGCCGAGGCCCCACGGGCCTCCCGGCTCGGCTGGGACGGCGACCGGCTCGGTGAGGAGACCTTCACCGAGCGCGGCGACCTGTCCAGCTGGAAGGGCCACGAGGTCGCGGGCCCGCGGCTCGAGCTCTGGCGCGCGCCCACGGACAACGACCGGCTGGCCTCGCAGGGCGGCTACGAGACAGCCGACCCGGTGCTGACGCACGGCGTCGGCGACCCGGATGCGCCGGCGTCCGCGACGAAGTGGACGGCGCACGGGCTCGATCGGCTGACGCACCGCCTGGTGCACGTCGAACGGACCGAGCACGGCCTGGTGCAGCGCGTCCGCGTCGCAGCGGCGAACAGCGGTGCCGGCGTCGACGTCACCCACCGGTGGACGCTCACCGACGACGGATTGCTGCTCGACACGACCGCGGTGCCGTTCGGCCCGTGGGGCATCACCTGGCCGCGGATCGGTGTGCGCATCGACCTGCCGGCATCGCTCGTGGACGAGTCCGCGGAGTGGTTCGGGACCGGGCCGCTGGAGTCGTACGCGGACTCGTCGCACGCGGCGCACGTCGGGGTGTTCGGCTCGCCGGTGGCGCTCCTGACCGCGAACTACTCGCGGCCGCAGGAGTCCGGCCACCGTCCGGACCTGCGCACGCTGCGGGTGGGCCCGTTCACGGTGTCGTCGGTCGGCACGAAGCGGACCGGCTTCACGCTCACACCGTGGACGGCACAGCAGGTCGCCCGCGCCGGCCACCCGCACGAGCTGCCGACACCGGAGGCGACCTACCTGTACCTCGACGCCGCCCAGCACGGCCTGGGCTCGCGCGCCTGCGGGCTGGACGTGCTGCCCGAGCACCAGCTCTGGCCCGCGACGACGTCGTGGTCGGTCCTGCTGGGCTGACTGGGTAGGTTGGGCGGATGCCCCCGTTCGACTTCGCCGCGGTGTTCCGGCGCGACCCCGATGCCGACGAGCCCGACCTGGTCACCATCGACGGCACCGACCGGTTCCTGCTGGACGAGGCACCGCACGTGCACGGCGACGCGCTGCGCCAGCCGGGGCAGGTCGCGGTCGTCGACGACCGGAACGGGGTGCTGACCCTCGGGCTGCTCACCGTGCACGGCGCAGCCGACGTCCGGGTCGTGCAGGACTCCCTGAGCGCCGAACGTGCCCTCGAAGCGAACGCGGGCACGTTCGGCCGGCGCGGGTTCCACCACCCGGACTCGCTGCAGGACGCCTTCCGCGGCGCCCGGCTCGTGCTGCTGCGGTTGTCGAAGTCGCTCGACCGTCTGGACGAGGTCGCGCGCGCCGTCGCCCGGTACGCCGCCCCGGACGTGGTGCTGCTGTGCGGCGGGCAGACCAAGCACATGACCCTGTCGCAGAACGACGTGCTGCGGCGGTCGTTCGGCGACGTCGTCGCGAGCCGCGGCCGCGGGAAGTCCCGGTTGCTCGTCGCGCAGGACCCACTGCAGGCGGCCGCGAACCGGGCCGCGCTGACCGCGCCGTGGCCGAAGCACGTGCACGTCGACGACCTCGGCCTGACGCTCGTCGCGCACGGCGGCGTGTTCGCCGGGGCATCGCTCGACCTGGGCACCCGGACGCTGCTCGACGTGCTCGACGACGCCGTGCCGACCGCCCGCGTCGCCGTCGACATGGGCTGCGGGAACGGGGTGATCGCGACCGTGCTGGCTCGCCGCCGCCCGGGCCTGAAGGTGATCGCGACCGACGTGTCCGCGATCGCCGTCGCCTCGACCCGCGCCACGGCGACCGTGAACGGTGTCGACGACCGCGTCCGGGTGCTACGGACCGACGCGGGCGACGAACTCGATGCGGGGTCGGCGCAGCTGGTGGTCTGCAACCCGCCGTTCCACGCCGACAGCGCCGTCTCCACCGACGCGGCCGAGTCGATGTTCCGGAACGCGGCCACGATCCTGCAGTCCGGCGGCGAACTGTGGTGCGTGTGGAACTCGCACCTGCGCTACCGGCCGGTGCTCGAGCGGATCGTCGGACCGACGCGACAGGTCACCCGCACGGCGAAGTTCACCGTGACGGCGTCACGCGTCGGCTGAGGGCTCGCGCGGCGCTCGCGTGCGCGGCGCCGATCGGCTTCGCACAACCGGAAGCACTTCGCACCGCGGTGTTCGGCGGCGCGAACGGGTTTCGGTTGTGCGAAACCGTTTCGCGCTGCGCTGCGCAGCGCAGCGCCGCTACGCCTGCAGCGCGGGGATGACCGCCGGGTCGGCCCCGTTCAGGAAGTCGGTCAGGCGCTCGGGTTCGCCCGGCTCCTCGATCGCGATCGCGGCCCGGCGCAGCGCGAACAGGGAGCGCAGCACCCCGCGGTTCGGCTCGTGCGACCACGGCACCGGCCCGGCACCACGCCACCCGGCCTTCCGCAGCGAGTCGAGTCCGCGGTGGTACCCGACGCGGGCGTAGGCGTAGGACTCGAGCGTGGCGCCACGCTCCCAGGCCTCGTCGGCCAGCAGCGCCCACGCCAGGCTCGACGACGGGTGCGACACGACGACGCTCGCGACCGGGGCGTCGGCGGCCAGGGCGGCATCGACCTCGGGGTCGGCGGGCAGCAGGGTCTCGGGGTTCGACGACGGGGTCGGCAGCAGGTTCTCGGGCATGGCTCCACCCTGTCACGCATGGCCGGGTGCTTGCGCACGCATCGCTCCGAGGCGTAGCGTCAGAGCACTCCGTCGTGACCGCGGAGCAGCGGGGCGGGAGACCGACCGCCGGCTCGGGTCACGGAAACGGGGGTGAACCGACGGAAGAAGTCGCCTTGCGCGTGATCACCGGGACTGCGTCCTCGCAGCAGCTGCCCCTGCGCTGACACCGTGATCACGCCCGACTCGTCGGGCCCGCCCGTTCGTCGGGTGATGCCGCCTCGCTGCGGCTGACGGTGTCGTGCGCCCGCATCGACATCCCGGAGGCACCTCCATGCCCGCGAACCCATCCGTCGTCCTGCACGACCTCACCTTCACCTGGCCGGACGGCACCCCGGCACTCGACCACCTGACCACCGCCTTCGGCTCCGGCCGGACCGGTCTGGTCGGGAGGAACGGGGCCGGCAAGTCCACGCTCGTCCGGCTGGTCACCGGCCGGCTCCAGCCCACGTCGGGCACCGTCACGACGTCGGGTCCCGTCGACCTGCTGCCCCAGCGGCTGGACACCGGTCCGGACGACACGGTCGCCGACCTGCTCGGCGTCGGCCCGCAGCTGCGCGCCCTGCACGCGATCCTGGGCGGTGACGCCGACCCGGCGCACTTCGACGCGCTCGGCGACGCGTGGGACCTCGAGGAGCGCGCCGCCCTGGCGATCGCCGACCTGGGCATCGGCGACGACCTTGGCCGCCCCGTCGCCACCCTGTCCGGCGGGCAGGCCGTGCTGGTCGCCGTCGCCGGCATCCGGCTGCGTGCGCTGCCCATCGCGTTCCTCGACGAACCGACGAACAACCTGGACCGTCGGGCACGCGCGATGCTGCTCGACCTGGTGGACGACTGGCGCGGGACCCTGGTGCTCGTCAGCCACGACCGCGAGCTGCTGGAACACGTCGACGAGATCGCCGAGCTGCGTGCCGGCGCGATGACCGTGTTCGGCGGGACGTACGCCGGGTTCGAGGAGCACCTGGCCGTGCAACAGGCCGCGGTCGAGCGCGAGGTCCGCGTCGCTGCCCAGCGTCACCGCGCCGAGAAACGGCAGCGCATCGAGGCCGAGACGACCATCGCACGCCGGGCCAAGGCGGGCGAGAAGGCCGGGCGCTCGATGCCGGCGATCTTCCGGAACGAGATGCGCAAGCGCGCCGAGGAGACTGCGGGGAGACTCCGCACGGGTCACGCCGACGACGAGGCCACCGCGCTGGCGACCAAGCGCGAGGCCGAACTCCGGCTGCGCGACGACGAGTCCATCCACGTCGAACTGCCCGACCCGCACGTGCCGGCGTCACGGCGGATCGCGACGATCACCGTGCGCGGCCGGCCGAGCATCGTGCAGGGGCCGGAGCGCATCGCCGTCGGCGGGGACAACGGCGTCGGCAAGACGACCCTGCTCGAACAGCTGGTCGGGGACCCCGGCGCGCGGGAGCATCCGCTGCCGGACACGGGGGCCGTCGCGCACGTCGAGCACATCGGGTACCTGCCGCAGCGGAAGGACTCCCTGGACGATGACGCCACCGTGCTCGAGAACGTCCGACGTCGAGCGCCCGACGTGTCCACAGGCGAGCTGCGGAACCGGCTCGCCCGGTTCCTGGTCCGTGGGGACACCGTCGACCGCCCGGCCGGTGCGCTGTCCGGCGGCGAGCGGTTCCGGGTGGCGCTGGCGGGGCTCGTGCTGGCGGACCCGCCGCCGCAGCTGCTGGTGCTCGACGAGCCGACGAACGACCTCGACCTGACGAGCGTCGACCAGCTCGTGGACGCCCTCGGCGCCTACCGCGGTGCGCTGGTCGTCGTCAGCCACGACGACGCGTTCCTGGAGCGCCTGGGGCTCGACGAGCGGCTGGAGCTGGGCACGCGGGCCGGGTGACGCGGGCCCGTTGCGCGCACGCGTCGGGCCCGCGTCAGCGCTTCCGGGTGGGGCGGATCGAGAGCGTCTCGATCGTGCCCCGCTCGGGCAGGTCCACGACCGTTCGGACCGCGTCGGCGACGTCCTCGGGCGCCAGGTAGTACGCGGTGTCGTAGTCCTCGCCGAGCTTCTCGGTGAGCTGGCGCTGCATGTCCGAGTCCGTCCGGCCGGGGTGCACGCTCGACACCCGCACGCCGTTCGCCCGCTCTTCTTCACGCAGGGCGTCGGTGAACGCCCGCAGCGCGAACTTCGACGCGCCGTACACGCCCCCGCCCGGACCCGAGACGAACCCCGATCCGGAGTTGATCGTCACGACGATGCCCCGGCTGCTGCGGAGCGCCGGCAGCGCCAGGCGGGTGAGCTCGGCGACGGCGAAGACGTTCGTGGCGAACACGGCCTCCCACGTGGATCGCGGAGTGTCGGCGACGCGGGTGCCCTGCTCGACGCCCGCGGAGTGCACGAGCACGTCGAGCCGGTCCGGCAGCGCCGGCATCTGACCCGCGCCCAGGTCGCCCACGAACGGCGCGGCATCCGGCAGCGTGGCCACCACGGCATCGACGGCGTCGGCGGAACGGCCGCCGACCAGCACGTGGTGGGTGCGGCCGAGGTCGGCCGCGATCGCGCGGCCGATGCCGCGGGTGGCCCCGGTCACCAGGGCGACCGGCCGGTCTGGAGTCGTGGAGTACGTCACGTGACCCACCCTACGGAAACCGAGCCGGGCCTCCTGGCCGGAAGCGCTACCGGGGCCGCCGCCGGGCCCGCCGCTCAGTCCTTCTCGCGCCCGGCGGTCTGGCGGATCTTGATGGCCTCGAGCACGTCCTGCGCGTGCTTCTCGTCCAGCTTGTCGATCTGGCGGGTGTCACGCTCGGGCAGCTGGATGTCCTCTTCCGCGCGGATGCCGGCCTGCAGCTGCCGACCGCGCTCGAGTTCGGCGTCGAACTCGGCACCGAACAGCAGCGCGTTGTTCGTGATCCAGATCCACAGCAGGAACACGATCACGCCACCGAGCGAGCCGTACGTGGCGTTGTAGTTCGAGAAGTTTCCGACGTAGAACCCGAAGCCGACGCTCGCGATGATCCAGATCAGCAGCGCCAGGATCGATCCGCCACTGACCCACGTGAACTTGGGCTGCTTGACGTTGGGGGCCCAGTAGTAGAGCACCGCGATGATGACGATGCCGATCACCAGCAGGATCGGCCACTGCACGATCGACAGGACGGTGGCAGCGGCCTGGCCCAGGCCGATCAGGTCACCGACGCTACGGGCGAGCGGGCCACTGACCAGCGCGAGCAGCCCGAGCACGAGCATGACGACCGTGAACACCGTGACGCCGAGCATCGTCGGGCGCAGCTTCCAGATCGGGCGGCCCTCGCGGACGTTGTAGATGCGGTTCATCGCGCGGCCGAAGGCACCGACGTAGCCCGAGGCGGACCAGATCGCGCCGACGATGCCGACGATGAACGTGACCGGCGCCGCGGGCGAGCGGACCAGTCCCTCGACGGGCTTGCGGATCAGGTCGACGACCTGCTCCGACCCGATGCTGCTGACGATCCGCAACAGGGTGTCGATCGTCTTCTGCGGATCCGACACCAGGCCGAGGATCGACACGATCGCCAGCAGGCCGGGGAACAGCGCCAGCACCGTGTAGTACGTCAGGCTCGCCGCCAGGTCGGTGCACTGGTCGCCGGAGAACTCGCGCAGCGTCTTGCCGAGCGTGTACTTCAGGGTCGGCTTGGTCAGGTCGGTCGGGCTGTCCGGCTTGCGGGCGTCGTCCGCAGCGGGCTTGCCGTGGTCGTCGGCCATGGTCAGTTCGCCTTCGCGCGCTTGGCAGCCTGCTTGCGGTACTTGTCCGCCTGCTTCCGCACGCGGGCGGTGCGCTTCTGCTGGCTCGCGCGCATCTGGTGGCCCGGGTCCTGCGCGAGGGCTGCCGTGCGCGCCTTCCGACCTGCCCTGCGCGCCTTGCGGCCCTTCCGCCCCGGAGCGGACTCGTCGCCACCCCGGGCACCGAACGGCAGCAGCGCGGTGAACGCGGTCGAGGACGGCGGTGCGGCCAGGTGGCCGGCGGGCGTCCGGGCGATGCGGGCGCCGAGCACGACGGCTGCCACGCCCGCGGCGGCGATCGTGCCGAGGGCGACCAGCGGCGTGGGGTCGCGGTGCCACCGCTGTCGGGTCTTCGCCAGCGCCAGACGCGTGCGCGCGGGCAGGTCGACCTTGTGCCGGATGCGCTCGACCGTGTCGGTCATGCGTTCCCGGGTGCGGACGTTCGCGAGCTCGAGCTCGGGGAGACTGTCGTGCGCCATACCTCGTTCGTACACGGTCGTGGTCGCGGAGTCTCCCGACAGGCCGCGTGACGCGGCATGTGGCGGACGGGAGGCCCGGTGCCAGCCGGCACCGAGCCTCCTGTCCGAACGTGGTCGCGGTGGTCCGAACCGGGCCGCGCCGAGCGCGGGGCTCCGAGCGGGGCCGCGCGCTCCGCGCGTCGTCAGGACGGGACGACGACGTCCTCGGGCACACCCGACGCGGCGGAGCGGGTGGCCGCCTCCATCAGCGCCAGGCTGCGCAGGTTGTCGCGGCCGCTGGTCTCCGGCGCGGGACCGCCCTGGATCGCCCGCGCGAAGGCCTGCAGGCCACCCTGCCGGTCGTGGTGCTCGGCCGTCGGCAGCTCGACCGACGTCGGCGCCGCGTCACCGGGCTTCCGGATCGTGACGACGTCGCCGGAGACGTCCCCGGGTTCGCCCGCACGGCTGGTGAACCGCAGCTCGCCGTCCTCGCCCTGGATGCTCCACTCCCCCGCCCACGCGGTGTGCTCCGCGCGGCTCAGCCAGCTGCCGCGGTAGCTCACGACCAGGCCGTCCTGCATCTCGATGAGCATCGACGCGACGGCCTCGTCCTGGTACTTGCTGAACGACGGGTAGGTGGCCTTGGCGAAGACCCGCACGGCCTCTTGCCCGGTGACCATGCGGAGCAGGTCGACGTGGTGGATCGCCATGTCGTTGAACATCGCGTGCGGGAAGCGGTAGTGCGGGTGGTCGGCGAACGGGCGGTCGTTGTCCCACTGGCGGAAGTCGACGTTGATCGCGGAGAGCTCCCCCACGGCGTCGGCGCGCAGCAGGTCCCGGGTCACCTGCGGGGCGGGGTAGAAGCGGTAGTTCTGGCTGACCTGCAGCACCAGCCCACGTTCCTCGGCACGGTGGACGGCCTCGGCGGCTTCGTCGGCGGTGTTGGCGAAGGGTTTCTCGACCAGGACGTGCTTGCCGGCGTCCAGCGCTTCGAGGGCGAGCGGCACGTGGGTGACGGCCGGCGCCGTGATCACGACGGCGTCGGCGTCGACCGCGGCGAGCGCAGCGGTCAGCGAGGGGAACGCCGCAGTCTCGGGAAGCCCCAGGTCCGTCCGCACGGCGTCGAGGGTGTCGGCGCTCGGGTCGACGATGCCGACCACCTCGACCTCTGACACGGCGGGGATGGCCTCGCGGGCCCAGCTGCCGCCCCACCCTCCGAGACCGACGTGGATGATGCGGACCGGCATGCGGACACTCCTTCGTGATCGACGTGACACCGACCTCGGCGTCACGTCCATCCTGTCAGGGACGACCGACGTGTTCGTTCCCACACCGGTCGCGATGGGATGTCGGATCGCGCGTGGTCGGTCGGAAGTTCGGACTGACCACGCGCGAATCGACCCTCTGTGCGCGATTCGACCACCTCCGCGCGATCGGAGCGCGTCAGTGCGTGAAGGCGTAGGCGATGAGCGCCATCGTGACGATGAAGCCCGCCAGGTAGTTGATCCACAGGAAGCGCTTCCACCCCGCGTTCGCCGACTCGGCCGCGGCGTCGGTGACGTTCCACCAGGGCAGCACGTTGAGCGCGTACGGGATCACCACGACCGCCGCGATGGGCCCCGGGAACGCCGAGAACAGCAGCGCGACGCCCGCGACGACGTACGCCACGAACGCCAGCCGGACGGTCGCCCGCGCGCCGATCACCGTGGCCACCGAGCCGATGCCGCCAGCCCGGTCGGCCAGGACGTCCTGCACGGCACCGAACGCGTGCGAGGCGACGCCCCACAGGAAGAACGCGATGCACACCGCCACGAGCTGCCCGGTCCAGTGCGGCCCGGCGAGCGCCAGGCCGTAGATCGCCGGGGACACGAAGTGCGTCGACGAGGTCAGCGAGTCCAGGAACGGCTTCTCCTTGAACCGCAGGCCCGGTGCCGAGTAGGCGATGACCGCGAAGACGCTGATCGCCAGGACCAACCACGACCACGGTCCGCCGAGCAGCACGAGCGCCACCAGGAACGGCACGTTCGTCACGACCACGGCCCACAGGGTGGTGCGGTGCACGCTCTTGTCGAGCAGCGCGCCCTCGACGCCGCCCTTGCGCGGGTTCACCAGGTCGGACTCGTAGTCGAAGACGTCGTTGATGCCGTACATCGCCAGGTTGTAGGGCACCAGGAAGTACACGACGCCGATCAGGAACGCGGCGATCGAGAACCCGCCACCGCCGTCGACGCCGACCCCGCTGCCGAGCAGGTAGGCGGCACCGAACGGGTACGCCGTGTTCACCCAGCTGATGGGCCGCGACGACACGAACAGCGCGCGCATGGTGGACTGCCGGGAGGCAGGGGTCGCCGTCATCGCGGGTCCTCCGGTTCGGGGCGTGGCTGGGTGCGGGTCGTGGAACCGGTCCCGTGGACACGGTCGCGTCCGCCGCTGCGGTCGAACAGCACCCACAGGGCGGGCAGCAGGAACGCGGCACCGATCGCGTACGCCAGGTCCTCGATCGGGAACGCACCGATGCGCACCCCGCTGATCCGGGCCGGGTCGTAGGCGACGATGCTGAGGGTCACGATCACGTTGTTGAACACGACCGTCATGACGAGCAGTGCGACGCCGGCGACGAGCCCGCTCACCAGGGCGATCCGTCGGCCGCTGACCGCCCGGGCCCGTGAGCCAGCGCGACGTGCGGCGACGATGCCGGCGGCGACAGCGACCAAGACGGCCACGGCCAGGAACGGCACCGCGAGCAGCGCGTAGAGCCCGTTCACCGTGTCCTCCGACGAGCGAGTGCGCGCGCCACGACCGGCCGGACGGCGCCGGTCAGGTTCATCGTCGTGTAGCAGAGCAGCAGCAGGAAGAAGAGCTCCTCGAGCGGGACGTCGGGCGCGAGCAGCACGCCCGACAGCAGCTGTGTCGGGCCGATGAAGAAGATGCCGAGGGCCACCCCGGCGACGTCCCAGACCATGAAGAACGCGACGCCGACGACCATCACCGCGGTGGCCCGCCACGGCGCCCGCCAGAAGAACAGGCGGAAGCGGGCGTCGAGCACGACCATGCCCGTCAGCGAGACGAGCAGTCCGAGCAGGTACAGGCCGGGCATCACCCAGCTGCCGTCGCGGACGCGCGCTGCTTCGTCGCCCGCGGGGCCGGACGCGGGGGCACGCCCTCGGCGCGCACGAGCGGGGTCGGCAGGGGTTCGGTCGAGGTGTCGCCGTGGATGCGCTTCAGCAGGACCTCGGCCGAGATCAGGCACATCGGCAGACCGATGCCCGGGATCGTCGACGAACCGGTGTAGTACAGGCCCTCGACCTGCTTCGACTTGTTGCCCTCGCGGAAGAAGGCACTCTGCTTGAGGGTGTGCGCCGGGCCGAGCATCGAGCCGCTCCAGGCGTTGTAGTCGTCCGCGAAGTCACGCGGGCCGATGGTCCGGCGCACGCGGATGCGGTCGCGCAGGTCCGGCACGCCCGAGCGCTCGGCGACGACGTCGATGGCACGGTCGGCGATCTGTTCGACCTCGTAGTCGCCGGCACCATCGATGCCGCCCTTGCCGATGCCCACGTCGGCGGGCAGCGGGACCAGGATGAACAGGTTGCTCGTGCCGGGCGGGGCGACGGTCGGGTCGGTCTCCGACGGGGCGCAGACGTAGATCGAGGCGGGGTCCGGCACGTGCCGGTCGTCGCCGAACACCGCGCCGAAGTTGGCCTTCCAGTCCGCGGTGAACATCAGCGTGTGGTGCAGCAGCCCCGGCACCGGCCCGTCGACCCCGAGGTAGACCAGCACGGCCGAGGGGCCGGGGTCGCGCCGCTTCCAGTGCGACTCGTCGTGGGTGCGGTGCTCGCGGTCGAGCAGCTGCATCTCGGTGTGCCGCAGGTCGGCCGCGCTGACGACGACGTCGGCGGGTGCCACGTGCTGCTCGCCGCGACGGTCGCGGTGCACCACGCCGGTGACGTGGCCGTCCTCGACCTGGATCCGCTCGACCTTGGCGCCCGCGACGATCTGCGCGCCCTCGGCCCGGGCGACGCGCTCGACGGCGGAGATCACCTCGGTGATGCCGCCCTTCGGGTAGAGCACCCCGTCGGCCAGGTCGAGGTGGCTCATCAGGTGGTACATGCTCGGCGCCGAGTACGGGCTGGTGCCGAGGAACACGGCCGGGTAGCCCAGGACCTGCCACAACCGGCGGTCGCGGACAGCGCTCTCGGCGAAGGTGGACAGCGGCTCGAGCAGCAGGCGGGCGAGCTTGCCCATCCGCAGCAGCACGTCGGGTGCGGCGAGCTTCCGGAAGTCCTGGAACGTGCCGTACAGGAACCGGCGCACCGCCATGTCGTAGGTGTCCGCAGCCGAGTCGAGGTACTTCGCCATCCGCTTGCCCGCGCCGGGCTCGACGGACTCGAACAGCGCGAGGTTGTCCTCGCGCGATGCCCGCAGGTCGATCGGGTCGTCGTAGCCCTCGCTGTAGACGCGGTAGCCCGGGTCGAGCTTGACCAGGTCGAGCTGTTCGTCGGCGCTGGTGCCGAGCAGCTGGAAGAAGTGGTCGAACACCTCGGGCATCAGGTACCAGCTCGGGCCGGTGTCGAACCGGAAGCCGTCGCGCTCCCACGAGCCGGCGCGCCCGCCCAGCTGGGTGCGCTGCTCGAGCACGGTGACGGCGTAGCCGTCGCGCGCCAGCAGCGCGGCCGACGCGAGTCCGCTGATCCCGCCGCCGATCACGACGGCACGGCGCACGGGGACCTTGCGGGTGGCCTTCGGACCAGAGGCTCGTGGCGGGGTCATCGGGGGCCTCCAGGCTGGGTGGTGGTGACGGAACGGGAACGGAGCGGCGCGCGGCGCGCGAGCACCTGCGCGGCGAGCCGCGCCTTGACGGGGTTGGGGACGCGCACGCGCGTCGTGATCAGCCGGTCCGCCGGGGTGGCGGCGATCCGGTCGTTCAGCTCTTGGAACAGCGCGTGCGCGAGACCGACCGCGGCGCGGGCGTCCTTCGGCAGCAGCGGGACGGTGCGGGCCGCGGTGTCGAGGTCGGCCTGCACGTCCGCGACGAGTCGGCGCTTGGTGGCCTCGTCGAAGGTGCGGACGTCGACCCCCGGGAAGTACGAGCGGCCCAGCACCTCGAAGTCGGCGTGCAGGTCGCGCAGGAAGTTGACCTTCTGGAACGCGGCACCGAGTGCCCGGGCCCCGTCGACCAGCACGGTGCCGTCGAACGTCGGCCGGCCGGCCCGGTAGACGAACGCGCGCAGACACATCAGCCCGACGACCTCGGCCGAGCCGTACACGTAGGTGGCGAACGAGGCGTCGTCGTGCTCGGTCTGCTCGAGGTCCATCCGCATCGACGCGAAGAACGGCCGCGTCAGCTCGGCACCGAACCCGGTCGTCCGCGCGGTGCGTGCGAAGGCGTGCGCCACCGGGTTCACCGAGAAGCCGTGCGTCATCGCGCGCTCGGTGTCCTGCTCGAGCTCGTCGAGGACCTGGCGGGCGAGCACGGGATCCAGCCCGGCTTCGGTCGCCGGACCGTCCACCACTTCGTCCGCCACCCGCACCAGGGCGTAGACGTTCGTGATGTGCTCGCGCGTGTCCTTCGTCAGCAGCCGGCTGGCCAGCCCGAACGAGGTCGAGTAGCGATCGATGACGACGGCGGACGCCGCCTCGGCCGTGGCGTCGTAGAGCGGGAGTCGCGCGGCGTGCGTGCTCCCGGTGCGGTTCGTGGTCACCGGACGCGCTCCACCAGTTCGGACACCAGGGCTTCGAGCCGGACGGCCAGGTCGTAGGGCAGCGCGGCCAGTTCGGCCCGGGCGAGCGCGGTGTGCTCCTGCACCCGTGCCAGGGCAGCGTCGTGGGCGCCGCAGTGCACGAGCAGGCGGCGCATCTCGGCCGCGCGTTCCTCGGTCAGGTCCGGGTCGCCCAGGTACGGCGCCAGCTCGGACCAGCACTCGGTGGTGGCGGCGTAGGCGATGAGCATGGTGCGCTTGCCCTCGCGCAGGTCGCCGATCGCGGTCTTGCCCGTCGCGGCTTCGTCACCGAAGACCCCGAGCAGGTCGTCGACCACCTGGTAGGCGATGCCGATCTCGCGGCCGAACGCCCCGAGCGCGGTGACGACCGCTTCGTCGGCCCCGGCCAGCACTGCCCCGGACTGCAGGGGCGCCTCGAACGAGTACACGCTCGTCTTCGCACGCTCCATCGCCAGGACCTCGTCCACGGTGGGCATCACGCCGTGGGTCAGGTCGACGTCGGCCATCTCGCCCGCGGCGCTGGCGAACACGGCGTCGTCGAACAGGTCGAGCAGCCGGGCGCGTCGTTCGCCGTCGGCGCCGCTCGACTCGATGAACCGCGGTGCACCGGCGAGCGCCAGGTCACCGGCGATCACCGCTGCGCTGGTCCCCCGGTGCTCGGCCGTCGGCAGCGGCAGACCGCCCGTCGTGCCGGTGTCGCGGAACGCCCCGGCGACGTTCGGCTGCCCGCGGCGGGACCAGTCTCGGTCGATCACGTCGTCGTGCACCACGAGTGCCGTGTGCAGGAGTTCGTACGCCGCACCGACGTTCGCCGCTGCGTGCACGTCCGTGCCGCCGAGCCCGGCATAGGCGGTGAGCACCATGCGCGGGCGGAAGCGCTTGCCGCCCATGCTCGCCTTGCGGAGCACCCGCCAGAGTTCCTCGGAGGGGCGTCCGAACGCCTGGGCTCGGGCCGACGACACGGTGAAGAACCGTTCCAGACACTCGTCGACCAGCGCGAGGTCGATGTGCGCCACGGTGGCCGCTTCGTCCGTCATTGGCCTAATCTATCGAACTAGATGAACCACTTCCCTGAAACCGTCGTGCTGCTCGGCGAGGACCGTACCCCGATCGGCACCGCGGACAAGTTCGCGGTCCACACCGACCACACGCCGCTGCACCTGGCGTTCAGCTGCCACGTGACCAACAGCGACGGGGATCTGCTCGTCACACGGCGTGCCCTGTCGAAGAAGGCGTGGCCCGGTGTCTGGACCAACTCGTTCTGCGGACACCCCGGTCCGGACGAGTCGTTCGAGGATGCGATCGCCCGGCGTGCCGCCCGCGAACTCGGCATCACCGTCCGCGACGTCCAGCCCGTGCTGCCCGACTTCCGCTACCGCGCGGTCGATGCGTCGGGGATCGTCGAGAACGAGGTCTGCCCGGTGTTCCGCGCCGTGACCGACGACGTGCCCGCCCCGGCCGACGACGAGGTCTCCGAGTACGAGTGGCTGTCCGAGGACGCCCTGCGCAGCGCCGTGTCGGCCGCGCCGTTCGCGTTCAGCCCGTGGCTCGGGTGGCAGCTCGAGCAGCTGCCGGTCCGCGCGCTCGACTGACCCGATCGCCCGCGCGGGACCAGTGCGCGCCCAGGTCGGGACATCGACAATGGTGCGTATGACCCTGACGCAGCGCGATCCCGCGCAGGTGGTGCTCGAGGCCCTGCACGACGACCCGGTGATCGCCAGCGTCAAGGACGAAACCGCGCTGACCGAGGTCCTGCGCTCCGACCGGGCCGTCGTGTTCCTGCTGTTCGGCAGCGTGCTCGACGTCGTCCGGATCGTGCAGCGAGCGAAGGACGCCGGCAAGACCGTCCTGGTCGACGTCGACCTGCTGGACGGGTTCGCCGCGCGTGACGTCGTCGTGACGTGGATCGCCGAGCACACGGCCGCCGACGGCATCCTGTCGACGAAGGCGAACCTGGTCCGCGCCGCCAAGCGTGCCGGCCTGGTCGCGGTGCAGCGCTTCTTCCTGGTGGACTCGTTCTCGTACCACCAGCTCCCCCGCGTGGTCGAGCAGGCGAAGCCGGACGCGATCGAGATCCTGCCCGGGTGCATGCCGCGGGTGATCACCTGGCTGCGGTCGGACACCGACGTGCCCGTGATCGCCGGCGGCCTGGTGTGCGACAAGGCCGATGTGCTGGCCGCGCTCGGCGCCGGCGCGGTGGCCGTGGCGACGTCGAACCGCGACGTCTGGGACATGTGAACTGACGCACTGGGCGTGACCGTCCGGAGGCCCGGTGCCGGTCCGGCGGACCGACACCGGGCCTGCGGGCGGTTCAGCCCACGATCGCGGCGGTGCGCCGGTAGAGCGCGTCGGTCTGCGCCGCCACGTCCGCGTGGACGCCGCGCAGGGCGTCGTACACCGCGGCGTGCTCGGCTCGCGGCGTGGTCCGGTCACGCTCGACGACCATCGCCCGGGTGGCCGCGTCGAACGACGGGTGCACCCCGGTCGCGACGGCAGCGCAGATCGCCGCGCCACGTCCGGCGGCACTGTCGCCGACGACCCGGATCGACGGCAGCTGGAAGACGTCCGCCATCACCTGCATCATCAGGTCCGAACTCGACCCGCCGCCCGACACGACGACCCGTCGGAACCGGATGCCGAGCTCGTCGGCCATCGCGTCGGCGCGCTCGCGCATGGTCATCGCGATGCCCTCGAGGATCGAGCGGTACACGTGCGCACGGCCGTGCCGGGCGTCGAAGCCGAGGATGCTCCCCTTGCGGAAGGTCGCGTCCGACGGCGCCAGCCAGTCGAGCACCGTCAGCAGGCCGTCGGACCCGGCCGGGACGGCAGCGGCCTCGCGGTTGAGCAGGTCCTCGACCCGTTCGCCCGCGGCAGCGGCCTCGGCCTCGGTGCCGGCGCCGAGCAGGTCCCGGAACCAGCTGACCGTCCACATGCCCCGCCGGATGCCGCCGCTCTCGTACAGGTAACGGCCGGGCTCCGACCCGAAGTTCGCCCAGAACGCGGACGAGTCCGCGGTGTCGTGGTCGCCGACGGACATGCCGGCGATGTACGTGCCGAGCGACACGAGCAGCGTCGCGGGGTCGCGGAGGCCGCATCCGAGGGCCTCGACGGCCTTGTCGTTCGCGGTGGCGACGACCGGCAGGCCCACGGGGAGGCCCGTGGCCGCCGCCGCAGCAGCGGTCACGGTGCCCAGGACCGTGCCCGGATCGACCAGTTCGAACAGCTGGTCCGGACGCATGCCGGTGCGGGCATACGCATCCGGATCGGTGGACCAGCGCCACGTGCCGGTGTCGATCGGCCACATGCCCTGGTGGTTCGCGGCGGTGTCCCGGAACATCCCGGTCAGGCGGTGGCCGATGTACCCGGACGACGTCGTCACCCAGGCGACGTCGTCGTGCTCGGCGACGAAGGGCTGCCCGACGCGGGCGTCCATCCAGCTGAGCACGGGCTGCGCCAGGGACCCGTCGGCACGGAGCATCGCCCGGCAGAACCGGATGGTGCACAGGCCGACACCGGCGATGTCGGCCGGGTCCCCGGTGAAGGCGTCCATCGCGATCCGGCACGCGGCGGCGATGGAGTCCCACAGGTCGTCGTCCGGGTGTTCGACGACGCCCGGCACCGGGGTGTGGTTCGGCCGGAGCGGCACACGCCCCTCGGCGACGACGACACCGTGTTCGTCGACGACCGAGACCTTGGACGACTGCGAGCCGTTGTCGATGCCGACCAGGTACCGGGTCACGGGCGCGACGCCGCGAAGGTGGTGTCCGGGTCGGCGGCGGCCGGCTGGATGGCACCGGCCGCGGGGAAGATCGTGCCCTTGTTCATGATGCCCTTCGGGTCGAACTGCGCCTTGAGCCCCTGCATGATCGCGAACGCCGAGCCGTGCTCCTCTTCCACCCACGGCGTGCGGTACTTGCCGACACCGTGATGGTGGACCATCGAGCCGCCGTGGCGCAGCGCCTCTTCGACGATGATCGCGTTGAGCGGGATGTGGTACTTCTCGATCTCCTGCTCCGGCTCGCAGTTGATCACGTAGTCGTAGACGAAGTACATGTTCGTGCCGGTCTGGTAGCTGTGCGACGAGTGCCCGCCGAGCATGGTCAGGTCGTCGGCGTGCGGGTACTCGGTGCGGATGCGGTGCATGACCGCGTCGTAGACGTCCGCGACGGCCGACCAGTCCGCCGAGATCTCGGTCGTGTACCCGAGGCGTCCCTCGGTGAGCATGACCTGCTTCTCGGCGTCGATCTTGTCCTGGCCCCAGTTCAGGTCGTCGAACCAGGCCTCGATGAGCGCCGGGTCGACGGGCTCGTGCGGGTGCTGGGCGATCACGCGGTCGATCTCGGCGCTCGTGGCCTGGACGATCCCCTTCGGGCCCTCGGCGACGAAGACGACCACGCACTTGCCCCGCGAGAAGTGCGCGAAGTGCTGGTTGGCGTCCTCGGGCGAGTACAGCCGGACGACCGACGGGTGGAAGCCGTTCGTGATGACCTCGCGCAGGATCGCGATGCCCGTGCGCATGTCGTCGACGAGCGCGCCGTGGAAGGTGTTGTTCTCGGGCTGGTACTTGAAGACCTTGACGGTGACCTCGGTGATGACGCAGAGCGCGCCCTCGTTGCCGATGACCACGTGGCGGATGTCCGGGCCGGCCGACCGACGGGGGACGGCCTTGATGCGCCGGACGGCGCCGCCGGGGAACACGGCCTCGAGTCCGACGACCATGTCCTCGATCGCGCCGTACAGGGTCGAGAACTGCCCGATCGAGCGAGTGGCCACCAGGCCGCCGTACTGGGCGAGCGGCTTGGACTGCGGCGAGTGCCCGGTGGTCAGGCCGCGCTCGCGCAGCGCGTCCTCCAACCGCTGCAACGGCACGCCGGCCTGCACCGTGACCTGCATGTTCTCCTCGTCGATGCGCAGGACGGCGTCCATCCGCGAGCAGTCGAGCACGATCGTGTCGACGACGCTGGTCTCGAGTCCGCCCTCGGTGCCGGTGCGGCCGGTGCGCGGGACGATGTTGACCAGGGCGTCGTTCGCGAACGCCAGCACGGCGGCGACGTCCTCGGTGGACTCGGCGTTGACGATCGCGACGGGCAGCGGGGCGTCGTGGATGCCGTGCACGGACTGGTACTTCTTGAAGCGGTCGACGCTGGCGTCCGCCAGGTGCTGCTGGTCGGTGTCGATCTGCTCGGGGCGGACGATCGTGGCGAGCTGGGCCAGGATCTCGGAGCGGTCGAGGGTGGCGATCGAGTCGATCATGGGGTGCCTTTCGTTGCGGGCTGGCGGGTCGGGAGAGGTCGAGGAGGGCGGTGGCGGTGGCGGGTCAGCGCACCAGGTAGCCGCCGTCGACGGTCAGGGTGTGGCCGTTGACGTAGTCCGATGCCGGCGAGGCCAGGAACACCGTCGCGCCCATCAGGTCGGCGAGCTCGCCCCAGCGGCCGGCGGGGATGTGGTCGAGGACGCGCTGGTTCGTCGTCGGGTCGGACCGCGTGGCCTGGGTGATCGCGGTCGCGAAGTACCCCGGAGCGATGGCGTTCACCTGCACCCCGTGCTGGGCGAGCTCGTCGCAGTACGCCTTGGTGAAGCCGACGATGCCGTGCTTGGTCGCCGCGTACGCCGGGGACCACTGACCACCGAGGAACGCGAACAGGGACGCGATGTTGATGATCTTGCCGGAGCCCTGCGCCGCGAAGTGCTGGGACACGGCGTGGCCGAGAGCGAACGGGGCCGTGAGGTTGACGGCGACCATCGGGTCCCACTCCTCGCGGCCGAAGGCGTCGACGGTCGCGAGCTTGCAGATGCCCGCGGAGTTGACGAGCACGTCGATCCCGCCCATCCGCTGCAGGCAGGTGTCGACGATGCGGGCAGGAGCGTCGGCGGCGGTCAGGTCGATCTCGAGGAACTCGTAGCGGCGTCCCTCGGCCTCGACCAGCGCGCGGGTCGTGCCGTCGTCGTCGAGCACGCCCGGCACGAACACGTCGGCGCCGGCCTTGGCCAGGGCGAGCGTGAACGCCTGCCCCAGGCCGGAGTTGCCGCCGGTGACGATCGCGGTGCGGCCGGCGAGTGAGAACAGGTCGAGCGAGAAGTCGCGGATGTCCATGTGGGGTCCTTTCGGTGGAGCGGGCGGTGCAGGTGGAGCGGGCGGTGCAGGTGGAGCGGGCGCTGCAGGTCGAGCGGGCGCTGCAGGTCGAGCGGGGTCAGGCGGGGACGGTGTCGGGCGCGGTCGGGGTCGGGCGCCGGGCCAGGTCCCGCTGGCGGACGCGCATCGTGAGCGTGGTCAGGACGAGACCGACGACGGCCGCGCCGACCAGCACGGCGAACATCGCGGTGTATCCGCCGCCCTGCTGCGGCACGTCGCTGGCAGGGTCACCGGCCCACCATGCGCCGATCGCCGGCAGGAACGCGTCAGGCAGGTAGGCGATCCCCGATGCCAGGCCGATCACGCCGCCGCGCTGGGCGAGCGGGACCTCGACCTCGCCGATCTGCGCCCAGTAGACCCCGCGCGAGGTGAAGACGGCCAGGCACAGGACGGTCATCAGCGCGATCGCGACCCACACCAGGGCGGGCGACTGCGGCAGGAGGACGAAGCCGAGCGCACCGGCACCGGCCACGACGAAGGCCCAGCGCAGGAAGGCGGGCGAGGACTTCGTCCAGCGGTCGACGAGCACGCCGCCGACCGGACCGCCGACGATCTGGAACACGTAGCTGCGCACGACACCGATCACACCGAGCAGCGCGACGGGCACCGCGTAGCCGTCCTGCAGCAGCGGCGTCAGGTAGCCGAGCAGCGTGTAGAACGCGTACATCATCATGATCGAGCAGCCGATCAGCCACGTGTACTTGTTGCGGGCCGCGGCACCGAGCTCACGGAGCGTGACGGTCTGCCGGGCGACACCGTCGAGCGCCGAGCGGTCGGTCCGCACCACCACGAGCACGAGCACGGCGAACACCAGGCAGAGCACGCCGTAGATCCGCATGACGTCCAGCACGCCGCTGGTGCTGGCGATCGCCGCGGCCACGATGCCCGCGCCGACGAACCCGACGATCGTCGACGTCACGCCACGGATCCCCTCGAGGAAGCCGAACAGCTTGCCCTGCTCGTCGGCCGAGCCGAGCATCGAGACGAGCTTGACCAGCGAGGACCAGTACAGCCCCATCCCGAGCACGGCCATCAGCACGTGGGCGACCACGACGCCGCCGGCACTCGGGACGGTCGCCAGCCAGAGGTCGACCACGCCCGTGCCGCCGAGGGCGACGACGATGAGCGCCTTGGGCGGGAACCGGTCGGCGAACCAGCCGCCGCAGAAGTACATCACCACGGCGACGGCGCCGAAGATGCTGGTCACCTCGCCGTAGCGCTGGATGGTCAGGCCGAGTGCGTGTGCGGTGTCTGCCAGGAAGACGAAGCGGAGGTACGCCACCTGGAAGACGACACCACCGGTCATGGACAGGACGATGAAGCTCGTCAGTCTGCGGGACTTCGACAAGGCCACTCCTTCGTGGGCGGGCGGGGTCTGGTGGGTGGTGGGGTGCGCCCCGGGCACGAAAAAAGAACAGCCGACACCCCAGCGTCGTGCGCTGTGGGTGTCGCTGTTCTCTGGTGTCTGGAGCGACTGCCGTCGGGTGAGGACGGCCGATGTTCGATTGTCGATGCATCCGACATACCGGATGCTGGGCAGCACGCTACCCGGTCGGTGAGCGCTTCCACAACTCAGGTGGCGCCCGGTCGCCGGACGTGCATAATGATCTGGCTCGGAATGTGAACGTGCACATGGGCGTGCCACGGCCCCGAGCGGGAAACGAGAACCAATGTCGTCGACGCGGACACAGCCACCGCGGTCGCCCAGCATCCGCGACGTCGCGCGGGTGGCCGGGGTGTCGCACCAGACGGTGTCGCGCGTGCTGAACAACTCCGACGCCATCCGCGCCGAGACCCGCGACAAGGTGCTGGCCGCGATGGAGCAGCTGCAGTACCGGCCGAACCGTGCCGCGCGGGCGCTGGTCACCAGCCGGACGCGCACGATCGGCGTCCTGACGGCCCAGCGCTCCCACTACGGACCCGCCGTCACGATGCAGGCGATCGAGGACGCCGCCGTCGGACGCGGCTACTCGATCACGACCGCGAACATCGCCGAGCCGACGGACACCGCAGTGCGCGACGGGCTGGGGCACCTGCTCGACCAGGACGTCGAGGGGCTCATCGTCATCGCACCGCAGCAGCGGGTGTTCGACCTGATCGAGGAGCTCGGGGTCCGCACGCCCTACGTCACCCTGCGCTCGAGCGTCAACGAGGACCCGACGGCGCTGTGGGTCGACCAGATGGAGGGCGCCCGCCTGGCCACGGCGCACCTGCTCGACCTGGGCCACGAGTACGTCCGGCACATCGCCGGACCCCAGGACTGGATCGAGGCCGACGCACGGATGCAGGGGTTCCTGCGCGAGATGTCCGACCGCGACAAGCCCGTGCAGCCCCCGATCCTGGGTGACTGGACGGCGGACTTCGGCTACCACGCCGGACGCGAACTACTGCGGTACCGGGACTGCACGGCCGTGTTCTGCTCGAACGACGCGATGGCGCTCGGGGTGGTGCACGCGGCACGGTCGTACGGGCTCGACGTCCCCGGGGACCTGTCGGTCGTGGGCTACGACGACATCCCCGAGGCCAAGCACTTCTGGCCGCCGCTCACCACCGTGCAGGTCGACTTCGCGGACCTCGGCCGACGGTGCGTCGACCTGCTGCTGCCGGACGGCGACGACGAGTTGCGACCGGTCGAGATCGTCCCGCAGCTGGTGGTCCGCGCGTCCACGAGCGCACCCCGACACCGCGGCTGAGCCCCAGGCTGCCGGGTCGGTCGGATCGCGCGTCCTCCGCCGCACGGGTGGTCGGATCGCGCGTGGTGACCGGGGAGTTCCGACCGCCAACGCGCGATTCGACGTCCTGCGCGCGGATCGGCACGGGGATCGGAGCGGCAGACCGCAGGTCGGGTCAGCGCTTGTCCGGGGAACGCGACCGGGTGGCGGACGGGAGGGCCGGTGCCAGCCCGCACCGTGCCTCCCGTCCGATCCGCACCACGCCGGGGCAGGGCCCCACCTCGGGGGACACCGAGCGTCCGCCGCCTCGCGGACATGCGGACCGTTACCGAAACGCGACCAATCCGAATTGACACCGGCGACGACGCCATGCGTAGTATTACCTCCGTTCCAGCCGATGTGACCGTTCACATCACGTCACACGGGCTGGGGCACCGGACCCGACAACGAAGTCCGACACAGCACCCTGTGCCCCTTCGTTGCCGCAGCAGGACCACACGAAGGACTGCCGCATCGCAGCGGCAGAAGGAGATGCACTGTGGCGTCAAACCCGATCGACACCGGACTTCAGACCCGGTCGATCACCGCACCCGAGACCATCCTCGAGATGCGGTCGATCACCAAGGAGTTCCCTGGTGTCAAGGCACTGTCCGAGGTGTCGCTCAACGTCCGCGCCGGCGAGATCCACGCGATCTGCGGCGAGAACGGTGCCGGCAAGTCGACCCTGATGAAGGTCCTGTCCGGCGTCTACCCGTTCGGCACCTACGACGGCGAGATCGTCTTCGAGGGCGAAGAGATGCGCTTCTCGAACATCAAGCAGTCCGAGCAGGCCGGCATCGTCATCATCCACCAGGAGCTGGCGCTCATCCCGGAGCTCTCGATCACCGAGAACCTGTTCCTGGGCAACGAGCCGAGCCGCTTCGGCGCGATCGACTGGACCGCCGCGCAGCTGCGTGCGCAGGACCTGCTCGCCCGCGTCGGCCTGCGGGACGACCCGGACACGCAGATCAAGAACATCGGCGTCGGCAAGCAGCAGCTCGTGGAGATCGCGAAGGCGCTGCACAAGGACGTCAAGCTGCTCATCCTCGACGAGCCCACCGCGGCCCTGAACGAGAACGACTCGCAGCACCTGCTCGACCTGATCGTCGGGTTGAAGGCCAAGGGCATCTCCAGCATCATCATCAGCCACAAGCTCAACGAGATCGAGCAGATCGCGGACGAGATCACGATCATCCGCGACGGCAAGACCATCGAGACGCTCAACGTCAAGGCGGACGGCGTCAACGAGGACCGGATCATCCGCGGGATGGTCGGCCGCTCGCTCGAGTCCCGCTTCCCGGACCGCACCCCGAAGATCGGCGACACGTTCTTCGAGGTCCGCGACTGGACCGTGCAGCACCCGCTCGACTCGAGCCGCCTGGTCTGCAAGGGCTCGAACTTCCACGTCAAGCGCGGCGAGATCGTCGGCTTCGCCGGGCTGATGGGCGCCGGTCGCACCGAGCTCGCGATGAGCCTGTTCGGCCACTCGTACGGCACGTTCCTGGGCGGCACCATCCTCAAGGACGGGCGCGAGATCAAGGTCAACACCGTGCAGCAGGCGATCGACGCCGGCATCGGGTACGTCTCCGAGGACCGCAAGGCGCTGGGCCTGAACCTGCTCGACACCGTGAAGCGCTCGACCGTCGCGGCCGACCTGAAGAAGATCTCCAAGGGCGGCGTCGTCGACTCGCTCGAGGAGTACTCGGTCGCCGAGAAGTACCGCAAGATGCTCCGCACCAAGGTGCCCACGGTGGAAGAGAACGTCGGCAAGCTCTCCGGCGGGAACCAGCAGAAGGTCGTCCTGTCGAAGTGGATGTTCACCGACCCCGACCTGCTCATCCTCGACGAGCCCACCCGCGGCATCGACGTCGGCGCCAAGTTCGAGATCTACGGCATCATCCAGCAGCTCGCGGCCGAGGGGAAGGGCATCATCCTGATCTCGTCCGAGCTCCCCGAACTGCTCGGGCTGTCCGACCGCATCTACACCATCTTCGAAGGTCAGATCACCGCTGACCTGCCGGCCGACCAGGCCGATCCCGAATCGCTCATGCGCAGCATGACCTCCGCGCGGAAGGGCGCCACCGTCTCATGAACAAACTGAAACTGCTGTTCGGCAAGGGCAACAGCATCGGCCAGTACGGCATGATCATCGCGCTCATCGTGCTGCTGATCTTCTTCTCGATCACCACCCAGGGCCTGATCCTGCAGCCCACCAACGTGATCAACCTGTTCCTGCAGTACTCGTACATCCTGATCCTGGCGCTCGGCATGGTCATGGTGATCATCGCCGGACACATCGACCTGTCGGTCGGTTCGGTCGCGGCGGTCGTCGGCATCATCGTGGCGCAGTCCATCGCGGTGTGGCACTTCCCGGTCTGGACGGCGATCATCCTCGGCCTGGCCGTCGGTGCCGTCATCGGCGCCTGGCAGGGCTTCTGGGTCGCCTTCGTCCGCGTCCCGGCGTTCATCGTGACGCTGGCCGGCCAGCTGATCTTCCGTGGTGTCAACCAGATCATCGGCAACTCGACGTCGGTCCCCGTGCCGGACAGCTTCACCCCGATCGGCGCCGGCTTCCTCGGCGACTTCGGACCGGACTTCGGCTACTCGAACGGCACCCTGCTGCTCGGCCTGGTGACGATCGCAGCGCTCATCATCATCGAGGCCCGCGGCCGTGCCCGTCGCCGCAAGATGCAGGCAGAGGTCCCGCCGCTGTGGGTCTCCGTCGTCCGCACCGGCATCCTGGTCGCCGTGACGCTCGTCGCCACGTACCTGTTCGGCGCCGGCCCCGTGGGCACCTCGGTCCCGATCGTCGCGATCATCCTGGGCGTGCTGACGATCATCTACGGCTTCGTCACGAAGAACACGATCTTCGGTCGCCAGGTCTACGCCGTCGGTGGCAACTCCAGCGCCGCCGTCCTGTCCGGTGTCTCGGCCAAGAAGGTCAACTTCTTCGTCATGATGAACATGTCCGTCCTGGCCGCCGTCGCCGGCATGGTGTTCGTCGCCTACTCCGGTGCCTCTGGTCCCGCTGACGGCACCGGCTGGGAACTCGACGCGATCGCCGCCGTGTTCGTCGGTGGTGCCGCGGTCGCCGGTGGTGTCGGCACGATCTCCGGGTCGATCATCGGTGGTCTCGTGATGGCCCTGCTGTCGAACGGCCTGCAGCTGATGGGCCTGGAGTCCAACAAGGTGCAGATCATCCGCGGTCTGGTCCTGCTGGTCGCCGTCGCCTTCGACGTCTACTCGAAGTCGCAGGGACGCCCGTCCCTGATCGGCGGCATGCTCCGGCAGTTCCAGCGGAAGGACACCGAGCAGAACACGGTGGCCGCCCAGCAGCCGCGGTCCATCGAGGACCAGCCCGAGAAGGTCACCCTCCCCTAGCCCACCCATCCCCACAGCGGGGCCTCGGCCCCACCCCTCCTCAACGAAGAGAAAGCAATCACATGCGCAAGAAGATCGTCGCCGGCCTCAGCCTGGCGCTCATCGCGGGCCTCGCCCTCAGCGGCTGCTCGTCGCGTGGCTCGGACTCCGGCAGCGGTTCCTCCACCGCGACCATCAAGAAGGGCGACCTGATCGGTGTCGCACTGCCCGCGAAGACCTCGCAGAACTGGGTCCTCGCTGGTGCCGCGTTCAAGAAGTCGATCGAGGACGCCGGCTTCAAGGCCGACATCCAGTACGCCAACGCCGGCAGCCCCGTCCCGGACCAGCAGTCGCAGATCTCGGGCATGATCACCAAGGGCGCCAAGGCCGTCATCATCGGTGCCGCCGATGGTTCGCAGCTCACCTCGCAGGTCAAGTCGGCGAAGTCCTCGGGCGCGGTCGTCATCGCCTGGGACCGCAACATCCTGAACACCAAGAACGTCGACTACTACGTCGCGTTCAACAACTACAAGGTCGGCCAGCTGCAGGCCCAGGCGCTGCTCAAGGGCCTGAAGGAGAAGAAGGGCGACGGACCGTACAACGTCGAGCTCTTCGCCGGTTCGGCTGACGACGCCAACGCCACCGTGTTCTTCAACGGTGCGATGAACGTCCTGCAGCCGAAGATCGACGACGGCACCATCAAGGTCGTCTCGGGTCAGACCACCTTCCAGAAGGTGCAGACCAAGGGCTGGCTCGCGCAGAACGCCCAGTCGCGCATGACCGACCTGATCTCGCAGTACTACACGGGTGACACCAAGCTCGACGGCGTCCTGTCGCCGAACGACACCCTGGCCCGCGCCATCCTCACCGCGACCAAGGCCGCCGGCAAGGACAACCCCGTCGTGACCGGTCAGGACTCGGAGACCGCTTCGATCCCGCTGATCATGCAGGGCACGCAGTACTCGACGATCTACAAGAACACCACGGAAGAGGCCCAGGCGGCCGTCGACCTGGTCTCGACCCTGGCCAAGGGCGACAAGCCCGACACCAAGATCGACAAGACCAACAACTACAACGGTGTGAAGACGGTGCCGGCCATCGAGCTGACCCCGATCCTCGTCACCAAGGACAACGCGGTCGAGGCCTACAAGGGCAACTCGACCCTCGAGGACCTCGCCAAGCAGGGCTGATCCTCAGCACGACCCGACAGGGCCCCGTCCGCGTGAGCGGACGGGGCCCTGTCCTCGTTGCGGCTGGCGGAGCCGGCCACTGCGCCGAGACTCGGTCCGGCGGACAGAACGCGGCCACCGGACCGCGCAGACTGTCCGCCCAGCCGAGACTCGGTTGCAGCGCAAGTGCATGCCGGACGGGAGGCGCGTGGCTGGCTGGCACCGGGCCTCCCGTCCGTCACGGTGCGCGCTGGCGGCGGGGCCGCTGCCCCGAGTCTCGGCCCGGCGGACACAACGCGGCCACCGGACGGCGCAACCTGTCCGCCGAGCCGAGACTCGGCAGTGGCTGGCGCCGTCCGTCAGCGGCTCCGCACCGCGTGGCGGGCGCGCAGGCGGCGCGCTGCCGCGCACAGGTGCGGGACGTCCACTCGGGCAGTCCCGAGCACCACCGCGGGCGTGGTGTCGAAGTAGCGGCGCGTGAGCCGCTCCCCCAGCAGCGAGACGCGCGACCAGGGGATGTCCGGCTCGGCAGCCGTGACCGCGACGGGGAGCATCCGCACGGCCTCGCCGATCTCGACCAGGCGCATCCGCACGGCGTCGTAGACCAGGTCGTCGGGCAGCGCCGGGTCGGACACGTACCGGGCGATCACCCCGCACGCCCAGATGACGTCGTCCAGGCGGTCGCCGAGCTCGCGGTTCACAGCGGGACCGCCGACGCGACGACGTCCTCGCTCATCCCGTCCGCGACCACGACGTCGACGCGGACCCCGAGGACCTGCTCGGCCGCGTCCTGGATCCGCATGAGCGCGAAGATCCCGTGCTCGGGCTGCAGGTCGACCATCAGGTCGACGTCACTGTCGGGGCCGTCCTCGCCCCGCGCGACGCTGCCGAACAGCCGCGGGTTCGACCCACCGAGTTCGTGGACCAGGTCCACCAGCTGCTCGCGGTGTCGGTGCACGCGCTCGAGCAGGGACGGCCCCTCGGCGACGGGCTCCAGGTCGATCACCGTCAGGAAACCGGCTGCCAGCAGCAGCCGCTGCAGGGCTGCCAACGAGGGTTCGCGGCGACCGTTCTCGTAGGTGCTGATGACGCTCTGCGTGACGCCGGCACGGTGCGCGAGCTGGACCTGCGTCAACTCGGCGCGCAGACGGGCGTCACGGATGAGCTCGGCCGCGGACGGTCGTTGGACGGGCCGTGGCAGGACTGCGGACATGGCGCCACGATACACAACATGCAACATGTTTGGTCGGATTGCGACCGCTCGTTCTACCCCGCCGGTGATCGCGGGCGCGGATCAGTCCCGCTGGGACACGTCCGCGCGGTGGAAGTTCTGCGCCGACCGCGACGGGGTCGGGCCGCGCTGCCCCTGGTAGCGCGACTGGTACTCGGCCGAGCCGTAGGGCTTGTCGGCGGGGCTCGAGAGCTGGAAGAAGCACAGCTGCCCGATCTTCATGCCCGGCCAGAGCTTGATCGGCAGCGTCGCCACGTTGCTCAGCTCGAGCGTGACGTGCCCGGTGAAGCCCGGGTCGATGAAGCCCGCCGTCGAGTGTGTGAGGAGCCCGAGGCGGCCGAGGGAGCTCTTGCCCTCGAGTCGCGCGGCGATGTCGTCCGGCAGCGTCACGACCTCGTACGTCGAGCCGAGGACGAACTCGCCGGGGTGCAGCACGAACGCCTCGTCCGGGTCGGTCTCCACCAGGCGGGTCAGGTCGGGCTGGTCGATCGCCGGGTCGATGTGGGGGTACTTGTGGTTGTCGAACAGCCGGAAGTACTTGTCCAGACGGACGTCGATGCTCGACGGCTGGATGAGCGCCGCGTCATGGGGATCGAGACCGATCCGGCCGGCGGCGAGCTGGGCGGTGATGTCGCGGTCGGAGAGGAGCACGCAAGGGATCCTAGCGGCGGCGGCCGGTCCACCGATATGCTGCTCGGCTGCCCGCGCACCGTGCACGGCCAGCGGGAGGAACCGATCGTGTACCGCGTCACCGAACTCGACGTGCCCGCCACCATGACCGACGACCCGGCGAAGGTCCGGGCGTTCCGCGAGTGGGTGGACGTGTCCAACCGCTCCGAGATCGCGGTGCACGGCCTGGCGGAGCTGGCCTGGAAGGCCGAGGAGCAACTCCCCCAGCAGCACGACCCCGATGCCCCGAGCCGGCTGTTCCTGGTGCGTGACGAGCACGACACAGCGGTCGCTGCCGGCTCGTACGACTCCAAGACCGCGCCGGGCACGACCAACTGCTGGGTCTCGATCGGCGTCGACCCGGACCACCGTCGGCGTGGCGTCGGGACGCTGCTCGCCGACCACCTGGAGGGCATCGCCCGGGCCGAGGGACGCACGCAGTGGAAGACCTACGCCGTCTCACGGCAGGTCGGTCCGGCATCGGGCTCCGGGTTCGTGCAGGCCCCCACGGGCTTCGGCGCCGTGCCCGCGGACGAGGCCGGCGTGTGTTTCCTGACCGGACGTGGGTGGCACTTCGGCCAGGTGAACCGGATCAGTCGTCTGGGACTGCCCGCGGACCCGACGCAGATCGGTCGGATCCACGCCGAGGCCTCTGCGGCCGCAGGTGCGCAGTACCGCGTGCACACCTGGACGGGCGCGACCCCGGCGCGGTGGGAAGCCGACATCGCGGTGCTCGAGACCCGGATGAGCACCGACGCTCCGCAGGGGGGCATGGACGAGCCCGAGGACGTCTGGACCGTGGAGCGCCTGCGGGAGCGCGAGGCCCAGCAGCTGACGGCGCCGCGGACGATGCTCACGATCGCCGTCGAGGACGTCGTAAGCACCACCCTGGCCGGTTTCAGTCAGCTCGCCGTACCGCACGACGTCACGCAGCCGGTGTTCCAGTGGGACACCCTGGTCTTGCGCGAGCACCGGGGTCACCGCCTCGGGTGGCTGCTCAAGGTCGTCGGGATCGAGACCGTCGAGCGAGACCACCCCGGGCACCCGTCCATCGTCACGTTCAACGCCGAGGAGAACCGGCCGATGCTCGACGTCAACGAGGCGGTCGGGTTCGTCGGCGTCGGCAGCGAAGGCGTCTGGGAGCGCCGCGTCGACGTCCCTGCCCTGTAGCGTCGGACGCATGACACGCTCGCGGGGGTTCGACGCACTGGTCACCGACGGGGTCTTCCTGGCCTACGAGGCGCAGCTGCAGTTCGCCGATCGACACGACGACCACGACCACTGGGACATCGACCTGGCCGCGGGGACGCTCCGCTTCACCGGGCCGCAGCCCGGCGAGTTCCGCATCCAGCTGCTCGGCTCGGCGGCGCCGGGTCCGCGCAGCTGGCTGTGGGGCTGGGCGAACCCGTCGCAGTTCCCGCCGTCGGTGCTGGCCGCCGCGACCGCGACCCGGGCGTTCGGCGAGCAGTACGACGTGCCGGAGCTGACGCAGCCCGAGGTGCCGTTCGGCGAGCAGCGCCAGGCCGATCCCGCCGAGGCCGGCTACGAGTTCGCGTGGAGCCTGTCGATCGCGGCACGCCTGGCCACCGGGTCGTGGTTCGCGTTCGGGGCTCCGGTCGGTGGTGGCACCCGGGCGTGGGTGCTGCTCGAGGGGATGCTCTTCGACGCCCCGAGCGTCCCCCGCATCGTGCGGGTGTTCGGCGAGGCGATCGGCACCATCGACGTCACCGACCACCGTCGCGCGGTGGGCAGCTGGGCGTCGCTCCGGGGTGTGCCGTGGGACGGCCGGACCCTGACCCTGCCCGACGGCACCGTGTCGGTGGAGTTCGACGAGCTGGGCCGGATCCGGAACCTGCAGGGCTCGGCCGGCCCCGCCTGACGCAGCAGCGGCTGAGGCGGACCGCAGGCGGCGGGGCGGACGTCCGCCGGGCCTCCAGGCTGGAGCGCCTACCATGGAGGGTCCGCGGAACCGCGGACGCACGCACCGCTGGAACAGGTTGATGACCGTCACCACCTCCGAAGCCCCCACGCCAGGCGCGGGTCCGGAATCCGCGCCCCGCACCGCTCGCACCTCGACCGTCGCGACCGTGCTCGCGATCGCGGTGCCGCTCGCCGTCGCGTGCTCGATCCTCGGCATGACCGTGACCGGCGCGTTCACCGCCGACCAGCAGCTCGTGTCGGCCGGCGACCTGGTGCAGTACGGCCTGCCGGTCGCACGCGCCGTGCACGACACCATGGCCGCGCTGACCATCGGGCTGCTGATCGTCGCCGCGTTCGCGCTGCCCGCGCAGAAGGCCGACCACGGGGCGATCTCGAGCGTGCAGCACCGCGCCGTGCGCTGGGCCGCGACGACCGGTGCCGTGTGGTTCCTGGCCGCGGTCGTCGGCATCGTCTTCACGGGCGCCAACACGCTCGGGTCCTCGATCACGTCGCCGCTGTTCGCCCGCAACTTCATGGTCTTCGCGTTCCAGGTCGAGATCGGGCAGTCGCTCGTGGTGTCGGCGGTGGCGATCCTGATCGCGACCGTGCTGGCCGCGTTCGCCACCCGGGTCACGACGCTCGCCGTCGCCACGGTCTTCGGCCTGTTCGCGCTGCTGCCGCTCGCCCTGTCCGGCCACGCTGCAGGGTCGCTCGAGCACGCCAACGCGGTGAACTCCCTGGCGATCCACCTGATCGGGGTGTGCGTCTGGGCCGGCGGCCTGGTCGCCGTGCTGCTGCTGCGCACGCGGACCAAGGGCGCCACGGGCCGGGTCGTCGCGCGCTACTCGACGCTCGCCGGGTGGTCGTTCGCAGCCGTCGCGTTCTCGGGCATCGTCAACGCGTCGCTCCGCCTGACCGGCCCGCTCGACCTGGTCACGACGACGTACGGCGCGCTCATCAGCGTCAAGGCCACGATCCTGGTGCTGCTCGGCGTGGCCGGGGTCGTCCAGCGGCGCAAGCTCGTCCCCGCGCTACTGCGGTCGCCGCTCGACCGTCGCTCGTTCACCCGGTTCGCGCTGGCCGAGGTCGTGTTCATGGCGGTCGCGATCGGTGTCTCGGTCGCCGTCTCGCGCAGCCAACCACCGATCCCGCAGACCCCGGAGACCGGTGAGGACACCCGCTCGGGCCTGATCGGCTACCCCTACCCGCCGACGCAGACGCTGCACACGTTCCTGACCCAGTGGCACATCGACTGGGTGTGGCTCGCGCTCGCGGTGGTCGGTGCCGGCTGGTACCTGTTGGCGGTCCGCAAGCTCCGGCAGCGCGGGGACGCCTGGCCGGTCGGCCGGACGATCTCGTGGCTGATCGGGTGTGCGATCTTCATCTGGACGACGTCGGCCGGGCCCTCGGTCTACGGCATGATCCACTTCTCGTCGCACATGATCCAGCACATGCTGCTGATGATGTTCGTGCCGCTCCCGCTGGTGCTCGGCGGCCCGGTGCTGCTGGCGCTGCGGACCCTGCCCGTGCGCAACGACGGGTCCCGCGGTGCCCGCGAGTGGCTGATGCTGTTCGTGCACTCGCGGTACATGCAGTTCATGGCGAAGCCGGCCGTCGCGGGCGTCATCTTCGCCGGGTCGCTCGTGGTGTTCTACTTCACCCCGGCGTTCCAGTTCGCGATGCAGTCGCACGAGTGGCACGTCGCGATGGTCGTGCACTTCGTGTTGAGCGGGTACCTGTTCTTCTGGGTCTTCATCGGCATCGACCCGGGCCCGAAGCGTCCGGCCTACCCGATCCTGATCATCGCGCTGCTGGCGACCCTGGCGTTCCACGCGTTCTTCGGCGTCGCGGTGATGACCTCGCAGTCGGTGTACGCGGCCGACTGGTTCCACGCGCTGGGACAGACCAACGACGTGGGGCTGCTCGCCGACCAGCACACCGGCGGCGGCATCGCATGGGGAGCGTCCGAGCTGCCGATGGTCTTCGTGGCGCTGCTCGTGGTGCGCAACTGGGTGCGGTCGGACAAGCGCGACGCCAAGCGGCTGGACCGGCAGGCGGAGCGGGACGGCGACGCCGAACTCAAGGCGTACAACGAGCGTCTGGCGGCGATGCGCGACCGCGACTGACGGCGGCGCGCGGCGGGGTGCGGGCGCGCGCGGAGCACGGTGCGACGTTGATGGCTGGTGCGGCGTCAGTGGTTCCGTGCCAGGTTGTTCCGCCGCACCGAGCCGTCAACCGCGCACGGGGTCCGAACCGAGCACGGTGCGCGGGCTCCACCGAGCCGTCAACCCCGCACGGTGCGCGACCGCGACAGCAGTCAGCGCCCTCAGTCCCCGTGGACGATGCAGACCGCGTCCAGGTCGAGCGCGGCCTCGAGCGCAGCGGAGATGCCCGACTCGCCGTCCGCCCCGGCCGGTGTCACGGTGTCGACCCACCACAGCGGCACGGCGAGCGCAGGAGCATCGGGCAGGATCCGCACGACCTCGTCGAGCGTGTCCACGCGGCGGACACCGAGCACCGTGATGACGGGATGCGTCGCGTCACGGCAGACCTGCAGCATCGGGCCGTCGTCGAGCGCACGGACACCCCACGAGTCGTCGTGCCGCAGCAGCGCCTCGGCCACCTCGCGCACCTCGACCTCGCCGCGGCACAGCAGGGTCACGTCACGGGGCACTGCGGCCACCCGGCAGGCTCGCGCCGACGTGGCCGTCGAGGGTCCCCTCGTCGTGCGCCGGATCGAGCGGAGCTCCGCCGACCAACTGCGCGAAACGGTCTTCGTCGATGCGGTCGAGGAAGGCCTCGAGCGCACCCCAGCCGTCTTCGAGCCGGACGATCAGCCCGTGGTCGTCGCCGGTCTCACGACCGCCGAACGTCGACGTCGAGGTGCGTGGCGGGGGCCAGACGTCGCCGCGGTCGAGGAACGAGGCCGCTTCGGGCCCGACGATGACGGCGAGCGGCGACGGCTCGCCGTGCGCGACCGCCCGCACCAGGTGGTCGGTGTCGCCGCGGCGCTGCATGACGACGCCGAACACGGGCACGACGTCCTCGGCGACACGGTGCACGGCGTCGAGCAGGCGTTCCGCCAGCTGCGGGTCGGCACCGGACTCGGGGATGGTGAGCACGGCGGACATCGTCTCGATCACGACGGTGTCGGTGATGTGCGCGGTCATCGTGGCCGAGAAGCCCTCGCCGACGGCGTACGAGGTGCTGATCCCCGGGGCTTCGTGCTTCGCGTACTGCGTCACGACCCAGCGGTCCCACGGCATGGCGAGCGGCTCGACCGTGCCCCAGCGGTCGGGGCAGGCGCCGACGGTGTGGCACAGGGCCTCGATCGCCGAGCCGATGTCGATCGCGCGCTCGGGGTGGTGCCGCAGCGTCAGGTCGATGCTGATCTGGCGGACGGAGCCGGATGCCTGGGGGTGCACGCTCGACGGCGGACCGAGCAACTCGGGTCCGTGCTCGACGAAGTCCTCGATGTGGGTGGCGCGGACCCCGGTCCGCCCGTCGCGCAGGATGCCGTCGGGGTCGACGACGGCCCATGCCGCTCCGTGGGCGCCGAGGGCGTGGCGGAGTGCTGGCGTCAGTGCGGCCCGGGGGCCGGTGCGCAGGACGACTGTGCGTCCGGCGGCCGACGCGCGGTGCAACAGCGACGCGAACGCCTCGGTCAGCCACACCACCGGCGAGTCGGAGTCGACCACGATGGCGGAGCCGATCACGTCGTCGATGAGGGGATGTCTGACCATCCGTGTCCTCCTCGGTCGGGGTCGCTGGAACCCCCTGGACGCTACACACGACCCCGACACCTGTCCGTCAGAGCGCCCGGCTCACAGAAGAGACACGGGAGGCTCGGGGCGGGTCCGACGGAACGGCGCACGGCGGGCGTTCGGCTGGCTTCCAGCGCAGAATCCGCTAAGGTGGTCGAGTCCCGCTGAGCGGGTCTGCGAGTGTAGTTCAATGGTAGAACTCCAGCTTCCCAAGCTGGTAGCGCGGGTTCGATTCCCGTCACTCGCTCCACGTTCTCCCCCGTCGGCTGCCGCTCGCCGTCATGTCCGTCGGAACACCTCAGCGAGCCAAGCGGGGGAAGAGCTGCTCGGCAGCAGAGCGGTGCACCTGTCCCAGTCGGTCTGCGCCCGGGCCGTCGTAGGTGTCCAGTTCGCGGTCGAAGCGGGCGCTCCAGTTCGGGTGCGCGTACGGGAGATCACTGCCGTACAGGACGTGGCCGGGCTCTGCGAACGCCAGCAGTGACGGCAGCGAGGTGGCTGATGCTGACAGCGCGGTGTCGAAGTAGAACCTGCGCAGGCCCGCTTGCATGCGCTCCGGCGTGGTTGCGGGGTTGAACATGGCGGCGGCGCTGAACCGGCTGGCGGCGTAGGGCAGGAACCCGCCGGCGTGGGCGAGGATCACGCGGAGATCCGGGTACCGGTCGAAGACCCCGTGCGCGACGAGGTCCACGGCAGTGCGTGTGGTGTCGAACGGGAAGTCCAACAGCGCCGTGGGCATGCCCGGCAACGGCGTGATCGGTGGGGCAGTGGGGTGCACGAACACCACGGCCGAGCGCGCGGCGAGTTCTGCCCACAGCGGCTCGTACGCGGGGTCTCCGAGGTACCGCCCGTGCGCGTTCGACAGCATCAGGACGCCGTCGGCGTGGAGTTCGTCGAGTGCTCGCACGGCTTCGGCGACGGCGCCGTCGAAGTCGGGCAGCGGCAGCACGGCGAAGTGCCCGAACCGGTCCGGCTGTTCCCTGACGAGTTCGGCCTGGTCGTCGTTCAGTTCGCGGGCGAGTTCACGGGCGGCGGCGTCGTCACCGAAGTGGACACCGGGGGCGCTGATCGACAGCATCCCGGTCTCGATCCCCGCCGCGTCCATCATCGCGATCGCCGATCGGGGGCTCCATTCCGGCATCGCCCAACCGCCGATGGTCCGAGGGCCCCGTCGCGGCGCCGTCCCTCCGCGTTCACCCCACGGATCCCACTGCGCGGTTCCGCCGGTCGCCGCCGGTGGGCCCCCTCGCGCGCCGGCTGTGGCGCCGGAACCCATCGCCCGCGCTCCTGCCGCAGCCAGCGCGTCGAAGTAGCGGGGTGGAAGCAGGTGCTGGTGAACATCGATCTTGCCGGGCATGGTGCGGTCCTCCGATCGCCCTCGACAACGAGGGCTGGTTGTGTGCAGGAGTGGATGTCGTGATGCGCTCCACCGGTTCACCGGCAGCGCTCTCGTACGTCTGGTCAGCGCCCGGGAACCGACGGAAGCGATGTCGACCCGTGCGTGACCGCGGTGAGCTCCGTGTCGGCACCCGACGGTGCAGCTGCCTGGCGGGAACCGCGCTCGGGGTGGAGGCCGTGCATCGATCGGGCCGCAGCGTCGCGTCGGTTCCGGATGAGCATCGCCGTCAGGGTGAGCAGGACACCGGCCACCGCCCAGATGGCCAGCCGGATGATCGGGGCGGCGACCGCGGCGCCGTCGAAGTACTGCACGGACCGCAGCAGGTCGAGGGCGCCACCCTGCGGGAAGACGGCGTAGAGCGTCTGGAAGAAGTCGTTGAGGACGTGGATGCCGAGCGGGCCACCGGACGACGTGTTCCCGAGGATCACCAGGGCGAGCGTCATCGCCAGAGCCGCGATGGACCCGCCCAGTGCGGCGACGCCGGTGACTGCGCCCCCGATGGCGACCCCGGTCAGCCAGAGCACCCCCATCACGGCCCAGGGGCCGACGGTCACCGCCCCGAGTGCGGAGTCGATCCACAGGGTGATCAGACCGGCGAGGAGGCCGGCGTAGAGCACGAGGACGACGCTGCGCTCGACGAACTTCGCCGCCGTGTCGACCGTGCCGAGGATGCGCCCGAACACCGTCGCACCGAGGGCCGCTCCCAGGCCCGCGAAGAGGATCGCGTAGAACTCGATCGATCCGACCGGGTCCTTGGCGGGCAGGGGTGCGAGGTCGGTGGCCGTGTTGGTGGCCTGCAGCTTCGCCGCGATCGAGTCGCCGATGCCGGAGACCGCCTGGCCGAGGCCGCGTCCGCCGCCGCTGGCGATGTACGTGGTGACGGCGGCACCCTCTCCCGGTGCTGGCAGGACGACCGCGCCGTCGACGACTCGGTCGAGCACCGCGGTTCGCGCCTGCCGTTCCGATGCCACGACGGTGATGTCCAGCGATCCGTGCTGCTCGAGCGCAACGATCGCGTCCGCGTCGCCGGTGACCGCGAGGTGGACGTTGTTCGGCGTCGGATTGCCGAACGCGCTCGAGTAGCTCGTCAACATCGCCATCGCGAGGAGCAGGATCGCGATCCCACCGAGGATCACGTTCCGGTAGCGGTGAGCTGTCCCCGGCCCTTCGGAGTTCAGCGCGCCGCCCGCGACCGCCGCTTCGTACTCAGGGTGCTGCGAGCCATCGCCCCGGCGCGATGCCGGCTCGGTCACGTGCGTCATGGTGTCCTTTACAGTTGTCCAGTATATGACGAACGTACATCAGTACGCACGCTCTGACAAGATGGGGGCATGACGGAGGGAACGAGCACGGCGCCACTCGCGAGCCACCGGGTGGACCCGCGCGTCACGCGCACCCGCGCCGCCCTGATCCGGGCAATGGCCGCGCTGGTGTCCGAGGCGCCGAAGGGCGAGACGATCACGATGAGCGCGGTGGCGCAGCGCGCCGGCCTGAGCAGGCAGGCGCTCCACAACCACTACGGCAACGTCGGTGATCTGGCGACGGACGTCTGGATCAGCCGGCTCCTCGACGACTGGCTCCCGCTCGATACGGGCGCGGCGAACCTCGCGCAGGCCCTCACCGATGCGGTTCGGGAGCGCGGGATCGAACCCTTGCTCACCGCTGGGCGAGCGGATCGTGACTTCTTCGACAAGCTCCGCGCGGTCCCACGGGGCGAGCGCGTCGCCGAGGTCCTCGCCGCGGCGATGACGACCTGGCTGACGGAATCCGATCACGACGGCTCGCAGCCGGTGACAGCGCTCACCGGGGACGCTCGGACCTTCACCATCGGCGGCATGATCGCGCTGGTGTCGACGTGGCAGATGGCCGACGCACCGCCGAGCACCGCCGAGCAGGTCGCCACGCTCCGCAAGTTCGCAGCCGCAGCCGCAGCCGCCGGTGCCGGGACCGGCTGACCTCCGGAGCGCGACCACACACGGATCCCGGCGGAGGCCCGCCGGGTCGGCTGGCCCGGTCAGGAGACGCGTCAGCCGTCGTACGCGACGTAGTGCAACTCGGCGTCCCGCCGCTCGTCGTGCAGCCGCACGTACGACTGCGCGATGACCGCGGGTTCAGCGTCCGGTCGACCCCCTCCGATCAGCGCCGTGATGGCGACGAAGCCGACGTAGACGCCCTTCGGGGCGAGGGCGGTGTTCAGGTTGAGGGTCCAGTTCCGGAGTCCCGCGGCGGCGATGTTGACGTTTCCCCGGACCGGCGTCTGGGCGAGCGCGCCACCACCGGTCGTCACGAGGACCGTCCCGGTGCCCGCGGCGACCATGTCGGGCAGGACCTCTCCGATGGCTGCGATGGCACCGCCGAGGTAGAAGTCGATCTGTGGCTGCAGGTTCTCCATCGTCACGTCGAGTGCATCGACCGATTCGAGGGTCCGGTCCGCCGGCGAGAACTCGAGGACATCGATCGGACCGAGCGTCTGTCGGATCGATCGGAGCGCACTCCGGATCGTGTCCGGCTCGCTGACGTCCGCGGCGAACCCGCGAGCGTGGATGCCCTCCGCGACGAGCTCGCTCGCCAGCGCATCCACCCGCGCCTGGTTGCGAGCCACGAGCGCGACGTCGAAGCCCTTGCCGCCGAAGGCCCGAGCGATCTCGAGCCCCAGCCCGGGTCCCGCTCCGATGATGGTGATGAGGGGCATGATGCGTCCTTCCGTGGCCCACCGCCGGGCCGGCTGTGCTGGTGCGGTATGTTGAGGGCGTCCTCAAATCGACTTCAGCATATGTTGAGGTTGACCTCAACATCCTTCGGAGTCGCTGTGAGCACCCCTCCCCGCCTGCGTCGAGACGCGCAGGCGAACGTCGAGAAGCTGCGCGCAGCCGCGATTGCGGTGTTCTCGCAGCGGGGGTTGTCCGCTCCGCTGGAGGACATCGCTCGAGAAGCCGGCGTGAGCATCGGAACCCTGTACAACCGCGTCGGTTCGCGGGAGGAACTCATCGACGCCGTCGTGCCCGACATCGCAGGCGCGAAACTCACGACCCTCCGCGAACGGACACTGGCACAGATCACTCCCCGCGCGCAGCTGGAGACGTTCATCGCCGAGATGATCGACCTCCAGCGGAGCGACCCGGCCATGAACGACGCGATGCTGCGGCGGTACCCCGAGGCGGTGCTCCTCATCAACGCGTGTGAACGATCGATGGCGCTCGGAGCGCAACTCGTCGACAACGCCCACACCGCCGGGGTTCTCGCCGAGGACTTCACGACCGAGGACCTGATGACCGTTCTGTGGCTGGCCGGGACGGCAAGCCGCGAACCGACCGCTCCGGAGGGGTGGCGTCGCGTCGTCGACCGCATCGTCGCCGGAGCCTGGACGACGACCGACTGACACGCGGAGAAGTCGACCACCACCAGTTCGACGAACAGCGGACCGGGGCCCACCAGGTCGCCTCTCGCGATGTGCGCGAGCGTCGCCTCAGGTCGAGCTGACTCGGAGCACGGTGTCCACCAGGCGCTCCGTGTCCTTCGCCGGGTCGAGGGGGGATCCGAGCTGGGCCCACAGGTACGCGGGTGCGATCACGATCTCGATGCACCCCATGCCGTCGATCGCGGTGACACCCGCTGCGTCGAGCATCGCCTGGAAGTCGGCCACCCGCGGCTGCACGAGTTCGGCGAGCGTCCGGGGATCGGGCGATGAGCGCGACGCAGCGAGGAGCGCCCGGAGCAACCCGAGCGCGTGCGGTCCGCGCAGGCTCGTGAGGAGCTGATCGACGTACGTCGTGAGGTCGGCGCGGAGGTCACCGGTTGCCGGGATCGGTGAGGACCGACGCACGTCGCTGACCACGACGTCGAGCACGAGGGACTCGATGGTCTGCCACCGCCGGTACACCGTGGTGGCGTGCACCCCGGCACGCTGCGCGATCCCCGGCACGGTGAGCTCCGCGGCAGGATCGGCCAGTGTCTCGCGGACGGCGTTCAACACGGCTTCCCGCGTCCGAGCGGTGCGCCCACCCGGGCGGAGGGAACCGGCGACTTCTGGCATGGCTGCAGTCTATTGCACAACGGGTTGCGTTAGGTATGGTGGGGTCTACTAACGCAACGTGAGTTGCAAGAACGGAGCACCATGTCGAACGTCCTCATCGTCGGAGCCGGGATTGCCGGTGACACCCTCGCGCTCTGTCTCGCCCGCGACGGATGGCAGGTCGCCGTGGTCGAGATCGCCCCCGCACTCCGGACGGGCGGGCAGACCGTCGACCTGCGTGGCGACTCGCGGCAGGTCCTCGTCGACCTCGGTCTCATCGACGCCGCACTCGAACACGTGGTCCCGCAGCGCGGCATCGCCTGGATCCGTGCTGACGGCAGCCGGATGGCCGAGATGCCGGTCGAGGCGTTCGGAGGACAGGGACTCATCTCGCGCGAGGAACTCCTGCGGACCGACCTGGCAGGTCTCCTGCACGACGGAGCGCGTGACGCCGGTGTCGTGCACCGGTTCGCAGAGACGATCGATGCCCTGTCGGACACGGTCGAGGGCGTCGAGGTGCGGTTCCGGTCCGGGCAGGTCGCCGTGTTCGACGTCGTCGTGGGCGCGGACGGCACGCACTCCCGGACGCGCGCCCTGCGATTCGGCCCGGAGGACCGCTTCCGGAAGCCACTCGGTCTCGCGCACGCCTGGTTCACGCTGCAGGAGCGGCCGGAGACGCCTCGGTTGCACGGGTGGGCGCTGTCCTACAACGAACCGGGACGTCGGGGAGTCACGGCTCGCCCCGGACATGCCGGCCGACAAGAGGTCGGGATGACGTTCGCCGCATCCACCGTTCCCCGCGATCGTGACGAGCAGCTCGCGCTCCTCGGCACGGTGTTCGCCGGCGCCGCTTGGCGTACGGCCGAGTTCCTGGACGCGGCGCAGACCGCGCCGGACTTCGCACTCGACACCTACGACCAGATCCACGTCCCCGACAGCTGGTCCGACGGACGCGTGGTGCTCATCGGCGATGCCGCCTGGTGCGCCAGCCCCCTGAGCGGCCTCGGGACCGCTCTCGGTCTCCGCGGCGCGGCAGAACTGGCACAGGCGCTCCGCCGTCACGACGTGCACGCGGATGCGTCCGACGAGCGGGTCTCCGCAGCACTGCGGGCGTTCGAGGCAGCCATGCGACCCCGGGCCGCTGCGGCGCAGAAACTCCTCCCGGGACGCGTCGCCATGGTCGCTCCGGAACATCGATGGGGCATCCACGCGAACGCTGCGGCGATGCGCTTGCTCCAGGCCCGCGTCCTGCTGCCCCTCGTCGGGCTCCTCGCGGGCAGTCGTGGTCACGATGCCGCTCTGCCCACGCCCGCGCCCGCGGCCCGGTAGCGGATCGGCGACCAGACTGTGTGCAGGACATCTCCACGCAGCGAGATGGTCGTTGCAGGAAGAGGACATCGATGCCGAGAGCACTGACCGGGGCAGAAGCGGCCGTGGTCCGCTGGCTGTTGGCCCATCACATGCCGCGGGGCGCGTCGGTGGCACAACTCGACCTGAGCACGGCGCAGGTTGCTCGGTACGACGAGTCCGAGTGTCTCCGCTTCGTCGACCCGGCAGCATCGGACGATCGCGGCTTCAGTTCCCACATGGGCACCTTCGAGGATCAGGACGGTGTTCCGATCACGGCGTTCCTCACCTTCGATCAGCAGGGCCGCATCCGAGAACTCGACCTGTGGAAGGGGGACGATTCTCCGATCTCACGTCTTCCCGAGTCCTTCGGCTGACCGTCATCCACGTCGGACCCGATGCGACGCTCGTCGAGTCACAGTCAATGTCCGTCGTCATCGCCCACGCTCGGTCCGAACCGGCGTCGGTGCGGGTCATGCGGGCCCACTGCACGCCCGGGTGCACGGATCGGTGGACGCGATCAGCGACGTCCCCCACCCCCACACGGGCTCGGAGTGGCCGACTCGTCCGAGCACCCAGGCGCCACGATCGGCATCGGCCACGGTGAGCATGCCACCGAGCCCAGGCCGACCAGACAGTACGATCGCGACATGAGCGAGCACCACGACCACGTCGTCATCGGCGGCGGTGTCGTCGGAGCCGCCGCAGCCCGCTCGCTGGCGGCCCGAGGCGCCCGGGTGCTGCTGGTGGAACGGTTCGGCCGCGGACACGACCGAGGATCGTCGCACGGGGGCAGCCGCATCTTCCGGCTGGGCTACGCGGACCCCGAGTACGTCGCGCTGTGCCAGCTGGCCCTCGACGCATGGCGTGCCCTGGAGTCCGCAAGCGGCAGGACGCTGCTCGACCTGACCGGCGCGGTCGACCACGGGCGCCCCGAGCAGGTCGACGCGATCGCCGCCGCGCTGACCGGCGCCGGCATCGACCACGAGCGGCTCACCCCGGAGCAGGCGACCGCACGGTGGCCGGGCCTGGCGTTCGAGGGCTCCGTCCTGACGCATCCGTCCGCGGGGCGTATCCGCGCGGCCGACACGATCGAGGCACTGCTGGACCTGGCGGCGTCCGACGGCGCCCACCTGCGGTTCGACACCCGGGTCACGAGCGTCGAGGACCACGGCGACACGGTCACGCTGGTGCTCGACGGCCCGGACGGCACCACCTCGATCACCGCCACCAGCGTCGTGGCCGCGGTGGGGTCGTGGGCGCCCGCCGTGGTCGGCGAGCTGTTCGCCGGACGCGGGGCGGGCCTCCCGGCACTGCGTGTCACCCAAGAGCAGCCCGCCCACTTCCCCAGCCACCTGCCGGAGTCGGCCTGGCCGAGCTTCGTGCACTGGCAGACCGACGGACCGGACGTGTACGGGCTGCTGACCCCGGGCGAGGGCGTCAAGGTCGGCTTCCACGGCACCGGCGCCGTCGTCGACCCGGACACGCGCGACTTCGCCCCCGAGCCGGATCAGGTCCGTCGGCTGCAGGAGTACGTCGCACGGTTCGTGCCGGGCGTCGACGCTGCCGCGCCGGAACTGATCAGCTGCCTGTACGACAACTCCCCCGCCGAGGACTTCGTGCTGGACCGCCGCGGACCGGTGACGGTGGCGACGGGGTTCTCCGGGCACGGGTTCAAGTTCGCGCCGCTGCTCGGCGAGATGCTGGCCGACCTGGCGACCGGCGGTGCGCCGCACCCGCGGTTCGCGCTGCCCGCGTGAGGGCTGCCCGCCTGAGCACCAGCCGCGCGCACCACCCGCCCGCGCACCGCCCGCTAGCGTGGTCGCCGTGCACGTCGTGATCGCTCCGGACTCGTTCAAGGGGACCGCCACCGCCGCGGCCGTCGCCACCGCGATCGCCTCCGGCTGGGCCGAGGAACGCCCGGACGACGTCCTGACCCTGGTGCCCATGGCCGACGGCGGCGAGGGCACGCTCGACGCCTTCGCCACGGCGTTCCCCCGGGCACGGCGCATGCCGATCACCGTGACGGGTCCTGCCGGCACACCGGTCGACACGTGGTGGTTGTCGCTGCCGGACGGTCGTGCGGTCGTCGAGCTCGCGGCGACCAGCGGCCTGCCGCTCCTGACGACACCCGAGCCGGACCGCGCACAGACGACCGGCTTCGGGCAGTCGATCGCCGCCGCGCTCGATGCGGGGGCCACGGGGCTGGTGCTGGGGATCGGTGGGAGCGCCTCGACGGACGGCGGTGCCGGCCTGCTCGGCGCGCTCGGGCTGGTACTCGGCGACACCGGTGCAGGCGGGTCACTGCTCGACGCGCCCGGCGACGGGCCGCTCGACACGACCACGCTCCGGCCGCTGCCGCCGCTCGGGGTCACGGTGCTGACGGACGTCACGTCCCCGCTGCTGGGGCCCGATGGCGCCGCGGCGGTGTTCGGTCCGCAGAAGGGCGTCACGCCGGACCGGGTGGCCGTGCACGAGGCACGCCTGACGCGTTGGGCGGCACGGTTCCCGGACGTCGACCCGACGACCGCCGGTGCCGGGGCCGCCGGTGGCGCGGGGTTCGGGCTGCTGGTGTGGGGCGCACGTCTGGTGGGTGGCGCACAGGGCGTCGCCGAGGTGCTCGGGCTGCCGTCAGCGATCGCGCACGCCGACGTGGTGGTCACGGGCGAAGGACGCTACGACGGGCAGTCGGCAGCGGGCAAGGTGCCGTCGGTCGTACAGGTTCTCGCTGCCGGGCGACCGTCGATGCTCGTCGCAGGGGACGTCGACGCCCCGGTGGACGCCTTCGCGGCTGCGGCCTCGCTGACGGTCATCGCCACGCAAACGACCGGCGAACCGGACGACGCCATGACCGATCCGCTGCGGTTCGCGCGCATCGCGGGACGGCGACTCGCGAGCCGCGTCGGACAGCACGACTGACCCCGTCGGGACACCACCCCCTGACCTGCGGGGGGCACAGCCGCGGCGCGTAACCTCGAGTTCATGGCACGTACCTGGATCCGCCGGCCGCACGTGCTCGTCCTGATCGGGGTGGGAGCGCTGGTGGTGGCGGGCATCGTGCTGTTGCTCAGTCCACTGGACGGCGGCTTCGACGCGCTCGCCTGGGTGCTGATCGTCGCGGCGGTGGTGCTCGGCGCGCTGACGCTGTTCTTCTCACGGGCTCCGCGGAGCTAGGGGGAGCGTCAGACGACGGGCTCGCCGAGGAAGTCGGCGTACGTGGGCTCGTCAGCATCGATGAAGTGGACCAGACGGGCTTCGACGAGTGCGGTGATCTCGGCCGGCGAGCGCAGGCCGCGGCGGTGCCATTCGTGGGCGGGAAGGAGTGCTGTGGCGGTCATGGGGACTGCCCTTCGTGAGCGGTGAAGCTCGAACTGACCGGGTCGTTCCGCTGTGCCATGGATCCGCAGTCGCGGACGGCATCGTGGCGACGGATTCGGTGTCGACTCGGTGTGGGCTCAACGGTACGACGGACGGCGTCGACCGCCAAAGCCGTTGCGCGAATGGGACGGCCACGCTGTCGCCCCAGTCCGGGGTGCCCTGATGGGACCTCCCACGGTCAGGAGCGCTCCAGCAAGATGGATGCGGGCCGCACCCGGCCCTGACCCGACCCCCACGAGGAGACCATTGCGAACCGTCAACGCGTACGCGGCACCGTCTGCCACCGAGCCGCTCGTCAAGACCACCATCACCCGTCGTGACCTCGGCCCGGACGACGTCATGATCGATATCGCCTACGCCGGCATCTGCCACTCGGACATCCACACCGTCCGTGGCGAGTGGGGCCCCATCCAGTACCCCCAGGTCGTCGGCCACGAGATCGTCGGCCACGTGACCGAGGTCGGTGCGAACGTCACCAAGCACAAGGTCGGCGACCGCGTCGGCGTCGGCTGCATGGTGAACTCCTGCGGCGAGTGCGAGCAGTGCCTCGCCGGCCAGGAGCAGTACTGCCTCAAGGGCAACATCGGCACCTACGCCAGCGTCGACCCCGCCGACGGCTCGATCACGCAGGGCGGCTACTCGCAGGCCGTCGTCGTGAACGAGGACTTCGTCCTGCGTGTGCCCGAGTCGCTCGACATCGAGAAGGTCGCGCCGCTGCTGTGCGCCGGCATCACGACCTACTCGCCGCTGCACCACTGGAAGGCCGGCCCCGGCACGAAGGTCGCGGTCGTCGGCATGGGTGGCCTCGGCCACATGGCCGTCAAGATCGCGGTCGCGCTCGGCGCCGAGGTCACCGTCCTGTCGCAGACCACGTCGAAGGAAGCCGACTCGCTGCGCTACGGCGCGAAGGCCCACTACGCCACGAAGGACGCCGAGACCTTCGACAAGCTGGCGGGCTCGTTCGAGCTCATCATCAACACGGTGTCGGCGAAGCTCGACATGCAGGCCCACCTCGGCCTGCTGCAGGTCGACGGCACGCTGGTCAACGTCGGCGCTCCGTCCGAGCCCCTCGAGGTCCCGGCGTTCGCGCTCATCCCGCGTCGCCTGAGCTGGGCCGGTTCGGCCATCGGCGGCATCGCCGAGACCCAGGAGATGCTCGACTTCTGCGCCGAGCACGGCATCCTGCCGGAGACCGAGCTCATCAGCGCCGACCAGGTCAACGAGGCCTACGAGCGCGTGCTGTCCTCGGACGTGCGCTACCGCTTCGTGATCGACGCGGCGACGCTCGCGTAGTCACCACCTGCGGGACGGGAGGCCCGGTGCCAGCTGGCACCGGGCCTCCCGTCTCGGCCGACGCGCGGAACGTGACGGCCGGGGCGACGACCCGTCAGCCGACCTCGTCGCCGCTCGGCAGCGCGCCGCACCAGTCGACGGCCTGGCCGGCGAGCGACGCCTCGAGCGCACCGCTCGACGCGTCGACGACGCTGACCAGGGACGCACCGCGCGAGCGGGTCTCGACCGCGACGAACTGGCCGTTCGGCGACGGGCAGACCGCGGTCAGCGTCGCGTCGTCGGGGATCGCGACGGGCAGCCGGGAGGCCCTGGTGCCGTCCACACGCACGATGCGGCTGGCGATGGTGCCGTCGGACCGGACCGACCCCACCGTCCGCAGGTAGGTGTCGTCCGTCAGCTGCGCGATCCGCCCCAGGTACGCCGCGTCGGTGCTGCCGACGGGCGCGGTGATCGCCGCGCGCTTGCCGTTCGTCAGGTCGAGTCGCTGGATGCCCGTGCCGGACTCGACGACGGCGGTGGTGCCGGTGCCGACGAAGCCGTGCAGGTACGTCGCCGAGCCGAGTCGCACGGCGGCGACCCGGCCGCTCATGTCGACCAGGAACAGCTCGTCGGTGCCGGTGCGGACCAGAGCGCTCTCGGTGCGCGGGACGTAGGCCCACTGCGCCACGGTCATCGGCACGGCGCCGGTGGTGGGCTTGCCGTCCGCGGCGATCGCCTGCGGCTGGTGGGTGCCGGTCATGTCGACGACGTACAGCCCGACGTCGCGGGACTGCCCGGTCGACGTGTCGGCGTACCGGAACCCGAACGACGCGCCGTCGTCGGCTGCGTGCAGGGCGGTGGCCGATCCGCGGCTGCTCGGCAGGGTGATGTGCTCCACGGGGGCGTCGGGGTCCTCGACACCGTTCCGCAGCGGGACGATGTCGATCCGGGAGTCCCCCACCGCGGTGTCCCGGAGGACGACCAGGGCGCGGCTCAGCCGGGCGTAGCCGGTGATCCCGTCCCCCTGGTACACGGTCGTGGCTCCCGCAGCGTCGAGTGACCGCCGGACGATGCGGTCCTTGCCGCCGTCGGCCGCGGGCACCAGCGCGAGGACGTCGGTGCTGCCGGTGCGGATCGTGGCCCGCAGGTCGGCGGTCGCGGCCTGTCCGGGTGCCCGCGCGTCCGACACCGTCACCGTGTAGTCGCGGTCGTAGTCCAGCGGCCCGGCGAACTCGACCGCGACGGTGTTGCCGCTCGACGTCACCGTGTGCGCGGCGGCGGGGCTGACGCGGACGTCGCGTGCGGGGACCCGCTGCAGTGCCTGGTTCGCGGTGATGATGACACGCTGGGCCGGTCGCGACACGATGCCCGTCGCGTCGTACGACACCGCCCGCAGCCGTGGGCCCTGCTGCGAGCCGACGACCGCGGCGAGCGCTGCCACGACGACCAGCACGAGCACGACGGCCACGAACCGACGTCGGAAGCGTGTCGCGACGGGGCGGCGCTCCGGCTCAGTACTCATACGGGTCCTCGGGCTGTGCGACGGTGCGCACGGTGGCGGCCCGGATGACGATCCGGACGTCCGAGGCCTGGTCGGGGTTGTCGGCGAACGCCCCGGTGACCCGGACCCACTGGTTCTCGCGCGGGACGGTGCCGTCGGTGGTCACCCCGAGCCCGACGGGCTGGGCGTCGACGGCGCAGCAGCTGATCACGAAGCGCGTCAGGGTGAACGAGTCCCCGGAGCCGGGCACGACGAACCCGGTCAGCGTCACCCGCTTGCCGACGAGCTCGCTGGTGTCCGTCGTCTGCCGGATGATCGCTGCCCAGTCCTTCACGCCGTAGCCCGACGTGTCGACGGCACTGCTGCCGAGCAGTGACACGGGGGCGTTCGAGCCGGTGGCGTTCGACAGCGACGCCGAGTCGACGGCGCGCTGCTGGGCGGTGCGGGCCGACAGCGTCGTCGGGGGCAGGACCAACATCGCGGCGGTGACCCCGACCGTCACCAGTGCCGCGATCCCGCCGAGCACGAGCCGCACTGCGCCTCTGGACCGCGCGGGTGCTGCATCGTCCGGACCCGCGTGGTCGTGTGTGTGACCCGCTCCCCGCGCCACGACGAGCAGTCCCGCGACGCTCGCCGGCACCGCGACCCCGGCGAGCACGATCGTGAACACCGAGTACCGCGGGTTGATGTACAGGTCCAGGTGACCGCTGGCGGCGAGCCAGATCGTGCAGAGGGCGACCGCCAGCACCGACCCCAGGCCGAGCAGTGCTGGAGGGCGCCGGTCGTGTTCCGTGTCAGACGAGGACATTCATCACCAACCCCACGGCAGCGGCGAACAGGATGCAGACGACCGACAGCAGGACCAGGAACCGCGTGCGGAAGGTCGTCCGGAGCAGGGCGATCATCTTGACGTCGATGATCGGCCCGATGATCAGGAAGGCGGTGAGGGCCCCGGGCAGGAACGTCGACGCGAACGACAGCGCGAAGAAGGCGTCGACGTTCGAGCAGAGCGACACCGTCATCGCCAGCAGCATCATCGCGAGCACGGAGAGCACGGGGTTGCTGCCGATCGCCACGAGCGTGCTGCGCGGCACGGCGACCTGGATCGCGGCGGCCAGCCCCGCACCGACGAACAGTGCGGGCATCATCGTGGCCGTCTCGCCGCCGAACTGCGCCGCGCTCTCCCGCCAGCGGTTCCGCGGCGCAGTGGCACCGACGGCGGCGCGACACCGGGCCTCGAAGGCGGGGAGCAGCAGGTCCGTGGGGCGACGGTGCGCGGCGACGATCCAGCCGACCAGGTTCGCGACGACGAACCCGCCGACGATGCGGACGGGCAGGATCCAGCCCGACCAGCCGAACGCCTGCGCGGTGCTGACGATGACGAGCGGGTTGAGGATCGGCGCCGCGACCAGGAACGTGACGGCCTCGGCGGGCGTGAAGCCGCGGAGCATCAGGCCGCGCGCGAGCGGGACGTTGCCGCACTCGCACACGGGGAACAGCATGCCGATCAGCGAGATCACCGCACGCCGGGGCATCGGGCGGCTCGGCAGGATGCGCTCGAGCGCACCGTGGGGCACCCACACCTCGACCACGATCGACAGCACGATGCCGAGCACCACGAACGGCAGCGACTCGACGACGACGCTGATCGCGAGCGTCAGGAAGTCCTGCACCACGTCGGGCAGTCCGGCGTTCCCGACGTTCGGCGTGACGAGCCGGATGCCCAGCAGGACGACGACGGCCAGCAGCACCAGGCCCGGGCCGGTCAGGGTCCGGCTGCGCTGCTGCGGCGGCGTGGTGGTGCGCGTCGTCACCGGGACAGGATAGGCGGCGTCAGTGTCCGACCAGTGCGGCGACGTGCCGGTCGAGCAGGTCGATCGCCCAGCTGGTGTCGGCGTCGGGCGGCAACCGCACGACCTGCATCGCGAGCCCGTCGATCAGCGCGTGCAGCCGGCAGGCCTCGTACGCCATGTCGTCCGGTGACACCCCGACGGCACCGAGGACCTGCCCGCACCAGTCCTGCATCTCGGCGACCACCCGGTCGTGGAACGGCCGGAGCTCGGGATCGGTCAGTGCCGCGGTGCCCAACGCCAGGTAGACGTCGAGCTCGATGCGGCGTTCGTCGTCCAGGGGCAGCAGCTCGACGAGCACCGCGTGTGCCAGTGCGCGCCCGGTCAGGTGGTCGGGGAGCGCGTCGATGCGGGCCGCCGTGCCGTCGAAGACCAGGTTCAGCGCATGCTCGCGCACGCTGGCCTGGGTCGGGAAGGTGTAGCGGACGGTGCTCGGCGCCAGACCGGCCTCGGCGGCGACGTTCCGCACACTGAGCGCCCCGAGACCGTCGCGCGCCAGCACCCGGCAGGCCGCTTCGGAGACGGTCCTGCGGCGTTCGTCGACGTCCATGCTGCGAGCCACCCGATCATTCTGGCACGACTGTGCGACTTCGTGCTAGAACTGGTCTGGTCGTTGTCGCACAGTCGTGCGGGAATGTTGATCGAAGGAGGAACGTCATGGTCTGGATCGTCCTGGTCCTGTCCGGCGTGCTCGAAGCCGTGTGGGCCACGGCGCTCGGCGCGTCGAACGGGTTCAAGAAGGTGGTGCCGTCGATCGTCTTCGTCGCCGGCATGGCCCTGAGCATGATCGGCCTGGCGTTCGCGATGACCGCGATCCCGGTGGGCACGGCCTATGCGGTGTGGGTCGGCATCGGCGCGTCCCTGACGGTGCTGGTCGCCGTCGCCCGCCGGCAGGAAGCAGCGTCCTTCGCCCGGATCGGCCTGGTGCTCGGACTCGTCGCCTGCGTCGTCGGGCTCAAGGTGGTGAGCTGAGATGCCGTGGATCGTGTTGTTCGTCAGCGCCACCCTCGAGACCGTGTGGGCGACCGCCCTCGGTGCGAGCAACGGGTTCACCGAGCTCGGCCCGACACTGCTGTTCGCCGTGACGATCGCGATCAGCCTGGTCGCGTTCGCGTACGTGCTCAAGCACATCCCGATCAGCACCGCCTACGCCGTGTGGACGGGGACCGGGGCAGCGCTGACCGTGCTGTGGGGCATGGCGACCGGCGCCGAGCCCGTCACCGTGCTGCGCCTGGTCTTCATCGCCGGGATCGTCGGGTGCGTGGTCGGCCTGAAGCTGCTGCCGGCACGCCCGCCGGCACCGCGCGCCTGACCCCCCGTTCCCCTCCGAAAGCGACAGTTCACCGCCAACGGTCGGCGGGGTTCTGTCGCTTTCGCGAAAGCGACAGATCGAGCTGGATGGTCGGGGCGGATCTGTCGCGTTCGCAGGGTGGACCGGACCGCAGACGGACGGGAGGCCCGGTGCCAGCTGGCACCGGGCCTCCCGTCCGTCATGGTCGTCGGATCAGACCGACGCTCCGGTGAACTCGTCGACGGCGGCGACGTGGTCGCTGCCGACCGCACCCGCTGCGCGGGCGGCGGCGACGCGCTCGGCGTGGCTCGGCGGGTTGCTCGGAACGTGGGCCGGGCGGTCACCGTCGTTGATCGCACGCAGGGCGGGGACGATGTCCTCGGCCAGGATGTCGATCTGCTCGAGCACCGTCTTGAGCGGCAGGCCCGCGTGGTCGATGAGGAACAGCTGGCGCTGGTAGTGGCCGACGTGGTCCTTCATCGCGGCGTACCGGTCGATGACCTGCTGCGGGGAACCGACCGTCAGCGGGGTCTGCTCGGTGAAGTCCTCCATGGTCGGGCCGTGGCCGTAGACCGGGGCGTTGTCGAAGTACGGGCGGAACTCGGCCTGGGCGTCCTGCGAGTTCTTCCGGGCGAAGAACTGCCCACCCAGGCCCACGATCGCCTGGTCGGCACGGCCGTGTCCGTAGTGCTCGAAGCGCTGACGGTAGAGCCCGACCATCTGCTCGGTGTGCTGGATCGGCCAGAAGATGTTGTTGTGGAAGAACCCGTCGCCGTAGTAGGCGGCCTGCTCGGCGATCTCCGGCGTGCGGATCGAGCCGTGCCAGACGAAGGGCGCGACGCCGTCGAGCGGGCGCGGGGTCGACGTGAAGCCCTGCAGCGGCGTGCGGAACTTCCCCTGCCAGTTCACGACGTCGTTCTCCCAGAGCTGGCGGACGAGCGCGTAGTTCTCGATCGCCAGGTTGACGCCCTGCCGGATGTCCTGCCCGAACCACGGGTAGACCGGGCCGGTGTTGCCGCGGCCCATCATCAGGTCCATGCGGCCGTCGGAGATGACCTGCAGCATCGCGTACTCCTCGGCGATGCGCACGGGGTCGTTCGTGGTGATGAGCGTGGTGCTCGTCGAGAGCGTGATGTTCTTCGTCCGACCGGCCAGGTAGCCGAGCATCGTCGTCGGGCTCGAGGCCACGAACGGCGGGTTGTGGTGCTCGCCGGTCGCGAACACGTCGAGGCCGGCCTGGTCCGCGTGCTCGGCGATCGTCAGGATGTCGCGCACGCGCTGGGTGTCGTCCGGCGTGGTGCCCGTCGTGGGGTCGGTCGTGACGTCGCTGACCGTGAAGATCCCGAACTGCATGGTGGTCGCCTCCTGCGTCCTCGTTCTATGCGTTTGCATCGAACTGACGAGTACAACGTAGCGGAGGCCGGGGCATTCCGCCACCGTCCCCGACTCCCTCGTGGGCGCGTGGTGGGTCACCGGGCCCGCTGCCTGCCCCCCGAGATCACCCCTGGTTGGGTGCCATCCGCGGGCAGCGCGACGGTGCCGATCACCGGTAGCGTCGATGCAACGCCCTCACCAGGCACGATGATCAGGACTCCACGGAGGTGTCAGCGTGACCACCATCACCTCGACCGCGCGTCTCGTCCGCGACGAGTGGGTCCTGACCTGCATGGACTACCCCGCGATCGAGCACCACGGGTCGTGGCTCGACGAGGTCGTCGTGCAGCACCGCTCGATGGTCCGCGAGTTCTCGGGCGTCGACCCGGACATCGAGTACCTGCTCGGGGACGCGGACACGATGGCCCGCATGGCGACCGTTCGCCAGGCCGCAGCACGGGCGCGGGAGCTCCGCGACGAGGCCAGGGCCGTCGAGGACTCGGTCGCCCTCGAGCGCGACCGTCTGGTGCAGGAGCTGTCGGACCTGCGCGTCGCGCCGTCCGAGATCGCCGTCGTGCTCGGCGTGCCGGTCCGGTCCGTGCGGCACGATGCCGGCGCCGACGAAGAGGCGCGCATCGCACGTCGGATCCTGCGGTCCATGCACGCGGTGTGACCGACCGGGCGGCGCTCTGGAGGCCCGGGGCCGGGTCCAGACACGGGTCCGGCCCGGTTCGTGGCCGCTTCCGTGCGCGGTTCCGGCCCGGTTCCGAGTCCGGTCAGACAGGCGTCGGCGTGCCGCTGGTGTCGGTCGTCGGCGCCGCGTGGTGCATCCCGTCCGCCAACCACACGACGGTGACCACCACCAGCACGCTCGCCGACGACGCCATACGGCCCGCGACGAGCAGCGCGTCGTGGTCGTGGCCCGAGCCGGTCGCGAGCGCCACGACAGCCGCGGCCGCACCCACGGCGAACGTCACACCGGTCGAGACGACGAGGATCGCGGTCACCAGACGGCGCGGTCCACGTCGGCCGTCGCGGTCACCGCGCGCACCCTGGTCGACCCGCGGACCGACCGCACGGACGATGCCGACCCAGAACAGGGCGACGGCGCAGGCCCCCACGATGTCACTGACGCGGTGCCAGCCGTACACGACGGTCTGGTTCGCGACGAAGACGGCGTAGGCGGCCCCGACCAGCAGCACCACCGGCCGGAAGCGCCTGGGCGTGACCATCAGCACGGCGAACAGCGCGGCGAGGGCGATCGTCGCGTGGCCCGAGGGGAACGAGTTCGGCGTCGTCGACTGGGCGATCTCCGGGCGGACGGCGATACGCTTCACCAGGGTCGAGGTGCCCGCCGACGCGAGCACCACCAGACCCGCCGCCAGTCCCACGGCGAGCCGCCTCCGGGCGAACGCCACGGCGGCGATCACGACGATGAGCAGCAGCACGACCGGGACCGAGATGACGTTCAGGGCGGTGTCCGACCCGAACAGGTCGGTCTCGCGGACGCCGCCGAGCGCGGAGTCCTCGACTCGCTGCCCGACGGGCGTCAGCACGGCGACCGCGTACACGAGAGGCACGATCACGAACCCCACACCGGCCAGCACCCCCCACCGCAGCCGCCGAGACACGCTCGGCCCGCGGGGGTCCTCACGCGAGAACGGCGCACGGCGGTCGGGCGTGCGGGTCACGGGGATCGTCCTCCTCGGCGTGGTCGTCGCGGGACTGCTCGTGCGCCTGGTGACGGCGCTTCGATTGGGTCGGTCGGGGCGGGACACGATACCGTTGACCGGCCGGTCGGACGCTGGGAACCAGGGCGCCGTCGCGCCGGGTGCGGGTCCGGTCGCAGCCCGCTCGCCGGGGACGTCCGCCCGGACGGCACCGGCAACAGCGTCCCGCACGACATCACCGTCGGCCCTGGTGGCACGAGAAGAGGAGACCGAAGTGGCAGTCAAGGAACCGAGCATCATCGCCTCGCCGAACCGAGGGCTCGCGCTGACCGTCGGCATGCTGCTCGCCGTCTGGGGCGTCCTGGGCTTCTTCTTCGCCGGTGACAACGGCGCCCGCTTCTTCGGCGACAGCGGCGGCCTGCTGTGGAACGCCTTCCTGGTGAACGCCGCCCTCGTCCTGATCTGGACGGTGCTCGCCGCTGCGCTGTTCATCGTCGGCCTCGGCAACACCATCGGCTCGCGCAACGTGAACCTGGTCGTGGGCGTCGTGCTGATCGTCATGGCCGTGTACGGCTTCGTGTTCATGAACACCTCGGCCAACGTGTTCGCGATGAACCTGGCGGACAACATCTTCAACGCGATCGTGGGCGTCGTGCTGGTGCTCACCGCGCTGGGTGCGGACAAGCAGAACATCGCCGCGCTGCGGGCCGCCCGCGCCTGACACCTGCTCCCTCGACGCCCGTCTGCCGCACCGGCAGGCGGGCGTCGTCGTCGGGCGGGCGGGCGTCGTCGTCGGGCGGGCGTCGTCGTCGGGCGGGCGTCGTCGTCGGGCGGGCGTCGTCGTCGGGCGGGCGTCGTCGTCGGGTTCGCCGCGTCAGGCGTCGGGCTTCGGCGCTTCGAGCTGCGTCGCGACGACGCGGGGCGCCTCGGACATGAAGCGCCGGACGTCCAGGTCCACGATGATGTCCGACGGGCGCAACGGCCGCGTCAGGTAGAGCCCGTCCAGCGAGGTCAGTCGGGAGAGCGCGACGTAGGTCTGCCCCGCGCTGAACACCCGGTTGCCCAGGTCGATCACGGCCCGGTCGTAGGTGCTGCCCTGGGACTTGTGGATCGTCACGGCCCAGGCGAGCCGCAGCGGGAACTGCTGGAACTCCCCCACGGTGTCCTTCTTGAGTTCCTTCTTGTCGGCGTCGTAGGAGTACTTGAACTTCTCCCACACCGATGGCTGGACCTCGAAGGACTCACCGTCGATGTCGACCCAGACCGTGTCGCGGATGGTCTGCACGACGCCGAGCGTGCCGTTCACCCAGCGTTGATCGGGGTCGTTGCGCAGGAACATCACGTGGGCGCCGGGCTTGAGCTCGAGGGCTTCGTCCGCCGGGAAGTTCCGACCGCCGAAGTCGCCGTTGACGTCGGCCCGGGCGGTCTTCACGGTGCCGGGCAGCCGTTCGAGCGCCGCCTTGTTGATCCGCGCCACGGTGTCGTTGCGGGTCGCGAGGGTGATCGCGTCGTCCGGAGCCGGACGCGCACCGGCCTCGTTCAGGCGGTTCGCCACGTCCGCGGTGACCCGACCGTGCCGCACGGCCGTCAGCATCGCCGCGAAGGCGTCGTCCCGCTGCCGGTGGACGGTGGCGAGCTCGATGATGTTGAGCTCGGCCTCGAGCCACACCTTGGCGTCGAAGAACCAGAGCGATCGGTAGTGGTCGGTGAAGTACGCGCGCTCGTCCCCGTCGCCCGGCACCGGCGGCAGCTGGTACGGGTCACCGAACATGACGACCTGCACGCCACCGAACGCCTCGAACTGGCGGCCGCGGGCCTTGCGGAGTGAGCGGTCCATGGCGTCGAGCAGGTCAGCGTTGACCATCGAGACCTCGTCGATGACCAGGGTGTCGATCGTGTTGAGGAGTTTGCGGGTGTCTGGGCCCTGTCGCAGCTCGGCGTCCGCGATGAGCCCGATCGGCAGCCGGAACAGCGAGTGGATGGTCTGGCCGCCGACGTTGAGGGCTGCGACGCCCGTGGGGGCGCAGATGACGACCTGCTTCTCGGTGTTCCACGACAGGTGGTTGAGCAGCGTGGACTTGCCCGTCCCCGCGCGCCCGGTGATGAAGACGTGGTCGCGGGTGGACTCGATGTGGTCGAAGACAGCGCGCTGCTCAGCGCTCAGCTCGATGCTCACGAGACGCTCGTCTCGGTGCCGGGGGCCGCGGCGCCGGGCGTCGCACCCCCGTGCGGACGGCGCGCCCCGTCCACCGCGGGCGCGACGCCCGCAGAGGGGCGCGATCCGGGGCCGTGCGATCCGGACGCACCCGCACCGGCCGCACCCGCACCCGCCGCAGCCGCACCCGCACCCGCACCCGGCGCACGCCCACGGTCGTGCCGCACCCGCACGACACCGACGACCACCACGGCGACGACCAGCAGCACGCCGGCCACGACCAGGACGACGCCGGCGCGGGCCTGGTCGACCAGCGGGTCCGGCCCCCACGTCCGCCCCATCGCGCCGAACCACGACGCCTGCAGCAGTCCGAGGGCGCCCTGCATCGCGATGCCGAGCGACACCATGCCCGCGGCGACGACCACGGCACCGGCAGCCCGCACCGCGAACGCCGCCCGCGATGCCGACCGGGCACCGGCGGCGACGGGCGTCAGGAGCGTCGGCAGCGCGAGGAGCCCGACCAGCAGGAACACCACGTCGATCACGGTGCGACCGATCGAGTCACTGGCCGACCACCGGACCGCCTGGGTGCCGAAGAACGCCCACCAGAGCGCCGCCAGCAGAACGAACGCCGGGAAGGGCTGCACCAGGTAGCGCACGGCGGCGTTGTCGACGAGGACACCGGTCCACTCGCGGACGCCCGTGCTGCCGTCGTCCCGCGGGTGCGCTGCCGCACGGATGAGCTGCACCGGTGCCGCGGCCCACACCAGCGCGGGGACGACCACTCCGAGCAGCACGTGCGCACCGACGTCGGCAGACAGCAGGAACCGGTCGTACTGGTGCAGCGAGCCCGAGGTCGCGACGACCAGGCTGACGACGGCGATCGCAGCCGCGACACTGCGACGGACCGGCCAGGACACTCCGCGACGACGGAGCCGGACCACGCCGGCGATGTAGGTGGCCACGAGGAGCACGGCGACCATGAGCCAGAACAGGTCGATGTTCCACTGCGTCAGCCACCCCCACGTGCCGGGCGCCCGGGGCAACGGGTCGTCGGTCAGGATCTCGGCCGGAGAGGGATCACTCGTCTTGCTCAGGGCGATCTGGTCGACCGGCGTCGCCGTGCGGCCGAGCGCCGCCGCGAAGCCCGAGGCGACGCCCATGACGGCGAGCTCGAGCACCACCAGGGTCCAGAACGGCCGCGCACGCCCAGGCGTGGCCGTCAGGGCGACGACGGCGCGACGACGCTGCACCGCCCCGAGGACGCCGAGCGCGATGATCGCCGCGGTCTTCACCAGGACCAGCGCGCCGTACGGGGTGAACAGGTTCGAGAACGCGCCGACCCGGATCTGCGCGGACGCGACACCGGAGACCGCGACCAGGACGAAGCACCCGAGCGCGATGCTGGAGTACCGACCGACCACGAGTGCCAGGCGGTCCCCCGGCACCACCGCACGGACGAGCGTCAGCATCACGAGCCCGCCGATCCACAGAGCGGCGCCGACCAGGTGCAGCCCGAGCGCGGTGACCGCGGCGTCGTGGCTGGCCGTGCCGGCGGCGTGCCCCTGCTGCGCGAGGGGGACGAGGCCGATCATCGCGACGCCGGCGGTCAGGGCGACCATGCCCCGCGACCGGACGGCGAAGCAGAGCACCGTGACGGCGGCCGCGACCAGCACGGTGACCAGCCACGCCAAGCCCAGGTCGGTCCCGGTCAGGAACACGCCCATCGACTGGCCGAACTGGTCGTCGAGCGAGATCCGCGATCCGGCGACGCTGAGGAACGTGAAGAAGGTCGTGACGGCCGACGCGACGGTCCAGACGCCGGCCGACGCGGCCGCGACGTCGATCGCACGGTTCCACTCGGGGGCCGTCCGTGACAGCCCGATGGTCACGAGCGCGAGACCGCCGATGGTGGCCGCAGCGGACAGGTCGACGACGACCCGGGCGATCGGCAGCCCGAAGCGCACCGCGGAACCGGGGTCGGCGATCAGCGCGGCGTCGGCCCCGCCGCCGATCACCAGGGCGACCAGCAGCGACACGAACGCGACGAGGACCAGCACGGCTGGCCCGGCGATGCGCGCGATCCGGTTCACCCGACAAGCCTAGGCGCTGCCCACCGCGGCACCGAACGCCGGACCCGGACCTGTGGAGGACCGGCAGGAACGACGAAGGGGACGGCCGGAGCCGTCCCCTGCGTGCCGTACGACAGTCTTACTTGACCGAGGCCTTGAGCTTCGAGCCGGCGCTGACCTTGACCGAGTCGCTCGCGGCGATCTCGATGGCTTCACCCGTCTGCGGGTTGCGGCCGGTGCGGGCGGCGCGGTGCGTCTTCTCGAAGGCGATCCACCCGGGGATCGTGACCTTCGTGCCGTCGGCGACGGAGCCCGAGACGACGCTGAAGAGCGCGTCGACGACGCCGTTGACGGTGGCCTGGCTCTGGCCGGACTCGGCGGCGACGGCAGCGACGAGCTCGGTGCGGTTCAGTGACTTGTCAGCCATTGGATGTCCTCCTCGGACTTCTTGCGTATCGGTCGGACGCACGTGGCGCCCGGTGCCCTGAGCGGTTGCCCCGGGGCTTCGGACCAGCGGGCCGAGGGCCCGGCGGAACCAGAGGTGAACCTACCAGCCGGTCGCGATGATGACCGCCGACTCGCCCGGATTTCCGGGGGTGTCGCGGGATGCGAGGGACGGATGGGGCCAATGTGACGAACCTGTCCCCCGAAACGACGAACACCCCGTCACCGGTGTGGGTGACGGGGTGTTCGTGGAGTGGGTGCTTACCAGGAGCTCTTGGTGATGCCCGGCAGTTCGCCACGGTGCGCCATGTCGCGGAAGCGGACACGGCTGATGCCGAACTCACCGAGGTGGCCACGGGGGCGGCCGTCGATGGCGTCACGGTTGCGGTAGCGCACCGGCGAGGCGTCGCGGGGGAGCTTCTGCAGCCCCACGCGAGCGGCCTCACGCGACTCGTCCGTGCCGTTCGGGTCCACGAGGGCCTTCTTCAGCTCGAGACGACGCTCGGCGTAGCGCGCGATGACGACGGCACGCTGGTTGTTCTTCGCGATCATGCTCTTCTTGGCCATGCTTAGCGCTCCTCACGGAAGTCGACGTGCTTGCGGACGACCGGGTCGTACTTCTTCAGCACGAGACGGTCCGGGTTGTTGCGACGGTTCTTCTTGGTCACGTACGTGAACCCGGTGCCCGCCGTCGAGCGGAGCTTGATGATCGGACGGACGTCCTGACCCTTCTTCGCCATCAGATCTTCTCCCCACGGGCGAGGACGTCCTTGACGACGGACTCGATCCCACGTGCGTCGATGACCTTGATGCCCTTCGCGCTCAGGGTGAGCGTGACGTTACGACGAAGCGAGGGCACGTAGTACGTCTTCTTCTGCACGTTCGGGTCGAAGCGACGCTTCGTCCGGCGGTGCGAGTGCGAGATGTTGTGTCCGAAGCCGGGGGTGGCTCCGGTCACCTGGCACACTGCTGCCATGGTTTCCTCCTGATGATTACCGTGCGGCCGATCGGTCGCACCCAAGGTCACTTGCCTGGCGCACACGCGCGTGGTCACCGTGGGTGACGTTGCGAGGGGGTTGTGTGCACCGCCCAGTTCGACTGCGAGAGACGAACACGTCCGTCTTCGAGAGACGGATCCGCGCAACCGCGGCGTTCGCGACGGTCGGAGGGCTGAACAACGGGCCCGTGCAAGCACGGACCAGCAGCCAACGATACGCGAAGGTCGGGCGTGTCGCAAACCCGGTCTGGAGGCCCGGCCCGCCTCGGTCCCGCCGGCGCGGTCCCCGGGGTGGGCGGTCTCAGGCCCCGGTGCGCGCCGCCGTGCAGGCAGCACACTCGCCGAAGATGTCCACGACGTGGCTGGCGTTCGTGAACCCGTGCTCGGCGGCGACCTGCTGGGCCCACCGCTCGACCGGGTCCGCCTGGATCTCGACCGTCCGTCCGCAGTTCCGGCAGATCAGGTGGTGGTGGTGCTTGTCGGTCGTGCAGGCCCGGTAGAGCGACTCGCCGTCCTGCTGCAGGGAGTCGGCGTCACCCTCGGTCGCCAGGTCGGCGAGCGCGCGGTACACCGTGGCAAGACCGATCGTCGAGCCGCCGTCACGCAGGTGTGCGTGCAGCGCCTGGGCACTGACGAACCCCTCGGTGGAGTCGAGCGCGCCGCGGACGGCCTCGCGCTGCCAGGTGTTGCGCTTGGCCTTGGGCGCTGCGGACTGCGGTGCGGCGGCGGGCTTCTGGACGGCGTTCATGCGGCGACCTCCTGCTGGGGTGCTGACTGCTGTTCGCGGACGGTGACGCGGCCCCGGCCCCGTCGTTCGCGGCGCGCTCCGACGATCCGGCACACCACCCAGATGGCGAACGAGATGGTGGTGACGTACGGGCTGATCGGCAGTCCACCACCGAGCGCCAGCAGGATCCCGCCGACGACCGACACGACGGCGAACAGCATCGACAGCAGCGGAACCAGCACCGGGTGCACGGTCAGGCGGAGCGCCGCGGCCGCTGGCGTCACCAGCAGCGAGAGCACGAGCAGGGCGCCGACGATCTGCACCGAGACCGCCGTCGCGAGCCCGAGCGCGAGCATGAAGACGAGCGCGAGCGTCCGGACGGGGACGCCCGCTGCCGCCGCGACATCGGGGTCGACGGACGCGAACATCAGCGGACGCCAGATGACGACCAGGATCGCCACGACGACGGCGCTGATCACGATGAGCGAGGTGAGCTGCGGGTTGTCGACCGAGACGATCTGCCCGGTCAGCAGCCCGAACTTGTTCGCCGCACGCCCCTTGTAGAGCGCCAGGCACAGGATCCCGAGGCCGAGCCCGAACGGCATCAGCACGGCGATGATCGAGTTGCGGTCGCGGGCCCGTGAACCGAGCAGCCCGATCAGCAGCGCGGCGATCACCGAGCCCACCAGGGACCCGGTGACGACGTTGACGCCGAGCAGCAGCGACGCGCTGGCACCCGCGAACGACAGCTCACTGATGCCGTGCACCGCGAACGGCATGTTGCGCGCGACGACGAACGGCCCGATGAGCCCGCCGACGATGCCCAGCACCGCGCCGGCCCAGATCGAGTTCTGCACGAGAGCGACGAGCTCGGGCCAGTCCTGGAACGAGAAGACCGTCGACCAGACGTCCATCACAGCCGCCCTTCGTCCGGACCCGGCGTGTGCGGGTCCGCTTCGCAGTGGTGGTGTTCGCCGGGGGCCTCGGCACCGCCGACGATGACGATCCGCCCCATCGTGCGCACGACGTCGACGGGCGTGCCGTACAGGTCGGACAACACGTCGGCGCGCAGGACCTCGTCCGGGGACCCGATCCGGAAGCGGCCGCCCGCGATGTACAGGACCCGGTCGACGACGTCGAGGATCGGGTTCACGTCGTGCGTGACGAACAGCACTGCCGCGCCCTGCTGTCGGCGCTGGCGGTCGATGAGCTCGGTGACCCCGCGCTGATGGCGCAGGTCGAGCGAGATGAGGGGTTCGTCGCAGAGCAGCAGGGCCGGGTCGGCCGCGATGGCCTGTCCGACGCGGGTGCGCTGCTGTTCGCCGCCGGAGAGCTCGGCCACGGGGGCGTCGGCGAACGCGGTGGCCCCGACCTCGTCGATGATGCGGTCGATGCGCTCGCGCTCGGCCCCGCGCTCGGGTCGGATGCCCCAACGGTGCCCGGTCACGCCCTGGGCGATCATGTCCCGGGCACGCAACGGGGTACCGGACTCCATCAGGCGCTGCTGCGGGATGTACCCGATGCGGCGGTGCCCACGGCGGATCGGCTGGCCGAGGAACGTCATCGACCCGCTGGTCAGGCGCTGCTGCCCGAGCACGGTCCGCAGCAACGAGGTCTTGCCGGCGCCGTTCGGCCCGAGCACCGCCAGGAACTCCCCCGGTGCCACGTCGAGGTCGAGGCCGTCCCAGAGCTTGCGCGCCCCGTAGGACAGCCCCGCGTCGTGCAGCGCGAGCACGGCGGGACCGCCGCTGCGCTGGGCAGCGGCGGTCCGCGTCTGGTCCTGGATCGTCGTCACTTCGTCAGCGCCGCCTTGACCGCGTCGATGTTCGCCTGCTGCCACGAGACGTAATCCTCCCCCTTCGGGAGCGTCTCCGTGACACCGACCACCGGGATGCCTGCCGTGTCGGCGGCCTTCTTGACCTGTTCGGTCTCGGGGCTGGAGGTCTGCTCGTTGTAGGCCAGCAGCTTGACGGTGCGGTCGCTGAACAGCTTCAGGGTGTCGTTGAGCGACGCGGGCGGGACGTCGTTGCCCTCTTCGATCGCCTCGGAGAAGGCCTGGGGCGTGACGTTGTCGAGTCCCATCGCCTGGAAGAGGTAGCCCGGCACGGGCTCGGTGTAGGCCACCTTGTCGCCCTGGTCGGACTGCTTGGCGGCGGCGGTCTGCGACTCGAGGTCCTGCAGCTTGGCCGTCAGGGCCTTGGCGTTGGACTCGAACGTCGCCTTGTCCGCGTTGTCGAGGGTGCCGAGGCGGTGGGCGATGTCCGCGACGAGCGTGACCATCGTCGGGTAGCTGTAGAACACGTGCTCGTTGAACTCGGTGTCGCCGGCCTTGTCGAGCCCGGACAGCTTCACGACGTTGATCGTGTCGGCCGTGGTGTTCGACGACTTCGCCAGCGTGGTCATGAAGTCGTCGTACCCGCCACCGTTCTCGATGAGCAGGTCGGCCTTGGACACGGCGAGCTGGGTCTGCGCGCTGGACTCGAACGAGTGCGGGTCCTGCGAGGGGTCCTCGAGGATGCTCGTCACGCTGACGTGCCCGCCGCCGATCGTCTCGACGAGCGAGCCGTACACGTTGGTCGAGGCGACGACGCGGACGGTGCCGTCACTGCTGGCACCGGAGGGCCCGGACGAGGTCGCGCAGCCCGTCAGGGCGAGCGCGGCGGCGCCGACGACGAGCGGCAGGGCGAGGAGGCGACGGTTCTGCATGTCGACGACGCTAGTGCTAGTTGATAACGATTGTCAAAACCACCGCAACCCCGGACAGACGGGAGGCCCGGTGCCAGCTGGCACCGAGCCTCCCGTCTGGTGGTGGTCGCGACTACGCCTTGGTGGCCGCGTCGATCGTGTTCTCGGCGATCGTGTCCTCTTCGCGGCCGGGGGTCCGCAGGTTCCACTTCTTGATCACGAAGCTGAACAGGAAGTAGTAGACGACCGCGTAGCCCAGGCCGATCGGGATGAGCCAGATCGCCCCGTCCGCCTTGCCGAAGTTGAGCACGTAGTCGATCGCGCCGGCCGAGAACGAGAACCCGTCCCGGATGCCGAGCGCGTTGACCAGCGCGAGCGAGGTCCCCGTCAGCACTGCGTGGATGACGTAGAGCGGGAACGCCACGAACATGAACGAGTACTCGAGCGGCTCGGTGATGCCCGTCACGAACGAGGTGAGTGCCGCGGAGAGCATGATGCCGCCGACGAGCTTGCGGTTCTGCGGCTTGGCGTTGCGCCAGATCGCCAGGGCACCGGCGGGGAGCGCGAACATCATGATCGGGAAGAAGCCGGTCTGGAAGATGCCCGCGGTCGGGTCGCCGTTCAGGAAGCGGGCGATGTCGCCGTGCCACACCGTGCCGCCGGCGTTGAAGCTGCCGAGCTGGAACCACGGGAAGAAGTTCAGCAGCTGGTGCAGGCCGATCGGGATGAGCATGCGGTTCGCGAAGCCGAAGATGCCGCCACCGATCACCGCGTTGTCGGAGACGGCCTGGCCGGCCGCGGTGAGCGCGATGTCGAAGTAGCGGTACACGAACGACATGAGCACGGCGATGACGAGCCCGGCCGCAGCCGTGAGGATCGGGACCAGCCGTCGGCCCGAGAAGAACCCGAGGAAGTCCGGCATCTTCGTGCGGTGGAACCGCGTCCACAGGCCGGCCGCGACCAGACCCATGACGATGCCGCCGAGGACACCGAAGTTGATCGTCGCCTGCTCGCCGTTGGCGTCCTTGACCCCCGCCAGCACGATCGGCGACATGACCGCGAACACCTGGTACATGACCATGTAGCCGACGACCGCGGCGAGCGCCGTGGTGCCGTCGGACTTCTTGGCCCAGCCGATCGCGATGCCGACCGCGAACAGCAGCGGCAGCCACGTGAAGATCGCCTGACCGGCGGCGGAGATGACCCCGGCCCCGGTCTCGAACCCGGGGATCGCGCCGAGCAGGTCCGGCTGGCCGATGCGGTTCAGGATGCCGGCGGCGGGCATGACCGCGATCGGCAGCAGCAGGCTCCGCCCGAGGCGTTGCGCGTTGGCGAAGAGCTTGCTCTGCTTCTTCGGCGTCTTCTTCTCCGGCACATCCGTGGTGGCAGCAGTGCTCATCGGAGGTCCTCTCGTCATCGGGTGGAGCTGTCGGGGGTGGGTTGAGTCGTGGGGGCGGCGCAGGTAACCTCGGCGGTGTCGCCAGGTCCGGTCCTGTCCGGTCATGACCAGTCCGTAGTCTCCGTGACGACGGCATGCATGTCAACCTGGGCAACGACCCTGAACGAGGAGGAAACCGATGGCCGACATCAAGGCAGCCGACATCATCGCCGCGCTCGGCGGCGCCGACAACATCGAAGAGGTCGAAGGCTGCATCACACGCCTCCGCGTCGAGGTGGAGGACGGCGACCTCGTCGACAAGGACGCCCTGAAGACGGCGGGCGCGCAGGCCGTCGTCGGTGGCGGCACCGGCTGGCAGGTCATCGTCGGACCGATCGCCGACAACCTCGCCCAGGACATCCAGGACGAGCTGTGACCGCAGTCCTGACCCCGTTCGCCGGCCCGGTCGTCGCACTCGCCGACGTGCCCGACCCGGTGTTCGCCGGGCAGCTCGTCGGGGCCGGGGTCGCCGTCGACCCGACGGGCGTCGAGGGCACGGTCACCGCGGTGGCACCCGTCGCGGGCACGATCGTCAAGCTGCACCCGCACGCGTTCGCGATGCAGGGCTCGGCGGGGACGGACGTCCTGGTGCACGTCGGCATCGACACCGTGAAGCTCAAGGGCGAGGGCTTCACGCTGCTGGCTGCCGAGGGTGACACCGTCGCTGCCGGCGACCCCGTCGTCCGGTTCACCCCGGCGACGATCACGGCCGCCGGGTACTCCCCGGTGTGCCCGGTCGTCGTGCTCGGGTCCGCGCCGGACTCCATCCCGCAGGACACGGTCGGCACCACGGTCGCCGAGGGCGCCACGCTCTACACGGTCTGACCCGCCTGGCCGCACGGCCGCTTGCCCCCGCGCCCGCCTGCCCGCGCGGCCAGGCGGCGCCGAGACTCGGCGCTGCGGACACTTTCGCTGGTCCAGCCCCGCGAAAGTGTCCGCCGGGCCGAGACTCGGCGGCGCGGTTCGGCGCCGCCGGCGGCGGCCGGGTCAGGCGACCGCGCGGGCCGCCGTGACCTCCATCTGCACGCGGTAGCGGTCGGAGCGGTACCACGACATCGCGTGCTCGACGGGCCGGTCGCCCGAGTACGACACCCGGTCGAACTCCAGCACCGGAGCACCCGTCTTCGTGCCGAGCAGCGTCGCGACGTCGTCCGCCGCGGGCTTCGCCGCGACGGTCTGCTGGGCCCGGTCGATGGGCATGCCGTACTCGTTCGCGACGATCGAGTACACCGACCCGGACAGGTCGTGTTCGAGGAGCCCCGGGAACGCGTCCGCGACCAGCCATGCGTCGTCGATCGACACCGGCGCCCCGTCGGCCATGCGCAGGCGCTTCAGGTGGTACGCCGCGACGCCCTCGCCCAGGCGCAGTGCCGCGGCGGTGTCGGCCGGCGGGACCCGCTCCTCACGCACCAGCACGACCGTGGTCGGCACGTGGCCCATCGCCCGCATCTCCTCGGTGAACGAGGCCAGGTGCAGGGTCGACTGCACGGGCCGGTGGGCGACGAAGGTGCCCTTGCCGCGGACGCGCTCCAGGTAGCCCTCGTTGACGAGCTGGCCGAGGGCCTCGCGCACCGTGATCCGCGAGACGCCGTACTCGGCGATGAGTGCCCGCTCGGACGGGATCGCCGCCCCCGGGGCCAGTCGGACGGTGGCCAGCTCGAGCAGGATCCGCCGCAGCTGCTGGTGCTTCGGCTCCGCGCCTTCGGTGATGCGGCTCGTCATCGGTCCCTCGTGCTCCGTTGCGGTGTCGGTGGTCGGCCGGGTGGTCCTGGGCGGACATGACCAGTTCCATCACAGTAGCGATCCCTGGGCAGAAGGTCGATGTACCCCGGAGAACCCGTGCCAGGATGTGCCCGTGATCTCCGTGGTGATCGTCGACGACGAAGCGCTGGTGCGGTACGGCTTCGAGCTGATCCTCGGCGCGGCACCCGACATCGAGGTGGTGGCGACGACCTCGGACGTCGACGCGCTCGCCGTCGTCACCGAGCACCACCCCGACGTGGTGCTGCTGGACGTCCGCATGCCCCGCATCGACGGACTCGACCTGCTCGGTGCGATCACCGCGTTGCCCGAGCCTCCGGCGGTCGCCATGCTCACGACGTTCGACGCCGCCGAGCACCTGGGCCGGGCGATGGAGCTCGGCGCCGCGGGGTTCCTGCTCAAGGACACCGACCCCGAGGGACTGGCCCAGTACGTGAGAGTCCTGGCAGCCGGCGGCGTGGTGCTCGCGTCGGAACTCGACCGGGCCAGGCTGTTCGCCCCGTCGGTCACCGCGACCGAGGCGCCGCCGATGACGGACCGTGAGCTCGCGGTCCTGCAGCTCGTCGCCGACGGGGTCAGCAACCCCGAGATCGGTGCGCGGCTCGGCGTCAGCACCGGCACCGTGAAGGAGGACGTCCGCGCGCTGCTCGCGGCCTTCGGCGTCGCGAGTCGTGTGCAGCTGGCCCTGCGCGCGGCCGCGGCCGGGCTGCTCCGTGTCTGAGTCGCGCGTCCGTCGGGTGCTCGACACGACGGACAGGAGGCTCGACACCGTGGTCGACGCCGGCCTGCGCTGGATCCGTGGCCACCGGCCGCCCTGGTGGCTGGTCGACGCCTTCTTCGTCGCCGCCGCCGTCGGGGACGCCGTGCTCGACATCTCCGGCGCCACCACGTTCGAGACGTCGATGTCCCTGCTGGCCGCAGCGGCCCTGCTGCTGCGCCGTCGCCTGCCCGTGACGGCGTTCGCGCTGACCCTGCCGGGGCTGTTCGTCGGGTCCGCGGTGGTGGCATCCGTCGTGGCGCTGTTCACGATCGGGCAGCGGACCGAGCGGCGGTGGCTGATGCTGCTCGCCGCGGTCGTCGAGTTCGTCGGGTTCGGCGGGTTCGTCGGCCCACCGCAGACCTTCGAGGACGTCATCGTCTCGATCATCTACGCACTGATCTTCGCGCTCGGTCCCCTGTCGATCGGGCTGCTCGCCCAGACCCGCCAGCGCCTGACCGAACGGCTCGCCGAACGTGACACCGCCCGCGCCGAGGAACGCCGACAGGCCGCCGAGGTCGCGCTGTCCCGCGAACGGGCCCTGCTGGCGCGCGAGATGCACGACGTCGTGTCGCACCAGGTCACCCTCATCGCCGTGCAGGCCGGCGGGATGCAGATGGCCGGCCGGGACGAGGCCGAACGCGGCTTCGCCCGGACCATCCGGCAGCTGTGCGTCGTGACCCTGCAGGAGCTGCGCGAGATGGTGCAGGTGCTCCGGGCCGCGGGTGGCACCGACCGGCAGATCGCCCCACAGCCCGTCCTGGCCGACCTCGACCGGCTCGTCGCCGCCGCGGGGCTCGACACCACGACCGCGGTCGCGTTGCCCGAGACCCTGTCCCAGCCGGTGCAGCGTGCGGTCTACCGCTTCGTGCAAGAGGCGCTGACCAACGTCCGGAAGCACGCCCCCGGCGCCGCCGTGCACGTGTCGGGAGCCGTCGTCGACGGGGCCGTCGCCGTGCACGTCGTGAACGGGCCACCGGCGTCGGCGCGTCTGGAGCTGCCGGGGTCCGGCCTCGGGCTCATCGGCCTGAGCGAACGTGCGTCGCTGCTCGGCGGTGCACTCGTGAGCGGTCCCACCGAGGACGGCGGGTTCGCCCTGCACCTGACGCTGCCGGTCGACCACCTGCCGCCGACCGGCTGAGCGGACGGGTCCGAGCACGTCCGATGGCCGATCGGCCATCGCGGTTCAACCCCAGGGTCGATGTCCTCGGACCCCCGGATGCACTGAGATGGCACCGTGGCCATCCGTCCCGTCCTCGACCGGCTCCGCCGGTACCCCGTCACCCTCGTCGTGACCGGGGCCATCGTCGTCCTCGTGGTCGGCGCACGCCTGGCGCACGCCGAGCCCGACTTCCCGCACCACCCGCCCGTCGCCTGCCTGGCGCTCGTCGCGACGGTGCTCGCCACGGCACTCGCCGAGCGCACCCTGGGGTCCGTCCGGACGGCCGTCATCGGTGTCGTCGTCCCGACGGTCGCCGTCCTCGGCACGCAGCTCGCGGTGACGATCGGCGACGCGCTCGGCGAGGCCCACGCCGAAGCGACGCGCGGGCAGCCGATGCTCGCGCCGTCCGTCATCGCCGTCACCCTGTTCGCCGCGGCATCGGCGGGCCTGCCTGCCCAACGCCGCTGGCGGATGCGGACCGTGTTGTGGACGCTGACGCTCACCCTGCTGCTGTTCGCGGGTCACGGGTCGGACGTCACCCGCGCCCTGGGCGCCCTGCTCGGCACAGCGGCCGGCGCGCTCGTCGTGCACCGAGCCTCCCGTCCGACCACCCGGGACCACCTGACCCCCCGCACCGTCGTCGTGGCCACGCTCGTCGCCCTGGGCGGCGGCACCCTGGTGACGCTCGTCGTGCCGGACCCGGACGGCGTGCTGTCGCCGTTCGCCGACGCGATGAGCGACCGTGCCGGCGTGCTCGTCGGCGTCCTGCTGCTGGTCGCCGCGTGGCTGGTGCACCACGGGCGGCGTGCGGGCGTCGTCGTGGCGACCGGCGTGCTCGTCGTCCTGACCGCGGTGCTGGCGGACGTGTTCCTCATCGAGCCGATGACCGACTCGGCCGTGCAGTGGCAGGGCCTCGGGCTGGACGAGGTCGAGTGGCAGGTGACCCTGCTGGGCGCGTGGGTGGTCCCCGCGGCCGTGCTGCTGGCGATCCTGGTGCTGCGCGGTCGACTGGTCCGCGCGCCGTTCCGCGCCGCGTCCGAACCCTCCGCGCTCGTGGCGATGCTGCGGGGTGGCGACGCCGGTTCCCTCGGGCACATGGGCACGTGGCGCGGCAACGCGGTCTGGTCGCACCCGGACGGACTCGGCGCGGTGGCGTACCGCGTGCGGGGCGACGTCGCCCTGACCGTCTCCGACCCGGTGTGCGCCGCAGCGGACCGGGCCGCGGTGATCGACGCGTTCGTCGTGCACTGCCAGGACAACGGCTGGATCCCGGCGTTCACGAGCGTGCACGAGCCGGTGCGGGCGATCCTGGCCCCCGAGGGCTGGACGGCGCTGCCCGTCGGGGTCGAGGCCGTCCTCGACGTCACCACCTTCGACCTGCGCGGCAAGCGCCGACAGGACCTGCGGACCGCGTCGAACCGTGCCGACCGCGAGGGCGTCCGCGACGAGTGGACCCGCTTCGAACAGCTCGACGCCGGGCAGCGCGCCGAGGTCGAGGCGATCTGCACCCGCTGGGCCGCCGATCGTCGCCTGCCGGAGATGGGCTTCACGCTGGGCGGCTTCCGCGAGCTCGACGACCCCGACGTCCGCCTGGCGTTGGCGGTCGACGCGTCCGACCGGGTCGTCGCCGTCACGAGCTGGCTGCCCGTGTACGCGCACGGCGCCCTGACCGGGTACACGCTCGACGTGATGCGCCGCGGCGACGGGGGGATGCCCGGTGTCGTCGAGTTCCTGATCGCCCGCACCGCCCTGCGCTCGCGCGAGGCCGGCCTGACCACGCTGAGCCTGTCCGGCACCCCGCTCGCCGCGCACGACCCCGCGTCGCACGCCGTGATGGACCGGGGTTCGCGGCTGCTCGCCCGTCTGCTCGAGCCCGCCTACGGGTTCCGGTCGCTGCAGCGGTTCAAGGAGAAGTTCGGCGCAGCGCACGAGCCGCTCTGGCTGGTGGTCCCGACGCCGTTGCACGTGCCCCGGGTCGCCCGGGCGCTGGCGAGCGCGTACCTGCCCGGGCTGCGACCGCGGCACCTGTGGGAGCTGCGTCGCGCCCACCGGGCTGCCGGGGCCACGGCAGCCGCCGGAGCGGGCCGGACCGAGACACCCGCCGGGGGCCGCGACTGATGCTCGACCCGTTCCACTGGGCGATGGGGACCCGGCTCGAGGTCCCCACGAAGCTCGTGCCCGCCGACGTCGTGTTCGGGGTGCTGGCCCTGCTCGTCCTGCTGCCCGCGCTGCGCACCGGACTGCGTTCCGGACCGGCGTGGCGGCGCACGGGCCTGCGCGCCGCGATCGCCGCGGGCGGAGCGGTGCTCGGGCTGCTCGCCTGCTGGGTCGTCGGGGACCTGCTCAACGCCTTCGACGTCCGGCTGACCGACGTCACACGGATGTGGGTGGCGTTCGCCTTCGCGGCCCTCGCCCTGGCCGTCACCGGGATCGTGCAGGGCGGACGCGGACGCCGGGTGCTGGCGGCCGTGCTGGTCCCCGCGGCGCTGCTGGTGCCGGCCCTGGGCATCAACGTCGACTACGCGGCCTACCCGACGCTCAACGCACTCGTGCAGACGAACCCGTTCCCGACCCTCGACCTGGGATCCGAGTCGGGCATCGACGCCGCCGCGGTCCGGCCGGCGTCACGGTGGACCGCACCCGTCTCGATGCCGACCGCCGGCCGCGTCGGCACCGTCCGCATCCCCGGCACCCGCTCCGGCTTCCCGGCCCGACCGGCCGTCGTGTACCTGCCCCCGGCCGCGCTCACCGACGACCCCCCGACCCTGCCCGTGGTCGTGTCGCTGTCCGGGCAGCCCGGCACCCCGAGCGACATGTTCACCGCGGGTGGCATCGCGACGGTGCTCGACCGGTACGCGGCCGCCCACCACGGACTGGCGCCGATCGTGGTGTCGGCCGACCAGCTCGCCGTCCCCGGCCACAACACCATGTGCGTCGACTCGTCGATCGGCAACTCGGCGACCTACATCACCCGCGACGTGCCGGACTGGATCACGGCGCACCTGCGCGTGCCGACCGATCCGCACGGATGGGGCCTGGTCGGGTTCTCGCAGGGGGCGACCTGCGCGATGCAGTTCCTGACCGGTGACCCGGACCGCTTCAGCGCGGCGCTGGCGATCTCGAGCGAGCTGCACCCGGTCGACCGGTCGCCGCAGAACAGCGCGGACGAGGCGTTCGGTGGGTCCCTGGCACGCTGGCGTGCGGCGTCCCCCGGCGCCCTGATGGCCGCGAACGGTCCCTACTCGGACGCGCACCTGTGGTTGACCGCCGGCGCGAACGACCACGAGTTCACCGAGTCCGCCCGCACGCTCGGCCGGGATGCCGTCCGCGCGGGGATCCACACCGCGGTGGCGTCGTCGCCCGGCAGCGGACACGACTGGAACACCGTGCAGTGGTCGCTCACGAACGAGCTGCCACGCCTGGCCGACGAGCTGTTCGAGGCGCCGGGGAGCGTGCGCTCGTGAACGACGCGTCCGGCATGCTGCTCGTCCGTCTGGGCCTGCTCGGGACCGCGGTGCTCGTGCTGGTCGCCGTGCTGTCGTTCAGCCCGTGCGAGGTCTGCGTCGTCGCGGCCGTCGTGCTCGGCCTGGCAGCGGCCGCCGCCGGGCTGGTCGGCGCGATGGTGCTCGGACGGCGCTGAGCGATCCCGCGGCCCAGCGGTCACAGCGGCTGCCGCAGCCACTGCGGCGGTCTCAGGCGTTCGCGACGAGCCAGGCGTGCTGCTGGTCGGTGAGCGCGCGGTCGGTCCAGACCTGCCGCTCGGCTCCGTCCGGCGCCGGAGCAGCGGTCGTGCCCTGCCAGACCAGCGCGAGCCCGGCCTTCGCGAGCACCCGCGCGGACGCGGGGTTGCTGGTCAGGACCCGGCCGGTCACGGGCACACCGGGGGCCGTGTCGTGCGCCGCGGTCATCGCCGCGCGGGCGATCTCGGTCCCCAGACCCGTGCCCCACGCCGACGGTGTGAGTCGGTAGCCCAGGTTCCAGACGCCGCCGGCGGTCATGTCGACCCCGCCGACGCCGAGCACGTCGCCACTGTGGGCGTCGCGGACCGTCCACGACCCCAGCCCGTGCCGGACCCGTCCGCCGATCTTGCGCTGGACCAGGTCGACGGTCTGCTCGCGCGCCGTGTGTCGCCCGCTCGGCAGGTGGGTCCAGGTGCGGGCGTCGGAGAAGACCGCGTGCACGGCGTCGATGTCGGCCGGGGTGACGGGAGTCAGCAGGAGGCGATCCGTTCGGATCTCCTGCGGGGCGCTCAGGAGCTGGTGGACCATGTGCTGATCATCGCCCGCTCCACCGACATCCGCATGAACACCACGCCAACGAGCGGCAAGCCCGTGTGTCAGTCGAGCAGCAGCGCGGGTTCCTCGATGACCGAGGCCACGTCGTGCACGAACCGCGACGCCACGTCGCCGTCCACCACGCGGTGGTCGAACGAGGCGCCGATGGTCGTCACCATGCGCGAGCGGACCTCGCCGTCGACGACCCACGGCTTGGGCTTGATCGTGCCCATCGCGACGATGGCGACCTGACCGGGGTTCAGGATCGGCGTGCCGGTGTCCATCCCGAACACCCCGATGTTCGTCACGGTGATCGTGCCGTCGGCCATCTCGGCGGGGCTGGTCTTGCCGTCGCGGGCCGTCAGGGTCATCGCTTCGAGGGCCTTGGCCAGCTCGAACAGCGACATGTCCTGCGCGTCCTTGATGTTCGGCACGATCAGACCGCGCGGGGTCGCGGCGGCGATGCCGAGGTTCACGAAGTGGTGGACGATGATCTCGCGGTCGGTCCACGACGAGTTGACCGACCGGTTGCGGCGGACGGCCCAGATGACGGCCTTCGCCATGATCAGCAGCGGCGAGACCTTGACCCCGGCGAACGTCGGCGACGCCTTGAGCCGCTTGACGAAGTCCATGGTGCGCGTGGCGTCGACGTCCACGAACAGCGACACGTGCGGCGCGGTGAATGCCGACGTGGTCATCGCAGTCGCGATCGCCTTGCGGACGCCCTTGACCGGGATGGTCTCCTGGCGGACGTCACCCCACTCGGGAGTCTGGATGTTGCGGAAGACCGTGGCCTGCGTGGCGTGGCGGATGACGTCGTCACGGGTGACCTCACCGGCGAGTCCGGTCGGCACCACGACGGCCAGGTCGACGTCGAGGTCCTTCGCGAGCTTGCGGATCGGCGGCTTCGCCATCACGGCGGGCGCTGACGGGCGCGCGGGACGCTGTCCCTGTGCGGCGACGGCGTCGGCGGTCGCGGCCTCGCCCTCGTCCGTCAGGACCAGGTCGGTCTCCCGACTGGAGGCCCGACTCGCCTGGGCAGCGGCGGCTGCGGCCCGGCGGGCGCCCGGCTTGCGGCGTGACGGTGCGCTGGTCGCGGAGCCGTAGCCGACCAGGACGGCCCCGGAGGACTCGTCGGTGCCGACGACGGACGCACCCTCGGCCGCGGGCAGCGAGGCGGGCATGCGGGACTCGGCAGGCGCGGGCGGGGCCGCCTGCGCCGGGGCGGTCACGGGTGCCGGCGCCGTGGCCCGGGCGGGAACCGCGACGGGCGGGGCGGGCGTGACCGGGGCACTGGGAGCGACCACGGGCGACGTCGGAGCGGCGTCGTCGACGTCAGCCGCGCCTCCGGTCGGGGCAGCCGGAGCCGGGTCGGCCGGAGCCGGCACAGCCGCAGCCGGCACGGACGAGCTGGACTCGACCCGGATGATCGGGCGACCGACCTCGACGGTGTCGCCCTCGGCGACCAGCAGACCGGTCACCGTGCCCGCGAACGGGGACGGCAGCTCGACCAGGGACTTGGCGGTCTCGATCTCGACCAGCACCTGGTCCACCGCGACATCGTCACCGATCGCCACGCGCCACTGCACGATCTCGGCCTCGTTGAGGCCTTCGCCCACGTCGGGGAGGGGGAATTCGGCGACGGCCACGTCGGCTCCTTCGTCGGTCGTTCGTACGGTGGGTGGTCCGGTCGGGACCAGGTCAGTAGGCGAGGGCGCGGTCCACGGCCTCGAGGACGCGGTCGGCGTCCGGCAGGTGCAGGTGTTCGAGCTTGGACTGTGGGAACGGGATGTCGAACCCGGACACCCGCAGCGGCGGCGCCTGCAGCGTGTAGAACGCCCGCTCGGCGACGGTCGCGGCGATCTCGCTGCCGACGCTGACGAACTCGGACGCCTCTTGCGCGACGACCAGGCGGCCGGTCTTGCGCACCGAGGCCAGCAGCGGTTCCCAGTCGATCGGCGAGATCGAGCGCAGGTCGACGACCTCGCAGCTGGTGCCCTCGGCGTCGGCGATGTCGGCGGCCTGCATGAGCGTGGCGACCATCGCGCCGTGCCCGACCAGGGTGACCTCGGTGCCGGTGCGTGCGACACGAGAGGTGTGCATCGGCACGTGGCCGTCGAGCAGGTCGACCTGTCCCTTGGGCCAGTAGCGCGACTTCGGCTCCATGAAGACGACCGGGTCCTTCGAGCGAACAGCCTCTTGGATCATCCAGTAGGCGTCGTTCGGGGTGCTCGGGCTGACCACGCGCAGACCGGGGGTGTGCGCGAAGTACGCCTCGGGCGACTCCTGGTGGTGCTCGATCGCGCCGATGTGGCCGCCGTAGGGGATGCGGATGACGATCGGCAGCGACATGTGCGCCGGCAGCCGGTTCGCCATCTTGGCCAGCTGCGAGGTGATCTGGTTGAACGCGGGCCACACGAAGCCGTCGAACTGGATCTCGATGACCGGACGGTACCCGCGCAGCGCCAGGCCGATCGCGGTGCCGACGATGCCCGACTCGGCGAGCGGGGTGTCCCGCACGCGGTCGGCGCCGAAGCGCTCCTGCAGGCCCTCGGTGATGCGGAAGACACCGCCGAGCTGCCCGATGTCCTCGCCCATCAGCAGGACCTTGTCGTCCGCGGCCATCGCTGCGGCCAGGCCGGCGTTGAGCGCCTTGGCCATCGGGATCGTCGGGGTGGGGTCGGCGGGTGCCTGACCGGCGCCGGGGTGCGACCGGAGCGTGTAGTCGACCAGCTGCTCGGTGGTGCTCATGCGTTGGCTCCTGCGTCCTGGGAGGACTCGTAGTCGTGCAGCCAGGCGCGCTGCTCGTCGATGCGCGGGTGCTGCTCGCGGTAGACGTTGTCGAACATGGCGTCCATCGGGGGTGCCTGCAGCGCCGAGGTCTTCGCGCGGATGTCCGCCGCGATCTGCTCGCCCTCGGCGTCGAACTCGGCGAACTGCGCGTCGGTGGCCCCGCGGCTGCGCAGGTACGCCTCGGAGCGGGCGATCGGGTCACGCGCGACCCAGTCGGCGAGCTCGTCGTCGCCGCGGTAGCGCGTGGGGTCGTCGGAGCTGGTGTGCGCGCCGATGCGGTAGGTCTCGGCCTCGATGAACGCCGGGCCCTGCCCGCTGCGGGCGTGCTGCGTGGCGACGACGCTGACCGCGTAGGACGCCAGCACGTCGTTGCCGTCCACCCGGACGCTCGGGATGCCGAAGCCGCGCGGGCGGTCGACCAGCGGCGTCGGCGACTGCACCGACACCGGGACCGAGATCGCCCAGTGGTTGTTCTGCAGGAAGAAGACGACCGGGGCCTTGTGCGACGCGGCGAACACGTACGCCTCGTTCACGTCGCCCTGGCTGGTCGCACCGTCGCCGAAGTACACGATCGAGCACTCGTCGACGTCCGGGTCGCCCGTGCCGACGACGCCGTCGAGCGCCTGGCCCATCGCGTAGCCCGTCGCGTGCAGGGTCTGCGCACCGATGACGAGCGTGTAGACGTGCGTGTTGCCGCGGGCGTCCGGGTCCCAGTTGCCGTGGGCCTGACCGCGGAAGAGCGAGATGATCTCCATCGGCTCGACCCCGCGCTGCAGGACGACGGCGTGCTCACGGTACGAGGGGAACAGGTGGTCCTGCGGGCGCAGCGCGAAGGCCGAACCGACCTGGGCGGCTTCCTGCCCGTGGCTCGGTGCCCACAGGCCGAGCTGCCCCGTGCGCTGCAGGTTGCCGGCAGCGTGGTCGAAGCGTCGGGTGAGCACCATCTGGCGGTGCATGGCGAGCAGCGTCTCGTCCGGGAGCTCCTTGACGATGCCCGCGTACTCGGCGTTCTCGTCGGTCTCCACGAACCGGCCCTCGGTGTCGAGGAGCCGGACGGTGGTCGTCGCGGGGGCCGCGGCGTGGAAGGACATGCCGGTCAGCGTAGCGGCCGGGTCACCGCGGCCGTTGTGAGACCCCCGACAAGTGAACGGGCGGTATCGAGGAGCTTCTCGACAGCCTCGTGCTCGCCGATCGAGATGCGGATCCCCTCGGTGCCGAAGGCGCGGACGATGATCCCCGCGTGCTCGAACTGCTCAGCCGCGTGGCCCGTCTGCTCGCCCGTCGGCAACCACACGAAGTTGCCCTGCGCATCGGGGACGTCCCAGCCCTGGCCGCGGAGCGCGCCCACGATCAGGTCGCGCCGCTGGGTCAGGTGGGTGACGCGCTCGAGCAGCTCGGTCTCGCGTTCGAGACTGGCCAGCGCGCCGGCCTGTCCCTGCGCGGTGACGCTGAGCGGGATGGCGCAGGCGCGGACGGCGTCCAGGACGTATGCCGGTCCGAGCGCGTACCCGACCCGCAGGCCCGCGAGTCCGTACGCCTTGGAGAACGTCCGGAGCACGACCAGGTTCGGGTGGCGCTCGAGCAGGGGCACGCCGCGCACGGCGTCGGGGTCGGTGACGAACTCGGCGTACGCCTCGTCGAGGACCACGAGCACACTCGTCGGGACCCGGCCCATGAACCGGTCGAACTCCGCGGCGGTCACCACGGGGCCGGTGGGGTTGTTCGGCGTGCAGACGATCACCATGCGGGTGCGCTCGGTGACGGCAGCGGCCATCGCGTCGAGGTCGTGACCGCCGTCCGGCCGGTTCGGCACCTGCACGCTGGTGGCACCGGCGACCGTGACGACACCCGGGTAGGCCTCGAACGACCGCCACGCGTACACGATCTCGTCGCCGGGGCCCGACGTGGCCTTGGCGAGCTCGTGCAGGATCGCGACGCTGCCGGGCGCGACGTGCACCTCGTCCACGGTGACGCCGAACCGGTTCGCCAACGCGGCACGCACGGCGAGCGCGGAGGCGTCGGGGTAGCGGTTGTAGGCGGTCTGCGCCCGGACCGCCTCGACCACCCCGGGGAGCGGCGGGAACGGGTTCTCGTTGCTGGACAGCTTGAAGGCGTCGGCCGCGGCCTGCCGGCCCTGCTTGTAGGCGGGCAGGATCGCGATCTCGGGGCGGATGTGCACGGGCTGGTCGGTCACCCTCCCAGACTACCGACGGGCCGGACCGCGATACAGCGCCCACCGGGCAGGGATGTGCACGGGCTGGTCGGTCACCCGCCCAGCCTACCGAGCGCGTCACCGGGCATCATGGACGCATGCGATTCCTCGTCCGCCTCGTCATCAACGCCGTCGCGCTGTGGCTCACCACGCTCATCGTCAGCGGCGTCTCCGTCACGGCCTTCGGCAGCGGTGGCACCGTCGAGACCGTCCTGACCTTCCTGCTCGTGGCGTTCGTCTTCGGACTCGTCAACGCCGTGATCGGCACGGTCATCCGGGTCGTGGCCTTCCCGGTCTACGTCCTGACGCTCGGCCTGATCTCGTTCGTCGTGAACGCGATCCTGCTGCTCATCGTCGCCGGCATCTCGACCGCGATCGGCTTCGGCCTGCACGTCGACTCGTTCGGCTGGGGCATCGTCGGCGCCTTCGTGCTGGCGGTCTTCGCGTGGCTGATCGGGCTGTTCGTCCGGCCGGTGCTGAACCGCCCGCGCGCCTGAGCGCGGCTGGTGCGCCATGATGTGGGCATGACCACGGACGCCGGCGCCCCGTCGACCTTCCGCGTCTCGTTCGTCTGCAGCGGCAACATCTGCCGATCGCCGATGGCGGAGATCGTGTTCCAGCACGTCGTCGACCAGGCCGGCATGACCGACCGGTTCCAGGTGCAGTCCGCCGGCACCGGGGACTGGCACGTCGGCGAACCCGCCGACGAGCGTACGATCGCCGCGTTGGCGGCGCGCGGATACGATGGGTCCAGGCATCGCGCCCGTCAGTTCGACCCGGACCGGTTCCCGGACCTCGACCTGGTGGTCGCACTCGACCGCTCCCACGAACGCATCCTGCGCTCGTGGGCCCCCACGATGGACGACGCCGCCAAGGTGACGCTCCTGCTGCGGTACGACGACGCCTGGCCAGAGCAGGCCGACGTGCCGGACCCGTACTACGCGGACCGGCACGAGTTCGACCGGGTCCTCACCACGGTCGAGCGTGCCTGCCGCGCACTCTTCCACCAGATCGAACCGGCCGTCCGCCAGGGAGCACCATGACCCCCCTTCCCCCGCAGCCGATCAGCCCGCTCGACGGGCGGTACTACCCGGTCGTGCACACGGTGGGCGAGCACCTGTCCGAGGCCGGACTCAACCGTGCGCGCATCACCGTCGAGGTCGAGTGGCTCGTCTTCCTGACCGACCACGCGATGTTCACCACCTCGCCGCTGAGCGTCGACGACAAGGCCGCCCTGCGCGCCGTCGTGACGGACTTCGGCCAGGCACAGATCGCCGAGCTGGCCGAGATCGAGGCCACGACCCGGCACGACGTCAAGGCAGTCGAGTACTTCGTCCGCCGTCGCCTGTCCGACCTGGGACTCGACGCGATCGCCGAGCTGACCCACTTCGCGTGCACCAGCGAGGACATCAACAACCTGTCCTACGCGCTGACCATCAAGGACGCGACCGAGCACGTCTGGCTGCCGGCCTTCCGCGCGGTCGTCGCCCGCCTGCGCGAGGTCGCCGTCGAGCTGCGCGCCGTGCCGATGCTGTCCCACACGCACGGCCAGCCCGCCACCCCGACCACGCTCGGCAAGGAGCTCGCCGTGGTCGTCTACCGGCTCGAGCGCGTGCTGGCGCAGATCGAGGGCAGCGAGTACCTCGGCAAGTTCTCCGGCGCCACGGGCACGTTCTCGGCGCACATGGCCGCCGACCCCGAGGCCGACTGGCCCACCCTGTCGCGGGAGTTCGTCGAGGGCCTCGGCCTGACGTGGAACCCGCTCACGACGCAGATCGAGTCGCACGACTGGCAGGCCGAGCTGTACGACCGGATCCGGCACGCCAACCGCATCCTGCACAACCTGGCGACCGACGTGTGGACCTACATCTCGATGGGGTACTTCACGCAGATCCCGCAGGCCGGCGCCACGGGGTCGTCGACGATGCCGCACAAGATCAACCCGATCCGGTTCGAGAACGCCGAGGCCAACCTCGAGATCTCGTCGGCGCTGTTCTCGACGCTGTCGGAGACCCTCGTCACGAGCCGTCTGCAGCGTGACCTGACCGACTCCACCACGCAGCGGAACGTCGGCGTCGCGGTCGCACACTCGCTGCTCGCGCTTGACAACCTGCGTCGTGGGCTCAGTGAGATCGCCGTCAACGAGCAGCGCCTGGCCGAGGACCTCGACGGCAACTGGGAGGTGCTCGGCGAGGCGATCCAGACCGTCATCCGCGCCGAGGTCACCGCCGGGCAGTCCGACATCGAGGACCCCTACGCGATGCTCAAGGAGCTCACCCGCGGCAAGCGGGTCAGCCAGCAGGACCTGATCGCGTTCGTCAACGGGCTCGACGTCTCGGACGGTGCCAAGGCCCGCCTGACCAACATGACCCCGGCGACCTACACGGGGCTGGCGGACGAGCTGGTCGACCACCTGGACGTCTGAGCGACGCCGCCCGGACCGGCGGACCGTCGGACCGTCGGACCGTCGGACCGTCGGACGGGAGGCCCGGCCCGGCCCCGCCGCACACGTCACCACCTCAGGTGGTGACGTCGACCGCGGTGGCGACCAGGGCCTCCAGGACGGTGCGGACCACGGGACGGGCCATGCGATCCGGTCGGACGAGCGCCTCGATGCGCCGTCCGGCGCGCACGTCGGCCAGCTCCGCCAGGTGGAAGCGCCCCGGCGCCCGCGTGCCGGAGGTGTAGCGCGGGACCAGGGCGATGCCGTGTCCGGCTGCCACCAGGTTCTCGATCACGGGCAGGTGGATCGTCCGGAAGGCGACCTCGGGTGGTGCGTCGGTGGCCGCGGCCATCGCGGTGAGCACCCGGTCGATGGGGTACCCCTCGGGCACACCGATCCACGTCTCGCCGACCACCTCGTCGATCCGGACCCGCTCGCGACCGGCCAGCCGGTGCCCGTCGGGCAGTGCGACGTCGAGCGGTTCCCGCAGCAGCGCGACGGTCTCGAGTGCCGAACGGTCGGGCGCGGGCGCTCCGTCCGGTCGGTGTCCGACGACGACGTCGTGGTCGGCGGCGAGCGGGGCGAACGCGTCCTCGCTGACGTCGACGTCGGACAGTGCCAGGTCGATGCCCGGGTGGTCCCGCATCCGCGTCAGCAGCCCGGGCAGCAGGAGCTCGGCGGCGGACGGGAAGATCGCCAGCTGCACCGTCCCCGACGCTCCGCCGAGGTGCTCCTGCCAGGCGGCGTCCGCGGTGGCGACGGCGGTTGCGACGCCTCCGGCCAGGCCGGCGAGCACCCGGCCGTCGTCGGTCAGGCGGACCCCGCGACCGACGCGTTCGACCAGCGGGACGCCGACCTGGCGCTGCAGGGTCCGGAGCTGCTGCGACACCGCGCTCGGCGTGCGGTGCGTGGCCGCGGCGACGGCGCTCACCGAGCCGCGTTCGTGCAGTTCCGCCAGGACGGGGAGCAGCGTGACGTCGAAGCCGACCATGCAGGGACCCTACAACGACGGTGTCCGAACGTGCGCTGGTCCTTCCGTGTCCGCTGCGCGACGATCGAGGGGTGCTGCTCCGTGACCGTTTGCTCGCCCTGCTGGTCGCCGTCGTCTGGGGACTGAACTTCCCCGCCACGGCCCTCGCACTGACGCACTTCCCACCGTTCCTGCTGGCAGCCGTGCGGTTCACCCTGCTCGCCGTGCCGACGCTGCTGTTCGTTCCGCGGCCCGCGATGCCGTTCGGGCGGCTGGTGCTGATCGGCTCGGGGCTCGGGGTCCTGCAGTTCGCGTTCCTGTACCTCAGCATGGCGTCCGGCATCCCCTCGGGGTTGGCGTCGCTGGTGCTGCAGGCCTCGGCACCGTTCACCGTCGTGCTGGCGGGGGTGTTCCTGCGTGAGCGGCTGACCGGGCGTCAGGTCGTCGGTGTCGCGGTGGCCGTGGCGGCCCTCGCGGCGATCGCCGTGCACCGTTCCCAGACCGCGGCGCTGCTGCCCGTCGTGCTGGCACTGTGCGGGGCACTCGGGTGGGCGATCGGCAACGTCGCCACACGCCGCGCGGGGCCGGTCAACCCGCTGCACCTGACGCTGTGGTGGTCGGTGGTGCCGCCGATCCCGATGGCCGTGCTGTCGTTCGTGGTCGAGGGGCCCGACCGCATCGGGGCGTCGCTCGGCACGGTCTTCACGGTGTCGGCGCTGTCGGCCGACCTGGGGCTGCTGTACATCGTGCTCGTGGCGTCGCTGGTGGGCTACGGGCTGTGGTCGCGGCTGCTGGGCCGGTACCCGTCGAGCACCGTCGCGCCGTTCTCGATGCTCGTGCCCGTCGTCGGGGTGCTGGCCTCGTGGCTGGCGTTCGGCGAGGTGCCCGACCTGGTCGAGGTACTCGCGGGCGCCGTCGTCGTGGGCGGCGTGCTCTGGGCGTCACGCGCCGGGAAGCCCACGCCCCCCACGTCGTCCGCGTTGTCGAGGGAGCAGGAATCGTCGGGTCCGCTGCAGGCAGGCGACGATTCCTGCTCCGTCGACAGCGCGCTCAGCCCCGGTGCTGGCGGCGCTCCGCGATGATGTGCGCGAGTGCCCCGCGCAGCAGCGGGTACCGGAACTCGTAGCCGGCCTGCACCAGGCGGGTCGGCACCACCCAGCGGCTCTTGAGCACCAGCTCGGTCTCGGTGCGGATCGCGATCGACCCGAGTTCGAGCATCCACCGCCAGGTCGGCAGCCCGAACCGCCGTCCGACCGCGTCGCGGATCGTCGCCATCACGGTGCGGTTGTCCGACGGGTTCGGGCTCGACAGGTTCACGGCGCCGTCGATGTCCTCGTGGTCACGGATGAAGCGGATTGCTCCGAGGACGTCCGCGATGTGGATCCAGCTGAACCGCTGGCGCCCGTGGGTGTGGCGGTCGTGGTGGTACGTGCCGGCGGCGAGTCGTGCGCGGGTCGGGAACCACGGCCCGTCGTACTGCGGGCCGCCCAGTCCGGCCTGCGCCAGGCGAACCAAGGGCACCAGGGCGCTGCCGTCGCCGAAGACGATCGCCATCCGGAGCGCCACACGACGGGTGCCGGGCAGGTCGGCCGCGAACAGGGCGTCCTCCCACGCACGGGCGACCCCGACCGAGAAGCCCTCGCCGAGCTCGCCCGTCGCCTCGTCCTGCGCACGGTCGGTCGCGTGGCGGTAGATCGTCGCCGTCGACGCGTTCATCCACACCGGCGGCGGGTGCTCGGACGTGCGGATCGCCTCGGCGAGCTCGAGCGTCGTGTCCACCCGTGAGCGCAGGATCTCCGCCCGGTTCCGGCGCCCGTACCGGCAGTTGACGCTCTTGCCCGCCATGTTCACGACGATCGCGGCACCGTCCACCAACTCACGGATGCGGAGCGTGTTGCCCCACACCGCGTCGCCGGTGCGGCCGATCGTCACGACGTCGTAGCCCTCGTCGCGGAACGCCTCCTGCAGGAACCGGCCGACGAAGCCGCTGGCCCCCGCGATCACCGCGCGGCCCCTGGTGGTGTCGGTGCTGTCGTCGCTCATGTGCTCCCCCGTCCTGGGTCCGGTGCGATCGCGTACCGGAACGCCCCCTCGTACCGGTACAGCGTGCCGACCACCGGCGCTGACAGCACCAGGGACACGCGCTGCAGGTCGGCTTCGTCATCGAATCGTTCTGTGAGCGTCACACGTGGTGCGATCACACCCGGGAGGCTCCACGCGCGTCCCAGCGCACGGAACGACACGCGGGTGGAGACCAGGTGCAGCGCTCCCGCGTCCGGCCCGTCGGCGTCGACCGTCACCGCGAGCCGGGCGCTGACGCGCCCGTGGCGACCGAGGTGGTCGACCAGCCCCGCCGGCTCGGCGGTGATGGCGTCCACCATGGTGCGGTCACCGGAGCGGAAGTGGAAGGTGCGGTGCGCGCGGACGGCGAGGTGGGCCTCCTGGCCGGTGTGACCACGTCGGACGGTGACCGGGCGGTTCTCGACCGTGAACGGGACGTCGCGCTGCCAGACCGGGAACATCACGGCGTCGCGAGCGAACAGCGCCAGGACCGGCCACAGCCACCGGCGCGGGGTGCCGACAACGGTGAACACGCCCTGGCCACGGCCGACGTGCCCGGCGGGGATCGGGCCGAAGTAGATTCGCAGCCGCGGGTGCAGGCGGGCGAGGACCTGGGGCGGAGCGCTGCGCTCGTACGGTGACCGGGACATGTCTGCCGATCCTGGCATGTCGTCAGCGCCGGTCCCTACGATCGAGGCATGGGACACGACCACGGGCACGCCGGCGCGAACGAGCGCGCGCTGCTCGTGGCGTTCTGCATCTCGGCGACCATCCTGCTGGCCGAGGTCGTCGGTGCCGTCGTCACCGGGTCGCTCGCGCTGCTGGTCGACGCCGGCCACATGGTCGTCGACACCGGCGGGATCGGCATCGGGCTGGTGGCCACGCGGCTCGCGCGGCGCTCCCCCACCTCGCAGCGCACCTGGGGCTTCCAGCGCGCCGAGGTGCTCGGCGCGACCGCGCAGGCCGCCATCCTGCTCGCCGTCGGCGTGTTCGTCATCGTCTCCGCGATCCAGCGACTGTTCGTCCCGGCCGAGATCCACTCCGGGCCGCTGCTGGTGTTCGGCATCATCGGACTCGTCGGCAACCTGGTCGCGTACGCCGTGCTGATGCGGGCCTCGGGCGAGAACTTCACGTCGCGGGCCGCCCGGCTCGAGGTCCTCAACGACACGCTCGGCTCGGTCGCCGTGATCGCCGCGGCCGTGGTGCTCGGCTTGACCGGGTGGGAGCGCGCCGACTCGGTCGCGGCGCTCGTCATCGGCGGGTTGATCCTGCCGCGGGCCGTCCGGCTGCTGCGCGAGACCGCGAACGTGCTGCTCGAATCGACGCCGCCGGGGCTCGACCTGGAGGACGTGCGGGGCCACATCCTCGAGCTGGACCACGTGATCGCCGTGCACGACCTGCACGCCACGCTCGTCGCCACCGGGGTGCCGAACCTGACCGCACACGTCGTGGTGGACGACCACTGCTTCACGACGTCACACGCCCCGGCGATCCTCGACGAGCTGCAGCGGTGCGTGGCCGAGCACTTCGACGTGCCGGTCGAGCACTCCACGTTCCAGCTCGAGCCCGCGTCGCACCAGCGGCACGAGCACGACGTCCACGCGTAGGGCTGCGGGGGGGGGGGTGGGCCACGGGCCCCGGCAACCCGCGCGACATCGACGTTGTCGCACGACATCGGCGTTGTCGCACGCCCGGCACCGTGCCGCAGCTCACCCGGTCCCCGCCACCCCCGCGACACCGACGCTGTCGCACGACATCGGACTCGTCGCACGAGCGGCCCGGCGGCACCCGAACGACACCACCGACGTCGTACGACATCGGACTCGTCGCACGGCGTCAGGCGTCACCCAACAAGCCCCACGCCACCCGCGCGACATCGACGTCGTCGTACGACATCGGACTTGTCGTACCGAGTCCGCGCACACCCGCGCCCGGCGTCAGCAGTCGTCGGTGCGCGTGGGGTAGGCGGTGATCACGCGGTCGGTGGTCCTCGACACGATGACCTTGACGAAGGCGTCCGGCGAGGGAGCCGCATCGTCGTCGAACCGCATTGCCGCGGCGTAGCAGACCTTGCCGTCGCCGGCGTCGCGCGGGAAGCCCGAGCGCGGGGTCGTCAGCGCGGTCTGCACGGCGGTCAGCATCGCGTCGTCCCAGTCGCGGCCGCCTCGCCCGCCGACGACCTGCCGCCAGTCACCGGTGTGGCGCACGCGGATGTGCTCGTAGCCCTGGCTGCTCGTGCCGCACTGCAACACGACGTCGCCGAGTGCCGCGGTGTCGTAGCGCGCGACGTCCGCCCGGCTGCTCGAGTCGCAGCGATCGAGGACGCCGCTGCCCGGCAGGTCCGGTCCCTGCCGCTCGAGCACGACGACGCCGTCCGCCGTGGCCTCGGCCGTCGGCACCGACGACGCAGTCGGGCCTGCGAGCACCGGGTCGTCGGTGCCCTGGCGTGCGGTCAGCGCGAACCCGCCGGCCACCAGCCCGGCGGCGACCAGCGCGGCGAGCCCGGTCAGGACGGAACGGTTGCGGCGGGTCGGCATGCGGCCAGTATGCCGGAGGTGAGCGGAGCCTCCCGTCGGCTCGGTGACCGACCGGGAGGCCCTGCCCGCGTCAGGCGCGTGCGGCCAGTCGGGTCCCGGCGACGACGGCCAGCACGGAGACGAGCACCACGTACCCCATCAGGACGGGGAGCGTCGGGAGCACCAGGAGCGCTGCACCGACCGCGACCACGGGCACCGTCAGCCCGGCGTACGCGATGAGGAACACCGCGGCGAGCACCCCACCACGCTGGTCGGGTTCGGCGAGGGCGCCCGCGCTGCCGATGCTCGCGCGGAACAGCAGCCCCACACCGGCACCGGCGACGACACCGCCGCCGATGAAGCCCGCGACCTGCAGCACGACGGCGGAGACGGCCAGGACAGCGAGGCCCCCGACGAGCAGGACCATGCCCAGGCGGATCTGCGTGCGTTGCGCAAGGCGCGCGAAGACGACCTGGGACAGCGCACTCGCGGCGAACACCCCGAACGTCGTCGCGCCGGCTGCCAGGCGGTCGGTGACGTGGAAGGTGGTGCCGAGGAACGTCGGCGCGACCGAGGTGAACAGGCCCTGCACCGCCAGCGCGGCGAACGCTCCGGTGCCGGCAGCCCAGAACGCGGCGGACTTGCCGGCCGGCGCCTGGATGCGCTGCGGCCGGTACGGCACACGCTGCTGGGGGCGGCCCACCGTCTCGGGTGCGACCAGGACGACCACGAAGGCGACGACGAGCGCGACCACGAACACGGCGTACGGCACGAGCAGGGGCTGTCCGACGAACTCGGCCAGCGCCCCGCCGACCAGGGCGCCGAGCGACAGGCCACCCAGGTTCACGACGCCCGCGGCGACGCTCGCACCCTTCGCGGACCCCTCGTCACCCGTTGCCCGCACCCGGAGCTCGCCGAGGTGCGCGGTCGCCGTGGCGGTGAGCGTCCCGATGCCCAGCCCGGTGACCAGGCGAGCGACGATGAGCCCGCTGACGTCGTTCCACACCAGGAACAGCACCGCGGCGACGAGCTCGAGCGCGATGGACACCAGGATGAGCGGCTTGCGACCGTGCACGTCGCTCAGGTGTCCGGCGAGCCAGAGCGACCCGACGACGCCGACGCCGTACGCCGCGAAGACGATCGTCGTCGTGAAGGTCGGGAACCCGTCGCGCGCCTGGTAGATGACGTACAGCGGCGCGGGGACGGTGGCGAACGCCATCACCGCCAGGAACGCGAACGCGACCGCCCAGAAGCCGACGTCGTGGCGACGCCGCGTGTGCGCGCGGCGGCCGCGCGGGGCCTCGGCGACGGTGTCGCCGGTCGTGGCGGAACGGGAGGCTGTGGTCGCGGTGGTCGAGGACATGTCCCGATGATCGCTCCACCCGACGGATCGAGTCCAACGGATGTGCTTGATGCGCACCATCGATCCGGTCGATGATGTCGGCATGGAGACCCGTCTGCTCGAACAGTTCGTCGCCGTCGCCGCCGAGGGCAGCGTCACCCGCGCAGCCGAACGGCTGTGGGCAGCGCAGTCGACCGTGTCCGCGGGGCTCGCGAGCCTGGAGCGCTCGTTCGGCGTGCGGCTGTTCGACCGGACCGGGCGGCAACTGGTCCTGACCTCCGCGGGCAAGGACCTGCTGCCGCACGCACGAGCCGTGCTGGCGTCGCTCGACCGGATGCGCGACCTGGCGACCTCGGACGATGCCGACCTTCGCGGACGGGTCCGGCTCGGGATCTTCACCAGCATGGACGTCGTCGACCTGACCGGGGTGCTGCGGGCCTTCCGCGAGCGCTACCCCCTGGTGACGGTCGAGCTGATGACCTCGCCGTCCGGCACGACCGGGCTGGTGCAGGACCTGGTGTCCGGGCGGCTCGACCTGGCGTACTCGGGGCTGCGGGTCGTGCCGTCGGGCATCGTGGTGGAGCCGCTGCGCGAGATGCCGTTCCGGGTGTTCCTGGCGGCGGACCACCCGCTGGCCGGCCGGACCACGGTGTCGCTCCGTGAGCTGGCCGACGAGTCGTTCATCGACACCGCGCACGGCTTCGGCAACCGGCTGATCCTCGACCAGGCGTGCGAGCGGCTCGGGATCCGCCGGCGCATCGTCGCGGAGATGAACGACATGCCCGCGGTGGTGCGGTTCGCGGCCGCGGGGCTCGGGGTGGGGGTGGTACCCGACGCGGGGGTGGCGCACGACGGGGTCGCGATCGAGCTGTCGGACCACGTGGAACCCCTGCGCATCGGGCTGGCGATGCGGGGGGACGTCGAGCCGACCCGGGCGGTCCGGGCCCTGGCGCGCGACATCGTGGCCGCGCGGCGCTGACGGCGAGGCCGGGGCTTGCCGGCCAGCGCGCGCTCGCCGGGCCGCTGGCGTGCTCGCCGGTCCGCTGGCGCACTCGTCGGCCGGCTGGCGGCGGGCCGTGTGTGCCCGCGCTTGCTCAGGCGTCGAGCAGCGGTGCCACCCGTTCGACCGACCGACGTGCTGCGGCCGAGGACGACACGAACCCGACGACCGTGATGGCAGCACCGATGCCGACGACGATCCACCACATCGCGTGTGTGGCCACGGCGAAGTCCGCACCGACGCTGGCGACGGCGCTGGCCCCGGTGACGGTGCCGGCCAGCGCCACACCGAGCGACACCCCGGTCTGCCGACTCGTCGACGCCACGGCGGCTGCCGACCCGGCCTGCGCGCGGGGCATGCCCGACACCGCGGTGTTCGTGATCGGGGCGTTCACCATGCCGAACCCGAAGCCGAACAGCACGAACGCGGCCACCAGCACGAGCATCGGCGTGTGCGCGTCGATCGTCGTCAGGACCAGCCCGGCGCCGAGGATCCCGATGCCGGCCAGGACGAGCGGCACCCGCGTGCCGACGGACGCCACGAGCCGGCCGGACAGCGGCGAGACGAGCATGGTCGCCAGTGCTGCGGGCAGCGTCCAGAGCCCGGCCTGGAACGGGGTCATGCCGCGCACCTCTTGCAGGTACAGGGCGTTGAGGAACAGGAACGCACCGTTCGCCCCGAACGCCACGACCGCGGTGACGACGGCGGACGAGAACGGGATGCTGGCGAAGAAGCGGACGTCGATCAGGGGTTCCGGCCGCCGCCGTTCGACGATGACGAGCGACACGAGCGCTACCGCCGCGACGACGAACAGCCCGAGGGTGCCGACCGAGGCCCAGCCGAGTCGGGGCCCCTCGATCAGCCCGCCGACCAGGGTGGCCAGCAGGACGAGGACGATGCCCTGCCCGAGCGGGTCGAGACGCCGGGGCTTCGGCGCGCGGGACTCCGGGACGAACAGGAACGTCAGGACGATCGCCACGATGCCGATCGGCACGTTGATCCAGAAGATCGCACGCCAGCCGACGGCGTCGGTCAACGCGCCGCCGACGAGCGGGCCGACCCCCATCGAGACGCCGACCACCGCACCCCACACGCCGACCGCCTTGGCGCGTTCCTTCGCGTCGTCGAACGTCGCCGTGATGATGGACATCGCAACGGGGTTCATCATCGAGCCGCCGACGGCCTGCACCATGCGGAACACCACGAGCCAGCCGACGCTCGGCGCAACGGAGCACAGCAGCGACCCGATCGAGAACAGCGTCAGGCCGATCTGGAAGGTCCGGCGACGGCCGATCCGGTCAGCGGTGGACCCGGACAGCATGAGCAGGCTGGCCAGGACGAGCGTGTAGGCGTCGATGGTCCACTGCAGGCCGGAGATGGTGCTGTGCAGCTCGCGGCCGATCGACGGCAGGGCGACGTTCACCACGGTGGCGTCCATCGAGACGATGAACAGGCTCATGCAGCAGACCGCGAGGATCAGGTACCGGTGGCGGTACCTGCTCGGCAGTTCCGGGGCGCCCGGCAGCGGGCGGCGGACGTCAGTGGAAGCCGTCGGTGTCTCCCTCGCCCGGGGTCTTGTGGCCGCCGAGCATGTCGTTGTCGTCCTGGTCGCTCGTCGAGGCGAGCTGCAGCATGGCCAGCACGACGACCACGACGATGAACGCGACGCCGAGGAAGATCAGCGCGAGCGTGACCTCGCGCGTGGAGAACAGCACGACGAGCCCGACGAACACCGCGACGATCGCGGAGATCCCGAGGAGCTCGACCGGGCGCAGACGGTCACGACGGCTGGGGGTGGTCATGCGTGTGGTGCTCCGTCCGGGGACGCCGCCGGAGCGACCGTCCCCCACTTGTGCGAGAGGCCGGCGATCACGTGGAAGACCGCCGCGATGGCGAGGTAGGCGCCCAGCAGACCGACCAGGACGACCGAGGCGTCGAGTGTGCCGGGCACCTTCTCGATGCCGCCGAGCTGCTGCGAGTAGTCGGGCGGTGTCACCAGGAAGGCGATCGCCAGCAGCAGGGTGAGTCCGCCGATGGTCATCCAGTCGCGGGCGAACGGCGAACGCCCGCGGGACCGGAGGCCCTGCGTGAGTTCGAGCGCCCCGGTCAGGACGGCGAACACGACGACCACGGCGATGAAGGCCGTGAGCCCGAACCCGTTGGCCGCGATGGCGACGATGCCCGACACCACCGTGATGACGGACTGCGCCAGTGCGGTGCGGCGGGAGCGCTGGTCGTCACGCAGTCGGGCCGCGCTGCCGATGCCGAGGACCGCGCCCTCGACCACGGCGAAGACCCCGAACAACAGCAGGCCGTAGCCGGCGGCGTGGTTCGAGGAGAAGGTGATGACGAGCGCGATGACGGCGGCCGGGACGGCCCGGAGGACGGGGATCGGCCAGTACCGCGCGCGCTGGTGTGCGTCGGCGACGGAGTCGGACACGAGACCTCTTTCGGGCATGCGGATCGTAGGAACGATCCTACCGCCGCCGCGCATGTGCCCTCTCCGTGCACGGACGCCCGAAGGCCCCCGGGGCTGAGGATGCTCCGACCTGGGCCGCAGCGGACCGCGGTCCGTGCGCCCGGGCCGGAGCACCCTGCGGCCTCAGTCCGACGGTCCACCGTCCGCCGCGCGCGTCCGGCGACGGAGCCACCACCACGTGGACAGGCCGGCGACGGCGAGCACTGCGCCGACGGCGCCGAGTCCGGCCAGGCCCTCGGCCCCGGTGTACGCGAGCGCTCCGCCCGTGCCACCCGACCCAGCACCGGTGTGGTTCGCTGCGCCCGTTCCCCCGGTGGGTCCCGCCGTCGGGTGCCGGGTCGGCGTCGGCGTCGGCGTCGCCGTCGGTGCCGGGCCCTGCGGGTCGACGACACCGATGTCGACACCGGGCGACGGGTCGCCGCCGTCCGGGTCGGTCGGCGAGGCGGCTGTGGCGACGTTCACCACGTCCGAACCGTCGCCGCGGTAGTCCGGGTCGAGCACGGTCCGGAACCGGAAGGCGGCGTCGGCCCCGGGGGCGAGGTCCTGGCTCGCACGGCACGTGACGCGCTGGCCGTCGGCGGTGCAGTCGTCGTCACTGTCGACGAACGTCAGCGGAGCCGGCAGGTCGTCGACCACCGTCACCTGGCGGGCGAGGGCGGGCCCGTGGTTCGCAGCGGTGACCGTGTACTCGAGCTCGTCGCCCGGGTGCACGCCGGTGGACGGGGTGACGGACTTGTCGGTGCCGAGCTGGGCAGCGACGGAGACCGGTGCGCTGGCGACGGAGACGTTGTCGGACTCGTCGGTGTCGGCCAGGTGCGGGGCGGTGGCGATCTCGGCCCGACTGTCGATCTGCCCGGTGGCGGCCGGGTCGAGCGTCCCCTCGATCCGGATCGTCGCCGACGCGCCGCGCGGCAGGTCGAGCGCGGTCGCGACGTCACCGGTACCGGAGTCGTCTGCGCACGCGGCAGCGGGCTCGCACGTCCAGTGGACGTCGTGGAGCTCGTCCGGCACGTCGACGGTCAACGGACTGGGCGCGGAGTCGTTGATGCCGACGTTCGACGCCGTCACCGTGTACGCGACGTGCTCGCCCGCGATCACGGGTGGCATGTCGTGGACGACGCGCAGGTCGGTGGGCTGCCGCACGTGCAGGTCGTCGATCTCGTGCACCTCGGAGAAGGACCCCGTGGCCCCCGCGAACCCGAGGCGCAGCGTGTCCGGCAACGGGACCTGGCCGGCGCCGTGCAGCGGCACGTGGTCGAACACGGTGCGCAGGGCGCCGCCGGCCTGGAGTCGGACGGTCACGAAGAGCTCGCCCTGCGCGCCGGGGAGCAGCGTGACCCGGACCTTGCGGGGCGTGCGGCCGTCCGAGCCGACGCCGCCGGGGGCGGGCGCGTTGGTGACGAAGCGGTAGCCGTCGTTGCCGTTGCCCGAGCCCCGGACCACCACGGCGTCCGGGGTCGCTCCGGGTCCGCTGCCGTTCATCGGGAGTGAGAAGTTGCCGTAGCGGTCGAGCGCGACCGCGGCGAAGCCACCGGGGACACCGGGGTCGTCGCACGGCCCCTGCCCCTGCGTCGCCGCGTTCGCACACGTGTAGCCGAGTCCGGCGCCTGGTGCACCGACACCGGGCGCTGCCGCGCCGTCAGCCAGGTAGAGCAACAGTCCGTCGGCCCGGGTCTTGGCGACGTCGCTGTACATCGCGTAGTCGAACTCGATCTCGAGCCCCGCGGTGGACGGGAACGTGTCGTCGGTCGACCACGAGCCCGCCTGGCTGCGGACGTCGTCCGTCAGGCGGAGCCGTCCGTCGACGATGCGCGCGGCACCGTTGAGCGTGCCGCCGGCAGCGGACGAGAAGTCGTCGTCGAACGGGAAGCCCAGGTCGGCGGCGGAGGCCGTCGGCGCCGCCAGGGCGCCCCCGGCAGCGAGCCCCGACAGTGTCGCGATGGTCGTCAGGGCCGCGGCGACGCGCCGCCGGGCCCTGCGTGGAGTGGATGGTGTCCGTGGAGGTGTCATGCATCGATGCTCGCCAGCAGGGCTCGCGTGCCGACCCGGCCTGACGCATCTGTGGACGGCATCCCGGTGACGCCGCAATGTGGAGGGACGAGCGGGCCAGGCCAGCCAGCGGGCCAGGCCAGGCCAGCCAGCGGGCCAGGCCAGGCCAGCCAGCGGGCCAGGCCGGGCCAGCCAGCGGGCCAGGCCAGCCAGCGGGCTACGCCAGCCAGACCGTCGTGGCGCCCGGCAGCTCGCCGCCGTCCGCACCGTCGCCGAGCGGCCCGGACGCCAGCAGCACCGAGCCCGCCGGCATCGGCACGGGCGCATCGCCGAAGTTCGTGTACGACCGCCAGCCGTCGTGCCGCGCGAACCCGACGACCGACGGAGGCGTCTCCAGCCACGTCAGCGACTCCCCCTGCTGCAGTCGTCGTCGTGCGGCGAGCGCCGCGCGGTACATCGACAGCGTGGAGTCCGGGTCGCCGTCGAGCGCCTCGACCGAGTCCGCCCCGAAGTCGACCGGCTGCGGCAGGAACGGCGCGACGTCCCCGAAGCCGAACGACGGCCCCGACGTCGTCCACGGGATCGGCACGCGGCACCCGTCGCGACCCTTGACGGTGTGTCCCGAGCGCAGCCACTTCGGGTCCTGCAGGTCCTGGCGCGGGATCGCCACGGCCTCGTGCAGGCCGAGCTCCTCGCCCTGGTAGGCGTAGGTCGACCCGGGCAGCGCCAGCAGCAGCATCGTCGCGGCGCGTGCCCGACGCAGCCCCAGCGCGCGGTCGAGCGGCGGCGTGGCGCCGTCGGTCATCAGCCACGCGTCCGTGTCGGTGCCCTGCGGCAGGCCGTACCGCGAGGCGTACCGGACGACGTCGTGGTTCGACAGCACCCAGGTGCTCGACGCGCCGGACTCGTCCGCCATCGCCAGGTTCTGCTCGATCAACCGGCGGAACACCACCGGGTCGAACGGTGCCTCGAGCAGGTCGAAGTTGAACGCCTGCCCCAGCTCGGTCGGCCGGGCGTACAGCACACGACGCGGGGCCGGAGCCCAGGCCTCGGCGATCGCGGCCCGGGGCGGGTCGTACTCGTCCAGCACGGTGCGCCACGTGGCGAAGATCGCGTGCACCTCGTCGCGGTCGTACAGCGGGTCGGACCCGTCGAGCGGCAGGTGGTGCTCGTTCGACGGCCGGTACGGCACGGACAGGTCCTTCGCGAGCCCGTGCGCGACGTCCACCCGGAAGCCGTCGACCCCGCGGTCCGACCAGAACCGCAGGGTGTGTTCGAAGTCGGCGCGGACCTCGGGGTTCGACCAGTCCAGGTCGGGCTGCTCGGGGGCGAACAGGTGCAGGTACCACTCGCCGTCCGGCACACGGCTCCAGGCCGACCCACCGAAGTTGGACACCCAGTCGCTCGGCGGCAGCGAGCCGTCCGGTCCCGAGCCCTGGCGGAAGACGTACCGCGCCCGCTCCGGCGAACCCGGCGCAGCGGCGAGCGCTGCCCGGAACCACGCGTGCTGGTCCGAGGTGTGGTTCGGCACGACGTCGACGATCACCCGGATGTCGTGCGCGTGGGCGGTGCGCAGCAGGTCGTCCAGGTCGTCGAGCGTGCCGAGCCGCGGGTCGACGTCGCGGTAGTCGGCCACGTCGTAGCCGCCGTCGGCGAGCGGCGAGGGGAAGAACGGCGAGAGCCAGATCGCATCGACGCCGAGCGACGCCAGGTACGGCACGCGGCTGGTGATGCCGACGACGTCGCCGAGCCCGTCGGCGTTCGAGTCGGCGAAGCTGCGCGGGTACACCTGGTAGACGACGGCTTGCCGCCACCAGTCCGGGTCGGGGGTGCTGGGGGTGCTGGAGGGCGTCCGGAGGGTCACCCCGCCGAGCGTACCGATCGTCGACACGCCGCTCACGGACCGCGCGGGAATGCCGATCACTGCGAACGCATTGGTTGTTGCTGTAACCATTCCGTTGGACAACGGATCATCGCAACGAAAGGGTCACCATGACGAACGTCGTCGTGCTCGTCGGCAGCCTCCGCGCCGGCTCCATCAACCGCCAGCTCGCCGAAGCCGCGATCGCCCACGCCCCCGAGGGCATCGACCTGTCCGTGTACGACGGCATCGTCGACCTGCCCTTCTACAACGAGGACATCGACGGCGACACCCCGCCCGAGGCAGCGGTCGCGTTCCGTCAGGCCATCGCGGACGCCGACGGCATCCTGCTGATCACGCCCGAGTACAACGGCACGATCCCGGCCGTGCTGAAGAACGCGCTCGACTGGGCCTCGCGTCCGTTCGGCTCGTCGCCCATCTCCGGCAAGCCGCTCGCCGTCATCGGTTCGGCGTTCGGCCAGTACGGCGGGGTCTGGGCACACGACGACGCCCGCAAGGCCGCCGGCATCGCCGGTGCCGCGGTGCTCGAGGACGTCAAGGTCGCCATCCCGCAGTCGGTCGTCCGCTTCGCCGAGACGCACCCGCGCGAGGACGCCGAGGTCACCGAGCAGCTCCAGCAGACGCTCGACGCCATCGCCGCGGCCGCTGCGGAGCGCGTCGCCGCGTAACGCACCCGCGCAGGTGCACGACGGTCGCGACGCGACCACAGGACGGACGGGAGGCCCGTGGCGACACCGCCACGGGCCTCCCGTCCGCCTGTCTGGACGTCCGCTCGCAACTCCGACGGTCGCTAGAGCGCCTGGTAACCAGACGGGTTACGCTACCGACCATGACCGCGACGGAGATCACCGAAGCGTCCGGGTACTGGTTCCCCGACGACGACGCGACCCAGCGCGGGGTCGCCGTGCTGAACGCGCTCCGTCGCTACCGTGCCGCCGAGACCGCCATGCGACGCCGCACCCGCGACTCGATGGGCATGGGCGAGACCGACCTGCTGGCCGTCCGCTTCCTGCTGCAGGCGCAGCGCTCGGGCCGCGCGGTCAGCCCCAAGGACCTCGCCGCGTACCTCAAGATCAGCTCCGCGTCGACGACGATCCTGATCGACCGACTCGTCAAGAGCAACCACGTCCGGCGTGAGCCCCACCCGACCGACCGCCGTGCACTGCTGATCACGCCGACGATCGAGACCGACGACGAGGTCCGCGCCACCCTGGGCGTGATGCACCGCCGGATGATGTCCATCGCCGAGGGCCTCGACGCCGAACAGGCACGCACCGTCGCCTTCTTCCTCGAGCACATGCGCGAGGCCGTCGACCAGGTCGACCAGACCGCCACGCACTGAGACGCGCCCACGGGGGACGAACCCTCACCGTGCTCTGTGAAGGCGTCCTGCCGCGGCGCGTAGACCGGAGTGGTCACCGACGCGAAAGGAGTCATCATGCACGCATCGGACAAGATGGCCAAGAACCTCCAGGCGGTCCTCGTGGACCTCATCGACCTGCACGTCCAGGGCAAGCAGGCCCACTGGAACATCCTGGGCACGAACTTCCGCGACCTGCACCTGCAGCTCGACGAGATCGTCGACGCCGCCCGCGAGTTCGCCGACGACACCGCCGAGCGCATGCGCGCCCTGTACCTGGTGCCGGACGGGCGTTCCTCGAGCGTCGCCGCGCAGAGCCACCTCGACCAGTTCCCCGAGGGCGAGATCACCACGCACGACGCGATCGACCAGATCACGCTCCGCCTGTACCAGGCGACCGGCACGATGCGCGACGTGCACGACGAGGTCGACGACGAGGACCCGACGACCGCGGACCTGCTCCACGGGTTCATCGAGCGCCTCGAGCAGCTCGCGTGGATGGTCAGCGCCGAGAACCGCGCCCCGAGCACACCGCTCGCTGCCGCCGTCTCGCCGTCGACCGCCGAAGCGTCGGCCCACGCCTAGGCGCGGCCGCGACGACATGACCGACTACCGCTACCTCATCGTCGGCGGCGGGATGGTCGCGGACGCGGCCGCCCGCGGCATCCGCGAACTCGACGACTCCGGCACGATCGGGATCATCAGCGAGGAGACCGACCGTCCCTACGCCCGTCCGGCCCTGTCCAAGAAGCTGTGGACCGACCCGGACTTCAGCTGGGACGAGAAGGTCGACCTGCACAGTGAGGAGACCGGCGCCGAGTTCGTGCTCGGCACCGTCGTCACCGCGATCGACCGTGACGGCAAGACCGTGACCACCTCGGACGGCGGCACCTACGGCTACGAGCGCCTGCTCATCGCCACGGGCGGCCACCCACGCGGCCTGCCCGACCTGCAGCCGTCCGAACGGGTGCTGAGCTACCGCAGCGCCGACGACTACCGACGACTGCGGGCCCTGGCCGACGCCGGCGCCCACGTGGTCGTGGTCGGCGGCGGCTACATCGGCACCGAGATCGCGTCGGGCATCGTGCAGAACGGCGCCCGTGTCACGCTCGTCGACCCGGACGAGGTCGTCGGCGGCAGCACGTTCCCGCCGGACCTGGCCAAGGCGTTCCAGCAGCGCTTCGTCGACCACGGCGTCGAACTGCGCACCGGCCGACGCGTGACGACCGGCACCGACACCGGATCCGGCGTGACGCTGACGCTCGACGACGGTTCCGTCATCGAGGCCGACGCGGTCGTCGCCGGCCTCGGCATCGAGCCCGCCACCGAGCTCGCCGCTGCCGCCGGCCTGACGGTCGACGACGGCGTCGTCGTGTCGTCCACCCTGGTGACCGACGACCCGTCGGTGTTCGCCGCGGGCGACGTCGCCGAGTACCCGGACCGCATCCTGGGCACCCGTCGCGTCGAGCACGTCGACAACGCGCAGCAGCAGGGACGCCAGGCCGGCCGCAACCTGGCCGACGCCGACGAGACCTACGACCACACGCCGATGTACTACTCGGACGTGTTCGACATGGGCTACGAGGCCGTCGGACAGGTGTCCACCTCGCTGCACACCGTCGAGGACTGGCAGGAGCCGACCGTCACGGGCGTCGTCTACTACCTGGACGACGACGACACGGTCCGCGGCGTGCTGCTGTGGAACGTGTGGGACAAGACCGACGAGGCCCGCAAGGTGCTCGCCGACGCCAACTCGCTGACGCGCGACATGCTGCCGGGTCGCATCACCGCCTGATCCGCAGGCCACGCGCCCTGGGCGCAACCGACGGGAGGCCCGTCACCGGTCCCGGGACCGGTGGCGGGCCTCCTGTCGGTTGCGTCTCGGGCCGTCTCAGGACGGGTCGCGCGGTTCCGCCGGCTTGGTGTCGGTGTGGTTCAGCTCCGGCGCGACGGCCTGCACGATCTCGTGCCGCACCGACTCGGGCACCGGCGCATCCGCGTCGTCGGCCATCGCGAGCGCGTGGGCGGACTTGCCGGCCTCGAGCACCTCGTCGTCGCCCTTCGCCATCCCGAGCAGCTCGGTGAACCGTGCTCGGACGACCAGCCACGCGTCCCCCGGGCTGAGCCGGGACAGATCTGACGCCGTCGAGTCGTCGCGGACCCGTTGCATCGAGGACACCCCGCGGTCCGGGATCTCGTCACGGACGTGCGCCACGGCGAGCTGCGCGACGGCATCGGCCTGCGCGTGCATCACCGAGTGCGCACCACCCACGACCTCGCGCAGGACCGCGTACGGGAACACCCGCGCCAGCCGACGCACCCAGTCGCGCGGCACCATCGCGTCGTGCTCGCCGCGGATGATCAGGACCTTGGCCTGCACGTGCGGGGCGCGCTGCTCGATGGGGAAGGCGACCATCTTCGGCAGGACCTTGCGGAACCAGTGCCAGCCGCACAGCGCGTAGGCGGTGACCGCATGCCACCGGACCGCCGCGGGCTCGTGCACTGCGGACCGCAGGAACCGGACGGCGGACTCGCTGATCGTGCGGGCCGACGAGTCGACGACCGGGCTGATCAGCACCACGTGGGTGTACTCCGGGTGCCGGGCAGCGACCTCGGTGACGACCTGGGTCCCCATCGAGTGGCCGACCAGCACCGGGTTCGTCAGCCCGAGTTCCGCGATGACGGTCTCGACGGCATCGGCGTAGCGCTCGATCGACACGGGCCCCCTGAACTTCGGGACCCCGGCGAACCCGGGCAGGTCGAGTGCGCGGACGGGGCCGAACTCCTCGAGGTTCGGCGCGAGCCGCTCGTAGTACGTCGACGCGATGCCGAGCCCGGCCACGAGCAGGAACGACCGCTCCCCGACCTCGCCGATCGACGACACCCGGACGTTGGTGTGGTCGACGGGGATCCGGTCGACCTTGACCACGACGTCGGCGGTCTCCGCATCAAGCGCGTCGGCATGCCGTGGGGTCTGCTCGTTCACGGGGTCTCCTTGCGGGTCGGGCGGTCGACCGGCGGGGGCCGGGCGGTCGCCCAGCGTGGGGCCGGGCGGTCGCCCAGACTACCGCCGGTGTCCCCCGTCCGCGGGTGAGCGGTGACTCAGCCGCGCGCGGAGCACGTGCTTGCCCGTCGCACTGTCCGTGCACGACACTGCTGCCATGGGCCGAGACGCGGACGCAGGTGACCGCCACCACTCACGTCGTGCGTTCCTGCGCCGTGCCGGGATCGGTGCCGCCGGAGCCGCGGTCGGTGCGGGCGCCGTCGGCGCGGGTGTCGCCTACGACGAGCGGGTGCAGGACGAGCGGTACGGGTTCACCCCGCTGCCCGAACGGCGGGAGCCCGGGTTCGACCACGTCGTCGTGCTGATGTTCGAGAACCGCAGCTTCGACCACGTGTTCGGCCGGCTCTACACCGACGACGAGCTCGGCGACGGGCAGTCCTTCGAGGGACTGCAGCACGGCACGCACGCCAACACCGCGCCCGACGGCACCATCGTGCCCGCGCACGTCTACCAGGGCTCGACCGACTCGGTGATGAGCCAACCCGATCCGGACCCCGGCGAGTTCTATCCTCACGTCAACACGCAGTGGTACGGAACCGTGGACCCGGAAGGGAACGCCGATCCGACCCGGAACGGGTACGCGGCGCCGTACAACGTCCCGTCGGACACGAGCGCGCCGACCATGTCCGGCTTCGTGCACGACTACGTCGTCAACTACCGGATCGAGCGCGGCCGCGAACCCACCGTGCAGGAGTACTCCCGCGTGATGGGCGGCTTCTCGCCCGAGATGCTCCCCGTGTTCTCCACCCTGGCCAAGTCGTTCGCGGTCTACGACCACTGGCACTGCGCCGTGCCCTCGCAGACGTTCTGCAACCGGTCGTTCTTCCACGCCAGCACCTCGCACGGCTACGTGACGAACGGACTGCAGGACGGCCCCGGTAAGTGGCTCGACGCGTCGGACGTGCCGACGCTGTTCAACCGGCTCGAAGAGGCCGGCAAGAGCTGGCGCGTGTACTTCGACGCCGACCAGGTGGTGTCCCTGACCGGGTTCCTGCACGCGCCCTCGATCGAGCGGTACTGGAAGAGCAACTTCCGCAGCATGGAGCAGTTCCACGCCGATGCCGCGGCGGGTACGTTGCCCGACTACGCGTTCGTCGAGCCGCGGATGGTCTTCGATCACAACGACATGCACCCGCCGGTCAGCCGCCCCGGTGCCGGCGCCGATCAGGCGGCCTACGAATCGGCGACGTCGGACGTGCGTGCTGCCGAGGTGCTCCTCGCCGAGGTCTACGGCGCGGTGCGTGGCGGGCGTTCGACGACCGGTTCGAACGCCGTGAACACCGCCCTCGTCGTCACGTTCGACGAGCACGGTGGCATCTACGACCATGTCCCACCACCCGGAGCCGTCCCACCGTCCGGATCGGCCCAACCCGGCGAGATGGACTTCACGTTCGACCGGCTCGGTGGACGCGTCCCCACGTTCGTCGTGTCGGCCTACACCGAACCGGGCACGATCATCAACGAACCGATGCACCACGCCGCGATCGTGCGCACCCTCACGCAACAGCACGGTCTGGAACCCCTGACCCACCGCGACGCCGACGCCCGCGGCATCCAGGACGTCCTCAACCGGACGGTCCCGCGGCAGCCCCAACTCTGGCCCGACGTCGCGAAGCCCTACGTGCCGCGGAATCCCGAGCACCGTCGGTCGGCGCCGAACGAGCGGGACCGGCGACGGCCACTGAGCGCTCCCGGCAAAGGGCTGCTCGGGTTGCTGCTGGCGAAGTACGAACCCGACGCACCGGTCCCCGAGACGTTCGGTGACGCCTACGACGTCCTCACCCGGCACGGCATGGGCCTGTTCGGGGACCGCGACTGACTCGCAGTTCTCCACAGATCGCCGTTACGGGCAACAGCTACTCCACGGCGCTGCCAGCGTTGCCGGATGACCTGTCCGCTGCACGCGTGGGGTGACGAGAGCATCCGTTCACACGGGCTCGACGCACCCGCGTACCTCCCCCGCGCCTCGTTGATCGACGTCGACCAGGCCGACAGGGTCCGAGACCAGTTGCGGCGACTCCGCGCAGGGGCGCGGAAGCTGCACTGGTACGACATGAACGAACGTCATCGACGACAGGTCATCGATCAGGTCCGTCGGCTGGATGCCGGTCACCTGATCGTCATCGACAGCCCGATGCGCTCCGCCGGCACGAGCATCGAGATCGACCCGTGATCCGGCTGTGGCCCCCGACAGCGCGGAAGCCGGGTCCCATCGAAGGACGGGGAGCACCGGCTTCTCCTTCTCAGGCCCCGAGGGACAAGAACAGGACCAAGATGTCAGATGCGGGCGTACTTCGCGCGGAGGAAACTGTCGGCGCCGAATGCCGGGAACCCGATCCCGATCACCAGGAGCAGCAGCCCGGGAGAGTGGTCATCTCGCGAGATACCGTGGACTCTGCTCGCGGTGCCGGCACGTGCGAACGTGGACCGATGATCCCGCCGCTGCACGCATGGGGCGACGAGAGCGTCCGTACCCACACAGCCGGACAGCCGCGGTACCTCCTCGCTGCGTCCGTCGTCGACTCGAACGACGTGGAGGCGTCCCGTGCCCTGCTCGAAGACCTCCGTCCGACGCGCGGGAAGCTGCACTGGCACGACTTGAACGACCGGCAACGGAAACGCGTCATCGCCGCAGTCGCCGAGATCGACGCGGTGCACCTCATCGTGATCGCCGCCCCGATGGATCCACGCCGCGAGGAGCGCGCTCGGGCCGTCTGCCTGGAGCGGCTCGGTTGGGAACTCGCGCGTCAGGACGTCGCACTGCTCACGCTGGAGCAGCGCGCCACTGCACTCGCGGCGCGCGACCTGCGGGTCGTCGAGGCGTTGCGGGGTCGAAGGATCATCCCCGCCTCACTCCGTGTCGAGCACGGTGATCCGACGGCGGAGCCGATGCTGTGGCTGCCGGACCAAGTCCTTGGAGCGTTCGGTGCGGCGAGTGAGGGTCATCCAGTTCCGCCGTCACTCAGTGCGGCCATCGAAACGTACGACGTCGAGCCGTGACAGGCCGGGGACAGCGCAGGAGCCGGGATCTGGTATACCCCAGATGCACCGGCTCCGACTTCTCTTCCCCCCAGCAGGAGGCGAGCTGACACCAGTGTGCCAGATGGCAACGGGTCGCGGGTATCAGATGCGGGCGTACTTCGCGCGCAGGAAACTGTAGGCGCCGAAGGCCAGGAACCCGATCCCGATCACCACGAGCAGCACCCCGCCACCGGGCACCGCCTTCACCGCATCGAACGCCGCATCAAGTCCCGATGCCTGCTGCGGATCGCTCCGGAACCCCGCGACCGCGACGAGCACGCCCACGATCGTCACGGCGATCCCCTTCGCCACGTAGCCCGTCACCGCCAGGACCGTCAGCGGCCGCTCGACCGACTTCGGCGGCGTCACGAGCTGCTTCCGGTACGAGCGACGGACGCCGATGACGACCAGCCCGACGCCGATCGCGATCGCGACCGCGCCGGCAGCCAGAACCAGGAACACCCCGCCGGGTGTCGCGATCGCCTTCGCGGCGGCTCCCCGCGTGGAACCCGACGAGCTCGTGCCGGCACCGAGCGCGAACGACGCCGACGAGGACGCGATCAGGCCGTAGACGACGGCCTTGCCGGCGTTCTTCGCCCGGTTGAGCCAGGAACGCGCGGTGTCCGTCCGGCCGCCGACGACGGCCTCGACGACCAGCCGGATCGTCAGCGCGGCGGTGCCGATCGCGACGAGCCACAGCAGGAGGACCCCGCCCGGCACCGCGGCCAGCTGGGCCAGCGCACCGGACTGGTCGGTCTCGCCGGACTGCGAGCCCTGCGCGCCGCTGTTGCCCGCGGTGCTCCCGATGCCGAGCAGGACGACCAGGTACCCGATGAGCAGGTGCACGACACCGCTGCCGACGAAGCCGGCCCGCGCGGTCACCTCGAACCAGCGGCTGTCGGCAGCGCGGCGCACCTGTCGTCCGGTCTCGCGGGCAGTGGCTTCAGCGCTGTCGGTCACGGGGGACCACACTGCCCGACGCGGCTGCGGATGTCCGGCGCACAATCCGCGGACAGGAGGCGCGGTGCGGGGCCGCACCGCGCCTCCCGTCCGCCTGGCCCCGCGTCAGACCGCCCACCAGGACGCGCTCACCAGGGTCCGGTCGCCGACCCGCTCGCCCCGACGAGCGCGACGGATCGCGTCGTCGACGCCGCGCGTCCATCCAGCGGCGGACCACTCGTCGGACGACGCGACGATCTTCCGGTCACGCGGCCCGACCACGACGACCAGGTCCCCGCCCAGCACCCGGACGAAGGCGTCGTCGACGGCACCGAGCAGGTCGGCAGATCCGGTGTCACAGGCATCGCAGCCGCAGTCCGGCTCGATGCCGACGTCGACCGGCGGCGCACCGAGGGCCAGGTCGACCACCGAGCCCGGTACGTCCTCGAGTGACCGGGTCGTGATCTCCAGCGGCAGCGCCACGGGCACCGTGGGGACCAACCGGACACGCTCGACTCCGACACCGACCACGTCGGGCGGCACCGTGAGCGGCTCGGACCGCGCGAGCCCGAGCCGGACGAGAGCCGAAGCCCACGTCGCGGCCCGGGCGCCGACGACCCGGTAGCGCTCGGGGTCCGTCACCCGCGAGTACTCCTCGGTCAACGGAGCGCGATCCGGATGCCGGTCGGGCCACGCGATCCCGGATTCCGGGCGGACGGCCCACTCCTGGTCGACGGCGTGTCGCACGTCGGCCAGGGTCACGCGGGCCACCTCAGTCGCCCTTCACGTTGACGACCTGGCGCAGCGTGTGCCGGATGGTCACCAGGTCCTCGGCGTCGGCCATCACCTGGTCGATCGGCTTGTACGCCGCCGGGATCTCGTCGAGGAACGCGTCGGTGTCGCGGTACTCGATCCCGACCATGGCGGCCCGGAGCTCGTCGTGTGTGAACGTCCGACGGGCTGCCGACCGCGAGTACATCCGTCCGGCACCGTGCGGCGAGGACTCGAGCGACGGCTTGTTGCCCCGTCCCTCGACGACGTACGACGCGGTGCCCATGGACCCGGGGATCAGCCCGAGCTGCCCCTCGCGCGCCTGGATCGCACCCTTGCGGGAGACCCACACGGACTTGCCCCAGTGCGTCTCGCGCTGCGTGAAGTTGTGGTGGCAGTTGATCCGCTCCTGCTCGTCGACCGCGGTTCCCATCACCTCGGACAGCTGCCGGACGACCCGGTCCATCATCTCCTCACGGTTGAGCAGCGCGAAGTGCTGCGCCCACCGCAGCTCGGCGATGTAGCGGTCGAACTCCGGGGTGCCCTCGACCAGGTAGGCCAGGTCGGGGTCCGGCAGCGTGATCCACCAGCGCTCCATCGCGGCCTTGGCGACCTTGATGTGCCGCTGGGCGATCTTGTTGCCGACGCCCCGCGACCCGGAGTGCAGGAACAGCCAGACCCGGTCCTCCTCGTCGAGGCTGACCTCGATGAAGTGGTTGCCGGACCCCAGGGTCCCCAGCTGGTTGCGCCAGCCACCGAGGGCTCCGGCGGGGTCGAAGCCCGCGGCCTCGGCCATCGTCTCGAGCTCGGCGATCCGCGGTGCGGCGGTCGCGACGATCTTGCGGTTCGTCGCGCCGGCGGACAGTGGGATCGCGCGCTCGATCTGCTCGCGGAGCGGCCGCAGGTCTGCGGGCAGCTCGGCCGCCGTGAACTGGGAGCGCACGGCGATCATCCCGCAGCCGATGTCGACGCCCACGGCCGCGGGCATCACGGCGCCGAGCGTCGGGATGACCGAGCCCACGGTCGCGCCGAGGCCCAGGTGGGCGTCGGGCATGAGTGCCAGGTGCGGGAACACGAACGGCATCGCCGCCGTGGTGCGGGCCTGCTGCTCCGTGTTCTCCTCGAGCAGTGATGCCCAGGACAGCAGCCGGCCGGTGATCTTCTGCATTGCTTCTTCTCGTCTCGTTTCGTCATTGCGAGTGGTGACGGTCCGAGGCGGACGTTCGCCGGGCCTCCTGTCCGGTGCGGACGCGTGTCCTGTGGACGCGACGTCCGGGTCGGACGATGCGCGTCGTGGACGCGTGGAGGGCGGCGGGCGATGCCCCGGGCCGGGTGGGCACGGGGCGTCTGGTGACGGTCGTGCCTACGCGGGATACCCGGTGGACTGCTCGTTGCGCTGTTCGGGCAGCACGAGGAGCAGGTCGAGCCAGCGCTCGTCCTGCTGTTCGCGGTGCTGCACGGGGCGCATGCGCGGTCCTTCCGGTCGTTCCGCCGCGTGGCGGACGGTCTGCCCGGGGCGGGCAGGAGAGCGAGACTAGCGCGACACGCCCGGGATGCACAACCCGCGTCCGGCGTGGTGCGGACCACGCCTGGGAGGCCCGGTGCGGGTCCGCCACGCGGGGTACGGGCGACATGTGGTCACCGTCGGGGGCCCCGGGCAGCATGGACGCATGCCTGCACGTTCGCGCGACTCCACGGAGACCTCCGACAACCCCGTCACCCGGGAGCGCGTCGACGGGTACGTCCCCCTGCGCTCCTACGGCGCCATCGGTGACGGCCGCACCGTCGCGCTGATTGCCCGTGACGGCCGGATCGACTGGCTGCCCATCCCGTCGATGGACTCACCCCCGGTGTTCGCCAGCATCGTCGACGCCGAGCACGGCGGCCACGTCGCGCTCCGGCCCGTGGACGGCACCGCGACGATGACGCGCGAGTACCTCCCCGGTACGAACGTGCTCGTCACGACGTGGACGACCGCGTCCGGCAGTGCCACCGTCACCGACGCCATGGTCACGGGCGTCGCCGGACGACTGCCGTGGGCCGAGATCGGCCGATGTGTGCAGGGCGTCGAGGGGTCCGTCGACATGGAGTGGGCGGTCGTGCCGGGCACCCTGCTGAACACCGCCGAACCGACGCGGCTCGACACGGCGAACGGTGCGGTGATCGGCATCGACGGCGTCACGATCGCCATCGTCGAGCACGGGTTCGAGCCGGTCCACGACGACGGTCCGCGGTTCTCCGGGCGGTTCACCGCCACCGCGGGGGCGAAGGCGATCCTGACGATCGTCGGCACGAAGGACGAGCCGATCTTCATGCCCGACCCCGAGAGCACCCTCGACGCGGTCGACCGCACCATCGAGAACTGGGCGACGTGGTCGAAGGAGTTCTCGTACGACGGGCCGTGGGCCGAGGCCGTGCAGCGGAGCGCTCTGGCGCTGAAGCTGCTCATCTTCTCGCCGACCGGCGCCATCGCTGCCGCGCCGACGACCAGCCTGCCCGAGGACCGCACCGGCGGGAAGAACTGGGACTACCGCTTCGCCTGGGTGCGCGACCTGTCGTACACGGTGCACGCGCTGACCCGCTTCGGTCTGCGCGAGGAGACCCATGCCGCCGTGTCCTGGATGATGCGCACGATCGGCGAGCACGACGAGACCATGCCGATCTTCTACCGGCTCGACGGGTCGAAGACCGACCAGGTCGAGGAGCGGGACGTGCCCGGCTGGAACGGCATCGGGCCGGTGACCGTCGGCAACCGTGCGGGCGACCAGCTGCAGCTCGGCGTCTGGGGTGACGTCTTCGAGATCATGCGGCAGTACGTCCGCGCCGGCAACGTGCTCGACCGTGCCACCGCGAAGGTCCTCGAGCAGCTGGCGGACGACGCGTGCCACCGCTGGGAAGAAGCCGACTCGGGCATGTGGGAGCTGCAGGAGACGCAGCACTACGTGTCGAGCAAGATCGGGTGCTGGCAGGCCCTGGACGCCGCGGTCGAGCTGCACGACGCCGGCATGATCGACGGCCCGCGCGACAAGTGGACCGAGAACCGTTCGCTCATCGAGGGATGGGTGTCCGAGCACGGCTGGGACGAGGACCTCGGGTACTACGTCATGTACCCCGGCTCGGAGGCGCTCGACACCTCGATCCTGCTGCACGCGATGTCGGCGTTCGACCGCGGACCCCGCATGCAGTCGACGATCCGCGCGATCGAGGACCAGCTGCAGCACGGACCCCTGGTGTACCGCTACACCGGGATGGCGGACGAGGAGTCCCCCTTCGTCGCCTGCTCGTTCTGGCTGGCCGCGGCGATGGCCTGCGTGGGCCGGGTCGACGACGCGACCGCCCTGATGGACGAGATGGTCGAGCAGGCGAACGACGTCGGGCTGTTCAGCGAGATGCTCAGCGCGGTGGACGGCGAGTTCATGGGCAACATCCCGCAGGGGCTGTCGCACCTGGCACTGATCCAGGCGGCGCTGACGATCGAGGAGATCTCGGCCGACCACTGACCGCGGAGTCCAGATCGTCGTCCTGGGTGACGATCCCGTCGCTGCGAGGCATCATGGACTGACCATGAACGACGTCGACGCACGCATGGACCGCCTGCGACGGGCCGCGCGGTACCGCTACCAGCAGCTCGTGGACAGCGAGGTCCAACGGGGCTCGCTCGACCCGGACGAGGTGCGCGAGGAACGACGGCTGCTCAAGGCCGCCGACGTCGCCGCACATGCCCGGGCGCAGATCGAGGAAGCGGAGCGGCGCGGGGTGTTCGAGGGCAACCCGTACCACGGCAAGCCCCTGCCGGGGAACGACGGGCACCACGATCCGGACTGGTGGATCCGCTCGAAGATCGAACGCGAGGACATCCGCGGCATCGCTCCGCCCGCCTTCGCGCTGCGGACCGAGGACGCGGGCCTGGACGAAGCACTCGATGCCCTGTCGCACGAGGGCGACGTCCGTGACGTGCTGGTGGACTTCAACGCGCGCGTGCGCGAGGCCCGGCGGCAGCTGCTCGGTGGCCCGCCGGTCGTGACCCCGATGCGCGACGTCGACGCCGAGGTCGCCGCCTGGTTCACGCGGCGCGAGGAGCGACTCGCCGCCGCAGCGCGAGCCGCGGACGACGCACGGCAGTCGGAACAGCCACGCCGGTGGTGGCGCCGACGCGGCTGACCCGCATCGGGCCGGTGTGTCACCGACACGCGAGAACGGCCGGTCCCCGGGGTGGTGGGGACCGGCCGTTCTGGTGTGCGGGGTGTTACTTGATCTGTGCGGTGATGGTGGCGGTGCCGACGAGCAGGCCGCCCTTGACGGCGTCGGTCTTG
>NZ_JALGRO010000004.1:127435-358120 GCF_022815645.1 Curtobacterium sp. VKM Ac-2922 | reverse complement strand
CCGGGGCCCTGCGGGCCCGGGGCCTCCCGTCCGATCTGGGGTCGCGCCCTACTTCGTCGCGTCGACGAAGGAGCGGCGCGGGTCGGTCTCCTTGATCAGCGAGGTCGCGTCGCGGCCGGAGACCGCGCCGGTGACCCAGCCGATGATGATGCGTGCCTTGCGGTTCAGCGTGGGCATCGCGTACACGTGGTACGCGCGGTGGGCCATCCACGCCAGCAGGTTCGTCATCTTGATGCCCTTGATGTTGGCAGCACCCTTGCCGACACCGTACGACGCGACGGTGCCGATCGAGGGGTGGCGGTACTCGGTGAGCGGCGACCCGGTGATCGTCGCGACCACGTTGTCCGCGGCGACGACGGCCTGGCGAACGGCGTTCTGCGCGTTCGGCGGGTAGTACGCCGGCTGCTTGTCGGCGGTCAGGTCGGGGACCTGCGCGACGTCACCCAGACCCCAGACGCCGGGGACGACCTCGTGGGTGTCCTCGGCCTCGACCTGCAGCTTCGCATTGGCAGCGAGGTGCCCCTTCGGGCCGCGCGGCAGGTCGGACGCGTCGAGCAGCGGGTTCGGCTTGACGCCGGCCGTCCACACGAGCAGGCCGGTCGCGAACTCGTCGCCGTCGGACAGCTTGACGACGCCGCCCTCGCAGCTCGGCATCGTGGTCTTGAGGCGGACGTCGATGCCACGGGCGCGCAGGGACTCGAGCGTCCACTTGGACAGCTCGGGGCCGACCTCGGGTGCGACACGGTCGAGCGCGTCGATGAGCACCCAGCGGGGCTGTTCGCCAGCGAGCGACGGGTAGGTCTTGATGGCGGCCTGCGACACGTCGAACAGCTCGCCGATCGCCTCGACGCCGGTGTAGCCGCCGCCGATGAAGATGCTGGTGAGCAGACGACGACGCTCGTCCTCGTCACGCGTGGCAGCGGCCTTGGCGATGTTGTCGAGGAGCTTCGCGCGGACGTACGCCGCCTCTTCGACGGTCTTGAAGCCGACGCCGAGCTCGTCGAGGCCCGGGGTCGGGAAGGTGCGCGTGACCGAGCCGAGCGCGACGACGAGCTGGTCGTATCCGAGGGTGCGGTCGTCACCGCCGGCCGTGGCGATGGAGACGGTCTTGTCCTTCGACGAGATCCCGGTCACCTTGCCCTGGATGACGCGCGTCTTCCGGAGCGCACGACGGAGCTCGACGGTGACGTCCTTGGGGTTGATGTGGCCACCGGCCACCTCGGGCAGGAACGGCAGGTACGTGTAGTACGTGTTCTGGTCGACCAGGGTGATGCGCATCGGCACCGTCGCGGCGTGCTTCTGCAGCTGCTTGACGGTCGAGTAGCCGGCGGAGCCGCCACCGAGGACGAGGACGTGAGGGATCGAATCTGCCATGAGTCCGGTCTACTCGATCGAGGCTCGCAACGTCATGATCGCCGCGCACATTGCCCAGAACGGCGGAAGATCAACGACGTGTGTCGCGCAACCGCCACCAGGCGGTCTCCGCCAGGTCGAGGCCCGTGAAGACGCCGTGTGCGGTCCGCCGGGACTCGACCAGGCTGAAGCGGCGCAGGCGGTACCCGCCGCCGAAGCGGTCGATGATCGCCTCGGGCGAGGCATCCTCGGTCCGCTTGACCAGCCAGGTTCGGTCGTCGACACCGACGATCACGGCGCCACCGTCACCGACGGCCGCCGATCCGGGAGCGCAGGATGTCGATCCGCTTCTGGATCTGCTCGATGCTGGCCTGGGCGACGGCCGGTCCCCCGCTGATGCGGCGGAGTTCGGCGTGGATCGCGCCGTGCGGTTCGTTGGAGTGTCGCGACCAGATCGACACGAGGCGCTGCAGCTCGGACCGCTGCTCCTTGATGGTCAGGTACATCGGCCGGTCCGGCTCGGGCGCCTGCGACGCGGGCATGCCGTCCTTGACGGTCCGGCCCTTCGATCGCTTGGCCTGGGTCGCCTGGCGGGCGCGGAGCAGATCCCGTACCTGGTCGGGTTCGAGCAGCCCGGGGATGCCGATGAAGTCGAGTTCTTCGAGGGAACCGATCTCACCGCCGGTGCCGAACTCGCCGCCGTCGTAGAGCACCCGGTCGAACGAGGCCTGCGAGTCGAGGGCTTCGAAGGGCTGCACGTCGAGCAGGCTGTCGGAGGCACGGTCTTCCTTGTTGGCCTCGGCGACCATCGCGTCCTCGGGGTTGTACAACCCGTCGTCGGCGTCCTTCGGGCGGTCGAGGGCGTGGTCCCGTTCGAGTTCGAGGGTGGCGGCGAGGGCCATCAGCCCGGGCACGCTCGGCAGGAACACCGAAGCGGTCTCACCGCGGCGGCGGGCGCGGACGAAGCGGCCGATGACCTGGGCGAAGAACAGCGGTGTGCTGGCGCTGGTGGCGTACACGCCGACGCACAGCCGTGGGACGTCGACGCCTTCCGACACCATGCGCACGGCGACCATCCAGCGCGAGGTGTCCGCGGCGAACGCGCCGATGCGGCTGGACCCGGCGGCCTCGTCGGACAGGACGACCGTGGGGCGCTCGCCCGTGATCTGCTGCAGGATGCGGGCGTAGGCGCGCGCCGTCGTGGTGTCGGTCGCGATCACCAGGCCACCGGCGTCCGGCACACCGCGGCGGACCTCGGTCAGGCGCTTGTCGGCTGCAGAGAGCACCGCCGGCATCCACTCGCCCTCGGGCGAGAGTGCCGTGCGCCAGGCCTGCGCCGTGATGTCCTTGGTGACCTGTTCGCCGAGGGACGCCGACATCTCGTCGCCCATCCGGGTCTTCCAGCGCATCTGCCCGGCGTACGCCATGAACAGCACGGGCCGGACGACACCGTCGGCCAGGGCGCGGCCGTAGCCGTAGTTGTAGTCGGAGACCGACGTCCGGATGCCCTGCTCGTCCGGCGCGTACTGCACGAACGGGATCGGTGCCGTGTCCGAGCGGAACGGGGTGCCGGACAGCGAGAGCCGTCGGGTGGCACCGCCGAAGGCCTGGCGGATGCCGTCGCCCCACGTCAGGGCGTCGCCGCCGTGGTGGACCTCGTCCAGCACGACCAGCGTGCGACCGCCCTCGGTGATGCGCTTGTGCACCTCGGGGTTCATGCCGACCTGGGCGTAGGTGATCGCGACACCCTGGTAGTGGCGGCCGAACATGCCGTCACCGTTCTTGAACATCGGGTCGATGCGGATGTTGACGCGGTCGGCAGCGTCCGCCCACTGGCGCTTGAGGTGCTCGGTCGGGGCGACCACGACGATGCGGTCGACCGTGCCACGCGCCAGCAGTTCGGTCGCCAGGCGGAGTGCGAACGTCGTCTTGCCGGCACCGGGTGTCGCCGCGGCCAGGAAGTCGCGCGGCTCGGTCTCGAAGTACTTGGTCAGTGCCTCGACCTGCCAGGCGCGGAGCTTCGAGGCCGTGCCCCAGGCCGCTCGGTCGGGGAACGCCGGCGACAGGTGCTCGGCTGCGGCGTTGCCGGCGATCTCGGCGAGTTCCGCCGGTGCCAGGTCGAGTTGGGCCGCGTGCCCGGTGCCCTGCGCCGCGTGCTCGGTCGTCTGGGCCGCGTGCTCGGCCGTCTGGGCCGCGTGCTCGGTGGTGTCGACGAAGCCACCCCGGCGACCGGTGGTGTCGACCGACCCAGCCGCTGCCGTGTCGGCTGCGGCGGGCTGCTGGTGTTCGTACTCCGCTGCGCTCACTGCAGCAGATTCTACCGTCACCCGATGTCCTGTCGGGCGTGCGGCGGGCGCTGCTCGGGCGTGCCGCGCACCAGCGATGCGGGCCGCAGCACGCCCGCGCCGAAGCGGGCGGTGACCGCGTCGACCGTGGTCTCCGTGTCACGCCACGGCGCGTCGTCGTCCCACAGCGCGTTGCTGGCCGCCATCGGCACGAGGTTCTCGCCCCGGACGCCGATCAGCCGGATGCGGTTGCCCGGACGGTGCAGCACGTCGTACAGCTCGACGGCTTCGCGGTGGATCCGCCGGGCGACGTCGGTCGGCTCGGCCAGGGTGCGCGACCGGGTGAGGGTGGTGAAGTCGGTGTACCGGACCTTGAGGGCGACCGTGCGCGCCTGGACCTCGGCGCGGCGCATCCGCACGGCGACCTTCTCGGCCAGTCGCAGGAGCTCGCGTGCCACGGCGTCGCGGTCGGTCAGGTCGGTGCCGAAGGTGACCTCGTGCCCGATCGACTTCTCGCCGACGGCGGTGTCGACCACGCGTGGGTCACGGCCCCAGGACAGGTCGTGCAGGCGCTGCCCACCGGCCGGCCCGATCGCGTGCACGAGCGAGTCGAGCGGGGTCGTGGCGAGGTCGCCCACGGTGCGGATGCCCCGACGTTCGAGCACTTCTTGCGTCTTGCCACCGACGCCCCACAGCGCGGACACCGGCTGCGGGTGCAGGAACGCCACGGTGTCGGCCGCGGGCACGACGAGCAGTCCCGCCGGCTTCGCCCGGCTGGAGGCGAGCTTCGCGACGAACTTCGTCGATGCGGCACCGACCGAGCAGTGCAGTCCGGTCTCGGCGAACACGGCGGCCCGGATGGCGGTGCCGATCTCCCACGGGGTGCCGTAGAGCCGGACGGCGCCGGCGACGTCGAGGAACGCCTCGTCGATGCCGAGGCGCTCGACGCGCGGGGTGAACCGGTCGAACACGCCCATCACCGCTCGGGACTTGGCCTGGTACTTCTCGAAGTGCGGCTCGACGATCACGGCGTTCGGGCACCGCCGTTTGGCCACGGCCATCGGCATCGCGGAGTTGATGCCGTACCGGCGGGCTTCGTACGTGGCGGCGGTGACGACCGAGCGGTCCGAGTCGTGCCCGACGATCACCGGCAGGCCGACCAGGTCGGGGCGGTCGAGCAGCTCGACGGACGCGAAGAAGGCGTCCATGTCGACGTGCAGCACCGTTGCAGTGACGTCGGCGACCGGGTGGTCGGAGACGAGCCGGTTGCTGCCGTCCTGCTTGCTCACGAAGCGTCCCCGTCCTGCACGCTCACGAAGCGTCCCCGTCCTGCTTGCTCACGGGGCGATGCTGCCAGCGACCACCGACACCGGCCCGAGCACGTCGTTCGCGATCGTCCGCGCCGCCGAGTCCCGCGTCGACGGGTGGTACTGCCCGGCCCGGACGTCCCGCGCCAGCCGGGCCAGCTCGCCACCCGCACGGAACGCACCGCCCCCGACGACGCGCATGGCCTCGTCCACCACGTGCTGCGCGGTGTCGACCGTGCGGGCCTTCGTCCCGACCAGCAGCGGGAACCAGCGCCGACCGTGGTCCTCGAGCTCGTCGACGTCGCGGGCGAGCGCATCGACCTGCAACGCCACGGCGTCGACCGTGCCCCGCATGTCCGCGACGGCACGACGCACGTCCGGGTCGTCGCTCCGCGGCACGCCGTCCATCGAGCGCCGCTGCCGGACGGCCTGCACCGTCAGGTCGATCGCCCGCGTGGCGATCCCGACGTACACCGACGCCACCAACAGCTCGAACGCCGCGAACACCCCGAACACGAGCGGGTCGGCGGACGGCCCGACGGGCAGTGACCGCACGATCCGCTCGGCCGGCACGTGCACGCCCTCGAGCAGGGTCGTGCGACTCTGCGTCGCCCGCATCCCGAGCACGTCCCAGTCGTCCAGGTGCCGGACGCCGCCGTCCGAGCGCAGCGCGAACCCGTGCACCAGCCGCGGTTCCGGGCCCGAGGTGTCCTTGCCGAACACGCTCAGCACGTCCCACGCGGGCGCCAGCGACGTCGACACCTTGGTGCCGGTGAACCGGAACCCGCCCTGCCCGTCCGGCTCCGCCGTCGTGGTCGAGTCGAAGAGGACGCGGTCGTTGCCGGGTTCGCTGACCCCGAAGGCCAGCAGCCGGTCCGCCGCGGCGTGGTCCGTGACGGACTGGAGGAACGTCTCGCCGCGCGCGGACACGCTGCGGGCCGCCTGCACCCAGGTCTGGTGCATCCCGAGCGCGAGCGCCGTCGCCGGCGCGGCCTGGGCGAGCGTGCGCTGCACCGCGGCGGTGGCCCGCAGCCCGAGCCCGCTGCCGCCGTCGGCGATCGGGACGCCGATCCGCAGGTACCCCGCCGCGCGGAGTTCGTCGAGGTCCTCGGACGGGAACGTGTTGTCGGCGTCGTACCGGGGCGCCCGCTCGGCGATCCGCGCGAGCAGGTCCTCGGGGAGGGTCCAGGGTCGACGCTTCGTGCTCGTCGCGGTCGCGGAGTTGGCCTGGGTCATGGCACGAGACTACGTTCGGCAGGGTGTCAGATCGTCATCCGTGGTCCAGGTACGTCGCGATCGGTGACTCGTTCACCGAGGGGCTCGGGGACCCCGACCCCACCGCACCGGGCGGGAACCGCGGGTGGGCCGACCGGGTCGCGGCGTTCCTGGCGAGCCGGACCGACGACTTCTCGTACGCCAACCTGGCCGTCCGCGGTCGGCTGCTGCAGCAGATCATCGACGAGCAGGTCGCGGACGCGCTCGCGCTCCACCCTGACCTGATCACGGTGTCCGCCGGCGGGAACGACATCATCCGCCCCGGCTCCGATCCAGACGAGGTGGCCGCTCGCTTCGACCGGATGATGGCCGACCTGCGTCGCGACGGCGCCGACGTCGTGCTGTTCACCGGCCCGGACGTCGGCATGACCCCGGTGCTCGGGATGGTGCGTGGCAAGGCGGCGATCTACAACGAGCACCTGCACGCCATCGCGCTGAAGCACGGCGCGATGGTCGCCGACATGTGGGCGATCCGCGGCCTGCGGGACCCGAGGATGTGGGCTCCGGACCGGTTGCACCACTCCCCCGTGGGCCACGCCACGATCGCCGCGGCCGTGCTGGACACGCTCGGCGTCGACCACGAACTCGCCCCGTCGACGCCGGAGCCCCTGGCGCCCCGACCCTGGCGCGAAGCCCGTGCCGAGGACCTCGGCTGGGCGCGGGAGTACCTGGTTCCCTGGGTTGTCCGGCGGATCAAGCACACCTCGTCCGGCGACGGCATCACCGCCAAGCGTCCGGAGCTCGAACGGATCAGCGCGCCGGTCCACGAGGGGCCGTAGCTCGGGGCGTGTTCAGGCGCCCTGGAACGGGTTCGTCCAGCGCCACCAGATGCCCGGGTCCGGGATCGCCTGCTCGAGCACCAGCGGCACCGACACCGGTGCGTGGTCGGTGATCGTGAAGCGGACCCGTCCGACCTTCTCGCCCTTCGTCCCGAGCGTCACCGAGTCGAGCTGCGCCTTCGCCCGAACGGTGGTCGCGCCCCAGACCAGGACCTCGGACGCCGTCGCGCTGACCGCGTCGGTCTCGTCCTTCCAGGGGGTGGAGAACGTGCCGAAGGACTGCCCCGCGTGCGTCAGCGTGACGACGTGGAAGTTGTCGGCGACCGAGTGCAGCAGGCGCTGGACGTCGGCATCGAGCGCATCGTGGTCCACCCCGCCGAGCATCGCCCCGATCACGGTGACCGTCCGCCCGCCGCGCTCGTAGGTCGCCGCGAACAGCAGGCACGCGCCGGCTTCGTCGAGGGTCCCGGTCTTGATGCCCTCGACTCCGTCCATGCCGAGCAGTTTGTTCGAGTTCTGGATGTCCCCGACGTTCGGCACCGTCACGCTCTTGGTGCCCACCACGTCCTTCACGACGGGGTTCGCGAGTGCCAGCTGACCGAGGTCGACCAGGTCCGTCGCCGTCGACGTGTTGCCGGCATCCAGGCCGGTCGGTTCGTGGATCGTGGTGTCGTCGAGCCCGTGCGCGGTCAGCCACGTCGACGCTTCCTTCTGGTAGGCGTCGATCGACCCGAAGGCCCAGATCGCGAGCGAGCCGGCGTAGTTGTTCGCCGACTTCATGAGCATGACCTGCAGCGTCTGGTACTCCGACAGCCGCAGGCCCGCCGGCATCGGGGCGACCTCGCCGTTCTGTGCCAGGTACGTGGCGTACAGCCCCTGCATCTCCGGGGTGAACGCGATCGTCGGCCCCGCCTGGCCCCTCGACAGGGGCTTGGCGTCGAGCACCACGAGCGCCGTGACGACCTTGGAGATGCTCGCGATGGACCGCGGCTTCGTGTCGCCACTGGTCCGCAGGCTCTCGGGGAAGTCGGGCGCCTCGACCGCGGTGGCACCGTACGACGGGAACGACAGCGACGGCAGCGTCGCCGTGGGAGCCGCGTAGGCGGTGGTGCTGGCGCTCGCCGGCGCGAACGGCACGAGCGCAGCGGCGACCAGGTACCCGACCGCCAGCAGCAGGACCGCGACGACCGCGATGGTCACCGGCCGGCGGACGGCGGAGCGGGGACGGCGGACGACTCGTGACACGACAACCGAGCGTACCGGGGGGTGGTACCGGTGATCTGGGGAACCGCCGGGCTGTGGAGAAGCCAGCCAGGGCCTCCAGGCCGTGGACGGGACGGTGCGGTGCGGTGCGGGAGCGCTCTACGTCCGCGCGCGCTGGGCGGCGGCGACCGCCCACAGCCCGACGGCGCTCGCCGCGGCCACGTTGAGCGAGTCGACCCCGTGGTGCATCGGGATCCGGACCGTCGTGTCCGCGGCGGCGACGGCCGCCGGCGTCAGGCCCTGCCCCTCCGTGCCCATCACCAACGCGACCTTGCCGGGGACGTCGGCGACGAAGGCGTCCAGGTCGACCGAGCGGTCCGTCAGCGCCATCGCGGCCAGGTGGAACCCCGCGGCGCGGAGTTCCTCGCCCGCTGCCGGCCAGTCCCCGATGCGGGTCCACGGGACCTGCAGCACCGTGCCCATGCTGACCCGGACACTCCGTCGGTACAGCGGGTCGGCGCAGCGCGGGCTGACCAGGACCGCGTCCGCTCCCAGTCCCGCGACGCTGCGGAAGACGGCCCCGACGTTCGTGTGGTCGACGATGTCCTCGAGCACCACCACGAGCCGCGCGTCGTGGAGCACCTCGGCGACGCTCGGCAGCGCCGGACGCTCCATCGACGCGATCGCGCCACGGTGCATCCGGAAACCGGTGAGCTCCTCGAGCAGCGCGTCGGGACCGACGAACACGGGGCCGTCGTGGTCGGCGACCAGCGGCAGCACGTCGTCGAGCCACTTCTCCTGCACCAGGACGCTGCGCGGGACGTGGCCGGCACGGAGTGCGCGCTCGATCACGGTGCTCGACTCGGCGATGTACAGGCCGCCCTCGGGTTCGGTGACCCGCCGCAGCGCGACGTCGGTGAGTCGCTGGAAGTCGTCGAGACGGGGGTCGTCGAGGGTGTCGATGCGGACGGTGTGCACGGTCGGCTCGGTTCCTGGTCGGGCCCCGCCGGGTGGTGCGGGAAGGGGCGGGGACGGTCGGCTGTTGAGGGTACCGTGGACGTGATGGCGACGAGCGACGCGACGAGCGGTGCGACCGAGACGGCTGACGACCTCGACCGGGTCGCCGACCTGCTGGCGGGCAAGCGCATCGCCGTGCTCTCCGGAGCCGGACTCAGCACCGACTCCGGCATCCCCGACTACCGGGGCGAAGGCCGCGTCGTCCGCAAGCCGATGACGTTCCAGGAGTTCCGCTCCGACCCCGCCAAGCGGCAGCGCTACTGGGCCGGATCGCACCTGGGGTACCGCACCTTCGCGGCTGCCACGCCGAACGCCGGACACCGGGTGCTCGCCGACCTCGAACGCGCGGGCATCGTCACCGGGGTCATCACGCAGAACGTCGACGGGCTGCACCTGCGGGCCGGGTCGCGCCGCGTGGTCGAGATCCACGGGTCGACCGACCGGGCACTGTGCCTGACGTGCGGGCAGGTGTTCGCGCGGTCCGACCTCGCCACGACCCTCGACGCGCTGAACCCGTGGATCGACGAACCCGGCTCGGTCGTGCTGCAGCCCGACGGCGACGTCGAGATCACCGAGGTCGAGCGGTTCGTGGTGCCCGACTGCACGGTGTGTGGCGGTGTGCTCAAGCCCGACGTGGTGTTCTTCGGCGAGTTCGTCCCCACCGAGAAGTTCGCCGAGTCGGTGTCGATCGTGGCCGATGCCGACGCACTGCTGGTCGTGGGGTCCTCGCTCACCGTGAACTCGGGCGTGCGGCTGGTCGACCACGCTGCCCGCCGCAAGCACCCCGTCGTGATCGTGAACCGCGGTGCCACGCGCAGCGACCGGCGGGCCGCGGTCAAGATCGACGCCGGCACCACCGAGACCCTGCAGGCGCTGGCCGCTCGGCTCGTTCTGCCATGATCGACGCGTGACGACCCACCTGTACCTCGTCCGGCACGGCGAGACCGACTGGAACAAGCAGCGCCGCATCCAGGGCTCGACGGACATCCCGCTCAACGACACCGGGCGCGCGCAGGCCGCCGAGACGGCGACGCTGCTGACCCGGCGGTCGTTCGACGCGGTCGTGGCCTCGCCGTTGGCGCGGGCTGCGGAGACCGGGTCGATCATCGCCGCCCGGCTGGGACTGCCCGAACCGGACACGTACCCGGGGCTCGCCGAGCGCTCGTACGGTGACGCCGAGGGCCTGACCGACGACGAGGTCCTGGCGCGGTACCCGGACGACGTCATCCCCGGGCGGGAGTCCCGCACCGACCTGCTGGCACGCGTCACCGAGACGCTCGGCGAGATCGCGGTGCGGTTCGACGGCGGGGTCGTCGTCGTGGCGACCCACGGCGCCGTCATCCGCAGCGTCGTCAACGCGGCAGCCCCCGGCACCGCCGACCGCACCCGCACGCCGATCCGCAACGGCTCGGTGCACTCGTTCCGCTGGGACCCGGAGCGCTTCCACGCCGAACTGGTCGAGTTCGACGACCCGATCGAGGATGTCTCCGACGCCCCGGGGAAGTACGCGTTCGACTACCAGAACCCGCTCGAGCGCCGCAGCTGACGCGCTGACCGGGCCGACGGTGCTGACCGGGCTGACCGGGCTGAACGGGCTGGTGGGTCAGGACGGTCCGCCGGGGAACCCCGTGCCGCCGTCCGGCCGCGAACCCTGCGCCCGGGCTGTGCGGGCGGCGTGCCCGTCCTCGGTGGTCCGTGGGGCGAGCGGGTCGTCGAGGTGTCGGAGCCGCTTCGCCCGACGTGATGCCGACAGCGCCACCGCCAGGGCGACCACGATGACGAGCACGAACACGATCGCGATGGTCGACCACACCAGCATGACGAACCCCCTCTTCCCACGGGCGCCCTGACGACGCCGAGCGCAACTGCACGCCACGGGCGCCCCGATGACGCCACGGGCAGCCTATCGAGGCCCGTCCGCGACGGCAGCGAGGGTGCCCGAGGTCGTTGCCGGATCGTTGTCGCGAGCAGCGGGACCGGCGGTGACCAGCGGACTACGATCCTGTGGACCGGCATCCAGGACCCCGAACCGGATGCCGCGCCGAGGGGGCGTGATGAGCACAGACCGACCCGGTGGGCAGGACGACCGCCGCGACTGGCGCACCCACGAGGACGAGGACGACGACCTGGGGCGCGCCTTCGGCCCCGACACCGCATCCGTACCGGTCCGCACGACCCCGCAGCGCGTCCGCTCCTGGTCGCTGCTGCTGGCCGGCGTCGTGGTGGTCGGCATCGTCATCGTCGTGGCGCTCAGCATGATCGTGGGCAGCGTGCAGGACGGCGTCGGTGGGGTGTTCCCCCGCCCGCAGGCGGCGCTCGACCGGTTCGTCACCCAGGCTCGCTCCATCGAGTACGTCACCGCGGCCACCGGCGACGACCCGACGAAGACCTCGTTCGCCAGCTACGACGTCACGGCCAGGGTCAGCGCGGACGCGACCATCGGTCCGGATGCGAAGACCCTGCTCTTCGACCAGCTCAGTGCGGCGGCCGGGGCGACGACCGGCAACGGCGTCACCGTCTGGGCCGTCGTCGACCTCGGTACCGCCGACGTCGGTGTGTCGCCCTCGCGCGAACGCACCGAGCAACGTCTGGCCGTCGCACGCACCCTGGCGAGCACCGCGGGCGTCCAGCAGGTCAGCTGCGTGTGGGCGGCGCACGACGCCGGGCGATCCGACGACCCTGCCGACCAGCGGGTCACGGTCGAGACCGCTCCGACCGGCGTCGACGTCGAAGCCGTCCGGACGCAGGTCACCGACGCGGTGCACCGCGTGTTCCCCGCCGCCACCATCGAGGTCAGCGCGGCGAAGGGCTGAGCAGCCGCATCAGCGCGTCCGGTGCTCGACCGCGCGCTCGACGGCCCGCAGCACCCGCTCGGCCGAGTCGGCCCAGCGGAACCGGGCCGCCTGCTGTACCGACGCCGCCGAGGCGGACGCCCACCGGGCCTCCAGTCGGCGCACCGCGGCGGCGACCGCCGACGGCGACGACGGGTCGAAGTACTCGGCGACGTCCCCACCGATCTCGCGGAAGATCGGGACGTCGCTGACGGCCACCGGCGTGCCGACGCCCATCGACTCGACCAACGGGATGCCGAAGCCCTCGTCGTACGACGCGGTCACCAGGGCCGTCGCTGACCGCAGCGTGTCGAGGTACTCCTGATCCGACGCGCCGTCGTGGAACACGATCGCGCCCGGTGCCAGTGCGTCCAGGCGCGCCCGGTCGGCGTCCGACACGCGCGACATGCAGTGCAGCCGCCAGTCCGCTCCGAGCAGCGGCAGGGCCGCCGCGAGCGTCTCGACGTTCTTGTACGGCATGAACGACCCCATGTACACGAGCGACCGCTCGCGGGGACCGTCGGGCGCGCGCACCGGGGCCGGGTCGGCAGCGTTGTACGCCACGGTGACCGGTCGCCTGGTCAGCCGGTGCTGGGCGATCAGCCCCGCCGTCGTCTCGGAGACCGTGACGACGCCGTCCGCGCCGTCGAGCAGCAGCCGCTGCGGCCACCACGACAGGTGGAACGCCCGCCACCCCAGGCGGATCGGCCACGAGAACTCCCGTGGGGGCGTGCGGTTGCGGTAGTAGATCAGGTCGTGGAGCGTCAGCACGAGGGCGTAGCGGCGTCCGCGGGACCCCATCGTCTGCATCGGCGAGAACACCGCGTCCAGCCCCAGCCGGTTGACGTGCCGTGCCACCAGGGGCTCCCCCGGCGCGGTCGGCGACGGCAGCAGCTCCCACGGCAGGTGCGCGGGCAGGGACTCCAGCTGCCGTTCGTCGTCGACCAGCAGCACCACGTCGTGCCGGTCCGGCAGGTGCGCCACGACCCCGGCGGTGAACCGGCTGATGCCGTCGTGGCGCCCGATCCGCACGTACCGGCAGTCGATCCCGATCCGCAGGCGGGTCACGATCCCTCGCCCTGGCTCGGCTTCGTCCTGGAGGCCCGGCCCGGCTTGGCAGCGCGCGGTGCCTTCCGCACGGGGTCGGCCATCCGGCGCAGGGTCGCCTGGGCGGCGGCGGCGGGCGTCTCGTAGTGCACCAGGTGCCCGACGTCCGGCACGACGACGAGCTCGGCATCGTGCAGCCGGGCCGCCAGCGCCCGCTGTTCCGGCAGCGCGGTGATGTCGTCGCGCTCGGCCGCGATCAGCAGCACTGGGACGCGGATCCGGTCGGCGTACTCGGAGACGTCGTGGGTGACCGACGTGCGGAAGGCCTCGAGCACGCTCGTGCGGTTCGCGAACGACGAGAAGTACCGGTCGTGCTGGTCGTGCACCCAGCGGCGCATCGACGGGTCGTGCGACTTGAGCATCGCGACGCTCATCGCCCGCACGATCCCCCGGTTCCGCAGGATCCCCAGGCCGACGGGCCGCGGCAGTGCGGCACCGGCGCGGTAGTAGGCGATCGCGATGCCGGTGCCGACCGCGCGTGGGCCCTGCAGCGCGGGTGCCGCGATGGGGTTCACCAGGACGAGCAGCCGTGTGTCCAGCCCGGCGGCGACGGCGGCCGCGGTGACGATCGAGCCGAACGAGTGGCCGAGCACCACGGCGGCGCGGTCGAGGCCGAGCACCCGGTGGAAGCCCCGGAGCCACCCGACGTAGCCGTCGATGTCGGACACCGGCAGCGGGTCGGACACGCCGAACCCGGGCAGGTCCGGAACGATCACCCGCACACCCGTCAGGTGCGCCGCGATCGACTCGAGCCCGTGGTGGTCACCGCGGAACCCGTGCACGGCCAGGACGGTCTGCGTGGCGTGTCGTGGGCCGTACTCCCAGAAGTGCGTGGTGCGGCCGTCGACCTCGACGGCGCGGTGCACGACGGGTGTCGCGGCCATCAACGACGAGTACGGGGACAGGACCGGCGGTTGCATCGGCGCCAGTCTACGGAACGCTCTCGGCAGCAGCCGCCTATCGTGTCCGGAGCGGGTCGGTTCCGACGGTCCGTGACCTTCGACGAGGAGCACGGTTGACCTTCACAGCCCCGATCCAGCTGCCCGGACTCACCCTCGACCCGCAGTGGTACAAGCGCTCGGTGTTCTACGAGTGCATGATCCGCTCGTTCGTCGACTCGAACGGCGACGGCATCGGTGACATCCAGGGCGTGATCGGCAAGCTCGACTACCTGCAGTGGCTCGGCGTCGACGCGCTGTGGCTCCCGCCGTTCTTCCGGTCGCCGATGCGCGACGGCGGGTACGACATCTCGGACTACCGGGCGATCCTGCCCGAGTTCGGCACCCTCGACGACTTCCGCGAACTCGTCACGAAGTCGCACGAGCGCAACATGCGCATCGTGATCGACATGGTGATCAACCACACGTCGGACCAGCACGAGTGGTTCAAGCAGTCCCGCGAGGACCCGGACGGTCCCTACGGCGACTTCTACGTCTGGCGCGACACCGACGAGGACTACGCGAACATCCGCGTGATCTTCGTCGACACCGAGGAGTCGAACTGGACCTTCGACCCGGTGCGGCGGCAGTTCTTCTTCCACCGGTTCTTCTCGCACCAACCCGACCTGAACTTCGAGAACCCCGCCGTCGTCGAGGCGATCTACGACGTCGTGCGGCACTGGCTCGACCTGGGCGTGGACGGGCTGCGGCTCGACGCCATCCCGTACCTGTTCGAGTCGGAGGAGGGCAACGGCGAGGGCGAACCGGAGACCCACGAGTTCATCAAGAAGCTCCGGTTCATGGTCGACGACGAGTACCCCGGTCGGGTGCTGCTCGCCGAGGCGAACCAGTGGCCCCGCGAGACGGCGGCGTTCTTCGGCACCGACGACGAGCCCGAGTGCCACATGGCGTTCGACTTCCCGGTGATGCCCCGCATCTTCTACTCGCTCCGGGCGCAGCACGCGTCCGAGCTCAAGGCGATCCTGTCCGAGACGCTCGACGTGCCCGCGTCGGCCGCGTGGGGCGTGTTCCTCCGCAACCACGACGAGCTCACGCTCGAGATGGTCAGCGAGGAGTACCGCCAGGCGATGTACGGCTGGTACGGGTACGACCCGCGGATGCGCTCGAACATCGGCATCCGTCGACGCCTGGCACCACTGCTCGACAACTCCCGCGCCGAACTCGAGCTGATCCACGCGCTGCTGTTCTCGCTGCCCGGTTCGCCGTTCCTGTACTACGGCGACGAGATCGGGATGGGCGACAACATCTGGCTGCCGGACCGCGACTCCTCGCGCACGCCCATGCAGTGGACGCCGGACCGCAACGCCGGGTTCTCCACCGCCGACCCGGGCAAGCTCTACCTGCCCGTCGTGCAGTCGCTCGTGTACAACTACGCGCAGGTCAACGTCGAGGCGCAGCTCGCACAGTCGCGGTCCCTGCTGCACTGGGTCCGCAACGTGATCCACGTGCGCAAGGCCCACCCGGTGTTCGGTCTGGGGACGCTGGCGGTGCAGGACACCGACAACGAGAGCGTGCTGGCCTTCGTCCGCTCGTGGGAGGGCTCGGGCACGCAGTTCGGCCCGTCCGCCGAGGACGTGCTGTGCGTGTTCTCGTTCACGGTCAACCCGACCACGACGACGATCACGGCGCCGCAGTACGCCGGCCGGCCGCTGTACGACCTGTTCGGCGGCAGCTCGTTCCCCTCGTTCGACGACGAGGGCACGGTCACGCTGACGCTGGGCACGCAGTCGTTCTACTGGCTGCACGTCGGCGCCGCGCCGAACGCGTAGCGCTCTCGCCCCACTCGTTCACCTGGCTGCACGTCGGCGCCGCGCCCAACGCGTGACGCACCGCTCGCGGGTCGCGTGACAGGCGGGTCGCGCGGGGCGTGTCGGTGTGTCCGGCTAGCCTGACCTGCGTGACGTTCCCCACCGCGCAGCTCGACTTGCCCGCCCCGGCGCAGGACCTCTCGACCCGGCCCTGGTGGCACGCGCTCGGGGTGTTCGACCTCGAAACGACCGGCATCGACGTCGAGACGGCCCGCATCGTCACCGCGCACGTGGGCCTGATCGACATGACCGGGCGCAGCATCGTCGAGGGCTCGTGGCTCGCCGACCCCGGGGTCCCGATCCCCGAGCAGGCCTCGGCCGTGCACGGCATCAGCACCGAGCGCGCCCAGGCCGAGGGGCGTCCCGCCGCCGAGGTCGTCGCCGAGATCGTGGCCGCCGTCGAAGCCGTGTTCGCCCGCGGCATCCCGCTGGTCATCTACAACGCCCCGTACGACCTGACCCTGCTCGACCGCGAAGCCAAGCGGCACGGCATCGCCTCGCCCGTGATCGGCAACGTCGTCGACCCGCTCGTGATCGACAAGGCGCTCGACACCTACCGCAAGGGCAAGCGCACGCTCGAGGCAGCGGCCGAGCTGTACGGCGTCGACCTGTCCGACGCGCACGATGCCGGCGCCGACGCCATCGCGGCCGGACGGGTCGCACAGGCCATCGCGGCGAAGTTCCCCGACGACCTGACCATCTCCGCCGAAGAGCTCCACCGCAAGCAGGTGGCCTGGTGCGCCGACCAGGCAGCATCGTTCCAGCAGTACATGCGGGCCAAGCGCGACCCGGCCTTCACCGCCGACACCCGCTGGCCGCACCGCAACGGCGACTGAGCGCCCGGCGCCGTCCCCCCGCTGCCCAGTCCCCCGTCGGCCGTTCGCCGACTCCCGCGCCGCGTCGCACCCCCGCACGAACATCGCGCCCCGTTCCCACGGGGCGCGATGTGCTTCAGGGGGTGCGATTCGGGATCAGCACGGGCCCCACCACGTCGCGCACGCACGACACACGCAGGCACGGCACACGCAGAACGGGCGGCCCTCCCGCAGGAGGACCGCCCGTTCGCGCGTGTGGGACTGCTTACTTGGAGAAGCCCTTGAAGCGCTGGTTGAACTTCTCGACGCGACCGGCCGAGTCGAGGATGCGCTGCTTGCCCGTGTAGAACGGGTGCGACGCGGACGAGATCTCGACGTCGATGACCGGGTAGGTCGCACCGTCGAGCTCGATGGTCTTGTCGCTGTTCGCGGTCGAACGCGTCAGGAACGTCTCACCGGAGGCCAGGTCGCGGAAGACGATGGCGCGGTACTCGGGGTGGGTGTCGGTCTTCATGAGATTCCTCGGTGTGGATTTCGTGGTGAGAGAGAGGCGGATGCCCCGGAAGTCTGCGGCTCACGCCAGCCGTCCACGTTACCAGACAGCGGGCACGATGTGGAGCAGGAGTCAGGCTGCGCGCGCCGTGAAGCGCCCGGACTCCTTCGTGACGGTCAGGTCGATGCCGAACGCCGTCGTCAGGGTCTCGGCGGTCAGGACCTGGTCGATCGGACCGGCGGCCTGCACGTGCCCGTCCGCCAGGACCAGCGCGTGCGTGAAGCCCTCGGGGATCTCCTCGACGTGGTGGGTCACGATGACGATCGCGGGCGAGTCCGAGCTCTGCGCGTAGCCGCCCAGGGTCCGCACGAGGCTCTCACGCGCGCCGAGGTCGAGCGACGCGGCCGGCTCGTCGAGGAACAGCACCTCGGGGTCGGTCATCACCGCACGCGCGATCTGCACGCGCTTCTGCTCGCCGTCGCTCAGCTCGCCGAACGTGCGGTCGGTGAAGGCACCCAGGCCCCACTCCTCGAGCACGCGCTGCGCACGACGGACGTCGAGCTCCTCGTACTCCTCGTTCCAGCGCCCCGTGACCGAGTACGCGGCGGTCAGGACCACGTCGATGACCTTCTCGGTCACCGGGATGCGACGGGCCAGCGCGGTCGAGGCGAAGCCGATGCGCGGTCGCAGTTCGAACAGGTCGGCTCCCCCGAGCTCGGTGCCCAGGACCTCGACGTCACCCGAGGTCGGGAAGCTCTGCGCCCCGGCCACCTGCAGCAGCGTGGTCTTGCCGGCGCCGTTCGCACCGAGCACGACCCACCGCTCGTCGTCCTGCACCTCCCACGAGATCCCGTCGAGGATGGTGGCCCCGTTCCGGACCACGGACACGTCTGACAAGCGCACAACCGAGGGCATGCCCCAACCCTACGCGAGCGCGGCTGCCCGCACGGCGCACACGCCGGAACCTGACGGGAGGCCCGGGTGACGTCCGTCGCGGACGTCACCCGAGCCTCCTGTCAGGACCGGGACGGTGGCCGGCTCAGCGAGCCGCCAGGACCTGGTCGTAGACCGCACGGGTGCGTGTCGCGATCGCCGCCCACGTGAACTCGGTCTCCACGCGCAGGCGCCCGGCGCGGCCCATGAGCTTGGCGAGCCCCAGGTCGGACAGCACCTCGTTCAGGGTGGCGGCCAGGTCGGCGACGTACCGGTCGGGGTCGGTCGGGGTGCCCGTGCCGTCCGTGGCCTGGTCGATCGGGACGATGCGGCCGGTCAGGCCGTCGGCGACGACCTCGGGGATGCCACCGGTCCGCGTGCCGACGACGGGGATGCCGCAGGCCATGGCCTCGAGGTTGACGATGCCGAGTGGCTCGTAGATCGACGGGCACACGAAGACGGTGCCGGCCGTCAGGACCTTGACGATCTCGTCGTGGGCGAGCATCCGGTCGATCCACACCACCCCGTCACCGCGCTGCCGGCGGAGGTCCTCGACCAGGCCGGTGACCTCGGCCAGGATCTCGGGGGTGTCCGGCGCGCCGGCGCACAGCACGATCTGGACCTCGGGCGGCAACGACGCCACCGCGCGGAGCAGGTAGGGCAGCCCCTTCTGGCGGGTGATGCGGCCGACGAAGACGACACTCGGACGCTCCGGGTCGATGCCGAGGGCACGGACGGCGTCGTGGTCGACGACGGGCTTCCACGCGTCGACGTCGATGCCGTTGTAGACGACGTGGACCTTGGCGGGGTCGATCGACGGGTACGACCGCAGGATGTCGGCGCGCATGGCCTTCGACACTGCGACGACCGCGTCGGCCTGCTCGAAGGACTCGCGCTCCATCCAGCTGGACAGGCGGTAGCCCCCACCGAGCTGCTCGGCCTTCCACGGGCGGAGCGGCTCCAGCGAGTGCGCGGTGACCACGTGTGGGATGCCGTGCGTCAGCTGCGCCAGCCGGCCGGCGGCGTTGGCGTACCAGGTGTGCGAGTGCACGAGGTCGGCGCCCTCGACGTCGGCCGCCATCTGGACGTCGGTGCCGAGCGCCTGCAGGGCCCCGTTCGCCTGCTCGAGGCCGGCCGGCGTGCGGTACGCCCAGACACCCTCTTCGTCGCGGAACGCACCGAAGGCACGGACGCGCACCTCGGTGTCGGTCCCGGACCGCAGGGCCGAGGTCAGCTCGGCCACGTGGACACCCGCACCGCCGTAGACCTCCGGCGGATACTCCCTGGTCAGTAGATCGACTCGCACGGACTCAAGGTAACGGGTTCACACTCCGGACGCCTACTGTGAACCACATGGCACCAAAGAAGGTCTTCGGCATCGTCCTCGCGGGTGGCGAGGGCAAAAGGCTCATGCCGCTCACTGCCGACCGCGCGAAGCCCGCTGTCCCGTTCGGCGGGAACTTCCGACTGGTCGACTTCGCCCTCTCCAACCTGGTCAACTCCGGGCTGCAGAAGATCGTCGTCCTGACGCAGTACAAGTCCCACAGCCTCGACCGCCACGTCGCAGAGACGTGGCGCATGGAGGGGCTGCTCGGCTCGTACGTCGCGTCGGTCCCGGCGCAGCAGCGACTGGGCAAGCGCTGGTTCGCCGGGTCGGCCGACGCGATCCTGCAGTCGCTCAACCTGCTCCGCGACGAACGGCCCGACATCGTCGTCGTGGTCGGCGCGGACCACGTCTACCGCATGGACTTCTCGCAGATGGTCGAGGCGCACATCGCGTCGGGCCGGAACGCCACCGTCGCGGCCATCCGGCAGCCGATCGGCCTGGCCGACCAGTTCGGCGTGATCCAGGTCGCCGCGGACGACGCCACCAAGATCGACGCGTTCCTCGAGAAGCCCAAGGACGCCGTCGGCCTGGCGGACTCCCCCGGCGAGATCCTGGCGTCGATGGGCAACTACGTCTTCAACGCCGACGCGCTGGTCGACGCCGTGCTGCGCGACGGGCAGATCGAGACGAGCGACCACGACATGGGCGGCGACATCGTGCCCGACTTCGTCGCCCGCGGTGATGCCGGCGTGTACGACCTGCAGCGCAACGAGGTCCCCGGGTCGAACGACCGCGACAAGTACTACTGGCGCGACGTGGGGACGATCGACTCGTTCTACGACGCGCACATGGACCTGATCGCCCCCGTGCCGGTGTTCAACCTGTACAACACCGACTGGCCGATCTTCAACCAGCAGACGAACCTGCCGCCGGCGAAGTTCGTGCGCGACGGCAACGGCAACACGGGCGCCACGATCGACTCGATCGTGTCGCTCGGCTGCCTGATGTCCGGCGCGCAGCTGGAACGCAGCGTCATCGGTCCCTGGTGCACCGTCGACTCGGGCGCCAAGGTGCTCGACTCGATCGTGTTCGAACGGGCCACCATCGGCGCCGGGTCGATCGTCAACCGGGCCATCCTCGACAAGGACGTGGTGCTCGCACCGGGCGCCCAGGTCGGCGTCGACCGCGAAGCCGACGAGGCCCGTGGCTTCACCGTCACCGAGTCGGGGATCACCGTCGTCGGCAAGGGCGTCCGCGTCGAGGCGTAGCCCGACCGGGCCGGGACTCCACCCACGGGTCGGCAAGGGCGTCCGCGTCGAGGCGTAGCCCGACCGGACCGATCTGTAGGTCAGCGGCACCCGGGCTCCGGCCCGGGTGCCGCTTCGTCATCTGGTGTGCAGCACCGCTACCGTGGTGGCGTGCCGCGCTTCCTCGTCGTCCTCGATGCCGACTCCACCCTGCTCGAGGACGAGGTCATCGAGCTGCTCGCCGAGGGTGCCGGGACCCGGCCACAGGTCCAGGCGATCACGGAGCGCGCCATGCGCGGCGAGATCGACTTCGCCGACAGCCTGCGGGAGCGTGTCGCGACCCTGGCGGGCCTCCAGGCCGACGTCGTCGACCGCGCCCAGCGGGCGGTCCGCGTGACGCACGGGGCCGACGAGCTCGTCCGCGGCGTGCACGCCGCCGGCGGCACCGTGGGTGTGGTGTCGGGCGGGTTCCACGAGGTGCTCGACCCGTTCGCCGCCCGGCTGGGCCTGGACCACTGCCGGGCCAACCGGCTCGAGGTCGTCGACGGCACCCTGACCGGACACGTGCTCGGTGGCGTCGTCGACGCCGCGGCGAAGGCCGAGACGCTGCTCGCGTGGGCGGCGTCGGACGGCGTGCCGGTGTCGCGGACCGTGGCCGTCGGTGACGGGGCCAACGACCTGGCGATGATGGGGGTGGCCGCACTGTCCGTGGCCTTCGACGCCAAGCCGCGCGTGCGGCAGGAGGCGGACGTCGTGGTCGTCGACCGCGACCTGTCCGCCGTGCTGGCGACGCTCGGCCTGCGCGGCTGACGGTCGCGGCTGCCCGCGCACGCTGCGCCCTGGGGCGCCGAGTCTCGGCCCCGCGGACATCCTGCGCCCGGTGAACGCCGCAGAGTGTCCGCCCGGCCGAGTCTCGGCGGGCGCCGCCCGCGCGGCCGCCGCGCGATCGGCGCTAGTGGCCCATGCCCAGGCCACCGTCGACCGGGATGACCGCACCGGAGACGTAGCCAGCGCCGTCACTCGCCAGGAACAGCGTGGCGTCGGCGACGTCGTCGACGGTGCCGTACCGGGCCGCGGGGATCTGCTTCTTGAACTCGGCCTGCAGTTCCTCCGGCAGGGCAGCGGTCATGTCCGTCTGGATGAACCCCGGCGCCACGACGTTCGCCGTGATCCCGCGCGACCCGAGCTCGCGGGTGATCGAGCGGGCCATGCCGACCAGGGCGGCCTTCGACGAGGCGTAGTTGACCTGGCCGACCTGACCGTAGGCGCCGACGACACTGGACATCAGCACGATGCGCCCGAACTTCGCCTTCATCATGCCCTTGGTCGCGCGCTTGACCACACGGAACGTCCCCGTCAGGTTCGTGTCGATGACGCTCGTGAAGTCCTCTTCCGACATGCGGAGCAGCAGTCCGTCGTTCGTGATGCCGGCGTTGGCGACCAGGACCTCGATCGGGCCGAGCTCCTGCTCCACCCGGGTGAAGGCGGCGTCGACCGAAGCCGTGTCGGTGATGTCGGCCTGCACGGTGAGGGCACCCTCGGGGCCGCCGTCACCGCTGCGCGAAGTGACCGCCACCCGGTGGCCGGCGGCGACGAACCGAGCAGCGAGGGCATGGCCGATGCCACGGTTGCCGCCGGTGACGAGGACGGTACGGGGGGTGGTCATGATCGCTCCGTTCGCTGGGGGCGCGGGGGTTCCCGCGCGGGCGCGCCGGAGTGCACTCCGCCCGACACGCCCGCACGAGCCTACCCGGGCCGACGTGGACCACACGATGCGGGCAAGTGTCGGTGGACGGGCTTAGGGTTGGTCGTGGGCAGACGGAGATCGAACGCATGAAGACGACGCAACGCATGACAGGACCCCTGGGGTCGGCGCGCGGCATCAAGTCGGCACGACGCACGACCCAGAGCATCACGGCATTGCCGGACAACCCGCAGCGGGACCGGAAGCACCGGCTCTCGCGGTACATCTGGCAGATGGCGGTCCGCGTGATCCTGTTCGTCGGCGCAGTCCTGATCTACACGGTGTGGCACAGCCCGCTGCTGGCGATCATCCCCATCGTCCTGGCCGGGGTCATCCCGTGGATCGCGGTCGTCATCGCGAACGCCGGCAGCCACACCGAGTCCGACTACGTCGCACCCGCGGGTGCCGTCGTCCGGGCCGCCGACTACGACCCCCGCCTGCGCGAAGCCCAGGAAGACGCGCGCGCCCAGGCCTACCGCGACGAACAGGAGCGGTTGCGGCAGAACGCCCAGCACGCGCAGGAAGAATGGCAGCGCACCGGTGACCGTTCCCGGGTCTGGGGACACCGCTGATGGGTGCCACGTTCGACCTGATCACCGAGGCCGGGTCGACGCCCGTCTGCTCACGCGCCGGCTGCACGAACCCCGCTGCGTGGCGCATCAACTGGCGCAACCCCCGCATCCACGCGATCGACCGGGTCAAGATCTGGTCCGCGTGCGACGACCACCGCGACTTCCTGGCCGACTACCTGCGCTCGCGGACGTTCCCGGTGCGCGTGACCGGCCTCGACGAGGACGTCGAACGGCTCGACGACGTCAAGCAGCAGGACACCCCGAAGAACGACGTCGGTGAACGGGCTCGCGCCGCGAACGACCGATGAACGAGTTCGACCCGCGCAGTCGCTACGGCCGACGGCACGCCGAGCGCATCCGGCGCGCGGCTGCCGAGGAGCGCCGAACCGACGACACTGCCGCCCGTGATCCCGATGAACCCTTCGTCGGCTGGGGCTTCGTCCGCAGCCGCCGGTGGTTCGGCTACCTGGCCATCGCGGTCGGCTTCGCGATCCTCTGCACCCTGTTCGGCATGTGGCAGTGGGACCGTCGCAACGAAGCCGTGCGCGAGAACCAGCAGATCGCCGCGAACTACGACCACACGCCGGTGCCGGTGCGGGACGCCCTCCCCCGGGCCGGCAGCTGGCAGGACGACCAGACCTGGCTGCGCGTCGAGGTCACGGGTCGGTACGACACCGACGACCAGTTGCTGGTGCGCAATCGTGTGCACAACGGCCAGCCCGGCTTCGAGGTCCTGACCCCCCTGGTCACCGCCGACGGCCGGGCCTTCGTCGTCGACCGCGGCTGGGTGCCGACGGGCAACCGGCAGGACGCCCCGGACAGCGTGCCCGCACCGCCGTCCGGACAGGTCACGGTCGTGGCGCGCCTGCAGCAGAGCGAACCGCGCATCCCCGGACGCACCGACCCGGCCCACACCGACCAGGTGCAGTCCGTCACGCTGACCGATGTGGCGAAGAAGATCGACGCCCCCATCTGGACGGGGGCCTACGGCCAGCTCGCGTCCGAGTCCCCCGCGCCCGCCGATGCCCGACCGCTCGGCTGGGACCGTCCGAGCGCCGACACCGGGCTGCACCTGAGCTACTTCATCCAGTGGTTCATGTTCGCGGCCGGCGGGTTCGGGTTCCTGGCGTACCTGATGGTGCAGGAGTACCGGAACCTCAACCAGGACGACCCCGAAGAACGCGAGCGTGCGCTCGAGCGGCAGCGCCGCAAGGACGCCAAGCCGAAGACGGACGCCGACGTCGAGGACGAGCTGCTCGAATCGCGCGGCTGACGTCCGACGCGGCTGACGCCCGACGCAGCCACCGATCGGACGGGAGGCCCGTGGCGGCGCCGCCACGGGCCTCCCGTTCGTCGTCTGGTACTGACCAGACCCGACCAGAACGGACCGGGTCGGCGCTACGCCAGCTCGATGAGCTCGGCGTAGTCCTTGTTCCAGTGGTCCTCGGTGCCGTCGGGCAGCAGCAGGACCCGTTCCGGGTTCAGGGCCTCGACCGCGCCGGTGTCGTGCGACACCAGGACGACGGCCCCCTCGAAGCCGGCCAGCGCGTTCAGGATCTCCTCGCGTGACGCCGGGTCCAGGTTGTTCGTCGGTTCGTCGAGCAGCAGCACGTTGGCGCCGGACACGACGATCATCGCGAGCGACAGACGCGTCTTCTCGCCGCCCGAAAGCACCCCGGCCTTCTTGTAGCCGTCGTCACCGGTGAACAGGAACGACCCGAGCACCCGACGTGCCTCGGTCTCGTTGAGGTCGGTCGACGCCGACACCATGTTCTCGATCACCGTGCGGTTGATGTCGATGTTCTCGTGCTCCTGCGCGTAGTAGCCGATGCGCAGGCCGTGCCCGGGCAGGATCTCCCCCGTGTCCGGTGCGTCCGCGCCGGCCAGGATGCGCAGCAGCGTGGTCTTGCCGGCACCGTTGAAGCCCAGGATGACCACGCGGGAACCACGGTCGATGGCCAGGTCGACACCGGCGAAGATCTCGAGCGAGCCGTACGACTTCGAGAGCCCCTCGGCCATCAACGGCGTGCGGCCGCACGGGGCCGGCGTGGGGAAGCGGATCTTCGCGACCCGGTCGGCCACCCGCTCGTCCTCGAGGCCCGCGAGCAGCTTGTCGGCGCGGGCGACCATCTGGTGCGCCGCAGCGGCCTTCGACGCCTTGGCACCGAAGCGCGCGGCCTGGTCCTTCAGCGTGGCGGCCTTCTTCTCGGCGCCGGCGCGCTCCTTGCGGCGGCGCTCCTCGTCGGCGACGCGCTGCCGCTGGTACAGCTTCCAGCCCATGTTGTAGATGTCGATGGTCTGGCGGTTGGCATCGAGGTAGAAGACCCGGTTGACGACCTCGTCGACGAGTTCGACGTCGTGGGAGATCACGATGACTCCGCCGGGGTAGGTCTTCAGGTGCTCACGCAGCCACACGACACTGTCGGCGTCGAGGTGGTTGGTCGGCTCGTCCAGGATCATCGTCTCGGCGTCCGAGAACAGGATGCGGGCGAGCTCGATGCGGCGACGCTGACCACCGGAGAGCGTCTTGAGCTGCTGGTCGAGGATGCGGTCCGGCAGCTTGAGGTTCGACGCGATGGACGCCGCCTCGGCCTCGGCCGCGTAGCCGCCCAGCGCGTTGAACTGGTCGTCGAGCCGCGAGTACCGGCGCATGGCCTTGTCGGCGACGGCTGGGTCGTCGCTGGCCATGTCGAGCGTCGCCTGGCGGATGCCCTCGACCAGCTCGCCGAGCCCACGGGCGTCGAGGATGCGCTTGCGGGCGGTGTCCTCGGGGTTGCCCGAGCGCGGGTCCTGCGGCAGGTAGCCGATCTCACCGGTGCGGTCGATCTTGCCGTCGGTCGGGGGCTGCTCGCCCGCCAGCGCCTTGGTCATCGTGGTCTTCCCGGCGCCGTTCCGGCCGACCAGACCGATCTTGTCGCCCTTCTCCACTCGGAAGGACACGTGCTCCATCAGGAGGCGAGCCCCGACGCGGATCTCGAGGTCGTGCACGGCAAGCACAGTGGAAGTCCAATCAGTTGGTGGTTGTGCACAACGGTGTGTGCGGGAGGTGCACCGCTACGCTGACGGGACCGGCTGTCCCAGAACAGGGACCAGCAGTCCATTCTAGGAGAATCCATGACGAACGCCACCGGGTTCGCTCCCCGCGCAGTCCTCGCCGACCGTCTCCGCACCCAGGGGGCGGTCACGAACGTCGCCCTGGTCGCGGGCGGCGCACTGTTCACCGCCGCCATGGCCCAGGTCGAGATCCCGATGTGGCCGGTGCCGATCACCGGTCAGACCCTGGCCGTCGTGCTCGTCGGCGCCACCCTCGGTGCCCGTCGCGGCATCCTCTCGATGCTCGTCTACGCGGTCGCCGGACTGGCGGGTGCACCGCTCTTCGCCGACATGCAAGGCGGCCTGCACGCCCTGACGCTGCCGAGCTTCGGCTACGTCATCGGCTTCGTGCCGGCCGCGGGCGTCATCGGGTGGCTCGCGCGACGCAACTGGGACCGCAAGGTCGGCCGCGCTGCCGTGGCCTTCACGTTCGCCAGCGCGATCCCGTTCGCCACGGGTCTGCCCTGGCTGGCCGTCGCCCTCGGTGCGCTCGGCCTGCCGAACGACCTGCAGTCGGTGCTGGCCGCCGGCCTGTACCCGTTCATCGTGGGCGGCCTGGTGAAGGCGCTCATCGCCGCGGGCATCGTCCCCCTGGTGTGGAAGGCCGTCGGCCGCCGCTGACGCCCGTACGTCCGACGAGGGCCCCGCACCGGTCGGTGCGGGGCCCTCGTGTGTCGTGGGCGCCTCGTCGGACAGCGTGACCGGTCGCAGAACGTCGGTGCGCGGCCCGTCGCCGCCGGCCGACTGGCCGCAACACCCCGTCCGCTCCACGCCGAGTGGTCGCGAACCGTCGGTGCGCGGGCCGCACACCGACGGTTCGTGACCACTCGGCGGACGTGAGCGGTGCGTCGTGGCCAGTCAGCGGGCAGCGAGGCGGGCACACGACGAACGGGAGGCGGGGGGGGCCCCGGGGCCCCCCCGCCTCCCGTTCGTGGGTGGGTCGCGACTAGATCGAGAAGCCGAGCGCGCGCATCATCTCGCGTCCGTCGTCGGTGATCCGCTCGGGGCCCCACGGCGGCATCCACACCCAGTTGATGCGGAAGGCGTCGACGATGCCGTCGAGCGCGTTGGCGGTGTCACCCTCGATGACGTCGGTCAGGGGGCAGCCGGCGCTCGTCAGCGTCATGCTGATGATGAGCGCCGTGGCCTCGTCGTCCCAGGCCAGGTCGTAGATCAGGCCGAGGTCGACGATGTTCACGCCGAGCTCCGGGTCCTGCACCTCTTTCAGGCCCTCGACGACCTCGTCGAACTTGTCCGGTGCCAGTGCGGTGATCATCAGTTGCCCGCCGCAGCGGCCTCGGCCTGCACGTAGCGGTCGTAGCCCTCGTTCTCAAGACGGTCGGCGAGCTCGGGGCCGCCCTGCTCGGCGATCTTGCCCGCGACGAACACGTGCACGAAGTCGGGCGTGATGTACCGCAGGATGCGCGTGTAGTGCGTGATGAGCAGCACGCCCAGCCCGGTGGCGGCCTTGGCACGGTTGACGCCCTCGGAGACGATCTTCAGCGCGTCGACGTCGAGGCCGGAGTCGGTCTCGTCCAGGACGGCGAACTTCGGCTTGAGGAGCTCGAGCTGCATGATCTCGTGGCGCTTCTTCTCGCCGCCGGAGAAGCCCTCGTTGACGTTGCGCTCGGCGAACGACGCGTCCATCTTGAGGTCGGCCATCGACGTGCGGAGGTCCTTGATCCACCCACGCAGGGCCGGCGCTTCGCCGTCGATCGCGGTCTTGGCGGTGCGCAGGAAGTTCGACACGGTCACGCCGGGGATCTCGACCGGGTACTGCATGGCGAGGAACATGCCGGCACGGGCACGCTCGTCGACGCTCATGTCGAGGACGTTCTGCCCGTCGAGGGTGATCGAGCCGCCGACCACGTGGTAGCGGGGGTGTCCGGCGATCGTGTACGCCAGGGTCGACTTGCCGGAGCCGTTCGGGCCCATGATCGCGTGGATCTCGCCCTCGTTGATGGTCAGGTCGACGCCCTTGAGGATCTCCTTGACACCCTGGTCGGTGTCGATGGAGACCTGCAGGCCGCGGATTTCGAGAGTGGACATTGCGTTCCTTCGGTTGCAGCTGGTGTGTGCGGCGTCAGCCGCGGGAGGAGTGTGGAGACCCGGTGTCAGTCGACGGGGACGGGGTCGTGCACGTCGACGTAGACCTCGCCGTCGCGGACCTCGACCCGGAAGACCGGGACGGGCTCGTACGCCGGGAAGTTCTTCGGCTTGCCGGTGGTCAGCGAGAACTGCGAGCCGTGGGCCCAGCACTCCAGCGAGTCACCCTCGACGAAGCCCTCGGCCAGCGAGATGTCCCCGTGGGTGCAGGTGTCGCCGATCGCGTGCACGGTGCCGGCCGAGTCCTTGACGATCGCGACCGCGGTGCCGTCGACGACCACGCGCATCGGGCTGTCCACCGCGATGTCAGCCTCGGCGCAGACCTTCTCGGCCATCAGGCGTCCGAGCCGTTCGTGACCGGAGCGGCCAGGACCGTGCGCCCTTCGAGCAGCTCCTGCTCGACGGCGGCGATGAGACGTTCCTCGAGCTCGGGCGCGCCGATCTTCTGGATGACCTCGACCAGGAAGCCGAGCACGACCAGACGACGGGCCTCTTCTTCCGGGATGCCACGGGCCTGCAGGTAGAACAGCTGCTCGTCGTCGAAGCGGCCCGTCGCGCTGGCGTGACCGGCACCGGCGATGTCGCCGGTCTCGATCTCGAGGTTCGGGATGCTGTCGGCGTGCGTGCCGTCGGTCAGGACCAGGTTGCGGTTCTGCTCGTACGAGTCGGTTCCGGGGGCCGTGCGACCGATCAGGACGTCGCCGATCCACACCGTGTGTGCGCCGGCGCCCTGCAGGGCGCCCTTGTAGTTGACGCGGCTGCGGGTGTTCGGTGCGTCGTGGTTCACGTACACCTGCTGCTCGATGTACTGGCCGGCGTCGGCGAAGTACACGCCGTACATCTCGGTGTCAGCACCCTGCCCGCCCAGGTGGGTCGAGGGGTTCACCCGGACGACGTCGCCGCCGAGCGAGACCACGACGTGCTTGAGGAAGGCGTCACGCCCGACCTCGGCGAAGTGCGTCGACACGTGCACGGCGTCGTCGTCCCAGTCCTGCACCGTCACGACGGTCAGGCGGGCGTTGTCGTGGACCACGACCTCGACGTTCTCGCTGAGCAGCGCCGAACCACGGTTGTCGATGACGACGATGCCCTGCGCGTTCGGCTCGGCCGTGATGACCGTGTGGGCAGCGCGGGGCTGCGTGCCGAACGCGGATCGCGTGATCGCGATCGACTCGTGCGACTCGGTGGCCTTGATCGTGACGGCGAGCACCGCGTCGCGCGCCGTCCAGGCCGCCGCGGCGGCCCGGTCCTCCGGCAGCCCAGCGGTGCCGACGCGCGAGTCGTCGCTGCGGACCCACTCGACGTCGGCGCCGTCGGTCTGCGTGGCGAGGTACGGGTACGCCGAACCGTCGAGACCGCCGGCGAGCAGCGGCTGGATCTTGTCGAGCGGCGCGAACTTCCAGTTGACCTCACGGCCGGTGACGGCGGCGTAGGCGTCGATGTCGCCGGACTGCGGGCGCTCGGAGCGCGTCTGGACGGGGACCTTGGTCGCCCAAGCGCCGTCCGAGTGCGCGCGAGCGCCGTGCTGTTCGGTACCGGCGACACCGGCGGCCGGGGCGGTCGGCTGGTCGATTCGGGGGGTGGGGGTGGAACTCGACATCTAGCCGACGGATCCTTCCATGCTCATCTCGATGAGCTTGTTGAGTTCGAGTGCGTACTCCATCGGGAGCTCGCGGGCGATCGGCTCGATGAAGCCGCGGACGATCATGGCCATCGCCTCGTCCTCGGCCATCCCGCGGGACATCAGGTAGAACAGCTGTTCCTCGCTGACGCGCGACACCGTGGCCTCGTGGCCGAGCTGGACGTCGTCCACGCGGATGTCGATCGCCGGGTACGTGTCGGACCGGCTGACTGTGTCGACGAGCAGTGCGTCACAGCGGACCGTGTTGGCCGCGTGGTGCGCGCCCGGGTCGACCCGGACCTCGCCGCGGTAGCCGGCGCGGCCACCGCCACGGGCGATCGACTTCGAGACGATCGAGGACGTCGTGTACGGCGCCATGTGGATCATCTTCGCGCCGGCGTCCTGGTGCTGGCCGGGTCCGGCGAAGGCGACCGACAGGGTCTCGCCCTTGGCGTGCTCGCCGGCCAGGTAGATGGACGGGTACTTCATCGTGACCTTGGACCCGATGTTGCCGTCGATCCACTCCATGGTCGCGCCCTCGTGCGCGATGGCGCGCTTGGTGACCAGGTTGTAGACGTTGTTCGACCAGTTCTGGATCGTCGTGTAGCGAACGCGGGCGTTCTTCTTCACGATGATCTCGACGACCGCCGAGTGCAGCGAGTCCGACTTGTAGATCGGGGCCGTGCAGCCCTCGATGTAGTGGACGTACGAGTCCTCGTCCGCGATGATCAGCGTCCGCTCGAACTGGCCCATGTTCTCGGTGTTGATCCGGAAGTACGCCTGCAGCGGGATCTCGACGTGGACGCCCTTGGGGACGTAGACGAACGAGCCGCCCGACCACACGGCCGTGTTGAGCGCAGCGAACTTGTTGTCCCCAGCAGGGATCACGGTGCCGAAGTACTCCTGGAACAGCTCGGGGTGCTCACGGAGCGCCGTGTCGGTGTCCATGAAGATGACACCCTGCTGCTCGAGGTCCTCGCGGATCTGGTGGTAGACCACCTCGGACTCGTACTGCGCGGCCACACCGGCGACCAGGCGCTGACGCTCGGCCTCGGGGATCCCGAGCTTCTCGTACGTGGCGCGGATGTCCTCGGGCAGGTCTTCCCACGACTGGGCCTGCTTCTCGGTGGAGCGCACGAAGTACTTGATGTTGTCGAAGTCGATGCCGGTCAGGTCGGCGCCCCACGTCGGCATGGGCTTGCGGCCGAACAGCGACAGGCCCTTGAGCCGGTTCTTGAGCATCCACTCGGGCTCGTTCTTGAGGTTCGAGATGTCGGTGACGACCTCGTCCGAGACACCACGGCGGGCCGAGGCTCCGGCGGAGTCCGAGTCGGACCAGCCGAACTCGTACTGGCCGAGTCCCTCGAGTTCTGGACGGTCGATGAGCACGTCGGACATGGTCTCCTCGTTTCCTTCTCGCGGCAGTTCCCTGGCGGCAACCGGCGGCTGCCGGATGCCATTCCATCGCGGACCCCCGACAGGACGGACCTGCGGTGATCACGCAGCTGCTGCCTCGCAACGTCATGGTTCCACGCAGTCCTGGGTTCCACCGGCGATCTCGGCCCATTCGGAGCCGGCGCCTGCCTAGACTTGACTGCTGCTGAACCCTCGAATCCTACAGGGCAACCGCACAGAACGACAGGAAGGCACCACCCCCGTGACTCGCGTCGCATCTGAAGCCGATCAGCACGTCCGCACCCCGTGGTGGTCACTCCCCCGGTCCGTCGACCCGCGCGTGGTCGTGCTGGCCTGGGCGTCGTTCGTTGTCGAGGTGGTCCTGATCGGCACCGGCGGGCTCGTCCGACTGACCGCCTCGGGCCTCGGATGCCCCACCTGGCCGCGCTGCACCGCCGACTCGCTCGTCTCCACACCCGAGATGGGCGTGCACGGGATCATCGAGTTCGGCAATCGTCTGCTGACGTTCGTGCTCGTCGTCGTCGCCATCGCGATGTTCCTGGCCGTCGTCCGGATGCGCCGGACGCGCCCCGAACTGTTCTGGCTGGCGTTCGCCCAGGGCGCAGCGATCCCCGTCCAGGCCGTCATCGGTGGCCTGAGCGTCCTGACGAACCTGAACCCCTACGTCGTCGGCCTGCACTTCGTCGTGTCGACGGCCCTGGTCGCCGTCACCGCGACCCTGGTCTACCGGTCGATGAACGGCCCCCGAACCGAGCGTCGCCTGGTGCCGAACTGGTACACCGGCGTCGTCCGCGGCACGATCGCCGCCACCGTCGTCACGGTCCTGCTCGGCATCCTGACGACCGGAAGCGGCCCGCACGCCGGCGCCGACGAAGCCGTCGACGGTGGTCGTCTGCACCGCACCGGCCTCGACCCGGCGGTGCTGCAGCACGTGCACGCCGTCCCCGCCTACGTCCTGTTCGCGCTCACCCTGGTGCTCGTGGTCGGTGCGGTCCGCCTGCGGCTGTCGAGCCGGTGGGCGCTCGTGCTGCTCGTCGTCGAGTTCGTCCAGATCGCGGTCGGCCTGACCCAGGCACGGACGGCCCTGCCGGTCGGGCTCGTCGGCACGCACATGGTCCTGGCCGGCCTGCTGGTCGGCGCGGTCACCGTCGTGACGCTGTCCACCCGGGCGACGGCCGGTCGCGACGCCGTCCGCGAGCCGCTCGCGCGCACCTGACGCGCGCGCCCGACGGACAGCGCGCGCCTGACGCGCGCACCTGACGGACAGGAGGCCCGGTGCCAGCTGGCACCGGGCCTCCTGTCCGTTCCGTGGCGGCACCCGGGCCGCGCCACCGAGCGCCGACCGGAACGACGCGCTGACCGGAACGACGCGCTGACCCGGAACGACAGGGACGCTGTCGGACGACGTCGCACATGTCGTACTGGGTCAGCAACGGTTCGCCGCGCCACCGAGCGCCGGAGCGCTGGAGCGCCCTAGAAGGTGAAGACCTGCGGCAGCAACGGGTCGATGCCCACGGCGATGAACAGCAGCGTCAGGTAGGTGATCGAGCTGTGGAACACGCGCATCGGGTGCACCTGCTCGACGTGCTGGATCGCACGGCTGTACAGCTTGTGCGACTCGACGACGAACCAGATGCCGCCGGCCAGCGCGACCACGGTGTACAGCGGCCCCATGTGGGCGACGGGGATCAGCAGCAGCGAGCAGACCAGGGTCGCCCAGGCGTACAGGACGACCTGCAGGCCGACGACGCTGCGGCCGCGGACGACCGCCAACATCGGCACCGACGCCGCGTCGTAGTCGTCGCGGTACTTCATCGACAGCGGCCAGTAGTGCGGCGGCGTCCACAGGAAGATCACCATGAACAGGATGACCGGCGCCCAGGTGAGCGACCCGGTGACCGCTGCCCAGCCGATCAGCACGGGCATGCACCCGGCGGACCCGCCCCAGACGATGTTCTGCGGCGTGCGGCGCTTGAGCCACAGCGTGTACACGAACACGTAGATCAGGATCGCGGCGACGCTCAGGGCCGCGGCGAGCCAGTTGACCAGGAAGCCGAGCACGGCCGTCGAGCCGATCGCCAGGATCCACGAGAAGACCAGCGCCTGCCGGTCGGTGAGTTCACCGGTGACGAGCGGCCGGGCGCTCGTGCGCTTCATCAGGCGGTCGATGTCGCGGTCGATGTAGCAGTTGAACGCCGAGGCGGACCCGGCGGACATCGCGCCGCCCAGCAGCGTCCAGAAGACCAGCCACAGGTCCGGGACCCCGCGCTGTGCGAGGAACATCGTCGGCGCCGTGGTCACGAGCAGCAGCTCCATGACCCGCGGCTTCGTCAGCGAGACGTACGCTCGGACCTTGCGGGACAGGGTCGAGCGACGACCGGTGTCGGGCCTGGTCACGGTGGCAGTCGGCAAGGGGACCTTCAGTCTGTTCGCGTCAGCTCGCACACTCGGTGGACGTCGCCGTCGGCGTCCGGGCATGCGCTGACCCGGAATGCTCACGGGTCGAGACCAGTTTACGTGATGGAAGCGCCGCGATGATGCCCGCTCCTCCCGACACGCCCGGTACGGCCCCCGCTGAGGCCACTTCACGTGAACTTCCGGCGTCACCTGGGGACCTTCTGTGTGGCAGTTCACTATGCTGGTGGGGCCTCCCGCAGTGTGCCCCGATGACGCCGGCCGCTCCACGAGCCGGTCGGCCGCCGTTGACCGGCGACCACGCCAGGGCCCCGGGTGGCAACCATGTCCGTGCGATGGCACGAGCCCTCGCACATGTCGCATCAAGAAGGGTCAACATCCAAGTGGCTGAATTCACCTGGGACGCCATCGACAAGAAGGCCGTCGACACGGCCCGTGTGCTCGCTGCCGATTCGGTCGAGGCCGCCGGCAACGGTCACCCCGGCACCGCGATGAGCCTCGCCCCGCTCGCCCACCTGCTCTTCCAGAAGGTGATGCGCCGCGACCCGAGCGACTCCACCTGGATCGGCCGTGACCGCTTCATCCTGTCTGCGGGCCACGCCTCGATCCTGCAGTACGTGCAGTTCTACCTCGGCGGCTACGGCCTCGAGCTCGACGACCTGCAGCACCTGCGCAAGTGGGGCTCGAAGACCCCGGGTCACCCGGAGTACGGCCACACCGACGGCGTCGAGATCACGACCGGCCCGCTCGGCCAGGGCCTGGCCTCGTCAGTCGGCTTCGCCTACGCACAGCGCTTCGAGCGCGGCCTGTTCGACCCGGAGACCCCCGCTGGTCAGTCCGCGTTCGACCACTTCACCTACGTGATCGCCGGCGACGGCGACATGCAGGAGGGCATCACGAACGAAGCCGGCTCGCTCGCTGGTCGCCAGCAGCTGGGCAACCTCATCGCGTTCTACGACTCGAACCAGATCTCGATCGAGGACAACACCGACATCGCGTTCTCGGAGAGCGTCCCCGAGCGCTACGAGGCCCTCGGCTGGCACGTCCAGATCGTCGACTGGAAGAAGACCGGCGAGTACCACGAGGACGTCGAAGCGCTGTACGCGGCGATCGAGGCCGCCAAGCAGGTCACCGACAAGCCGTCGCTCATCGTCCTCAAGACGATCATCGGCTGGCCGTCGCCGACCAAGCAGAACTCCGGCAAGATCCACGGTTCGGCGCTCGGCGCCGACGAGATCAAGGGTCTCAAGGAAGTCCTCGGCTTCGACACCGACAAGACCTTCGACGTCGACCCCGAGGTGCTCGAGTACACCCGCGGCGCCGTCGCCAAGGGCAAGGCGCAGCACGCCGAGTGGCAGAAGACCTTCGACGCGTGGGCCGCGGCCAACGCCGACAAGAAGGCCCTGTTCGACCGCATGCAGGCCAAGGAGCTCCCCGAGGGCCTCGAGGCAGCGCTGCCGGTGTTCTCCACCGAGAAGGCCGTCTCGACCCGTGCCGCCTCGGGCAAGGTCATCAACGCCATCGCGCCGCTGATGCCCGAGTTCTGGGGTGGTTCCGCCGACCTTGCCGAGTCGAACCTGACCACGATCGAGGGCGCCAAGTCCTTCGGTCCGGCCGAGGCCTCGACGTCGACGTGGAGCACCGACCCGTTCGGCCGCGTGCTGCACTTCGGCATCCGCGAGCACGCCATGGGCGCGATCCTCAACGGGATCGTCCTGCACGGCAACACCCGCCCCTTCGGTGGCACCTTCCTGATCTTCAGCGACTACATGCGTCCGGCGGTCCGTCTCGCCGCACTCATGAAGGCGCCGGCGGTCTACGTGTGGACGCACGACTCCATCGCCCTGGGCGAGGACGGCCCCACGCACCAGCCGGTGGAGCAGCTGACCGCACTCCGCGCGATCCCGGGTCTCGACGTCGTCCGTCCGGCCGACGCCAACGAGGTCGCGAACGCGTGGCTGACGGTCCTGTCGCACACCGACCGCCCGGCCGGTCTGGCGCTCAGCCGCCAGAACCTCCCGGTGTTCGAGCGTGGCGAGGGCGACGCCTCGGGTGAGACCCTCGCGTCCGCCAAGAACGTCGCGAAGGGCGCGTACGTGCTCGCCGAGGCGCCGAACGGCACCCCGGACGTCATCCTCATCGGCTCCGGCTCCGAGGTGCAGATCGCGATCGACGCCCGCGAGCAGCTCAAGGGCGAGGGCATCAACGCCCGCGTCGTGTCCGCGCCGTCGCTCGAGTGGTTCTTCGAGCAGGACGAGGCCTACCGCGAGTCGGTCCTGCCGTCCTCGATCAAGGCCCGCGTGTCGGTCGAGGCCGGCATCGGCATGAGCTGGCGCGACATCGTCGGCGACGCCGGTCGCAGCGTCTCGATCGAGCACTTCGGTGCCTCGGCGGACTACCAGACGCTGTACAACGAGTTCGGCTTCACCACCGAGCACGTCGTCGCAGCCGCGAAGGAAACCATCGCAGCAGCATCCTGAGTCTTTAGGGCCGGGTCCGGTACGCGGACCCGGCCCTCCCGCACGGGAGGCCCCACCCGGCTCCGCCGGTCGCCTCCCGTCACCAGGGGCTCGCCCCCGAAGACCCCGACATCACGTCGACGAAAGAAGAGAAACACCATGGCTGACACCACCCCCACCGCCGAGCTCTCCGCCACCGGCGTGAGCATCTGGCTCGACGACCTGTCCCGCGAGCTCCTCGAGACCGGTCGTCTCGAAGAACTCATCGCGACCCGCAACGTCGTCGGTGTGACCACCAACCCGACGATCTTCGCGTCGGCCCTCGCCAAGGGCGAGCGCTACGACGCCCAGGTCAAGGAGCTCGCAGCCGCGGGCACCGAGGTCACCGACGCGATCTTCGAGATCACCACGCAGGACGTCGCGAACGCCTCCGACGTCTTCAAGCCGATCTACGACGACACCAAGGGCTTCGACGGCCGCGTGTCGATCGAGGTCGAGCCGGGCCTGGCGCACGAGACCGCCAAGACCATCGAGCAGGCCAAGTTCCTGTTCGAGAAGGTCGGTCGCGAGAACGTCCTGATCAAGATCCCCGCGACGCTCGAGGGCCTCGAGGCCATCACCGAGGTCATCGGCGCCGGCATCTCGGTCAACGTCACCCTGATCTTCTCGCTCGAGCGCTACCGCGCCGTCATCGACGCGTACCTGGGTGGTCTCGAGAAGGCCAAGGCCGCCGGCCACGACCTGTCGAAGATCCACTCGGTCGCCTCGTTCTTCGTGTCGCGCGTCGACTCCGAGATCGACAAGCGTCTGGACGCCGTCGGCACCGACGAGGCCAAGGCCCTGAAGTCGAAGGCCGGCATCGCCAACGCGCAGCTCGCCTACCAGGTCTGGACCCAGGCCTTCGCCTCGGAGCGCGCCCTCGGCCTGCTCGAGGCCGGAGCGAACACGCAGCGTCCGCTCTGGGCCTCGACCGGCGTCAAGGACCCGTCGCTGCCCGACACCCTGTACGTGACCGAGCTGGCCGCGCCGAACACCGTCAACACGATGCCGGGCAAGACCCTCGAGGCCACGTTCGACCACGGCGAGATCCACGGCGACGCGATCGCGGGCCAGTACGACGCCGCGGACCAGGTCATGGACCAGCTCGCCGCGCAGGGCATCGACTACGACGACGTCGTGGCGCTCCTCGAGCGGGAAGGCGTCGACAAGTTCAACGTCTCCTGGGGTGAGCTCGTCGACACCGTGAAGACGGCCCTCGAGAACGCCAAGAACTAGTGACCGTCTCCATCGCCGCCAGCGGTGACGCGGCGCGGGCCATCGAACAGGTGGTCCCGCGCCTCGTCACCGATCTGGTGGCGTCGGGCATCACCGCCCAGACCGGCGACCTGTGGGGCCCGTCAGCGGAGACCGAGGCCGCCTCGCGCCTCGGATGGGTCGAAGCGGTCGCGGTCTCGCGGCCGCTCGTCCCCCGAATCGTCGAACTGCGCGACCAGCTGCTGGCCGAGGGGATCGACCACGTCGTCCTCGCCGGCATGGGCGGCTCGTCGCTCGCGCCCGAGGTCATCGCGCGCACCGCCGGCGTCCCGCTGACGGTGCTCGACTCGACGGATCCCGCGCAGGTCACCGCGGCCGTCACCGACCGCCTCGAGCGCACCGTGCTCGTCGTGTCGTCGAAGTCCGGCTCGACACTCGAGACCGACTCCCAGCGCCGCGCCTACGAGCAGGCGTTCACCGACGCCGGCATCGACCCGACCGGACGCATCGTCGTCGTCACCGACCCGGGCTCCCCGCTCGAGGCCGCAGCGACCGACGCCGGCTACCGGGTGTTCACCGCCGACCCCACGGTCGGTGGGCGCTACTCGGCGCTGACGGCGTTCGGCCTGGTGCCCGCCGGCCTGGCCGGTGCGGACATCGCCGAGCTGCTCGACGAGGCCGACGCCATCTCCGCGCTGCTGGCGGTCGACATCGACGAGAACCCCGGGCTCGTGCTCGGTGCGGTCCTCGCCGGCACCGATCCGCTGCGGTCGACGATCGGCATCGTCGCGGACGGCACCCACATCATCGGGTTCGCCGACTGGGCCGAGCAGCTGATCGCCGAGTCCACGGGCAAGTCCGGACGGGGTCTGCTCCCCGTCGTGCTCGACACGGACGCGCCCGAGGTCACGATGGGCCTGCCCGACGTGCAGATCGTCCGTCTGGTCGGCTCCCGCGACGAAGAACGTCACGTCGCCCAGGGCGAGGTCGAGATCACCGGCACGCTCGGTGGCCAGTTCCTGGTGTGGGAGTACGCCGTGGCCGTCGCCGGGCGCCTGCTCGGGATCGACCCGTTCGACCAGCCCGACGTCGAGGCCGCCAAGGTCGCGACCCGCGCACTGCTCGACAACGACAACGACACCGACACCGACACCGACACCGACGGTGCCGCCGACGGCGGCCAGCCGTCGTCCGCGGCGACCGCAGCGGACTTCGGTGACGGTGCCATCGCCGTGCGTGCCGTCGGTCTCGATGCCGGCAGCAGCGTCGACCAGGCCGTGTCGAGCCTCCTGGCCGCGCTGGGTGACGACGGCTACGTCGCCATCCAGGCCTACGTCGACCGCAACGTGAACCGCGAACTCGCGGTCCTGCGTGACGTCGTCGCCGAGCACGTCCGCCGCCCCGTCACGTTCGGCTGGGGCCCGCGCTTCCTGCACTCCACCGGCCAGTACCACAAGGGCGGACCCGCGACGGGGGTGTTCCTGCAGATCCTCGCCGACGACGCAGGCGACCTGCCGATCCCCGGCCGGCCCTTCACGTTCGGCCAGCTCATCCGGGCCCAGGCAGCCGGGGACGCCAGCGTCCTCGCGCAGCACGGCCGCCCGGTGCTGACCCTGTCGTCCGGGGACCTCCCCGCCCTGGCAGACGTCATCACCGCCGCGGTCCAGGGCCGCTCACGCACTTCCTGACACCAAAGGAGTTCACCGACACATGTCACCGGTGGCGATCACCCCGGAGCACAACCCGCTCCGGATGCCCACGGACCGTCGACTGAACCGCATCGCGGGTCCCAGCACCCTCATCATCTTCGGCGTGACGGGCGACCTGTCCCGCAAGAAGCTGATGCCCGCGGTCTACGACCTGGCGAACCGGGGGCTCCTGCCGCCCGGGTTCGCACTGGTCGGGTTCGCTCGACGCGACTGGGAGGACCAGGACTTCTCCCAGCTCGTCCACGACGCGGTCAAGGAGCACTCCCGGACCCCCTTCGACGAGGACGTCTGGCGGCAGCTCGAACAGGGCATCCGCTTCGTCCAGGGGTCGTTCGACGACCCGGACGCGTTCGTCCAGCTCAAGGAGACCGTCGATGCGCTCGACGCCGAACGGGGAACGCTCGGCAACCACGCGTTCTACCTGTCCATCCCGCCCAAGATGTTCCCGGTCGTCACCGAGCAGCTGAAGCTGTCCGGACTGACCCAGAAGGCCGAGGGTTCGTGGAGCCGCGTCGTCGTCGAGAAGCCCTTCGGGTCCGACCTGCGCACGGCACGCGAACTGAACGCCATCGTCGAGAGCGTCTTCGCACCCGACGACGTGTTCCGCATCGACCACTACCTGGGCAAGGAGACGGTCCAGAACCTGCTGACGCTGCGCTTCGCGAACCAGATGTACGAACCCATCTGGAACTCGAACTACGTCGACCACGTGCAGATCACGATGGCCGAGGACATCGGCGTCGCGGGACGTGCCGCGTACTACGACGGCATCGGCGCAGCGCGCGACGTCATCCAGAACCACCTGCTGCAGCTCCTCGCGCTCACCGCGATGGAAGAACCCGTCTCGTTCAAGGCCGGACACCTGCGTGCCGAGAAGGAGAAGGTGCTGTCGGCGGTCGAGCTGCCAGCCGACCTCAGCACGGCGACCGCCCGCGGGCAGTACGCCGGTGGCTGGCAGGGCGGCGAGAAGGTGCTCGGGTTCCTCGAGGAAGCCGGGATGAACCCGGAGTCCACCACCGAGACCTTCGCCGCGATCAAGCTCAACATCGCCACCCGCCGCTGGCAGGGCGTCCCGTTCTACCTGCGGGCCGGCAAGCGACTGGGCCGCCGCGTGACCGAGATCGCGATCGTGTTCAAGCGCGTCCCCGAGGACGTCTTCGGCATCCCGCAGTCGCCGCTCGGGCAGAACGCGCTCGTCATCCGCGTCCAGCCGGACGAGGGCGTCACGCTCCGCTTCGGCTCGAAGGTCCCGGGCGTCGGCACGCAGGTGCGCGACGTGACGATGGACTTCGGCTACGGCCACGCGTTCACCGAGGCCTCCCCCGAGGCGTACGAGCGACTCATCCTCGACGTGCTCCTCGGTGACCCGCCGCTGTTCCCGCGGCACCAGGAGGTCGAGCTCTCGTGGAAGATCCTCGACCCCATCGAGGAGTTCTGGGCCACGCAGGGCCAGCCCGAGCAGTACCGTCCGGGAACGTGGGGTCCGGCTGCGGCCGACGACCTGCTCGCCCGCGACGGCCGGACCTGGAGACGTCCATGAAGATCGACCTGCCGAACACCACGGTCTCGAAGATCCAGAAGACCCTGGTCCACATCCGCGAAGAGGGCGGCGCGGTCGCACTCGGCCGCGTGCTGACGCTCATCATCTCGACGGCCCTCGGCCACGAGGAAGAGGCGATCGCGGCGGCGAACGAAGCGTCCCGCGAGCACCCCATGCGCGTGATCATCGTGTCGAAGAACGACGGGGACATCGCGTCGCCGGGTCGGCTCGACGCGCAGATCCGCGTCGGGAGCGATGCCGGCGCCAGCGAGGTCATCGTCCTGCGCGCGTACGGCGAGACCGCCACCGACGAGGAGAGCCTGGTCACCGGCCTGCTGCTCCCCGACGCACCGGTCATCGCCTGGTGGCCCGGCATCGCACCGCCGAAGCCGGCCGAGTCGTCGCTGGGTCGCATCGCCCAGCGTCGCATCACCGACGCGGCCACGCAGAAGGACCCGAGCGCGGCGATCACGGCGCTGGCCGAGTCGTACGTGCCCGGGGACACCGACTTCGCGTGGACCCGGCTGACGCTCTGGCGCAACCAGCTCGCCGCGGCGCTCGACCAGCCGCCGTACGAGCCGGTCACCGGTGTCCAGGTCTCCGGCGCGAGCGACAGCCCGTCGACGATCCTGCTCGCCGCATGGCTGCAGCTGCGACTCCAGGTGCCGGTCGAGGTCGTCACCTCGCCCCGTGCCACCGGGTCGAGCGGCATCCACGGTGTGTCCCTCGTGCGCGAGTCCGGAACGATCGAACTCGAGCGCTCGCTGGTCGACGTGGCGACCCTGTCGATGCCCGGACAGCCGGTGCACGACCTGTCGTTGCCACGCCGCAACCTGCGTGACTGTCTCGCAGAGGAACTCCGTAGACTCGACCCGGACGTCCTCTTCGGAGACGTCGTCAAGCACGGGGTCGCCCAGCTCCGCGAGTCCATCGCCAACTGAGCACCCACTCGGTCGGGTCCACCGTCCACGGTCCACCACGGACCGGCGACGCGGGCCCGACCGGACCGAAGGCGGTCCGCCACGGCCCGCCGACCTGAACACGGGAGTCACGTGACCAACGAACGGCGGGTGCTGGTGCACCCGGACAAGCAGGCCCTCGGCGCGTCCGTCGCCGCACGCTTCATCACGAAGATCATCGACGTGCTGGACGAGCAGGAGCGCGCGGACATCGCCATCAGCGGTGGCTCGGTGTCGACGCTCGTCCTCGCGGCGATCGGCCAGTCCCAGGCGCGTGAGAGCGTCGACTGGTCGAAGGTGCACGTGTGGTGGGTCGACGAGCGCTGGGCTCCCGAGGGCGACGCGGACCGCAACGTCACGGGCACGCAGGCCGACTTCTTCGACCGTGTCGGGATCCCGTCGGAGAACATCCACCCGATCGCGGCCTCGGACGCCGGGCTCACCATCGACCAGGCAGCCGAACAGTACGAGCGCGAGCTGCAGGCCGCCGCACCGGACTCCGCCGTCGCGCCGAAGTTCGACATCACGCTGCTCGGCGTCGGCCCGGACGGTCACACCGCCTCGCTCTTCCCGGAGTTCCCGCAGCTGACGATCAAGGACCGCACCGTCGTGCCGGTCGACGACTCCCCCAAGCCACCGCCGCAGCGCCTGACCCTGACCTACCCGGCGATCAACGCGTCGCAGCGGGTCTGGGTCATCCTGTCCGGCGCCGAGAAGGCTTCGGTCCTCGGGCTCGCCCTGGCGGGCGCTTCGGTGGACGAGGTCCCCGTCGGCGGGGTGCAGGGCCGCAAGCGCACCGTGTTCTTCGTGGACCAGGAAGCCGCACGCGACGTGCCGGAGAACCTGATCGCGTCCCCGTACTGACGCTCTGACGCTCTGACGCTCTGTTGTCCAGACGCTCCTGACGGGAGGCACGGTGCCAGCTGGCACCGCGCCTCCCGTCGTTCTGTGCTCGCGGTCCCACGCAGCGCGCGCCGTCCGAGTGGTCGCGACACCCCGTCGGTTTCACCCCGAGTGGTCACAACCCGTCGTCCGGACGCTCGTCCACCGACGGATGGCGACCGGTCGGCGGACGTGAGCGGGGTGTTGTGACCAGTCGGCGCCGCCGACGTCACGCCCACGCCCACGCCCACGCCCTCGCCCTCGCCCACGCCGAGTCCATCGGCAACGACGAAGCCCCCGCACCGGAGTGCGGAGGCCTTCGTGACGTTCGGTGCTACTTCGCGGTACCGCGGCGCTGCCGGAGCTGCTGCAGCGCGTCTTCGAGGAGCTGCGCGGCTTCTTCTTCGGTGCGACGTTCCTTGACGTACGCCAAGTGGGTCTTGTAGGGCTCGGTCTTCGTGACCTGCGGAGGGTTCTCCTTGTCACGGCCCGCCGGCAGCCCGGTGGACGGCGAGTCGACCGTCTCGGGGATCTCGTCGTCGGGGAGGTTGGCGGCGAAGTACCGCACGACCTCGTTGCCCAACGCGTCCCAGTACGAGATCGCGACGCGCTCGGCCTGGACCCCGCGGTCCTGCTCCCCCATGGGGCCCGCGCCGACGCGCGACCCCCGGATTGCGCTGCCTCCTGATGCCATGGCTCAGCTCCCCGCTGTGAACTTGTTGATGAGACCGAGCACGATGATGCTCACGATCCAGAGCAGACCGAGGATCACGGTGATCCGGTTCAGGTTGCGCTCGGCCACGCCGGACGCCCCGAGGTTGCTCGTCACACCGCCACCGAACATGTCGGAGAGGCCGCCACCGCGGCCCTTGTGCAGGAGGATGAGGAGCGTGAGCAGGAGGCTCGTGATTGCGAGCAGGACCTGCAGCACGACGGAGAGTATCGCCACGACGTACCTTTCGTGTCAGTCAGCCATGCAAGTGTACCGGGCCACCGGAGCGGCCGGGTCACCGGCACGGGCGTGGCTCGGGCCGGCCACGTCGACGCGGCCGGCCCGAGCGGGATGGATCAGAGTCCGACGTGCTGGCGGAAGCGCGCGATCGCCGCGAACTCCTGCACGTCGAGGGACGCCCCACCGACCAGGGCACCGTCGACATCGGGTTCACGGAGGAAGCCCGCGATGTTGCCCGACTTGACCGAGCCGCCGTACAGCACACGGGTGGCCGCAGCGAGGTCCTCGCCCCAGGTGGCGGCGATGCCACGACGGATCGCGGCGCACTCGTCCTGGGCCTGTTCGGCGGACGCAGCCTGGCCGGAACCGATGGCCCACACGGGCTCGTACGCGACGACGATCTCGGACGGCTGCACGGCGTCGAGGACGACCTGCAGCTGCTCGACCGCGACCACACCGGCACCGCGCTCTTCGCGCTGCTCGCCGGTCTCGCCGACGCAGACGACCGGGACGACGCCGTGCTTGACGGCAGCTGCCGTCTTCGCAGCGACGACCTCGTCCGTCTCACCGTGCATGGTGCGACGTTCGGAGTGTCCGACGATCACGTAGGCGGCATCGAGCGCCGCCAGGAACGAACCGGACACGTCACCGGTGTAAGCGCCGGAGTCGAACTGCGACAGGTCCTGGGCGCCGAAGCGGATCGGGAGCTTGTCGGCCGAGATGAGCGTCTGGACGCTGCGCAGGTCGGTGAAGGGCGGGAACACCGCGACTTCGACGTCGTCGAAGTCGTGACGGGCGTCCTTCAGCGTCCAGGCGAGCTTCTGCACGGTCGCGATGGCCTGCAGATGATCCAAGTTCATCTTCCAGTTACCGGCGATGAGCGGGACGCGATTCATGCTGCGCCCTCCGCAGAGTTACCGGCGATGAGCGGTGTGCGGGTCATCGTGTCCATCCGAGTGCTTCGAGACCGGGCAGCGACTTGCCCTCGAGGAACTCGAGGCTGGCGCCACCACCGGTCGAGATGTGGCCGAACTGATCGTCCGAGAACCCGAGCGACCGGACGGCTGCAGCAGAGTCGCCGCCACCGACCACGCCGAGGCCGTCGACTTCGGTGAGGGCCTGCGCGACGGTCTTCGTGCCGGCAGCGAAGGCCGGGAACTCGAACACGCCCATCGGCCCGTTCCAGAACACGGTCTTCGACCCCGAGACAGCGGACGCGAAGCGCGCTGCGGTGTCGGGTCCGATGTCGAGCCCGATGCCGTCGGTACCGAAGGACGACGACTCGATGGCGTCGGCCGCGACCGTCTCGTGGTCGGCGTCGGCCGCGAACCCGGAGGCCACGACCACATCGGTCGGCAGGTCGATCGTCACGCCGAGCTCGTCCGCCCGCGAGAGGTACTCGCGGACGACGTCGAGCTGGTCCTGCTCGAGCAGGGACTTGGCCACGCCGTGCCCCTGCGCAGCAAGGAAGGTGAACAGCATGCCTCCACCGATGCAGAGCGTGTCGACCTGCGGGAGCAGGTGGTCGATCACGCCGAGCTTGTCACTGACCTTCGACCCACCGAGCACCACCGTGTAGGGGCGCTCGGACGTCGAGGTCAGCCGCTCGAGGACACGCAGCTCGGTCTCGATGAGCTCGCCGGCCGCCGAGGGCAGCACGGAGGCGAGTTCGTAGACCGAGGCCTGCTTGCGGTGCACCACCCCGAACCCGTCCGACACGAACGCGTCCGCCATCGCGGCGATCCGCTCGGCGAAGGCCTGACGCTCAGCGACGTCCTTCGAGGTCTCCTCCGGGTTGAAGCGGAGGTTCTCGAGCAGCAGGACGTCACCGTCCCCAAGGTCGCCGGCGGCCGCCGAGGCGAGGTCACCGACGGTCTCGTCGACGAACTCGACCGGCTTGCCGAGCAGCTCCGACAGCCGCTGCCCCACCGGGGCGAGCGAGTACTGCGGGTCCGGCGTACCGTCCGGTCGACCGAGGTGCGAGACCACGATGACACGGGCACCAGCGTTGATGAGGGTGTTCAGCGTGCCGAGCGACGCGCGCACGCGACCGTCGTCGGTGATGACCCCGTCCTTGAGCGGGACGTTGAGGTCACACCGGACGACGACGCGCTTGCCGGCGAGGTCGCCGAGGTCGCCGAGGGTTCGGAGGCTCATGTGTTACAGACGCTCGCCGACGTACTCGGTCAGGTCGACCAGGCGGTTGGAGTAGCCCCACTCGTTGTCGTACCACGAGGTGATCTTGACGAGACCGCCGATGACCTTGGTCAGGCCGGAGTCGTAGATCGAGGAGTGCGGGTCCGTGGTGATGTCGGTCGACACCAGCGGGTCCTCGCTGTACAGCAGGATGCCCTTCATCGGGCCCTCGGCTGCTTCCTTGTAGGCGGCGTTGATCTCGTCGACGGTGACCTCGGACTTGGTCTCGAGGGTGAGGTCGGTGATCGAACCGGTCGGGACCGGCACGCGGAGCGCGAAGCCGTCGAGCTTGCCGGCGAGCTCGGGCATGACCAGGCCGATGGCCTTGGCAGCACCGGTCGAGGTGGGGACGATGTTGAGCGCGGCGGCGCGGGCACGACGGGGGTCCTTGTGCGGGCCGTCCTGCAGGTTCTGGTCGGCGGTGTAGGCGTGCACCGTCGTCATGAGCCCACGCTCGATGCCGAACTTGTCGTGGAAGACCTTGGCGAGTGGCGCGAGGCTGTTCGTGGTGCACGACGCGTTCGAGATGATGTGGTGGTTCGCGGCGTCGTACTGGTCCTCGTTCACGCCGAGCACGATGGTGACGTCGTCACCCGTGGCCGGAGCGGAGATGATGACCTTCTTCGCGCCGGCGTCGATGTGCTTCTGCGCGTCGGCGGCCTTGGTGAAGAACCCGGTCGACTCGATGACGATGTCGACGCCCAGCTCGCCCCAGGGGAGGTTGGCGGGGTCGCGCTCCGCCAGGACCTTGATCGGCTTGCCGTCGACGACGATGTTGTCGCCGTCGAGCTCGACGGAGACGCCGAGACGACCCGTGATCGAGTCGAACTTGAGCAGGTTCGCGAGTGCGGCGTTGTCGGTGAGGTCGTTCACCGCCACGATCTCGAGGTCGCTGCCCTTGGCCAGGGCGGCCCGGAAGAAGTTACGGCCGATGCGGCCGAAGCCGTTGATGCCGATCTTGACGGTCAATGGATCTCCTGGTGGATGTGGAGCGCCCGGAAGGCGCTGCTTGTTCGGAGTCGGGAGCCCTTCGACAGGCCCCCGTGTGCTGGACGATACGCCCGTGACGTCGCCGTCTCGACCCTAGCAGTCGGAGCTTCAGCGCCCGTTCGTGTGACGTGCAGACAGCCGTCAGACCGAGCCCGCCCCAGCGGGGACGCAGGAGCCGTCAGGCGCCCTCGAGCTCCTCGGGCACGCTCGCCTCGGTGCCGGGGACGTCGAGCTCGACGGCGCGCTTGTCGGCCATCGCGAGCAGTCGACGGATGCGGCCGGCGATGGCGTCCTTGGTCATGGGCGGGTCGGCGTGCTGGCCGAGCTCGTCGAGCGAGGCGTCACGGTGTGCCAGCCGGAGCGACCCGGCGTACTGCAGGTGGTCGGGGACCTCGTCGCCGAGGATCTCGAGCGCACGTTCGACGCGGGCGCACGCGGCGACGGCGGCCTGTGCCGAGCGGCGGAGGTTGGCGTCGTCGAAGTTCACCAGGCGGTTGGCGGTCGCGCGGACCTCGCGGCGCTGGCGCATCTCCTCCCAGTCGGCGGTGGTGCGGGCGGCTCCCATCGCCGTGAGCATCTGCCCGATGGCCTCGCCGTCGCGGATGACCACACGGTGCACACCGCGGACCTCGCGGCCCTTCGCGGCGATCCCCAGGCGTGAGGCGGCGCCGACCAGGGCCATCGCTGCTTCGTTGCCGGGGCAGGTGACCTCGAGGGCGGCGGCACGACCGGGATCGGTCAGGGTGCCGGCGGCCAGGAACGCGCCACGCCAGATGGCAGCGAGGTCCTCGCGGTTGCCCGTGGTGAGCCGGTTCGGCAGCCCGCGGACCGGGCGACGACGTGCGTCCATCAGGCCTGTCTGGCGGGCCAGGGTCTCGCCCGCTTCGAGGACGCGGACCAGGTAGCGCGTGCCGCGTCGTGCGGATGCCGAGGACCCCACCGATGCCTCGCTCCGCACGCCGTAGAGCTCGGCGAGGTCCTTGCGGACACGGTGGACGATGATCCGGGTGTCGAGCTCGACCTCGACGGCGATCCTGCCGGAGATGACGTGCAGGCCACCCGCGAACCGCAGGATGGTCGCGAGTTCGGCGGCACGGACCGTGTTGCGGCCCACGACGACCCTGGCCAGTTCGTCCTTGACCTCGGCAGTCAACGGCACAGCATCATTCCTAACGTTTTCTGGTGGTGGGTCCCGTGTCCTGCGCGGCGCACCCGTGTGGAGCGGCCGGTGGGACGGTCACTCCCGGCCGAGATCTCGGTTCTTCACACGCACGGCGACGTTGGGCATCCCACGGAGGAGGCTCGCCAGCTCGGCGACGATGGCGACCGAGCGGTGCTTGCCGCCGGTACAGCCGATGGCGATCGTAGCGTGTCTTTTGTTCTCGCGCTGGTACCCGTCGAGCACCGGCTCGAGCACGGCGGCGTAGCGGTCGACGAACGTGCGCGACCCGGGCTGGGCCAGGACGTACTCGGAGACCGGCTTGTCGAGACCCGTGTGCGGCCGGAGCTCCGGCACCCAGTACGGGTTCGGGATGAAGCGGACGTCGGCCACCATGTCGGCGTCCGCGGGCAGTCCGTACTTGAACCCGAAGCTCATCAGGGTCACCTGGACCCCGGTGAACCGGTCCTCGGCGAACTTCTCGGTGACGGTGTTCGCGAGCTGGTGGATGTTGAGGTCGGAGGTGTCGATGATGACGTCGGACGCCTCGCGCAGCCCCAGCAGCCGGGTGCGCTCGCGGGCGATTCCGTCGAGCAACGTGTCCTCGCCCTGCAGCGGATGCGGCCGACGGACCTGCTCGAACCGCCGCACGAGCACCTGGTCGGTCGCCTCGAGGAACAGCACCCGGACGCGTGCCGACGTCGACGCCCGCAGCCGTTCCACCGCGTGCTCCGGATCCGTGAAGTACCGGCCACCGCGGACGTCGACGACGGCCGCGAGCTTCGGGATCTTCTCGCCCGCGCGGTCGGCCAGGTCGGTCAACGGCCCGAGCATCTGTGTCGGCAGGTTGTCGACGACGTACCAGTCGAGGTCCTCGAGTGCCTTGCCGACCGTCGACCGTCCGGCCCCGGACATCCCGGTCACGATCAGGACGTCGTGCTGCGGACTCGCATCGGTGTCGGTCATCTGGCGATGTGCTCCGTCGTCGCTGCCCGGGCGCGTCGCTCGGGCGGTCCGGGTGCCCGCAGAGCGGGCCGGGGGATGGTGGTGGGGTCCAGGGTATCGCCCGTCCGGGGGTCAGGGACCCGACGAACGGGAGGACCGGGTTGCGTCACGTCGGCAGCTGCGGACCGTAGCGGGTCACCTCGGGGACCCGCACTGGGCCTCCTGTCCGTTCCGCGCTGACCGACGCCGCGTCACCGGACGGTGACTCGGCGGACGGCGCGCTGGCGGGCGACTCCCCCGTCGGCGTGCTCGTCGGCACCGTCTGCAGTTTGCGCACCACGGCGGCGGCCGTCGCCGGCCCCACGCCCTGCACCTCGGCGATCTCGTCGGCGGTGGCCGACCGCAGCCGCGCGACCGAGCCGAAGTGCTTCAGCAGCGCGCTGACCCGGCTGGGGCCGAGCCCCGGGATCTCGGACAGCTGCGTCCGGACGTCGCGTTTGCGCCGCCCGCGCTGGTGCGTGATGGCGAAGCGGTGCGCCTCGTCGCGGATGCGCTGGATCAGGAAGAGCGCCTCGGAGTTGCGCGGCAGGATCACCGGGAAGTCGTCGTCGGGCAGCCAGAGCTCTTCGAGCCGCTTCGCGATGCCGACCAGGGCGATGTCCGCGACCCCGGCTTCGTCCATCGCACGCTTGGCGGCGGCGACCTGCGGCTGCCCGCCGTCGACGATGAGCAGCTGCGGGCGGTAGGCGAACCGCTTGGTCGGCTTCTCGACCGCGACGACGCCGTCGGCGTTCTGGTCCGGCTGGTCGGGCAGTTCGGCGTCCTCGTCCAGACGCGCCAACCGACGGGTGAGCACCTGGTGCATGCTGTCGGTGTCGTCGCGGGTCTCGGCGATGGAGTACCGCCGGTACTGGTCCTTGCGCGGCAGGCCGTCCTCGAAGACGACCATCGACGCCACGACGTTCGTGCCCTGCAGGTGCGAGATGTCGTAGCACTCCATGCGGAGCGGGGCCTCGGACATGCCGAGCGCCTGTTGGATGTCGGCCAGTGCGGCAGCACGCGTGGTGTAGTCGGCCGAGCGTTTGGTCTTGTAGAGCATCAGCGCCTGTTGCGCGTTCTGCGACGCCGTGCGGGCCAGTCCGGCGCGGTCACCACGTTGGGCCGTGCTGAGCTTCGTGCCACGCCCGCCGCGGCGGTCGCTGAGCCACTGCTGCAGGGCGTCGGCGTCCTCGGGGAGCTCGGGGACGACGACCTCGCGCGGGGGCTCCTCGGTGGTCGGACTGAGCATCGCGGAGTCGTCCCGGCCCGGCCGCGCGCCATCGGCCCGCGGCGTCAGCTCGCCATCGGCATAGACCCCCTGGACGATCTGCTCGACCAGGTCACCGGTGCTGATGTCGAGTTCCTTGTCGACGACCCAGCCGCGCACACCGCGGATGCGTCCGCCGCGCACCGAGAACAGCTGGACCGCGGCGGCGAGTTCGTCCTCGGCGATCCCGAACAGGTCGAGGTCGACCGAGTCCTTGAGCACCACCGCGGACTTCTCGAGCACGGCTTCGAGCGCCTCGACCTGGTCGCGGTACCTCGCCGCCTGCTCGTACTGCATCGCGTCGGCCGAGGCGCCCATGCGCTGCCGGAGCTCGGTGATGACGCGGCGGTCGTAGCTGTTCATGAACCGGATGAACTCCTCGACCAGCGCACGGTGCTCGGCGATCGTGACGCGCTGCGAACAGGGTCCGCCGCACTTGCCGATCTGCCCCGGGAAGCACGGCTTGCCCGTCTGCATCGCACGCTTGTAGGACGAGTCCGAGCAGGTGCGGATCGGGAACACCTTGATCATCAGGTCGATGGTGTCGTGCACCGCCCAGATCTTGGGGTACGGGCCGAAGTACTTGGCGCCCTTGATCTTGCGGTTGCGCGTGACCATCACCCGCGGCGCTTCGTCGCCCAGGGTGATCGCCATGTAGGGGTACGACTTGTCGTCACGGAACTTGACGTTGAACGGCGGGTCGAACTCCTTGATCCACGTGTACTCGAGCTGGAGTGCCTCGATCTCGGAGCCGACCGTGGTCCACTCGACGCTCTTCGCCGTCAGGACCATCCGCCGGGTGCGCTCGTGCAGCGTCGGCAGCGGCGCGAAGTAGTTGCTCAGCCGTGCGCGGAGGTTCTTCGCCTTGCCGACGTACAGCACCCGGCCGTTGCCGTCGCGCCAGCGGTAGACGCCCGGGTCGGTCGGGATCTCACCGGCCTTCGGGCGCCACGGGACGGTGTCTGCCACCTACCGCGCACCCGCCTGCTGCTTGGCGGAGTTCGCGCCGGACTTCGTGCCGGACTTCTTCGCGAACTCCTGCGGGGCGACCGTGCGGGCGCCGACCGAGCGCTGCTTGCCGACGCGGGCGTCCTGGGCGTCGAGGATCTCGCGCAGGAAGACACCGGTGTGGCTCTCCGGCACGTCGGCCACGTGCTCGGGTGTGCCGGTCGCCAGGACCGTACCGCCGCCGGACCCGCCCTCGGGGCCCATGTCGATGACCCAGTCAGCCGACTTGATGACGTCGAGGTTGTGCTCGATCGTGATGACGGTGTTGCCCTTGTCGACCAGTCCCTGCAACACCATCAGCAGCTTGCGGACGTCCTCGAAGTGCAGGCCCGTCGTGGGCTCGTCGAGCACGTACACCGTGCGGCCGTTCGAGCGACGCTGCAGCTCGGTCGCGAGCTTCACGCGCTGCGCTTCGCCACCGGACAGGGTCGTCGCGCTCTGCCCGAGCCGCACGTACCCCAGACCCACGTCGACCAGGGTCGCCATGTACCGGTGGATCGCGGAGATCGGCTCGAAGAACTCGGCCGCTTCGCTGATCGGCATGTCGAGGACCTCGGAGATGTCCTTGCCCTTGTAGTGCACCTGCAGCGTCTCGCGGTTGTAGCGCGCACCACCGCAGACCTCGCACGCGACGTAGACGTCGGGCAGGAAGTTCATCTCGATCTTGATCGTGCCGTCACCGGAGCAGTTCTCGCAGCGGCCGCCCTTGACGTTGAAGCTGAACCGGCCGGGCAGGTACCCGCGGATCTTCGCTTCGGGGGTCTCGGCGAACAGCTGGCGGATGCGGTCGAACACGCCCGTGTAGGTCGCCGGGTTCGACCGCGGTGTGCGGCCGATCGGCGCCTGGTCGACGTGGACGACCTTGTCGAGCTGGTCGAGCCCCTTGACGCGCGTGTGCTTGCCGGCGATGTGCCGCGCACCGTTGAGCTGGTTGGCGAGCACCTTGTACAGGATGTCGTTGACCAGCGTCGACTTGCCGGACCCGCTGACACCCGTGACCGCGGTGAAGACGCCCAGGGGGAAGTCGACGTCGACTTCCCGCAGGTTGTTCGCGCGGGCGCCCTGCACGCTGATGACGCGCTTCTTGTTGATCGCACGACGTTCGGACGGCATGTCGATCGCGCGACGACCGGCCAGGTAGTCGCCCGTGATCGACTCGCGGTTCTCGATCATGTCGGCGTAGGAACCCGAGTGCACGACGTTGCCGCCGTTGACCCCCGCGCCCGGACCGATGTCGACGACCCAGTCCGCCGTGCGGATGGTGTCCTCGTCGTGCTCGACCACGATGAGCGTGTTGCCCAGGTTCTTCAGCTTGACCAGCGTGTCGATGAGCCGGCGGTTGTCGCGCTGGTGCAGGCCGATGCTCGGCTCGTCGAGCACGTAGAGCACGCCGGTCAGGCCGGACCCGATCTGCGTGGCCAGGCGGATGCGCTGGGCTTCGCCGCCCGACAGCGAGCCGGCGCCGCGGGACAGCGTCAGGTAGTTCAGCCCGACCTCGAGCAGGAACTCGAGACGCGCCCGGATCTCGCGCAGGACCGCGGCGGCGATGTGGGCCTCGCGCTCGGTCAGCGTCAGGGTGTCCATGAACGCGTAGGCGTCGTCGAGGCTGAGCTGGGTGACGTCGGCGATGCTGTGGTCTGCCACGGTGACCGCCAGGACCTCCGGCTTCAGGCGGGTGCCGTCGCACACGGGGCACGGGACTTCGCGCAGGTACCCCTGGAAGCGCTGGCGCTGCGAGTCCGACTCGGCCTCGGCGAACTTGCGCTCGATGTACGGCATGACGCCTTCGAACCCGCTGGTGTAGCGCATCTCGCGGCCGAAGCGGTTGCGCCAGGACACCGAGACCTCGAAGTCCTTGCCGGTCAGGATCGCCGCCTGCACCGACGGGTCGAGCTGGCTCCACGGGGTGTCGAGCCGGAAGCCGAGTTCCTTGCCCAGGCCGGCCAGCAGCTTCTCGAAGTAGGCGTAGAGCCCGCTGGTCCCCGTCCAGGGCAGCAGGACACCGTCGGCGAGCGAGGCGTCGGGGTCGCCGAGCACCAGATCGGGGTCGACGGACATGCGGGTGCCGAGGCCGGAGCACTCGGGGCAGGCGCCGAACGGCGCGTTGAACGAGAACGTGCGCGGCTCGATCTCGGTGAGTGCGAGCGGGTGGTTGTTCGGGCACGACAGGTTCTCGGAGTAGGTCCGGACGGCGCCGGGCCCCTCGTGGTCGACGAGGTCGATCGCGACCGTGCCGTCGGTCAGGCGCAGGGCCGTCTCGAGCGAGTCGGTCAGTCGACCGAGGATGTCGTCGCTGGCCACGAGTCGGTCGACGATGACGGAGATGTCGTGCTTGACCTGCTTCTTGAGCGTGGGTGGGCTGCTCAGCTGGACCCGCTCCCCGTCGACGATCGCGCGCGAGTACCCCGACGCCGCGAGTTCTTGGAACAGGTCGACGAACTCGCCCTTCTTCTTCGACACGATCGGCGCGAGCACCTGGAAGCGTGTGCCGGATTCCTGCGTCATCAGCTGGTCGGCGATCTGCTGCACGCTCTGCTTGCTGACGACTTCGCCGCAGATCGGGCAGTGCGGGGTGCCGATGCGCGCCCAGAGCAGACGCATGTAGTCGTAGACCTCGGTGATGGTGCCGACGGTCGAGCGCGGGTTGCGGTTGGTCGACTTCTGGTCGATCGACACGGCGGGCGACAGCCCCTCGATGAAGTCGACGTCGGGCCGGTCGACCTGGCCGAGGAACTGCCGGGCGTACGCCGACAGCGACTCGACGTACCGGCGCTGTCCCTCGGCGAAGATCGTGTCGAACGCCAGCGAGGACTTGCCCGAGCCGGACAGCCCCGTGAACACCACGAGCGAGTCGCGCGGGATCTCGAGGTCGACGTCGCGCAGGTTGTGCACCCGCGCGCCACGAACGCTGAGCGTCGTCGTGTTGTGCGGTGCCGTGCCGCCGGGCAGGTGCAGGTCTGCGGGCTCGAGGTCGGAGCGGTCGTCGTCCGCTCGATCCGAGTCGGCAGCGCCGCCGAAGGCGTTGCGTCCGGGCGTGACAGGGCCGCGATCAGAGGTGATGGTCATCACCGACGAGTCTACGAACCGACGCCGACATTCGGTTCCGGTCCGGGCTCAGGCGAATGCGTCGAGAGCGAACGCCACGCCCGAGGCCTGCTCACTGGCGAGCCAGAGACGCGCCGCCACCGTGCGGTCGTGCGCCCGGGGCTCGGCGCGGACGATCGCCGCCGACCCGCGGAGCTGCAGCGGCCCGCCGGGCCCCCAGTACTCCCCCGATCGCACGTCGGCACCGACCGCGGCGTGGACGAGCGGCAGTGCGCCGGCGTCCTTGCCCTGCGCGACGGCCCGTTCGCCCGGGCGCATCCACGCCGGTTCGTCCCGGGCCGGGGTGACGAGCGGCCGTTGCGCACCGAGGGCGTCGAACGCCAGGCCCGGGTGTGCGACGACGCTCGACACCGCGGAGCCCGCGTCGGCCAGCCGCTCGGCGAGCTCGAACCCGAACAGCATCACCGCGAGCTTGCTGCGGCCGTACTGCCGGTACCCCGAGTAGTGCCCGACGCGCAACGGGTCGCGGCGGTCGAGTGATGCCCAGCGGTGCGCGATCGACCCGAGGTGCACGACACGACCACCGGAGCGTTCGAGCATCGGCAGCAGCAACCCCGTGAAGGCGAAGTGCCCGACGTGGTTCGTGCCGACCTGCAGCTCGACGCCCTGCGCAGTGAAGCGCTCGGTGCGTGACCCGACGACCCCGGCGTTGTTGAGCAGGACGTCGACCGGGCCACGGTCCTGCAGGTCGGCCGCGGCGGCGCGGACGCTGTCGAGGTCGGCGAGGTCGACGTGCAGGTGTTCGAGCGTGGCGTCCGGCACGTGCTGCCGGATGCTGCGCTCGGCGGCGTCGGCCCGCTCGGGGTTGCGGGTCGCGAGGACCACCCGGTGCCCGGCGGCCGCGAGCTGCTCGGCCGCGTGGTACCCGAGACCGGCACTGGCACCCGTGACGACGACGGTCTGCGCCCGTCCACCCCCGGCGGCGGCGGTGGTGTCAGTCGACATGGCCCGCGGACTCCATCTGGCGCAGCGCCTTCTTGAGGTCCTGCACCTCGTCGCGCAGGCGTGCCGCCAACTCGAACTTCAGCTCGGTCGCGGCCTGCAGCATCTGGTCGTTGAGATCGGCGATCGTCGACTCGAGCTGGGTGGCGCCCTCGCCCGCGATGCCCGTGCGCTTGAGCGACGGCGTCGGTGCGCGACCACGGTCCTTCGCGCTGCTGCCACGGCGTTCGAGCAGCGCCTTGGTGTCGTCGTTCTCGCGGTTCAGCTGCTCGGTGATGTCGCCGATCTTCTTGCGGAGCGGCTGCGGGTCGATGCCGTGTTCCAGGTTGTACGCCACCTGCTTCTCACGGCGACGGTCGGTCTCCTCGATGGCCTGCTTCATGGAGTCGGTCATCTTGTCGGCGTACATGAGCACCTGCCCGGAGACGTTGCGGGCTGCACGACCGATCGTCTGGATGAGCGAGGTCGACGACCGCAGGAAGCCTTCCTTGTCGGCGTCGAGGATCGCAACGAGCGACACCTCGGGCAGGTCGAGGCCCTCACGCAGCAGGTTGATGCCGACGAGCACGTCGTAGACGCCCTGGCGCAGCTCGGTCAGCAGCTCGACGCGCTTGAGCGTGTCGACGTCCGAGTGCAGGTAGCGCACGCGCACCCCGGCGTTGCCGAGGAAGTCGGTGAGCTCTTCGGCCATGCGCTTGGTCAGGGTGGTGACGAGCACGCGCTCGTCCTTCTCGACGCGCTGCTGGATCTCCTCGAGCAGGTCGTCGATCTGACCGTCCGAGGGCTTGACGACGATCTCGGGGTCGATCAGGCCGGTCGGACGGATGATCTGCTCGACGACGCTGTCGGTGATGCCGAGCTCGTACTTGCCGGGGGTCGCCGACAGGAAGACCTTCTGCCCGGCACGCTCGAGGAACTCCTCCCACTTGAGCGGGCGGTTGTCCATCGCACTGGGCAGGCGGAAGCCGTGCTCGACCAGGGTGCGCTTGCGCGAGGCGTCGCCCTCGTACATCGCACCGATCTGCGGGACGGTGACGTGGGACTCGTCGATGACGATCAGGAAGTCGTCGGCGAAGTAGTCGAGCAGGCAGTGCGGGGCTTCGCCGGGCATGCGCCCGTCGACGTGCCGCGAGTAGTTCTCGATGCCCGAGCAGAACCCGATCTGCTCCATCATCTCGATGTCGAACGTGGTCCGCATCCGCAGGCGCTGGGCCTCGAGCAGCTTGCCCTGGCCCTCGAGCTCGGCGAGACGCTCGGCGAGTTCTTCCTTGATGGTGCCGATGGCCCGGTGCATGACGTCGGTGTCGGCGACGTAATGGGAGGCCGGGAAGATCGAGACCGCGGGCAGGTCGTCGATGACGTTGCCCGTGAGCGGGTGCAGGGAACTCAGCGCTTCGATCTCGTCGCCGAACATCTCGATGCGGATCGCGTGCTCTTCGTACATCGGGATGATCTCGATCGTGTCCCCGCGCACCCGGAAGGTGCCGCGGGCGAAGTCGACGTCGTTGCGCTGGTACTGCATGGCGACGAATCGGCGGACCAGCTGGTCGCGCGAGATCTCCTGACCGACGGACAGCGCCACCGAGGCGTTCATGTACTGCTCCGGGGTACCGAGGCCGTAGATGCAGGACACGGTCGACACGACGACGACGTCGCGGCGGCTGAGCAGCGAGTTCGTGGTGGAGTGGCGGAGCCGCTCGACCTCGGCGTTGACGGAGGAGTCCTTCTCGATGAAGGTGTCGGTCTGCGGGACGTACGCCTCGGGCTGGTAGTAGTCGTAGTACGAGACGAAGTACTCGATGGCGTTGTTCGGCAGCAGACTGCGGAACTCGGTCGCCAGCTGCGCGGCCAGCGTCTTGTTGTGCGCGAGTACGAGCGTGGGGCGCTGGACCTGTTCGATCAGCCAGGCCGTGGTGGCCGACTTGCCCGTACCGGTGGCACCGAGCAGCACGACGTCGGTCTCACCGGCGTTGATGCGCCCGGCGAGTTCGGCGATCGCCGCAGGCTGGTCACCGCTCGGCGTGTACTCGCTGATCACCTCGAACGGGCGGACCGAGCGCGCGGGTTCCATCGTCACTGCCATGCCGCCAATGCTAGGCGCGCCCACCGACACCTCGGCCGTCTGCTCGCCGACGGCGTACCCCTCGCGCGGCAGCGGGCGTATCGTCCGCGGGAGAGCAGGCTCCAAGGACGCTGATAAGAACGGTCCCTAACGTCTCGTTCGTTCAGCAGCACCCCGATCGACCCTCACTCCCCCGAAGAGGCCCCATGACGACCGCGACCCCGGCGGCACCGACGAAGGGCACCCCGTTCCGCGGACGCATCCGCGGGCGCGTGCTCATCCTGCTCTGCTTCATGTACGCGATCTCGTACATCGACCGCACCAACATCTCCACCGCGCTCCCCCACATCACCGAGGAGTTCGGCTTCAACGAGGCCACCGCGGGCGTCATCGTCGCGGCGTTCTCGTTGCCGTACGCCCTGCTGCAGGTCTTCGGCGGCACGATCAGCGAGAAGTTCGGCCCGCGCAAGGCGCTCTTCGTCATCACGGTGATCTGGGGCGTCGCGACGCTCTGGACCGGCTTCGCGGTGGGCTTCTGGACGCTGTTCGCCGCACGGGCGCTGCTCGGACTGAGCGAGGCGGCGGCCTTCCCGACCGCCACCCAGGCGATGAGCCGGTGGATCCCCCGTGACCGCAACGGCTTCGCGCAGGGTGTCGTGCACTCGGCTGCCCGTCTGGGGAACGCCCTGGCGCCGCTGGTGGTGGCGTACTTCATCGCGGTGAGCGGCTGGCGGCTGGCGTTCTTCGCGACCGCGGTGCTGTCGTTCGCGTGGGCCGTCGTCTGGTTCGTCTGGTTCCGCGACAAGCCCGAGTCGGCGAAGGGCATCACGCAGGTCGAACTGTCCGAGCTGCCGCCCGTCGAGACCCGTGCGACGCGGCCGCCCGTGCCGTGGCGCCAGATGGCGAAGCAGATCCTGCCGGTCACCTTCGTGGACTTCGGCTACGGCTGGACGCTCTGGGTGTTCCTGACCTGGCTGCCGACGTTCCTCAGCTCGACCTACGGCCTGGAGATCGGCGACTTCGCCCTGTTCACGACGCTCATCCTGTTGGCTGGCGTCGTCGGCGACACCGTCGGCGGCATGCTCAGCGACCGGATCATCCACCGCGGCGGGAACACGCGGAACGCGCGCCGGACGATCCTGGTGATCGGGCTGGGCGGCTCGCTGCTCTGCCTCATCCCGCTCGTCATCGGGCAGGGGCTGCTCGTCGCCACGATCTCGCTGGCGCTCTCGTTCTTCTTCCTCGAGCTCTGCAACGCGAACCTCTGGGCGATCCCGATGGACGTGGCCCCGCAGTGGTCGGGGACGGCCTCGGGGTTCATGAACACCGGCTTCGGCATCGCCGGTGTCCTGTCGCCGATCGTCTTCGGCTTCCTGATCGACGCCAGCGGGTGGCAGCTCCCCTTCGCCCTGTCCTGCGCCCTGCTGTTCGCCGCGGCGGTCGTCGCCTGGTTCATGAAGCCGCTGCGGCTCACCTCGCCGAACGGGGTGCTGGAGATCGGGACGCCGAAGGCGGAGCGGCCCCGGATCTGATCCGGACCTGGGGACGGACGGGAGGCCCGTGGCGGTGTCGCCACGGGCCTCCCGTCCGTCTCGGGGTCAGGGACTCAGGCGCGCGCCGCGCGTGCCGCGCGGGACGACAGCGACGGGCGGCCGGTCAGCGGCACGCTGAGCGGCGTCCAGCGGAACACCTCGGTCAGCGCCACCGACAGCACGACCACGAGCAGGTACGTCACGAGGGTGAGCCAGGGCTTCGGCACGAGCGCCTCGAGCGGGCTGGAGCCGTAGAGCAGCAGCCAGATCACGAGCGGGTGGCTGAGGAAGATGCCGAACGACCGGTCGGACGCGTAGTCGACCACCTTGGCGAGCCGACTGCCGGCGACGCGGCGGTCCGCCCAGGCCGCACCGATGGCCAGGAACGCGACGAAGACGACGGTGCTCCACACGGCCTCGACCGGCTGCAGCGGCGTGCCGGCGGCGTACGGCGAGTCGCCGGTCGCCATCTGCAGGACGAACACACCGATCGTCAGGACCGCGCCGCCCAGGAACGCCCACATGATGCCGCGCCGGTGGGTCCGGACGAAGCCGAGGAACCGGTCGGCGTGGTCGGCGGCGATCGCACCGGACACGATGAAGAACACGTACGAGAAGAAGAACTGCTTCTGGTACCCGTTCAGCCACGCGTCGCTCGCCGGGAAGTACTTGTACCCGGCAAAGACCACGAGCTGGACCACGAGCGCGACCACGAGCACCGTGACGTGGTGCCCGCGCGACTTCCGGACGAGCCACATGATCGCGGGCAGCAGCAGGTAGACCTGCATCGTCACGAGCAGGAAGTACAGGTGGTACTTCGCGGTCCCGGTGACGACCCCGGTGGCGAACGTCGTCACCAGTGCGGGCACGTCACCGCGCTGCCCCGGGTCGAGCAGCCAGGCCGAGGCCACGTACACGAACGACCAGGCCAGGTACGGCACCCCGACCAGCAGGAACCGCTTCGGCCAGAACACCGACATCGGCTTCGGCCGGATGGCGTAGCTGTAGACCAGGACGAACGCGGTCAGGGTGAAGAACACCAGCCGCGTGAAGTGCAGCAGCGCGAGCAGCCCGGCCAGCCCGACGTCGTCGGATGCCATCGTGTGGCTGGTGGTGTGCACGCCGAGCACGCACGCGAAGGTCAGGATCCGCAGGACGTCGACCTCGTACAGGTGTCGAGGTCGGCCGGCGGCGGTGCGGGTCGGCGTCTGCACGCCCGTGGGGGCGGGCTGGTCCCCGGCGGCAGCACGCGCCTGGGTCTCGGCCTGGGTCACGACGTCGCCGCCATCCCCCGCACGCGGGCACGCTGGATCTTGCCGGTGGGGGCGCGCGGCAGGTCCGGCACGACGACGATCTCGACCGGCCGGCGGAACCGTGTGAGGGACCGCTCGGCGCGCGCGGTCAGGTCGGCGACCAGCCCGTCGTGGTCGAGCGGCTCGTCCGGGTCCGGGTGCGGGATGACGTACGCGATCGGCACGCTGCCCAGCACGTCGTCCGGGCGTCCGACCACGACGGCCTCGAGCACCCGGGGGTCACCGAGCAGCACGTCCTCGACCTCGGACGGGTACACCTTCTCGCCGCCGCGGTTGATGACGTCGTCGGACCGTCCGGCCAGGGACACCCAGCCGTCCGCAGAGACGGAGCCCACGTCGCCCGTGGACAGCCAGCCGTCGGCGTCGAAGCGCTCGGCTGCTCGGCCGAACAGGTAGCCGTGCACGATCCCGGGGCCGCGGATCCAGAGCGCCCCGACCTGGCCTGCGGGCAGCACGGCACCGTCCTCGTCGCGGACCTGCACCTGGCTGCCGACCGGCACACCGACCGTGCCGGGTCGGGCGGGCGCGTCGAGCGGGGTCGCGGTGATCTGGCTCGCGCCCTCGGTCATGCCCCAACTGACCACGAGCGGGACGTCACCGAGTGCGGCGCGGACGGGGTCCGGCAGGGGCGCCGAGGCACTGCGTACGAAGCGCAGGCCATCGGGGAAGTCGAGGGGGCCGGTCTTCGCGAGCACGGCGAGGATCGCGGGCACCGCGTTCAGCCACGTGACGCGCCGTTCGGCCAGGAGCTCCCAGAACCCGGTCCGCCGGAACCGGCGGTCGAGCACCAGGGTCGCGCCGGCCACCAGCGTCGCCAGCAGTCCGACCACTTCGGCGTTCACGTGGAAGAGCGGCAACGAGTTGAAGCCGCGGTCCTCGCCGGTCAGGCGGTTGTGGTCCACCACGGCCCTGGCCACGAAGAGCAGCTGGCTCTCCGGCAGCTCGACGCCCTTCGGCGTGCCCGTCGATCCGGACGTGAACAGCACCACCGATCCCTCGCCGGGTGCGTCCGGAGCATCGGCGGGCAGGTCGCCGTCGCGGACGTCGGACGGGAGGCCCGTGGCCGGGTCGACGCGCGCCGCCGGCGCCCCGGGGACGGTCGCGTCCTGGTCACGGTCCGACACCACGATCGACGCCCCGCCGAGCAGGTCGGCGAGCCGCGCCGGCTCGGTGGTCGGCTGCCCGGTGTCCACCGGGACCGCCCGGCGGCCCGAGGCGAGCGCAGCGAGGTGGACCACGGCGAAGGCCAGCGGGTCCCCGACGTCGACCAGCACGGCACCCGAGTCGGCGATGCCGATCACGTCGAACGTGGACGACCAGGCGTCCACCGCGGCACCGAGCGCACCGTAGGTCAGGACCCGGTCGGAGCGGGCGTCTTCCAGGTACACGCGGTCGGCGTCGACCTGGGCGCGGTGCCGGATCAGCGCCCGGAGGCGCTCGGGTGGTGTTCCGCCGTCGTGCTGCATCACCTCAGACTAGGACGGCTTGCTATGACGCGCCGGAGGATGCGCGCACCGGCGCGAACCGGTGCAGCAGCCACTGCCAGAGGCCGAGCATGCGGGGCTGGCCCTCGGCGTCGAGCGGTGTCGTGTCCTTGATGGTGCGCGAGTGCGACTGGTCCGGCGTCCCGACCTGGATGTCCGTCAGGATCGCGTGCGGGTCCCAGCCCGCCGGGGGCGCCGCAGTGTCCGTGCGCCACGGTCCGTCCGGGCCGCCGTCGGTCGCGGGACCGTCCAGGCCGAGCACTGTCCACGACCCGCGGATCCGCGGGCCGAACACGTCGCGGACGTCGTCGATCGCGTACATCCGCGACGGTGGTGTGCGCCCGGGACTGTCCATCCAGGCGGCGTGGACCGGTCCGAGGGACTCGACGGGCGACGAGAACATCAGCGCGCCACGCACCGCTCGGATGTGGGCGATGAACGCTGCCTCGCCGCCGCCCTGGGAGTGCCCGGCGACGACGACGTCCTGCCATGCGATGTCCTGGTCGCTCGTGACGAAACGGCCCCACCCGCCGTTCGGGTCGACGTCGTCCAGGTGGGTGATGGCATCGCGGAAGCGGGACACGATCGACCCCGCGGACGACACGTCGCTGAACTCGGACGGCCGCGTGCCGTCGAAGCGGTTCCGCTGGACCTGGCCGTAGCACTCGGCGTCCGCTTCGCAGGTGCCCGACAGGGTCTTGCCGAGGTTCCAGTAGTCGAGCCCGAGCACGTGGTAGCCGTCGCCGAGCGCCGTCGTCAGGAAGCGCTGGTACTGCGCGGGCTTGGCGCGGGTGGCGGGCAGGAACAGCAGCAGGGGGCCGTCGTTCGCGGTCCGTGCAGCGAAGTCGTCACGGTTCGGCTCGAGGCGTTCGCCGTCGATCGCGCCGAGCCGGAACCGGTGGAACTCGTCAGCCGGGCCGTGCTGGTCGCCGTGTGCGGGGGCAGCAGCGGGTTCGCGGCCGTGCTGCTCGACCCGTTGCTCGGCCATGACGTTGGCGGCGACGAGCGTGCCACCGCCGATGGCGACGAGCACGATCGCGGCGAGCAGGAGCAGGAAGCGGTGCTTCATCCGACCAGGCGCTGCCAGACGGTGTCGGCCGAGGCGATGGTCTGCTCGATCGTGCCGGTGGCGTCGACCACGTGGTCCGCCAGGGCGAGCCGTTCCTGGTCCGACGCCTGCGCGGCGATCCGGCGCTCGGCTTCGGCCCGGGGCATCCCGCGGTGCTCGACGAGTCGGTCGGTGCGGACCGCCGCGGGCGCGTCGACCACGACGACCGCGTCGAACCGGAGCGGCCGGGACCCGCGGGCCTCTGCCAGCAGCGGCACGTCGTAGACGACCACGGCGTCCGGATCGGCGGCCCGGGCCGCGTCGAAGGCCTGTTGCGCGAGTCGCCACACCTCGGGGTGGGTGATCCCCTCGAGGTCCTTGCGGGCTGCGGCGTCCGCGAACACCACTGCGCCGAGCGCGGGGCGGTCGAGCGAGCCGTCCGGAGCGATCACGTCCGGACCGAAGCGCTCCGCGACCTGCGCCAGCCCGGGACTACCGGGAGCGACGGCGTCGCGTGCGAGCCGGTCGGCGTCGACGACGACCGCGCCGAGTTCCGCCCAGCGGGCGGACACGGTCGACTTGCCCGCGGCGATGCCGCCCGTGAGTCCGATGATGCGCACGACACCGAGCCTATGGGCGTTGTCTGCCGGAATGCCGGAAGCCCGGCACCCACGAAGGGGTGCCGGGCTTCCGGTTCGCGCAGGACTCGATCAGTTGGTCGAGCTGAGCTTCTCGCGGAGCGCCGCGAGCGAAGCGTCGTCGGCCAGGGTGCCCTGACCGGCCTGCTCGCTCGTGGTCGACGACGACGAAGCGGTCGCGGGGAGGTCGAACGTCCCCGATGCCTCGTCGGTGAGGGACTTGGCGACCTGGGCCTTGTGGGCCTCCCAACGAGCCTGGGCGGCCGCGTACTGGCCTTCCCATGCCTCGCGCTGGGTGTCGTAGCCCTCGAGCCACTCGTTGGTCTCCGGGTCGAAGCCGTCGGGGTACTTGTAGTCACCCTTGTCGTCGTACTCGGTCGGCATGCCGTAGAGCGCCGGGTCGAACTCGGTGCTCTCCGGGTCGACGCCCTCGTTGGCCTGCTTGAGGCTGAGCGAGATGCGGCGACGGTCGAGGTCGATGTCGATGATCTTCACGAAGACCTCGTCGCCGACGGAGACGACCTGCTCGGCGAGCTCGACGTGCTTGTTCGAGAGCTCCGAGATGTGGACCAGGCCCTCGATGCCGTCCGCGACGCGGACGAAGGCACCGAACGGCACGAGCTTCGTGACCTTGCCCGGTGCGATCTGACCGATCGCGTGGGTGCGGGCGAAGACCTGCCACGGGTCTTCCTGGGTGGCCTTGAGCGAGAGCGACACGCGCTCGCGGTCCAGGTCCACCTCGAGGATCTCGACGGTGACTTCCTGACCGACCTCGACGACCTCGCTGGCGTGCTCGATGTGCTTCCAGCTGAGCTCGGAGACGTGGACGAGACCGTCGACGCCGCCGAGGTCGACGAACGCACCGAAGTTGACGATCGACGAGACGACGCCCTTGCGGACCTGGCCCTTGTGGAGGTTGTTGAGGAACGTGGTCCGGGACTCGGACTGCGTCTGCTCGAGGAGCGCACGGCGCGACAGGACCACGTTGTTGCGGTTCTTGTCGAGCTCGAGGATCTTCGCCTCGATCTCCTGGCCGAGGTACGGCGTGAGGTCGCGGACACGGCGCAGCTCGATGAGCGAGGCCGGGAGGAAGCCGCGGAGACCGATGTCCACGATGAGGCCGCCCTTGACGACCTCGATGACGGTGCCGGTGACGACCCCGTCGGATTCCTTGATCTTCTCGACGTCGCCCCACGCACGCTCGTACTGCGCGCGCTTCTTGGACAGGATGAGGCGGCCTTCCTTGTCCTCCTTCTGGAGGACCAGGGCCTCGACCTCGTCACCGACGTTGACGACCTCGTTGGGGTCGACGTCGTGCTTGATCGAGAGCTCGCGCGAGGGGATGACACCCTCGGTCTTGTACCCGACGTCGAGGAGGACCTCGTCGCGGTCGATCTTCACGACGGTGCCGGAGATGAGATCGCCGTCGTTGAAGAACTTCAGGGTCTTCTCGACCTCGGCCAGGAAGTCATCAGCCGAACCGATGTCGTTGATGGCGACCTGCTTAGGAGCCTTGGTCGTAGTGGTTGTCATGTAGAGATTGCTCCGAACGGACATGAGTCGGGCCAGGGCGGCGCAGGAGTCTGTGTCCTGAGCGGTGCCGCCGTGGCGGATGGTGTGTGGCGCGGATTGCGCCGCACAAGTCTAACCGGGTGCGGGATGCCTCACAAGCACACCCCGCCGCCGTGTCGTGCTGTCTCGCCTGCTGGCCTGCGGTCAGTCGACGAGCGCCGACCGCAGGGTGTCGAGCCCGACCCCGCCGAGTGCGAGCGCCCGGTGGTGGAACGCCTTGAGGTCGAAGGCGCTTCCCTGGCGGGCGGCGACCTCGTCGCGGATCGACTCCCAGACGCGCTGCCCGATCTTGTACGACGGCGCCTGGCCGGGCCAGCCGAAGTAGCGGGCGACCTCGAACCGGATGAAGGCGTCGTCCATGTTGACGTTCTGCCGCATGAAGTCGAGCGCGTACTCCCACGTCCAGCCACCGCCGTCGGGGTTGGTCTTCTGCAGGTGCACCCCGATGTCGAGCACCACACGCGCGGCACGCATGCGCTGGCCGTCGAGCATGCCCAGGCGGTCGCCGTCGTCGTCGAGGAACCCGAGCTGCTCCATCAGCCGCTCGGCGTAGAGCGCCCAGCCCTCGACGTGCCCCGAGGGACCGGCGAGCTGGCGACGCCAGGTGTTGAGCTCGCCGCGGTTGTAGACCGCCTGGCTGATCTGCAGGTGGTGCCCGGGGACCCCTTCGTGGTAGACCGTCGTCTTCTCGCGCCAGGTCCCGAACTCCGTCACTCCCTGGGGCACGGACCACCACATCCGGCCGGCGCGCGAGAAGTCGTCGGACGGGCCCGAGTAGTAGATGCCGCCCTCTTGCGTCGGCGCGATCCGGCACTCCAGGCGCTTGATCGGGTCCGCGATGTCGAAGTAGGTGCCGTCCATCGCGCGGATCGAGGCGTCGCTGGTCTCCTGCATCCACCGTCGCAGGGCGTCGGTGCCGTGCAGGGTGCGGGCGGGGTCGGCGTCGAGGACCTCGATCGCGCGGGCGACGGACGCCCCGGACTCGATCCGTTCGGCGATCCGCTCCTGTTCGTCCCGCATCCGCGCGAGCTCCTCGATCCCCCACTCGTAGGCCTCGTCGAGGTCGACGACGGCGCCGAGGAACCGTCGCGAGTGCAGCTCGTAGGCGTCACGTCCCACGGCGTCGACGGGGGTGGCGAGCGGCATCAGCTCGTGTTCGAGGAACCCGCTCAGGGACCGGTACGCGGCCGAGGCGACCTCGGCGCCGCGCTGCAGGTCCGCCCGCAGCGACTCGGGCAACGGCGCCCCGTCGTCGAGCGCGGCGCCGTCGGCGAGCTGGCGGAAGAACCCGTCCGGTGCGCCGCTGCGTGCGGCCTGTTCCGCGACGAGCTCCACCTGGCGGCGTGCCGGCGTCACCCGCTCGCGCGTGCCTTCGAGCAGGGTCTCGCGCCATCCCTCGAGCGCGTCGGGCAGCGCGGCGAACCGGCTGGCGATGTCACGCCAGTCCGACTCGGTGGCGGTCGGCATCAAGTCGATCGCGTCACGCAGGGACTGCGGCGGACTGGCGATGACGTTGAGGTCGCGCAGGTGCAGCTGGCGGTCGTACGACTCGACGACCAGGTCGAGCTCGGCGCCGAGGTCGGTCTTCGTGACGCGGTCGACGTCGTCGGCCGGCGCCGCGGCGTCGAGTGCGGTCTTCGCGGACCGGGCGGCGGACGCCATGGCCGCGGCCCCGGCGGGCGAGGTGTCGCCGTACTCGCCGGTCCGGCCGGCGACACCGATGTAGGTGGCGATCGTCGGGTCGAGGTCGACCAGGGTGTCGACCCAGTCCTCGGCGACGCGGTCGACGGCGGACGGTTGGCGGACGGGGCGTTCATCGGTCATGCCCCGACCCTACCGAGCCGGTCCGACCACCGCGGTGCAGCGGTGGTCGTCACCCGGCGTCAGTGGGCCGCGGCCTCCCAGTTGGCGCCGAGACCGACGGAGACGTCGAGCGGGACCGTCAGTTCGGCGGCAGCGCCCATGCGGGTCCGGAGGATCTCCTCGACGCGGTCCTGTTCGCCGGGCGCGACCTCGAGGATGAGTTCGTCGTGCACCTGGAGCAGCAGGCGCGTGCCGAGGTCACCGTCGCGCAGGTCCGCGGCGACGCCGAGCATCGCGATCTTCATGATGTCGGCGGCCGAACCCTGGATCGGGGCGTTCAGCGCGGCCCGCTCGGCGTTCTCCCGCAGGACCCGGTTCGGGCTCTTCAGGTCGGGGAACGGACGACGGCGCCCGAAGATGGTCTCGGTGTAGCCGTCCTCGCGTGCCTGTTCGACCACGTTGCGCAGGTAGTCGCGCACCGCACCGAACCGGGCGAAGTACTCGGTCATCAGGGTGCGGGCTTCGCTCTGCTCGATGCGGAGCTGCTTGGACAGGCCGAACGCGCTGAGCCCGTACGCGAGACCGTAGGACATGGCCTTGACCTTGGTGCGCATCTCGGCGGAGACGTCGGCCGGCTCGACGCCGAACACCCGGGCTCCGACGAAGCGGTGCAGGTCCTCGCCCTCGTTGAAGGCCTGGATGAGCCCCGGGTCGCCGGACAAGTGCGCCATGATCCGCATCTCGATCTGCGAGTAGTCCGCCGTCAGCAGGGTCGTGTACGGCTCGGCGACGGCGAACGCCGACCGGATCCGGCGCCCCACGGCCGTCTTGACCGGGATGTTCTGCAGGTTGGGGTCGGTCGACGACACACGGCCGGTGCTGGTGCCGGTCTGCTCGTACCGCGTGTGGATGCGCCCGTCGACGACCGCGGCGTCGAGGGTGTCGACGATCTGCCGGAGCTTCGTCGCGTCGCGGTGCTGCAGCAGCAGCCCGAGGAACGGGTGCGGGTGCTGGTCCTGCAGGTCCGCCAGGCTGGCGGCGTCGGTGGAGAAACCGGTCTTGGTCTTGCGGGTCTTCGGCATCGCCAGCTCGGTGAACAGCACCTCTTGCAGCTGCTTCGGCGACCCGAGGTTGACCTCGTGGCCGATCTCGGCGAAGGCCTGCTGCGCGAGCTCGGCGGCCCGCTCCCCCAGCTCCTTCGACAGTCCGGTGAGCACCGGGCGGTCGATGCCGACGCCGGTGGTCTCCATCTGCGCCAGGACCGACACGAGCGGCAGTTCGATGTCGTCGAGGACACGGAGCGAGCCGGGGTCGATGCGGGCACGCAGTGCGGTCGTGACGCGGAGGCCGTACCAGGCTTCGACGCCGACGTTGACGGGTGCGGTCTCGGGGACCAGCTGGTTCGGGTCGGCGGTCGGCAGTTCCTCGCCGAGTTCCTGGTAGACCAGGTCACCGAGCGGCTGCCCCTGCTTGCCCGGGTTGGCGAGCCAGCCCATGATGCGCGCGTCGCCCGCGATGCCGTTGACGACGATGCCCACGGTGCCGAGCGCCTTGACGGCGGCCTTGGCGTCGTGGAAGTGCTTCGGCGCGTCCGAGGCGAACCACGCGGTCAGCTGCTCGTAGTCCTTGGCGCCGCTGCCGCCCGGCACGAGCACGGCGTCGTCGTGGGTGGCGATGCCGATCGCGCTGAGACGACCGTCGATCATCTCCACCGCGACGCCGTACCCGTTGTCGGCCGCCGCCGCGTTCCGGCGTTCGAGCCAGTAGCCGAGCTCTTCGTCGATCAGCGTCTTGACGGGCGGCGGTGTCACACCCGGGTCCGGGGCCGAGCCCTCGGCGGTGGAGTCGGCGCCCTCGCCGCCCCCGACGACCTTGAACACCCGGTCGAGCAGCGTGCGGAACTGCAGCTTCGCGAAGAGCTCACGCACCGCCGCTTCGTCGATCGGACGGAGCGCCACGTCGGCGGGGCCGACCGGCAGCGCGACGTCGGTGACCAGGCGGTTGAGCCGGCGGTTCAGGACCGCCCGGTCGCGCTGCTCGCGCAGGTTGTTGCCGACCACGCCCTTGATCTCGTCGGCGTGCTCGAGCACCCCGTCGAGCGAGCCGTACTGGGTGACCCACTTGACGGCGGTCTTCTCGCCGACCTTGTCGATGCCGATCAGGTTGTCGCTGGTCTCGCCCACGAGTGCGGCGACGTCCGGGTACTGGTGCGGTTCGATGCCGTAGCGCTCGTAGACCTTGTCGCGGTCGTAGCGCGTGAGTTCGGAGACCCCGCGGACCGACGGGTACAGCAGCGTGACGTCGTCGTTGACGAGCTGGATGGAGTCGCGGTCCCCGGACACGACGTAGACCTGGTACCCCTGGGCGGCGCCCTCGGACGACAGGGTGGCGAGGATGTCGTCGGCCTCGTAGTCCTCCTTCGTGACGGTCGTGATGCCCATCGCTTCGAGGGCCTGCTGCAGGAGCGGGATCTGCCCCTTGAACTCGGCCGGGGTCTCGGAGCGGGTGCCCTTGTACTCCGCGTACTCGCGGGTGCGGAACGAGAACCGCGAGATGTCGAACGCGACCGCCAGGTGGGTGGGCTTCTCGCGCTGCAGGAGCATCAGCAGCATCGAGATGAAGCCGTGGATCGCGTTCGTGTGCTGCCCGTCGCGGTTGACGAAGCTGTCCACCGGCAGTGCGTAGAAGGCCCGGAAGGCGAGCGAATGGCCGTCGATGACCATGAGGGTAGGCTTTGCGGAGTCCGACACCCGGACAGCCTACCGACGCCATCCGACACAGGAGTCAAGCGCGCGTGACCGACGAAGCGACCACCACCGGCCCCGTCGACGAGCGGCTCACCGACCGCGGCACGGGCGAACTCGGCGACAAGATGGGCATGGTCATCAGCGAGCTCACCGCCGAGCGCGCGGTGGGCACCATCCCGGTCGAGGGCAACCGTCAGCCGGCCGGGCTGCTGCACGGCGGCGCCTACGTGGTGCTGGCCGAGAGCCTCGGGTCGGCCGCGGCGAACGTGCACGCCGGGCCCGGACGCTACGCCGTCGGCATCGAGCTGAACGCCTCGCACTCGCGCAGTGCGACGAGCGGCACCGTCACGGGCACCTGCACCGCGATCCACCTCGGCAACACGCTCACCACGCACGAGATCGTGCTGACGGACGACCAGGGTCGCCGGTGCTCGACCGTCCGCATCACCAACATGATCCGCGAGCGGCGCTGAGCCCTCGCACGGCCACAGGGAGTCCGCCATGGACTGGAAGATCGAACTCGTCATGGTCCCCGTCAGCGACGTCGACCGCGCCCGCGACTTCTACGACCGCATCGGCTTCACCATCGACCACGACCAGCGGGTGTCCGACGACGTCCGCTTCGTGCAGGCGACGCCACCCGGGTCGGCCTGCTCGATCGCGTTCGGTGACGGCATCATGTCGCCGGACGTCGAACCCGGTTCCCTGAAGTCGATCCAGGTCGTCGTCCCCGATGCCGACCAGGCGTTGGCCGACCTGCGCGCGCTGGGGGTCGACGTCGTCGGGGTGGACGAGCTGGCCTGGGGCCGGTTCGTCTTCTTCACCGATCCCGACGGCAACGCCTGGACCCTGCAGCAGCTGCCACCCCGCCCCTGACACGACGACCCTGACACGACGACGCCGCCACCCGGATCGGGTGGCGGCGTCGGCAGCGCGTCGGTGCGTGACTACTTCTTCGCGCTGAGCTGCTCGATGATCGCCTTGGCGACGTCGTGCATGGTCAGCCGGCGGTCCATCGAAGCCTTCTGGATCCAGCGGAAGGCCTCGGGCTCGGTCAGGCCCATCTTCTCGTTGAGCAGGCCCTTGGCGCGGTCGACGAGCTTGCGGGTCTCGAAGCGCTCGACCAGGTCGGCGACCTCGGACTCCAGCGTGATGATCTGCTGGTACCGCGAGAGGGCGATCTCGATCGCGGGGAGCAGGTCGTTCGGCGTGAACGGCTTGACGACGTAGGCCAGCGCACCGGCCTCGGTGGCACGCTCGACGAGTTCCTTCTGGCTGAACGCGGTCAGCAGGACGACCGGAGCGATGTGGTTCTTCGACAGCTTCTCGGCGGCGGAGATGCCGTCGAGCTGGGGCATCTTGACGTCCATGATGACGAGGTCGGGACGCAGGTCGGTCGCCAGCTGCACGGCCGTCTCGCCGTCACCCGCTTCGCCCACGACGTCGAACCCGTTGTCGCGGAGGATCTCGACGATGTCGAGACGGATGAGCGATTCGTCCTCGGCGACGACGACTCGACGGGGTGCTGTTGCGGTTGTTGCTTCTGCGTCACTCACGCCGGAGAGCCTACTAGACGCGAGCAGTGCTGGCCGCAGCGGATGGCTGGTCGGTGAACAAGTCACCTTGGTACGAGTGGCGGGACGCGGTGAGCCGGACCAGCCCCGCACGCCGTGAGCGCCCTTGGTACGAGTGGCGGGACCCGGTGAGCCGGACCAGCCCCGCACGCCGTGAGCGCCCTTGGTACGAGTGGCGGGACGCGTGAGACCGGAACTGCCCCGCACGCCGTGAGCGCCCTTGGTACGAGTGGCGGGACTTGAACCCGCACGCCGTGAGGCAGAGCATTTTGAGTGCCCCGTGTCTGCCGATTCCACCACACTCGCAAGCACGCCGATGCTACCAGGCCGAGCCGGGCCTCCAGGCAGGTCAGCGGACCGTCAGCGGCCCTCGATCGCCTCGACGGCGGCCACCAGCCCCGCCCGGCGCGGGGACCGCGGCGGCAGCACGCCGAGCAGTGCACGGAGCACGTGCGTGTCCTCGGCGCCGTCGGGGGTGCGGGACCACGCGAGCAGCGCGTCGGCGGACCCGTCGGTCACGACCGCCTCGCGGAAGCGGCTGCGGACCAGGTCGCGGAGCGCGTCGACCCCCGGCGCGTCCGACCCCGGCAGGACCGGTCCCGGGTAGCGGCTGACGGCCTGGAGGCGCGCCCCGCGGTCGAGCGCCCGCAGCACGCCGTCGACGTCGGTGCGTACCCCGCCCACCCGGTACGGGCGCGAGGCCAGCGTCACGCAGGGAGCGCTCGTCGCGAGGACCCGGCGCAGGCGGACGAGCTCGGCGCGGAGCGTGGTGGTGGCGCCCGCGTCGCCGTAGACGGCCGCGGCGAGGTCGGCGGCGGGCAGCCCGCTCGTGGCCGTTGCGAGCACGGCGAGGATCTCGGAGTGCCGTGCGGACAGTGCCACGGTGCGGCCGCCGGCGCGCAGCACGGCGGTGTCGGCGCCGAGCAGCACGAGCTCGGCGTCCTCGGGCGTGGTGGTCCGGGTGCGGTCCGGCCGGCGCAGGGTCGCGAGCGCGAGCTCCGCCTCGGCGGCCGCGACGGTCGCGGTCACCAGCGGCAGGGTGTGGCGCTCGACGGCACGGTCGTCGCCGGTGACGTCGACGACGCCGATCGGCCGGCCGCCGGCGTCGTGCACGGGGACCGCGCTGCACGAGAACGGCTTGACGGCGGTCGCGTAGTGTTCCTCGCTGCGGATCTGCACGGGGCGGTCCAGGCGCAGGGCGGTGCCGGGCGCGCTGGTGCCGACGTGCTCCTCGGCCCAGTCCGCGCCCGCGACGAAGCCCATGTCCTCGGCGGCGCGGCGGGCTCCGGGCGCGCCGTCGACGAAGACGAGCCGGCCGGCCGCGTCTCCGACCGCGACGATGCACCCGGCGGCGCGCGAGTCGTCGAGCAGCAGCCGACGGACGATCGGCAGCAGGGTCGCGAGTGGCCCGCTGCGCCGGGCGGCGTCGAGTTCGTCGGTGCCCAGGGTGACCGCGGGCACGCCGTCGGGGTCGACCCGGGCGGACCGGCGCCAGGACTCGGCGACCAGGGGGCGGACGGACCCGGGACGGGGTGCGCGCATGCGTCCTCCGTCCGACCGGGTCCGCCCGTCGCGTCGTCGCGGCAGGTGCGGTCAGCCTACGTCGGCGCGCCCGACGGGACCAGTCCCAGGTCCTGCAGCTCGGCGTCGTCCAGCATGCGGGACCGGGTGAGGAACCGCTTGCCCTCGGGCACCTCGACCGAGAACCCGCCACCGCGACCGTCGACCACGTCGATGGTCAGGTGCGTGTACTTCCAGTACTCGAACTGGGAGCGGGACATGTAGACCTCGACGGGGTCGATGCCGTCGACGTCGACCGCACCGAGCAGCACGTCGCCGGACCCGGTCGTGAACATCCCGACCGGGTAGCACATCGGACTCGACCCGTCGCAGCAGCCGCCCGACTGGTGGAACATCAGTGGGCCGTGCCGGGCGGTGAGGGAGCGCAGGAGCTCCCCCGCCGCCGGCGTCACCGCGACGCGCGCCGTGGGGTGCGGCATCAGAAGAAGCCCATCGGACCCTCGGCGTACGACACCAGCAGGTTCTTCGTCTGCTGGTAGTGGTCGAGCATCATCTTGTGGTTCTCGCGCCCGACCCCGGACTGCTTGTACCCGCCGAACGCCGCACCCGCCGGGTACTGGTGGTAGGTGTTCTCCCACACGCGCCCCGCCTGGATGTCACGGCCGGCCCGGTAGAGCGTGGTGGCCTCGCGGCTCCAGACCCCGGCGCCGAGCCCGTACAGGGTGTCGTTCGCGATCGAGATCGCGTCGTCGTACCCGCTGAAGCTCGTGAGCGCCAGCACCGGTCCGAAGATCTCCTCCTGGAAGATCCGCATCGCGTTGTCGCCCTCGAACACGGTGGGCGTGACGTAGTACCCGCCGCTCAGCTCGCCACCGAGGTCCGCGCGTTCGCCACCGAGCAGCAGCTTCGCGCCCTCCTGCTTGCCGATGTCGATGTAGCTCAGGATCTTCTCGAGCTGGTCGTTCGACGCCTGCGCGCCGATCATCGTCGCCATGTCGAGCGGGTGGCCCTGCTTGACCGCGCGCACGCGGTCGAGTCCGTCGGCGACGAAGCCGTCGTAGATCTCCTTCGCGACGAGCGCCCGCGACGGGCACGTGCACACCTCGCCCTGGTTGAGGTTGAAGAACGCGAAGCCCTCGAGCGCCTTGTCGTAGAACGCGTCCTTCTCGTTCGCGACGTCGGCGAAGAACACGTTGGGGCTCTTGCCACCGAGCTCGAGCGTGACGGGGATCAGGTTCTGCGACGCGTACTGCATGATCAGGCGGCCGGTAGTGGTCTCCCCCGTGAAGGCCACCTTGCGGACGTCGGGGTGCTGGGCGAGCGGGGCGCCGACCTCGAACCCGAAGCCGTTGACGACGTTGAGCACCCCGGCGGGGATCAGGTCCTGGATCAGGTCGATGAGCACGTGGATCGACGCGGGGGTCTGCTCGGCGGGCTTCAGGACCACGCAGTTGCCGGCCGCAAGCGCGGGTGCGAGCTTCCACACCGCCATCAGGATGGGGAAGTTCCACGGGATGATCTGCGCGACGACCCCGAGCGGTTCGTGGAAGTGGTACGCGACGGTGTCGTGGTCGATCTCCCCCGTCGACCCCTCCTGTGCGCGGATGGCCCCGGCGAAGTAGCGGAAGTGGTCGATCGCCAGCGGGATGTCCGCGCCGAGGGTCTCACGGATCGGCTTGCCGTTCTCCCACGTCTCGGCGACGGCGAGCACCTCGAGGTTCTGCTCCATCCGGTCGGCGATCCGGTTCAGGATGTTCGCGCGCTCCGTGATGCTCGTCCTGCCCCATGCCGGGAACGCCTTCCACGCGGCGGCGACGGCCTTGTCGACGTCGGTGGAGTCGCCCCGTGCGACCTCGGTGAAGGTCTTGCCCGTGACCGGGGTCGGGTTCTCGAAGTACTGCCCACCGGTCGGTGGGACGTACTCCCCGCCGATGTAGTGGTCGTACCGCGGCCGGAACGCGACGAGGGATCCGTCCTCGCCCGGAGCGGCGTAGGTGGTCGGCGATGCTGCGATGGTCATGGTGGTGCCCTTTCGACGACGGTGTCGGTGGCCGCGCGGTCGGCGCGTCCGTGCGTGACGCTACGGGCGGGCAGGTTGCGTCCGGTTGCGACCCCGGACGGTAGGGTCCATGCCATGGGGACGGGACACCCGCTGGTGGACGGGATCGGCGACGGCTACGTGGTGAGCGAGTCCGTCCTGCCCGTCGTGGCACTGACGCCGATGCGGGCCGACCTGGTCGTCCGGGCTGCGGCCGACGGACATCGCGTCGTCGTCCTGACACCGGACACCGCGCGGCTCACCGAGTCCTTCCGGCAGGTGCTCGACGGCGCCGACGGCCGGTGGGTCGTCCGTGCCGAGGACGGCACGCTCCGCGACGGGTCGACCGGCACGGCGCTCGCCGGCGTCGCCGATGCGTTCCGGACGCCGACGGCCGCGGATGCCGTCGACCCGCGGTTCCTCGAGGTGCCCCGCCCGGAGCAGGTCCAGTTCGTCGTGTCGGCGTCGATCCGCCACCGTGCCGACGTCGGCGTGCGGCTGGGCCGCGCCTGGGAGACGTTCGCCGCGCTCGGGCCGGGGACGACACCGGTCGGGTGGGGCACGCACGAACCCGTTGAGGACGCCTGGGACAAGGACACGCTGACCGCGGCCGCCCGGGCGCGCATGCCGCACGAAGCCCGGTTCTCGGTCATCGGGTCCGCGGACGCACCCCTGGCCGGCTCGGTCACCGTCCGCCGCACCGACAAGGGTGTCGAGGAGGTCGTCACGGGCCTGGTCGGTGTCGGCGCCCCGGGCACGACCGGGGTGCAGCGTGCGCACGACGCCGCCACCGTCCTGCTCGCCGACCTGTGCCGGAGCGCGCTGCCACTCGTCGCGATGGTGTTCGCCCGCGTCGGGTCGGCGGACCTGACCGTGCGCCCGACCCTCGAGCAGGACCCGGAGCCGGTCGCGATGCTGCTCGGGGCACCGGCGGTGCAGGGCCTGGGGCTCGACGTCGACGAGATGCGGGAGCGCTTCGGTGCCGAGCGGGTCGGCCGACCACGTCTGCCGTCCCTGGTGCTGCGGTTCCGTGACGGGCCCTCGCGACCGGACGCCACCGGGTGGGAACGGCTCCGCCCCGTGGTCGACCACCTGGGCCGCGACGCCGTCGAACGACTCACCGGCCGCGACCTCGGCGCCGGCCCGACCCCGGAGGACGACCCACGTGCCCCGTGAGCTGACCATCCTCGGGCCGACCCTGCTCGGCGACGCCGAGTTCCGACCCGCCGCGGCCGCGGTGGACCCCGGGATCGGCATGCGCCTGGTCCGGGACGGTCTGGTCGCCCGGTTCACCGACGGCGACGGGCGCCTCCTGGCCACGGTCCAGCACCCGCGTCGGGTCCGCTCGACGTCCGAGGTCCGTCGCCTGCTGCCGGACGTGCCGACGCTGCCGCCCGAGGCCGACGGTGGCGGGTGGTGGTGGACGGACGTGTTCGTCCCGTTCGACGACGAGACCGAGCCGATCGGCAGTGCGCTGGCGACGGCGATCGCGGAGCGGGCGCACGGCGTCCTGTCCGCCCAGGACGCGAGGCGACGATGACCGACGACCCCCTCTTCACCAGCCTGTTCGCCGCGATGCAGGCGGCACCCGACGACGTGGCACTGCGCGGACAGGTCGCACAGCTGCTGCTGCAGCGCGGCCGTGCGGCCGAGGCCCTGCAGCACGCCGGGATGGTCCTGCAGCAGGATCCGGGCAACGCGCTCGCGCTGCAGGTCCTGACGGACGCGAGCACCGCACTGCGGCCTGGAGGCCCGGTGCCGGTCACCGAAGTCGCCACCGGCACCGAGCCTCCCGTCCGACCCGCGGAGGGCTTCGACTGGCGACGTGCCGAGGCGGAGCTGGGACGCAGCGTCCCGCCGCCGTTCGTCGAGCCGTCGGCGGACGACGCCGAACCCGCCGAGCCGGCCGAGCCGGCTGACGGACCCGAGAAGATCCGGGTGGAGGGCGACGGCGACCACGCCCTTGACGTCGAGATCGAGCGTCCCGACGTCACGCTCGCCGACGTCGGCGGACTCGAGGACGTGAAACAGCGCATCCGCGAGTCGTTCCTCGAGCCGATGCGGCACCCGGAGATCGCCGCCGCCTTCGGCAAGACCCTGCGTGGGGGGCTGCTGCTGTACGGGCCTCCCGGCTGCGGCAAGACCTTCATGGCCCGCGCGATCGCCGGTGAGCTCGGTGCGCACTTCGTGACCGCACGGATCGACCAGATCCTGGACCCGTACGTCGGCAACACCGAGAAGAACCTGCACGCGGTGTTCCAGGCAGCCAGGACCCGGGCGCCCGCCGTGCTGTTCCTCGACGAGATCGACGCGCTCGGCGCGCGCCGGTCGAGCATCGGCACCGGGTGGAGCGGGCTGCGGCAGATGGTGAACCAGCTCCTGCTCGAACTCGACTCGGTCGGCTCGGAGAACGACGGACTGTTCGTGCTCGCGGCGACGAACAGCCCGTGGGACGTCGACCCGGCGTTCCTGCGCCCCGGCCGACTGGACCGGATGACCCTCGTGCTGCCGCCCGATGCACCGGCACGCGAGGCGATCCTGCGGCACCACTTCGCACGCCGCCCGATCGCCGGCATCGACCTGGGCCAGGTGGTCGCAGCGACCGAGGACTTCTCCGGCGCGGACCTCGCCCACCTGGTGACCTCGGCCGCGGAGCAGGCGATGGCGAAGTCCGTCGCGGCCGGCGAGATCCAACCCCTGGGCATGGCCGAGGTCCGGCACGCGCTGACCCAGGTCCGTCCGTCGACGGGGTCGTGGCTCGTCACGGCGAAGAACGTCGCGGCCTTCGCGAACGCGGACGGACGCTACGACGAGCTCGTCGCCTACCTCAAGCAGAAGCGTGTCCTCTGACACCCCGGCGGGTGCGGCCGGTGCCGATGCCGCCGGTTCCGCGGCGTCCCGCGCAGGGTCGCTCCGCGCGCTCGGGCAGCTGGACACCGCAGAGCGTGTGCTGCGCGACGCACTCGACCGGGCCCCCGGTGACGCTGGACTGCTCGGCGAGTGGGCGGCGCTGCACCAGGCGCGTGGCGACCTGCAGCAGGCCGAGCTGGCCGCACGTGCGGCGGTCCAGGCCGCACCGGACACGCTGCCGCCGTACCTGCGCCTGGTCGCCGTCCTGATCGCAGCCGGTCGCGCGCCCGAGGCCCGGGACGTCACCGCCCGTCTCATCCCGGTGGCACCCGACGTGGCCGGTCTCTGGGCGCAGCACGCGATCGCGAGCATCGATGCCCGGGGACGCCGACTGCCCGAGGTGCGGCAGGCGTACGAGCGGGCGATCGAGCTCGAGCCGGACTCCCCCGACTGGTACGCCGTCGGCGCGGTCTGTGAGCGGGCGCACCGCAACTCCGACCGCGCGCGCGAGCTGGTCGTCGAGGGGCTGCAGCGCGCCCCGCAGCACCCGGGCCTGCTCGCCCTGCGCGCCGAGTACGCACCGGTCGCCGACCAGCCGGACCTGCTGCTCGACCTGCTCGTGACGAACCCGGGCGACGAGGAGTCCCGCGAGCTCCTCGACGCCGCGGTCACCTGGGAACGACGCGCTGCCGCCGCCGTGGCACTCGTCCCGGCGCTCGTGGCCGCCGTGCTGCTCGCCGCAGGACCCGGCGTGGTCGGCGCGGTCGCGACGACCGTGACGGCCGTCCTCGGTGCGGTCGGCGCGTGGGTCGTCCTGCGCCGCTACCGTCGTCGGCGCGACCGCCTCCCCGCGAGCTACCTGGGGACGCTGCCGCGGCGCGGGGCGGCGCTCGGACGGTGGGGCGGGGTCGGCGCCGCCGCACTCGTCGTCGTCGCGCTCGCCCTGCGATGGGCCTCCCCGGTCCTGCCGGGGCCGGACGGACTGCCCGCCGCACTGGCCGCGGGTGGTGCGACCGTGCTCGGACTGGCGTCGGTGGTCGTGCTGCTGCCCGGCGACGACCGCGTCCTGCGCACGGCCAGGAACCGGACCGGACGGGTCGCGTGGGGAACGGCCTGGCAGTTCGGCAGCCTGCGGCAGGAACTCGCGCTCTGGTCCGGGCTGGCGGTCGGCGTGCTCGGGATCATCGGGACGACGACGGCCATCGGCGCTGCTGCGCCGGACGGGCTGATCACCGCCGTCGCGTGGCCACTCGCACTCGTGACCGCGACGATGTCCGTCGAGGCGTTCCGCGCCGGCCGGTTCGCGGCGCAGCGGTACTTCCGGAGCCTGGGGATCCGCTACCGGCTGTTCGCCCTGGTCGTGCTGACGGCGGGACTGATCGGCACCGGCGCAGCCGGGCTGCAGGTGCCCGCGGACCGCGGGACGTCGGACGTGCCGGAGCCGGTGTCGTCGTACTCCGTGCCCGGGGTCCCGGACCGGACGGTGACGCCCGTGCCGGTGCCGTCCTTCTCGATCCCGTCGTTCGACCCGCCGACCGTGCCGCCGATCACCGGCGGGGGCTGACGGACCGGGCCGACCACAGGCCGCTCGTCTCGGCGCGGACCGGGTTCCGATCGTGCCGGAGCCGGCGCAGTACGCTGGAGCCGATGGACTTCACACCCTCGTACACCTTCCTGCAGGCGGTCCAGGTCCTGCATCAGCGGGGCTGGCAGTCGGTGCGGGTGTTCCCCGAGCTGTACGAGATCGGCGACTGGCGGTGCTGGCTCACTGCCTCGGGTTCCGGTTCGGGTCGGCGGCCGTTCCGGATGGCGGTCTACATCGGTTCCGAGGACTGGGAGATGCCGTTCGAGCACGACCCGTCCGAAGCACTCACCCCGGAACAGATCGCCGACGGGCTCGAACCGGGCCTCGACCCGCGAGCACGACTGGCGGACCCGTCCTACGGACCCTGGTTCGGCGAGCTCCTGCGACAGTGCGGCCCCCACGCGCTCCCGGTCTTCCGGGGCGGGGGGCTGGGACGCCGCTCCGGACCCGCCGTGATCGGGCAGGACGGTTCGCTCACCCTGCTCGACATCGCTCCGGAACCCCCCGAACCGATCCGCACGGCCGCCGCCGGCTGAGCCCGCTCCCGGCGAGCGGCCGTCGCGTCAGGACAACTCCGACGCGAACTTGCCGAGCGTCGTCGGTTCTCGGTGGGTCGGCTCGTGGCGGGCGACCAGCTCGGCGCACGCCTGTCGGAGCGCGTCCGGGTCGTCGGTCGCGACGCCGTCGACGAGTTCGTCGAGGACGGTCACGAGCATGCCACGGCGCTCGACCCAGACGTCTCCCACGAGCCGGAAGCGGGACCCGGGCAGGAACACGACCTCGTGTTCGTCGGGGTGCGCCGAGAACGGGGCGATGCTCCGTCCCGTCCGCGAACGGAACGCCACGAGACCGTCGACGCTGTCACCCTCGGTCGCGACGTCGGGGTCCGACGAGGTGGCGGTGAGGCCGCGCAGCGTGAACTCCCCCGCGAGACGGAACTGACCGGGCAGCCCGCCGCCGTGGAACACGATCCCCTCGGTTGCCGGGAGCTTGGACAGCGCCTGCAGCAGCACCTGCACACGTGCTGATGTGTCAACCACCCGCGCCCTCTCGCAGGGTGATCCGCCACTTGCCGTCCACGAGCTCCTTGCTGACGACCTCGAACTGCGTGTGCCGTTGGAACAGCACCTCGTCCTCGCGCATGACGTCCGAGAAGGGCTTGACGTTCACGCCGGTCTTCCCCTCGATCGTCAGCACCGTGTTCCCCGGGAAGGCCTTCGTCGGATCGGTCGACGTGCTGATGAAGCCCTCGTCGCTCCACGGCTTGCCGACCTGCAGGCCGTCCAACGTCGACGTGTCGAACTGCACGCCACGGTAGAAGGTCCCCTCGACGGGCGGGAGCTTCGCGATGGCGTCCGTCGTGCGGGAGATGTCCGCCTCGAGCGAGGCCGCGTCCGCTGGGGAGTGGAGGTCCCGCAGGTGGTCGTTCATGTCGCCGTAGTGCGAGGTCGTGTAGTCGTAGAGACCGAGCACGTCGTCCTTCGTGAGCGTCGGGTAGGCCTCTGAGACCGCGGTGGCCCACTCGTCCTCGGACTTGACGAAGCCGGTGCCGTCGTTCGTGCGGTACTGCTTGTTGACCTCGTCGAGTGCGGGCAACGGGGTGTCCGCCGGTGCTCCGGGCGGGGGTGCGTCGAGGCCGGTGTGCGGGGGGACGTGCTCGGTCGGCGGCGCATCGTGCGCAGCCGGCGGCACATCGTGCGCAGCAGGCGGCGCGTCGTGCGCAGCAGGCGGCACATCGTGCGCAGCCGGCGGCGCGTCATGCGCAGCAGGCGGCGCGTCGCGCGCAGGCGGCGGCGCGTCATGCGCGGCAGGCGGCGCGTCGTGCGCGACCGGAGGCACGTCGTGACCAGCGGGCGGCACGTCGTGCGTCACGGGCGGGACGTCCACCTTGGCAGCGTCTCCGGCCAGGTCGACGCTCGTCGTCGGCAGGTCGCCCTCGCGGGTCACCTTCGCGACGTCCCCCGCGTCCACGCCCTTGGCGACACCGGCCAGGTCCGTCCCCGTGATGCCCTTCGCCGCGTCGACGAACCCGTCGGCGCCGTGGGCAGCCCGGGCAGCGTCGTCCGCGAACCCGCCCGCACGGGCGACGTCGCCCGCGGCATCGGCGGCCGCCGCGGTCGCGTGGGCACCCGCGCTCGCTTCGCCGGCACCGGGGATGAACAGGGTGCCGATGTTGAACGCACTCGCGCCGGCCGTACCGCCCGGGTCGTCGACCCACGACTGCGCGATGTTGTAGCCGTCCCATGACGACGCGTTCCACCACTCGTCGGGGAGCTTCAGCCCGACGAGTCCTCCGACCGTGTCGGCCAGGGCGGTGGTGTCGTCGTGGCCCCAGTCGGACAGGAACTGCTGGGTGTCCTCCGGCAGGAAGTTCCCGAGCGGCGTGTTGCCGAGGGTGTTGACGACGGTGCCGATCGGGGACAGCGCCGACGCCAGGTGGCCGAGGCCGAGCCACGAACCCCCGAAGGTCTGCCCCGCGCGGTCGAACGCGTCGCCGACCATGTCGGAACGGCCGGTGATCCCCCCGGCGATCGCCTCGGCGTACCACGGGATCCCGGTGCCGTCCCAGCCGGTCAGCAACGAGCTCAGGCCCTTGGCCATCCCGCCCAGACCGTCCACGACGACGCCCTTGACCAGGTGCGCGGGGAACCCGGCGGTCTTCTCGCCGCAGGACTCCTTGCGGTCGCCGGTCGACCCCCACGGCGTGACGATGTCCTGCTGCCCGGCCCACGGCATCGACGCCTCGGCCGCCGCCATGACCTGCGCGGGGGTCCCGCTGGCGCTGCCCGGCAACGGAGCCAGGTCGGCGGCCCCGAGGATCGCGTTGGCGCAGGTCTGCTGCGCGGCGAGCCACTGCTCGGCGAGGTCGGCACCGCGGCGGATGAGCCGGTTGTTCTCGGCGACCATGTCCGGGTCCTGGTCCCACGAAGTGATCTCGACCTTGGTGCCGGTGATCAGGCTGACGCCGAGGGTGCTGACGGCCTGTGAGGCGATGACGTACCCGTCGTCCGAGTCCTGCACCTTCGGTTGGAAGTGCTTCGCGCGGTACACGAAGTCCTCGGCGTCGGTGCGCAGGGTGTCGAGCTTCGTCTTGATCGGTGTGACGGTCTCGGCGTACGTCGTGAGCGCCGCTGCGACGGCGGTGAGTCCGTCGCCCAGCGTCGTCGTCGCGGTGCCCACCGGGGTCATGACGTCGTACAGGTGTTCGGCGCCGTCGGACTGGTACGAGCCCGAGATCGCCTGCCACGCACGGACGGTGTCGCCGCCCCCCGTGGTGATCGTCGACCCGAGCGTGGCGACGGTGTTCGCGGAGGTGGTGACGTCGGCCGGCTGCAGCGCGGCACCGGGCAACGCGTCCGGGTCGATCAGGCTCACTGGTCGACTCCCAGGATCGACAGGTCGCCGTCGGCCGCGGCGATCCCGGCGTTGCGCTCCATCGTCGCAGCGATGTCGTCGTCCCCGTGCACCACGGCGTTCGTCGCGGCGACGGCTCCGTCGATCGCCGCCGGCACGTGCCGTGTGATGGTGGTGACGTGGCCCGACATGGCGTCGAAGAACCGGGTCAGCGCGCCGTTGACCAGCTCGGACTGCGCGGCGGTCGCCACGGACTGCACTGCGCCGTCGATCTGACCCAGCGCGTCCATCACGGGTTGGCTCGTCGTGGCCACGTCGGTCAGGACCGTCTTCACCCCCGCGGGGTCGACGTTGTAGGTCATTGCTCACACCCGTCCGCTCGACCGGTCAGGGCTCGAGCGGTCCCCTCGGTGTCGTCAGCCGATGCTGTCGACGGCGCTCTTGGCCTTCTGGATGGTCTGCTGTGCGGTCTGGTCGGTCGACTGCAGCGAGGTGCGGAGGGTCGCGATGATGCCGCGCACCTCGGTTGCGGCGTTCTTCCAGCGCAGTTCCTTCGACTGGTACTCGTCGGAGACACCGTCGGCCTGGTAGTCGCTCATCGCGGCGCGCACGTCGCCGTCGCGCTGGTCGATCAGCGCTTCGAGCTGGGCGGCGACGCGGTTGAAGTTGTCCTGCGCGCTCTGCGAGGCGGCGACGTCGTAGTCGCGGCGGTCTGCCTGGTTGCCTGCCATGGTTCTCCCCCTGGTCTCAGTGGCCGGCGCCGAAGCGCGCAGCGTCGAAGTTGACGGTGCCGGACGCCTGCGTGGCGTCGTCCGCCATCTGCTGGTCGCCCTGCCCGAACGCGGTGTCCATGCCACCGATGCCGCTCAGCACCGCGGCGAGGGCGGCGTTCAGCTCGTTCGCCACCTGGTCCGACTGCGACTTGAACCGGTCGAAGGCCGCGCGGCCCGCACCGTTGAACTTGCCCTGCAGCGGCTCGGCCGCGGCGAGCAGTGCCTTCACCTGGGACCCGAGGTCCTGGGATGCACTGCCGGTCTTCTTGCTCAGCTGGCCGAGTGTGTCGGCCCCCATCGCGAACTTCACGTCTGTTCCCCTCAGTCGGTCATGCGCTCGTGCACCAACGTCCACATTGTTGTCCATCGGAACGGGTCCTGCAAGGCGCGACGGCACGTTCCGGTCCCGACCTCGTGCCGACTGCTAGCCTCTCCTCGCTGCAGTCCTTGCGGATCCACGGGGAGGAACCGATGCCGAGTGCACTCGTCGGCTCGTTGAGCTGTGCCCGGTGCTCGCGCATCCTGGCCGCCGCCGAACGGTTCTGCACCCGCTGCGGTGCACCCCAGGTGGCTGCCGCGACCGGAGCGGCGACCGCGACCGGAGCCGGTCTGCTGGCCGGTGTGCTGCCCGCGTCCCCCACCCGACGTCGGACCGCCGGCGTCGTCGACGTCCTGGCCACGATCCTCCCGGCCGGTGCACTGCTGCTCGCGCTCGTCGGCACCGACCCGGCCGGCGCGGTCGGCGCGGGCCTCGGTCTGGCAGTCGTCGTCGTCCTGGCCCAGCTGGCCCTGCTCTGCCGGACCGGCCGGACCCTCGGACTCGCCGTCACCCGGCTGCGCCGTGTCGACGTGCTCAGCGCGCTGCCGCCCACGGTGACGACCGCGGTCCGCGGCGCGCTCGCGCCCTGGTCGCCGCACGCCACCCTGACCGCCGACGTCCGGCGCGGGCGCGACCCGCTGACACCGGCGATGCCGGCCCTGCACGTGCAGCAGCTCGGCCCGGCGGTCGTGCCCGCGGCACCCGCACCGGCCGAGGGACGTCGCGCCGCTCGCGCGCGTCACGACGGGACGCCCGAGGACCGGCGCGGTGGCCGCCGCCAACCGGCGCCGCACGCCGACGTCCGTCTGGTGCCGGTCTCCGGCGACGCCATCGTCGTGCGTGGCACCGTGCTGGTGGGCCGTCGCCCCGAGGCGGACGGCCCGGACGTGACCGTGCACGCCCTGCCCGACATGGCCCGCACGCTCTCCCGCAACCACGCCGTGCTCGAGTGGGCTGACGACCTGCTCTGGGTGACGGACCTGCACACCACGAACGGCACGACCATCACCTCGCCCGAGGGCGCGGTCCAACCGCTGGTGCCCGGGCAGCGGACGGCCGCGGCGACGGGCTGGCGGGTCGAGCTGGGCGAACGCGAGTACACGGTGACGGCCGGAGGACCGGCATGATGCCCGGACCCCGACGGCACCACCACGAGGAGACGACCGACCGTGCCTGACAACAACGACACGATCCTGCTGGAGTCGGTGCGGACGCACCGGGTCCGCCTGCGCGGGGCCTTCCTGATCGGCGAGCTGGCGGAACGCCGCACGGTCAACGACAACGTCCGACGCCTGGTGGGCAGCGTGGTGCTCGCCGCCGTGGTGTGCGCGGGATGCGTCGGCACCGCGTTCGTCCTCAACGCCATCCAGAACGGGCAGGCCGGGGGCCTCGGCGGGTCCACCGGGACGACCAGCACCGCGGCACCCACGAGCGGGAGCACCCGGTGACCGACTTCACGCGTCTCACCGTCGTCGGCGCCACCCGCCGCGCGACGCTCGTCATCCCGAGCGACGAGACCCTCGGGTCGCTGGTCCCGCGGCTCGTCGAGCTGCTGGACGAGCGGGTCGCCCCGGTCGCGCGACCGCTGACGCTGCTCCGGTCGACCGGCGAACAGCTCGACACCACGGCCTCGGCCGCGGACCAGGGCGTCGCCGACGGTGAGGTGCTGCGGCTGCTGCGACTCGACGAGGCCCCGCCACCGCCCGAGGTCAGCGACGTGACCGATGCCGTCAGCGACGCGCTCGGGTCCCGCTCGGGCCTGTGGGGTCCTGGACCGCGCCTGCTGGTGGGCGGCGTGGGCATCGGCGTGCTGACGCTCGCCGCCGGTGTCGCCGCCCTCGGCGTCCCCGGCCTCGGTGGCGTCCCGGCACTCGCCTGGGCCGTGTGCGTGGTCGCCGGGCTGGGGCTCGCCCTGGCCCGGGCCCGGACCGTGGCCTGGGCACTCCTCGCCGCGGCGCTGGGGCTGGCGTTCCCCACCGCGGTCGGTCTGGAGGCCCTGCTCGGCTCCGCCGGCCCGTCCGGCTCCGTCACGCTGGGACTCGCAGCGCCCACCGCGACCGCCGCCTGGCTCGCACTCTTCCTGGTCGCGGGCCTGGGCCGCCGCTCCGCGCCGGCCGCGCTCGGATCGGCGGTCGGTGTGGTCGGCGCTGGTGTGGCGACCCTGCTCGAGCGGAGTCCGATGACCGGCGCCGAGAGCGCCGGGGTCCTGGCGACCGCCGCGGTCGTCGTCATCGGACTCATCCCCTGGTACGCCATGTCCCTGTCGGGACTGACCGGCCTGGACGACCAGGTGATCACCGGGCGGCTCGCCCGCCGCGAGACCGTCCTGACGACCGTGGACCGGGCGTACCGCACGCTCACGTGGGCCACCTTCGCCGTGGCCGCCACACTCGCCGTCGCCCTCGTCGGCGTCGCCGAGGCGACCGGTCCCTGGGCGCAGTGGCTCGGGGTCGCGCTCGTGACCGTCACCGCCCTCCGGACCCGGGCGTTCCCGCTCGCCGCGCAGGTCGCGGCACTGTGGGCCGCGACGGTGCCGGCGATCGTGGTCGGCGTGACGGTCCACCTGCGCGGCGACGACGGAGCCCTGGCCCCCGCAGTCCTGGCCGGGCTCGCGGTCGTGGTCGCCCTCCTCGTGCTGGTGACCCCCGCCCGGCACCAGCGCGCGTCGCTCCGGCGTCTCGGCAACGTCGTCGAGTCGCTCGCGGTGATCGCGCTGGTGCCGCTGCTGATCGGGACGTTCGGCGTGTACGGCCAGCTCCTCGGGGCCTTCTGATGGGCGCGCTGCGCTCAGTCGTCGGCACCGCGCCCGCTGCGGTCCTCGGTGCCACGGCCTTCGGGACGGGTGTGCTCGAGCAGGCCGACCGTGCGATCCGCGCGCCGCTCGCCCTCAGCCGACGGCTCGGATTCGTGCAGCTCACCGGCGGGGTGGGTGCGTCGACGACGGCGTCGCTCGTCGCGAACCTGCTGGCCCGCCGCCGGACGGGACCGGTCCTGGGCGTCGATGCCGCAGGGGGCTCACGGTCGATGCTCTGGCACGCGGGGCTGCCCGACCTGCCCCCGACGGACGACGACGCCCGCCGGCGCGACCCGGCGAGCACGGCCGACGCCACCGCGGGTCTGGTCCGCGCCGGCTCCGGGCTGTACGCGCTCGACGTCCGCGAAGCCGGCACCGACGACGAGCTCGGGGCACCGCCCCGCCAGGCCACCGAGTCCCGCTGGGCCGAGGCGGTCGCCCCGGTGACGCGGTTCTTCGACGTGGTCTGCACCGACTGGGGCGTCCGGCTGCCGGGCGTCGACCTGACCGCCGTCGCCTACGCCAGCCATGCGGTCTGCCTGGTCGCCAGGACCGACCGGGTGTCGCTCGAGCGCGCGATGGCCGTCGTCGACGCGATCCGGTCGCTCGAGCACCGTCCCATCGTCGTCGTCGCCGCGGTCGACGTCGGCCGGTCCGGCTCGCGCGCTGTCGAGGCCGTCCGGTGGCCGGACGCGACCGTGCTGCGGATCCCGGCCGAGGCGGCACGACTCGCCGCCGTGCCCCGGTCCAGCCGCGACCTGACCGTCGCCACCCGTACCGCCCACGCCCGGCTCGCCGCGGCGCTGCTCGACACGAGGACCGTCGGCGCAACGACGGAACGGAGCGCACGATGACCCGACGACTCGTGCACCGGCCCACGCGCGTGAGCCGCCCGCTCCGCGACGAGCCGACCGAACCGCTCGCCCCGCCGCCCGCGCTACCGGAAGGACCCGTCGGCGGCATCCCGATCCAGACCCTGCTGCCCGTGGTCGGATCGCTGTCGTCGATCGTCATGATCGTCGTGCTGCGCAACGCCAACCCGGTGTTCATGGTGATCGGCGCCGTCGTCCTGGTCGTCGCCCTGGTCGGGGGCGTCGGCATGGCCGTGTCGCAGCGCGGGAACCAGGCGCGCACCCGACGGTCCCAGCGCGAGCGCTACCTCGACTTCCTCGAGCGGACCCGGACCGAGATGCGGTCCCGAGCCCGCGACGTCCGGGCGAAGGCCAGCGTGCTGAACCCGGAGCCGGACGCCCTGATCGAGGTCGTCCGTGACCCGGCGCGGCTCTGGGAACGCCGGCGCGGTCACGACGACTTCCTCGTCGTCCGCGGGGGCGTCGGTGACGTCCGCTGGTTCGACCTGGCGCTGCCCGACGACGAGAACCCGGTGCAGCCCTTCGACCCGATCATGCTGGACGAGGCGCGCACGGTCGTCCAGCACTACTCGACCGTCGCGGGCATGCCGGTGACCGTCGACCTGGACCGCGCCGGCCACGTCGCGGTGATCGGCGACCGGGACCGCGTGCTCGAGGTGGCACGCGGGATGATCGCCCAGCTGGCCACCCTGCACTCCCCGGAGGACCTGCACCTGGCACTCGTGCACCCCGGTGCCCGCGCCGACGACTGGCGCGGGTTCGACCTGCTGCCGCACGCCGTCGACGACGAGCTGCTCGACGGTGACGTGCCGGCGCGACGCATCGCCCCCGACGTGCAGTCGCTCCTCGGCGTCATCGGCGGCGAGCTGGCGGACCGGGCGCAGTTCGCCGCGACCGCCAAGCGCAGCTCGGGGACGAGCGACCAGGCCGAGAACGCCCGGCTCGTGGTGTTCGTCGACGACCACGGGCACATCGCCTCCGACCTGCCGGTGCCCGACGCCGACCTCGGTCTGTCGGAGCTGCAGGTCACGACGGTGCACCTGCTGTCGGACCGCCTGCACGAGCCGTCCGACGTCACCGTCCGGATCGTGGTCGAGGACGACGACGCCACCGTCACCGACGCACGGCGCGAGGCCGACGGCGAGGTCGTCGAGACCCGGTTCCGGATCGACCGGGTACCGGCGACGACCTTCGAGACGCTGGCCCGCGAGCTCGCACCGCTGCGGCTCAGCCTCACCGCGCAGGACGCCGCCGAGTCGGTCGACGGCATCGGTGTGACCGAGCTCCTCGGCATCACCGACCTGGCGGACGTCTCGCCGGAACAGGTCTGGGTGCCGCGGTCCCCGCGGGACTTCCTGCGGGTGCCGATCGGCCTGGACGACTTCGGCGCACCGGTGCTGTTGGACCTGAAGGAGTCCGCGCAGCTCGGGATGGGCCCGCACGGCATCTGCATCGGTGCGACCGGCTCCGGCAAGTCGGAGATGCTCCGGACCCTCGTGCTCGGCCTGGCGCTGTCGCACTCCCCCGAGGACCTCAGCATGGTCCTCGTGGACTACAAGGGCGGTGCGGCGTTCGCGCCGTTCGCGGGCCTGCCGCACATCGCCGGCATCATCGACAACCTCGAGGACGACGCCGGGCTGATCGAACGCGCACGCGCCTCGATCGCCGGCGAGGTCGTCCGGCGACAGCGGGTGCTGCGCGACGCCGACAACGCGCCGTCGATCACGCACTACCGCGAACTCCGGACCCAGCGACCGGAGCTCCCACCGCTGCCGCACCTGCTGCTCGTGATCGACGAGTTCGGCGAGCTGCTGACGGCAGAACCCGAGTTCATCGAGCTGCTCATGACGATCGGCCGGATCGGTCGGTCGATCGGCGTGCACCTGCTGCTCTCGAGCCAGCGGATCGAGGCCGGTCGGCTCCGCGGGCTCGACACGTACCTGTCCTACCGGCTGGGCCTACGGACGTTCTCGGAGGCCGAGAGCTCGACGATCCTCGACCGCCCCGATGCGTTCCACCTGCCGGCGATCCCCGGGTACGGCTACCTCAAGGTCGACACGTCCGTCTACCGGCGGTTCCGTGCCGGGTACGTCTCCGGGCCGGTCGAGGCGACCACCGTGCGGACCGAACCGGAGACGCGGCCGGAACCGGTCCTCCTGCCCGTCTTCAACACGCTCGCCTCCGACGCCGGTGACCACGGACCGGGTGAGACCGAGCTCCGCCGTCCGCAGACCGGACGCGCCCTCGTCGACGAAGCGGTGGAGCGCCTGCTCGACGCCGACCGCACCACCCGGCCGATCTGGCTGCCGCCGCTGCCGACGCGGCTCGCGCTCTCGCGGGTCATCACCGAGCGAGTGGACGACGTCCCGGCGCTCCGCATCCCGCTCGGTCTGCTCGACGACCCGTCCGAGCAGTCACAGCGTCCGTGGTACCTCGACCTCACGCGGGCCGGCGGGCACGCTGCCGTGATCGGCGCCCCGCAGTCCGGCCGTTCCACGATGCTGCGGTCGATCGCCGCGTCGACGGCCCTGACGGCGACCCCACAGCAGGTCAGCCTGTACGGGCTCGACCTCAGCGGAAGCGGGCTCGCCCGGATCGAGGCCTTCCCGCACGTCGGCGGTGTCGCGACCCGGGCGGACCCGGCGCGCATGCAGCGACTGCTCGAGGAGCTCCAGCTCATGCTCGCCACCCGGGAGCGCGCCTTCCGCGTGCACGGGGTGGACTCGCTCGACGCGCTGCGCGCCCGGCACGCGGCCGGCGGCCTGCCGGAGCTGCCGAGTGCCGAGGTCGTCCTGCTCGTCGACGGGTACGGGGCCGTCCGCGACGAGTACGAGCGCTTCGAACCGGTCCTCGGCGAACTGTTGCAGCGCGGATCCGGCCTGGGTGTGCACGTCGTCATGACCATGACCCGGTGGAACGAGCTGCGCATGGCCGTGCAGCCGCTCGTCGGGACCCGGGTCGAACTGCGCCTGAACGACCCGGCCGACTCGGTCGTGGACCGCCGGCTCTCGCAGACCATCCGCGCCGACCAGCGGGGCCGCGCGATCACCGAGGAGCGGCGCTTCGTCCAGCTGGCACTGCCGGTGATGGACGACGTGGACGACGACGACGTGGCGGACGCACTCGAGGCCCTGGCACGGCGCGCTGCTGACAGCTGGTCCGGCCCCGGGGCAGCGCCCATCCGCCTGCTGCCCGCCGACTACGAGCCGGCGGAGCTCCCCGACCCGTTCGCCGAGCCGGACCGCGTGCCCTTCGGGCTGCGCCAGGACACGATGCAGCCGGCGTTCCTCGAGCTCGGCGACCGCGACCAGCACCTGCTCGTCTTCGGTGACTCGCGGTCGGGCAAGTCGACGCTGCTGCGCGGGGTCGTCGAGGGGCTGGTCGACCGGCACTCCCCCGACGAGCTCGTCGTCGCCGTGATGGACAGCCGCGGCGCCCTCGCCGACGTCTGTCCCGACGACTACCTGGGTGGCCAGGCGTCGGGTGCGCTCGAAGCCCGGTCGCTCGCAGCGGCCATCGCCGAGGAACTCGCCAAGCGGCAGGCCTCGGCGCAGCGCGGCTCCGGACCGAGGATCGTCGTCGTCGTGGACGACTTCGACATCCTGGCCAGCGGTGGGACGCAGCCGCTCGAGCCCCTGCTGCCGTACCTGCCGTCGGCTCGTGACCTGCGCCTGCACGTGCTCGTCGCCCGCCCGGTGGCAGGTCTGCAGCGCGCGCTGTTCGACCTGACGCTCCAGGCGCTCCGCGACACCGGGGGCAGCACGTTCCTGATGTCCGGGGAACGGAGCGAGGGGCAGATCGCACCGCAGGTGTACGCCGAGCCGATGACCGCCGGGCGCGGGCGCATGCTGCGGCGTGGCGAACGCTCGTTCATCGCCCAGGTCGCGCACTTCCGCGCTCCGGGACAGCCCGACGAGGTCGACCGGTGACCGTCACCCCCGTCCGGATCGTCGTCGCCGGTACCGCCGGCGGGGTCGGCACGACCACGGTCGCGGCGCTGCTGTTCGAGGCGCTCCGCCGGGCCTCCGTCGTGGGGGCACCCGTGCTGTACGACCACTCGGGCGGCGACCTCGGACTGCGGCTGCCGAACGGCGACGACGTGTCCGCGGTCGAGGACACCGTCGCGGTGCACGACGTCGGGGCGCATGCACTGCGCGGCGGCATCGACGCCCTGGCGTCCCCGGCCGACCTGCTCGTCGTCGTGACCCCCGCCACGGTCGTCGGGCTCGCCGACGCCGCCCGGGTCCTCGAGGTCGCGACCACGCGCTCCGGTCGGACCGCGTCGACCAGGACCCTCGTCGTGGTGAACACCCCGTTCGGGTCCGACGTCGACCGTCGGACGCTCGACGAGTTCCGTCTCCGGCACGACCACAGCAGTGTGCTGCGCCTGCCGTCGGACCGGGCGCTGGGGATCGGCGGACGGATCCCGTCGTCGCGCCTGTCCGCCGCGACCCGTCGGGCACTGGCCGAGTTCGACCGGCGAACGGTCGGCATGCTCGCCACGCAACGTGGGCGCTGATCCCCGGGTACCGTCGGACTCCGACCGATCAGGGGAGGGAGATCACGTGGATTCCCGTGCCGTCCGCACGTTCCGGGCCTTCGTCATCGCCAGTGCCGCCGTGGCGATCGCGCTCGGGATCGTCGCGATCGTCTGGCCCCGACCGTCGCTCGTCGCCGTCGCGCTGCTGTTCGGCGTGTACCTGGTGGTCGCCGGCGTGCTGCGGGTCTTCGCCGCCGTCCGTGGGCACGGCACGTCACCGGTGTGGCGCTGGACGTCCGGCGTGGTCGGCGGTCTCGTCGCCGTCGCCGGGCTGGTCACGCTGCTGGACCCGCTCGTGCCGTTGGTCGTGTACGCCGTGCTGGCAGGACTGGGGTTCGTCATCGAGGGCATCGCGGCGTTGGTCGGCGGGTTCGTCGGACACCCCGGGTCGTCGCGCGTGCCAACCGTGGTGAGCGGCATCCTGTCGATCCTGGGCGGCGTCGCCGTCCTCATCGCCCCCGGGGTCGCGCTGACCCTGTTCATGCTGTTCGCGGGGATCGCGCTGTTGGTCGTCGGCGCGGGGACCCTGTTGCTGCTGCCACCACGAGCAGCAGCGCGCCGCGCCTAGGCTGCGCCCGTCCCGAACAGCAGCCCGAGCAGGTAGGTCACCACGGCGGCACCGAAGCCGATTGCCAGCTGTCGCACTGCCCGACGGAGCGGCGAGGCGCCACTGAGCACGCCGACGACCGCCCCGGTACCGAGCAGTGCGATCCCCACGAGCACCGCCGCGACCGCGATCGCCGCCCAGCCCTCGAGCCCGACCAGGTACGGCAGCACGGGGATGATCGCCCCGGACGCGAAGAAGCAGAAGCTCGAGATCGCCGCACTCATGCCGTTGCCGACCGCCTCGTGGTCGTCGGCGATGCGCGTCGGACCCGTCGCCGGTCCACTGCCCAGGCCCGCCAGCACGTCGGTGGCGTGCGCCTCGGCCTGGTCCTCGGGCATGCCGCGCGCCCGGTACACCAGGGCGAGCTCGTTCGCGTCGACGTCCAGGTGCGCCACGGCGTCGCCGGCATCCGGGTGCGGCGCGGACGCCTCGAGCAGTTCGCGCTGCGACCGGACGGACACGTACTCGCCAGCGCCCATCGACAGCGCCCCCGCCAGCAGCCCGGCGATCCCGCTCAGCAGCACGAAGTGCCGGTCGGCGCCGGCAGCGCTGATGCCGATGATGAGGGCGAGGTTCGACACCAGGCCGTCGTTCGCGCCGAAGACCGCCGCACGGAACGTGCCCGACAGGCGCATCCGACCGCGGTTCGCCAGCCCGCGCACGACCTCGCCGTGGATGCGTTCATCGGCCGCCATCCGCGCGGTCGCGTCGTCGTCGTCGGCGTACGGCGAGCGGTCTTCGGCACGCTGCATCAACGCCAGCACGAAGACGGACCCGAACCGCTTGGCCAGCGCGGCGAGCACCCGGGTGCGCAGACTCCCCCGCAGCGGCCGGCCGGCATCGTCGCCGAGCAGGTCGATCCAGTGCTGTTCGTGCCGGCCCTCGGCGTCGGCCAGGGCGGCGAGGATCTCGCGTTCCTCGCCGTCACGCCGTGCGGCGAGGTTGCGGTAGACGGCAGCTTCCGCGCGTTCGTCGGCCAGGTAGCGCCGCCAGCGACGCACGTCGGCCGGTCGTCGCTGCGCGTCGGTCTGGAGGCTCATGGCACCCATCCTGCCTGCTCACCGGACCGGTGGTCGCCACCACCGCCGGAACGCGACCGGGCGCGGACCGGCGGCTGCGAGCGCGTGGTGCGCCGTGCCTGTGGTCCGCGCCCGGTGGGAGCGTGCGACGCGCGTGTCAGTCGCGCACGTACGCCGGTGCTGCCTCGGCGTGCGCGTCGCCCACGCGGTGCACGCGCAGGTCGTTCGTCGAGCCCTCGATCCCGGGAGGCGACCCGGCCGTCACGATCACGCGGTCACCGGGCGCGGCGAGACCGTTCTCGAGCAGCACGTCGTCGACCTGGCCGAACAGCTCGTCGGTGTGGGTCTTCCGCTCGACCAGGAACGAGCGGACACCCCATGTGAGCGCCATGCGACGACGCGTGGCCTCGTTCGGGGTGAACGCGATGATCGGCAGACCGTGACGCAGTCGCGACATGCGGCGGGCCGAGTCGCCGGACTCGGTGAACACGCAGAGGTAGGACGCGGCGGTGAACTCGGCGATCTCGACCGCGGCGAGCGTGATGGCACCACCGAGGGTGCGCGGCTTCGTGCCGAGCGGTGCGATGCGCTCGAGGCCGTGGTCCTCGGTCGACTCGACGATGCGGGCCATGGTGCGGACGGTCTGCACCGGGTACTCACCGACACTCGTCTCACCCGAGAGCATCACCGCATCGGCACCGTCGAGCACGGCGTTCGCGACGTCGGAGGTCTCGGCGCGCGTCGGGATCGGGGACGAGATCATCGACTCGAGCATCTGCGTCGCGACGATGACCGGCTTGGCCATGCGGCGCGCGAGCTCGACGGCACGCTTCTGCACGATCGGGACGGCCTCGAGCGGCAGCTCGACGCCGAGGTCACCACGGGCGACCATGATCGAGTCGAACGCGTCGATGATCTCCTCGAGGGCGTCGACGGCCTGCGGCTTCTCGATCTTGGCGATGACCGGCAGGCGCTTGCCCTCTTCGTCCATGATCTCGTGGGCGCGGACGACGTCCGAGGCGTTGCGGACGAACGACAGCGCGATCAGGTCGGCGCCCTGCCGAATGCCCCAGCGGAGGTCCGCCTCGTCCTTCTCGCTGAGCGCGGGGACGTTCACGGCGACACCGGGCAGGTTGATGCCCTTGTTGTTGGAGACGGTTCCGCCGACGACGACCTCGGTGCGGACGCGGACGCCGTCGGTGTCGAGGACGCGCAGGCGGACCCGGCCGTCGTCGATCAGCAGCGGGTCGCCGGGCTTGACGTCCTGGGGCAGCCCCTTGAACGTCGTGCCGCAGATGTCCTTGGAACCGGGGACGTCCTCGGTGGTGATGGTGAAGACGTCACCGACGTCGAGGTGGTGCGGGCCGTCGGCGAACCGGGCCAGGCGGATCTTCGGACCCTGCAGGTCGACGAGGATCGCCACCGGCTTGCCGAGTTCCTCGGCGGCACGACGGACGTTCACGTAGTTGGCCTCGTGGACGCTGTAGTCACCGTGGCTGAGGTTGAGTCGAGCCACGTCGACACCCGCCTCGATGATCTCCTTGACGGTCTCGTAGTCCGAGGTGGCCGGTCCGAGGGTCGAAACGATCTTTGCGCGTCTCACTGGATTCCTTCGTGTGTGGTGGTGGGGCCTGCGTGCATGGTGTTCGTGGGGCTTCGCGGTACGAAGAGCGGCCACCAGCACCCTATCGAGTGCTGGTGGCCTGCTGCTCACACGGAGGTGGTCATCAGATGGAGATCGCCCGGTCCGTCGCCTTGACCGGAGCGGGCAGCATGGTCGTTCCCTCGAGGTACTCGTCGACCTTCGCCGCGGCCGCACGGCCCTCGGCGATCGCCCACACGATGAGCGACTGCCCGCGGCCGGCGTCCCCGGCGACGAAGACCCCCGGCTCGTTGGTCGTGTAGTCGGCACCGCGCGCGACGGCACCCGCGTCCGAGACGGGCAGGCCCAGCTGCGGCGCGAGCGTCTCGGTCTCCGGACCCGTGAAGCCCATCGCGATGAGCACCAGGTCGGCGGGGATCTCGCGCTCCGTGCCGGCCTTGGGGACGCGGCGACCGTCGAGGTACTCGGTCTCGGCGACGCGCAGGGCACGGACCTCGCCGGCCTCGTTCGCCAGGAACTCGACCGTCGACGCCAGGAACGTGCGCTCCCCGCCTTCTTCGTGGGCGCTCGTGATCTCGAACACGGTCGGGAACATCGGCCAGGGCTGGTCCTCGGGGCGCTCCTCGGGCGGCTGCTTGCCGATCGCCAGGTTCGTGACGCTCAGCGCGCCCTGCCGGTGGGCGGTCCCGATGCAGTCCGCACCGGTGTCGCCCCCGCCGATGACGACGACGTGCTTGCCCTCGGCCGTGATCTGGTTGTCGACGACCGTTCCGGCACCGGCGCGGTTCTGCTGGACCAGGTACTCCATCGCGAAGTGCACGCCCGCCAGGTCGCGACCCGGGATCGGCAGGTCACGCGGCACCGTGGCGCCGGTGGCCACGACGACCGCGTCGTACCGGGACTTCAGGTCGTCCCAGGTGATGTCGACACCGATCTCGACGCCGGCACGGAAGCGGGTGCCCTCGGCCTGCATCTGGGACAGGCGCGCGTCGATCTGGCGCTTCTCCATCTTGAAGTCGGGGATGCCGTAGCGCAGCAGACCGCCGATCCGGTCGTCACGCTCGTACACGGCCACCGTGTGACCGGCCCGCGTGAGCTGCTGTGCGGCGGCCAGTCCGGCGGGCCCGGAGCCGACGACGGCGACGGTCTTGCCGGTCAGGCGCTCCGGCGGGTGCGGCGTGACCCAGCCGTTCTGGAACGCCCGGTCGATGATCGAGACCTCGACCTGCTTGATGGTCACGGGCGGCTGGTTGATGCCGAGCACGCACGATGCTTCGCACGGCGCCGGGCACAGGCGTCCGGTGAACTCCGGGAAGTTGTTCGTCGCGTGCAGTCGCTCGATCGCCTGACGGCCCTCGCCGCGCCACGTCAGGTCGTTCCACTCCGGGATCAGGTTGCCGAGCGGGCAGCCCTGGTGGCAGAACGGCACACCGCAGTCCATGCAGCGGCCGGCCTGTCGCTTGAGCTGGCCGGACTCCTGCTGCTCGTAGACCTCTTTCCAGTCCATCAGCCGCACCGGGACGGGCCGACGCTTCGGCAGTTCGCGTTCCTGGACCTTCAGGAACCCCTTGGGGTCAGCCATGTGTTGCCTCCGGGGTGTTCGTGGTCGTCGCGGTCTCAGCCACCGGTGACCTCCATGATGCGGTTCCACACGACGTCGCCGTCGGGGTCGAGTCCTTCGTCGACGGCCTGCCTGCGGGTCTCGAGCACCGCGGCGTAGTCGCGCGGCAGGACCTTGACGAACGCGGACAGGTCGCCCGAGTCGAGCAGTCCCTGCGCCACGGTCGACCCGGTCTCGGTCGCGTGCCGCTGCAGCAGGTCGGTGAGGATCTCGACGTCGGCGCTGTCGAGCTGCTCGAGCCGGAGTTCACCGCTGGCGAGCGAGTCGGCGTTCACGTGCTCGTCGCGGAGCCCGAGGACGTACGCCGTCCCACCGGACATGCCCGCGCCGAGGTTCCGGCCCGTCTCGCCGAGGATCACCGCCAGACCACCGGTCATGTACTCGAGTGCGTGGTCGCCGACGCCCTCGACCACGGCGGTCGCACCGGAGTTGCGGACCAGGAAGCGCTCACCGACGATGCCGCGGATGAACATGCTGCCCTGGGTCGCGCCGTACCCGATGACGTTGCCCGCGATGACGTTCTCGCTCGGCTCGAAGCCGCCGCCCTCGGTGGGACGGACCACGATGTCGCCACCGGACAGGCCCTTGCCGACGTAGTCGTTGCTGTCACCGAACAGCCGCACCGTGATCCCCGCGGGCAGGAACGCACCGAGCGACTGCCCGGCCGACCCCCGCAGCGTGATGTCGATCGACCCGGCCGGCAGTCCGTGCTCGCCGTGGCGCAGCGTGACCTCGTGGCCGAGCATGGTGCCGACGGCACGTTCGGTGTTGCGGATCGGCAGGTCGAGGGCGATCGTCCCGCCGTGTTCGATGACGTCGGACGCCTTGTGGATGAGCTGCACGTCGAAGTGGTGCTCGAGCTCGTGGTCCTGATCGCGCTGGTGACGACGGGGCTCGTCGGCCGCGAACGCCGGACCGTGCAGCACCGGCGCCAGGTCGAGGCCGGACGCCTTCCAGTGCTCGACCGCGCGGTCCACGTCGAGCGCGTCCGTCGCGCCGATCGCCTCGTCGAGCGTGCGGAAGCCGAGCTCGGCCAGCAGCTCGCGGACCTCTTGTGCGATGAACTCGAAGAAGTTCACGACGAACTCGGGCTTGCCGGAGAACCGCTTGCGCAGTTCGGGGTTCTGCGTGGCGACGCCCACCGGGCAGGTGTCCAGGTGGCACACCCGCATCAGGATGCAGCCCTCGACGACGAGCGGCGCGGTCGCGAAGCCGTACTCCTCGGCGCCGAGCAACGCGGCGACGACGACGTCACGGCCGGTCTTCATCTGGCCGTCGACCTGCACCACGACGCGGTCGCGCATGCCGTTGAGCATGAGCGTCTGCTGGGTCTCGGCCAGGCCGATCTCCCACGGGGTGCCGGCGTGCTTGAGCGAGTTCAGCGGCGATGCGCCGGTACCACCGTCGTGTCCGGAGACGAGCACGACGTCGGCCAGGGCCTTCGTCACACCCGCGGCCACGGCACCGATGCCCGACTGGCTGACGAGCTTGACGTGCACGCGGGCCGAGGGGTTGGCGCGCTTGACGTCGAAGATCAGCTGCTTGAGGTCCTCGATGGAGTAGATGTCGTGGTGTGGCGGCGGCGAGATCAGACCGACGCCGGCGGTGGCGTGCCGGGTTCGGGCCACCCAGGGGTAGACCTTCTGCGGCGGCAGCTGCCCGCCTTCGCCCGGCTTGGCGCCCTGGGCCATCTTGAGCTGGATGTCGGTGGCGTGCGTCAGGTACATGCTCGTGACGCCGAAGCGCCCGGACGCGACCTGCTTGATCGCGCTGCGACGTTCGGGGTCGAGCAGCCGGTCGACGTCCTCGCCACCCTCGCCCGTGTTCGACCGACCGCCCAGACGGTTCATCGCGATCGCCAGGGTCTCGTGGGCCTCTTTCGAGATCGAGCCGTAGGACATCGCGCCCGTGTTGAACCGCTTGACGATGGACTCGATCGGCTCGACTTCTTCCAGCGAGACCGGCGTGCGCTGCCCGTGCTTGAAGCGGAACAGCCCGCGCAGCGTCATGAGCTGCTCGGCCTGGTCGTCGACGGACTTGGAGTACTCGCGGAAGATGTCGTAGCGGCGGGCGCGCGTGGCGTGCTGCAGACGGAACACCGTGTCCGGGTTGAACAGGTGCGGGGGTCCTTCGCGGCGCCACTGGTACTCGCCACCGGTCTGCAGCCGCTCGTGCGCCAGCACCGCGCCGTCGATCGGGTACGCCTGCGCGTGCCGCTCGGCGTTCTCCTGGGCGATCACGTCGATGCCGACACCACCCAGGATCGACGAGGTACCGGTGAAGTACCGGTCGACGAACTCCTGCGACAGGCCGACCGCCTCGAACGCCTGGGCGCCCGCGTAGCTGGACACCGTCGAGATGCCCATCTTCGACATGATCTTCAGGACGCCCTTGCCGAGCGCCTTGATCACGTTCTTGACCGCCTGTTCCGGCGTGATGCCCGCGAGCATGCCCTGGCGGACCAGGTTCTCGCAGGTCTCCATCGCCAGGTACGGGTTGATGGCCGAGGCGCCGTAGCCGATCAGGGTCGCGACGTGGTGGACCTCGCGCACGTCGCCGGCCTCGACGATGAGTCCGACCTTCATGCGCTGCTCGGTGCGGATCAGGTGGTGGTGCACGGCGGCGACCAGCAGCAGGCTCGGGATCGGTGCGTTCTCGGCGTTGCCGTCACGGTCGGACAGCACGATGAACTGCTTGCCGGACTCGATGGCGTCGTCGACCTCGGCGCAGACGGCCTGGATGCGCTGCTCCATCGCCTGCTCGCCGGCGTCGACCCGGTAGAGCCCGCGGATCGTGACGGTCAGGTGCCGACCGGACTCGGTCTCGAAGTGCTGGACCTTGGCGAGCTGGTCGTTGTCGATGACCGGGAAGTCGAGCACGATCTGCTTGGCGTGCTCGGGACCGGCGTCGAGCAGGTTGCGCTCGGGACCGAGCCCCATGCCCATCGAGGTGATGACCTGCTCGCGGATCGAGTCGAGCGGCGGGTTCGTCACCTGGGCGAACTGCTGCGTGAAGTAGTCGAACAGCAGTCGCGGCCGCTGGGACAGCACCGCGATCGGGGTGTCCGAGCCCATCGCACCGAGCGGTTCGGCGCCTGCGGCCGCCATGGGGCGCAGCAGGACGCGCACTTCTTCTTCGGTGTAGCCGAAGGCCCGCTGTCGACGGGTGACCGATGCCGGGGTGTGCACGATGTGCTCGCGCTCGGGCAGGTCGCGCAGGTTGATGCGCCCGGCTTCGAGCCATTCGCCCCAGGGGCCCGACGTGGCGAGCTCGCGCTTGACCTCGTCGTCCTCGATGATGCGGCCGGCCTCGGTGTCGACCAGGAACAGCCGACCCGGGCGCAGGCGCCCCTTGCGGACGACCTTCGACGCGGGCACGTCGATGACACCGGTCTCCGAGCCCATGACGATGAGTCCGTCGTCAGTGACCAGGAACCGACCCGGACGCAGACCGTTGCGGTCGAGCGTGGCCCCGACGAGCGAGCCGTCCGTGAAGGTGATCGCCGCGGGGCCGTCCCACGGCTCCATGAGCATGGAGTGGTACTCGTAGAAGTCGCGGAGCTCGGGGTCCATGTCGGTCTGGTTCTCCCAGGCCTCGGGCACCATCATCGACACCGCGTGCGGCAGGGATCGTCCGGACAGGGTCAGCAGCTCGAGGGTCTCGTCGAACGAGGCCGAGTCGCTGGCGCCGGGGCTGACGATCGGCAGTAGGGGCGCCATGTCGCCGAGCAGATCGCTCTCGAGCTGCGACTGCCGTGCGCGCATCCAGTTGCGGTTGCCCCGGACGGTGTTGATCTCGCCGTTGTGCGCGAGCGTGCGGAACGGCTGGGCGAGCGGCCACGACGGGAACGTGTTGGTCGAGTAGCGCGAGTGCACGATCGCCAGCTTCGACGCGAACCGCTCGTCGCTCAGGTCGGGGTAGAACGGCTCGAGCTGGAGCGTCGTGACCATGCCCTTGTAGACCATGGTGCGGCTCGACAGCGACATGAAGTAGATCTCCTGCTCGCGCTCGACGCGCTTGCGGAGTCGGAAGGTCTGGCGGTCGAGTGCGATGCCGCTGCGGAGCGCGCCCTGGTCGTCGTGCCACTCGGACACGACGAAGCACTGCTCGAAGGCGGGCATCGCCGCGCGGGCGAGCGACCCGAGCACCTCGGGCCGCACCGGGACCTCGCGCCAGCCGAGCACGCGCAGTCCCTCGTCCGCTGCGGTCGTCTCGACGGCGGCCTTGACCGCCGCGCGGTCGTCGGCGTCGAGCGGCAGGTACGCCGTGCCGACGGCGTACTCCCCCGCAGCGGGCAGCTCGACCGGGGCCACGGCGCGGAAGAACGCGTCCGGGACCTGGCAGAGGATGCCCGCACCGTCACCCGTGCCCGCGTCGGAGCCGACGGCGCCGCGGTGCTCGAGGTTGCGGAGGGCACCGAGTGCCGCGTCCACGATGTCGTGCCCGGGCGTGCCGCGGAGCGTCGCGACCATGGCCAGGCCGCACGCGTCCTTCTCGTTGGCCGGGTCGTACATGCCGACGGCATCCGGGACCGCGGAGAACCGCTGGTGCGCCGGTCGGAGGGCCGACCCGGGGGTCGAGGGGAGCTGGGATGGCAGGAACGCCATGGGGACCGTCCTCAGGAGAGGGTGGAACAGGGACAGCGATGGCCGTGTGCAGCGGTGCTGGGAGTGTGCCCGCTCACCGTCCGACCCCACGGGGCCGGGCCGTCAGGATCGGTCGGCAGCAGTGGCGACCGAGGCGGAACCGGCGGCGATGGGTGCGTCGTCACCGTGCTCGGAGTAGGTGTCCTCGGAGTCTACATCGGACGCGGAACGGGGCTGGCGACCCGGCATGTACGGGCTGATCTCCTTGCCCGTGTGCCGCTTCGACTGCACCCAGAAGATGACGAGGCCGATCAGGATCGCGGCGAACGACGCCCACACGTTGGTGCGGATGCCGAAGAAGGTCTCACTCGTGTCGACGCGGATCGACTCGAGCACCGAGCGACCCGTTCCGTACCAGATCAGGTAGAGCGCGAGGACGCGGCCCCACTGCAGCTGGAACTTGCGGTCGATCAGCATGATGACCGCGAAGCCGATGACGTTCCAGATGATCTCGTACAGGAACGTCGGGTGGAACAGGGTCCCCTCGGGCAGCCCGGTCGGGTAGGCCGCGTTGGACGACTCGATCTGCAGGCCCCACGGCAGGCTGGTCGGCATGCCGAAGAGCTCGTGGTTGAAGTAGTTGCCGAGCCGGCCGAACGCCTGGGCCAGCAGCATCGCCGGGGCGAGCGCGTCGAGGAAGGTGGTGAACCGCAGGCCGACCTGGCGGCAGCCGAAGTACGCCCCGACGGCACCGAGGATCATCGCGCCGAAGATCGCCAGGCCGCCTTCCCAGATGTAGAGGAACGACAGCGGGTCGCGCCCCGGACCGAAGTAGTCGCTGACGTGGGTGAACACGTGGAACAGCCGGCCACCGACGATGCCGAACGGCACGGTCCAGATCGCGATGTCGATGATGATCCACCGTTCGACACCCCGGGCATCGAGGCGGCTGTTCGTGACGACCACGGCCGCGACGATCCCGAGCAGGATGCAGATCGCGTAGGCGTGGATGCGGAAGTCGAGCGGCAGGGACCAGCCGAACACGTCGCGGAGCCAGGCGGTCAGGTCGAAGTACTGCCAGGCCGTGCTGGGGCTCGGGATGCTCAGGAGGGGCATGGAGGTACTGGCGCCTTTCAGTGCAGCTGTGGTGCCGATCCGGTTGCGTCGACCCCGCAACACTGTAGCGCGGGTGGTGCGCTGGTCAGGAACGAGCGAGCGCTGTCTGTGGAAACCGTGATGCGCAGCGGACGGGAGGCCCGGTCGGTCAGTGACGTGACGTCAGCGGCGCGCGGCGCCCGCCGACAGCTCGGCGGCGCGCTGGCCGACACCCGTGACCCCGAGGTCGGCGAGGGCCCGGACGAACGCCGACCCGACGATCGCCCCGTCGGCGTACTCGAGGACCTCGGTCACCTGGTCGGCCGTCGAGATGCCGAGGCCCACGCAGGTGCGGGCGACGCCCGCGTCGCGGAGTCGGGACACGACCGTCCGCGCGGCGACGTCGACGCCGGCACGAGCTCCGGTGACGCCCATGGTGGAGACCGCGTAGACGAAGCCACGGCTGGCGTCGACGGCCTGTTTCATGCGGACGTCCGACGAGGACGGCGCGGCCAGGAACACCCGGTCGAGACCGGTGCGCTCCGAGGCGCCCATCCACTCGCGGGCTTCGTCCGGCACCAGGTCCGGTGTGATGAGACCGGCTGCACCGGCGGCCACCAGGTCGTCGGCGAAGCGCTCGACCCCGTAGCGCAGCACGGGATTCCAGTAGGTCATCACCAGGACGGGCACGTCGGCGCGCTCGGTGATCCGGTGGACCGCGTCGAAGACCTGTGCGACGCGGAAGCCGTTCGCCAGGCTCTCTTCGGCCGCACGCTGGATGACCGGGCCGTCCATCACCGGGTCGGAGTACGGCAGGCCGAGCTCGATGACGTCGACGCCGTTCTCGGCGAGGGCCACGGCCGCGTCGACACTGGTGTCGATGTCGGGGTACCCGGCGGGCAGGTACCCGACGACGGCACCGGCGCGGTCGGTGTTCGCCTGGTCGATCGTCGACGCGACCGTCTTGTTCGTCACAGCTGCACCGCGTTCTCGTCGAGGACACCGAAGTACCGACTGGCCGAGGCGACGTCCTTGTCACCGCGACCGGACATGTTGACCAGGATGACCCCGTCGGGGCCGAGCTCCTTGCCGAGCTTCATCACGCCGGCCAGTGCGTGCGAGGTCTCGATCGCCGGCAGGATGCCCTCGGTCCGGCTGAGCAGGCGGAACGCCTCCATCGCCTCGGTGTCGGTGATGGGCTCGTACTGTGCGCGGCCGATCGACGCCAGGTACGCGTGCTCGGGTCCGACGCTCGGGTAGTCGAGCCCGGCGGAGATGCTGTGGCTCTCGATGGTCTGGCCGTCCTCGTCCTGCATCAGGTACGACTTGGCGCCCTGCAGCACGCCCTCGCGCCCGAGCGTGATGCTCGCCGCGTGACGGCCGGTCTCGACGCCGTCGCCACCGGCCTCGTAGCCGAGCAGCCGGACGTCGGCATCGTCGAGGAACGCCTCGAAGATGCCCATCGCGTTCGAGCCGCCGCCGACGCAGGCCGCGACCGCATCGGGGAGCCGACCGACCAGGTCGAGGACCTGCTGGCGGGCTTCGATCCCGATCACCTTGTGGAACTCGCGCACCATCTCGGGGAACGGGTGTGGGCCGGCGACCGTGCCGAGCAGGTAGTGCGTCGAGTCGACGTTGGCGACCCAGTCGCGCAGGGCGTCGTTGATCGCGTCCTTGAGCGTGCGGGAGCCGGTCTCGACCGGGATCACCTGGGCACCGAGCAGCCGCATCCGGGCGACGTTGAGTGCCTGGCGCTCGGTGTCCACGGCGCCCATGTACACGACGCAGTCCATGCCGAACAACGCGGCCGCGGTGGCCGTGGCGACGCCGTGCTGCCCTGCGCCGGTCTCGGCGATCAGCCGCGTCTTGCCCAGGCGCCGGGCGACCAGGGCCTGCCCGAGCACGTTGTTGATCTTGTGCGAACCGGTGTGGTTGAGGTCCTCGCGCTTCAGGATCACGCGGGCACCGCCGGCGTGCTCGGCAAAGCGCGGCACCTCGGTGATGATCGACGGCCGACCGGTGTAGTCGCGCTGCAGGGCGTCGAGCTCGGCGTGGAAGGCGGGGTCCGCCCAGGCTTCGCGGAAGGCGGCTTCGAGTTCGTCGAGCGCCAGCACGAGGGACTCGGGGACGAACCGTCCGCCGAAGTCGCCGAAGTACGGGCCGTGGAGGTCGCGGAGTGAGGTCACGATGGTGCTCCAGACGAGTCCGGCTCGGGGCCGGACCATCGAGGTGTCAGGCGTCGAGGAACGACGCGAGTGCAGCGGCAGGGTCGGCGCCGGTGACGAGCGCTTCGCCCACCAGGACGACGTCGGCCCCGGCGCGGCGGTAGTGCGCCACGTCGTCGGGGCCCTTGACGGCGGACTCGGCGACACGGACGACCCCGTCGGGGATCCGGTCGGCGAGCGAACCGAACAGGTCGCGGTCGAGGGAGAAGTCGGTGAGGTCGCGGGCGTTGACGCCGAGGATCCGGGCGCCGGCGTCGAGGCCACGCGTGACCTCGTCAGCGGAGTGGGCCTCGACCAGCACGCGCATGCCGAGCTGTTCCGCCAGGTCGTGGAGCTCGACCAGCTGCTGCTGCTCGAGGGCGGCCACGATGAGCAGCACGATGTCGGCACCCGAGGCACGGGCTTCGACCACCTGGTACGGGTCGGCGATGAAGTCCTTGCGGAGCACCGGCACCGACACGCGGGCCTTGACGGCTTCGAGGTCGGCGAGCGAGCCGAGGAACTTGCGCCCCTCGGTCAGCACGCTGATCGCCGAGGCACCACCGCGTTCGTAGTCCGCGGCGAGCCCGGCCGGATCGGTGATCGCGGCCATCGACCCGCGGGACGGGCTGGCGCGCTTGACCTCGGCGAGCACCTTGACGCGCGCACCGGGGGCCAGGAAGTCGAGGGCGTCGAGCGGCGACGCCACCCGGTCGAGGTCGCGTTCGACGTCGGCGTAGGGCCGGTCGAGTCGACGGGCGGCGGCGTCCTCGAGCGCGCCCGCGACGAGGGTCTCGAGCACGTTCGGCATGCGCGACCTACTCGTTGTGGTGCTTGGGGACGAACTTCGGGCCGTTGACGCCGTAGCCGGCACGACCCATCACCCAACCGACGATGAGTCCGACGACGACGATGCCCGCCGCGGCCCAGACGCCCCAGGCCAGGTCGAACCAGAAGCACAGCGTCCCGATCGTGAAGCCCACCAGCATGATGATGACGGACGTCCAGGCTGCCGGCGAGTGGCCTTCGCCGAGTTCTGCGGGCTCAGTGGTGCTCACGGTGCTCCTCGTGGTCGGGTGCGCCGTCGGTCGAACGGCGCGTCTCCGATCCTACCGCGTCGGTCGGGGCCGACCCGGACACGGTGCGGGGCGCGGACCGGTCGGTCACGGCGGCGTCGGTCGGGTCGACGCCCGCGCTCAGGTCGTCCCAGTCGACGATCGCGTCGCGCTGGACGGGCACCTTCGGCGCGGTGGCCTCCGGCGATGCGGCGTACTTGCGGCTGGGACCGGGCCACGAGCCCTGCACGACCAGCACGACGACACCGAGCAGCACGGCGAGCACACCGCCGGCGATCCCGACCACGGGCCACGCCGACACGTCCACGCTGGTCACGACACGGCGCACGGCGGACAGGTCGCTCACACCGGCGACGTCACCGATCGCGCCCTTCGCGGCACCGACCGGGTCCGCGAGCGCACTGATGCCGGAGACGACGATGCCGACGCCGAGCAGGACCTGGATCACGGCCAGCACCACGCGCACGACGCGCCCGGCGATGGTCATCGCCAGGAACAGCGCGAGCGACGCGATGGCGAACGCGGTGAACTGCGGAACGGCCGCGGAACCGTCGGCCACGACGGTCGACGACACCGCTGCGGCCGCGTCCAGGTGCACGGTGAACCAGGTCTGGGTCCACGACAGCATGACGATGCCGGCGACGACCAGCCCGGCCAGGACGACCATCGGTCGTGACCGGAAGCGCTTCACGAGCGCACCTCGCGCATCTGGTTCGCGGTGGCGACCGCGCGGAGCGGTGCCGCGGCCTTGTTGACGGCCTCGGCGTGCTCGGTCGCGGGGTCGGAGTCGGCGACGAGCCCGGCACCGGCCTGCACGTGGGCGACACCGTCCTGGATCAGGGCCGTGCGGATCGCGATCGCCAGGTCGGCGTCCCCCGCGAAGTCGAAGTACCCGACGACCCCGGCGTACGCCCCGCGCGTGGCGGGCTCGAGCTCGTCGATGATCTGCAGCGCGCGCGGCTTCGGCGCACCCGACAGCGTGCCTGCGGGGAACGTCGCACGGAAGACGTCGATGGCCGACTGGTCCGGCCGGATCTGCCCCTCGACACTCGACACCAGGTGCATGATGTGGCTGAACCGCTCGACGGTCATGAACTCGGTCACCGCGACGGTGCCCGGCTCGCAGACCTTCTGCAGGTCGTTGCGCGACAGGTCGACGAGCATCAGGTGCTCGGCGCGCTCCTTCGGGTCCTCGAGCAGGTCCTCACCGAAGCGGACGTCTTCTTCCGGGGTCGCCCCACGCGGACGCGAACCCGCGATCGGGTGCGTGATGGCCCGGCCACCCTGCACCTTCACGAGCGCTTCGGGCGATGCCCCGACGATCCAGAACGGCTTGCCCGCGGTGTCCTGCAGCGACAGGAAGTACATGTACGGGCTGGGGTTCAGCGTGCGCAGGACCCGGTACACGTCGAGCGGGTCGGCGGTGACCCGGTGGTCGAACCGCTGTGAGATGACGACCTGGAACACGTCGCCGTCGCGGATGAAGTCCTTCGAACGCACCACGGACGCCATGTACTCGTCCGGGGTCGTGCGGTGCGTGGGTGTCGGCTCGGCGATGTCGAAGGCCTGTGCCACGGTGGCGACGGTCGGCTGCACCAGGTCGGCCTGCATGCGGTCGAGGCGTTCCTGGGCGCCGGTCCACATCGCATCGGCGTCGTCGGTGCCGTCGTTGAGCGCACTCGCGACCAGCAGGACCAGGCCGGTCCGGTGGTCCAGCGCGACCATCTCGGCGACGAAGGCCAGCGACTGTCCGGGCACGTCGAAGTCGGCTGCGGGGACGTCCGGCAGGTGTTCGAGCTGGCGGACGGCCTCCCATCCGATGAACCCGACCATGCCGCCGACCAGCGGCGGCGTGCCGGGGACGCGCGGCGTGGCCCAGCGTTCGTGCAGTCGTGCCAGGACCTCGAGCGGCTGTCCGTCGAGCGAGCCGACGGCGCGGTCGGCGCTCATCCCGGTGTCGATCCACGCGGCGCGGTCGCCGTCCTGGGTCAGGACACCGAAGCTGCGCACACCGACGAAGGACCAGCGGGACCACAGGCCGCCCTGGCCGGCGGACTCGAGCAGGAACGACCCGGGGCGGCCGTCGGCCAGCTTGCGGTAGACGCCGACGGGCGTCTCGCTGTCGGCGTAGAGCGCACGGACGACGGGGACGACGCGGTGGCCGTCGGCCACCAGGTCGTCGAACTCCGGACGGGAGGTCGTGTGCGGCTTGTCGGGGACCGTTGCGGCGGGCGCGGGGGTCGTCGTGGTCATCGGGTCGCCTCCGTCGCGTCGGCCGCCGGGCTGTCGACCACAGGAGCCGCAGCTGCAGCCTGGGCTGCCGGCGCGGACGCCGTGACCGGGTCGAGCGGGTCGACGTCGAAGCAGCGGTGCGCACCGGTGTGGCAGGCCGCTCCGACCTGTTCGACGGTGACCAGCAGGGTGTCGTCGTCACAGTCCAGCGCCGCCGCACGCACGTACTGGGCGTGACCGGAGGTGTCGCCCTTGCGCCAGTACTCCTGCCGCGAGCGGGACCAGAAGGTCACCCGCCCCTCGGTCAGGGTGCGGCGGAGGGCTTCGCGGTCCATGTAGCCGAGCATGAGGACGTCCTTCGACGATTCTTCTTGCACGACTGCCGGGAGCAGCCCGTCCGCCCCGAAGTGCGCGCGGTCGAGGACCGCCTCGGTGGTGGTGCTGGTGCTGTCGGTCATCAGGCTCCTAGCGTACGGCGTGCCCGGACTCCCGCAGGGCGTCCTTGACGTCGCCGATGGTCATCTCGCCGCGGTGGAACACGCTCGCCGCGAGCACGGCGTCCGCGCCGGCGTCGACGGCGGGTGCGAAGTGCTCGACCCGCCCGGCGCCGCCCGAGGCGATCACCGGGACGCTCGACACCGCGCGGACGGCCCGGACCAGCTCGAGGTCGAAGCCGTTCTTCGTGCCGTCGGCGTCGATCGAGTTGACCAGCAGCTCGCCGGCGCCACGCTCGACCGCCTCGGTGGCCCACTGGATCGCGTCGAGGTCGGACTCGGTGCGCCCGCCGTGTGTCGTGACGACGAAGCCGGAGCGCATCCGGTCGGACCGCTTGACGTCGAGCGACAGGACGACGGCCTGGGCGCCGAACCGGTCGGCGATCTCCCCCACCAGGTCGGGGCGGGCGATCGCGGCGCTGTTCACACCGATCTTGTCCGCGCCGCACTGCTGCAGCCGCGAGACGTCGTCGACACTGCGCACGCCGCCGCCGACCGTGAGCGGGATGAAGACCTGCTCGGCCGTCCGGGTGACGGTGTCGTACATGGTCGATCGGTTCTCGACGGTGGCCCCCACGTCGAGGAACGTCAGTTCGTCGGCTCCCTGCTCGTAGTAGCGCGCGGCGAGTTCGACCGGGTCGCCGGCGTCCTGCAGGTCCAGGAAGTTCACGCCCTTGACGACGCGGCCACCCGAGACGTCCAGGCACGGCACGACGCGGACGGCGACCCCGCCACGACCTGCGGCAGCGGTGCTCGTGACGTCGGTCACAGGCGTGCGGCGTGGATCGGGCTGACCAGGATCGCGCGGGCACCGAGGTCGTACAGCGCGTCCATGATCAGGTTCGCGTCGTCGCGCGGGATCATCACGCGCACCGCGGACCAGTCCCGCCCGTGCAGGGGCGACACCGTCGGCGACTCGATGCCCGAGGCGACGGCCGTCGCCTGTTCGAGCAGGTCGGTCGGGATGTCGTAGTCGAGCATCACGTAGCCGCGCGCGACCAGGACACCTTGCAGCCGGCGGCGCAGGACGTCGATGCCGGGGATGGTCTCGTCGGTGCTGATGAGCAGCGCCGTCGACTCGAGGATGACCGGTCCGAAGATCTCGAGGCCCGCGGCACGGAGCGTGCTGCCCGTCGAGACGACGTCGGCCACCGCGTCGGCGACCCCCAGGCGCACCGCACTCTCGACCGCACCGTCGAGCTTGACGAGCGTGGCGGTCACGCCGTGACGTCCCAGGAACTCGCCGACCAGACCGGGGTAGCTCGTCGCGACCCGGACGCCGTCCAGGTCCTGCAGGTCGCTGTACCGACCGGGCGTGCCGGCGAACCGGAACGTCGAGTCGGCGAACCCGAGCGCGTCGACCTCGTGCGCCTGGGACCCGGAGTCGAGCAGCAGGTCGCGGCCCGTGATCCCGACGTCGAGCGCGCCGGACCCCACGTAGGTGGCGATGTCCCGCGGGCGCAGGAAGAAGAACTCGACGCCGTTGCGCTCGTCGAGCAGGTGGAGGGCCTTCGGGTCGCGGCGGCCGGCGTACCCGGCCTCGCGCAGCATCTCGGAGGCGGTCTCGGAGAGTGAGCCCTTGTTGGGCACGGCGATGCGGAGCATCAGGGTCTGCTTTCTGGTCGGCTGGGTCGGGTGACGGTTCTGTCGGGTGCGCCGGGGCACGTCCTACAGATGTCGCCAGACGTCCGCCGGGGTCAGGCCCTTGGCGATCATCAGGACCTGCAGGTGGTAGACGAGCTGGGAGATCTCTTCCGAGGTGCGCTCGTCGCCCTCGTACTCGGCCGCCATCCAGACCTCGGCCGCTTCTTCCACGATCTTCTTGCCGATCTGGTGCACGCCGGCATCGAGTTCGGCGACGGTGCCCGAGCCCTCGGGGCGCGTGGCGGCCTTGTCGGTCAGCTCCGCGAACAGGTCGTCGAACGTCTTCACGCTCCCAGGCTACCGTCCCGCGAGGGCACGGTGCGCCGCGTCGCGGAGGTCCTGGATGCGCGACGCCGGTTCGCCGCCGTAGACCGCCGATCCCGCGACCAGCGTGTCCGCACCGTTCCGCACCGCGGTCGGGACGGTGTCGACCGCGATGCCGCCGTCGACCTCGAGCCACACGTCGAGCCCCGACGCGTCGACCGCTGCCCGGGCGTCGGCGAGCTTCGGCATCACGTCGGCCATGAAGGACTGCCCGCCGAACCCGGGCTCCACCGTCATGACGAGGATCATGTCGTACGCGTCCAGGTGGGCCAGCACGGGGGCGATCGACGTGCCGGGCTTCACTGCGACGGCGGCACGGGCACCGTTCGACCGGATGGCGCGAGCCGTGGCCAGCGCATCCGTCGCTGCCTCGTAGTGGAACGTGACGCTCGCAGCGCCCGTCTCCGCGTACTTCGGTGCCTGCGTGTCGGCGTCGGTGATCATCAGGTGCACGTCGAGCGGGACGGGCGAGACCTGCTGCAGGCGCTCCACGATCGGCAGCCCCAGGGTCAGGTTCGGCACGAAGTGGTTGTCCATGACGTCGACGTGCACCATGTCAGCGGTGGCGATGCGCTCGAGCTCTCGCTCGAGGTTCGCGAAGTCGGCGGACAGGATGCTCGGCGAGATGCGGATCGTCACCCGCCAACCCTACCGACCACGGCTCAGTGCCACAGTGGGGACGACCTCCAGTCGTCTGGAGCCCCGGTCACCGTGAGTGGCACCTGTCCGGTCGCCGGCCACGATCCCAGGACACGGATGAGGTCGGCGTCCGGTCCGAGCTCGAGCGCACCGCGGAGGTACTGCAACAACGACAGCTGTCCGAAGGCCCGGTTGGTCACCGGAGCGATCGCATCGAGGGCCGGGACCAGACCAGGGGCTGGCAGCTTCGGGCGCTTCGAGTACACGCGGTTGAACAGACGGCCGTGGTGCGCGCAGGCGTTCCGGACGATGTTCAACGCGCGGAGCCACGAGACCAGCTGCGGCGCTCGGAGCCGGAACCGCGCGGCGACCTCCGACTGGACCGGGCTCGGCGACATCATCAGCAGACGGACGAGCGAGCCCCAGTCGAGGACCTCGACCGCGGCCCACACCGGAAGCACCCCGTCGTACGTGATCCGGTGGTGCATGACGAAGTCCTCGCGAGAGGACGCCACCTCGCGATCGAACCGCGCTCGCCAGGTCCGGTAGTCATCGCCCGTGCGCGCCAGCGTCCCGAGCACCTCCGGGCGCAGATGTGCGCAGACATCGAGTCGCCCGAGACCGTGCCCGAGGAACGCCCGCACCGACAGTTCGATCGGTGCTGCGGCTGCGAGGACAGCTGCGCGGAGCCGCTCGTCGAACTCATAGAGGTCGATCACTTCGCGGAAGGTGGCACCGGGCCGGAACTCGTCCAGGCGTCGACCATCACCGACGACACGGAAGGGGTACCAGTAGCCGCTGAGTCGGTAGTAGTTGACCCGCGCGAGCCAGTCCAGTGCCCACTCGCGGTCGTCGACGTACAGGCCCCGCTCCTGCAGGCGATGGAGCTGCTGGTCGTAGGTCTGGAAGGGCTTCGTCCGCCCCATGAACGCCCCCCTCGAACGAAGAGGACCGGCCCTGGACCTGCAGCAGCAGGCGGAACCGGTCTTGTCCCACCAACATATCACGAACGGGCGAGCGGCGCACCCTGGTCGCAAGTGCGTCTTCCTCCGCAGCCCGTTCCACCCGTAGGCTGCGGACATGACGGATGTTCAGCCAGAGTCCATCCTCGTGCAGGTCACGTTCGCCGGGGACGACGGTGCGCCGCTGACCGACGTGATCCGGAACCAGCAGGACGTGCTCGAGGTCCTGGACTTCGCGCTCTTCCTGACGCACGGCGACGTGGTGCGCTGGACCAACGGCGGCGGCCGGGGGCAGATCCGACTGGCGCGACTGGACCACGGCACGCCCGTCACGATGGACCTCGAGCTGGTGATGTCCGGCGGGCTCGGACTCACCCACGCCGACGCCCTGGCAGGTGTGACAGCCGCCGGCACCGTCCTGCTCACGGCCGCGGGCAGCGTGCGGGGTGACGCCGCCGTCGACACGCCGGACCGCTCGGCCCGTCAGACGGCCACGGATGCCGAGAAGCACGTCGTCGAGGCCATGGAGCGCGTCGCCTACGACGCCCGCGGCACGGACATGGCATGGCGGATCCGCGAGGCCGAGGAGCAGACCGTCACGAGCCCCGAGGGCACGACCGGCAAGGGCCTGCGCTTCGTCCGTGCCGCCGGGCGGCTCGCCCGCAGGGACGGGTTCGACTTCCGCGTCGAGTGAGTGCACGGCCGACCGCGCCGACGAAGCGCGGACGGCGTGTCACACCCGGCGGAACAGCGCGATGAACATCGCGTCGGTGCCCACCCGGTGCGGCCAGAGTTGCGCGGTCATGCCGTCCGCGACCTGCGGGTCCCGGGCAGCGACCGACCGCACGACCGCCGCGGTGTCGACCTGCTCGAGCACGTCGCCGTGCCGAGCCATCAAGGCGTCGACCTGCCCGCGCGTCTCGGCCAGGTGCGGCGAACACGTGACGTACGCCAGGGTGCCGCCCGGGGCCAGCACGCGCACGGCGGCGTCGAGCAGTTCCCGCTGCAGCTCGGCGAGTTCCTGGACGTCCTCGGGGACCTTCCGCCACCGCGCCTCGGGCCGACGTCGCAGCGCGCCGAGGCCGGTGCACGGCGCGTCGAGCAGCACCCGGTCGTAGGTGACGCCAGCGCCGTCCTGCCCGTACCGACGGGCGTCGCCCTCGACGACCGTGACCGTGTCGCCGAACTGGGCGAGGGCCTGCCGCACCAGCCCGGCACGTGCCGGGACGAGTTCGTTCGCGACGAGCGTCGCACCGCCCTGGGCCGCCTCGGCCGCCAGCAGTGCGGCCTTCCCCCCGGGCCCGGCGCACAGGTCCAGCCACCGCTCCCCCGCGCGGACCGCGGACGACCGGCTCAGCGCGAGCGCCGCCAGCTGCGATCCCTCGTCCTGCACGCGCAACCGACCCGCCGCGACCCCGGGCACCCGGGCGGGGTCGCCGGTCACGCCGCGGATCCCGACCGGCGACACCGGCTGGGCATCGGCCGCCGCAACGACGTCCGCGTCGGTCCGGACGGGAGGCTCGGCTGCGGCCGCGTCGTCGTCCTGCGCCGCGTCCGCGGTCGCCCGGAGCACCGCGGTCACCTCGGCGACGTCGGCGTCGGTCGCGAAACCGGGCAGCGCGGCGAGCTGGACGCGCGGAGCGACGTCGTCGGCCGCCAACAGCGCGACGAGCTCGTCACGGGACCGCTCGGCCGCCAGGGCATCGCGCAGCGACGCGACCACCCAGGCGGGATGCGACCAGCGCGTGGCCAGGAGCTCGTCGCCGGTCAGGCCGCGGGTGATCTCCGTGTCCCACTCCCCGGGCGTCTTCGCGGCGACCTTGCGCATGACGGCGTTGACGAACCCGGTTGCGCGGTGGGCGCCGACCTCGCGAGTCAGCTCGACGGTCGCGGACACCGCGGCGTGTGTCGGCGTGCGCATCGCGAGCAGCTGGTGGACCCCCAGGCGCAGCACGTCGAGCACGTCGGCCTCGACGTTCGCGACCCGGCGTCCGGAGGCGGCCTCGATGACGGCGTCGTACCGGCCGATCATCCGGATGGTGCCGTAGGTGAGTTCGGTGGCGAACCCGGCGTCCCGCGGTGACAGGGCGGCGCGTCGGATGCGCGTGGGCAGCAGCAGGTTCGCGTAGGCGTCGTCGACCTGCACCGCCCGGATGACGTCGAACGCCACGCGGCGGGCACTCGGGCCGCGCACCGTGCGGGACTGCTGCTCGCGATGCTGGTGGGGGCTCATGCCAGGACCTTCCCGTCGAGCGCGCCGAGGCCCCGGGCCCAGGCGGCGGCGTCCATCGGCTTCTTGCCCGCGGGCTGCACCTCGGTGAGCACCAGCGGACCGTCGGCGGTGCCGACCAGCAGCAGGCCGTTCTGCACCGTCAGCGCGCCCGGCGCGAGCGACGGGGCGGACTGCTCCGGGCCTCCAGGCAGGGAGCGCGTTGCGCGCAGCAGCTTGACGCGCGTGTCGCCCAGGTGCGCGAAGGCGCCGGGCTCGGGCGTGACCCCGCGGACGTGCGCGTGCACCGCTGCGGCGGGCCGGGCGAAGTCGACGTGGCCGTCCTCGATCGTGGTCTTCGGCGCGGTGGTCGGTTCGCCGATCTGCTCGGTGGCGATCGCGGTGCCGTCCGCGATGCCGTCGACGACGTGCGCGACGACCTCGGCGCCCGTGTCGGCCATCGCGGCGAGCACGTCGCCGGCGGTGGCCTCCGGGTCGATGGTGAACGGTTCGGACGCGAACACCGGGCCGGCGTCGAGGGCCTCGACCAGCTGGAAGACCGTGGCCGCGGTGCGGGTGTCACCGGCCATCACGGCGCGCTGGACCGGAGCCGCACCGCGGTACGCCGGCAGGTCGGAGAAGTGCAGGTTGATCCAGCCGTGCCGCGGGGTGTCGAGCGCGGCGCGTCGGAGCAGCGCGCCGTAGGCGACGATGACCCCCAGGTCGACGTCGAGTCCGGCGAGCTGCGCGGTGACCGTGTCGTCGACGCGGACGGCCTGGATCACGGGCAGGCCGAGCTCGGCCGCGACCTGGGCGACGGGTGTCGGAGTCAGGACCCGCTTGCGGCCCTGCGGTGTCGGCGGGCGCGTCAGCACCGCGGCGATCTCGTGGTCCGAGGCCGCGAGCCGACGGAGGGTGGGGACGGCCGCAGCGGGGCTGCCGGCGACGACGAGACGCATGGCCCCGATCCTCCCATGCCTCAGGTCGTCGTCACCGCCGCGCGGGACGCGGTGAACGCCCGGACGCAGGCGTCGATCTGCTCGTCCGTGTGGGCGGCGGACAGCTGGACCCGGATCCGCGCCCGCCCCGTCGGCACCACCGGGTAGCTGAAGGCCGTGACGTACACGCCGCGCGCCTGCATCTCGGTCGCGATGCGTGCCGTCAGCGCCGCGTCGTGGAACATCACCGGCACGATCGGGTGCTCGCCGGGCAGCAGGTCGAACCCGGCCTCGGTCATCGCGCTCCGGAAGCGCTCGGCGTTGTGCACGAGCCGGGCCCGGGCGTCGTCGGACCGCTCGATGAGGTCCAGCGCCGCGACCGTCCCCGCGACGATCACGGGTGCGAGCGCGTTCGAGAACAGGTACGGGCGGGACCGCTGCCGCAGCAGGTCCACGATCTCCTGCCGGCTCGACACGTACCCGCCCGACGCGCCACCCAGCGCCTTGCCGAACGTCCCCGTGTACACGTCGACACGGTCCGCGACGCCGCACAGCTCGGGCGTCCCGCGGCCGTGCTCGCCGACGAAACCGACCGCGTGCGAGTCGTCGACGATGACGAGCGCGTCGTACTGCTCGGCGAGGTCGCAGATCGCCGCCAGCGGAGCGATCGAGCCGTCCATCGAGAACACCCCGTCGGTCACGATCGCGCGGAACCGGGCGTCTCCCGCCGCGACGAGCTGCGCCTCGAGGTCCTGCACGTCGCGGTTGCGGTAGCGGAAGCGCTGCGCCTTGCTGAGCCGGACGCCGTCGATGATCGAGGCGTGGTTGAGCTCGTCCGAGATGATCGCGTCCTCGGCTCCGAGCAGCACCTCGAACAGGCCGCCGTTCGCGTCGAAGCACGACGAGTACAGGATGGTCGCCTCGGTGCCCAGGAAGGCCGACACCCGGCGTTCCAGGTCGAGGTGCAGGTCCTGCGTGCCGCAGATGAACCGCACGCTGGCCATCCCGTAGCCCCAGCGGTCGAGGGCGTCCTTCGCCGCCTCGACCAGGTCCGGGGAGTCCGCCAGCCCCAGGTAGTTGTTCGCACAGAAGTTGAGCAGCTCGGCGCCGTCGGCGCGGATCGACGCCCGCTGCGGCCCCGTGATCCCCCGCTCGTGCTTCGTCAGCCCCGCTGCCTCGATACCGGCGAGCTCGCCCGCCAGGTGGTCCTTGATCGCGCCGTACACCTAGATCTCCGTCCAGTCGATGACGACCTTGCCGCCGTCTGCCGTTGCTGCTGCGTCGAACGCCCGCTCCCACTGTCGTGCCGGGAACCGCTCGGTCACCAGGGACCCGATCCGGTCGCGCAGGGTGCTGCTGCTCTGCAGCATCGAGCTCATGGTCTGCCACGTCTCGAACATCTCGCGGCCGTAGATGCCCTTCACCGTGAGCATGTGCGTGACGACGAGCCCCCAGTCCACCGCGATCGCACTCGACGGCAACCCCAGCATCGCGATCCGGCCACCGTGGTTCATGTTCGCGACCATCGACGGCAGGGCACTCGGCGCACCGGACATCTCGAAGCCCACGTCGAACCCCTCGCGCATCCCCAGCGTGTGCTGCGCCCCGCGGACCACGTCGGCGGGGGTCTGCGTCGCGGTGCCGCGGACGTCGACGGCCAGGTCGGCGCCCATGTCCGTCGCCATCGCCAGCCGGTTCGCGCTGACGTCCGTGCCGACGACGAACCGGGCGCCCGCGTGCCGGGCGACGGCGATCGCCATCAGACCGATCGGGCCGCAGCCGGTGACCAGCACGTCCTCACCGACCACCGGGAACGCCAGGGCCGTGTGCACCGCGTTGCCGAGCGGGTCGAACATCGCACCGACCTCGGGGTCGACCGGACCGTGGTGCACCCAGACGTTCGCACCGGGCAGGGTCAGCAGCTCGGCGAACGCGCCGTCGCGCTGGACCCCGAGGCCCCTGGTGCGGATGCACATCTGCCGGCGACCGGCGCGACAGTTCCGACACGTGCCGCACACGATGTGTCCCTCGCCGGAGACCAGGTCACCGACCGCGACGTCGCGCACGGCCGGACCGACCTCGACCACCTCGCCGCAGAACTCGTGCCCGGGGACGAGCGGTGCCGTGACCGCCGAGGCCGCCCAGTCGTCCCACCGTCGGATGTGCAGGTCGGTGCCGCAGATCCCGGTGCGCAGCACGCGGATCAGGACCTCGTCCTCGGTCGGGACCGGATCGGGTCGTTCGGTCATCACCAGGCCGGGTGCGGCCTCGGGTTTGTACAATGCGCGCATGCGTCCACCTCGTCGTGGGTCTGCTGGTGAGCGACTCGTGATCGCTCACCCCCACCCTTCCACATCGGAACGGGTCCGTCGGCGCATGGGTACGTTCGCATGCATGGCAGACGTCCTCACCTCCAGCACCCGGTACGCGGGTTCCTCCATCCAGAAGGCCACGCTCGTCGTCGGGGTCGTGTTCCTGCTCGTCGGGATCGCGGGGTTCGTCCCCGGCCTGACCACCGGGTCGCTCGCAGGCGCCGGGCACGGCTCGATGGCGATGCTGCTCGGGCTGTTCCAGGTGTCCGTGCTGCACAACGTCGTCCACCTGTTGTTCGGTGTGGTCGGGCTGGTCGCGGCGACCAAGGCGACCGGCTCCCGCATGTACCTGGTCATCGGCGGCATCGTCTACCTGGTGCTGTTCGTCTACGGGCTCTTCACCGCGGGCCACGACTCCGGTGCCAACTTCGTGCCGCTGAACACCGCGGACAACTGGCTGCACCTGCTGCTGTCGGGCGGCATGGTCGCGCTCGGTGTGCTGCTGCCCCGGGTCGGGACGCGACCGGCCGCGCGCGCCTGACGGGACCCTGCTGGTCAGACCTCGGAGAACGGCTCGGCGTCGTCGAGTCGGACCCGCAGCGCCGGTGCTGCCCGTCGGCGGTTGCCGCCGGGCAGCACCCGCCGGGTCGACGACCGCCGGATCACCTCGGCCTTGAGCGTCGCCGCCACCTCGGCACCGTGCGCGTAGGGGAACCGCACGATCGCCCGGACGGTGTCCGGCGTGGGGTCGTCGACCGGCACCGGCCCGAGCACCGGCCCGACCGGGGCCTCGCCCAGGGCCTCGACCGCTGCCGTCACCGCTTGCTCGGTGCCGGTCAGGGTGGCGACACGGACCGCCGGCGGGAACAGGAGTTCGCGGCGGTCGACCAGCTCGTCGTGGGCGGGTCCGTCGAGCTTCCAGAGCGCCATCGCCGTGGCCAGCCGGCCGCCGATCCCGACCAGGTAGGTCTCGGCCCCCGGTGCGCCCTTGGCGGCCGCGTTCGTCCAGAAGCGCAGCACCTCTTCCTGCACGCGCAGGCCCTCGCGCGCCAGCATCCGCTCGCCGTCGAGCAGCAGCACGCACGCGAACCCGCCCGGTGTCGAGGGCTCGGCCCCGCGCGTCGCCACGACGACCGCCGGCTGCGCCGGGACCTCGTCGATCGGCCGTGAGCCGTCGGCGACCATGATCCGGGTACCCGGGAACGCCCGGCCGAGTTCGTCCGCGGTCCGCTGAGCCCCCTGCCCGACGGGCTTGAGCTTGCCGCCGCCGCACGTCGGGCAGCGGTACCCGACGGCCAGCGCACCGCAGAAGCGGCACTGCGGGACGGCGCCGTGCGTGGGGCTGCCGAGCGGTCCCCCGCAGACCCGACAGTGCGCCCGCTCGCCGCAGTCGGCGCAGACGAGTCCGGTGCCGAAGCCCGGGCTGGCGACCTGCACCAGGACCGGCCCGACGCGACTGGCCTCGCGCGCGGCACGCCAGGCGCTGCTCGGGATCCGTGCCTGGGCGGCGAACCCCTCGGCCGAGGCCTGCTGCAGGGTCGGGATGACCTTCGGCACGGCAGCCCGGTACGGCGTGACGTCGTCGAGCCAGTGCAGCTCGACGAGCCGCTGCACGTCGGTGCTGCGGGCGTGCGCCAGGAACAGCAGTGCGGCCCCGGACTGCGCTGCCCGCACGAGTGCGACGTCGCGCGTGTGCACGTAGGGGGCCCGTGGTTCGATGAAGGACGCGTCGCCGTCGTCCCACATCGCGATCAGCCCGAGGTCGTCGGCGGGCGCGTACATCGCCGTCCGGTTGCCGATCGCGACGACCGCGTGCGTCCGCGCCCGCAGCAGTGCCTTGGCCCGCTGCCCGTTCGTCTGCTTGGCGTCGAACCGGACCACCCGGTCGGACGGCAGGACCGCGAGCAGCGCGCGCTCGAGGTCCGTGAGGTCGCGGAAGTCCGGCACCGCGATCACCGCCGAACGCTCCCCCGCGACCGTGCGCGCAGCGGCCTGGGCCAGGGTCGCCGCCCAGCCGGGCACCCACACGGGGTCACCGCCCTCGACGTCGAGCTGCACCGGGTGCGGGATCGCCGACACCGCCGCGCGACCGTTCGAGGCCAGGGTGTCCTCGACCACGCCGGGCGCGTAGCCCGTGACCGCCGGCGGGACCACCGGGTCGGGGACGTGGTCGGGGTCGCGTGCCAGCCAGGCCTTCTCGGCCCGGACCTGCCGTGTCGGCACCGCGAGTCGGAGCACGTCCGAGGCGACACCGGCCGCGCGGTCCGCAACGGCGCGCGCGAGCTCCCAGATCTCCGGCGCGAGCACCGGCACGGGGCTGACGAGCGTCTCGATCGCGCTCAGCTCACCCGGCCAGTCCCCCTCGGAGACCACCTCGACGACGTACGCGTCGGAGATCCGAGCCCCGGTGCGCAACGGCACCTTCACCCGGACCCCGGGCACGCACGCGTCCTGCAGCTCGTCCGTCACCCGGTAGTCGAACAGCCGGTCGAGCTGCGGGAGCGGCGAGTCCAGGACGACGCGCGCGACGGTGGTCACACGGTGCCCTAGACGGCGGCGGTGACGAGTCCTGCGGCCTGGCGGAGTTCGTCGACGCGGTCGAGCTGCTCCCAGGTGAACCCGGGGAGCTCACGGCCGAAGTGGCCGTACGTCGCGGTCTGCGCGTACCGCGGCACGAGCAGGTCCAGGTCACGGATGATCGCCGCGGGACGCAGGTCGAACACCTGGGCGATGGCGGCCTCGATCGTGGCGTCGTCGACGTGCCCGGTGCCGAAGGACTCGACGTACAGGCCCACGGGCTTGGCGCGGCCGATCGCGTAGGCGACCTGGACCTCGAGCCGGTCGGCGAGCCCCGCGGCGACGGCGTTCTTCGCCACCCACCGCAGCGCGTACGCAGCGGACCGGTCGACCTTGGACGGGTCCTTGCCGCTGAACGCGCCGCCGCCGTGGCGGGAGGCCCCACCGTACGTGTCGACGATGACCTTGCGACCGGTGAGTCCGGCGTCGCCCTGCGGCCCACCGATCTCGAACCGACCGGTGGGGTTCACGATGACCTCGACGTGCGCGGAGTCGAGCTCGACCAGGTCGAGCACGGGACGGATCACGTGCTCGGTGATCGCCGCGGTCAGGTCGTCGAGCGTGACCGACGGGGAGTGCTGCGTCGACACGACGACGGTCTCGACGGTCTTCGGCACGACGCCGTCGTACCCGACCGTCACCTGGGTCTTGCCGTCCGGGCGCAGGAAGGGCAGCTCGCCCGACTTGCGGACCGCGGCCAGTCGCTCGGCCAGGCGGTGCGCCAGCCAGATCGCGACGGGCATGTACTCGGGGGTCTCGTTCGTGGCGAACCCGAACATGATCCCCTGGTCGCCCGCACCCTGGCGGTCGAGGGGGTCGACACCGGCGCCCGAACGCGAGTCCAGCGACTCGTCGACGCCCTGCGCGATGTCCGGCGACTGTGCACCGATCGACACCTCGACGCCGCACGTGGCACCGTCGAAGCTGACCTCGGACGAGTTGTACCCGATGCCCGTGATGACGTCACGGACCAGCTTCGGGATCTCGACGTAGCCCGAGGTCGTGACCTCGCCCGCGACGTGCACGAGCCCGGTCGTGACCATCGTCTCGACCGCGACCCGAGCGTGCGGGTCGACGGCCAGCAGCGCGTCGAGGATGGTGTCCGAGATCTGGTCACAGATCTTGTCGGGGTGGCCTTCGGTCACCGACTCGGACGTGAACAGGCGCAGCGTGCTGGACGTCACCGGGCTCAGACGGTGGGCTGCGGCTGCTGCTTGGTGACGGTGAGCTTGTCCTCGTTGATCTCGTGGAGGGCCACCGACAGCGGCTTGTCGTCGATCGTCGAGTCGACGAGCGGACCGACGTTGTCGAAGAGCGAGCCCTCGTGCAGGTCGGCGTAGTAGTCGTTGATCTGGCGCGCACGCTTCGACGCGAAGATGACGAGCGCGTACTTCGACTCGACCTTGGACAGCAGGTCGTCGATGGGCGGGTCGATGATGCCCTGGGGGTTGGCCATGGTGTCTCCTGTCAACGTTCGTGTCGCACCCGATGGGTACAGGGCGCTCCCGGCTAGGGCGCAGTGAACAAGTCTACGACCTGTCGTGCCGCGGTGCCGACATCCGAGTTCACGATCCGCACGTCGAACTCGTCCTGGGCGGCGAGTTCGACCTTGGCCGTCTCGAGCCGACGGGCCTGCTCTTCGCCCGACTCGGTGCCGCGGCCGATGAGCCGCCGCACGAGTTCTTCCCACGTCGGCGGCAGCAGGAACACCAGGACCGCCTCGGGCATGGCGTCGCGGACCTGCCGGGCACCCTGCAGGTCGATCTCGAGCATGACCTTGTCGCCGGCGTCGAGCGCGCGGTCGATCGGCGGGCGGGGCGTGCCGTACCGGTACGAGTTGTGCACGGTCGCCCACTCGAGCAGCTCGCGGTCGCGGATCATCCGGTCGAACTCGGCATCGTCGACGAAGTAGTAGTGCACGCCGTCCACCTCGCCCGGACGGGGCTTCCGGGTGGTGGCCGACACGCTCAGGTTGACGTCCGGGAAGTGCTGCCGGATGTGCGCACTGACCGTGCCCTTGCCGACCGCGGTGGGTCCGGCCAGCACGACGAGCTTCGACGTCCCGCGCTTGCCACCCCGGGCGGCCAACCAGTCGGACAGCGCGCCACGCTGTCGGGTTCCCAGCCCACCGAGCCGCTTCGACGGCGCGATCCGGAGCGCGCCCATCACCGTCTCGGCACGCGCCGGACCGATGCCGCTCAGGCTGGTCAACAGGTCACGGACGCGCAGGGTCTTCTCGGCGGTGGCCGTGTCGTCGTCGCTCCATGCAGCACGGGCCACGTCGAGGGCCGAACGCTCTCCCGAGGCGACCTGGGACTTCACCGCGGCCCGGGCGCGTCGCGCTGCCACGGCGGCACGAGCCGCTGCGGCCCGGTCGACCTCGGGCGGGTTGCGGTGGGCGGGCAGGTGCGCGCGGTCGTCGCTCATGCGGCGGATCCGGTGGTCGTGAGTGCGGCGCGGATGCGGTCGGCGCGGTCGGTCACGCGCGCCGTGACACCGTCGGGCCCGTCACCGAGCAGCCCGCGGGACTCGCTGACCAGGACCTGCTCGGCACGCGACCCGTAGAGCGCGCGGAGGTCCTCGATCCGGGCACCCTGCGCGCCGAACCCGGGCGCGAGCACGGGTGCCGTCCCGATCTCGTGCTCGTCGATGCCGAAGTCCGTCAGGTCGAGGGTGGCGCCGAGCACGAGCCCGACGTCCCCGATGCGCTGGTCGGCCACGGCCGGGTTGTCGTCTGCCACGTCCAGAACGATACCGGCCGCCACGCTCCGTCCGGCGCGCGGCCCCTCGGCGAGCACGGCCGTCTGCAACACACGGGCCTCGGCGTTGCTCGTCGCGGCCAGGACGAACACGCCGGCAGCGTTGGCACGCGCGACGTCGATCGTGCCGCGCAGCGAGCCGTAGCCCAGGTACGGCGAGACCGTCATCGCGTCGGCCGCGAACGGCCCGTCGCGGTCCAGCCACGCCAGGGCGTAGTCGTCACCGGTGCTGCCGATGTCGCCCCGCTTGACGTCGGCGACGACCAGGAGGCCCGCATCGCGTGCCCGACGGATCGTCGCGTCGAGCGCACGGTAGCCGGCCACCCCCGCGGCCTCGAAGAACGCGACCTGCGGCTTCACCACGGCGGCGCGGCCGACGGCCGCGTCCACCAGGACGCGGCCGAACGCGGTCAGACCGGCCTCGTCACGACCGAGCCCCCACGCCGCCAGGGTGGCGGCATGGGGGTCGATCCCGACGCACAGGGCCGACCGCGACCCGATGGCGGCCGCGAGCCGGACGCCGAACGGTGCCGGGCCTCCCGTCGGGGTGGACGTCACCAGCCCGCCCGCTCGAGCGCGTAGTCCTGCAGGCTGCGGACGCTGTGCGCGGTGCCGATCGTCTCGATCGCGGCGACGGCCGCACCGAGCTGCGCGATCGTCGTGAACAGCGGCTTGTCGGCAGCGACGGTCGCCGCGCGGATCTCGTACCCGTCCGCGCGACCCGACGCGCCGCTCGGCGTGTTGATCACGATGTCGACCTCGTTGCGCGCCAGCAGGTCGACGACGCTCTCGCCGCCCTGGCTGTACTTGCCGACGACGTCGACCAGGATGCCGTTGCGGCGGAGCACCTCGGCCGTGCCCTCGGTCGCGGTGATCGTGAAGCCGAGCTGCTGCAGGCGGTGCACCGGCAGCACGATCGCGCGCTTGTCGGTGTCGGCGACGCTCACGAAGACCGTGCCGCTCGTCGGCAGACCGCCGTACGCCGCGATCTGCGACTTCAGGAACGCCCGCGGGAAGTCACGGTCGATGCCCATGACCTCGCCGGTGGACCGCATCTCCGGGGAGAGCACCGAGTCGACGACCTGGCCCTCGACCGTGCGGAAGCGCCGGAAGGGCAGCACGGCCTCCTTCACGGCGACGGGCGCCTGCGCCGGGACGAAGGCGCCGTCGCGCTCGGGCAGCAGCCCCTCGGCGACCAGGGCGTCGACCGAGGTGCCGGTCATGATCCGGGCGGCGGCCTTGGCCAGCGCGATGCCGAGCGCCTTCGAGACGAACGGCACGGTGCGGCTGGCGCGCGGGTTCGCCTCGAGCACGTAGAGCACGCCCGCCGCGATCGCGAACTGCACGTTCAGCAGTCCCCGCACGCCGATGCCACGCGCGATCTTCTCGGTCGCGTCCACGACCGCCTGGATCTCGCCGCGGCCGAGACCGACCGGCGGCAGGGTGCACGAGGAGTCACCGGAGTGGATGCCGGCCTCTTCGATGTGCTCCATGATCCCGCCGATGTACAGGCGCTCACCGTCGAACAGGGCGTCGACGTCGATCTCCACCGCGTCGTCGAGGAACCGGTCGACCAGCAGGGGCAGCTCCGGGCCGATGATCGCCTGGTCGGCCATCCGGGCGAAGTAGTCGGCCATCGCGCTCGAGTCGTAGACGATCTCCATGCCGCGGCCACCGAGAACGAACGACGGGCGGACGAGGACCGGGTAGCCGATCCCCTCGGCCACCGCGGTCGCGCTGTCGAGGTCGTGCGCGGTGCCGTTGCGCGGAGCGAGCAGCCCCGCCGCGTCGAGGATGGCGGAGAACTGCCCGCGCTCCTCGGCGGAGTCGATCGCCGTCGGGCTGGTGCCGAGGATCGGGATGCCCGCGGCCTCGAGCGGCTTCGCGAGCCCGAGGGCCGTCTGACCGCCGAGCTGCACGACGACGCCGACCAGCTCGCCGGATGCCGCCTCGGCCTGGATGACCTCGAGGACGTCCTCGGTGGTCAGCGGCTCGAAGTACAGCCGGTCCGAGGTGTCGTAGTCGGTGGAGACCGTCTCGGGGTTGCAGTTGATCATGATCGTCTCGAACCCGGCGTCGCTCAGCGCGAAGGACGCGTGCACGCACGAGTAGTCGAACTCGACACCCTGGCCGATGCGGTTCGGCCCGGAGCCCAGGATGACGACCTTCTTGCGGTCCGACGCGGCGACCTCGGTCTCGGTGTCGTAGGACGAGTAGTGGTACGGCGTCAGGGCCGGGAACTCACCGGCACACGTGTCCACCGTCTTGAACACCGGGCGGATGCCCATCTGGTGCCGGGTGTCGCGCACCTGCTGCTGGGTGACCGGCCGGTCGGCGGTGCTGCGCAGCGAGGCGATCTGCACGTCGCTGAAGCCGTGCTCCTTCGCCCAGCGGATCGTGTCCGCGTCGAGCTCGGCGGCGTCCCGGACCTCGGCCGCGACCTCGTTGATCAGCACGATCTGGTCGAGGTACCACGGGTCGATCGCGTTCGCGGCGAAGACCTCTTCCACCGTCGCACCGGCGTACAGGGCCTGCTGCACCGTGACGATGCGCCCGTCGGTCGGGACCTTCGACTTCTCGAGCAGGGCGTCCTTGTCGAGCTCGGCCGCCGGGGTGTCCCAGTGGAAGCTCGACCCGCGCTGCTCGAGCGAGCGCAGCGACTTCTGCAGCGCCGTGGTGAAGTTCCGGCCGATGGCCATCGCCTCGCCGACGCTCTTCATCGTGGTGGTCAGGGTGGCGTCGGCGGCGGGGAACTTCTCGAACGCGAACCGCGGGGTCTTCACGACCACGTAGTCGAGCGTCGGCTCGAAGCTCGCCGGGGTGACCCGGGTGATGTCGTTCTGGATCTCGTCCAGCCGGTAGCCGATCGCCAGCTTGGCGGCGATCTTGGCGATCGGGAAGCCCGTCGCCTTCGACGCCAGGGCGCTCGAGCGCGAGACACGCGGGTTCATCTCGATCACGATGATCCGGCCGTTCGACGGGTCCACCGCGAACTGGATGTTGCAGCCACCGGTGTCGACACCGACGCGACGGATGATGTCGATGCCGATGTCGCGCATGTTCTGGTACTCGCGGTCGGTCAGCGTCAGCGCGGGCGCGACGGTGATCGAGTCGCCGGTGTGCACGCCGACCGGGTCGACGTTCTCGATCGAGCAGACCACGACGGTGTTGTCGAAGTTGTCGCGCATCAGCTCGAGTTCGTACTCCTTCCACCCCAGGATCGACTCCTCGAGCAGGACCTCGGTCGTCGGACTCGACTGCAGGCCGTCACCGACGAAGCGGACGAGGTCGGCCTCGTTGTACGCGAAGCCCGACCCGAGCCCGCCCATCGTGAAGGACGGACGGACGACCAGCGGGTAGCCGAGGTCCTTCGCGAACTCCTTCGCTTCTTCCAGCGTGTGGGCGATGTGGCTGCGCGCGACGTCGGCACCGGACTCGAGCACGAGCTCCTTGAAGAGCTGGCGGTCCTCGCCGCGCTGGATGGCGTCGACCTTCGCGCCGATGAGCTCGACCCCGTGCTTCGCCAGGATGCCGGCCTCGTCGAGTGCGATCGCCGCGTTGAGTGCGGTCTGGCCACCGAGCGTCGGCAGGATCGCGTCCGGCTGCTCGATGCGGATGATCTCCTCGATCGACGCGTTCGTGATCGGCTCGATGTAGGTGGCGTCGGCGAAGTCCGGGTCGGTCATGATCGTCGCCGGGTTCGGGTTGACCAGGATCACGCGGATGCCCTCGGCACGCAGCACGCGGCAGGCCTGGGTGCCGGAGTAGTCGAACTCGGCGGCCTGACCGATGACGATCGGGCCGGAGCCGATGACCAGGACGGACGAGATGTCGGGGCGCTTGGGCATCAGTTGCCCTCCTTCGTGACGTCGGCGGCGGGGGTGGTGGCGTCGGCGGTTGCGGCATCGAGCCCGGTGCCGTTGCGGCGGGCGAGCACCATGTCGCGGAAGCGGTCGAACAGGTACATGCTGTCGTGCGGTCCGGCGGCGGCCTCGGGGTGGTACTGCACGCTGAACGCGGGGATGTCGAGCGCGCGCAGGCCCTCGACCACGTCGTCGTTGAGCGAGTAGTGCGAGACCTCGACCCGGCCGAAGCCGCTCGGGGACTCGAGGACCTGGCCGACGGGGGCGTCCACCGCGAAGCCGTGGTTCTGGCTCGTGATCTCGACCTTGCCCGTCGTGGTGTCGAGCACCGGCTGGTTGATGCCGCGGTGGCCGAAGGGCAGCTTGTAGGTGCCGAAGCCGAGTGCGCGTCCGAGCAGCTGGTTGCCGAAGCAGATCCCGAAGAACGGACGGCCGTCGCGCAGGCTCTCCTGCAGCAGTTCGACCTGGGCGTCCGAGGCCGCGGGGTCACCGGGGCCGTTCGAGTAGAACAGGGCGTCCGGGTCGAGCTCGCGCAGGCGGTGGATGTCGACGTCCTGCGGCAGGACGTGCACCGCGAAGCCGCGCTGGGCGAGGTACCGCGTGGTCGACGCCTTGACGCCGAGGTCCAGCACCGCCAGCGTGCCGATCTGCTCGCCGACGGCGTCGACGACGTACTCGGTGTCGGTGGACACGGCGGCGGACAGGCTCTGCCCCGCCATGTCGACCTGCTCGCGGACGGCGGCCAGCTGCTCGTCGGCAGGCAACGCCGCGTCGGCCCCGCTGAACACGCCGCCCTTCATCGCGCCGGCGTCGCGGATGCGCCGGGTCACGGCCCGGGTGTCGATGCCGGAGATCCCGACGATGCCGTCGCGGACCAGGTGGTCGTCGAGCGACGCGGTGGCGCGGTGGTTGGACACCACGCGGCTGGGGTCGCGGACGACGTAGCCGGCGACCCAGATGCGCCGGGACTCCGGGTCCTCGTCGTTCACCCCCGTGTTGCCGATGTGCGGCGCGGTCTGCACCACGATCTGCCCGGCGTAGGACGGGTCGGTCAGGGTCTCCTGGTAGCCGGTCATCCCGGTCGCGAACACCACCTCGCCGAGGGTGCGTCCGCGGGCGCCGTAGGCCCAGCCGTCGTGTCGGGTGCCGTCCTCGAGGACCAGCACGGCCCGTTCGCGTGTCATCAGTTCGTCCCTTCGCCCGCGGTGTGCGGGTGGTTGTGCTTCGTCGACAGTTCCTGCAGGGCGACGAGCGGTGCTCGGTCGTCCTCGGGGAACCGGAAGTAGGTGTCGAGGTCCGTCGCACCTGCGGCGCCGGTCGCCGTCCATCGCAGACGGACCAGTCCCCCGGGTTCGACCACCCGGTCGATGGCCCACGTGGCGCGGTCGGCGCCGCGCAGGTGGTCGGCGGCGACCCAGCGGTCGTCCGCCCCGGCCAGGTGCAGCACGACGCCGTCGGCGTGCACCGTCACGCCGCCGCGGCCACGGAAGCCGAGTCCGCCGGCGGTGATCCGTTCGAGGGGTTCGTCGGCGCGGGTCGTCGCGACGGAGAACCCGTCCCACGATCCGACCAGCGTCCCGGGGGCGTCCGGCACACGGACGGGAGGCACGGCTTCCGTCTGCTTCCTGGCGCGCGTCCGCCAGGTGCGCGCCATGGCGACGAACAGCGCGACCACGGCGAGCAGGATCACCGCACCGAGCAGCCAGCGCGCCGCGTCACCGCTCATGCGGGCACCTGCTCGGAGCGGGCCGCCACGGCGTGTGCGGCGACCGTCTCGGCGTCGAGCAGTGCGCCGTCGAGCACGGTCGGGTACCCCCGGTGGAAGGTCGCGACGACCCGACCGGGCAACGGCATCCCCAGGTAGGGCGAGTTCTGCGACTGGCCGGCCAGGTCGGCGACACTGAACGTGCGCGTGGCGGCCGGGTCGTACAGCGTGAGCTCGGCCGGCGCTCCGGCAGCGATGGCCTGCCCGTGACCGGCGACCTGTCCGATGCGGGCGGGAGCGCTCGACAGCACGCGCGCCACGTCGGCCCAGTCCAGCAGCCCGGGCTCGACGACCGCGGCGTGCACGACGCTCAGCGCGGACTCGAGCCCGACCATGCCGTTCGCCGCCGCGGGCCACTCGCAGCACTTGGCTTCGGACGTGTGCGGGGCGTGGTCGGTGGCGACGATGTCGATCGTGCCGTCGGCGAGTGCGGCGCGCAGGGCGTCCACGTCCTCGCGGGCACGCAGCGGCGGGTTCACCTTGTACCGGGCGTCGTACCCGGAGGCACCGTCGACCCCGGCGATCAGGTCCTCGGTCAGCACGAGGTGGTGCGGGGTCACCTCGGCCGTGACGTCGATGCCGCGGGACTTGGCCCAGCGGATGACCTCGACGCTGCCGGCCGTCGAGACGTGGCAGACGTGCAGCCGGGCGCCCACGTGGTCGGCGAGCAGCACGTCGCGGGCGATGATCGCCTCTTCGGCCACGGCCGGCCACCCGGCCAGGCCGAGTTCGGCGGACAGGCGGCCCTCGTTCATCTGCGCGCCGATGGTCAGCCGGGGCTCTTGCGCGTGCTGCGCCAGCACCCCGCCGAAGCCCTTGACGTACTCGAGCGCGCGGCGCATCAGCAGCGGGTCGGACACGCACGACCCGTCGTCGGAGAACACCCGGACCCGGGCGCGCGAGGTCGCCATCGCGCCGATCTCGGAAAGGTGTGTTCCCCGCAGTCCCTGCGAGACCGCGCCGATCGGCCGGACGGTGACGTAGCCGGCATCCTCGCCCAGGGCCTGCACCTGCTCGACGACCCCGGCCGTGTCGGCCACGGGGCTGGAGTTCGCCATCGCGTTGACGGCGGTGAAGCCGCCGACGGCCGCGGCACGCGAGCCGGAGAGCACCGTCTCGGACTCCTCGGCACCGGGCTCGCGCAGGTGGGTGTGCAGGTCCACGAGACCGGGCAGGGCGATCAGGCCGTCCGCGTCCACGATCGTGGCGCCGGCCGCGTCGAGACCGGACCCGACCGCTCGGATCACCCGGCCCTCCAGACGGATGTCGGCACGCGAGCCGTCGACGAGCTGCGCGCCGCGGATGAGGTGGGCGGTCATGCGACGGACTCCTTCGTGTCGTTCCCAGTCGGCTTCGTGTCGTTCCCGGTCAGCGCCAGGTACAGGACGGCCATGCGGACGCTGACGCCGTTCGCGACCTGCTCGACGACAGTCGAGCGGGGGTCGTCCGCGGCGACGCCGGCGATCTCGAGCCCGCGGTTCATCGGTCCCGGGTGCATGATCAGCGTGCGCTCCGACAGTCGTGCGGCGCGGGACGCCGTCAGCCCGAAGTGGCGGGTGTACTCGCGCTCGTTCGGGAAGAACGCGTCGTGCATCCGCTCCTGCTGGATCCGGAGCGTCATCACGACGTCCGGGTCCTCGGCCAGTGCCGCGTCGAGATCGTGGTGCACCGCGGCGCCGAACGGCCGGTCGACCGCGGGCAGCAGCGTCGGGGGCGCGACGAACGTGACGTGTGCGCCGAGCGTGCGGAGCAGCCAGGCGTTGCTGCGGGCGACGCGGCTGTGCAGCACGTCGCCGACGATCAGGACCCGCACACCGTCGAGTCCCTGCCCCCGCGAGTCGGTGCCGTGCAGGCGGCGACGCATCGTGAAGGCGTCGAGCAGCGCCTGGGTGGGGTGCTCGTGCGTGCCGTCGCCGGCGTTCACCACGGGGACGTCGATCCAGTCCGCGTCCGCCAGCACCCGCGGGGCGCCCGACGCACCGTGGCGCATCACGATCCCGTCGATGCCCATCGCGCCGAGCGTCTGCACGGTGTCCTTGAGCGACTCGCCCTTCGAGACGCTCGAGCCCTTCGCGGCGAAGTTGATGACGTCGGCCGACAGGCGCTTGGCGGCGGCCTCGAACGAGATGCGCGTGCGCGTGGAGTCCTCGAAGAACAGGTTGACGACGGTCTTGCCGCGCAGGGCCGGCAGCTTGCGGACCTCGCGCTGGTTCACCTCGGCCATCTCCTCGGCGACGTCGAGGATGTGCACCGCGTCGGCACGCGACAGGTCGGCGGTGGAGAGCAGGTGCTTCATGCGCCGGTCCCCCGCTCGGTCTGCTCGATGACGACTTCGTCGGTGCCGTCGGTCTCGGTCAGCCGGAGCGTGACCCGCTCGTCGGACGCCGTCGGCAGGTTCTTGCCGACGTGGTCGGCGCGGATCGGGAGTTCGCGGTGCCCGCGGTCGACCAGGACCGCGAGCCGGACGGCCCGGGGGCGACCGATGCCCTGCAGCGCGTCGAGCGCTGCCCGGACGGTGCGGCCCGAGTACAGCACGTCGTCGACGAGCACGACGACCTTGCCGTCGATGCCGCCGGCCGGGATCGTGGTGCGGTGCGGTGCGCGACCGATGCCGTGGCCCAGGTCGTCACGGTGCATCGTGACGTCGAGTGCGCCGACCCGCTCGGTGCCGATGCCGCCGCGGGCCGAGGCCCACTCGGGCTCGATGTCGGCCAGGATGCGGCCGAGGCGCTCGGCCAGGACGGCACCGCGGGTCGGGATGCCGAGCAAGACCAGGTCCGAGCCACCGTGGTTGGCTTCGAGGACCTCGTGCGCGATGCGTGTGAGAGCACGCGTGATGTCGGACTGCTGCAGGACCGTTCTGGTGCCCACGCCGACCTCCTTCCCCGCCTCTCAGGACGGCATTTAAAGGATGCTGACGCGCTCAAGCCTAGCGGGACTCCGGGTCTCCTGCGACCGTCCGACCGGACGGTCCGTGGTCGTCGGCGGCGGCGGTGTCGTGCTCGCCGTCGGCGGGCCCTCGCCCGCCGTCCGGACCTCGCCCGCCGCCGGCCGCACCGCGCCCGCCGCCGGCACGCTCTCGCCCGCCCGCGACGGCGCCGAGCACGCCGTTGACGAACCCGGCGGATTCTTCGGTCGACAGCGACTGGGCCAGCTCGACCGCCTCGGAGATCGCCACGGCGTCGGGGACCTCCGCGTTGAACCGGAGCTCCCACACGCCCATGCGCAGGATGCACCGGTCGAGCACCGGCATGCGCGGGATCGACCAGCCCTGGGCGTGGTCCACGATGACGGCGTCGATCTCGGCACGGGCCTCGTCGATGCCGGTCACGACCTGTCGGGCGTAGTCCCAGCTGGACGCACGCTCGGGCTGGTCGAGGTGGCGGACCGTCTCGGTCGCCAGGACGTCGGCGATCGGCAGCTCACGCACCTCGGCCACGTAGAGCATGTCGAGCGCGCGCTTGCGGGCCTTGGAACGAGCGCTCATTCGTTGACGCGGCCCAGGTAGTTGCCGTCACGCGTGTCGATCTTCACCTTGGTGTCGGTCTCCAGGTACAGCGGGACCTGGATCTGGTAGCCGGTGGCCTTGATCGTCGCGGGCTTCGTGCCACCCGACGAACGGTCGCCCTGCAGACCCGGCTCGGTCTCGATCTCGGTGACGATCGACGTCGGCAGCTCGACGTACAGCGGGTTGCCCTCGTTCATCGCGATGGTGACCATCGCGGACTCGAGCAGGAAGTTCTTGGCGTCGCCGACGACCGTCGCGGGGACCGGGATCTGGTCGTAGGTGTCGGTGTCCATGAACACGTACGAGTCGCCGTCCTCGTAGAGGAACTGGTAGTCGCGGCGGTCCACCGTGGCGGTCTCGATCTTGGCACCGGCGTTGAAGGTGCGGTCGACGACCTTGCCGGAGACGACGTTCTTCAGCTTGGTGCGGACGAACGCACCACCCTTGCCGGGCTTGACGTGCTGGAACTCGACGACCGACCAGAGCTGCCGTTCGATGATGAGAACTGCGCCGTTCTTGATGTCAGTGGTACTGGCCATGGGTGTCGATGTCCAATTCGTGTTGAGGAATGAAGGTGTGCGGGCCGCCGGGGCCCCGGACGAGTGTAGCCGACCGTGTCAGTCGCGCCGTCGAGCCCGCCAGGCGTCGATCGCTGCCCACCCGAGCAGCACGACCGTCGCGCCGCCGAGCAGTCCGCCCGCTGCCGCCGTGCTGAGCACCGCGGCAGGACGACTCGGCATCGTCAGGTAGACGAGCGACAGGATCCCCGCGCCGGAGCCGAGCAGGACGAGCAGGATCCGCCGGATCATGCCCGAGACCGTCCGTCGGTCGCGCTGGTCGGCGAGCAGTCGGATGTTCACCGACAGGCGGTTCTGCTCGATCGCTTCGCCGATGCGGTCGACTCGTCGTGGCAGACGGCGCACCGTCGACACCAGGCCGAACAGCTCGCGCGCGGCGATGCCCCCCAGGACGTTCGGCCGCAGCTGGTCGCGGATCTGCTCGGTCGCCAGGTTGCGCGACTCGTCGAGCAGGTCGAACGACGGCAGCAGCGTGCGGAGCGTGCCCTCGAAGATGGCCAGTGCGCGAGCGGCGGCGACGAAGTCCGGCGGGGGCTTCAGGCGGTAGCGGCCGAACACCTCGACCGCGTCGTCGACGGTCTGCACACCGATGCGGGCGCCCGGGCCGAGCTCGTCCGCGACGAACCGTGCGATGTCACGGCGGAAGTCGGCTTCGTCCTCGGCGCGTCGCACCGGCGCCATGCGCAGCACGGCGTCCGCGATGCGTGTGGTGTCGTTCTGGATGTAGGCCGCGACGAGCTCCTGTACGACGTCGCGCAGGGTCGGGTCGAGTCGTCCCACAGAACCGAAGTCGATGAGCGCGGGTCGGCCGTCGGGCAGCAGCAGGACGTTCCCCGGGTGCAGGTCGCCGTGGTAGATCCCGTCGAACACGACCTGCCGCAGGAACACCCGCAGGATGGCCCGCATCGGTCCGTCCAGGTCGCGGTCGGCCCGGGACGCGCGGATCGCGCTCAGCGTGTCGCCCTCCAGGAACTCCATCACGAGCACCCGACGCCCGGACAGCTCGGGGTAGGACCCGGGGAACCGGACCTCGTCCGGACGGGCACTGCGTTCCTGGGCCGCGCGCAGGGTCTCGAGGTTCCGCAGCTCGGACCGGAAGTCCACCTGCCGGATCAGGTCGTCGGCGTACTGCTGCGCGACGTCCCGCACGCCCACCTGTCGGGCCTCGGCCGAGGTGCGCGCCATGAACGTGACCACCCGCAACGCGATGTCGACGTCACGACGGACGGCGTCGTCGATGCCCGGACGCTGCACCTTGACCGCGACCGCCGTGCCGTCGTGCAGCCGTGCCCGGTGGACCTGCGCGATGGACGCCGCGGCGACGGGCGTCGTGTCGAAGGACTGGAAGAGCTCGTCGACGGGCGCGTGCAGCTCGTTGGCCAGGAGTTCGGCGACCTCGGCCGGGTCGGCCGGCGTGACGCCTTCCTGCAACGAGGCCAGACCGTCGGTCCACTCGTCGGGAAGCAGGTCGTCCCGCGTGGACAGCAGCTGCCCCATCTTGACGAACCCGCCCCCGGCTTCCTCGAGCGCCAGCCGCAGGTGTTCGGCCTGGCTGCGACGCTCGTCGGAGGTCTCCGGGTCGCGCGTGAAGTCGAGTCGGCGGAAGGGCACGAGGCCATGTCGGCGGGCGATGGACAGCAGTTCGGCGAAGCGGCGCGCGCGGGTCCGGAGGGTTCCTGCGTCGACGGCCTGTCCGCCGCCGAGGTCGCTCAGGCGGGGAGGAGTGGGCACCGGTCCAGCATGCTCCCCTGGCCTGGGGTTCTGCAGACGACTCCTCCACAGGCCGGGAGGCCCGGCTCGTCACACACAGGCGGGCCCTGCCCCGGCAGGTGGGCGCCTCCACCGCAGCAGGCTGGTCCCATGGACACAGCACTCATCGCCGCCGTCGTCGCCGCAGCGGCGTCGATCGCGGCCGCCGTCGTCAGCTGGTTCGGCGCGTTCCAGGCTCGTCGTGCGACAGACCGGGACCACGCGTGGAAACGGCTCACCTGGGCGATCCGCGCGACGCGGAACCAGGCGGAGTACGACATCTCGAGAACTGTGTTGCAGCGCCTGATCGACGTACCGTGGGCGCCCAAGCCGGACCAGGAACTCGCACGTCGAGCGCTTCGTCGGCACGTACTCGACGACGACCGACCGGGCCACCATCCCGCACACGACACCGAGGACACCTGATGCCGCTGTTCGCCCCACTCCCCGACCGCCCGCGGTTCGACGTCCACGGCACCGAAGAAGACGACAAAGTGCTCGATGCCTGGCAGGAAGGAGCGACCCTCGACGAATGGAACGAGTACGACCGCACGGGCGTCCTCACCGTGTCGATGCGGGTCAAGTGGTGGTGGCGCCGGACACTGCGGGTGCTGCGGTAGGCAGGGCTAGACACCGACCTCCTGGTATGCGGTGAACAGCAGGTGGTCCTCGGGCCCCTCGAGCGTCACGGGCTTGCCGACCCCGTCCAGCACGATGAACCGCAGCATGCCGGCGCGGGCCTTCTTGTCGCGCCGCATCGTCGCCAGCAGCGACTGCCAGCGCCCGAGGGGGTACGTCGTCGGCAGGGACAGCGAGTCGAGGATCGCGCGGTGCCGGTCCACGGTGGCGTCGTCCAGATGTCCGGTCAGTCGGGCGAGCTCGGCGGCGAAGACCATGCCCACCGACACGGCCGCCCCGTGCCTCCACTGGTAGCGCTCAGCGTGCTCGATCGCGTGCCCCAGGGTGTGCCCGTAGTTCAGGACCTCGCGGCGGCCCTGCTCGGTGAAGTCGTCGGACACCACCTGGGCCTTGAGCTCGATCGCGAGCTCGACGACCCGTCGGAACTCCGGCGTGGTCGGGTCCGTCGCACGCTCGACGTCGGCCTCGATGACGTCGAGGATCTCGGGGCCGGCGATGAACCCGGCCTTGACGATCTCGGCGAAGCCCGTCAGCACGTCGTTGCGCGGCAGCGACCGGACCAGGTCCAGGTCCGCGACGACCGCACGGGGGGCCCAGAAGGCGCCGACCAGGTTCTTGCCCTCGTTCGTGTTGATGCCGGTCTTGCCACCGACGCTGGCGTCCACCATGCCGAGCACGCTCGTCGGGATCGCGACGTACGGCACCCCGCGCAGCCAGGTCGCCGCCACGAAGCCGGCCAGGTCGGTGACGGCCCCGCCGCCGAGCCCGATGACGGCGTCGGTGCGCGTGAAGTCCGACTGCCCCATCACCTGCCAGCAGAACGCGGCGACCTCGACCCGCTTGGCCGCTTCGGCATCGGGGACCTCGGCGATGAGCGCCTGGAGGCCGGCGTCCACCAGCAGCACGCGCAGCTGTTCGGCGCGCGCGCCGAGCGTCGGGGCGTGCACGATGAGCACCTTGGCGACCCGCGGGCCGAGCAACGCCGGCACGGAGCCGAGCAGCCCGTTGCCGACCGCGACGACGTAGCCGTCGTCGCCGCCGACGCGGATCTCGGTGGTGCCCTCGGGCAGGGTCGACTCGGTCACGGTGCTCCTCGTGGTGTTCAGTGTGCGGACTGCAGCCAGCGCAGGACGTCGTCGACGACGTGCGACATCGGCCGCCGCGAGGTGTCCACGACGGTGTGCGCGAGTGCTGCGTAGGTGGCGGCGCGTTCGTCCATGATGGTCTGCCAGGCGTCGATGCCGCCGGACGCCAGCAGCGGTCGGTCGGATCCGTTGATGCGCTCGGCGACGGCCTCGGGTGAGACGGTCAGCAGGACGATGCGTGCTCCGGTCAGGGCGTCCCGGGTGGCGGCGTGCGTGACCGCTCCCCCGCCGACGGCGATCACGCCACCGGTCGCCAGGGCCTTGCGCACCGCCTCGGCCTCGAGCTGCCGGAACGCGGGTTCACCGCGACCGGCGAAGATCGCCGGGATCGGGCCGTGCTCGCGCACGATGACGCGGTCGGTGTCCGTGAACGGCACACCGAGTCGCCGCGCGACGCGCTTGCCGACGGTCGACTTGCCCGCCCCCATCGGTCCGATGAGCACGACGGGCGCCGCGGCCGGTTCGGCGACGTTCACCAGGCCGTGGAGTGTGCTGCCGGCTCGGTGCGACGGGAGCGCAGGGTCTCCGGGATCGAAGCCAGGTAGGACTCGAGGTTGCAATTGGTCTCGGCGACGTTGTCTCCGCCGAACTTCTCGAGCACGGCGTCGGCGAGCGTGAGCGCGACCATGGCCTCGGCGACGACGCCGGACGCCGGCACGGCGCAGACGTCCGAGCGCTGGTGGTGCGCCGACGCGTCTTCGCCGGTGGCGACGTCGATGGTGTGCAGGGCGTGCGGGATGGTCGCGATCGGCTTCATCGCGGCGCGCACGCGCAGCACGGTTCCGGTCGACATGCCGCCCTCGGTCCCGCCCGCACGGTCGCTCGTCCGGATGATCTCGCCGTCCTCGCGGTACAGCTCGTCGTGCGCTTCGGAGCCCCGGCGACCGGCGGTCTGGAAGCCGTCGCCGACCTCGACGCCCTTGATCGCCTGGATCCCCATGATCGCCGCTGCGAGTCGTGCGTCGAGACGGCGGTCCCAGTGCACGTGCGAGCCGAGCCCGGGCGGGACGCCGTAGAACAGGACCTCGACCACACCACCCAGGGTGTCGCCGTCCTTCTTGGCTGCTTCGACCTCGGTCACCATGCGCGCCGAGGTGTCGGCGTCGAAGCACCGCAGCTGGTCCTCGTCGAGCCGGTCGACGTCGTCGGGCTGCGGCAGCGCCGTGCCGTCCGGAACCCGGACCGTACCGACCTGCAGCGTGTGCGCGACCGACCGCATGCCGAGCTCGGCAAGGAACGCCTTGGCGACGGCGCCGAGGGCGACGCGCGCGGCGGTCTCGCGAGCCGACGCACGCTCGAGGATCGGACGGGCCTCGTCGAAGCCGTACTTCTGCATGCCGACCAGGTCGGCGTGGCCCGGGCGTGGCCGGGTCAGCGGGGCACTGCGGCCGCGCGACAGCTCTGTCTCCTCGACGGGCTCGGGGTTCATCACCTCGACCCACTTGGGCCACTCGGTGTTGCCGATGCGGATCGCGATCGGGCTGCCCAGGGAGTAGCCGTGGCGGACGCCGCCGGACACGTGCAGTTCGTCCTGCTCGAACTTCATGCGGGAGCCGCGACCGTACCCGAGCTTGCGCCGTGCGAGATCGGTGCGGATGGACTCGAACGACACGGGGACGCCGGCCGGCAGGCCCTCGAGCATCGCGATCAGTTCGGGTCCGTGGGACTCACCTGCGGTCAACCAACGAAGCATGGTCCCATCCTCCCACAGGCGTCGTGCGTGCGACGCCTGTGGGAGGAGCGGCCGCCTACTGGTAGGACGGGTGCGCGCGGAGCCAGGCCTGGAACTGCTTGACGGCGTCCTGGTGCTGCGCGTAGGTGTCCGAGAACACCGTCTCCCCGGATTCCAGGTCGACCGTCACGAAGTACAGCCAGTTGCCCGTCGCCGGCTGGGTGACGGCCTTGATCGCGATGTCGCCCGGGTTCGAGATCGGCCCCGGGGGCAGACCGTCGTGCACGTAGGTGTTGTACTTGTTGGACGCGTCCTGGCGCTCGGCGTCGGTGGTCGTCACCCGGTGCGTGTTGCCGGTGCCGTACGCCACCGTGGCGTCCGACTGCAGCTTCATGCCCTGGTCGAGACGGTTCTGGAACACCCGCGCGACCTTCGGGTAGTCCGCCGCCAGGCCGGCTTCCTTCTGCACGAGCGACGCGAACACGATGACGTGCTCCTGGTCCGCTTCCGCGACGCCGGCGTCCTTCAGGTGCTGCTTCATGGTGTCGACCATCGACTGGAAGTACTGCTTGGCCGTCCAGCCCGGGTTGATCGGGTACGTGGCGGGGAACAACCAGCCCTCGAGCGACGTGACACCGCTCGGCAGTCCGTACGCCGACACGTCCTGGGCCGCCGCCGAGACCTGCGCCTGGGACAGCCCGGCCTTCGAGACCATGCCGGCCTCGATGTCCTTGAGCACCGTTCCCTCGGGGATGACGATCGAGGCGGTGACCTTGTTGGCCTTGTCCTGCAGTGCGGCAAGGGCGGCCTTGGAGCTCATGTGCTTCTTGAGCGCGTACGAACCGGGCTGGAACTGCACGTCGCTCGACGTCAGCAGCAGCTTGTAGAACGCGGTCGAGGTCTTCACGACACCGCTGCGCTGCAGGGTCTTGGCGACGTCCTCGCCGATGTCACCCTGCTTGATCGTGATCGTCACCTTCGACGTACCCGACCCGGTGTAGTCGTCCGACTCCTGCGCACCGGTGATCGCCCCGATCAACCCCTGCACCTTCGGCGCGGCGAACACGTAGGCACCGATGCCGGCCGCGATCACGACGGCGACGATGACGATCCCGGCGATGAGTCCGCCGCGCGAGCGTCGGCGCGGCTCACGTGACGGTCGGGAGGATCCCCCGCCGCCGCCACGGCGCCCACGTCCGCCGCCTCCCGCGGCGCCACCGCCGTCGGCCGGCCCGCCACCGGCGGGCGCGTCCTGCAGGAGCGCGTGCACCTCGGGGTGGAGCTCGTCGGCGGAGCGGGCGACGGGCGCGTCAGCGGGACTGGCCGGTGCCGTGCGGGCCGGACGGTCCGCGCTGTCCTGCGCCGTGGACCCGGGTACCGGGGCCGACGCTGCAGCCCGAGCACGGGCCTCCCGTCGGGAGAGTGGCTGGACGGCCGCTCCGTCGTCCGCCGGGGTGGTCGGGGACCGGTCGTCGTGGTCGTCGGATCTGCCGTCGACAGCGCGCTTGCCCTGTCGTTCGGCGTCGTTGCCGGAGGCGATGATCGCGTTCCAGTCCAGGTCGTCTGCCAACGGTCCTCGGTCTCTTCGGTGCGGACTCCGCGGCGGCTCCGTCACTTCGGTGATGACGGGAGGGCAGCCTGCTCGGGGAGCGTGGCCCCGGGAGGGGCACCTGACGAACGCTCGTGGTCGAGCGCATGTTGCAGAATGATAACAGCGGCCGCTTGGTCGATCACGGCACGGGAGTTCTTCGTGTTCCGGCCGGCCTGGTGCAGGCCACGCTGGGCCGTCACCGTCGACATCCGCTCGTCGACGAGCCGCACCGGCCGGTGCGCGGCCAGACGTGCGGCGAAGTCGCGGGCATCGGTGGTCGACGCGGTGTCGCCCCCCGACATCGACAACGGCAGCCCCACCACCAGCTCGAGTGCGTCGTACTCGTCCGCGATCGCCAGGATGCGCCGGATGTCGGTCTTGCCGTCGCGCCGGACGGTCTCGACCGGTGTGGCGATCAGACCGTCGCGGTCACACACCGCGACGCCGATCCGGGCGCGCCCGACGTCCACGCCGAGGCGACGCCCGGATCGCATGGTCACCGTCAGCCCGCGAGCCGCGCGGTGACGGCACCGAGCGCAGCCGGCAGTGCCGCCGCGTCCGTCCCACCACCCTGGGCCAAGTCGGGCTTGCCGCCACCGCCGCCGCCAAGGACCCCGGCGGCTTCCTTCGCGAGCGGACCGGCCTTGACGCCGGCAGCGCGTGCGGCGTCGTTCGTCGCGACGATGACCGCCGGCTTGCCGTTGACGACCGCGCCGAGCACGACCACGGCGGCAGCGTCACCGAGCTGGGCACGCACGCCGGTCGCGAGCGCACGCAGGTCGTCGGCGGACTGCAGCCCGTCGACCGACTCGGCGACGACCGTGGTGCTGCCGATCGTCGTCGCGAGACGCGCGATGGCGGGCACGCGCTGCTGCAGGTTCGCCGACTCGAACTCGGCCACGCGCTTCTGTGCGACGCGCAGGTCCTCCATCAGGGACTGCACGCGCGCGGGCAGGTCGTTCCGCGGGGCCTTCAGCGCGCTGGACAGCTGCGAGACGATCGTGCGCTCGACCGCCAGCTCGCGGAAGCCCTCGAGGCCGACCAGGGCCTCGACGCGGCGGTTCGTCGAGCCGACACTGGCTTCACCGACCAGGTTGACCAGGCCCACCTGTGCGCTCGAGGCGACGTGCGTGCCGCCGCAGAGTTCGCGCGACCACGGGCCGCCGATGTCGACCATGCGGACCTCGGCGCCGTACTTCTCACCGAAGAGCGCCTGCGCGCCGAGTTCCTTGGCCTGGTCGAGCGGGAGGATCCGCGTGGACACCGGCAGGTCGGAGCGGATCGCCGTGTTGACGACCTCTTCGATCTCGGAGCGCGTGTCGAGCGAGATGGGCTGGCTCCACGAGAAGTCCAGGCGCATGTAGCCGGCCTTGTTGTAGGACCCGGCCTGCAGCGCCTCGGGGCCGAGGATGTCCCGCAGCGCAGCGTTGACCAGGTGCGTGGCAGAGTGGGCCTGGGTCGCACCGCGGCGGTACTCGGCATCGACCACCGTGGTGGCAGCGTCACCGACACCGACCTCGCCCGAACGGACCTGGACGGTGTGGCTCCAGAGACCGGACACCGGACGCTGGACGTCCAGCACCTCGAGGTCGAAGCCGTTGCCGACGATCGAGCCCTGGTCGGCATCCTGCCCGCCGGACTCGGCGTAGAGCGCGGTCTCGCTGAGGATCACCTCGGCGATGTCACCGGCCACCGCGCGGTCGACGCTGACACCGCCGACGATGATGCCGAGCACGTTCGACTCGGCCTGGAGCTGGTCGTACCCCAGGAAGGTCGTCTCGCCCGCAGCACGGAACGCGCTGTAGACGCTGAGGTCTGCCAGCGCCGTCTTCTTGCTCTTGGCGTCGGCCTTGGCACGGGCGCGCTGCTCGGACATGAGCGTGTCGAACGCGCCACGGTCGACGTGGACCCCGGCTTCTTCCGCCATCTCCATGGTCAGGTCGATGGGGAACCCGAACGTGTCGTGCAGCAGGAACGCGGTGTCGCCACCGATCGCGGGCTGGTTGTCCTGCTTGGCGCGGTCGACCGCGACGTCGAGGATCGTGGTGCCCTGCGCCAGGGTGCGCAGGAAGGTCTCTTCTTCGGCGTAGGCGATGCGCGCGATGCGGTCGTAGTCGGACGCGACCTCGGGGTAAGCGTCGCGCATGGCGTCGCGCGACGCCGGGAACAGCCGGGGGAAGGTCGCCGTCTCGACACCGAGCAGCCGCATGGCGCGAACCGTGCGGCGCAGCAGGCGACGGAGGATGTAGCCGCGGCCCTCGTTCGACGGCGAGACACCGTCGGCGATGAGCATCAGCGACGAGCGGACGTGGTCGGCGATGACGCGCATGCGGACGTCGTCCTCGTGCACCGCGCCGTACTGCCGACCGGACACCGCGGCGGCTTCGTCGAGCACCGGACGGACCTGGTCGATCTCGTACATGTTGTCGACGCCCTGCTTGATGAACGCGACGCGCTCGAGCCCCATGCCGGTGTCGATGTTCTTGTTCGGCAGCTCGCCGGTGATCTCGAAGTCGTACTTCGAACGGACGTCGGCGATCTGGTACTGCATGAACACGAGGTTCCAGATCTCGACGTAGCGGTCGTCGTCGGTCGCCGGACCACCGTCGATGCCGTAGGCGGGCCCGCGGTCGAAGAAGATCTCCGAGCAGGGGCCGGCCGGGCCGGGCTGCCCCGTCGACCAGTAGTTCGTGTCCTTGCCGAGGCGCTGGATGCGCTCGTCGGGCAACGACGAGTGCTGCTTCCAGAAGGCGATCGCCTCGTCGTCGTCCTCGTACACCGTGACCCACAGGTCGTCGGGCGAGAAGCCGAGCCCACCGTCGGACTCGGCGCCCGTGAGGAACTCCCAGGCGTACTGGATCGCCTGTTCCTTGAAGTAGTCCCCGAACGAGAAGTTGCCGTTCATCTGGAAGAACGTGCCGTGCCGCGGGGTCTTGCCGACCTCTTCGATGTCGTTCGTGCGGATGCACTTCTGCACGCTGGTCGCCCGCGGGTAGGGCGCCGGCACGAGACCGGTCAGGTACGGGATGAACGGCACCATGCCCGCGACGGTGAACAGCAGCGACGGGTCGTCCGAGACGAGCGAGGCGGACGGGACGACGGTGTGGCCTCGGTCACCGAAGTACTGGAGCCAACGGCGGCGGATCTCTGCGGTCTGCATGGTGCTTCCTGGGGACGAGAGGGCGGGACTGGAGGACGTGTCAGACGTCGGTGCGGAGCTCGGCTTCACGGGAGCGGTACCCGTCGGCCACGGCACTGCGGAACGCGGTCGTGCGGGCGTCGACCTCGGCGAAGAACGTCGCGCCGACCGAGGTCCTGCTGACACGGTGCGCGACGAGGAACCCGATGACGACGCCGACGACGACGAAGAACAGCTGCTTCACGGTGCCTCCCTCCAGCGCACGCCGAGGCGCGCGTCCGACCAGCCTAGTCGCCGCTCCGGGAACGCCGAACGGCGGGCCGTCCGTTGTGGACGACCCGCCGTTCAGGTTGGGCTGTGGATCAGCTGGAGCCGATCAGCGAGCCGCGTAGTACTCGACGACGAGCTGCACTTCACAGGTCACGGGGACCTCGGCGCGCTTCGGACGACGCACCAGGCGGGCCTGGAGCTTGTCGATCTCGACCTCGAGGTAGCCCGGCACCTTCGGGAGGACTTCCTGGTGGCCACCGGCAGCGGCGACCTGGAAGGGCTCGAGCGACTCGGAGCGCTGCTTGACGTGGATCAGCTGGCCCTCCTTGACGCGGAAGGAGGGACGGTCGACGAGCTTGCCGTCGACCAGGATGTGACGGTGCACGATCAGCTGACGGGCCTGCGAGGTGGTGCGGGCGAACCCGGCACGCAACACGAGGGCGTCGAGGCGCTGCTCGAGCAGCTCGACCAGGTTCTCACCGGTCAGGCCGTTCGTCTTGCGGGCCTCTTCGAAGACGATGCGGAGCTGCTTCTCGCGGATGCCGTACTGGGCGCGCAGACGCTGCTTCTCACGGAGGCGGACGGCGTAGTCGCTGTCCGCACGACGGCGCGTACGGCCGTGCTCACCGGGCCCGTAGGGGCGCTTCTCGAGGTACCGGGCTGCCTTCGGCGTCAGCGGGATGCCGAGCGCGCGAGACAGGCGGGTCTTGCTGCGGGTACGTGACTTGGTAGACACAGGGTCCTTTTCTCTGTACGAACTGAACTGAACACGGGTCTCGGCACGCGCACGTGCCGACGAACCCCGTGAAGGGATCCAGAGGGATGAGCCTGTGGGATCGGACGGCTACAGTCCGAACCTCTGCCCCCGTGCCGTCAGCGGACCGTTGGGTCCTGACGACACTCTGTCCCCGACGCAGCCGCACGCGGGAACCAGGACGTAGGCCCGTCAACGATAGCAGGCTCTGGGCGCGTGCCCAAGCAGCGCCGTCACTGTCCGCGGGTGATCTTCCGGAGACGGTCGAGCCGCGGGCCGACCTCGCGCTCGTAGCCGTTGGTGGTCGGCGTGTAGTACTCGGTGCCCACGAGCGCGTCCGGCAGGTACTGCTGCTCGGCGACCCCGTGCTCGGCGTCGTGCGAGTAGACGTAGCCCTTGCCGTGCCCCAGACGCTTCGCGCCGGCGTAGTGGGCGTCCCGCAGGTGGTTCGGCACGACGCCCATCCGACCGGCCTTGACGTCCGCCATCGCCTGGTTGACGCCGTTGTACGCCGCGTTCGACTTCGGCGCGGTGGCCAGGTAGACCACGGCCTCGGCGAGCGGGATCCGCCCCTCGGGCATGCCGATCAGCTGGACCGCCTGGGCCGCCGCGACGGCGATGGGCAGGGCCTGCGGGTCGGCCATCCCGATGTCCTCGGACGCCGAGATGATGATCCGGCGGGCGATGAAGCGTGAGTCCTCGCCGGCCTCGATCATGCGCGCCAGGTAGTGCAGGGCAGCGTCGACGTCGCTCCCCCGAACGGACTTGATGAAGGCGCTGATCACGTCGTAGTGCTCGTCGCCCTGGCGGTCGTAGCGGAGCAGCGCCCGGTCGACCGCAGCCGCGACGGTGTCCGCGTCGATGACCGGCACCCGATCGGCGTCGGCGGCGCGGCCGTCGCCCTGGTCGTCGGCGTCGGGGTCGGCAGCGGTGTCGTCGGGGTCGGCAGCGGTGTCGTCCGCGTCCTGGTCGTCGGCGTCGGGGTCGTCGGCGTCGTCTGTGTCCTGGTCGTCGTGTCCCTGCAGCGCCCCGGCGGACGCCGCGGCGGCTTCGAGGGCGGTGAGGGCACGGCGTGCGTCACCGGACGCCAGCCGGACGATCGCCGCACGTGCTTCGTCGCCGAGCACCACCGATCCCCCGAGCCCGCGGGGGTCCTCGACCGCGCGGTCGACGAGCATGCCGAGATCGGCGTCCGTCAGGGGCTTCAGCGTCAGCAGCAGCGAGCGGGACAGCAGCGGTGAGATCACCGAGAACGAGGGGTTCTCGGTCGTCGCCGCGATGAGGATCACCCAGCCGTTCTCGACGCCCGGCAGCAGGGCGTCCTGCTGGGCCTTGCTGAACCGGTGGATCTCGTCGAGGAAGAGCACCGTGGTCGATCCGTACAGGTCGCGGTGTGTGAGGGCCTTCTCCATCACCTCGCGCACGTCCTTGACGCCGGCGGTGACCGCGGACAGTTCGACGAACTCGCGACCGGACTGCCGGGCGATCGCCTGGGCCAGGGTGGTCTTGCCGGTGCCCGGCGGCCCCCAGAGGATGACCGACACACCACCGGGGTTGTCCCGCGTGCCCGTGGCGAGCTGGACCAGCGGCGATCCACGACCGAGCAGGTGCTGCTGCCCCGCGACCTCGGCCAGGCTGGTCGGACGCATCCGGACCGCGAGCGGCACGGACCCCTGCGCCAGCCCCGCCCGACCACCCGTCGTCGGCGCGTTCATGCCCGATCGGTGCGTTGCCATGCCCTCAATCGTAGGTCCGCAGACCGACACCGGGCGGCGGGGAGGTCCGGGGTCGGTCCGCTACGCTCGGTGCACACTGCGACGAGAGGGCAGACCAGCACCGTGGCACCGAAGAACCAGGCGCGCGAGACCCGCGAGGCCCGTGAGCGTCTCCGACTGTACGAAGCACGGCAGGGCCTGCACGACCGGCAACGTCGCCGTCGTGTGCGGGACAACCTGATCGGTGTCGGCGCACTGGTCGTCGTCGCGGCCATCGCCACCGGGTCGCAGCTCGCGTTCGCGGGGTCGCACGGCTCGCCGAAGGCGGACCCCAGCGCGAGCGCGACCGCCACCCCGACTCCGTCGGCCAGTGCCACACCGGCGAACACGGGCGACGTGCCGAGCAAGACCATCGCGAAGGGCAGCACCTGGACCGGGTCGCTCACCCTGAACAAGGACGTCCGGCTCGGCATCGAGCTCGACGGCAAGGCCGCCCCGCAGGCCGCCAGCGTCGAGATCGACCTGATCCGCAAGCAGTTCTACGAGGGCACGAAGTGCCACCGGCTCGCCGACAGCGCCGACTTCGAGTTCCTGCAGTGCGGGTCGGCGAACGGCGACGGCACCGGTGACGCCGGGTTCCAGTACGGGCCGGTCGAGAACACGCCGAAGGACGACGTGTACCGCACGGGCACGATCGCGATCGCACGCAGCTCCACCACGTACTCGCAGTCCACGCAGTTCTTCATCGTGTACGGCGACACGAAGCTCGACGGCTCGACGGGCGGCTACACCGTCGTCGGCAAGGTCACCAGCGGGCTGGACGACCTGCAGCGCGAGATCACCTCGAAGGGCATCACCGACGCGGGTGACGACGGCACCGGCACCCCGAAGGTCGCCACGACCATCACCGGCGCCACGATCGAGCGCGAGCAGTAGTCCGCGCGGCCCGGCTGTCCACAGTCTCCCGACCCGCGGACCGCCGAGCCCGCTGGTGCAATAGGGTGGCCTCCTGACCGTGCCGACGGTGACGTCGGTGATGCACGACCACGATCGAGGCGAGACCTGTGGGATCTGACGAAGCAACGACCTGGGGGCGGGTCGACGATGACGGCACCGTGTACGTCCGGTACCAGGACACCGAGCGTGTCGTGGGTGAGTACCCGGACGCCACCCCCGAAGAAGCGATCGCCTACTTCGCGCGCAAGTACGCCGACCTCGAGGGGCAGGTGAAGATCGCCGAGCAGCGCGTCCAGCGCGGGGCATCGGCGAACGACGTGGCCCGCACCGTCGAGCACCTGAGCGCCCTGGTCGCCGAAGCGCGCGTCGTGGGTGACATCAAGGCGCTCGAAGACCGTGTGGCGGCACTGTCCGAGCAGCTCGGCTCGCTCACCAAGGAGCAGGAAGAGCAGGCCAAGCAGGCACTCACCGAGGCGCTCGCGTTCCGGACCGGCCTGGTCGAGGAAGCCGAGGCACTCGCAGCGGTGGACCCGGCTCGCGCGCAGTGGAAGCAGATCACCGCGCAGCTCGACGACGTGTTCGCCCGGTGGCAGCAGCACCAGCACGACGGCCCGCGCATCCCCAAGAACGACGCGAACGAGCTCTGGAAGCGGTTCCGCTCCGCGCGGTCGACCGTTGACCAGCACCGTCGTGCGTTCTACTCCGAGCTCGACGCGCAGCACCGCGACGCCCGCACCCGCAAGCAGGAACTCGTCCAGCAGGCCGAAGCCCTGGCCCCGCGCGGCTCCGACGCGATCCCGACGTACCGCCAGCTGCTCGACGACTGGAAGAACGCGGGCCGCGCCGGCAAGCGCCACGACGATGCCCTGTGGGCGCGGTTCAAGGCCGCCGGTGACGTGCTGTTCGAGCAGCGCCACGCCGAGAGCTCCGCAGAGAACGAGGAGTACTCGGCCAACCTCGAGGCCAAGCAGGCCCTCCTGACCGAAGCCGAGCCCCTGCTGCAGCAGCGCGACCGCGTCGCCGCGCGCAAGACCCTGACGGACATCCAGCGTCGCTGGGACGAGGTCGGTCGGGTCCCCCGCAACGACGTCCGTCGCATCGAGGACCGCCTGCGTGCCGTCGAGGACCACGTCCGTGGGCTCGAGGACGCCCACTGGCGCGAGTCCAACCCGGAGCGCAAGGCCCGCACGACCGGGCTCGCCAGCCAGCTCGAGGACGCGATCGGCAAGCTCGAGGCCGAGCTCGCCTCGGCGCAGGCATCGGGGGACGCGCGCAAGATCAAGGACGCCCGAGAAGCGCTCGACGCCCGCAAGATCTGGCTCGACGCACTGGGCAGCTAGCACCCACCACGCGCGACGAAGCCCCGCGTCCGGATCGGACGCGGGGCTTCGTCGTGCGTGGCAGCCGGCTCAGACCGGCGTCGGCAGCCCGAGCAGCAGCCGGATGTCCAGGTCGTCCTGCCGCATCTGTGCCGCGAGTTCGTCCATCGACGAGAACTTGACCATCCCGCGCACGTAGGACACGAACAGGACCGAGATCGTGTCGTCGTACAGGTCCAGGTCGACGTCGAGCAGGTGTGCTTCGATCTGCTTGGCCGGCACGCCTTCGAACGTGGGGTTGTTGCCGACCGACACCGCTGCCGGGTAGGTCGTGCCGTGGTGCAGCACCCGGGCGGCGTAGACCCCGTCGGCGGGCACGAACCCCTCGCACGCCGGGTCGAGGTTCGCCGTCGGGTACCCCATGGCCCGGCCGCGCTGGTTGCCGTGCACCACGGTGCTGCGGACCGCGTGCTCGCGGCCGAGCAGTCGCGCGGCCTCGGCGACGCGGCCGTCCCCCAGCAGCTCGCGGATCCACGTGGAGGACACGCGCCGTTCCCCGTCCGGGCGGACGTCGTCGATCAGGTCGACGTCGTCGATGAGCTCGACGTCGAAGCCGTGCTGCCGACCCAGGGCCCGCAGGAGCGCGACGTCACCGACGCCCTTGGCCCCGAACCGGAAGTCGCTGCCGACGAACACCAGCCGGGCGTGCAGGGTGTCGACCAGGATGCGGGACACGAACTGCTCGGGCGACCAGGACTGCAGTTCCTCGTCGAAGCGCAGCAGCAGGGTGGCGTCGACGCCGACGGCTTCGAGCAGTTCGCGCCGCTGGGCGATGCTGGTCAGGGCGGGCGGGACCTTGACGGGGTCGATGACGGTGAGCGGGTGCCGGTCGAAGGTCACGACGGTGGAGACGAGCCCCTGCCGTCGTGCGGCCTGCTCCAGGTGCGCGATGACCGCACGGTGGCCGACGTGCACGCCGTCGAACTTGCCGATGGTGACGGCACTCGGACCGAAGGCCTGGGCGACGTCCGCCACGTCTTCGTAGTACTGCATGCTGCTCCCCCGCTTACTCGCCGGCCACCGGGGCGGGCGCGGACTCGGGTGCCGGGGCGCCCGCCGTGCGGTGGTGCTTCCGCAGCCACCACAGCCCGGCGATGGGCAGGACCAGGGGTGCGAAGGCGTAGCCCATGCCGTAGTAGGACCAGATCGTCAGGTCGGGGAACAGCTGGCGGTCGAACAGGGACAGCGTGCCGATCACCAGCACCCCCGTCATCTCGAACACGATCGTGACGCAGGCCACGCGGTACCAGAACCGACCGGGCACGATCAGGGCGATCATCGCGACGATGTAGACGACCGCGGCCACGGCGCTGAGCGTGTACGAGAACGGGGCGAACGAGAACTTCTCGGCGATCTGCACGATGCTGCGACCGGTCGCCGCGAGGGCGAGGATGCCGTACACGGCGATGAGGACGCGACCGATGCCGGTCGCGAGGGAGGACTTGGTCGCCATTGCACCGATCCTACCGATCAGCGCTGACACCACCGACCGCGCCCGGTCAGTTCAGGGCGAACCAGATCTGGTACATCCGGTAGACCATCACGGCCACGGTGAACCCGCCGGCGCCGAGCACCACCGTGCTCCATCGCGTGCGGTCGATGAGCGCCCACACGATCGTCGCTGGTGGGACCAGCAGCACGGACACCGCGTACACCCAGAACTCGAGCACGTTGCCCTTCGGCGGGTTGCCGACCGCCGGGGCGACGAGCGACACCACCAGCTGGGCGATCAACAGCAGCTCGACCAGCACGAGCGACCCGACCGTGTAGTCGTTGGGCTTCCATCCGACGAAGCCGACCACCACCGCGAACAGGCCCACGACGACCGCCAGCACGAGCTGCACCCACATGAACCACTCGATCACGCCGTGGCTCCGTTCGTCGGGAAGTTGGTGATGACGCGCAGCAGCCCACGGCGCACCGAGACCAGGCCGACCAGCCGGTCGTCCCGTGCGGTGACCGCGGCCACGGGACCGTCGGTGTCCGGGTGGTCGGCGCTGATCCGCTTGCCGTCGGCCAGGTCCTTCGCGGCGATCGCGTCGAGTGCGACGACCGGGAACAGCTGCCGGGCGATGTCGGCAGGCCGGGCGAGCGCTGCATGGACGTCGACGGCCTCGTCCTCGAGGTCGATGGCGTCCGCGACCGAGAACGGCCCGACCAGGGTGCGACGGAGCGCGGTCAGGTGGGCACCGGTGCCGAGCGCGGCGCCGACGTCACGAGCGAGGGCCCGCACGTAGGTGCCGGACGTGCAGGACACGACCACGTCGAGGTCGACGACGGCGGTCTCCACACCGTCGACGGTGACGACCCGGTCGTTCCGCCCCGTGACGTCGAACTGCGACACCGTCACCGACCGCGCCGTGAGGGTGACCGCTTCACCCTTGCGAGCGAGGTCGTACGCCCGCCGTCCGTCGACCTTGATCGCACTGACGGTCGACGGGACCTGGGAGATCGGACCACGCTGTGCGGCCACCGCACGTTCGACCGCCTCGTCGGAGACGTCGGCGTCGGCGACACCGAGCGCGGCCACGGGCGTGCCGTCCGCGTCGTCGGAGTCGGTCGCGACGCCGAGCCGGATCGTGGCCGTGTAGGTCTTGTCGAGCCCCACCAGGTGGGTCAGCAGCCGGGTGGACGGACCGGCTCCGAGGAGCAGCAGTCCGGTGGCCATCGGGTCGAGTGTGCCGGCGTGCCCGATCTTCTTCAGGTCGAGGCGACGACGTGCGATCGAGACCGCCCGATGACTGGAGATCCCCTGCGGTTTGTCGACGAGGAGGATGCCGTCGGGAGCGGTTTCGAGCACCCGGCGAGCGTACCAGCGACGCCCAGGCCGCGCCGTCCGACGCGGGCGGTCAGCAGGCGTCGTTCCACTCGCGGCGCGGGTGTTCGGGGTCCGTGACGTCGAGCACCGCCGAGGCGGCGATCTTGACGTCAGCGCGACGCTCGAGCCGGCCGGTCTCCTGCTCCACCCACAGCGACCAGCGCCACAGTCCGCGCGCACCCGTCCCCAGCACCCCGTGCCCGTGGACGACGAGCACGCCCGCGCCGGCGCCCGCGCCACGGAACGGTGCGACCAGCCCGCTGCGCAGTTCGTCGACGTCGGCGGACGGAGCCGCTGCGGCCATCGCCGACACCCCGTGGGACTCGAAGCCCTGCACGAGCCCCGCGGCGACCCGTTCGAGGTCGACGCCGTCCTGCCCGTCGACGCCGATGACGGTGCGGTTGGTGCCGACCTGCGCGATCACCTCGTTCGCGATCGCGGCCATCGTGTCGGTCTCTTCGGGTGCCCAGCGTGCCATGCACCCACCGTAGGCTGTCGTGGTGAACGCGAGCGGAGCCTCCCGGCAGTCTGTGGACGACCCGTCGGGCCGGACCCAGCCGGACGGGCAGTCTGTGGACGACCCGTCGGGCCGGACCCAGCCGGACATCGCGACCCCGTTGGTCGCCTGGTTCCGCGCCGAGGCGCGCGACCTGCCGTGGCGACGGCCCGGCTTCCCGGCCTGGGGCACGCTGGTCAGCGAGATCATGCTGCAGCAGACACAGGTCGCGCGGGTGGTCCCCCGACTGGAGGCATGGCTCACCCGGTGGCCGACGCCGCGCGACCTCGCGGACTCGCCTCCGTCCGACGCGGTGCGTGCCTGGGACCGGCTCGGCTACCCCAGACGGGCGCTCGCGCTGCACGCGGCGGCGACCGTGATCGCCGAGCAGCACGACAACGTGGTGCCGCGGGACGTCGATGCGCTGCTCGCCCTGCCGGGGATCGGGGACTACACCGCCCGGGCCGTGGCCGTCTTCGCGTACGGTGACCGGCACCCCGTCGTCGACGTCAACGTGCGCCGCGTGCTGGCCCGGGCGCTGCTCGGGGAGGGGCAGCCCGGGCCGGCGAACGCCAAGCGGGACCTGCCGCTGATGGCATCGGTGCTGCCCGAGGAGCGCGACGCCGCGGCCGCCACGAACGCCGCCGTGATGGAACTCGGTGCGCTGGTCTGCGTCTCGCGCTCCCCCGCCTGCGACGTCTGCCCCATCGCGGACCGCTGCGCGTGGCGCGCAGCCGGGTACCCGGAGCACGACGGGCCCCGCGCGCCGAAGCAGGCGAGGTTCGCCGGCAGCGACCGCCAGGTCCGCGGGCTGATCATGGCCGAACTCCGCGCCAGCGACGTCCCGGTCAGCCCGGACGAGATCGCTCCGGTGTGGCCGGACGCCGCTCAGCGCGACCGGGCCCTGGCGTCACTGGTCCGCGACGGTCTGGCCGTCGGCGACGACGCGACGGGCTACCGGTTGCCGGACGCCTGAGCGGTCGCTACGAGGCGGGTGCGTCCTCGTCGTCCTCGTCGTCCTCGTCGTGCTTGTACGGGTCGGCGTCGCCCGCGTACGTCGCGCCGGCCGAGGCGCTGCGGACCTGCTCGTCGCGCATCTTCGCCTGGGCCAGCAGGTCCTCGAGGTGCGCCGAGGTGTCCGGCAGGGCGTCGGCGATGAACTCCAGCGACGGGGTGAGCCGCGCCGTGATGTTCTTGCCGACCTCGGTGCGGAGCAGACCGGTGGCGGCCTTGAGCGCTGCGGCGGAGTCGGCGCGTTCCTCGTCGGAGCCGTACACGGTGTAGAAGACCGACGCATGCTGCAGGTCACCGGTGACGCGGACGTCGGTGATCGTCACGAAGCCGAGACGCGGGTCGCGCAGGCCCTTGTCGATCCGGCGGGCGACCACCTCTTTGATGCGGTCCGCCATCTTGCGTGCGCGCTGCGGGTCAGCCATGGGTGCCTCCTGGGGCGGTTGCGGGACGCGGTCCCGCCGGTGGTTCGTGGTCGAACGGTCGTTCGTGGTCGAACGGTGGAACGGGGTGAGCCCCGGCCTCCCCGTGGGGAAGCCGGGGCTCAGGGTCGGTCACACGATCAGTCGCGCGGCTTCTCGACGAGCTCGGTGGTCTCGATCTCGTCACCGGTCTGGATGTCGTTGAACTTGCCCAGACCGATACCCGCCTCGAAGTCCGTCCGGACCTCGGTGACGTCGTCCTTGAAGCGACGGAGCGACTCGATGGCCAGTCCGTCGGCCAGGACCACGCCGTCACGGATGACGCGCGCCTTGGCGTTGCGCGTGATCGTGCCGGAGCGGACGATGACACCCGCGATGTTGCCGAACTTCGAGGACCGGAAGACCTCGCGGATCTCGGCGACACCGGACTGCACCTCTTCGTACTCGGGCTTGAGCATGCCCTTGAGGGACTGCTCGATGTCCTCGAGTGCGTTGTAGATGACCGAGTAGAACCGGACGTCGATGCCCTCACGCGCCGCACGCTCACGGGCCTTGACGTCCGGACGGACGTTGAAGCCGATGACGATGGCGTTGTCGATCGTGGCGAGGTCGATGTCCGACTCGGTGATCGCGCCGACACCGCGGTGCAGGATGCGCAGCTGGACGCTGTCGTCCACCTCGATGTCCAGGAGCGACTGCTCGAGTGCTTCGACAGCACCGGAGACGTCACCCTTGATGATGAGGTTGAGCGAGTCGACCTTGCCCTCTTCGAGTGCACGGGTGAAGTCCTCGAGCGAGATGCGCTTGCGGGCCTTGGCCAGCTGGGCGTTGCGCTCGGCCGCTTCACGCTTCTCAGCGATCTGACGGGCGGTGCGGTCTTCTTCCGTGACCAGGAAGGTGTCACCGGCGCGGGGCACCGAGGACAGACCCTGCACCTGGACCGGACGACTGGGCGTCGCGGCGGTCACCGGGTTGCCGTCCTCGTCCGCCATCGCACGGACGCGGCCGTAGGCCGTGCCCGCCACGATCGCGTCGCCGACGTGCAGCGTTCCGGACTGGATGAGCACCGTGGCGACCGCACCGCGACCCTTGTCGAGTCGGGCTTCGATCGCGACACCGCGGGCGTCCTTGTCGGGGTTCGCCCGCAGGTCGAGCCCGGCGTCAGCGGTGAGCAGCACGGCGTCCAGGAGGTCCTGGATGCCGATGTTCTGCCGCGCGGACACGTCGACGAACATGACGTCCCCGCCGTACTCCTCGGCCACCAGGTTGTACTCGGTGAGCTGCTGGCGGACCTTGGCGGGGTTGGCGCCTTCCTTGTCGATCTTGTTCACCGCGACCACGATCGGCACGTTCGCCGACTGGGCGTGGTTCAGCGCCTCGATCGTCTGGGGCATGATGCCGTCGTCCGCCGCGACCACCAGGATCGCGATGTCCGTCACCTGCGCACCACGGGCACGCATGGCGGTGAACGCCTCGTGACCAGGGGTGTCGATGAAGGTGATGGGACGTTCGATGCCCTCGTGCTCGGCGACGATCTGGTACGCACCGATGTGCTGCGTGATGCCGCCGGCTTCGCCCTCGACCACCTTGGAGTTGCGGATGGCGTCGAGCAGTCGGGTCTTTCCGTGGTCGACGTGGCCCATGACGGTGACGACCGGGGGACGCTGCTGCAGGACGGAGTCGTCCTCGTCGGCGTACTCGGCGTCGATGTCGATGTCGAAGCCCTCGAGGAGCTCGCGGTCTTCGTCTTCCGGCGACACGATCTGGATCTTGTAGCCGAGCTCGTCGCCGAGGACCTCGAAGGTCGCCTCGTCGAGGGACTCCGTGGCGGTCGCCATCTCACCGAGGTGGAACAGCACCGTCACGAGGTTGCCCGGGCTGGCGTCGATCTTGTCCGCGAAGTCCGAGATGCTCGCACCACGGCGCAGACGGACGACCGTGTTGCCGTCGCCGCGCGGGACCTGCACACCACCGAGCGACGGCGCCTGCCGCATCTCGTACTCGGCGCGCTTCGTCCGCTTCGACTTGCGGGCACGGCTCTTGCCGCCACCACGACCGAACGCACCGGCGGTACCACCACCGGGACCACGGCCACGGCCACCGCCACCGGCGGGACGCGGGCCGCTGAAGGCCGGACGCGGGAAGCCACCACCGGCACCGCCACCGGCACCGGGACGACCGCCACCGGGGCCGCCACGACCGCCGCCACCCTGGCCCGGGCGCTGCCCGAAGCCGTTGGGACGGTTGCCCTGACCGGGACCACCCGGACGCGGAGCGCCCGGACGGGGAGCACCGGGACGCGGCGGCTGGGGACGGGGGATCCCGCCAGCACCGGCCGCGCCAGCGGGACGCTGGCCCATGCCCTGGTTGGACGAGTACGGGTTGTTGCCGGGGCGCGGCGGGCGCGAGCCCATGCCCTGGCTCGACGCGTAGGGGTTGTTGCCGGGGCGGGCACCCGGCTTGGGGCCGCCCGGCTTCGGGCCGGCAGCCGCGGCGGCGGGCTTGGCCGCACCGGGCTTGACGGCGTCGTTCTTGGGCGCGCTGTCGGCGTCACCGGAGTCCGAGGGACCCTCGGTGGTCTCGGCGGCTGCGGCCTTGCGTGCCGCCTCGGCCTCGGCCTGTCGCTGCGCGACGGACTTCGGTGCTGGGGTGACGGGGACGTCCTCGGCCGCCTGGGGGGCGACCTCGGGCTCGGGTTCCGGTGCCGGGCGCTTGGGGCCGGGCTTCGGGCCACCGGGCTTCGGTGCGGACGAGGTGGCAGCCGCGGGTGCGGCGGCCGATGCTGCGGGCGCCGCGGATGCCGAGGCACCCTCTGCCTGCAGGGCGGCACGGAGCTTCCGTGCCACGGGGGGCTCGACACTCGAGCTCGGTCCCTTGACGAACTCGCCCAGCTCCTTGAGCTTCTCGAGTGCGGTCTTGCTGTCGACGCCGAGCTCGCTTGCGATCTCGTGTACGCGTGGTTTCGCCACTGTTCTCCTTCACGGGTCCCACCCCGTCAAGGGCAGGACTCACTGGGTGATGGGTCTCATTTCGAGCCGCTCATCAGTTGTCCATAAGCCGTTCAGCCTGTTCTGTCGTGTCCGGGTGCTCTTCCGCGTCGATCTGCTCGGCGAGGTGGGGTTCCACCTCGGGCAGACGCCGCAGGTACTCGAGCACCGCAGACGTGTCCGGTTCACGATCCAGCCGCAGCGCCCGGCGGAAAGCCCGACGCTTGACGGCCAGCTCGTACGCTTCGACCGTCGGTGTGAGCCACGCTCCCCGCCCCGGCATGACTGCCTTCGGATCCGCCACCACACGGCCGTCGCTCAGGGCGACGACTCGGAGGAGGGAAGATCGGGATGCGCGACGACGACTGCCGATGCACGTTCTGACGGCGACCACTCTACTCCCTGCCTCCGATGACCGCGATCCGGCGCGCCCGGATCCGCATCGCCACGGGCGAAACGCCGCACGCGACGCCCCGCCCGATCGGTTCTCTAGGACTCGTCGTCGTCCAGGATCGAGCCCTGACGACCTGATTGGATGTCGATCAGGACTCGTCGTCGTCCAGGATCGAGTCCGGTTGGATGTCGATCCGGGCTCCGGTGAGCTTGGCGGCCAGGCGGGCGTTCTGCCCTTCCTTGCCGATCGCGAGCGACAGCTGGTAGTCCGGCACCAGGGCACGGACCGCCTTGGTCGACGCGTCGAGCACGAAGGCGCTGGTCACCTTGGCCGGCGACAGCGCACTGGCCACGAACGTCGCCAGGTCGGGCGACCAGTCGACGATGTCGATCTTCTCGGTGCCGAGTTCGGTCGTGACGGCACGCACGCGCGCACCGAGCTCGCCGATGCAGGCACCCTTGGCGTTCACGCCGGGCTCGTTCGCCTTGACCGCGAGCTTGGTGCGGTGTCCGGCTTCGCGGGCGAGGGACGTGATCTCGACCACACCCGAGGCGATCTCCGGGACCTCGAGCGCGAAGAGCTTGCGGACCAGGCCCGGGTGGGTGCGGGACACGGTGATCTGCGGCCCCTTCATGCCCCGGCCGACGCTGGTCACGTAGACGCGGATGCGCGAGCCGTGCGTGTAGGACTCCCCCGGCACCTGCTCTTCCGGCGGCAGGATCGCCTCCACGGTGCCCAGGTCGACGTGCACCATCCGCGGGTTCGGGCCCTGCTGGACCACGCCCGCGACGATGTCGCCTTCTTTCCCGCGGAACTGTCCGAGGATCTTGTCGTCGCCGATGTCGCGCAGTCGCTGGTTGATGACCTGCTTGGCCGCGAACGCCGCGATGCGGCCGAAGTCGCTCGGCTGGTCGACGGCCTCGCCGACGACGGTGCCGTCCTCATCGCGCTCGGGCACGAAGACGCTGACCTCACCGGTCTTCCGGTCGAGCTCGACGCGGGACTGCGCGTCGGCCGGCTCGCCGTTCTCGTCGGTGTGCTTGTGGTAGGCCGTGAGGATGGCCGACTCGATGATCTGGACGAGTTCTTCGAACGGGATCTCCCGTTCACGCTCCATGAGTCGCAGGACTGCGAGATCGATCTTCACCGAGGGGCCTCCGTATTCAGATGAGTCGCTCCGGCGCACTGGAACCGCGCAGAAGTCGGCGTCCAGAGTACCGCACTGCGGCGCTCCGCCCTGCGCGGATGGGAGGCACGGTGCCAGCTGGCACCGGGCCTCCCGTCCGATGGGTGGTCGCGTCGACGACGCGAGCCGCTAGATCGCGCGGACCGCCGGCAGCAGCTCGGCGACCGGCACCTCGGTGCGCTCGCCGCTCGCGCGGTTCCACAGCTCGACGATGCCGTCGGCAGCGCCACGACCCGCAACGACGACGATCGGCATGCCCAGCAGCTCGGCGTCGCGGAGCTTCACGCCCGGCGAGACCTTCGGACGGTCGTCGTACAGCACCTGGTGGCGATCGGCCTCGAGCTGCTCGATGATGCTGGCCGCCAGGTCGTACGCCGTGGCGTCCTTGCCCGTCGCGACCACGTGCACGTCGAACGGGGCGACGTGCTTGGGCCAGGCCAGGCCCTTGTCGTCGTTGTGCGCCTCGGCCAGGATCGCCAGGATGCGGGTGACCCCGATGCCGTACGAGCCCATCGTGACGGTGGCGAGCTTGCCGTTCTCGTCCTGCACCTTGAGCCCGAGCGCCTCGGCGTACTTGCGGCCGAGCTGGAAGACGTGCCCGATCTCCATGCCGCGGGCGGTCTCGAGCGGACCGGAGCCGTCGGGTGCCGGGTCGCCGGCACGGACGTCGGAGACCTCGGCGACACCGTCGGCGGTGAAGTCGCGGCCCATCACCAGGCCGGCCACGTGCACGCCGCGCTCGTTCGCACCGGTCAGCCAGCTCGTGCCCTCGACCACGCGGGGGTCGACGAGGTAGCGCAGCCCCGTTGCGCTGTCGGCGCCGAGCACCTGCGGGCCGATGTAGCCCTTCACCAGGCCCTTGTGCTTGCGGAAGTCGTCGTCGCCGGCGGCTTCGACCTCGGCCGGGGCGAAGGCCACCTCGGCGCGCTTCAGGTCGACGTCGCGGTCGCCGGGCAGACCGACCACGACGACCTCGCGCGTGCCGTCCAGGTGGGTGAGCGCGAGCACGACGTTCTTGAGCGTGTCCGCAGCGGTCCACGGTGCACCCTCGCGGGGGGTCACCTGGTTGGCGTGCGCGACGAGCGTGTCGATCGTGGGGGTGTCGGCGGGCGGCAGCAGCACGGCGTCGGGCTGACCGTCGATCGGCAGCGCGTCTGGCACCGGCGTGACGTAGGCCTCGACGTTGGCGGCGTACCCGCCCGCGCTGCGGACGAAGGTGTCCTCGCCGACGGCGATCGGGTGCAGGAACTCCTCGGACTTCGAGCCGCCCATCGCGCCAGCGTCGGCCTTGACGATGACGTGTTCGAGGCCGAGCCGGTCGAAGATGCGGACGTAGGCGTCGCGCATCGTCCGGTAGCTGGCGTCGAGCCCCTCGTCGGTGACGTCGAACGAGTAGGCGTCCTTCATCGTGAACTCGCGGCCGCGCAGCAGACCAGCACGCGGGCGGGCTTCGTCGCGGTACTTGTCCTGGATCTGGAACAGCGTGACGGGCAGGTCCTTGTACGACGAGTACAGGTCCTTGACCAGCAGCGCGAACATCTCTTCGTGCGTGGGGGCCAGCAGGTAGTCGGCGCCCTTGCGGTCCTGCAGGCGGAACATGCCGTCGCCGTACTCGGTCCAGCGGTTCGTCGCCTCGTACGGCTCGCGCGGCAGGAGCGCGGGCAGCAGGACCTCTTGTGCCCCGGCCGCCTGCATCTCGTCGCGGATGATCCCCTCGATGCGGGCGCGGACGCGCAGACCGAGCGGCAGCCAGGCGAAGATGCCCGGGGCCTGGCGACGGACGTACCCGGCGCGGACGAGCAGCTTCGCGCTCGTCACCTCGGCGTCGGAGGGGTCGTCGCGGAGCGTGCGGAGGAACAGATGTGAGAGCCGTGTGACCACGGACGCAAGCCTAGCGGCGGTGGTGGCGGGGCCGCGACGGACGGGAGGCCCATGGCGCGGTCGCCACGGGCCTCCCGTCCGTTCAGTGGTGCCGGCCGGACCGGCGCCCGCTACGAGGTGACGACGAGCGGCTTGCCGGTGCCGGCAGCCGGGCCCATCTCGTCGGCCAGGCGGTTGGCCTCGTCGATCAGGGTCTGCACGATCTCGGCTTCCGGCACGGTCTTGATGACCTGCCCCTTGACGAAGATCTGGCCCTTGCCGTTGCCGGACGCGACACCCAGGTCGGCTTCGCGCGCTTCGCCGGGGCCGTTGACGACGCAGCCCATGACGGCGACGCGGAGCGGGACGGTCATGCCCTCGAGCCCCGAGGTGACGTCGTTGGCGAGCTGGTAGACGTCGACCTGCGCGCGGCCGCAGCTGGGGCAGGAGACGATCTCGAGCTTGCGCTCGCGCAGGTTGAGCGACTGCAGGATCTGCAGGCCGACCTTCACCTCTTGCGCGGGCGGCGCCGAGAGCGACACACGGATGGTGTCACCGATGCCCTCGCCCAGCAGGATGCCGAACGCCGTGGCGCTCTTGATCGTGCCCTGGAACTCGGGGCCGGCCTCGGTCACGCCGAGGTGCAGCGGCCAGTCGCCGCGCTCGGCGAGCTGGCGGTAGGCCTTGACCATGATCACCGGGTCGTTGTGCTTGACCGAGATCTTGAAGTCGTGGAAGTCGTGCTCTTCGAACAGCGAGGCTTCCCACACGGCGGACTCGACGAGCGCTTCGGGCGTCGCCTTGCCGTACTTCTGCAGCAGGCTGGGCTCGAGCGACCCGGCGTTCACGCCGATGCGCAGGCTGACGCCCGCCGCCTTGGCCGCCGCGGCGATGGCGCCGACCTGGTCGTCGAACTTGCGGATGTTGCCCGGGTTCACGCGCACCGCGGCACAGCCGGCGTCGATCGCCTGGAAGACGTACTTGGGCTGGAAGTGGATGTCGGCGATCACCGGGATCTGCGACTTCTTCGCGATGATCGGCAGTGCGTCGGCGTCGTCCTGCGTCGGCACGGCCACGCGGACGATGTCGCACCCCGAGGCGGTCAGCTCGGCGATCTGCTGCAGCGTCGCGTTGATGTTGGTCGTCTGGGTGGTGGTCATCGACTGCACGGAGACGGGGGCGTCGCCGCCGACCAGCACCTTGCCGACCCGGATCTGCCGGGACTTGCGGCGCGGGGCGAGGGTTTCCGGGGCCTTGGGCATACCGAGATTCACAGCGGGCACGTGGTCGACTCTACGCGCTCGGTCCGACAGCGCGACGCACCGGTCGGCGGGCTCACAGCGTGTCGACGACGGTGACCAGCGGCGCGTACAGGCGCATCGCGTCGAGCGCACGGGCGTGGTCGGCGTCGCTGGCCCCGGCGCACGCGTCCGCGACGACGGTCACGCGGACGCCGGCGTCGGCCGCCGCCAGGGCCGTCGACAGCACGCAGCAGTCGGTGGAGACGCCGGCGAGCACCAGGTGCGGGTGCTCCCCCACCACGGCCTGGAGGCTGCTCCCCCACTTGCCGAAGGACGTCGCGGTGACGACGGGGCCGTCCAGTGCCGCCAGCGGCTCGGTCAGGTCGTACACCGGGTCGTCGGCGGGCACCAGGGCGAACGGCCACTCGCGGTAGTAGTCGACCCAGGCGCCGGTCGGGTGCTCGGGGGCGACGAAGCGGGTCCGGACGACGCGGTCGGGGAACCGGCACAGCAGGCGCTCGATCGCGGCGGCAGCCCGGTCGTACCCGGGCGTCGACCAGGGGCTGTCGCCGGTGAACACGTGCTGCATGTCGATGACGACGAGCCAGGCGCCGGTGGTGTCGAGGGGCGCGTCGGTGGCGTCGAGCGGCGCGCCGGTGGTGGTGGGCGGCATCCCGTGGTCCGCGCTCACGCGCTGTGCTCCTGGCGTCGGATCGAGCCCCGTGTGGCGAGGGTGCCGAGGAACCCGACCACCAGTGCGACCAGCACGCCGAGGTTGGCGTACGCCCACGCGCCGGTCCGCCCGCCCAGGCCGAACGGCTCGAGCAGGTAGCCCTGCCAGTTGAGCCACGAGGGCACCCCGTACGTGTTCGTGACGAGGCCCCAGCCCAGGGCGGTCCCGAGCAGGACCAGGCCGATCGCACTCCAGCGGACGTCGCCGTACCGCCCGCGTCGGTCGAACAGCTCGTCCTCGGCGTACGCCGTCCGGCGCAGCAGGACGTCGGCGACGAAGACACCGCACCACGCGGCGACCGGCACGCCGAGGGTGACCAGGAACGCCTGGAACGGCGAGATGAAGTCCGATGCGAAGAACACGACGTAGATCGCGCCGGCGATCATGAACACACCGTCCACCCCGGCGGCGACGGGCCGCGGGATCCGGACGCCCGCGCTCAGCAGCGCCAGGCCCGACGAGTAGATGTCGAGGACCGCGCCGCCGACCAGCCCCAGGATCGCCACGATCGCGAACGGGACGAGGAACCAGACCGGCAGCAGGGTGGTCAGCGCACCGATCGGGTCGGCGCCGATCGCGGTGTTCAGCTGCTTCGACGACCCGGCGAGCAGGACCCCGATGACGACGAGGATCGCCGGTGCCAGGGCGCCGCCGAACGTCGTCCAGCCGACCACGCCGCGCGTCGAGGCCGTGCGGGGCAGGTACCGCGAGTAGTCCGCGGCGGCGTTGACCCAGCCGAGGCCGAACCCCGTCATCACCAGGACGAGGGCCCCGATGACCTGCTGGGCGCTGCCAGCCGGCAGCGCTGCGAGGGCGCCGAGGTCGATGGACGGAGCAGCCAGGACGATGTAGACGACGGTCAGCACGGCGGTGATGACCGTGATCCAGGTCTGCAACCGCATGATCACGTCGAACCCGGCGATGCCCGCGCCGATGACCAGCGCGGCGACGACCACCAGGGCCACGAGCTTCGTCACCACACCGTCGTCCCAGCCGAGCTCGCGGAACACCGTCGACGTGGCGAGCACGGCCAACGAGGCCAGCGCGGTCTCCCATCCGACGGTGAGGACCCAGCTGAGGAACGAGGGCAGCCGGTTGCCGCGGACCCCGAACGCGGCGCGGCTGAGGACCATGGTCGGTGCCGAGCCGCGCTTGCCGGCGATGGCGACGATCCCGCACAGCAGGAACGAGAACACCACACCGACGACCGTCACGATCGTCGCCTGCGCCAGGGAGATGCCGAAGCCGAGCACGAACGAGCCGTAGCTCAGGCCGAGCACCGAGATGTTGGCGGCGAACCACGGCCAGAACAGTCCGCTCGGGCGGCCCTTGCGTTCGGACTCGGCGATGACGTCGGTGCCCTGCAGTTCCACGGTCCGGACGTCGGGCGCTGTGCTCATGCGCCGAGCGTAGTGCTACCCGAACAGGTTGACCGGCCGCACGATGTCGGCGTAGATGAGCAGGGCGCTCATGCCGGCGAGCAGCACGACGACGACCATCGTGAGCGGCATGGTCTTCGCCAGGTCGATGGGGCCCGGGTCCGCCTTGCCGACGAGCTTGAACGACCGGCGCTTCACCGACTCCCACAGGGCGCCCGCGATGTGGCCACCGTCGAGCGGCAGCAGCGGCACCATGTTCAGCACGAACAGGCCGATGTTCAACGAGGCCAGCAGCCCGAGGATCGTGTAGACCTTGTCGACCACCGGGACGCCGCTCATCGAGGACACCGTGCCGATCGCCCGGCCGACGCCGACCACCGACACGGGGCTGTCCGCCGAACGGGCCTGGGACCCGAAGGCCGCGTTCCACACGGCGACCAGGCGCTGCGGCAGGTCGATGATCAGGTGCGCGGACGCCCCGATCTGTGCACCGGTCGCCGGCAGCACCGCGGCGGGCGACTGCCGCACCAGGGTCTGGCCGATGGACACCCCGACCACGCCGACCTGCTGCGTCTTCGCGGTGCCGTCGGCCTGCTCGACGATCTTGCCCGAGGCGTCGTACACGTCGCGCGTCGCGAGCGCCGGCGTGACCTGCAGGGTCTTCCGCTCACCGTCACGCTCGACGACGACCGTGACCTGCTTGCCCGCGGACTTCTGGAAGACGTCCGAGACCTGCGTGATGGTCGGGTCCTGGGTACCGTCCACCGCGACGACGACGTCACCGGCACGGATGCCGGCTTCCTTCGCCGGTGAGACCGCGTCGCCCGACGAGCACCGGGTCGACTGGGTCGTCGGCAGGACACAGTCGACGCTCGACGTGAAGGTCGTGGTGGGGGCGCCGAAGCCGACCAGCAGCACGCCGAACAGGACGACGCCGATCACCAGGTTCATGGCCGGGCCGGCGACCATCACGATGATGCGCTTCCACGGCGTCAGCCGGTAGAACGCCCGCGAGTCGTCGCCACCGGACTCGGCGATCTGCTCGGCGCTGGCCTGGCGGGCGTCCTGGACGAACGCGCTGTACATGCCCGTGTTCGTGATCGCGCGACCGGACGCCCGAGGCTTGAGCATGCCGACCATCGAGATGTAGCCACCGAGCAGGATCGGTCGGATGCCGTACTCGGTCTCACCCCGTCGGAACGACCAGATGGTCTTGCCGAAGCCGAGCGAGTACTGCGTCACCTTGACGCGGAACAGCTTCGCGAAGGCGAGGTGACCGAGCTCGTGGAGCCCGATCGAGACCAGCAGGCCGACGATGAAGACGACCACGCCGAGGACGAAGAGGAGCACGGATCCGACGGTCACCGCAGCAGCGTACGGGACGTTGCCGGTGAACGAGCCGAGCGTGCGCTGCGGGGTCCGCCGGGCCTCCTGTCCGTTGCCGGACCAGCGTCAGCGGGCCAGTGCGCGGTCCGCCGCGTCGCGTGCCCACCGCTCGGCTGCCAGGACGCCCTGCAGCGAGGACTCCCCCGGCGTGTGCGACTCGACGACGCGCTCGACCGTGTCGACGATGTCGAGGAAGCCGATCGCTCCGGCGTGGAACGCGGCGACGGCCTGCTCGTTGGCGGCGTTGAAGACCGCCGGGAACGTGCCGCCGAGTTCGCCCACCCGCTTGGCCAGCGCGACCGCGCCGAACGCATCGGCGTCGAGTGGCTCGAACGTCCACGTGCTGGCGGTGGTCCAGTCGAGCGGGACGCCGACGTCCGGGACCCGGTCGGGCCAGGCCAGGCCGAGGGCGATCGGCAGCCGCATGTCCGGCGGCGACGCCTGGGCGATCGTCGAGCCGTCGGTGAACTCGACCATGGAGTGCACGATCGACTGGGCGTGCACGGTCACGTCGATCCGGTCGTAGGGAACGCCGAACAGCAGGTGCGCCTCGATGACCTCGAGGCCCTTGTTGACGAGCGTCGCCGAGTTGGTCGTCACGACGAGGCCCATGTCCCACGTGGGGTGCGCGAGCGCCTGCGCCGGGGTGACGTCGCGGAGCTCGTCGCGCGAACGGCCCCGGAACGGACCGCCGCTGGCCGTGAGGACCAGCCGCCGGACCTCGGACTCGGCGCCGGACCGCAACGCCTGGGCGATCGCGGAGTGCTCGCTGTCGACGGGGACGATCTGGCCGGGCGATGCCGCGGCCTGCACGAGCGGACCGCCGACGATCAGGCTCTCCTTGTTCGCCAGTGCGAGCGTCGCGCCCGTCTCGAGCGTCGCGAGCGTCGGACCGAGCCCCACCGAACCGGTGATGCCGTTCAGGACGACGTCCGCCTCGACGTCGCGGACCAGCCGCTCGGCATCGGCGGCACCGACAGCGGTCGCCCGGACGCCGAAGGCCTCGGCCTGGTCCTGCAGCAGTGCGGTGTTGCGGCCCGCGGTCAGTCCGACCACCTGGAACCGGTCGGGGTTGCGGCGGACGACGTCGAGCGCCTGGGTGCCGATCGACCCGGTGCTGCCGAGGAGGACGACGCGCCGGCGCTCAGTGGGGGTCTGCATGGGACTCAATGTACCGATGCGGGAGGGTCTATTCGTCTTCTCGGATATCGACTGCGCAAGCGTCGAGCACACCGATATGTTGCCGATGACCAGATCGGTCCTGAGGGAGGACATCATGAACAAGAAACTCGCCGCCGTGACCTGCGCCGCCATCGTCGCCGCAGGACTCGTGATCGCGCCCCAAGCGGCCAATGCGACAGCCGCGACGTCACCGCCACAGGAGGTCAGCATTCGTCTCGCCGTGCTGGCCACGACACAGTCACCAGCCGAGGCGGAGCGGATCCTCACAGGCGGTGGGAGCGTCGAGGCACTCGTCGACCCGGACACCGGCCGGGTCCTCGCAGCGTTCCGGTCAACCGAGCGCGCACTGGCGTCCGTCGGACCGGGATGCACGACCGCGAGCGCGTGCATGAACTCGTCGACCGGAACACCCTACGGGTACACCGGGAGTGGCACGAAGACCGGCACTTGGAGGAACATCGTGCGGGTGAGCGCGGGCGACCGCCGGACGAGCTATTCCGCATCGAACGGAGCGGGCTACAACTACAACCCGGGGGTCTCGGTCAGCTGGAGCAAGCCGGTCACGGTCGTCAAGATCGCTCGCTGACGACGATCTTGAACCAGCAGGGCCGGCGGCGCATCGTGCGCCGCCGGCCCTCAGAAAAGGCGATGTCAGCCCTTGGCGAGGAGATCGACGACGAAGACGAGCGTCGCGTTCTTCGGGATGTTCGAACCTTCTCGGGGGTTGGCGCCGTAGCCGTCCTCGGGCGTGACGACGATCATCACCTGCGAGCCGATCTTCTGGCCGACCAGACCCTTCACGAAGCCCTGGATGAGTCCACCGCTCGAGATCGTGAAGGTCGTCGGGGCGCCCTTCGACCACGAGGAGTCGAACTCCTTGCCCCCCTTGTAGAGCACGCCCTTGTACTGCACCAGCGCGGTGTCGCCCTCGGCGATGGTGGCTCCGTCGCCCTGCTTGATGACCTCGGCGGTGGTCGTGGTCGGTGCGTCGACGTCGGGGATCGTGATCTCCGGCTCGCCGTCCGCCTTGTCCTTCACCGTGGGGAGCTTCGGGTTCTGGGTCTGCGGGGTGCCGGTGGACTTCGTCGGGGTCTGCGCGATGACGTCGGCCACGACGACGATGTTGCCGCCGGTGTTGAAGCCGAGCGCTGCCGAGGCACCGATCGCAGCGATGCGGTCCCCGACGTGCGCGCAGGACAGCAGGGCGCCGAAGCCACTGCCACCGACCGACAGCACCTGGGCGTTGCCCTGGTCGAAGCCCACGGTGCCGAGCTTCTTGACGTCGGACGCCTGGTAGACGCTGTAGGCGACCTGGACGTAGTCGCCCTCCTTCAGGTCGGCGCCGGTGCCCTTGGTCACGGTCGTGGCCTGCGGCGGTGACGCCTTCAGGCCCTTGTCGAAGGTGACCGTGGGCGCGGTCGTGCCGCCGAAGTCGCCCGAGACGTCGATCGCGGCGGACGCCTTGCCGGGCTTCGGGCAGCTGGTGATCGCTGCGGTCGAGGCGCTTGCCGAGGCGGACGGGGACGACGAGGCGCCACCCGAGCCGGACCCCGAACAGGCGGCGAGGCCCAGGACGACGACGGGAACGAGGGCGATCGGGAGCAGGCGGAGACGCTTCACGGGGAGTCAGTCTGCCGCACGTGTCGAAGAGTCCGCTCCGAGTGCCGCGTCGGAGTCCGTCTCCCGCACTCGGACGAGCGCCTCGTGGTGGACCGGGAACGCCACGGAGCGCGCGATGAAGCACAGGCCGTTCGCGGTGGCGTGCGCGGCTTCGGCGTCGGCGACCCGGTCCGGCTCGGCGATCGTGACGACGGGGTGCAGCGTCGCGCCGGTGATCTCTCCGGAGCCGTCGCGGTTGAGGTTGAGCGCTGCCGTGGCACGGTCCTCGTACGCCAGCACCGTGAAGCCCTCGGTGACCGCGACGTGCAGGTAGCTGAGCATGTGGCACTGCGCCAGCGCCGCGGTCAGGAGTTCCTCGGGGTTCCAACGGTCGCGGTCGCCCCGGAAGGTCGGGTCGGCCGAGCCGAGCAGGTCGTGCTTGCCCGACGCGGACACCACGTGGTCACGTCCGTACTCACGGTACCCGGTCGTGCCGGTGCCCCGGTCTCCGGTCCAGCGCACCGATACCTGGTAGGTGTGGTCGTGCATGTCGGCTCCTGTCGTGGCGGTGGTCGTGTCCGTCGTCCGTGCCTGAGCGGCTCGGGCCGCTCGGTACGATCACTGCATGACGGAGAACACCGAGGTCCGCACCGACCGCCATCCTCTCACCGCCGAGGGGTCCGTCGAGCTGGCGGTGCTGGAGCGCTCGGGGTTCGACGAGAGCCGGCACATCGGCGCAGGGATCGTCGTGGACGCCTCGGGCGCGGTCATCGACTCGGTCGGGGACGTCAGCGCGAGCATCTACCCGCGCTCGACCATGAAACCGTTCCAGGCCCTGGCGATCCGTCGCAGCGGCGCGGTGTTCCAGGCCGAAGAGCTGGTCCTGACGACGGCGAGCCATGCGGGCACGCCCTCGCACCAGGCAGTGGTCGAGCACATGCTGCACGCCTACGACCACGTCGAGGACGACCTGGGGTGCCCGCCGGACATGCCGTACGACCGCGCGACAGCGCGGGGGATGACCGGGCCACGGCGCCTGACCATGAACTGCTCGGGCAAGCACGCGGGCATGCTCGCCGCGTGCCGGGTGAACGGCTGGGACGAGTCGACGTACCTGGAGATCGACCACCCGATGCAGCAGGCCGTGCGTGCCACGGTCGAGGACCTGACCGGCGAGACCGTCGACGTGGTCGGCATCGACGGGTGCGGGGCGCCGGTGTTCCCCTTGACCTTCGGCGCCATGGCGCGCGGCATCGCCACCGTCGTGCAGCGTCGTGACGCTGACACCGCCGCGCTGACGGACGCCGTGCTCGCGCACCCGTGGGCGATCGACGGCGTCGGACGCGCGAACACCGTCACGATCGAGCGGCTCGGTCTGGTGGCCAAGCTCGGCGCCGAGGGCGTCATGATGATGGCGATGCCGGGCGGAGCGGCCGTCGTGGTGAAGGTGCTGGACGGGGCCCTGCGAGCTGGCACGCTCGCTGCGCTGACGCTGCTGGAGCGGAACGGCGTCGTCGCAGCCGAGGGGGTGGCGGACGTCATGGACGCCACGGGCGAGAAGGTGCTGGGTGGGGGCGTACCCGTCGGCGCCGTACGGATCGGGGCCGGGCTGCGCTGAGCGGCGCCACGGTTCGGCCGGCGGTGTGGGCCCGTTGGCGGTCGCCGGCGCTGTGTGCCCGTTGGGGGCCGCCGGCGCTGCAGGCGTCACGTGGCGCCTGGTCGTTCGAGGGCGGGCAGCGCGGGCGCGATGCGCTGTCCTCGTGCTGACCGGGGGTCTGGCCGTGCCGAACACCCGTACCGCGTGACGTCGAGCGTGGGGCCGGCCTGCCGCGGGACGGAGCCCAGATCAGGCACCAGGACCACGGAACCGATCCGCACCCCCCGGTCGTCGAGCAGCACCGCCACAGCCGTGCCCGGGCCGAGTCCGGTCGCCGCACGACGGACGGCACCCGGCAGGACTCGGCCGTCGTCCGGCGAGGGCAGGTCGTCCGCCAGGGCCGTCCGGACGTCGTCTGCGGCCGAGGCGCACCGCGCCACGGCGATCACCACCGCGGAGAAGACCGCCACGGCCAGGGCCCCGTGTCCGATCACCACGATGCCCGTCGTGCTGTCGAGGGTGACCGGCGTGCCGTCGTGCTCGAGCCCGACCGGGACCGACCACGGCGTGCTGGACACGCTGGCCCTGGCACGGTCCGATGGGTCCCAGGGCTCGCTGGGCGTGTCCGGATCGTCGATGGGGTCGACCCACGGCACCGGGTCGACGGGGTCGAACCACGGCACCGGGTCGACGGTGTCGACCACCGGTGGCGACCGGTCCTGGTCGTCGGTCCGCACGACCAGGGCGACGAGCCCGAGGACGACGGCGCAGGCGATCACCCCGCCGTGCGCAGCGCCCGCGGTGCGGGTCACGCCGGTCGTGGTCGCGACGATGCTCGGCGCGAATGCGAGCAGGACCGCGACCACGACGAGGGCCACGCGGAGGATCAGGGTCGACACGGGACGATCTCAGCGCAGCGTCACATCCCGGGGCAGGACACCGGCGTCCACGGTGGATGACCGCGGACGCCGGACGGCCTGTGGAGGAAGACCTACTGCACGAGGAAGAACTGCTCGCCGATGTCCACCCGCGCGCCGCGTTCGACGCGGTAGCGGCGTCCGGGTTCGCACCGACGGATCGAGCCGTCGATGTGGCGGATGACCGAGCCGTTCCCGGAGAACCGGTCGGACACCCACAGGTCGTTCCCGTCCCGACCGATCTCCAGGTGGGTCTTGGACACCGACTTGCCGGGGTCGTGGATCGTCAGCAGGTCGTCGAACCGTTCGCCGGGCTCGGCGCGCGGCAGTCGGCCGAGCAGCCCGGTGCCGTGCACACCGATCCGCTCGCCGGTGCTGAAGTGCAGCATGAAGGGGGCCCGGGCCGGGGTCTTCGTGACGATCCGGGTCTGGTCGACGTCCTCGTCCGCGTCTGCGTCCACATCCGCGTCTTCGCCTTCGACTTCGTCCGCGTCTTCGACTTCGTCTTCGTCGAGCTGTGCGGCCTCGTCCGCGTCGGAACTCGACGGGTACGCGTCAGCGGAACGCGTCGGGAGGGCCGGACCGGGCATGCCCGGCACTGGCGGCAGCGGCGCCGCCGTCGGAGCCCAGGCCGCGGGCTCGTCGTCGAGCGGGTCGGTGGACGAGGGCGCGGGTGACGTCGGCATCGGAGGCACGCGCAGCTGGTCGACGTCAGGACGGCCGGCGACACCGGGCTCGGACACCTCGTCGTCGGGCTCGACCGCTTCGTCGGAGTTCGGCTCGTCGAGCACCGCGTCGTCGGCGGTCGATGCGGCCGTCGCTGCCCAGTCCGGCCGCGCGAGCGGCAGCGGCACGACCGGTCCGGTGAACGCCGCGGTCACCGCTGGCCGGACCGCGCCGCACTCGTTGCAGAAGATGTCGTCGGGCTCGAGGTGGTGGCCGCAGACGTGACACGTCGTGGGGTGGGTCGCGGGCTGGACCAGGGGCGTGGGGCGCGGCGCACGGCGCTCGACGAGTGGTTCGACCACCGCGGTGTCGCCGGCGCGCGGTGTTTCCGCGACGGGGTCGGCATCGACCGGGACGTCATCGACGGGTGCGCTGGCGTCCTGCGGACCCGCGTCCGGTGCCGGCGGAGCTCCGTTCCCGGGCGACGCCGGGATCGACGGTCCTGCGGGCGGTGCCGATGCACCCTCGACCGGACCAGCACCGTCGCCGTCGCCGGAGTGAGCATCGGTCGTCGTCGGGGCGTCATCGCCGGGACGGCCGATCCACCACGACGGAGCGCTCGGCGCCGGCGTCGGGTCCTGCGGTGCGGCCCAGAACGGCGCCGACGGCTCGGCAGCGACGGCCGGCGGGGCGACCACGTCGGGTGCCGGGGCCCCGGTCCGTGGTGCCAGACGGGTGACCTCGGGGTCGTCCTCGGGCTGCAGGGGCTCCGCGGGGAACGCGTCGGGATCGAGGGTCGGCTCGTGCCCTTGCTGCGCACCCGACCGGTCCGTCCTGGGTGGTTCGCCGGCGCCGGTCCACTCACCGAGCCCGCTGCCGGCACCGTGCACGTGCGTGGGGGCCGACCGGGGCGCGAACGTGTCCGGGGTCTGCACCGGCACGGGTGCGACGGGCTCGGAGCGGCGGCGGTCCTCACCGGTGAGCCAGGCGCGCGTCGCCGGGTCGAGCGTGGACTCCGGCAACCAGGCTTCGGCCGCGGGGTCCTGACGTCGTCCGTGCTGGTCGGGCTGCTGGAGTGGCGGCGGGGTCGCACGGTCGGCCTGCTCGGGAGCGACGGCCCGTCGGCTGGCAGCGGTGTTCACGGCTCGACCGCACTCACCACAGAAGATCGCTCCGTCGGGCAGCACCGATCCGCAGTGTTCGCATCTGATCACTGGTTGCCTCTGTCCTCATCCGACCCGCTGCGTCGCTCGGCGGGCCTTGCAACATCGTAGCCACCGTCCGCTCCGAGTCCGGCTGACACCCGCGCGGCTCGGCGGTCGAGCGCCCGGTGCAGGCGCGCGACGTGGACCGGACTCCGCAGGGACCGCGTCGACACCGCCGTCCGCCAGCGCTCGCGCCGAGTGCGTCCGGCACCGAGGTGCGCGATCGCGGACTCGGTCGCGTCCCACATCCGGTCAGCGGCGTGGTCGTCGGCGTCGCTCGGCCCGAAGACCGCGCGGTCCGCCAGCGCCGCCAGGCCGCTCCCCCGGTCGCCGGGGGCTCCCACGGCGACCTCGCGCCGGGTGGCGGTGACCGGGACGTCCTGTCCGCGGTCCAGCAGGGCGTCGCGGTACTCGTCCCACGCGCCGATGATCCGTCCCCTGGCGGTCGTGGCCCGGCGACGTCGGCGACGACGGACCGCCTTGATCGCCACGATCACGCCGAACGGCAGGAGCACGAGCGCGACGAACCCCAGTGTGCCGAGGATCCACGGCAGCGCTGCGAGCAGGACCTGCAGCCAGAGCGGCGGCTGGTCCGGGGTGTTCCGGTCGCTCTGCGGTGGTGCCTGGGTGTCCTGGTCCTGCTGTTCGGCGGGGGGCGGCGGCACGACCGTCTGAGGCCGTGTGACCGGCTTCGGGGTCTGCTGCTGCTCGTCGGGGATCGTCCGCACCGTCGGGTTGGGGTTGACCGTCACCCAGCCCCACTGCGCCGTGTCGACCTCGATCCGGGCAGTGACGTCCGATCCGCGGAACGTGGTGGTCCCCGACCCGCCGGCAGTGGTGCTGCCGGTCCCCGAGTCGCCGCCGGCCGCGAAGCCCATCACGACCCGCGTCGGGAACCCGATCTCCTCGGACATCAGCGCGGCGGCCACGGCGTACTGCTCTTGGTCGCCGAGCATGAGCGGCGACGTCAGCAGCTCCTGGATGCGGTCGGCGCCGTGGCCGGACCGGCTGACCCGGTCGTCCCCGACTCCGTGGCTGACGTACCCGTTCCGTTTGAGGGCCTTGATGACGGCCACGAGCTTCGCACCGTCCGACTGCACGTCGCCGGCGGTCGACTCGACGGTGTCACGGACGGCGTCCGGCACGTTGGTCGCCGTCGGGACCGTGGCGTCCCCCGGCCGTGCTGCAGCGAGCTGTTCGTCGGTCGGCTGGTCCGGGACGACCGCGCGCAGGTCGTACCGTGTGCCGTCCTGCACACCTCCGACCACGGCGCCCGTGGCGGTCGAGGCGTTGTAGAAGAAGGCGCCACGGGTGCGATCGGCAGCGCTCCCCCGGAAGTCGACCTGCTCGAGGTCGCCCACCGTGGGCAGCCACACCCCGCGGTACCCGTCGATGCGCACGCCGACGTCGATCGACCGTCCCGTGACGTTGCGCACGTCCACCGAGGTCGGGACGCGCTCGAACGTGCCCGAGGGCGAGGAGCCGTCCGTCCCGCCGACCCGGTAGGTCACGCCGTCGTACGTGTCCAGGGTCGCGATCCGCACGAACCCGTTGCGCGGCAGGCCCGTCACCTGCAGCTGCGCCGCGTCGGCCTCGGTCGACTCCTCGTAGGCGCGGAAGCCGCTGAGCGGGCTGACGTAGTCGCGAGGGTCGAACGGCTTCACGACGTCGGTCCGTGCGACCGTGCGGGCCGTCGTGGGCGGGGCGACGAGTCCCAGGCCCGTGGCGACGACGGCGGCCGCCAGGATGGTCCCGGTGCCCACGAGCGCCGGCCGCAGGACCGAGCGGCGCACGGCCACGGGCGCACCGATGGTGCGCGCGACCGCGGCCGCCCGCCGGACGTGCCGGACGGTCAGCGCCCACACGAGTGCGACCCCGGTCAGGGCCACCGCGACGGCGATGGACGTCTCGAGCCGCGTCGATCCGACCACCACACCGGCCGCGAACAGGACCAGAGCCGGGATGCTCGCGAGTTCCTGCCGGGAGGCCCTGGTCGCGCAGCTGACACCGGTGACCGTGGCCACCAGGAGCGTCAGGAAGAACGGCACCAGCAACGCCTCGTAGGTGCCGACCGGCAGACTGATGGTGACCAGGCGCTTCCAGCCCAGGGCCACGCCGGAGAACAGGTCCAGCAGCCCCTGCCCGGTGGGCAGCAGGCCGGCGGCCTCGCTCGGCACGGCGGCGGGCACACCGGTCACCACGAAGGCCGCGATCGTGGCCACGGCGACCGCGGCGGTCGGGAGCCGGTACACGGCGCCGACGAGGGCGATGGCGGTGCCCGCGACGACGGCCGTGACCGCGGCGACGATCATCCCCTGGTCGCGGTAGACCGGCCACCACGCGACACTGGCGATCGCGAGCAGGACCCAGACGACGACGGTGCCACCGACGAGTCGGACGGGAGAGACCCGGCGAGCGTCACGGCGCGCCTGCCGGCGGGTGTCCCGCCGCGGGCGCGGGGGTGCGACGGGCGGGGCGCTCACGCGGCCGCCGATCGGTGCAGCGCGATCCTCAGGTCGTCGAGGTACCCGATCGTCATCACCGTCAGGCCGGGTACCCGGACGAAGCGCGGGACGGACTCGGGTTCGCAGATGACCGCGACGACCTCGACCCCGATCGGGAACCGTGTCGCGGCCAGGCGGAGCGCGGGCAGCTCGACCGTCGACCCGACGACCAGGAACGCGACGGAGATGCCGGCGGTGTCGGTGCCCACGATCCGGGCGACCTCGGCCACGGGCAGGCAGGCGTCCGCCAGGGCGACGGACGCGAAGTCGTCGAGCAGGCGGGTCGGGGTGACGGTCGGCAGCCGGTGCACCGCGTAGACCGGGCGCTTGGCGAACTCCGGGGTCCGCTCGGACACGACGACCGTGACCTCGCGGCCGTCGCGGATCGCCCGCGCGCCGAGCGACGCCGCCGCACTGACGGCGAGCTCGAACTCGTCGTCGTCGGCGAACTCCGTGCGGGCCAACCCCAGCGCCACCACCAGGTGCGAGCGACGGGTGTCCTCGAACTGGCGCACCATGAGTGCCCCGGTCTTCGCCGTCGACTTCCAGTGCACGTTCCGCGGGTCGTCTCCGGGCATGTACTCACGGATCGCGTGGAACGAGATGTCTGCTGGCGACAGGTCCGTCGTCGCCTGGCCTTCGAGGTCGCGCACCAAGCCGGTGCTCGTCGAGGGGATCGCGACCGTCCGCGGGTGCACGATCACCTGTTCGCGGGCGGTCCAGACGAGTTCCCGGCGGACCAGGCCGACCGGGTCGGCGCGGATGCCCGTCACCGGGCCCACGTCCAGCACTCCGCGCCGGAGCGTGGGGACGGGCACCGCACGTTCGAACGTGCCCCGCGGCGCGATCGTCGGGATCGCCACGTCGACCAGGCCGGAGCCGATCGGGACCTCGACCGTGATCGGCACCGACGGCAGGCGCGTGGGGTTCTCGGCGGTCACCGTGACGCCGGCCTCGTCACCGACCGCGACACGTCGGGCAGGAGGGCTCATCCGGATCAGCAGACGCGAGTGCCCGACCAGGGCGATCGCGGCGACGACGACGAGCAGGACGCCCGCGAACCCGACGACCACGACCTCGCGCAGGCCGAAGCGGTACCCGAGCACCAACGCGACCAGCGTGAGCGCGGTCACCGTCCAGCCCAGGCCGGTGACCACGGACGAGACCTCGTCCCAGGCACGTGCCACGGTCCTCCAGGCCGTCCGCCACAGGCGCACGATGCCGACGACCGCGTCGGCCGCGACCCCGTCCCGGTCCCCCACCAGGCGGCTCCGCACGTTCGTCAGGCCGGCGACCGTCCCGGTGCGCTCGTACGCGGTGCTCGACCGACGCGACCGCGTCGACGAGGGACGGCGCGAACGCGTGGAGACCGGTCGCCGGTCGGTCACGGCGCGACCCGGTCGGCTGGCGGCGGGGTCTCGACCAGGAGCTGCGACACCACGCTCGAGGTGGAGACCCCGTCGAACTCGGCTTCGGCGTCGAGCACCATGCGGTGCGCCAGGACCGGCTCGGCCAGGGCCTTGACGTCGTCCGGTGTCACGTAGTGGCGGCCGCTCAGCGCTGCGAAGACCCGGCTGGCGCGCATGAGCCCCATCGCGCCGCGCACGCTGACGCCCAGGCGGACCTCGTTGGCCGACCGCGTCGCGTCGACGAGCCGGGCCACGTAGTCGGCGATCGTCGGGTCGACGTGCACCGTCCGGGCCAGGGCGGCCATCTCGGTGATCGTGGCCGCGGGGACGACGCTCGCCAGGGGCACGGACGACGACGGAGCTGACGAGGTCTCGAGGATCTTCACCGTCGCGGCGTGGTCCGGGTAGCCGATCGAGGTCTTCATGAGGAAGCGGTCCAGCTGCGCCTCGGGCAGGCGGTAGGTGCCGGCCTGCTCGATCGGGTTCTGCGTCGCGATGACCATGAACGGCGCCGCCAGACGGTGGTTGACGCCGTCGACGGTGATCGCGGACTCCTCCATGGCCTCGAGCAGGGCCGACTGCGTCTTCGGGCTCGCGCGGTTGATCTCGTCCGCCAGCACGATGTTCGCGAACACCGGACCGCGGTGGAACTCGAACTCCTGGTTGCGCTGGTCGTAGACACTGATGCCGGTGATGTCGCCGGGCAGCAGGTCGGGCGTGAACTGGATGCGGTTGGTCGAGCCCTGCACGCTCTGGGCGAGCGCCCGCGCCATGCTCGTCTTGCCCGTACCGGGGACGTCCTCGAGCAGCAGGTGCCCCTCGCTCAGCATCGACGTGACCGCCAGACGGATCACGAAGGTCTTCCCGAGGAGCACCTGCTCGACGTTGGTCACGATGCGGCCGGCGACGTCGGCGAACCAGGTGGCCTGCTCGGGGGACATGCTCATGCGGGGAGTTCTCCTCGTTCGGTTAGTTGCCGTTTGCCGGGGTGACATCGCGACTGGCGTACCCAGGGTCGGTGTGTCCGTCGACGGTAGCGCTCACGCGCACCTCAACCGCTCCGACCGGCACGGCATCGGATGGACCGTACGCGCCGCCGTTGTCCGGCTTCTGGTCCGTGCAGCTGACGATGCCGAGGAGCCCAGGCGTGCAGTAGACGATGCGGTAGGCGCTGGGAGCGAATTCGGCATTGCCGTTGTTCGGCGCGTTGATGACCGGCGCCTGGCCCTCGACAGCACTTGCGATCGAAGCCCGCGTCGTGAACGCAGTGGATCCAGGCAGCGTCGTCGAGGCGCAGTAGTCGTCCGCGGTCGCGCAGGTCGTGAGGACGACGTTCGTCGGTACGCCGAAGCCAGCGCCGGAGCCGAGGTCTGCGGAGCCGTCGAAGCCGACCCGCGGGCCTCCGTTGACGGAGTAGTACAGGTAGTCGCCGTCGCCAGAACCGGTGAGGGTGATGCCGTAGTCCTGCTTGGGCAGACCATCGGTCGGAACCGTCGCGGTGCCCGTCGGAGCATCGGGCGTCTGGTACCCCTGGACGCTCGCGACGTCGGAGGACGTGCAGAACAGCCCGTTGTCCGCAAGTGCGACGTAGCGGTACTGGCTCGAGATCAGATCCGTCGCCGTGGTGGCGTTCCAGACGTACTCGGAACCCGACGTCGAGCACCCGGGTGGGATCGGGGCGTCCGCTCGGTACTTCACGATGCGCATCGAGGTCCCGCCCCCGCCCCAGTCGGACTCCGACGCGGTGAGGTTCACAGCGGTGCGGCCGCCTTGCGGGTTGCCCGTGGCGGACAACACAGGCTTCGCAGGCGATCCGACGGCGGTACCGCTGGCGGACGCGGCGTTCCACTGCACGACCGTGTTGTCGCGGTCGGCACCGTTCCGCGCCGAGACCGTGACGGTGTATTGCGCCGCGCTCTGCGCCCCCTGGAACGTGGTGCTCGTGGCGGTGCCGGTGTTCCTGGTGGTGGACAGCCCCGGGCCCTGGATGCTCACGACGTAGTTCGACACCGGGGTGCCGTTGTTCGGGGTGGCGACGGGGTCCCACGAGACGTCGAGCTGGTTCGGCGTCGACTTGTCCGCCGACACCGTGATGCCCTTCGGCGGCGCGGGCACGAAGTCGGCACTCATGGGCGCAGACTGCTGCGACGCGGCCGACTGGCCGATCCCGTTGACCGCCACGACGGTGAACCGGTAGGTCGCCTTCGGGTCCAGGCCGGTGATCGTGCACACCGTCGCGAGTCCGCAGTCCTTCGCGATGCCGTTGGTCCCCGTGACCCGGTACCCCGTGATCGCCGAGTTGTTCGCCTGGGGCGAGGACCACGTGAGCGTCACCTGGCCGCCGTCGTAGGAACCGGTGCGCGTCGGCGCTCCGGGCGCGTCGGGGACGTCCTGCACCGAGATCGTGACGTCGCCCCAGACGTACCGGTCCGGGTCGTTGGTGGCATCGGCGACCTGGTACTGCAGGTTGGTGTTGACGGGTTTCGCCGAGTCGGACACGGCGACCTGCAGTCGGGACTTGTCCGCGCTGGGCGTGATGGTCACACCGGACGGCAGACCGCCGGCGAGCCCGCGGATGGCGACGACCCGCAGGCGTTCGTCCGGGAACGGGTTCGTCGGCTGGTCGTTCGCCAGGACGTCGATCGTCGTGGACTGTCCACGCTTCGCGACCGCGCTGTCGGCACCCGGCTGCACGAGCGGACGGTTCGAGGCGACGATCCCCACCGAGACCACCCCGGAGCGTCCGGCGTTCGTGGCGTCGGCGACACCGATGCCGATCGAGGCGGTGGTGTTCTTCTGCGCGGTGTCGGCGACCGAGATCGTCAGACGCTGCCCGGAGACCGTCGCGGTGGTGCCCGAGGCCGGCTGGCTGACCACGGAGTACTTGAGTTCCGGCAGGTCCTTCGGGTACGGGTAGTCCGTCAGGCGCGTCAGGTCGACGGTGCGCGAGTCACCCGGCTGCAGCTCGATGGACGAACCGGTGAACGCCGGCGGCTGGTTCGATCGTGGTTCGACCTTGATCGGCAGCACGAGCGTCGCGACTCGGCCCTTGCCGCCGTTCGCGCTGGACCCGTCGGTGACCTCGAACGAGATCGACGCGTTGCCGTAGTAGAGCTTCGCGGAGGTGAACACCAACGTCGAACGGTCCGCGGTCAGCGCGTCTCCGTTGGCGTGGGTCGCCTTGACCGAACCGGTGTCGGTGACGCGAGCGGTCTGGCCGTTCGCCGTGACGACGTACTCGGACAGCGGGATCCGGACCGTCGCTTCGCTCTTGACGGTGATGGCGCCCGCGGATCGGTTGACCTGCGGAAGGGCGTCGTCGAAGCCGGGAACGTGGATGAACCCGTACGACACGATGTCGGGGTGGTCCTTGCGGGCGACGGAGAACGGGATGACCTGCGAGTCGTCCGTCAGCGTGACGACGATCCTGCCGTCGCTGGTGGCCCGCGCGTCCTCGCCGTAGCCGTCGACCACGCCGACGGTCAGCTGCGAGGTCGAGCCCTCGGCGAAGAAGACGTTCTTCAGCACGTCCACCGTGACGTTCTGGCGGTGCAGGATGTCCTGCAGGTCGAGGGTGGTGTCGTCGACCTCCGGCCGGAGGGGTTGGGCATCCTCGTCCACGGTGACGGTCAGGAACGCCGTGCTCGCACCACCGTTCTGGTTGGACGCGGTGTACAGCACCGCGAAGTCCCCGCTGGTGGCGCTCTTCGGCGGGGTGACACGGATCTCCTGCCCGCGGAGCACCTTCGCCCGGACACCCTGCGCGGTGGGCTCGGCCTTCGACACGGTGAGCTGTCCGCCCTCGGGATCGGAGTCGTTCTGCAGGACCCGCACCGTGACGGATCCCCCGGGGCGGATCGTGACGTGGTCGGCTTCGGCGACCGGGTTGGACGCCTGTTCGGCCCGCGGCGCGATCCCGACCCGGACGGTGCCGGTGGCCCGGGCGCCGAGTGCGTCGACGACGGTGTAGGTGAACTCGTCGGTACCGGCCGAGTAGTCGCCTGCGTCGTAGGTGAGGGCGTCGGACCCGACGTCGCTGACCGAGCCCTTGTCCGGGTTCGACGCGACCCCGACCAGCTGCACGGAGTCACCATCGGGGTCGATCCCGTTCAACGGGATCGAGACACGGACGGACTGCCCGGCGACGACCCGTGCGGTGACCGTCTGCGGGACGGGCGGGTTGTTCGTGGCGTTGTCCTTCTCTCTGACGGAGATGGACACCGCTGCGTCGGCGGACTGCCCGTCGGGGCCGGCCACGCGGTAGACGGCGGTGTAGTTGCCCGGCGTCGTCGGTGCCAGGTACCGCAGGTGGTCGCCGGAGACGAAGAGCAGGCCACCGTCGCCCGGGACGTTCTGCACCAGGTTCGGCTCGAGCGTCAGGGGCTCACCCTCGGGCTGGGTGTCGTTCGCCAGGACGTCGATGTCGGCCACGTCGCCCACGCGCACCGTGGCGGAGTCCGGCTGCGCGACCGGGGGCTGGATGCGGTCCGGCTTCGGGATCTCGACGACCGTGACCGTGCCGGTCGACGACGCCAGTCCGTTCGTCTCGGTGTACGTGAAGGTGACCGGGCCGTCGAGCGGCGCGGTCAGGGTGGTGCGGACCGTGTGCTGGTCGAGGATGCTCGTCTGCACCCCCGACGCGCGGTCCGGTCCGTCGAGCGCGGTGACCAGCAGCACGCCGCCGGCCGGGTCGATGTCGGTCGCGGTGACGTCGGTGTCCTTGGTCGACAGCGTCGTGACGAACACGGTCTTCGGCGTGGTGATGGGCGCCGTCGACGCGTCCGGTGGACGCAGGATCGTGATGCGGACGACGCCACTGGCGGTCTTCGTGCCGTCGGTCACGGTGTACTCGACCTGGTGGTCGCCGAGGGCGGAACTGTCGACCCGGAAGGTCCCGGCGTCGTAGCTCGGCGCGATCGTGACCCCGTTGGTCGAGGACACGCTCGTGAGCGTGACGGTGCCGTTCCCGCCCCGCACGTGGTCGAGCGGGCCGACCGAGAAGCCCTTGCCGGCGTACCCCTGCACGGCGAAGGCGTCCGCACGCAGGGGCACGTTGCCCTGCGCGGCGACGTGCACGGTCAGCGAACCCCGACCGTCGGCACGCCCGTCGCTCACCACGAGCTGCACGCTGCGGTCGCCGGTGCGGCCGCTGGTGTTCCGGAAGTCCAGCAACCCGTCGGGTGTGGTCGACACCTGGTCGCCGTCCGCCGCGGAGGCCGACTTCAGGTAGACGGGGTCGCCGTCGGGGTCGACCCAGTCCCCCAGGACGTTGCTCGAGACGTGCCCGTTGCGCACGACGTCGGCGCTGGTGTCGCGGACCTGTCGCGGCGCGGAGTTCTCGGACTCCGGTCGGACCGACACCCGGACGGCGGCGCTGGCCGAACCGCCGTTGCCGTCCGTGATGGTGTACCGGAACGAGACGGTGCCGGTCGCGCTGTCGGCCAGCGCGATCTGCAGGCGCTGGCCGTCGTCGACGATCGCGACCGAGCCGTCGGCACGGTCGACGCCGTCGACCTCGCTGATCACGATCGGGTCACCGTTGGGGTCGTAGTCGTTGAGCAGGACCGGGAGGCTCGTGGTGCGTCCGGGACGCGCGCCCAGGTCGTCGTCGACCGCCACCGGCGGCTTCTGGTCCTTCTCGACCTGCGGGTCGTCGTCGGAGACCTGCTCGCGCTGCTGGTCGTCGTCCCGCTTGATCAGGTCGGACCAGTTGTCGATGAGCTGACCGCTGCGGTCGATCGCCCACGACCGACCCGTCGCGGGGTCGTTGGCGACGACGGTGTCGCCGTTGTGCACGATCGTCAACGCGGCGGCGCCCGGCACCCGGTCGAGCTGCTGCAGGGCCCTGCCGTCGCAGGTGTCGACGGCTTGCCCACCGCTCCACGCGCCGTAGGTGCAGGTCCCGTCGACGTACGGCCGCGCCGCACGGCCGGAGACGGCCAGCTGGGTGGCAGCCACCGAACCCGACGGCGTCACCCGCACCATGCCAGCGGCACCGGCGACGACGACGTCATCGCCGGAGCCGGACGAGTGCTGCAGTGCCGGGGAGCTGCCCACACGGTCACCGAGGTCGACCGTGTCGCCGTCGATCGCGAGTCGGCCGTCGGTGCGGTCGAGCACCGCCACGTGCCCGCCGACGGTCGCCACCTGGAAGTCGTCCGCACGGTCCATCCGCACGGGCCACTTGCGCACCACGGACGGTGTCGTGCCGAGCTGGACCAGCGACGCGGTCGCCGTCTTCGGTGAGTAGACCGCCACGTGGTCGTCCGACGCATCGAACACCGCGTCGGCGCCGAGCGTGAGGTCGGCCTTCGTCGAGGCGTCGAACTCCTCGAATCGGTCGGTCGGGGTGGTCCACAGTTCACCGGTCTCCTGGTTGCCGATGACCGCAGTGTTGCCGGCGAAGAAGACAGTGGGTGACCCGGACGGCAGCGTGACCGCGTCGCCGACGGTCGCATCGGCCACGTCCACCTTGGCGATCGTGCCCTTGGTCTCGTCGACGCTGTAGACGGTGGAGCCGCGCTGCAGGACCGACAACGTGTCGGTGGAGGCCTCGATGGCGGTGTTCAGCTGCAGGACCGCGGTGTTCGCCCGGCCGACGGCACCGTACTGCGCCGAAGGCACCCACACCGTGCCGTCACCGAGGTCGACGCGCTGCGTGTGGTAGCCGCTCGAGACGACCGCCGCGCCGGTGACCAGCGCGGCGACGAGCACCGACGCGCCCACCGTGACCGCGGCCGACCGGTGCTGGGCGAGGAGTCGGCGGATCACGATCCGCTGCCGATCGTGGCGCACCGTTGGGCGCTCGCCACCCCGGTCTTGCCGTCGCGGTTGACGGCGACGGAGATGCACTCCTCGTCACCTCGGGCACCCGAGACCACGAACGAGGTGCCGGACTGCTGGCTCGACGAGCCGTTCGAGGTGATCACGTAGGTGTCGCCGGACTCGATCCCCGGGTCGGACCACCGGAAGGTGACGGACTGCGTCGTGGAGGACGCGCGGATGTCGGAGACGGTCGGGATGGCGCCCGTGCCCACCCGGGTCACCGCGATGACCGTCGTCACTGCGAGGGCGGCGACGACCACGGCCGCGGCCGTCGACACCCACACGATGGTGCGACGTGACCGTCGGCGGCTCATCGTCATCGAACCCGTGCGGTGCACGGTCCCGACGCTGCGGGACCCGGTCGCCGCGACGCCACCCTGCACCGCGCGACGGGTCCGGCGCCGCCGGCCCACCCGCGACGGGGGCTGCAGCTCGCGCACGACCGTGCGGTCACCGTCGGGGGTCGGCATCGCGACGGCCCACGACTCGACGGCGACGTCAGCGGGCGTCTGCGGGACGCCGAGTTCGGCCTGCACCTGCTGGAACCCACGGACGAGTTCCATCACGGTGGCCGGACGCTGCTGGACCTTCCGCGACATCGCCGTCGCGAGCAGGCGCTCGAGCGACGGCGGTACGTCGGTCCGACCGGTGGGCTTGACGCCGCCCTTGTCGATCCGGCTCATCAGGTCGGACGCGCCGTTCTTGCCGCCGGGCACCTCGAAGGGAGACCGACCGGCGACGAGCGAGAACACCGTCGCCGCCAGCGAGTAGACCTCGGACTGGATCGTGCCGCGGGACTCGTCGATCAGGACCTCGGGTGCGGACCACGGGATGGACATGCCGATGGGCTCGTCGGGGTCGGCCTCGCCGATGGTGGCGGCGATGCCGAAGTCGGAGAGCACCGGGTTGCCGTAGGCCGTGAGCAGGATGTTCGACGGCTTGATGTCGCGGTGCAGGACGCCCTCTCGGTGCGCCGTCTCGAGCGCGGAACCGATGCGGATGCCGATCGACAGGACCTCGGACACCGGGACGGGTGTGCGGCGGTACCGTTCGCTGAGCGAGGACGAGCAGAGCTCCATGACCAGGTACGGTCGACCGTCCGACGCGACACTGGCCTGGAACACGGTCAGGATCGAGGGGTGCGTGCTGAGCCGGGCCATCAGGTTGGCCTCGGACTGGAACATCTGCCGGACCCGGTCGTCGACGACCTCGTCCAGCAGCACCTTCACCGCGACCTGGCGGCGGGGCATGTCCTGTTCGTAGAGGAACACGTCGGCGAAACCGCCGGACCCGAGGACGTGGACGGGGCTGAAGCCGGCGATGACCGGAGGCGTGGACGGCAGGCGTCGCGCCATGGTGCCCTTCCTCCCCGGCCGGCACGGCCAGTCGTTCGTCGCGGCATCCCAGTCTACGAGCCACGCTCGGCGGGACCGTCGTGCCCACCGGCACGAGGGGCCCCCTGGGTCCCCCAGTTCGGGGGCCCTGGTCAGGGTCGAGGAAGCGTGTCCTCGAGGTCGGTGTCGGCGGGTGCTCCCTCGACCTGCAGGACCACGACGGTCACGTTGTCGCGTCCCCCGGCGACGAGGGCGTCACCGACCAGGCGTTCGGCGAGCTCCTGCGGGTCGTCGACCTTGGCGGCGATGCGGCTGATGCCGGCGTCGCCGATCTCCTTGGTGAGTCCGTCGGAGCAGATGATGTACCGGTCTCCGGTCCGGAGCGGCAGCGTCCACCAGTCGGGCTCCGGCGGCTCCCCGAACCCGACGGCCCGCGTGATCACGTTGCTGTCCGGGTGGGCCTCGGCGTCCTCGGCACGCAGCACGCCGGCGTCCACCATCTCCTGGACGACGGAGTGGTCGACGGTGATCCGGCGGAGCGTGCCGTTCTCGACCCGGTAGGTGCGCGAGTCGCCCACGTTGAAGACGAGCGCGGCCGGCTGCCCCTCGGCCGCCACGAGCGCGAGCCCGGTGACGGTCGTACCGGCGCCGATCGCGTTGCCGCCCGCGGCGCGTTCGATGTCGGCGGTGGCGAGCAGGAGGGCGTGCTGGATCGACTGCCGCGACCCGAAGGGCCCGTCCGCTGCGTCACCGAGCCGGCGCACGACCGCGTCACTGGCGCGGTCACCGGCGAGGTGCCCGCCCATGCCGTCCGCGACGACGAAGAACGGCGCTTCGACGATGTAGCTGTCCTCGTTGTGGTCACGACGACGACCGATGTCGGTCGCGGCACCCCACGAGAGGGTGAGCGTGGCGCCGCCCGCTCCGGGGACGTCGATGGTGTGGGCGGCGGCGGCTCGGCCGAGTTCGGTCACGTGTCAGGATCGCTCTCTGGTGGTTCGGGGCGTGCCGGTCAACTGCGTCGGGGGCGCCACACGGGGCGGTGGGAAGCCGTCCACAGGTGGAGTCGCTCGGAGGTGCGGCGAGAGGATCTCGATGGCGATGCCGTCCCCGATCTCGACTACCGTACCCGTCAGTGCGACGATCGACGCGCCTGCCGCCATCCGGTACGGCGGCGCGCCGGCGGGACGGACCACGGTGCCGTTGGTCGACCGCAGGTCCTGGACGACGACCGCTTCGCCCTCGGCGTGGACGAGCACGTGCGACGACGACACCTGCCCGAGCGCTGACGGCACCGTCACCAGGACGGGTTCCGGTCCGCGGACGATCCGTGGCAGCGCGGGTCGCCGACCGATCACGACCGGTCGGTCGAGTCGGAAGCGTCGGTCGGCCACGCGGATGGACGGCACGCGTTCCCGCACCGGTTCGCCCTGGGCGGGGAGGACCGGGGGGCCGTCCGGCACACCGGCGGCCCGACGTCCGGTCGGGGGTCGCACCGCCCCGGCGTGGCGGATGACGGTGTCCCCCAACGGGTCCGGGGCTGCCGCGGGAGCCACTCGCAGCACGGTGTCGTCGGTCTGGTCCGTCGAGGCCACGGTGGGTTGCGACGCGCGACGGATGACCGTGTCGTCGTCGTCGCGCACGCGCTGCCCCTTCTCGCGGTGTTCCGACGAGCGTAGACGATGTGGTGCGCACGGCGTCACTCGTCCCAGGTCGGCGCGCTGCCGGCGAGGACCGATCGCAGCACCAGTGCCGCCATCGGGTCCGACGGAACGGCGTCGAGCGCGTACTCGGCGCGCACCTGGGCGCGTGGGGCGGAACCGAGAGCCCAGGCGCACCACGCCCCGAGCGCGAGTGCGCCGGCGACCCCGACGCGTTCGTCGCGAGGCGACCCCTCGGCCTTCCAGGTGTGCCACACCGCCGCACACCGGTCGCCCGCGACACGGACGCGGTCCGCGTCCGGCTTCGGTCCGAGGCCACGCAGTGCCTGCGGTGGGGCATCGCGCAGCGCGTCGTACGGCTGGACGGTCCGTGCGGTGACGACGTCGTGCCCGGCGAGCACGCGAACCAACGCCATCCTGGTGGCGAGCGCCCCGCACGCCGTGGCGACAGCCGCGGCGGTCGCGGTCGTGACGGTCGGCGGGCCGGGCGCGACGAGCGCGACGGCTGCAGCGGGGAGGGTGACCGCGGCCGCGATCTCGCGCGGGTAGCGCACGTACTGGTCGGTGTCCGATCGGAGTGTGACTGGGTTCATGCCGACATCGAACCGTGATCGGAGCCTCCCGATCGGTCATCGTCCCGCCCTGTGGAGAACCGCACCGATCGACGCAGGATGTGGAGGGGCGGCCGTCAGGCCGTGACGGGTTGCAGGCTCTCGGCGACCAGTTCCCACGTGCCGTCGACCCGGTCGACGACGACACCGTTCAGGCGAGCCCAGTCCACCAGGTCGTCCATCGACCGGACGTCGGCGCCCGTCCTGGCCAGCAGTGCCACCAGGCGGCCCTTCGCGGTCTTGTTCCAGTGGTTCAGGGCCTTCCGGCGGCCGCTGCCGTCCACACTCACCACGCGGAGCACGACCGCATCGTCGACCGGACCGAGCGCGCGGTAGCCCTCGGACCGCAGGTCCAGCACCAGCCCGCTCGACCGCGACGACAGCGCGCGCGATGCGCGCACCGGCCAGTGCGACGCGAGCCGCAGCGACCCCAGGCGCGAGTCGTGCGACAGGCGGTACGCCGGGATCAGATCACCACCGCCGATCGGACCGAACATCGCTGACTGCACGACGACGTGGCGGTACCACCAGGACCGGGTGACGGACGACGCCGACCGCGAGTCCAGCGGGTCGTAGAGCACACCCGTGTACCGGTCGATCGCCGGCATCGTCGGGGCCGTGTCGAGCACCAGGTTGCGGTACCGCTCGGCGATCGACTTCGGCCCGAGCTTGAGCGCCGTCCGCGCGGTGGACTCCTCGGAACTGACGGAGCGGGCCGCGGTGATCACCGCGGCCCGCTCTGCAGCCAGTTCCGGGAACGAGAGGGCACCCAGGTCGAGGGTGCTGCTCGGGTCCCCGCCCTCCCGCTTCGTCTCCGAAGGCGGGAGCAGGACGGTCAGTCCGGTCAGGACGCCAGCGCGGCCTGCCGCGCCACGATCGTGACCGTGTCGTGCTCGACCGACAGGAAGCCGTCCTCGGCGTCGACCGCGACGGTCGACCCGTCGGCCCGCGTGATGCGGACCTGACCCTGCGCGAGGATCGCGAGCATCGGCTCGTGCCCCGCGAGGATGCCGATCTGGCCCTCGGTCGTGCGTGCGACGACCATGGTCGTGTCGCCCGTCCAGACCTCGCGGTCCGCCGAGACGACACTCACGGTGAGACCCGCCATGTCAGCGGTTCTCCTTCTGGATCTGTGCCCACTTCTCTTCCACGTCGTTGATGCCACCGACGTTGAAGAACGCCTGGGTCGCAACGTGGTCGAACTCGCCGTCGGCGATGGCGCGGAAGGACTCGATGGTGTCCTTGAGGGGCACCGTGGAGCCCTCGACACCCGTGAACTTCTTCGCCATGTAGGTGTTCTGCGAGAGGAACTGCTGGATACGACGGGCGCGCTCGACCGTGATCTTGTCCTCTTCGGAGAGCTCGTCGACACCGAGGATGGCGATGATCTCCTGCAGCTCCTTGTTCTTCTGGAGGATCTGCTTGACGCGCGTCGCCGTCTCGTAGTGGTCGGCGCCCAGGTACCGGGGGTCCATGATCCGCGACGTCGAGGTCAGCGGGTCGATGGCCGGGTACAGACCCTGCGAAGCGATCTCACGCGACAGCTCGGTCGTGGCGTCGAGGTGCGCGAACGTGGTGGCCGGAGCCGGGTCGGTGTAGTCGTCAGCCGGCACGTAGATCGCCTGCAGCGAGGTGATCGAGTGACCACGCGTCGAGGTGATGCGCTCCTGGAGCACACCCATCTCGTCGGCCAGGTTCGGCTGGTAACCCACGGCGGACGGCATGCGGCCGAGCAGCGTCGAGACCTCGGAGCCGGCCTGCGTGAAGCGGAAGATGTTGTCGATGAACAACAGCACGTCCTGCTTCTGGACGTCACGGAAGTACTCCGCCATCGTCAGCGCCGACAGCGCCACGCGGAGACGGGTCCCCGGCGGCTCGTCCATCTGGCCGAACACCAGGGCCGTCTTGTCGAAGACCCCGGCCTCTTCCATCTCACCGATCAGGTCGTTGCCCTCACGCGTGCGCTCACCGACACCGGCGAACACCGACACACCACCGTGGTCCTGCGCGACGCGCTGGATCATCTCCTGGATGAGGACGGTCTTGCCGACACCAGCGCCACCGAACAGACCGATCTTGCCACCCTGCACGTAGGGGGTCAGGAGGTCGATCGACTTGATGCCGGTCTCGAACATCGAGGTCTTGGACTCGAGCTGGTCGAAGGCCGGGGCCTTGCGGTGGATCGGCCAGCGCTCGGTGATCTCGAGCTTCTCGTCGGTGTTGAGCACGTTGCCCAGCACGTCGAAGACCTTGCCCTTGGTCACGTCACCGACGGGGACCGAGATCGGGGCGCCCGAGTCACGGACTTCCTGACCGCGGACCAGGCCGTCGGTCGGCTTCAGGGAGATGGCACGGACGAGGTCGTCGCCCAGGTGCTGCGCGACCTCCAACCCGATCTCCTGCGACGAGTCACCGATGGTGATCGTCGTGAACAGGAGGTTGTACATCTCCGGGATTGCGTCGTGGGGGAACTCGATGTCGACGACGGGGCCCGTGACACGGGCGATCCGGCCGACACCGGGCGCCGACGACGTCTCGACCGCGGTGGTTGCGGTGTCGGTCATGGCTGGTGCCTTCCTGAGGGTGGGTAGGTGTCCGCGAGCGACGCGGACTACTTCTTCTTCGACGAGAGTGCGTCGGCGCCGCCGACGATCTCGGAGATCTGCTGGGTGATCTCCGCCTGACGCGCGTTGTTCGCGAGTCGGGTGAAGTCACGGATCAGCGAGTCCGCGTTGTCGCTGGCTGCCTTCATCGCCTTCTGGCGGGCGGCGTGCTCGGAAGCAGCCGACTGCAGCATGGCGTTGAAGATGCGGCTCTCGATGTAGACGGGGAGCAGCGAGTCGAGCACCGCGTCGGCGTCCGGCTCGAACTCGTACAGCGGCAGCGGCTCGTCGTTCGTCGGTTCGTCGACGCCGTCGACGACCTCGAGCGGCAGCAGACGCACGACCTGGGGTTCCTGCGTCGCCAGGCTGAGGAACCGGTTGAACACGATGTGGATCTCGTCCACACCGCCCTCGGCCGTGTCCTGCAGGAACTTCGCCACGACGGCGTCGCCGATCTCCTTGGCCGTCGAGAACTCCGGCTGGTCGGTGTTGCCGACCCACTGCTGCTCGGACGGACGCTCACGGAAGGCGAAGTACCCGACGGACTTGCGGCCCACCAGGTAGTAGACGACGTCCCTGCCCTCGCTGCGGAGCAGGGAGGCGAGCTCCTCGCCCTGCTTGAGGACGTTCGTGCTGAACGCGCCGTTCAGGCCGCGGTCCGACGTGAACAGCACCACGGCTGCGCGCGTCGAGGACTCGGGCTCGGTGGTCAGCACGTGGTCGACGTTCGAGAACGTCGCCACGGCGGACACCGCCCGCGTCACGGCCCGTGAGTACGGGCCGGACGCGGCCATGCGGGCCTGCGCCTTCTGGATCCGCGACGCCGAGATCAGCTCCATGGCGCGCGTGACCTTCTTCGTGGTCTTCGCCGACTTGATCCGCTGTCGGTAGACCCGGACCTGCGCTGCCATCTAGCGACGACCCTTGACGATCTGCTCCTGGTCGACGTCCTCGGCGTCAGCCGCCTGGACGTTCTCGGCCCCGAGCGTCTTGCCGTCGCTCGTCTGGAAGCTCTTGGTGAACTCGTCGATCTGCTTGGCCATCTCGGCGACGGTGTCGTCGCTGAGCTGGTTGGTCTCACGCAGGGTGGTCAGGACGTCCGAGTTGCGACGCAGGTGGTCGAGGAGTTCGGACTCGAAGCGCAGCACGTCGTTCACCGGGACGGTGTCGAGCTTGCCGTTGGTGCCGGCCCAGATCGAGACGACCTGCTCTTCGACCGGGTACGGCGAGTACTGCGGCTGCTTGAGCAGCTCGGTCAGGCGGGCGCCGCGGTCCAGCTGACGACGGGACGCCTGGTCGAGGTCGGACGCGAACATCGCGAACGCCTCGAGCGAGCGGTACTGCGCCAGCTCGAGCTTGAGCGTGCCGGAGACCTTCTTGATCGACTTCACCTGGGCGTCACCACCGACGCGGGACACCGAGATGCCCACGTCGACGGCCGGACGCTGGTTCGCGTTGAACAGGTCCGACTGCAGGAAGATCTGGCCGTCGGTGATCGAGATCACGTTGGTCGGGATGTACGCCGAGACGTCGTTCGCCTTGGTCTCGATGATCGGCAGACCCGTCATCGAACCGGCGCCGAGCTCGTCGGACAGCTTCGCGCAACGCTCCAGCAGACGGGAGTGCAGGTAGAAGACGTCACCCGGGTAGGCCTCGCGCCCCGGCGGACGACGCAGCAGCAGCGACACGGCGCGGTAGGCCTCGGCCTGCTTGGACAGGTCGTCGAAGATGATCAGGACGTGCTTGCCCTGGTACATCCAGTGCTGGCCGATGGCCGAACCGGTGTACGGGGCGAGGTACTTGAAGCCGGCCGGGTCGGAGGCCGGGGCGGCGACGATGGTGGTGTACTCCATCGCGCCGGCGTCCTCGAGCGCACCCTTGACCGAGGCGATCGTGGAGCCCTTCTGGCCGATGGCGACGTAGATGCAGCGGACCTGCTTGTCCTCGTCACCCGACTCCCAGTTGGCCTTCTGGTTGATGATCGTGTCGATCGCGATCGCCGTCTTGCCGGTCTGGCGGTCACCGATGATCAACTGACGCTGGCCACGGCCGATCGGGATCATCGCGTCGATCGCCTTGATGCCGGTCTGCAGCGGCTCGTGCACCGACTTGCGCGACATGACGCCGGGCGCCTGCAGCTCGAGGGCACGACGGCCCTCGGCCGGGATCTCGCCGAGACCGTCGATCGGGGCGCCGAGCGGGTCGACGACACGACCGAGGAAGCCGTCGCCGACCGGGGCCGAGAGGACCTCGCCGGTACGGGTGACTTCCTGGCCTTCTTCGACGCCGGCGAACTCGCCGAGCACGATCGCACCGATCGAGTCTTCGTCGAGGTTCTGCGCGAGGCCGAGCGTGCCGTCCGCGAAGCGGATGAGCTCGTTGGCCATGACGCCGGGGAGGCCTTCGACGTGGGCGATGCCGTCACCGGCGTCGGTGACGTGCCCGACCTCGGCCGTGGAGGCCTTCGTCGGCTCGTAGTTCGAGACGAAGTCCTTCAGGGCATCACGGATCTCATCGGGGCTGATGGTGATGTCTGCCATGGGATTTTCCTTGTTGGTTTCCGGGGCCCTGCGGCTCCGAGAGGGTGATGCTGCCCGGTGGGACAGATCCCGTTGTGGACTTGGGGTGACGGGTACTTACCGTACGCTCAGCCGGCGAGCTGGACGCGGAGGTCAGCGAGGCGCGTGGACACGGTGCCGTCGATGACGTCGCCGCCGACCTGCACCCGGACCCCGCCGACGACCGCGGGGTCGACGACGTGGTTGACGATGATGTCCCGGTCGTAGCGCTCCGACAGCCCGCGGGCGACGCGAGCCGCCTGGGCGTCGGACAGCGGCACGGCGGTGATGACCGTCGCGACGACCTTCGCTGCCTGGTCGGCCACGATGCGCGAGGCATCGCGGACGAGCTCACCGATCCGGCGACCACGCGGCTGCTGGACCAGCGCCGACAGGATCGCCACGGTCTGCTGCGACGACTTGCTGCCGATGAGGCGCTCGACGAGCGCGCTCTTCTGCTGCGGACTGCCGAGCTTGGTGCCGAGTGCCAGTTCGAGGCCGGCGTCCGAACGGACGGCGGTCTCGAAGGCGAACAGTTCCGCCTCGATCGAGGTGGTGGCTTCGGCCGTGGCAGCGACGGCGCGGATGCCCGCGTCCTCGATGCCGGCGAGCAGGTCCTGCTGCGAGGACCAGCGCGATCCGGCGACCGCGGTCAGCACGGCGCGCGTCGCCTGGGACTGCCCGGCGAACACGCGGTCGATGACCGACTTCTTGCCGACGACGTCGGCAGTCGGGTCGGCCAGCAGCGTGAGCAGCTGCGGCGCACCGGCGATCACGCGCCCTGCGGCGAGGATCTCAGTACCGCTCGCCAGGTCGGCGCTGCCGCCGAGGTCGGCGAGCACCGCCTGCGTGGACGAGAGTGCTGATCGGGTGGCGCTCCGCATGCTCAGCGCTCCGTCTCGGCCTGCGACGACGGAGCCTGCGACGACTCGGCCTGCGCGATGTCGGCGTTCTTCGACGACTCGAGGTCGGCGAGGAAGCGGTCGACGACCGCGGTGGCCTTGGCGTCGTCCTTGAGGGACTCACCGATGACACCCGACGCCAGGTCGAGTGCGAGCGAGCCGACCTCGGTGCGGAGCGACTGCAGTGCGCTCTGGCGCTCTGCTTCGATCTGCGCCTGGGCGTTCGACGTGATGCGGGCCGCGTCGGCCGAAGCCTGCTCGCGGACCTCGTTGCCGATGGCCGTGGCGTCCGCGCGGGCCTGCTCGCGGATGCGAGAGGCTTCGGCACGGGCGTCGGCGAGCTGCTTGTTGTACTCCTCGAGCGCGGCCGCGGCCTGCTCCTGGGCAGCTTCGGCCTTCTTGATGCCGCCCTCGATGGCCTCGGTGCGCTCATCGAGCATCTTCGTGATGCGCGGCGTGACGACACGCCAGAACACCAGGAAGATGATGACGAAGGCCACCGCGGACCACACGATGTCGTACACCGGTGGGACGAGCGGATTGTGCGTTTCCTCCGCCGCGATGATGAGTGCAGTGTTCATCGAGAGCCTTAGTTGGTGAAGATGAAGTACGTGGCGATGCCGATGAAGGCCAGGGCCTCGGTGAAGGCGATACCGATGTACATGAGGGTCGTCAGGCGGCCCTGGAGCTCGGGCTGGCGGGCCACGGACTCGATCGTCTTGCCGACGACGATGCCGACGCCGATGGCCGGGCCGATCGCTGCGAGGCCGTAGCCAACCGTCGCGATGTTGCCGTTGATTGCCGCGAGAACGGTCGTTGCGTCCACGTGTTTTCCTTTCGAGGTGCGGGTCCGACGGTTGCCGGTCCCGGAGGGGTCAGTGAGGAATCAGTGCTCGTCGGCCAGCGCCAGCTGGATGTAGACGGCGGTGAGGAGCATGAAGACGTAGGCCTGCAGCAGCGCGACGAGGATCTCGAAGAAGCTGAACGCGATGCCGAAGGCGATCGTTCCGATGCCGAAGGCCTTGAAACCGAGCGAGGCGTCGAAGAAGAAGAACTGCGTGGCCGAGAAGAACAGGACGAGCAGCAGGTGCCCGACGACCATGTTCATCAGGAGTCGGAGCGTCAGCGTGACGGGCCGGAGCACGAAGGTCGAGACGAGCTCGATCGGCGTCACGATGATGTACAGGAACCAGGGCACCCCGGGCGGGAAGAGCGAGTTCCGGAGGAACGTGCCCGGGTGCTTGCGGAGACCGGCGTAGATGAAGGCGACGTACGCCACGACGGCCAGGATGAGCGGCATCGCGATGCGGCTGGTGCCGGCGAGGTTCAACCCGGGGATCAGACCCGTCAGGTTCATGAACAGCACGCCGAAGAAGATGGTCGCCAGGAGCGGCAGGAAGCGCTTGCCGTCCTTCTCGCCCAGGTTGTCGAAGGTGTTCCGGCGCACGACGTCGAAGCCGTACTCGATGAACGCCTGACCCCGGTTCGGGACGAGCTTCAGTGCGCGGGTCCCGACGAACGCGAAGACGAGCAGTACTGCGACCGCGATGAAGCGGATGATGACGACACGATCGATCTCGAAGGGGGTCCCGGCGAAGAAGATCGCCTCCGGGAAGAACTCGTTGATCGACGGGCCATGGAACTCGGCGGCCTTACTGCTCCCCGCCGCAACGGTGTTGGCCGCAGCGGTGAGGGACAGGGGAAGAGCGTGGGATAGCAGCGCTGTCTCCTGTGTCGGCGCGCGCACGTCATGGCACGCGATGGTGGACTGTGTGGAGGCTGTCCGCTCCGAGCGAGGCTCCGGACGCGGACGCAACAAACCCTATCAGGTGACAGAGCCTTCTCGGGCTCTCAGGGCTGCGGGTCGGACTTCTCAGCTTCGCCGGCGCCGGGCAGCGGGACGTCGATCGGCACACGGCCCCGGGCGATGACGGTGACGTCGATGACGAGCGAGCCGATGACGCCGACGATGATCGCGATCGCGAGGACCGGCGTGCTCACCCAGTCGCGGTCCTTCAGCAGCACCAGCACGACGATGAACAGCACGAACTTGACCAGGAACATCCCCATGATCGTGCCGAAGAACGCGCCCGAGATCATCTGCCCGCCCGAGAACCGGATCGCCAGCAGGACGCTCACCGCGGTCAGCCCGCAGAACACGACGCTCATCACGGCGCCGATGAGCCCCCCGGTCAGCCCCGGTCCCCCGGCGACCAGGAAGCCGACGACACCGCCGACCACGGCCAGGGCGAGCGCGAGGACGGCCCCCTGCACCAGGATCCGTCGGAAGATCGGGCGGACGTGGTCGAGGCCGTGCGGCGTGGTCACGAGGGTTCTCCAGGAGTGGGACGGTTCGGGCCCGGGCGGGCCACACCGGTGGCGGGACGCTCACGCCCGGCTGCGGCACGGTCGAGTGGGTCGAGACTGGCGTCGACGCGGCCGCCGGCACGGGCGGCGACCTGCGCCGCGATCTCGGTGCGTTTCCGGCCGAGCGGCGCGAACGTGGCGATCGCGCAGACCGTGAAGCCGACCGCGACGAACGCGACGACCCACCACCACTGCACGAACAGGAACAGCAGGCAGCCCACGGCGACGGTGGCGGTCCACGCGTAGAAGATCAGCACGGCGTGGAAGTGCGAGTGGCCCATGTCGAGCAGCCGGTGGTGCAGGTGCTTGCGGTCGGCCGAGAACGGCGACTTGCCCGCGCTGAGCCGGCGTACCACCGCCAGACCGAAGTCGAGCATCGGCACGATCAGGATCGCGAACGGCAGCAGGATCGGGATGAACGCCGGCAGCAGGTCGGTGCGGGTCCGGACGGCCGCCGGGTCGATGTTGCCCGTGATCGAGACGGCACTCGTGGCCATCAGGAAGCCCACCAGCAGCGCGCCGGCGTCGCCCATGAAGAGCTTGGCCGGGTGCCAGTTCAGGATGAGGAACCCGAAGCACGCCCCGACCAGCACGGCGGTGAGCAGCGACGGCAGGTTGAAGAAGAACTCGGTCTGCACCACCACGCGGTTGATGAAGAACGTGTACAGGAAGAACACGCCGCCGGCGATGATCGCGACACCCGCGACCAGGCCGTCCAGCCCGTCGATGAAGTTGACCGCGTTCATCACCAGGACCACGGCCAGCACGGTGAAGATCAGGCTCATGTAGGACGAGCCGACGCCGAGCGTGTTGCCGATCGGCAGGGAGACGATCGCCACGCCCTGCCACGCGAGGATCCCCGCCGCGATGATCTGCCCCGCCAGCTTCGTCATCCAGTCGAGGTCCCAGATGTCGTCGGCGACACCGAGCACCACGATGATGGTCGCCCCGGCCAGGACGGCGAGCACGCGCTGCGGCTCTGCGAACACGAGCCGGAAGAAGTCGATCCCCTGGATCTCGGGGAAGACGAACCACGCGCAGAGCAACGAGACGACCACGCCGAGGAACATCGCGATGCCCCCGAGCCGCGGCACCGGCGTGCGGTGCACGTCACGCTCGCGGACCTGCGGGTACCACTTGTACTTGACGCCCGCCTTCCAGAGCACCCAGCTGACCAGGAAGCTCACGACCGCGGAGATCGCCCCCGCGAGCAGGTAGTACTTCACGTGACGAGGTCGGCCCCCACGACCCGTTCGATCTCGGAGTCGGGGATCACCCCGTGCCGGACGATCCGCAGACCGTCGCCCGTGGCCAGCCCGGTGGCGTCGACGATGGTGGACCCGGTCGACGCCGCGAACCCGTCGTGCGGGGCGAGCGCGCCACCGTCGAGGTAGATCGCGACGCTGTCACCGAGCATCGACTCGGCGGCGTCGACGTCCATCGCGGCCGGGTCGCCGGTGCTGTTGGCGGACGAGACCGCGAGCGGCCCCACTTCCTGCAGCAGCTCGAGCGCGATGCGGGAGTCGGGCATGCGGAGCGCGACGGTGCCCCGGGTCTCCCCCAGGTCCCAGTCGAGCGACGGCTGTGCGTGCAGGATGACGGTGAGTCCCCCGGGCCAGAACTCGGCCACCAGGTCGCGGACCTGCTGCGGCACGTCGCTGGCGAGCGCCTCGAGCGTCGGCGGACCGGGGACGAGCACGGGCGGCGGCGACTGGCGCGTGCGGCCCTTCGCGTCGAGCAGGCGCTGGACCGCGGGCGCGTTGAACGCGTCGGCCGCCAGACCGTAGACGGTGTCGGTGGGGACCACGACGAGCTCACCCCGTCCGAGTGCGGCACGTGCGAGCCGCATCCCGGTCAGGAGCCCGTCGGGGTCGGTGCAGTCGTATCGGGATGCCATGACTCGCACGATGATAGTGCGACACAATGGTGGACATCGTGAACTCGACGCCTGCGCCCCGACTCCTGTTCCTCTTCGACATGGACGACGTCCTCGTCCGCTACGACTGGGAGACCCGCATGGCGGGCCTCACCGCGATCACCGGGCACGACCTGGGCGAGCTCCGGCGGCGCTGGTGGCTCTCCGGCAACGAGCAGCGGGCCGAGGCCGGTGGCTTCCCCGACGCGGACACCTACCTGGCCGAGTTCGAGCGGGCGATGGGCTGCTCCGTGCCCGAAGCCGAATGGGCCCGCGTCCGCGGCGAGGCGATGACCGAGCTGCCCGAGCGCATCGAGGCCGTCCGGATCGCCGCCCAGCACGGGCGTGTCGCACTGCTGACCAACAACGGTCCGCTGGCCGGCCGCTGGATCCACCGGTGGGCGCCGTCGCTGCCGCCGCTGTTCGGCGAGCACCTCGACACGACCAGCAACTTCGGTGCGCGCAAGCCCGAGCCCGAGGTCTTCGAGCGGGCACTGGCCCACCACGGGGCCGTGGCCGAGGACACCTTCTTCGCCGACGACATGCCCGAGAACGTCGCGGGCGCCCGGAGCGTCGGCATCCACGCGGTCCTGGTGGAGCACGACACCGACCTGCGCGACGCGGTCCGCGCCTTCGTCGCGAGCAAGCACGGCCAGGAGGCCCGGCTCACCACGAGCTAGCGGGTCGCGGTGGTCGTGCGGTCGCGGCCCGTCAGGTCGACGTGCGTCTCCGGGGAGCGGAACCCCCGGCGCGCCAGCACCTGGCGCACGGCTGCGCCCTGCGGTTCGGCGTGCTCGACCACCAGCAACCCGCCGGGCACGAGCAGGCGCCAGGCCGTCTCGGTGAGGGCGCGCACGGCGTCCAGGCCGTCCGCTCCCCCGTACAGCGCGAGCGCCGGGTCGTGGTCACGGACCTCGGGGTCGACCGGTACGGCGTCGTCCGGCACGTACGGCGGGTTCGACACGACGACCGAGACGGTGCCGTCGAGTTCGGCGAACGCATCGGCCAGGTCACCCTCGATCAGGCGCACCGTGCCGCCGTACGCGTCGACGTTGCGGCGGGTCCACGGCAGGGCGTCCGGTGAGCGTTCCACCGCGTAGACCAGTGCGTTCGGCACCTCGGTGTCCATGGCGATCGCGATGGCACCACTCCCCGACCCCAGGTCGACGGCGATCGGCTCGGGCACCGCGGTCGCCCGCAGCGCGTCGATGCCGAACTGCACGACGCCCTCGGTCTCCGGCCGTGGCACGAAGACCCCGGGGCCGACCGCCAGGGTCAGGGCGCGGAAGTACGCCTGACCGGTGATGTGCTGCAGCGGCACACGGGTCGACCGCCGCGCGACGGCCTGTCGGAAGCGGTCGACGTGCTCCGGGGCGATCGCGCCGCCGGTCATCGCCCGCACCTGCACCGCACCGCGCGAGGTGTCCGTCGCCCAGGCGAGCAGCAGCTCGGCGTCCACGCGGGGCGTCGGGACGCCGTGTGCGCCGAGCGCAGCGGTCGCCTCGTCGAGGAGGCGATCCGCTGCGAACGTGGACGCGTCGGACGTGGGCCGACTGTCGGAGGTGATCCGGGCCTCCAGGACGGGTCTAGACGGCCTGGTCGCCGACGGCGGCCAGACGTGCCTCTTCGTCCGCGCGGATGGCGGACTCGATGACGGGCTCGAGCGCACCGTTCATCACGCGGTCCAGGTCGTACGCCTTGTACCCGGTGCGGTGGTCCGCGATGCGGTTCTCCGGGAAGTTGTACGTGCGGATGCGCTCCGAGCGGTCCATGCCCCGGATCTGCGAACGACGGGCGTCCGACGCCAGGGCGTCGAGCTCCTCCTGCTGCTTCGCCAGGATGCGGGCACGCAGCACGCGCATGCCGGCTTCTCGGTTCTGCAGTTGGGACTTCTCGTTCTGCATCGCCACCGTGATGCCCGTGGGCAGGTGGGTGATGCGGACCGCGGAGTCCGTCGTGTTGACGGACTGGCCGCCGGGCCCCGACGAGCGGTACACGTCGATCTTCAGGTCGTTCTGGTTGATCTCGACCTCTTCGGGCTCGTCCACCTCGGGGAAGACGAGCACGCCCGTCGTCGAGGTGTGGATGCGCCCCTGCGACTCGGTCGCCGGCACGCGCTGCACGCGGTGCACGCCGCCCTCGTACTTCAGGTGCGCCCAGACCCCCTGCGCGGGGTCGGTCGAGTTCGACTTGATCGCGACCTGGACGTCCTTGTAGCCGCCCAGGTCGCTCTCGGTGCGCTCGAGCAGCTCGATCTTCCAGCCCTTGGACTCGGCGTAGTGCGAGTACATGCGCAGCAGGTCCGCGGCGAACAGCGCCGATTCCTCGCCGCCCTCGCCGCCCTTGATCTCCATGATCACGTCACGACCGTCGTCCGGGTCCCGCGGGACGAGCAGACGACGCAGGCGCTCCTGACGCTCGGCGAGGTGCTCCTCGAGCCCCGGGACCTCGTCCGCGAACGCCGCGTCCTCCTTCGCGAGCTCCCGGGCGGCGGCGAGGTCCTCCCCCGCCGCCGTCCAGGACTCGTAGGCGGACTTGATCCGGTTCAGCTCGGCGTACCGCCGGTTGACCTTCTTCGCGCGGGCCGCGTCAGCGTGGAGCGCGGGGTCCGACAGCTGCTGCGTCAGGTCCTCGTGTTCCGCCAGCAGCCCAGCCACCGACTCGAACACGCGTTACTCCTGGTGTCCGGTGTGGTGCCCGGTCGCGGGGACCGACTTCTGCACCTGCACCAGGAACTCGACGTTCGACTGCGTCTCCTTGAGGTTCCGCAGCACGATCTCGAGGGCCTGCTGCGGGTCGAGCCCGGCGAGGGCGCGGCGCAGACGCCAGGTGATCTTGACCTCGTCGGCAGAGAGCAGCTGCTCCTCGCGACGCGTGCCGGAGGCGTTCACGTCGACCGCCGGGAAGATCCGCTTGTCCGCCAGGTGACGGTTCAGGCGGAGCTCCATGTTGCCGGTGCCCTTGAACTCCTCGAAGATCACCTCGTCCATCTTCGACCCGGTCTCGACGAGCGCCGTGGCGAGGATGGTCAGCGAGCCACCGTTCTCGATGTTGCGCGCAGCGCCGAAGAAGCGCTTGGCGGGGTAGAGCGCGGCCGAGTCGACGCCACCGGAGAGCACGCGGCCCGACGGCGGGGTCGACAGGTTGTACGCGCGGCCCAGACGGGTGATCGAGTCGAGCAGCAGGACCACGTCGTGGCCCAGCTCGACCAGGCGCTTGGCACGCTCGATGGCGAGCTCGGCGACCGTCGTGTGGTCCTCGGCGGGGCGGTCGAAGGTCGAGGCGATGACCTCGCCCTTCACCGTGCGCTGCATGTCGGTGACCTCTTCGGGCCGCTCGTCGACCAGCACGACCATCAGGTGCGCCTCGGGATTGTTCTTCGAGACCGCGTTCGCGATCGCCTGCAGGACGACGGTCTTGCCGGCCTTGGGCGGCGAGACGATCAGCCCACGCTGGCCCTTGCCGATCGGCGACACCAGGTCGATGATCCGCGTGGACAGCTTCGTGGACTCGGTCTCGAGTCGCAGGCGCTCGTTCGGGTACAGCGGCGTGAGGTCCTGGAAGTCGACGCGCGCGCCGGCCTCGTCCGCGGTCTGGCCGTTGATCGTGTCGATCTTGACCAGCGCGTTGTACTTCTGACGGCTCTGCTGCTCGTTGTCGCGCGGCTGCTTGATCGCACCGACGACGGCGTCGCCCTTGCGCAGGTGGTACTTCTTCACCTGGCCGAGGGACACGTACACGTCGCTCGGTCCCGGCAGGTACCCGGTCGTCCGCACGAAGGCGTAGTTGTCGAGCACGTCGAGGATGCCCGCGACGGGGATCAGGACGTCGTCCTCGGTGATCTCCGGCTCGAACTCGTCGTTCTGCCCGCCACGGCCGCGCTTGCGGTCACGCTGGCGGCGGCTGCGGCCGTTCTCGGCCTCGTCCTCTTGCCGGCGCTGACCGTCCTCGCGCTGGGCCTGGGCCTGCGCCTGGCCGTTCTGCTGCTGGTTCTGGTTCTGCGACTGCTTCGGCTGCTGCTTCTGGCGGCCGTTCTGCTGGTTCTGCTTCGGCGCGTCGGCCTGGTCGTCGGCACCGTCCTGCTCGGTGTCGGCCTGGGCCTGCTGGTTGCCCCGGCCGTTCTGACGGCCGTTCTGCTGCTGGTCCTGCTGGTCGCCCGACTGCTCGGCGCCCTGGCCGCGGCCACGACCGCGTCCACGGCTGCGACGACCGCGACGCGGGCCGTTGTCGTCACCCTGCTGGTCGGCGCCGTCGGTCTGGTCGGTGCCGTGCTGCTGGTCGTCGGACTGCTCGTCGCGACCGGCCGTCACGGCGGAGGCGGGCTGGTCGGTCGACGTCGGCTGGGCGGCCTGGCCCTGCTGCTGCGCGTCGTCCTGCTGCTGCGCGGCGTTCGGCTGCGCGGCGTCGTTCCGTGCGTCGTCCTGCTGCGCGGCGCCGTTCTGCTGCGCGCCGTTCTGCTGCGCGCTGTTCTTCTGGCCACGACGGCGACGGTTCCCGCCGGACTGCGCCTCTTGCGCGTCCTTCTCGGCGCGGACCTGGTCGAGGCCTGCCAGCAGGTCCTCGGTGCCGGTCTGGCCGTGGTTGGTGTGCTCGGCCGCGGTGGTCGGGGCCGTGGTGACGGTGCCGCCGGACGTGGCGCGACGCGAGCGACGGGCACGCGACGGGGCTTCGGTGGCAGCCGGTGCTGCGTCGGTCGCCTGCGCGGCCGGAGCAGCGGCGGCGGGAGCAGCAGCGGGAACCGCGGCAGCCTCGGGAGCCGCAGCCGCGACGGGAGCCGCGGCGGCCGGGGCCTCGGGCTCCGGCAGCGTCAGGGTGTCGGACGGCGCGGCGGCGGTGTCGGCGGGGCGCTTGTCCTCGATCGACGCGATGAGGTCACCCTTGCGGAGCTTCGAGAGCCCGGTGATGCCGAGGGCGGAGGCGATCCGCTGCAGCTCCGGCAGACGGAGTGCGCGCAGGTCGCTGGGGATCTCCACCGAGGTGGAGGTGTTGACGTTGGTCACAGTGCTGTGTTCCTTCCGAACCGCAGAGCGCGGAGAGTTTCCACCGACTTCCCGCGCGGATGCGTTCGGCATCACGATGCGACGGCCGCCGTTCAGACGACGGACCGGGAAACGGTGATCTGAGGGAGATCACACCTGCGGACCGGGAGCTCGTGCTGGCTGGTTCGTGCTGGCACGGTGTTCATGCCGGCGCGGAGCCGCGCTACGGGCGTCCTGCGTGGTCTGCCGGGTGCGGGTTCACTGTAGCACCACCGAGATCGACGGCCAGCATGAGCGGCTTCCACGTGGTCTGGGCGTGTCGTTCCACCAGCGACGCGGCCGTCAGGCGTTGCGCGGGATCCGACCCCAGCACGAGCAGACTCGGGCCGGCGCCGGACACCACCGCGGCCAGGCCGTGCTGCCGGAGCAGGCGGATCAGCACGTCGGTCTCGGGCATCGCGCTGGCGCGGTACGTCTGGTGCAGACGGTCCTCGGTCGCGGCGAGCAGCAGCTCCGGGCTCTGGATGAGCGCGGCCACCAAGAGCGCCGACCGCGACACGTTGAAGGCCGCGTCGGCGTGCGGGACGCTGGCGGGCTGCAGGGACCGCGCGAGCTTGGTCGACAGCGTCGAGGTGGGCACGAACACCACCGGCGAGACACCGCGGTGCACCAGGAGCCGCTTGTACGCGGGGCCCTCGGCCGTCATCCACGCGATGGTCAGACCACCGAACAGGGCCGGTGCGACGTTGTCCGGGTGGCCTTCCATCTCGGTGGCCAGGGTCAGCAGGGTCGATGCGTCGAGGTCGACGATGCCCTCGAGCAGCCCCCGCGCGGCCATCAGCCCGGCGACGATCGCCGCGGCCGACGACCCCAGGCCGCGACCGTGCGGGATCGCGTTGACCGCGGTGAGCGCGAGACCCGGCTGGTCGACACCGGCGTGCTCGAGCCCGCGACGGACTGCACGCACGACCAGGTTGGTGTCGTCGGTCGGGACCTCGCCCGCGCCGACACCCTGCACGGTGACCGTCGAACCCGGCTCCGGTCGGACCCGCACCTCGACCTCGTCGTAGAGCGACAGCGCGAGCCCCAGGGAGTCGAACCCCGGGCCCAGGTTGGCGGACGTCGCCGGCACGCGGACACGGACCGCCCGTCCGGCCGGTACAGCGCTGCGGGCGGTCGTGCCCCGCTCCGGTCCGGACGCGCGGTCGAGGCTCACTCGGCGCCGACCAGTCCGAGCACGTCGGCGACCGCAGCGGTGTCGACGGGGACGCTCGTCGGGGTGACGTCGGTGCCGTCCTCGGTCTTCAGGGCCCACTGCGGGTCCTTGAGGCCGTGGCCGGTCACCGTGATGACGACCGTCGCACCCTTCGGCACCTGTCCGGCGTCGGCACGTTCGAGCAGACCGGCGACACCGATCGCCGATGCGGGCTCGACGAACACGCCGACCTCGGCCGACAGGATGCGGTGCGCGGCCAGGATGCCGGCGTCGCTGATCGCACCGAAGTAGCCGTCGGTCTCCTCGCGCGCTTCCAACGCGTACTTCCACGAGGCGGGGTTGCCGATGCGGATCGCCGACGCGATGGTCTCGGGGTGCGGGACGACCTCGCCGGAGACGATCGGTGCTGCGCCGGCGGCCTGGAAGCCGAACATGCGCGGCATCCGGGTCGAGCGCCCGGCCGCGACGTCCTCGCGGTAGCCGCGGGAGTACGCCGTGTAGTTGCCGGCGTTGCCGACGGGCAGGAAGTGGAAGTCCGGGGCGTCGCCCAGGACGTCGACGACCTCGAACGCGGCGGTCTTCTGCCCCTCGATGCGGTCGTTGTTGACCGAGTTGACCAGGTGCACCGGGTAGTTGGCGGCCAGGTCGCGTGCGATGTCCAGGCAGTCGTCGAAGTTGCCCTGCACCTGCAGCAGCTGGGCGTCGTGCGCGACGGCCTGGCTGAGCTTGCCCATCGCGATCTTGCCCTCGGGCACCAACACGGCCGCGGTGATGCCGGCGTGCGTGGCGTAGGCGGCGGCCGAGGCGCTCGTGTTGCCCGTCGAGGCACAGATGACCGCCTTGGCGCCGTGCTCGACCGCCTTGGAGATCGCCATCGTCATGCCGCGGTCCTTGAACGAGCCCGTCGGGTTCATGCCCTCGAACTTGATCCAGACGTCGGCACCGGTGCGCTCGGACAGCCGGCGCGCGGGGATCAGGGGCGTGCCGCCCTCGCCCAGGGTGACGATGGGCGTCGCCTCGGTCACGTCGAGTCGGTCGGCGTACTCGCGCAGGACTCCCTGCCACTGGTGGGCCATCAGGGTTCTCTCTCTGTCGGTGCTCGGGTGGGTGCTCAGGTGGTCGATGGGCGCTCAGACGCGGGCGGCCGGGCGCATGCCGGCGGGGTCAGGCCCCGACGACGCGCAGGACGCTCGTGACCTGGGTGACGGTCGACTCGCCGCGCAGGGCGACGACCGTGTCGGCGAGGTCGGATTCGCGGGCCTGGTGCGTGCCGATGACGAGCGTCGCAGTGCCGCCGTCGCCGTGCGCGCTGGACTGCTCGACGGTCTCGACGCTGACGCCGTGCGCGGCCAGGATGCCGGCGACCGTGGACAGCACCCCGGGGGCGTCGGTCACGAGCAGCGTGATCTGGTAGCTCGTGCGCACGGTGCCGATCGGGAAGACGGGAAGGTCGGACTGCGTCGACTCCGCGATGCCCGGGCCGCCGATGACGTGCCGACGGGCAGCGGAGACCAGGTCGCCGAGGACCGCCGAGGCCGTCTCGACGCCACCGGCACCGGCACCGTAGAACATCAGGTCGCCAGCGGCCTCGGCTTCGACGAAGACGGCGTTCTTGGCGCCGTGGACGGTGGCGAGCGGGTGCGACTCGGGCACGAGCGCCGGGTAGACGCGTGCACTCACGCCCTCGCGCCCGTCGGCGTCGGTCAGACGCTCGCACGTCGCCAGGATCTTCACGACGTAGCCGGCCTTGCGTGCGGCGCGGACCTGCTCGATGGTCACCGAGGTGATGCCCTCACGGTGCACGGCGGCCAGGGGCACCGAGGTGTGGAACGCGATGGACGCCAGGATGGCGGCCTTCTGCGCGGCGTCGTAGCCCTCGATGTCGGCGGTCGGGTCGGCCTCGGCGTACCCGAGCTCGGTGGCGGTGGCCAGGGCGTCCTCGAAGGTCGCTCCTTCGCGGTCCATCAGGTCGAGGATGAAGTTCGTGGTGCCGTTCACGATGCCCATGATCCGGACGATCCGGTCACCGGCGAGCGAGTCGTGCAGCGGACGGATGATCGGGATGGCACCGGCGACGGCGGCTTCGTAGTACAGCTGGGCGCCGACCTGCTCCGCGGCGGCGAAGAGCTCGGGACCGTGCGTGGCCAGCAGGGCCTTGTTGCCCGTGACGACGTCGGCACCGGACTGCAGTGCCTGCAGCACCAGGGTGCGCGCGGGCTCGATGCCCCCGATGAGCTCGACGACGATGTCCGCGCCCAGGATGAGCGACTCGGCGTCGGTCGTGTACAGCTCGCGCGGCAGCTCGACGTCGCGCTGCGCGTCGAGGTCGCGGACGGCGATGCCGACGAGCTCGAGCCCGGCGCCGGCACGCGAGGCCAGCTCGTCGCCGTGCTCGAGCAGCAGGCGTGCGACCTGCGAGCCGACCGAGCCGGCTCCGAGCAGGGCGACGCGGACGTTGCGGTATTCGATCATGTGGTGCGCGTCTTTCGGGAGGTCGGGGTTCACCGCGTGGCACCGGTGACGGCCACGGGCGACACCCCGGTGTCGCGGGCGAGGAGGTCGTCGACGCTCTCGCCCCGGACGAGGATACGGGCTCGGCCGTCGGCGACCGCGACGACCGGCGGGCGTCCGACGTGGTTGTAGTTGCTCGCCAGGCTCCAGCAGTAGGCGCCCGTGGCGGCGACGGCGAGCAGGTCGCCACGGTGCACGTCACCGGGCAGGTACTCGTCGTGCACGACGACGTCGCCGCTCTCGCAGTGCTTGCCGACGACGCGGATCAGGACCGGGGCGGCGTCCGACGTGCGTGCGAGCCGGGCGGTGTACTCGGCGCCGTACAGCGCCGGGCGGGCGTTGTCGCTCATGCCGCCGTCGACCGAGACGTACGTGCGGGTGGCACTGCCACCGCCGTCCACCTCGAGCTGGACCGGCTTGATCGTGCCGACCCGGTAGAGCGTCAGGCCGGCTGGTCCGACGATGTAGCGCCCGGGTTCGACGGCGATCTCGGGCACGGGGATGTCGCGCTCGGCGCAGGCCTCGGCCACGATGCCCGCCAGTGCGTCGGCGATGTCCTCGGGAGCGAAGGCGGAATCGGCTTCGGTGTAGTCGATCCCCCACCCGCCGCCGAGGTTGAGCTCGGGGACCGGGCCCGACCGCACCAGCGTCGCGTGGACGTCCATCAGGCGACGTGCGGCCTCGCGGAAGCCGGACTCGTCGAAGATCTGCGAGCCGATGTGCGAGTGCAGCCCGACGAACGCCAGCGACGGCCGGGCGCGGATCGCCTGGGCTGCCTGCACGGCTTCGGTCAGGGGGATGCCGAACTTCTGGTCTTCGCGCGCCGTGGCCAGGTACTCGTGGGTCGAGGCGTGCACCCCGCTGTTGATCCGGATGCGGACGCGCTGCACGACGCCGGCGGCAGCGGCGGCATCGGCGACGCGCTGCACTTCTTCGTGGGAGTCGAGCACGATCGTGCCGACACCCACCTGCACCGCGCGGGCGATCTCGGCGTCGGACTTGTCGTTGCCGTGGAACCCGAGCCGCCCCGGGTCGACCCCGCCGGCCAGTGCCACCGCCAGCTCGCCCCCGGTGCACACATCGACGCGCAGGTCGGCCTCGGCCATCCACGCGGCGACCTGGGTGGTCAGGAACGCCTTGGCCGCGTAGTACACGTGCGCATGGGTGCCGATACGCCCGAACGCCTCGGTGAAGGCGTTGCGCACCCGGACCGCCCGCGACAGCACGTCGTGCTCGTCGACCACGTAGAGCGGTGTGCCGAACTGCGCCACCAGGTCGTCGGCGCTGATGCCGCCCACGGCCAGTGCGCCGTCGGCGGTCCGCGTGGCAGAGGCCGGCCAGATCCGCGCGGTCAGCGCGGACGGGTCGGCCGGGGACCGCAGCCGCGGCGGGGCAAGGGGGTTCTCGCTCACGGGACCCGATCCTAGCGAGCCGAGCCGGGCCTCCTGTCCGGTGTTACGCCGCCCTGTGGACAGCTCGACCGGCCACGTGCCGCCTGTGGACAGCTCAGCAGGTGCCGACGGTGCGCAACCCCTGCTCGCTGAGCGGGAGTTCGTCCGCGGTGATGCGGACCTCGGCGTGGGCGGCCGTGACGTCGAGCGAGCGCACGCGCAACGCTTCGGGCAGGAACTGCGCCGTGCAGACCGGCACCGGGGTGTTGGTCACCCCAGGGATGCTGTCCACCTTCAGGTCGAGCGCCGAGTTCGTGATCCGGACGGTCTTCGGGGTGATCGTGATGCCCTTGCCGTCGCTCTGTGCGACGACCGAGCCCTTCGCCAGGTACGAGATGTCGTACCCGAGCACCGCGGTCGACCCGGACAGCTGCACGCCGCCGTCGACCAGGGTCAACCGGTCGAACAGCGGGCTGTACTTCGCCAGGTCCTTGATGCTCGACGAGGCCAGCGTGACCGTGCCGTCGACGTCGTGCACGTTCCCCTTGCCGTCGACCGGGACGTCGTGCACCGTGACGTCGGCGGCGAGCGGCACCCCGTCGACGGTGATGCGCTTCGACGCGATCTCGACCTGGTCGAGCGTGCCGCTGATGAGCTGCGGGATGACGATGCCGTCGGCGTGGGCCTGCACCGTGCCGTCCGTGCCCTCGGGCAGCGACTGCTCGACCTGCTGCGCGATGATCCGGTCGACCACGCCGCGAAGGACGAACTCGGCCACGACGACCAGCACGGCGAGGACCACGACGATGACGAGCACGACGATCGTGGCGGTGCGGCCGGGACGGCGCGGTCTGGCGGGTGCGGAGGACATGGGACCCACTGTGCCAGCGCCCACCGTCAGGCTGCCTGGAGGCCCGGCGTACGTCCGCAGGGCGGGTGCGGCGCGCACGTGGTGCGGGGTGCGGCGCGGCGCGGTTCGCACGGGTTCGCACCCCCGTACGAACATCGCGCCCCGTGGGAACGGGGCGCGATGTGCGCAGACGGGTGCGACGCGGCCGGGCCGGCCCGGCCCGGCGGCCGGCCGGCCGGCCGGCCGCGGCAGCTACATGCGGTCGGGTGCGCTCACGCCCAGCAGGCCGAGACCGTTCCGCACGACCTGCCCGGTGGCGTCGTTCAGCCACAGGCGGGTGCGGTGCAGGTCCGTCACGGGCTCGTCGCCGAGCGGGGTGACCCGGCAGGCGTCGTACCAGCGGTGGTACAGGCCCGCGAGCTGCTCGATGTACCGCGCGATCCGGTGCGGCTCGCGGAGTTCGGCGGCCTGGCGCACCACGCGCGGGTACTCCGCCAGGGCGCCGAGCAGCGCACCCTCGGTGTCGTGCGTCAGCAGCGAGGCGTCGAACACCGACCGGTCGACACCCGACGCGGCGGCGTTCCGCGCGACGGAGTGCGTGCGGGCGTGCGCGTACTGCACGGTGAAGACGGGGTTGTCGTTCGTGCGCTTGGTGAGCACGTCGAGGTCGATGTCGATCGCGGTGTCGCTGGCGAACCGCACGAGCGCGTAGCGCCCCGCGTCGACACCCACGGCGTCGACCAGGTCCTCCATCGTGACGACCGTGCCGTTGCGCTTGGACATGCGCATCGGCTCGCCGTCCTTCAGCAGGTTCACCATCTGGCCGATCAGGATCTCGAGGTTCGTGCCCGGCTCGTCGCCGAACGCCGCGCACATCGCCATCATCCGGCCGACGTACCCGTGGTGGTCCGCGCCGAGCATGATCAGGTTGCGCTCGAACCCGCGCTCGCGCTTGTCGAGGTAGTACGCCAGGTCGCCGGCGATGTACGCGGGCTCACCGTCGGACTTGATGACCACGCGGTCCCGGTCGTCGCCGAAGTCGGTCGTGCGGAGCCACAGTGCCCCGTCGGCCTCGTACATCATGCCGAGCGAGCGCAGCCGGTCGATGGCGCGCTCGACGGCCTTGGACTCGTGCAGCGCGTTCTCGTGGAAGTAGACGTCGAAGTCGACGCCGAACTCGTGCAGCGACTGCTTGATGTCCGTGAACATGAAGTCGACGCCCTCGCGGCGGAACAGCTCTTGCGCCTCGGCACGGGGCAGGTCGCGCACGTCGCCGTCGTACGTTGCCATCACCCGCGCGGCGATCTCGGCGATGTAGGCGCCGCCGTAGCCGTCGTCCGGCGTGGGCTCGCCGAGCGCCGAGGCCACCAGGGACCGGGCGAAGCGGTCGATCTGGTTGCCGTGGTCGTTGAAGTAGTACTCGCGGGTGACCAGACCGCCCTGGGCCTGGAACACCCGGGCCAGGCTGTCACCGACGGCCGCCCAGCGGACGCCGCCCATGTGGATCGGGCCCGTCGGGTTCGCCGAGACGAACTCCAGGTCGATGCGGACGTCCTGGTACAGGTCGCCGTGACCGAACGCGCTGCCGGTGTCGACGATCGTGCGCGCGATCTCGCCCGCAGCAGCGACCTCGAGCGTGATGTTGATGAAGCCCGGGCCGGCGACGTCGACGGAGTCCACCCCGTCCAGCTCGGTCAGCTCGCCGGCGATCTCGGTCGCGAGCTCGCGCGGGTTCGTCCCGAGGCGCTTCGCGAGCTGCATCGCCGCGTTCGAGGCCCAGTCGCCGTGCGCCCGGTTCTTCGGCCGCTCGAGCGCGACGTGCGAGTCGTCGACCGTCACAGCGTCCGAGGCCCCTCGTCGTTCGACGATCCCGGTCAGGATCGACAGGTACGCGGCGGAGAGTTCGGCAGGAGTCACGGCAGACGAGTCTACCGGGGACATGCACCATCATGGGCCGCATGAGAACCCGACGACCCGCCCGGGCGATCAGCGTCGCCGCGCTCGCCGTCCCCGCACTCCTCGTGCTCGCCGCCTGCTCCGGCAGCGGCGGCGGCTCGCCCACCCCGACCCCGAGCACGACGGCCGGCGTCGTCGGCCAACGGGTCGACCAGACGTGCGCCCAGCTGCTGCCGGCCGCGACGTTCGACGTCTACGGCAAGCCGTTCACACTCGACCGGTCCGCGAAGCCCGCGAAGGGCTCCCCCGCAGCCCGGATCGCCCAGCAGCGCGGCCGGGTGTGCGTGTTCCACGAGGACGCGGACCCCTCGGTCACCGTCACGCTCGCCGTCGCCCACCTGCCTGAGAAGTCGCTCACGAACCTGAAGGACGCGCTGTTCGAGCGCGGTGGCTCGGTCCCGACCTACACGGTCGAGGGCTACTTCGCCCTGACCGACGGCACGGGCCGCGCCGACGCCTTCGCCGACCCGTACTGGATCACCACCTCGTCGACGCTGTTCACCGAACCGGGCACCGCACAGCCGGTCGTCGACGCGGTCCGCCAGGCCCTCACCCCGAGCGCATCCGCCACCCCCGCCGGTTGACCCGGACAGGAGGCCCGGCACACCCCCGCACCGCCGGCACCGGCCCGCCCCGTGGTCCAGAAGGCGTGTGCGGACCTGCTACGGTTGTCAGCACCCAGGGCCCCCATAGCTCAGGGGATAGAGCACTGCCCTCCGGAGGCAGGGGCGGAGGTTCGAATCCTCCTGGGGGCACAGAGACATTCCCGATCAGGCAGTCGTTCTCGCTGCGCTCGATCGGCGGCGATCGACATCGCGGCAGGCCGCGACCTTCCCCCGTGGTTGGCTCCGGCGGACCAGGTGCCACTCGGGCCGGCGCCGCGCGAGTAGCGTGCGGAGCATGACGTTCGCGTTCCCTGCGGCCCAGGTCGAACCACTGCGCGGCGGTCCCGTCCTGCGCTGGGGCGTCCTCGGCCCGGGCGTGATCGCGAACGACTTCACGAGCACCCTGCACGCCGACTCCGACCAGCGCGTCGTCGCGGTCGGCTCGCGTTCGGCCGACCGCGCCGCCGCCTTCGCCGCACGCCACGGCATCCCGACCGCGCACGGCTCGTACGAGGCCCTGGTCGGCGACCCCGACGTCGACGTGGTCTACGTCGCCTCGCCCCACCCGCAGCACCTCGACCACGCCCTGCTCGCGATCGCGGCCGGCAAGCACGTCCTGGTCGAGAAGCCGATGACCACGTCTGCGGCCGACACCCGACGCCTGGCGACCGCCGCCCGCGACGCCGGCGTCCTGGCGATGGAGGCCATGTGGACCCGCTACCTGCCGGGCACCACCGTGATCGCCCGGCTGCTGGCCGACGGCGTGCTGGGTGACGTGCAACTGGCGACCGTCGACGTCGGCTGGCCGCACGACCCCGCCGACACGACCGACCGCATGTTCGACCCCGCCGCAGGCGGGGGCGCCCTGCTGGACGCCGGCGTCTACGGCCACTGGTTCGCACGGTTCGCCACCGGCGCCCCGGTGACCAGCCGCACGACGGGAGCGGTGTCGCACCGTGGGGTGGACCTCCAGTCCGTCACGGTGTCCACCGGGACCGGTGGCGCCCAGGCGGTGGTGACCACGTCGATCACCGCGTGGACCCCGGGCCTGGCGATGATCGCCGGCACCGCGGCGACCGTGAAGTACACCGACCACTTCGTGTTCCCGGCCTCGTTCACGGTGCACCGTGGCGGCGACGCGGACCGGTGGTCGGAGCCGAACGGCCTGCGCGGCCGGCAGGGCCTCGTGTGGCAGGCAGCGGCGCTCGCGCGGTACGTCGCCGACGGCCGGACGGACTCGCCGGTGCACTCGCTCGACGACGCGATCGGGGTCGCCGAGGCGCTCGACGCGGCCCGCGCGGCACTCGACGTTCCCCAGCAGGACACCTCGGCCCCCTAGGATCACGGGCCGGTCGACCTGCACACGACCGGGAAGAGGACTCGATGACGCTCGCCACCGGGAACCCGCAGACCGAGCTCGCCCGCGGTGGGGCCGCGCCCGACGCGCGCACCCTGCTCGACGTGCTCCGTTCGACGGCGGAGGCGCACCCCGAGGCGTTCGCGCTCGAGGACGCCGACGGCGCGGTCGACTACCGGTCACTCGTGCGGCTCGTCGAGGAACGGGCCGACGACCTGGCCCGGCGGGGCGTGCACCCTGGCGACCGGGTGGGCATCCGGATCCCCTCGGGCAGCCGCGAGCTCTACGTCTCGATCCTGGCGGTGCTGGCCGCCGGAGCCGCCTACGTGCCCGTCGACGCGGACGACCCCGAGGAACGGGCGACCCTGGTGTTCGGCGAAGCCCACGTGGCCGGCGTCATCGGCGCGGGCGGCGTGCTGCGGACCTCGGGCGACGCCGACGCGGCCGCTGTGCCGGTCGTCGACCCCACGGCGAGCGCCACCGCCCCCACGACCGACGACGGCGCGTGGATCATCTTCACGTCGGGGTCGACCGGTGTGCCGAAGGGCGTCGCCGTGACGCACCGGTCGGCTGCCGCGTTCGTGGACGCCGAGGCGCGGATGTTCCTGCAGTCCGCACCGATCGGGCCGGGCGACCGGGTGCTGGCCGGGCTCAGCGTGGCGTTCGACGCGTCGTGCGAGGAGATGTGGCTGGCGTGGGGGCACGGGGCGTGCCTGGTGCCGGCGCCGCGGTCGCTGGTGCGGACGGGAGTGGACCTGGGGCCGTGGCTGATCGTGCACGGGATCACCGTGGTGTCGACGGTGCCGACGCTGGCGGCGCTGTGGCCGGACGACGCGCTCGAGCAAGTGCGGCTGGTGATCTTCGGTGGTGAGGCCTGCCCGCCGGAGCTCGCCGCGCGGATCGCGAGCCGTGACCGTGAGCTGTGGAACACGTACGGTCCGACCGAGGCGACTGTGGTCGCGTGTGGCGCGCTGATGGACGGGTCGGCGCCGGTGCGCATCGGCCTGCCGTTGGACGGGTGGGACCTGGCGGTCGTGGATGCTGCCGGGGTGCGGGTCGCGCCGGGCGACGTGGGTGAGCTGGTGATCGGCGGTGTGGGGCTCGGTCGGTACCTGGACCCGGCGAAGGACGCGGAGAAGTACGCGCCGTTCCCGGAGCTCGGGTGGGCGCGGGCGTACCGGAGCGGTGACCTGGTGCGGTACGACCCCGAGGGGCTGGTGTTCCAGGGGCGGGCGGACGACCAGATCAAGCTCGGCGGGCGGCGGATCGAGCTGGGTGAGATCGACGCGGCGCTGCAGGCGCTCGACGACGTGGCGGGTGGGGCGGCCGTGGTGCAGCGCACCCCTGCGGGCAACCAGGTGCTGGTCGGGTACGTGGCGCCGGTCGCGGGGGCGACGATCGACACGGCGGTGGCGAACGCCCGTCTGCGCGAGGAGCTGCCAGCGGCGCTCGTGCCCCTGCTGGCGGTGGTGGACGCCCTGCCGACGCGGACGTCGGGCAAGGTCGACCGGGCGGCGCTCCCCTGGCCGCTGACGGGCGACGGCGCTTCGGTCGCGCTCCCCCCGACTGTGGCGTGGATCGCGGAGCGCTGGGCGGCGATCCTCGGGGTGCCGGTGGCGAGCGAGGACGACGACTTCTTCGCGCACGGCGGCGGTTCGCTGACGGCGGCGCAGCTGGTGTCCGCCATCCGAGAGCGCTACCCCGCGACGACCGTGGCGGACGTGTACGACCACCCGCGGATCGGTGCGCTCGCCGATGCGCTCGACGCCTCGGGCCCGGTGGCCGCTCGGCACCGGGACGTCCGGCCCACACCGCCGGCGACCGGGCTCTCGATGACGTTGCTGGGCCTGCCGGTGCAGGTGCTGCGCGGTCTGCGGGTCCTGACGTGGACGGCGCTGGTCGCCGAGGTGCTGCACGCGACGACGCTGCCGTTCCTGCCGACGCTGCCCTGGCCGGCGCTGGTGCTCGCGCTGCTGGTGTTCGTGACGCCGATCGGCAAGATGGCCGTGACGGTCGTCCTGGTGCGGCTCGTGCTGGCTGGGGTCCGTCCGGGCGACCACCCCCGCGGCGGGTCGGTGCACGTGCGGGTGTGGCTGGCGGAGCGCATCGCCGAGGCCATCGACGGCCCCTCGACCGCGGGCGCGCCGTGGATCAGCTACTACGCCCGTGCCCTCGGCGCCCGGATCGGGCAGGGCGTCGACCTGCACACGCTGCCCCCGGTGACCGGCATGCTCACCATCGGCAAGCGTGCGTCGATCGAACCCGAGGTCGACCTGGCCGGGCACTGGGTGGACGGCGACGTCTTCCGGCTGGGCCGGGTGAAGGTCGGCCCGGACGCCGTCGTGCGCAGCCGCACCACGCTGCTGCCCGGAGCGGTCGTCGGCGCGGACGCGGAGATCGAGCCCGGGTCCGCCGTCACCGGAACAGTGCCGGACGGCGAACGCTGGGCGGGATCCCCCGCGGAACGCGTCGGGTCGGCCCGACACGGACGGGAGGAACGCCCCGCGCCCGGCCGTCGGTGGCTGGTCGCGTACGGGGCCGGCTCCGTTGCCGTGGCCGGGCTGCCGGTGGTCGGGGTCGCGGTGGGTCTGCTGGTCACCGCTGCCCTGGTCGGTCGTGCACCGTCCTTGGGCACGGCCGTCGGGCACGCGCTGGCGCTCGTCCCGCTCGCGACGGTGGTCGCCGGTGTGGTCTACGCCGGCCTGGTGGTCGGGGTCGTCCGGCTGCTCGGGATCGGCCTGCACGAGGGCCGGCACCCGGTCCGGTCGCGGATCGGGTGGCAGGCGTGGTGCACCGAGCGGGTGCTCGACGCCGCCCGGACGCTGCTGTTCCCGCTCTACGCCAGCCTGGTCACGCCGCTGTGGCTCCGGTTGCTCGGGGCGCGGGTCGGGCGGAACACCGAGATCTCCACCGTGCTGCTGCTGCCGTCGCTGACCCAGATCGCATCGGGGGCGTTCCTGGCCGACGACACGATGGTCGCCACGTACGAGCTCGGCGGCGGTCGGGTGACCATCGGCAGGTCGAAGGTCGGTCGCCGGGCGTTCCTCGGCAACAGCGGCATGACCGGCGCCGGACGGTCCGTCCCGCGTGAGGCCCTGGTCGCGGTGCTCTCCGCCGTCCCCAAGAAGGCCAAGCGCGGGTCCTCGTGGCTCGGCTCCCCGCCCGTGCGCCTGCGCCGTGCCGCGACGACGTTCGACGAGGAGCGCACCTTCCGCCCGCCGCGCCGACTCCGTGTCGCCCGCGGCAGCTGGGAGGTCCTGCGCCTGATCGCCCCCATGGTGTCCGGCGCGATCGCGCTCGGAGTCGGCGGGACCCTGCTGGCGTCCTGGTCCGCCGTCGGGCTCGGGTGGACCGTGCTGCTCGCCGCACCGATCCTCGTCGTCGCCGGAGCCGTCGCAGCCGTCGTGTCGACCGTCGCCAAGTGGTCGTTCGTCGGCCGGATCACCGCGCGCGAGCACCCGCTGTGGTCGTCGTTCGTCTGGCGCAACGAGGTGCAGGACACCTTCGTCGAGACCGTCGCCCGACCGTGGTTCGCCGAGCAGGCCACCGGCACGCCGGCGCTCGCCGTGTGGCTGCGCAGCCTGGGGGCCACGATCGGTCGCGGGGTCTGGTGCGAGACGTACTGGCTGCCCGAGGCCGACCTGGTGACCATCGGCGACGGTGCGACGATCGCCCGCGGCACCGTCGTGCAGACACACCTGTTCCACGACCGGGTGATGCAGCTCGATGCCGTCACGGTCGACGCCGGCGGCACGCTCGGGCCGCACAGCGTGATCCTGCCCGCTGCGGGCATCGGCGCCGGGGCTACCATCGCACCCGCGTCGCTCGTGATGCGCGGCGAGCAGGTGCCCGCCGGCACCTCGTGGGCGGGCAACCCGATCTCGCCGTGGGACAGCGCCCCGTGGACAGCTGGTGCCGCCGAGCCGGACCGGGCGTCCGCCGCCGTGGCAGACTGACCGGCACCGTGAAGCCGACGACCGACGCCGAACCGACCACCGCCGACCCCGACCCGTACACGCCGCACAGCGGGGACCGTCGCTGGCGCGCGAGCCACTACGAGCTGCGGATCGACTACCGCGTCGCCACGAACCGGTTCAGCGGCACGGCGACGATCACCGCGACCGCGTTGACGCGCCTCGACCGGATCGTGCTCGACCTGCACGGCATGTCGGTCGAGCGGGTCGACGTCGACGGGGTCCGCGCCAAGAAGGTCTCGTCCGGCATCCACAAGCTCACCGTCACGCCACCCGCCCCGATCCAGGCCGGCACCGAGTTCACGGTGCACGTCCGCTACCGCGGCACACCCCGCCCCCTGCGCAGCCCGTGGGGACAGATCGGCTGGGAGGAACTGACCGACGGCGTCATCGTCGCCGCACAGCCCACCGGTGCACCGTCCTGGTTCCCCTGCAACGACCGACCCGACGACAAGGCGACGTACCGCTTCGAGATCACCTGCGAGGCCGGGTACGACGTCGTCGCGAACGGCGACCTGCTCGCCAAGGAACGCGACGGCCGCGGTGTGCGCTGGACCTACGCCACGACCGACCCGATGGCGACCTACCTGGCGACCGTGCAGATCGGCCGGTACCGCACCACGACCCTCCGCGGTGCACCGGTCCCCGTCACGCTGCACCACCCGGTCGACCTGACCACCGCGGCGAAGACGGACTTCGGGCAGGTGCCCGAGATGATCGCCCTGTACGCCGACCGGTTCGGCCCGTACCCGTTCCCCGCGTACGGGGTCGTGGTGACGGACGACGAGCTCGAGATCCCGCTCGAGGCGCACGGTCTGGCGGTGTTCGGCCGGAACCACGTCGACGGCGAACACGGCACCGACCGGCTCATCGCGCACGAGCTCGCGCACCAGTGGTTCGGCAACTCCGTCACCCTGGCCCACTGGCGGGACATCTGGCTGCACGAGGGCTTCGCCTGCTACGCCGAGTGGCTGTGGTCCGAACACCGCGGCGGCGACAGCGCCGACACCCTGGCAGCGCAGTACCGGGACGGACTGCTCGAGCAGCCCGAAGACCTGGTCGTCGGGGACCCCGGCGCGAAGGACATGTTCGACGACCGGGTCTACAAGCGCGGCGCCCTCGCCCTGCACGCGTTGCGACGGACGATCGGCGACGAGGCGTTCTTCTCCGGGCTCTGGACCGTCACCGAACGGCACCGCCACGGCACCGTGACACCTTCGGACGTCGTCGCCGCGTTCGCCGAGGCCTCGGCGCGCGACGCCTCGGCTGTCCGGCAGGTCATCGCGCCCTGGATCGACGAACCGTCCGTGCCGGCGCTGCCCTGACCGGACCGGAGCTGGCCGGACCGGACCTGGCCGGCCCGGACCTGGCCGGACCCATCGCTCTCGGCGGTGCTCAGCGTCGGTCGACGGCCCGTTCCCAGATCGCCACCTCACTGGTCAGTCGGTCGTACCGGTACGGACGGACCTCGCCGGTCGGCGCGTACCCGATCGCCGACCAGAACGCCCCGGCGGTGTCGGCGACCGTCGCGACGACCCCGACACGCATGCGCGCGGCCCCGGACTCGGTGCGCACACGCTCCAGGACACCCGCGTGGAGCTCCCTGCCGACACCGCGACCGCGGTGCGACCGGTGCACCATGAGCAGCCCGATCGTCACCGCATCGAGGTCGGGGTACCCGAGCAGCACGTCCGCGAACGCCACCAGCACGGGCCCGTCCCACAGCCCGACGCCACGCTTGCCACTCGGGTCGAAGCCCTCGGGGACGCCCACCAGCGCCGACAGGGCATCGGTCGGACCGGGCGGGTACCCGGTGAGGTGTTCCGCGTACGCGGGGTCGGACTCGATCAGTTCCTGCAGCGCCGCGACGTCGTCACCGTCGAGGTCGCGCAGCGTGCGGGTCACGACCGGGCCCGGGCGTCGTCCACCACCACGGGGCCGTCGACGCTGACCGCCAGCACCAGGTCGTCGTCGAGCCAGCGGACCATCATGGGGTGCCCGGTGCCGTCCAGGTGCGCGACCCCGGCCTGAAGGTCGACGTCGACCAGGGCCGGCTCGACCCGCAGACCGCGACCGTCGCGCTTGAGGACGGCTTCCGTGGCGGCCCAGCACGCGGCGAGGGCATCGGGGTCGTCACCGTACCGGGCGCGTTCCCCCGGGCTCTGCACGTCGAGCGGTGCGGTGACGACCCGACTGCGGCGCTCGATGTCGATGCCGACCGGTCCCGGTGCGACCGCCAGTGCGAGGACGTCGGGGGTCCGGGCGAGGCTCACGCCGACGGGTCGTCCGCTCGCGACGGCCCAGGGTCGGCCGTGGTCGGTGCCGCGGCAGTGCGGACACCGGCGGCCGAGGATCGTGGACGACGGGTCAGACCCGGTGACGTGCGCGGCGAAGGCGAGGAGGGCCTCCCGGTCGGACTGGGCGGTGGGACCACGTCGCGTGACGCGGACCCGTGCTCTTGGTGCGCCCATGCCGTCAGCGTACGGGTGGCGCGATCGGGTGTGTCCGGTGGACGACGAGACGCCGCCGGGGTCCGGCGGCGTCTCGGTCGGGTCGTTCGTGGTGCGGTGCTCGTCTCACGCGTGCGTCAGGGCGATCAGTGCCACGTTCATCGTGGAGTAGAGCCCTTCGGACCGGGTGGCCTGGCGGACACGGCCACGCAGGACCTCGTACCGACCATCGTGCTCACGCACGAAGCCGATCACACCGCTGGCGGGCGTTGACACCCGGTGGAAGCCGTCCTCGAGCGGGACCACCTCTGTGTTCATGGTTCGTTCCATCTGTCGACCCCTTTCGTCGTCGAAACGGTCACGTCGAACCATACTCCCGACGGGGGACAGAATCCGTCCCCCGGGCCGCTCTCTCCACAGGTGCTGGGGGAATCCGCCGGAACCGTGCGCCCCCTGGATAGACTCCGGAACGACGGCGCTCCCGACGCGGCGAACCCGGGAATCACGGGTCCAGACGGGGTGCGCTGCCGGACGGACGGAGAACGGATGCGAACGGTCCAGCGTGGATCGCACACCAGGGGGTCGGGCACGGACTGCCACGCCGAGCGGGGTACGTCGGGGCGGCCGACGTCCGGTCGCTGGGCGGCACGGCTGGCTGCGGCGGTCATCGCCGCCCTGCTGGTGATCGCCCCCGCGACCGCCGCCAGCGCCACCGCGCCCGTGCAGCTCGACGGCGCCTACGTGCTCGACGACGCCGGCGCCCTCACCACGTCCCAGCAGCGCAGCGTCGAACGCGCGGTCAGCGACCTCGCCGACAAGACGAACACGCAGCTCTACGTCGTGTACGTCGACTCGTTCACGGACCCGAGCGACCACACCGCGTGGGGCGCTGCCACGCTGTCGCAGAACCAGATCGACTCGAACGGCATCCTGCTGTCGATCGCGACCCAGGCACGCACGTACGACGTGCAGCAGACCAACACCACCTCGATCAGCAAGTCCGACGTCGAGAACGCCGTCAACGACGACCTGCTGCCGCAGCTGCGGAACGGTGACTGGTCCGGTGCCGCCACCGCGTTCGCCGGCGGCCTGTCCTCGTCGCAGGACCCGCCGAACCTGACCTGGCTGTGGATCCTGCTGCTCGTCGTGGTGATCGCCGTCGTCGTGGTGGTGCTCGTCATCCGCACCCGCAACAAACGTCGCACCGCCGCGGCCACCCGGGCCCAGGAAGCCTCGCTCGCCGACCTCGAGCGCACCGCCGGGGCCGCCCTGGTGACGATCGACGACGAACTCCGCACCGCCGAACAAGAGGTCGGGTTCGCCGCGGCACAGTTCGGCGCCGACGCGGCCAAGCCGTTCGCCGACACCGTCGACGCTGCCAAGGCGAACGTCCGCAAGGCCTTCACGTTCCAGCAGCAGCTCGACGACGAGGTCCCCGACTCCCCCCAGCAGCGCGCCGACTGGTCGAACCAGATCATCGCGATCTGCGAACAGGCCCACGCGGCGATCGAGCAGCAGACCGAGGCCTTCGACCAGCTCCGGTCGCTCGAGGACGGGGTCGAGGACGCTGCCACCGCGCTGCGGTCCAGTGTGCAGGCCGCACCGCCGTCGGTCGACCAGGCGGCGGCCGCGCTCGAGCAGGTCCGCGCGTCGTACAGCGGCCGGACCCTCGCCACCGTGTCGGACAACGTCGACCAGGCGCGCCAGGTGCTCGCCTTCGCGACGGAACGCTCGCAGGCTGCCGACGCCGCGATCGCCGCCGGCGACAAGGGCGAAGCCGTCGTCGCCGTCCGCGACGGTCAGCACGCACTGGCACAGGTCCAGCAACTGACCGGTTCGGCGACGGGCGCCGACGCGACCTTCCGCGAGGCCTCGGCCCGCGTGGACGCGATGCGTCTGGACATCGAGGGCGACGTCGCCGCCGCGCGGGCGATGCGCGCGCAGACGCCCGACCTGGCCTCGGCCGTCACGACCGCCGAGACCGTCCTGCGCGAACGCCTCGACCCGACGGACCCGATCGCCGCGGTCGACGCCCTGACCAAGGCGAACACCGCGATCGACACCGCCCTGGCCTCTGCACGGGGTGCACAGGAACAGCAGGAACGAGCCCAACGGGCGCTGGACTCCGCACTGCGCGACGCCCGCTCGCGCATCAGCCAGGCACGGGAGTTCATCTCCCTGCGCCGTGGTGCCGTCGGGACGACCGCCCGCACGCGGCTGTCCGAAGCCGAACGGGCGCTGGACGACGCCGTCGACCTCGCCACGACCGACCCACAGCGCGCCCTGCAGGCAGCCCGGGCCGCCGAGCAGTACGCCGCGGCGGCGATGGACGAAGCCGGCAACGACATGGGCGGCTGGCCCGGCGGCGGCGGGGGCAACAGCGGCGGTGCCCAGCTCGGCGGACTCGTCACCGGCATCGTGCTCGGCGGGCTGCTGGGCGGACGCGGCGGGTCGTTCGGTGGCGGCTCCTTCGGTGGAGGCGGCGGCGGCTTCGGCGGAGGGGGCGGCTTCGGCGGAGGGGGCGGCGGGGGCGGCGGCTTCTCGGGCGGTGGTCGCTTCTGACCCGACGCCCCTGACCCCGAACGACTCCACTGACGACAGCACTCACCACCATGACCATCCCCAGGAAGGGAACCGCAATGGCAAAGCAGACGATCTTCGGTCGCATCTCCTCGCTCGTCCGGGCGAACGTCAACCAGCTCATCGACAACGCCGAGGACCCGCAGCTGATGCTGGACCAGCTCGTGCGCGACTACACGAACAACATCGCGGACGCCAAGAGCGCCATCGCGCAGACCATCGGCAACCTCCGCCTGCTCGAGCAGGACAACGAGGAAGACGTCCGTGCTGCGCAGGAGTGGGGCCAGAAGGCCGCGAACGCGTCGACCGCGGCCGACAAGTACCGCGCCGAGGGCAAGGCGGCCGATGCCGACAAGTTCGACAACCTCGCCAAGATCGCCCTGGGCAAGCAGATCGCCGCCGAGCAAGAGGTCAAGGACAACGCCACGCCGCTCGCCACCCAGAACGAGCAGGTCGAGAAGCTCAAGCAGGGCCTGGCCGGCATGGAGGAGAAGCTCGGGCAGCTCAAGTCCAAGCGCGACAGCCTGGTCGCGCGCGCGAAGACCGCCGAGGCCCAGTCCAAGGTGAACGACGCCATCGGCAACATCGACATCACCGACCCGACGAGCGACCTGAACCGCTTCGAGGAGAAGGTGCGTCGCGAAGAGGCGAAGGTCATCGGGCAGCAGGAACTGCAGTCGTCGAGCCTCGACGCCCAGTTCGAGTCGCTCGAGGACGTCGGCAAGGACGCCGAGGTCGAAGCGCGACTCGCTGCCCTGAAGTCCGGCGGGTCGTCCTCGATCTGACCCCCGACACACGACGACGCCGGGCCCACCCTGACAAGATGAGGACATGCAGTTCCTCGTCGTCGGTCAGTGGCAGGGTTCGGCGTCGTCGCGTGCGATGCGCCTCGGCGACGGCGCCGCCGCGATAGCAGCCGATCTCCCCCGCACCGCGACCACCGTGGTGGACGTCCCGGCCGGCGCAGGCGACCGGCTCGAGACCGCGGTCGCCCGCTACACCTCGGTGCTGCAGGTCGCCGAGCGCGTGGCAGAAGAGGTCTCGATCGCGTCCGAGCCGGTCCTGGTCATCGGCGGCGACGGCGCCAGTGCCCTGGGCGGCAGCGTCGCCCTCGGACCCTCGACCGCCTTCGTCCGCATCGCCGGGTCGAGTGGCTACCGGTCCCTCAACCGCGCGCAGCCCGTCGCAGCCGAGACCGCGGCACTGCGGATCCTGGTGGACCGGGCGAGCGACCTGTTCCCGGGCCTCCCCGTGGTGCCCGCCTCGTCGGTCGTCCTCGCTGGGACCCGCGGCGTCGAGCCGGCGGAGACGAACGCCGTCGAGCGCGCGGGCATCCACCACCTCGACGTCGACGCCGCCACCCCGGACGCGATCGCCGCCGCGGTCGAGGCCACCGGCGCGGACTCCGTGTACGTCCACGTCGACCTGGACGTGCTCGACCCGTCCGAGGTCGACGGTCTGCTCGAGCCCGTGCCGTTCGGGCTCGACGGCGCAGCGCTCGTCGAGCGCATCCAGGCCGCGACCCGTGGACGCCGGCTGGTCGGTGCCGCCCTGACCGGGTTCGCCCCCGTCGACCCGGCCCGCGCCGTCGACGACATGGGCGTCATCCTCCGTGCCGTGGGAGCCCTGTCCGCCGCGTCCCGCGTGGCCTGAACCGCCGGACTGCTGCTCGGCGCGGTCCATGCCGGTCCGCGTACGCTCGGGCGCATGACGGACTACGACCTCATCGTGATCGGCGCCGGCGCAGTCGGCGAGAACGTGGCGGACTACGCCCACAAGCGCGGCCTGTCGGTCGCGGTCGTCGAAGCGGAACTCGTCGGCGGTGAGTGCTCGTACTGGGCGTGCATGCCCTCGAAGGCGCTGCTCCGGAGCGGCCACGCACTCGCTGCCGCGAAGCGGCTCGACGGAGCGAAGCAGGCGGTCACCGGTGAGCTCGACGCCGCCGCGGTGCTGGCCCGCCGGACGTCGTTCACGAGCGACTGGGACGACGCGGGCCAGGTCGCGTGGCTCGAGTCCGCCGACATCGCCCTGCTGCGCGGACACGCCCGCATCACCGCACCGAAGACCATCCAGGTCACCGGTCCCGACGGACAGACCACGACTCACACCGCCCGTGCCGCGATCGCTGTCGTGACCGGCTCGCTGCACACGCTGCCAGACGTCCCGGGTCTCGTGGAGGCCGAGCCGTGGGGCACCCGTGAGGGCACCAGCGCGAAGTCGGTCCCCGAGAGCCTGCTGGTCATCGGTGGCGGGGTGGCCGGCACCGAGCTCGCCACCGCCTGGGCCTCCCTCGGCGCGAAGGTCACGATCGTCGCTCGCCACGGTCTGCTGGGCGGGATGGAACCGTTCGCCGGTGAACTCGTCGCCGACGCCATGCGCGCGTCCGGCATCGACGTGCGACTGGGCGTCAACCCCACGCGCGTCGACCGCGACGAGCACGGCCTGGTCACGACGACCCTGGACGACGGCACGACCGTGATCACCAGCGAGGTGCTCGCCGCGACCGGGCGTGCCGCCCACACCAAGGACCTCGGGCTCGAGAGCGTCGGGCTGACCGCGGGCGACTGGCTCGACGTCGACGACACCATGCTGGTCACGGGCACCGACTGGCTGTACGCCGTGGGCGACGTGAACCACCGTGTGCTGCTGACCCACCAGGGCAAGTACCAGGCCCGCGCCGCCGGCGAGGCGATCGCTGCACGGTTCCAGGACACGCCGCTGCACACCGAGCCGTGGGGTGCGCACGTCGCCACGGCCGACCACGCCGCCGCACCGCAGGTCACCTTCACCGACCCCGAGGTCGCCAGCGTCGGCCTGACCGCGGCGAAGGCCCGGCAGCAGGGGCTGCACGTGCGCGTGGTCGAGTACGAGCTCGGCAACATCGCCGGCGCCTCACTGCAGGCGGACGGGTACGTCGGCCGCGCGAACATGGTCGTGGACGAGGACCGCAAGGTCGTCGTCGGCATGACCTTCGTCGGGCAGGACGTCGCCGAGATGCTGCAGGCCGCGACGATCGCCGTCGTCGCCGAGGTCCCGATCTACCGCCTGTGGCACGCCGTCCCCGCGTACCCCACGATGAACGAGATCTGGCTGCGCCTGCTCGAGACCTACGGCCGCCCCGAGTAGCCGTGCGGAACCCGCTCCTCGACTCCCCCGTGTCCCGGCTCGGGTGGCTCTTCGCCACCGGGGTCGGGCTCGCGGTCGGCGTCCCGCTGTCGACCGGTCCCGTGCGGGTCGTCGACGGTCTGATCGTGTGCTCCGGCCTGCCACGGTGGGTGTTCCGGCGTGGCGGCACCTGTGTCGGGTCGGTGTACCTGACGCGCGACAACGACGGCGACCGCGTGCTGCGACACGAGCGGGTGCACGTCACGCAGTGGCGCCGGTACGGCATGCTCATGCCCCTGCTCTACGCGGTCGCCGGTCGGGATCCGCTGCGCAACCGCTTCGAGGTCGAGGCCGGGCTGGAGGACGGCGGCTACCGCTGACCCCGACGCGCAGCGCTCTGCGCTCTGCCGGCTCGCTCGACCGGTCACAGTCCGTCGTTCGCGAGTGGTCACGACACCCCGTGCCGATCATACCGAGTGGTCACAATCCGTCGATCGGGCGCCGAACTCGCGACAGTTCGTGACCACTCGGCGAACCTGAGCGGGGAGTCGTGACCACTCGGACAGGGACGGCGGGGCGGGGCGGCCCGGGCGGGGCAGCGCCAGCGGGGCAGCGCGAGCGGGACGGCTGGAGCGGGACGGCGGGCGGGGCGGCGCGGGCGGGGCACCGCGGGGGCAGCGCGGGCGGGTCAGCGCGCGCGACGCGGCACGACGAGCGGGGTGCCCGTCTCGGGGTCGGCGACGACGACGCAGGGCAGCCCGAAGACGTCCTCGATCAACGACGCGGTCAGCACCTGCGACGGCGGCCCCTGCGCCACGACCTCGCCCGCACGCATCGCGATGACATGGGTCGCGTAGCGCGCCGCCTGGTTCAGGTCGTGCAGCACGGCGACCACGGTGCGTCCGGCCGCGTGCAACGACGCCGCCAGTTCGAGCACGTCGTACTGGTGGGCGATGTCCAGGAACGTGGTGGGCTCGTCGAGCAGCACGATGTCGGTCTCCTGCGCCAGCACCATCGCGATCCACACCCGCTGCCGCTGCCCACCCGACAGCTCGTCGACGCCACGGTCGGCCAGCGCCAGCGTGTCGGTCTGCACGAGCGCACGCTGCACCGCCGAACGGTCGTTCCCGCTGGTCGGGTGCAACAGGTCCTGGTGTGGGAACCGTCCGCGCGAGACCAGGTCGCGCACGGTGATGCCGTCGGGGGCGATCGGGGTCTGCGGCAGCATCGCGACCCGGCGGGCGACGGCCTTCGGGCGGTACGTGGACAGCGGTGCGCCGTCCAGGTACACGGTGCCGGCGCTGGGCTTCAGGGTGCGGGCGAACGCCTTGAGGAGCGTCGACTTGCCGCAGGCGTTCGGGCCGACGATGACGGTCAGCTCGCCGTCCGGGACGTCGACGTCCAGGTGGTCCACGACGACACGGTCGTCGTAGCCCAGGGTGAGTCCGCGCGCCCCGAGCGCCGTGATCGGCACGGCGGAGAACCCGACGGGTGTGTCGGCAGCCGGCCCGGCTGCAGCCCCTGCCGTGTTCAGTTCTCGGCCTTGCCGTGCCGCCAGTAGCCCATGAAGGCCACCTGCTTGCGGTCGAGCCCGACCCGGCGCACCAGGTGCCGGCGGAGTTCCTTGACACAGGCGGCCTCGCCCGCGATCCAGGCGTACAGCTGCGCGTCGGTGACGGGCGGGACGTCCCACAGGGTCTCGCGGTCGACGTCCACGTCAACGAGCTCGACGTCCGATGCTGGACCGGAGACCCCAGCAGCACCAGCACCAGCAGCACCGGCAGCACTGACCGCCGTCGACGCCCACGCGTGCACGTGGTCCGTCATCCGCGCCCCGTGCGACGCGCCGTTCCGGGCGATCCAGCGCACCTCGACCCCGGCGGGCGCAGCGACCGGCAGCCGGTCGGCGTCGGTCGGGACCTCGATGAAGACGTGGCCGACGGTGGTGACGTCGAGCGCTTCGAGGATCGCGCAGATCGCCGGCGCGGCGGTCTCGTCCCCTGCGAGCAGGATCCGGTTGGCCGCGCCCGGCGCGAACTCCGCCGCACCCGAGGGCAGCTCGGCGGGCGAAGACGGCACGGCCGGTCCGACGATGCGGAGCTCGTCGCCGACGACGCACGACGACACCCAGCGCGACGCGGGCCCGGCGTCGCCGTGGGCGACGAAGTCGATGTCGAGCTCGTGTGCGTCCGGGCGGAACGAACGGACCGTGTAGGTGCGCAGCGGGTTGCGAGTGGCGTCCGGCAGGGCACGCCACGCGGCGTACCAGTCGGAGCCGTCGGGCAGGTCGGTGAACCCGTGCCCGGGGATCGGCAGCACGACCTTGATCCGCTGGTCGAGCCCGACCGACGCGAACGCCGCCAGGTCCGGACCGGACAGGGTCACCCGCACGAAGGCCGGCGTGAGCGCGGTCACGGCCGCCACGCGGACGGAGAACACACGGTACCGGGCTGCCACGACCCCGAGTATGGCATGCCTCACCTAACCCTTGCCGGGAATCCCACGGTGCGAGACTGGGCACCGTGCTCGAAGCCGACGACGAATTCCGCGACCTGGCCGACCTCGCCCACGCGAGCGGCGTGACGGAGCCGCTGCGGGCCTCCAGGACGGACCTGCCCGACGCCGGTCACGGCGCGATCTCCGCCATCCGCTGGCAGGATCCGACGGACCCCGGCCAGGAGGCCCGGGTCACCTACCTGCACGGGCTCGGCATCGACGCCCACAGCTTCGACGTCACGGCCCTGGCCGTCGGCGAGCCGGCGGTCGCCCTCGACCTGCCCGGCCACGGCCGGTCCGCGTGGCGGGACGATGCGGACTACGCCGCGTCGGCCACGGCACCCGCGGTGCTGGCGGCGCTCGACGCCCTCGCGGTGCCGCCCGGGCTGCTGGTCGGGCACTCCCTCGGCGCGATCCTGGCCGCCCGGATCGCCGCGACGGCGCCCGAGCGCGTGACCGGCCTGGTGCTCGTCGACATGTCCCCGGACTTCGCCCAGCGTGCCGTCGACCGCATCGCCCGGGCGCTGGAGACCGAGGAACCGTTCGCCGACCTGGACGAGGTCGTCGAGCGCGCGATCGAGGCCCGCGTCGGGGACGACCGCCAGGTGCTGCTGCGCGAAGCCCGGCACACCACCCGTCTGGGTGCGGACGGTCGTCTGGTCCGGCGCCACCACTTCCCGCACCTGCCGGCCGGTCGGACGTCCTCGGTCGGCCGGTTCGCCGATGCGTGGCCGGACCTGGAGTCGCTCGACGTGCCGCTGCTGCTGGTCCGGGGCGACCGCGGGTACGTCTCCCCGAAGCTCGTGACGACGTTCGGCGAGCGGATGCCGGACGCCGAGATCGTCACGGTCACCGCGCGGCACGCCGTGCAGACACAGGCACCGCTCGCGCTGGCCGCCGCGATCCGGGAATGGGCGTCGCGTCACGATTTGTTGCACGGGGGCGGAGAAACCGCAGTGCGCCGGTAGATTCTCCCGAGCGCGCGCGACGTGCCGTCGCTCCCCGCCGGAAGGAACCCAGCACCCATGAGCCCCCTCCTCGCCCGTCGACCCGCCACCGGCGGGGCCCGTCGATCCGCCACCAGCGGGGCCCGTCCGCGCCTCGGCCGCACGGCGCTGGCCGCCACCGCGGTCGTCGTCGCCGCGGCGATCGCCCTGACCGGGTGCAGCGGATCGTCCGCGCCCAAGGGCGGTGACGACGCGACCGTGCGCGTCGGCCTGGTGCTCGAACCGACCAGCCTGGACATCCGCACGCAATCCGGTGCCGCACTCGACCAGGTGCTCATCGACAACGTGTACCAGGGGCTCGTCGGGCGCACCGCCGAGGGGGACATCCGCGACGTGCTGGCGTCCTCGCACGAGGTCTCGAGCGACGGCCTGACGTACACGTTCACGTTGCGCAAGGGCATCACGTTCCAGGACGGCAAGCCGGTGACGGCGTCGGACGTCGTCTGGTCGCTGCAGCAGGTCAAGGACAACGCCAGCTACGTCGACTCCGCCAAGCTCGCCGGCGTGACCGCGATCACGTCGCCCTCGGACGGCGTCGTCCGGCTGACGCTCGCCAAGCCCGACTCCGACCTGCTGTTCACCCTGACCGGACGCTCCGGCCTGGTGCTCGAGCAGGCCGCGAAGAACGACCTGTCCGACACCGCGAACGGCACCGGCCCGTTCGAGGTCGCGTCGTGGAAGCAGGGCGACTCGCTGACGTTCTCGCGCAACGCGGACTACTGGGGCACGAAGCCGAAGGTCGCGAAGATCGTGTTCCGGTACATCACGGACCCGTCGACCGCCGTCAACGCGATGGCCAACGGCGACCTCGACGTGCTCAACCCCGTCGACGGCACGCTGAAGAGCCAGCTGCAGGGCAACAGCGACATCGCGCTGCACTCCGGCAAGACGACCGACAAGTACACGCTGGCGTTCAACGACCAGAAGGCCCCCTTCACCGACAAGCGGGTGCGCCAGGCCATCCGCCAGGCCATCGACCCGAAGGCGCTCATCAAGGCCGTCGGCGGCACGGGCGTCGAGCAGGGCGGCCCGATCCCCGAACTCGACCCCGGGTACCAGGACCTGACGGACATCGACGCGTACGACCCGTCGAACGCGAAGAAGCTGCTCGCCGCGGCCGGTCAGAAGGACCTGAAGCTCACCCTGACGTACGCCAACGTGTACCCGACGACGATCGGCGACGTCCTGACCTCGCAGCTCGCCGACGTCGGCATCACGCTGACGGTCAAGCGCGTCGACTTCGCCACCTGGCTGTCGCAGGTCTTCCAGAAGCCGGCCAGCGGCACCCGCGACTTCGACATGTCGATGGTCGACCACGTCGAGGCCCGCGACTTCGGCAACTGGGCGAACCCGGACTACTACTTCGGGTACGACAACCAGCAGGTGCAGGACCTGTACGCGGCGTCGATCGCGACCACGTCGACCGCTGAGAAGGAGGCCGACCTGCGGAAGGCCGCGCGCATCGTCAGCGAGGACGCCGCCGGTGAGTGGCTGTACACCGCCACCGCGATCACCGCGGTCCGCAAGGGGGTCACCGGCTTCCCGGTCGACGGCGGCAACTCCCGCCTCGACCTGGCGAAGCTGGCGATGCGGTAGCGCCGGACCACCACCGGCCGCCGACTAGCATCGTCTCGTGACCCGCTTCTTCGTCGGGCGACTGCTACTGCTCGTCGTCGGCCTGCTCGTCGCGAGCATCATCGTCTTCGCGACGCTGCGCGTGCTGCCGGGCGACGTTGCCCAGGTCGTCGCCGGCACCCAGGCGACGCCCGCCACGGTCGCCGAACTCCGACAGCAGCTCGGACTCGACCGCCCCGTCGTCGTGCAGTACCTCGACTGGATCGGCGGGGTGTTCCGCGGTGACCTCGGCCGGTCGCTGGTGACCCGCGGCCCGGTGGCGCCCGAGATCGTCCAGAAGCTCGGCGTCACGCTCCCCCTGGCTGGCATGTCACTCGTCGCGGCCCTGGTGCTCGGCGTCCCGCTCGGGATCGTCGCCGCCGTGCTGCGACGACGCGCGGGCGGAGCGGTCATCGCGTTCGTCGCACAGGCGGTCGCCGCCGTGCCGGTCGTCTGGGCCGGCATGCTGCTCGTCGCGCTGTTCGCCGTCACACTGCACTGGTTGCCGACCCAGGGCTTCCCGCTCGACGGCTGGTCCGAGCCGGGCCGGGCGTTCTCGTCGCTCGTGCTGCCGGCCCTGACGATCGGCGCCGTCGAGGGGGCCGTCATCCTGCGCTTCACCCGGTCCGCCACGCTGTCCGTGCTCGACGCCGACCACCTGCGCACCGCCGCCGCCGTCGGACTGACCCGCACCCAGGCGCTGCTGCGGCACGGGCTGGGCTCGGTCGCGCTCACGGTGCTGGCGGTGCTCGGCGTGCAGATCGCGGGTCTGCTGGTCGGCGCCGTCGTCGTCGAGCAGGTGTTCTCGTTGCCGGGTGTCGGGCGGATGCTCGTCACCGACGTCGGGCGCCGCGACATCACCAAGGTGCAGTCCGAGCTGCTCGTGCTGACCGGCCTGGTGCTGCTGGTCGGGTTCGCCGTCGACGTCGCACACCGCGCACTCGACCCCCGGCAACGGGAGGCCGTCTGATGGCCGGAGCCGGCATCCGCCGCGTCGTCGCCCGGCCGACCGGGGCCTTCGCCGTGGTCGTCCTCGGCCTGCTCGTGGTGCTCGCCGCCGTGTCGCTCGTCTGGACCCCCCAGGACCCCTTCCGCACCGACCCCGCCGGGCAGTGGGCGCCGCCGAGTGCCGCGCACTGGTTCGGGACCGACGCCGTCGGCCGCGACATCGCCAGCTACCTGCTCGCCGGCACCCGGACCACCGTGCTGGTCGCCGTCGGCTCCGGGGTGATCGCCAGCGTGGTCGGCATGGTGCTGACCGCGGTCGGCTCGCTCACGGCGCGCTGGGTGCGCGAGGGCACCGCCGTGCTGCTCGACATCCTGGTCGCCTTCCCCACCCTGCTGACCGCGATGCTGCTCACCGCGGTGTTCGGCGGGTCGCTCGGCGTCGTCATCGTGTCCGTCGGGCTGACGTTCGGCGTGACGATCGCCCGCGTCGCCCGCGGCGAGATCCGCCGCATCGCCCGGAGCGACTACGTCACCGCGGCCCGTGCGTCGGGCGTCGGCCCCGGCGGCGTGCTGCTGCGCCACCTGGTGCCGAACGCGGCGCCGGTGTTCACCGTGCAGCTGTCACTCGCGATGGCCACGGCGGTGCTTGCCGAGGCCGGGCTGTCCTACCTGGGCTACGGCGCCGGGTCGGGCACGGCGTCGTGGGGCAGCCTGCTGTCCGACCTGCAGACGTACATCGGCGTGCACCCGTGGAGCGCGACCTGGCCGGGCGCCGCGATCGCGCTCGTCGTCATGGCGCTGTCGCTGCTCGGAGACGCGATCCGCGATGCCTCGGACCCACGCCTGACGACGGGCGACCGTGCCCGCGACGCCGACCGCGGCCCACGCGACCCCGCCGACCGCGGCCCGGGCGACGGCACCCCGCGCGGTCCCGTCGACGGCGCCCCGCGTGACGCCCGCACCGCGGGCGAGACCGAGGTGACCGCATGACCGAAGCCAGCACGCTCGAGGTCCACGGCCTGTCGGTCCGCATCACGGGGCGGACGGTGCTCGACGACGTCAGCTTCACCGTGCCTCCCGGCGGTCGTGTCGGCGTCATCGGCGCCTCCGGTTCCGGCAAGTCGATGACCTCGCTCGCCCTGATGGGGCTCGAGCCCACCGGAGCCGACGTGTCGGGCAGCATCCGGCTCGACGGCCACGAGCTGGTCGGACTCGCCGACCGGCAGCGCGCGCCGTTCCGTGGCGCACGGCTGGGCATGGTGTTCCAGGAGCCCGGCACCGCACTCGACCCCCTGCGCCGCGTCGGCCGGCAGATCGCCGAGCCGCTGCGCCTGCACCGGGGCATGGACCGTCGTGCTGCCGACGCCGCGGCGGTCGACCTGGCGCACGCGGTCGGCCTGCCGGACCCGGCCTCGCTGCTGCGGCAGTACCCGCACCAGCTCTCCGGCGGGCAGCGGCAGCGCATCTGCATCGCGATGGCACTGGCCGGGCAACCCGGGCTGCTGATCGCCGACGAACCCACCACCGCGCTGGACGTCACGACCGAGGCGCGCATCCTCGACCTGCTCGACGGGCTCGACGTGTCGCTCGTGTTCGTCACGCACGACCTGGCCGTCCTGGCCCGGATCGCCGACACCGTCGTGGTGCTCGACGCCGGCCGCGTGGTCGAGACCGGCACCGTCACCGACCTGCTGGCCGCCCCGCAGCACCCGACGACCCGCGCGCTCGTCGACGCCGCCCGCGCCACCGCCCGGAGGACCCCGTGACCGCGCTCGAGGCCGTCGGCCTGCACCGCACCTACCGGCTCCCCCGCCGCGGACCGTTCGAACCCGGGCCGGTGCGCACCGCCGTCGACTGCGTCGACCTGACGGTCGCCACCGGCGCCCGGCTCGGGATCGTCGGCGAGTCCGGCTCCGGCAAGTCGACGCTCGTCCGCCTGCTGGCCGGACTGGAGGCCCCCACCGCCGGCACCGTCACCGCTGACGGCCGCCCCGTGGTCGCGTCCGGGTCCGCGGCACGGATGCGTTGGTTCCGTCACGAGATCGGGGTGGTCTTCCAGGACCCGTACGGGTCGCTCGACCCACGGATGCGCGTCGGCGCGATCGTCGCCGAGCCGCTGCGGGCACTCCGCATCCCCGGGTCACATCCGTCGATGGTCGCGTCGGCGCTCGCGCGGGTGGACCTGCCGGCCGACGCGGTGGACCGGTACCCGCACGAGTTCTCCGGCGGGCAACGGCAGCGCATCGCGATCGCGCGGGCGGTCGTGCACGGTCCGCGGATCCTGTTCGGGGACGAGCCGATGAGCGCCCTCGACGTCGTGGTGCGGGCGCGGGTGATCGAGCTGCTCGAGTCGCTGGCGTCGACGCTCGGGTTGACGATGGTGCTCGTGTCGCACGACATCGGCGTGGTGCAGCGGCTGTGCGACACGGTCGCGGTGATGTCGGCGGGCCGGATCGTCGAGCACGGGCCGGTGTCCCTGCTCGATGCGCCGCAGCATCCGGTCACGCGGGCGTTGGTCGAGGCGGCGCCGACGCTGCCGTAGGCGCCGACGCTGCCGGAGGCCCCGACGCTGCCGGAGGCCCCGACCCTGCCGGAGGCGCCGACCCTGCCGGAGGCGCCGACCGGTCGCAACACCCCGCTCAGGTCCGCCGACCGGTCGCAGATCGTCGTCCCGCAGCGCCGCGAGCGACGATCTGCGACCACTCGACGACGCGCCGGCGGG